>CAVOYK010000004.1:0-148766 GCA_963700665.1 uncultured Actinomycetes bacterium
TCCGAACCGAAATGCGTGCCAACAGCGATCGTCTCGATGACCGGGACCGATATCTGCTCAATACATCCAGGTACCCGCGACGACAGCTGGACAGCGGTCAGTCCCGCCGCTTCCACGGCCTTCGTTCGCAGCCCAGTTTGGGGTCGACGAACACACCCACGCGGCGCTGCGGGGGGCGGCACGTTCGCCGCCACCTCCGAAAGCACGGGTGAGCGTCACCTGCCTGAGGTGAGGGGCGCGAACACGAAACCGATCGCGTCCGCTCCGCACGCGACGGCGAACGCCGGTGTCGCGCGCGGATGCGCAGATACGACCTGTGCGATGCACCCTACAGATCGTCTCCACAGAGCGTAGCGCCTGCGGCGAAGTCGAAGTCCTCGAGCTTGCCCGCGTTGTACGCCGCATAGGCAGCCAGGTCGAAGTGGCCGTGGCCCAGGTTCTCGAACAGGATGACGCGGTCCTCGCCCGCAGCCTGTGCCTCGAGTGCCTGGTCGATAGCAGCGCGAATCGCGTGGCTCGACTCCTCGGTGCCGGCAGGATGGCCGCTTGGCGCGCGCGAACTGCACGGCTGCGTCGAAGCACGCGACCTGGTCGACAGCGACCTGCTCTCCGCCTCGCCCTCATGGACCAGCTGGCTCACCAGCGGAGACTGACCGTGGTAGCGCAGACCACCCGCATGGATGCCGCTGGAACCAGTCGTGCCCGAGCGGGAACATGAGCACCGCGGCGTCATCCCGGCTCGACGATCAGGTCGTAGCGGTAGTCGCCGGCGGTAAGCGTCGGGCACGCCTTGGGCTCGACCGCGAGCAGGCGAGCCTTGCTCTTCCGCCTCGAGCTTGCGGTGGTAGTACGGAAATGCCAGGCCGAAGTTCGAGCCGCCGCCCACGCACGCGATCACAACGTCGGGCTCTTCCTCGGCGAGCTGCATCTCGTCCATCGCCTTGAGTCCGACGACGGTCTGATGCAAGCAGACGTGGTTGAGCACCGAGCCGAGCGAGTAGTGGGTGTTGCTCTTGTTCTTCATCGCCACCGACCGCCTCGTAGATCGCAATGCCAAGCGAACCGGTGGAGTCCGGATCCATCGCCAGAACGTGCCTGCCGGCGTCGGTGAGATTCGTGGGAGACGGATGGACCGTCGCGCCGTAGGTCTCCATCAGGATGGTGTGGTACGGCTTCCGCCCGTAGCTCACCTTGACCATGAACACCTCGATGTCGATGCCGTAGAGCGCACCCGCGATCGACAGCGCGCCTCCACTCTGGCCGGCGCCGGTCTCGGTCGAGATCTTGGTGATGCCCTTCTTGCTCGTCGAAGTACGCCGGCGGGATGGCGGTGTTGGGCTTGTGGGAACCTGGGCTCGACACCCTCGTACTTGTAGAAGATCTTCACGCCGCTGGGCAGCTTGAGGTCGCGCTCGAGCTGCTTGGCTCTTCAGCAGTGGTGAGGGGCGATACGTCTTGTAGACGTCGATGGACGCGCCGGGAATGTCGATGTAGTGATCGCCCGACATCTCCTGCTTGAGGTACTCCATGGGGAAGAGCGAGGCGATGCAATTTCGCCGATCTGGCTGGCCTGAGCTCGGTACCGTTCGGCCAGACCACGCGCGGGGGCGCCGGCGGGTTCTTGAGGTCTGGACGATGTTGTACCAGGCCTCCGGAATCCTTGTCTCGTCGAGTCCGAAACGCGTCTTGTCGCTCGATCCGCACATCTTCCTCGCGGACCGCCCGAGACGGCCCTGCGTCCTTCGGCGGGCAAGCCCACCGAAACCTTTCTTGTGCCCCTGGCTCGCGCGCGGGCGTCCTCGATCGCGACCTGGTCCAGGGACTCCCGTGAGTCTCCATCAGCACGTTCTTTCTGGAAACGCCGAGCGCATCAGGGCCGTCCGTACCAAGACCGCATGCGCGCCTGCCTCGGCGGCGGCTTCCACCTGAGCGCGCGTCGAGACCCCACTGGCCGCCACCACGATGACCTGCGCTTCCTGCGCTTCCGATATCACGTCGCGAGCAGCCTCGATGTCGACATCCAACGTGTGCAGGTTCCGGCTGTTGACGGCGACCACCCGGCACCCGAACTCGAGCGACCCGCAGCTCGGCCGTGTCGATGACCTCGACGTCCCGCGTAAGACCCAGAGTCGCGGCCGGTGCCGTCGATGTACTCGTCGGTGGACGTGCCGAACAGCGCTTACCATGAGCAGGATGGCGTCGGCGCCGTGGCCACGCGCCACGAACGCCTGCACGGGGTCGATGATGAAGTCCTTCTACAGCACCGGCACGTCGACAGCGTCAGCCACGTCGGACAGGTCGGTGAAACTGCCCCAATCGTTCTCCTGTTCGTCAGCACGCTGATCGCGGCCGCTCCGCCATCTTGGTAGTGGAGGGCCTGCTTCTGAGGCCTCGCACTCCGGCGCGATCGCGCCCTCCGAAGGCGACGCCTTCTTGACCTCAGCGATGACGGCCACGTCGCTTCTGTCTCTCAACACGGCGGCGAAGTCGCGTGCCGAGCGCGCGCAGCACGCAAGGCGTTCGCGGTCGGCCGGCGCCAGCGAGCCGTACTCAGCGCCGATACGCTCGCTGCGGTGCGCGATGGTTCTTGTCCTCGAGGAAGCTCACGCGTCCTCCCGTGCCAGGCTCGCGCGCCCGGCATCGCCGAGTCGCCGGAGATACGATCACGAGTCGCTCGAGGGTCGCCAGGGCCTGCTCGTTGTCGATGTCGTGCGAGCGCGACTCCTTCTCGGCCAGGTCATCGGCCTTGCCGGCGGCCAGCAGCGCCGCGGCGGCGTTCATCACGGCGACGACGTCACGCCGTGGGCTGTGCTCCCCTTCGAGGATCCGAGCGCACGATGTCGGCGTTCTCCTGTGCCTCACCGCCTGCGATGTCGGCGTGAGCGTGCCCCGGGCGATTCCCACCTGCTCGGGCGCGATCTCGTAGACCTCGACGCCTCCGGTTCGAGCCGAGAAGTCGGCGTGATCGTGGTCGGTCCCGACGCGCTGACCTCATCCATACCGGATGGCCGTGCACCACGAGCACCCGCTCGGCGCCGAGACGACCGGCAACCTCTGCCATGACCGGAGCCAGCTTGGATCGTAGAACGCCCAGCAGCTGGCGCGTCGCACCGTAGTATTCGGTCAGCGGTCCGACGTGTCCGGAAAGACGGTCCGGATTCCGATCTCGCGGCGCACGGGACCGCATGCCGCATGCTCGCGTGCAGCGACTGCGCGAACAGGCAATCCGACGCCGGCTTCGTCGATGCAGCGCGCCATGTCGGTCGCGTCGAGCGTGATGTCGACGCCGAGCGCCTCGAGCACGTCGGCAGAGCGCTGGCCGAGGACACCGCTCTGTTGCCGTGCTTGGCGACCGGCACCCCCGCGCCCGCGACGACGAACGCCGTGGTCGTTGTAGCGTTGAAGGTGTGCAGGCCATCGCCCCCGGTGCCGCACGTGTCGATCAACCCGGATACTCGCGGCCTGACCGGCGTCGCGTGCTCGCGCATCGCCCGGGCAAAACCGACGATCTCGTCGACGGTCTCGCCCTTCATGCACGCCGACGACGAGCGCGCTGATCTGGGACTGGCGTTGCTCGCCGTCCATCACCTTGCTCATCACGAGGTGGGCGGCGTCCTCGGTGAGGACTTGCCCCAGGCCACACGCTATCCGCTTGGGCGACCGATTGGACCTGGGCAGCCTCAAGGCTGATTCGGGCCGAGCCGTGCGCCGCGGCCACCACCTGCGGGGTACCGCTCGCCTCACTCGAGAGCGGCACCTCGCCCGCAACGTCGAGGAAGTTCGCGAGCAACTGGCACCCTCGGGGTAAGCACGCTCTCGCGGATGGAACTGCACGCCAAAGATGGGCAGGTCGCGGTGGCGAACGGCCATCAGAACCCCGTCAGGGGTCGTGGCCTGAACCTCCAGCACGTCGGGCATGCTGTCGGCATCCACACACAACGAGTGATACCGGGTCGCGGTGAAGGGGCTGGGGACACCGGCGAACAGGCCGGCGCCGTCGCGGGCGTCACTTCATCTGGTTCTGCCGTGCACCGGCTTGGGCGCCCGGCACACGTGCCCGCCGAACACCTCGGCAACGCACTGATGCCCCAGACACACACCCAGAAGGGGCGTGCGGCTGCCTTGCGCGGCGCGGATGACGTCGCGTATTCGGCGTCGTCGGGCGTGCCCGGACCGGGAGAAGATGACGATGCCGGCGCGAGCGCGAGCTCCCGGCGGCGACGGCGTTGTTTCGGCGCACCACCTCGGGCACCCAGGGCCGCAAGAAGCTGGACGAAGTTGTAGGTGAAACGAGTCGTAGTTGTCGATCACGAGGATCATCGCGAGACCTCCGTTGCGATATCAGAGGTCGGAGCACCCTCGGAGCCCCTTGGCCGCACCGGGCGGCGATGAGTGCCTTGTGGAGTGCGCGCGCCGTGCGGCATCCTCCGTACTCCTGCCGCGTGGTTGCTGCTTGCTACGATGCCGTGCCGCATGGACAGAGAGGCGGTCCCGTTCGCGAGTACGACGGTGCGGATGGTGATGCACATGGTCCCATCGCCCCATCGAGACCCATGTACCCCACCGTGCCGGTGATGATCTGTGCGGCTGGCTCCAGCTCACGAATGATCTCCATCGCAGCGACCTTCCTGCAGAGCACCAGGGCCAGTTGCCGTGGAAACGTGGCCTCAAGTGCGTCGAGGGCGGTCTTCGCCGGGGGCGAAGCGTACCGGTCACGTTGCTGACGATGTGCATGACGTGGCGGAAGGACTCGACCTCCATCAACTCGTCGACGCTCACCCATCCCGGCGCGCTCACGCGCCCAAAGCGGTCGTTTCTGCCCAAGTCCACGACATCGACGTGCTCCGCACGCTCCTTCTCGTCGCCGAGCAGGTCCGCGCGCAGCCGGCTCATCCTCGGTGGCCGAGGCGCCGCGCGGGCGCGTTCCCGCGAGCGGTTGCGTGAGGACCTGCGTCCCCTCGACTCTGACGAGGGGTCAGGGCTCGACCACGCAGCCACGCATTGCGCGGTCAACGTAGAACATGTACGGCGATGGATTCACCGCGACAACCGGTAGAGGTCGGTTACCATCACCCTCGAAGGGTGCCCGAGAAGCGCTGGGACAACACGACTTGCTAGAGATCACCAGCTGCGATGTGTTCCTTGCGCTGGCCACCTGGTCGAGGAAGTCCTGGCGCGAGGTGTGGGGCTTGAGCGGTACCTCGCGACTGACCCCGACGTTGCCGAGCGGACCGCGCGGGCCCTGATCGATTCTGCGCAGATAGCCGTCGATGCGCTAAGCGCCGCGTCGTAGGCCAGATCGGGGGCTCCACCGGGTCGCACGGGATCCACGGCATGATGCTGCGGTGATCCAACGCAACGACGACCTGGGCATGCATGGTGAAAGCAGAAACTCAGACACCGACTTGTCGTTGTCGTGACGGGGCACCTTTTCGAAACTCGACGCTGGTACTTGTAGCCGACGTACTCATCGCTCCTGCCTACGACGAATGGCAGTCCGGCAACCCGAGCCAGCCGCCGGCACCAAGCCGCGCAGACGCACTCTTCAGCGGATCGTCGGCCCGCTGGCCTCGCGGAACGCGACGAATTCGACCGCACCCCAGTTTCCGCCCCGGCCGGTGATCACGGCACGGTCTCGACGCCCAAGAAGCTGTAGCGGCCCAGGCGCTCGCCGCCCACGACGCTTTCGAGCAAGAACGCGTGCTCGGCGCCCGCGCCAGGCCATGAACGCGCTGACTGGGTGTGGCGAGGTCGGCGTAGACCTCGCGCGCCACCGGCATGCAGATCTCGCGGGAGCCGCGGACAGCGCGACGAACTCGTCTCTGCTCGGCAGAATCATGGTGCTGCTTCCAACCTCCCGTTTCCCGGCCAGGCAAGCGCCTCACCTGGCCTCGAGAACACAAAAAAGCCCTCATCCTCCAAGGGACGAGAGCTTCTCTCGCGGTACCACCCTCGTCACCTGCCGCAGATGCGACGTGCCCACTCGTGTCTCCGACGGTACTCCGGCCAACCCGCGCCTTCATACCCGGCCCCCTGTATCGGTGGGTGTCCGCCGGAACTGAGCACACCCGCCGTCTGCTCTGAGTTAGGGGCCCATTCCGCCCAGGACCTCCGTGCCAGGTTTCCACCGTCCCCGGCTTCTTATCGCTTCGACTCCTAGTGCGTACTCTTCCCCGTCACAGGCGTGCTGTTCGATTGACGGACCAGGTCCCCGGGTCCCCTTGATACGCAAGCCCAAAACCGCAGTGTCTGCCATCACATTTCGGCACAGGTTGGCTCAAGAGTTGCGTATTCAATGCCGAGAATTAAGTCATCTGAAACGCCGAGGAGCGAGGACGATGGTACGCAAGGAACTGTGTCCGCAGTGCAGGGGCGACCGGTACATATCGGTGGTCAAGGCGTCTGGCTCCGATGGCCACGTCAAGTGCCCGTGCTGTGGCGGCTTGGGCTACAAGGTCCGCGTCGTCCACTAGCGCCAAACGCACCAGCCTGACCACGAGCCGTCCCTGATGCGGGGGTGCTGTCCGGGTCCCCGGGCACGTTCGATAGTTTCTGGCTAGTTTAATCGCTTTGCCTTGAGAGACTGAAGGCCGCCGCAGCCTGCCCACCGTGGTGCTGGGCGTCGACAGTGGTTCCGAGACCTTGGTACGCGTCCCTCCACGCCCAGCACTTCGGCGTTGCCGTCATCCTCCTCGACTCCGGCGTACCTCGTCGTCGTTGGTGCTGTCGCCGGTCCAGCAGTAGACAGGTCGCCAAGGTCTCCCCGCCTGGCGATGATGTTGTCGTAGCGCACGCAGCGGCCTCGAGTGCGCCAGCATCGCAGGAGGGTCCTTGAGCAGCAGGGCCTTCGGCGTCGGCCTTCTCGGCGGTCCTGAGCTGGCCTCGGCGCCGCCAGTAGCCGAACAGTTCCTCGATGATCGCGAGCGGGAAGCCAAACAGGATGAGAGGACCGCTCACTCGCACTTCTTGTGGTTGGTCTCGGTCAGTTCGCGGTCCATCTCGGCGTTCTGGCTGTCGAGGGCGCGGTCGCGCCAGGCCTGCACGGGCCACATGAGGGCAGCGGCGACGCCGGTCGACACGATCGTGTCGCCGCTGGCAAGCCGGGCAACAAGGTTCGCGAAGACAGCGCGCTGCTCATCGATCTGAGAGTTCGTCGACCAGACCCGAGTCACGCCGATGACGGCACGTCGGCGGTGCGCAGCGAAGACGAACGCGTTCACCGTGCTGTTCAACGAGATGCTGCAGCGCGGGCGCGACAGGCGCTCCGGATGCAATCGCCATGTCCTTGAAGCCCGCGACATCCTCGAGTTCTACAAGTCCTTGGGAACCAACACCGCGCCCAACCGCTTGAAAGCAGCGACTCTCCGGACCGAGACAGCGTGAACAGCGCCCAGCCCAGCGCAGTGATGCCGAACATAGCGCTCATGATTCCGATCGGCGCCAGCGGGTTGTGGTTGAAGATGGTCTGGAAGGCGCCCCGACCGACCTGCATCCGCAAGCACGCTGAAGGCGAGCAGGCAGCCGCCAAACAAGAAGAGCGCATCGAACACGACAACGGCACTCACGACAAACAGCGCCACGTAACCCGCAAGCTTCACGCGGTTCGCATCGACCGGTTGCTACAACGGTTCGTACCTGCTGCGCGACGGGACGGCCCTTCGGCGCTACCTGTTCAGCAGGACGGCGAGATCATCAGCGACTACTTGAAGCGAGCAGCGAGCTCGCCCGCCAGATCATCGGGGCGTCAGATCCCGAGCGGGCCATCACCACCATCAGGTGGGTACCAGGTCGGCGATCTCGACAGCCAGGGTGCCTTCGGCGTCCGCATCCTTCGCGGCCATCTCGACCACCTCCGGCACCTCGGGCGATCTTCTTGAGCAGCTTGTCCTCGCGCCCGCCGAGCAGCTTGCCGCGTACGAGGTGCGGGGTCGGCGTCACGTCGCGACTCGATCGTCGCCCACAGCGTGTCGAGGGTCTCGCCCAAGGAGTGCTCGCTACTCATTCGAGCCGCCCTTCGCAACCGACTCGGAGTGCGGATAGAGCCGCCGATAGTAGCACGAACGCTCGTTGGCGGCACGCCCCCGGGCCGTGCTGGGTCACCTTGACGAGCAGAGCTTCCGCGTCATACTGTAGAGGACCTCGTGAAGGGTCTTGGACATGGCCGGAGCTCTTGCCCTTCATCCAGTACTCTGCGTACTGCGGCTCCAAAACCAGCGGTCTTGCCCGGGTCCAGCGTCTCGATCAGAGACTTCCTGGTCGATGCAGGGTGCACCATCAGACGTCACCGTTGGCGGCGTCGTCACCGCCGGACGAGGCCGTCGGCGTCGTACTTCATCTCGTCTACTCCGAGAAGGTCGCGTTCGCGATCGGACATGATCAGCTCCTGTTGCATCCGGACGGGTATGCCGTGTGAGGCCATCGATTCCTTGACCTGCGATGGTGAAGGTACCGAAGTGAAAGACGCTGGCCGCCAGCACGGCGTCGGCGTCGGCCTCGAGGACGACCTCGGCGAAGCGCTCCAGCTCGGCCTGGTCCGCCTCTGCGATGACCGGCACGTTGACCGCGCGGTGATCGCGCGCGTGAGGTCGTAGCCGTCCTTCGCGCCGTCGCAGTTGATGCTCGTGAGCAGGATCTCCCGCTTTCCGTCTGGGCCTCGCAGCCGATGCCACCGCGTCCACATGGTGTTGTTGCTCGCCGTGGATGGAGATCTTCCAGCGCGCCGGGCTCGAGCCGGGACACGTCGGTATTATTGCGGTCACGACGACTGCACTGGGTAGAAACGCGCGCGGGTCGTCGTGTACAAGAGGGTTACGTACCGCCGCCGGATTGAGCGGATCTGTCGCCGCCGGCCGTCAGCATGGCGCGGATGTCGTCGGCCGCCGCATTCCCCGCTCACGGTGTAGGGGATGAAGCACTCCGCGGCGTCCGCGTGGCGACATCGAGCATCGTAGGCGGCTCTTCGTGGGTGGCTGTTATGTCGAGGAACAGGACTTCGTCGTCCTGCTTTGTCGTTACGGCCGCTATCTCGATGGGTCTCCGGCGTCGCGCAGGTTCACGAAGTTGACGCCTTTGACCACGCGGCCTTCGTGGACGTTGAGACACGGTATGACGCGCTCTCATCGTGTGACACCTCAGCGAAGCGGGGCTCGCGGGATGGCCCGACTCGAAGCGTCGGCCATCAGGCCTCCCTGCGCCGCCGGATCGCACGCTTCCAGCGCGAAGGCGGCCTCGTAGACCGCCGACCGGTGATCGCACCTTCGACGGTGTGGACCGAGCGCAGCAGCGCGGCCAGATTCACGAGCGTCGAGTGTCCGTCCGCTCGCGATGACCGGAAAGCGGTCGACATCGCTCACAGGCTCGACGAGTCGACATCCACTGGTCGCATCCCGTCGCGGCGACGTCGGCGTAACGAAATGGTGCATACGAAGTCGCGAAGTTTGCGACGAGGTCGGTCGCCGGCGTCGCGGTGCCTTCTCGCCACCCCTCGACCGCGACGACGCCGTCGCGCGCGTCGATGCCTGCGTCACCGCCTCGCCGAATCGGCCGACTGCATGATACACCGGTACGGTCGGTCGCCAGCTTGGTGCCAGCACCGAGCATCCGCGTCACGCCGGCGTCTGCGAGTCGCTGGATGGTTTCAGCGTTCGTAGTCCACCGGTCTGCAGGGGAGTTCGACTTCGCGGCGACGCGTTCGACCACGTCGATGGTGCCGAGGGACGCGTCGCGCCTCGCTGAGGTCGACGACGTCCACCGACTGGCGCCCTGCTGGCGAACACGCGCGCCGGGGCGACGGGCTCTCGATGCAGACGGTCACGCGCGATAGTCGCCTTGGCGAGGCGCACGGCGCGTCCGTCGAGGATGTCTTTATCGGTGGAAAGACGATCACTCTGGCTGTGGTCCTTTCTCGCCGGGGAGCGCTACGCGCCGGTCCGTGCACGATGTGCTCGAAGTCGAAAGCAGTCTCAGCTCGATCGTCGAGCTCTTCTCGGGGTGGAACTGTACTGCGTAGACGTTGTCCGTTTGGACGGCCGCGGAAACGTACGCCTGGACGGTGGAGCTGACGATGACGCTCTCGTCGTGCGGCACCAAACGGTAGCTGTGAACGAAGTAGAAGGCGGTCGACTTGGCGACGCCGGAAGAGCAGGGCCACTCGCGGGGACCGCGTCGCGCTTCAGCGACGGCGGTGGGATCGTTCCTCGGGCAATCGCTCGCACGTGCCCGGGACGAGCCCGACCTCGTCCTCTGCCATCCTCGTGACCGACGTCGGCGAGCAGTCGCACGCCGAGGCAGACGCCGAGAAACGGCGCGCCCTCTTCGCGACCGGCGAAGCAGTACCTCCTCGCAGCCAGATTCGCGCAGATTGGCGGCTGCGTCGCGAGAGGTGCCCACCAGGCAACACGATGCCGTCGTCGATGATCCGCTCAGGATTGTCGGTCACCACGGCGTCGGCGACCCCTGGTCGAAGCCCTTCTGCACGCTTCGCAGGTTGCCCATGCGGTAGTCGATGATCACACCATCTCGACTCCTGTTTTCCGTCACGCGCTGGGTGAACATGCCGCGCGCAGTCCTGCAGGCGGGGAAGTCGGCGCCAGGGGCGCCGGTGGCGCGCATCACGACGCGGGCCGCCGAAGCCTGTGTGAGCACGGGGTGTTCACCCAGCGCGTGGCCACTACAGGCTGCCCTTGGTGCTCGGCACACCGGCGACCCTGGCGCATCGACTGCGACAGCTTGACGCAGCGCCCAGCCGCGGCGGCTCTCGAAGGCCGCCTCGATGATGTGGTGGCTGTTCTCGCCCGCGAACGAGCGAACGTGGAGGGTGATCGCTGCGTTTGCTGCGAGCGGCGATGAAGAACTCCTTGGCGAAGCGTCGGATCGAAGGTGCCGACGATCTCGATCGGCAGGTTGACGGCGCAGTGGAGCTGGCCACGGCCGAGAGATCGACCGCGCTGAGAACGAGCGCCTCGTCCATCGGCACGATCGACGAGCCGATCGTGTTAGGCCGCCGTCGCCGAGCGCCTGCACGATCGCCTGACCCAGCACGATGCCGACATCCTCGCGACGGTGTGGTGCGCGTCGACGTCCACATCACGGTCGCCGTCACCTGAGATCGAACGTCGCGCGGCGCCGAGCGCATCGAGCATGTGGTCGAAGAACGGCACACCGGTGGAGATGTCGGTCGGCCCGGATCCGTCCAGGTCGAGCGTGAGCCGCGATCCGCGGGTCTTGCTGGCGGCTTGATCGATCTGTGCATGCGGCCACTTCGCGGGTCCTGTCTTCTCGCCGAGCGCCGACACGTCGTGGCGGTTCGCGCGCGCTTGCTCGCCGAAGCGTCCGACGCCGTCGGCTCGCCAGCACTTCGTCCACGGCTGCGAGGAACAGCTCGTTCTCCTCGGCGGTGCCGACGGTGACCGAAGACAGTCTCAAGCCCTGGAGTCCGCGAGAAGTCGCGTACCAGTACCGAGTGGCGGCGAGGAAGTCGCGCGACAGAGCACTGGCGTGAGCGACGCGGAACAGCACGAAGTTCGCCTCGGTCTGGAAGATCTCTCGACGCCATGGATCAGCGAGAGGCGGTGGAGGAGGCGGTCGCGCCCCCTGCATGATGTCGCTGATCTGCTCGAAGACCATCGCTCCGAAAGACCGACGCCGCCACCCACGGGCTGACGCGTCGACGAGTACGGCTGGCGCACCTTCATCAGGTCGGAGACGACCTCTTCGCGGCCGAGGAGGGAGCCCACGCGAAGGCCTGCCAGCGAGAACGCCTGGAAAAGGTGCGCAAGATGACGAGGTTCGGGTGGCGCGTCATGTGCGGCCGCATCGCGTGGCGGCTGAACGAAGTTCGTCGACCATCACGATGGCATCCGAAGCCCCCAGCAGATCGATGAGGAAGGACTCATCGGTCAGGTCGCCGGTGGGGTTGTTGGGGTTGGCGATGATGACGATGTCGACGTCGCCCTCGCGCGGGAGAGCACGCGCTCGGCGTCGATCGAGAAGTCGGGTCTTCGGCACGCCCACGACCTCGGTTCCCGTCGACGCGGCGTCGATCGCGTACATCGAGAACGTCGGGCGCGTCGACCACTTTGCGCCCGGGCCGCCCACGCCAGGAGCAGATCGAAGATGAGCTCGTCGCCCCGTTGCCGATGAGCACGTTTTCGGGTTCGAGCCCGTTGGCGCCCGCGATGAGCTTCCGGAGTTCGGTCGCGGTCGGGTCCGGATAGCGATTGAACTTGAACTCAGGCAGCCGTTCTGTGAGCCTCGCGATGACTTCACTCGACATATTGACGGGGTTCTCGTTGCTGGCCAGCACGACCTCGGCGCGTAGGTCCTTCGCGTCGTAGGCGACAAGATCGTCCAGTTCCGGCCGAGGAGGATGGTAGCGGTTCATCTGCTCGACCACCCTTCATCGTCGGTGGACACAAACTCGTCGAACGCCTCGAGGCGCAGCGACACGGCGCGACCGTGCGCCCACAGTCCCTCGGGCCGACTCCGAGCACGGCCGGACCGTCGATCTCGAGTGCTTCGAAGCTGTAGCCAAGAACATGCGACTTCCTCGACGAAGTTGTCGACGGACAGAGGGCTTGAAGCGGGCGGTTCCCCCCGTGGGGAGCACGTGGTCTGGGCCCGGCGACGTAGTCCCCGACGCTCTCGGGCGTCCACGGTCCCAGCAAGATCGCACCGGCGTTGCGGATCGACCCGAGAAGCTCGTAGGGCTGGCCATCTGGCTTCGAGGTGCTCGGGCGCACCAGGTCGATGCGTCGAGCGGCGACGATGTCGGGCACACCACCACAAGCCCGTTGTCGGTGAGCGAGCGCGCCGTGATCTCCTTGCTCCTCGGCGACTCGTCGAGCAGGATGCGCAGAGCGCCTCCTCGACCAGATCGGGAAGGTCGGGGTCCGTCGTGACTAGGTCGTCGCACGCGGGTCGTGCTCGGCCTGCGCCATCAGATCGATCGCCACGAACGCGGGCACTGCGGTCTCGTCGGCGAGCACGAGCACCTCTGAGGGGCCGGCGAGCATGTCGATGCCCACATCGCCCATGACAAGCTTCTTGGCCGCGGTGACATACGCGTCGCCGGGACCCACGACCTTGTCCACGCGCGGGATGGTATCGGTGCCGTAGGCGAGCGCGGCCACCGCTTGAGCGCCGCCGACCTTGTAGATCTGGTGATTCCGGCTTCCACGGCTGCAGCCAGCGTGCAGGGTTCACCGTGCTGTCGCTGCCGGAGGAACGACATCGCTATCTCATCGAGACCGCCGACGAGTGGCGCGGGATCGCATTCATGAGCACGCTGCAGGGTAGCGGGCGCGTCCACCGGGACGTAGATGCCCACGCGCGGAGCGGGTTACCTTCTGCCGAGGAACACGCCGCCCTCTGGGTCGTGGACCACGACTGCTGGAGCTGGCGGCGGTGGAAGTCCTCGATCGCTCCCGCAGCGCTCGTCAACGCATCGAGGAACTGGCGTCGCACTGAGCTACTGCTTCGTCGATCTCGAGCGCTCGTCACCGAAAGTCATCGAGCCGCACTTGTCGAACTGGCGGTCAGCTCGCGCACGGCGACATCCCCGCGCGCTCTGACGTCGTCGACGATCTTGGCCGCAACGCCGATGATCTCGGCGTCCACGCCGCCGCTGCGCGCCAGATCCTTCTGCGTCAGGCGCTGGCCGGTCGAGCACGATGCGTCGCAGCATGCTCTCACTCGCTTTCGTTCGAGGTGGCGGGCGCTTCGCCCGCACCAGTCGATTCTACCGAGAGTTCCGACAATGCGTCCGCGAGCGCGATCACACGCGGGTCGGTCCGCACGGCGGCCGGGTTGCCCACGAAGCGGGCGGTCGAACCCATCACCTCTTCGACGATACGCAGGTTGTTTTGGCGAAGCGTCGTTCCCGTGGCCGTGATGTCGACAACGACGTCCGCGATACCGATAAGCGGCGCGAGCTCTATGTTGCCGTTGAGCTTGACGAGCTCGACTTGGATTCCCCTCGAGTCGAAGTGGGCCTGCGCGATGTTGGGGTACTTGGTCGCCACTCTGACGACACCCAGGTGACGGGCCCGCTCGGAGACCTCAGCGGCGGCATCGTGGTGCTCGGCGACGACGAACCTGCACGCGCCAAAGCCCAGGTCGACGAGCTCGACCACGTCAAGGCCCGCCTCCACCAGCACGTCCTTGCCCCCGATGCCGCAGTCGGCCGCCCCGTAGGCGACGTATACCGGGATGTCGGTCGGCTTGCCGATGATGTACTCCGCCTCGGTAGTGCGAACGATCAGCTGGCGGCCAGGATCGGCCAGCGAGCCCACGTCGAGGCCAGCCTCGGCGAGCACTCTCACAGAATCGCCGAACAGCGCCCCCTTGGGCACCGCGACACGCAAGGGGCGGCCCGCCGAGGAGTCGCGATACGCGATCACAGGGCTCACCGCCCTGCGCCCACGAGGTCGTCGGCGCATACGGGGATCGGGTCGGCGAGCGGGGTGGCGAGCTCGCCGCCACGATCGAGCCGAACGATGCGTGCGCCGGTGGCGACGAGCGCTTCTACGGCCTCGAGGCGGTCGGCCTCGCGCACGAGCTCGAGCCCCGAGCGCGACGTGAGCGCCACTCGCCAGCCTGCAGCACGCAGCAGGGCGGCCGCCGCCAGCGCATCGGCCGGCTCCCCGCCGAGCACCGCGTCGAGTCCGCGCGTCACGGGTTGCGCGCCTTGCTCCACGAGCGCGATCGACACGCGCTCGAGCCCAAGCGCAAAACCGGCGGCGGGCATGGGAGCGTCGAACGCGGCCAGGACCCGGTCGTATCGGCCGCCGCCACCCAGCGGCACGCCCAGCCCCGGGACGTAGGCCTCGACCACGAATCCGGTGTAGTAGTCGAACGAGCGCATCACCGAGAAGTCCACGCTCACGCTCTTCGCGACCCCAGCCGCCTCAAGCAGTTCCACCGTCGCGTCGAGATCGTCGAGGGCCGCATCGCATCCACACGCGGTGGTGGCTTCTCGGCAGGCTTCGATAGCCTCTCGGCCACCACGGACGCGCGGCACGGTGCGCAGCGCGCTGGCAGCGTCGTTCGAGATCCCGGGCACGCTCGCCAGCCGGTCGAGTTCCACGAAGTTGCGGTCGTGCGCTGCGGCGAAGACCGCCTCGCCCCACGACTCCGAACCACCCGCGGCGTCCACGATCGCCTGCAACACCGCGACCGTGCCCACCGCGACGCTGAAGCCGGTCAACCCGGCAGCCGCGAGCGCCTCGACGAGCAGCGCCACGACCTCGGCGTCCGCCGCAGGTCCCGAAGAGCCGAGCAACTCCACCCCGACCTGCGTGAACTGACGCGACTGCCCGCGCAGCGACTCGTGCTCGCGAAAGACGTCGGCGGCGTAGCGCAGTCGATGCGGGCCGGGCTGATCGGCCATCCGCGACGCGACCAGCCGAGCGATCGGCACGGTCATCTCGGGACGCAGCGCCAGAAGGCGACCGTCAAGGTCTACGAGCCGAAACGCCGTACCCTCGAGCGGGCCGGCGGCGGCCTCGAGCAAGTCGAGACGCTCCACGACCGGCGTTTCGACCAGTCCATAGCCCCATGCCGAGAAGACGTCGCCGAGACGGCGCTCGATCACCTCTCGCTCGGCGGCCTCCAAGGGCAGGACGTCGCGAAATCCTCTGGGCGTGACAGGACGCATACTGTATGACCCCCGGGGTCAGATTCGGTCTTCCAGGTACTGCGGGCACCTCGTACCGGTACCCACCGCAGCGCACTCTATCACAGTAGAGTGCTGGAGTGCAACGTATCCCCCGCGCACCTTGCTTCGGCGAAAGAGCCGGCTCAGCGACGCGTCCTACGCTGCGGTCTCCACGGCGTCGCCGCCGAAGAGCTCCATGAGCTCCGCGTGCAGGCCGCTCGCATCCGCGTTCACGCGTTCCGGCATCGTGCACACGATGGTCTTGCGGTTCTCCTCGTCCCAGACCTGCAGTTCGACAAGATCGCGTCCGGGGAAGTGAGTGAGGATGCGTTTGAGCGAATCGGACCGGCCGTTCACGAGCGCTCCGGCGTCGGTCCTGACCACGATCCGGCGAGGCGGTTTCGAGAAGTCAGTGCCGTCGAACGGCTCGACGTCAGACACGATCAACTTGCGACCCCGGTCGTCCTCCTCGACTCTGCCTTTGACCCGCAATACCGCGTCCTCGACCACCAGCGATCGGTACTTGTCGAGTGTCTGCGGGAACAGCACGGCCTCGATCGAACCGTCCAGGTCTTCAAGCGTCACGATGCCCATCATCGGGCCCTTCTTCGTGGGCTTGAGCGCCACCGAGGAGAGCATGCCCGCAAACCAGCAGACCGTGCCGGCCACAAGCTCGTCACCCAGCGAGCAGTCCGCAGCGTTGCGCACGGCGGCTTCGATCTCGCGCAGCGGGTGGTCCGAGACGAAGATGCCGAGCATCTCTTTCTCGAACGCAAGCCTCATTCTCTTCTCCCACTCGTCGCCGTCTGGCGGCGGGACCTCGTCGGCGAATCCGTTGTCTTCGGCATCGAGCATCTCGAACATCGAGGTCTGCCCGCTGTCGCGATCCTTCTGGCGCTTGCCGGCCGCCTCGAGCACGCCGCCCTCCTCGAGCTGCACCATCAGCTGTTTGCGCGGATAGCCGGTGGAGTCGAAGGCGCCTGCCTTGATGAGCGCCTCGAGCGTCTTCTTGTTGATCTGACGCAGCTCCACACGGTTGAGGAAGTCGTGCAGCGACGTGAAGGGGCCGCCGTCTTCCCGCGCTTCGACGACCGAGTCGACCACGCCCTCCCCCACGCCGCGGATGCCCGCAAGTCCGAAGCGGATGCCCTGGCCCGTGACGGCCGTGAAGTCCTTGCCAGACGAGTTCACGTCCGGGGGCAACACGCGCATGCCGGCACGGTTGCACTCGCCCACGTACTTGACGATATCGTCGGTGCGCCCGGTATAGCTCGTGAGCACCGCCGCCATGTACTCGAGCGGGTAGTGCGCTTTGAGGTACGCCGTCTGCATCGTGAGCAGCCCGTACGCCGCCGAGTGGCTCTTGTTGAAGGCGTACTCGGCGAACGGCAGGATGTCGGCCCACATGCGCTTGGCCAGATTGGGGTCGTAGCCGTTGGCCGCGGCGCCTTCGACCCAGTCGGTCTCGAGCGCCGAGAGCACGTCGAGCTGCTTCTTGCCCATGGCCTTGCGAAGCTTGTCGGCCTTGGCTGCCGAGAAGCCCGCCATGTCCATCGAGATGCGCATGACCTGCTCTTGGTAGACGATCGCGCCGTACGTCTCCTCCAAGATCGGCTTGAGGCGGTCGTCGTAGTAGGTCACCGCGCGCTTGCCCCGCTTGCGGTCCACGAAGTCATCGACCATGCCCGACTTGAGCGGGCCGGGGCGGTACAGCGCGAGGATGGCGACGACGTCGCCGAACGTCTCGGGCTTCATGCGCTTGAGCAGCTGACGCATGCCCGCCGACTCGACCTGGAACACGCCGGCGGTGTCGCCGCGCTGCAGCAGGGCGAACGTCGCCTCGTCGTCGAGCGGGAAGTCCTCCGGGACGAGCTCGATGCCGTGGTTGCGCTCCACGTTGGTGACGGCGTCCGCGATGACGCTGAGCGTGCGCAGCCCCAGAAAGTCCATCTTGAGCAGACCCATGTCTGCCACGGTCGGCCCGTCGTACTGCGTGATGACGGCGCCGCCCTTGGTGTCGTACTTGACCGGGACGTAGTAGTGCAGCGGATCTCGGCAGATGACGACTCCGGCGGCGTGGACTCCCTCACCACGCGTGAGGCCCTCCAGCGAGCGGGCCGCGTCCACGATGCGTTTGGTGTCGGGATTGGCGTTGTAGTCGGCCATGAACTCGTTGTTGGCCACGAGCGAGCCGTCGATGGTTGCGCCGAGCTCCTCGAGGATCATCTTGGATATCTTGTCGGGAACCCCGTAGGGGTAGCCCATGACGCGCCCCGCGTCACGCACGGCGGCGCGCGCCTTCATCTTGTTGAACGTGATGATCTGGGCGACCTTGTCGGCGCCGTACTTGTCGCGAACGTAGTCGATGACCTTGCTGCGTCCGTCGTCGTCGAAGTCCATGTCGATATCGGGCATCTCGGTGCGCTCGGGGTTGAGGAACCGCTCGAACAGCAGCCCCTCCTTGATGGGGTCGAGGTTCGTGATGCCGAGCGAGTACGCGATGATCGAGCCCGCGGCGCTGCCGCGTCCCGGCCCGACCCTCACGCCGTTGTCCTTGGCCCACTGCGTGAAGTCGGCGACGATCAGGAAGTAGGCCGCGATGCCCTTGGGGGCCACCACCGAGAGTTCGTGGTCGAGGCGCGCGACAACCTCGGGCGGGACCGGGTCGCCGTAGCGCACCTTGAGGCCCTCGAGACACTTCGCGCGCAGGTAGCTCTCGGTCGTGTGGTCTTCAGGCACCTCGAACGCCGGCAGGATGATGTTGCCGAAGTCCATCTCGACGTTGCACTTCTCGGCGATCGCGAGCGTGTTGGCGAGCGCCTCCGGATACTCGCCGACCGCCTCGTTCATCTCCTGGGGACTCTTGAGGTAGAACTCGTCGCAGGAGAACTTCATCCGGCCCGGCTGGTCGACGGTCGAGTTGGTGTTGATGCACAGCAGCAGGTCTTGCATCTCCGCGTCGTCGCGCGACAGGTAGTGGACGTCGTTCGTGGCCACGAGCGGCAGCCCCAGATCCGAGGCGATCTGTGCGATCGCGGCGTTGATCTGACTTTGTGACACGCCGTTGTCCGCGACGATGTTCTGGTTCTGTATCTCGAGGTAGAAGTCCCCCGGAGCGAAGATGCGCGCGTACTCCTCGGCCCAGCGCCGCGCCTCGTCTGGCTGACCGAGCTCGATCGACTTGCTCACGATGCCGCTCATGCACGCCGAGGTGCCGATAAGCCCCTCGGAGTAGCGCTCCAGCGTCTCGAGGTCGACCTGCGGCTTGTAGTAGAAGCCGCTCACGGCCGCCTCGCTGACGAGCGCCATGAGGTTCTGGTAGCCGACGTTGTTCTTGGCAAGCAGCAGCAGGTGGTACAGGTCGGGCTTGCTGTCGCGCTTCAGGCGGCTGTGCGGCACGAAGTAGACCTCGCAGCCGATGATCGGCTTGATGCCGGCGGCCGTGGCCGCGCGGTAGAAGTCGACGGCGCCGTACATGTAGCCGTGATCGGTGATCGCCAGCGCGGGCATGTCGTACTCTTTGGCGCGGCTGACGAGTTCTTTCACGCGCGCCGCGCCATCGAGCAGCGAATACTCGGTATGGGTGTGGAGGTGGACGAAGGACATCCGCGAGTACCCCTACTGGCCCGCGGCTGAGCCGTCGAGGCGTTCGAGCGCGCGCTTGTAGCCGTCCGCGCCGTAGTTGAGCGCCTTGCTCACGCGGGAGATCGTGGTCGCCGAGGCGCCCGTGGCTTCCTGGATGGTGGTGTAGTGCTCACCGGCCGAAAGCATGCGTGCGACGTCGAGGCGCTGTGCCATCTCCTTGATCTCGCGCACGGTGCACAGATCGAGCAGCAGCGCATATGCGTCGTCGGCGTTCTCGAGGGTGAGAAGTGCGGCGAGCAACTCCTCCACCTCGCGGGTGCGAAGGCGGTCTTCGGGCATACGGAACGACTCCCCCTGAGCCGGGTGCGAACCACAAGATGTCGCGTCGAGGATAGCACGCAGGCGCGACATCCTGTGCCTGTGGATAGCCGAACGGCTGTTCGCGCGTGACGAGCGGAAGGGGCGCCGAAGAAGGTGCGGTGAGGCGCCCATGCGAAGGACTCCGTGCGGCTCGAGCGGGACCGGCGATCGCACGCATGCGATCTCTTGCTAGGATGAATCCCGCACGCCGACCATGAGGAGCAGGGTGGAACGCGCCAGCAAGCTTGCAGCAACAGTCTATCCGTGGGCGTTGGCGGCCGGACTCATCGCCACGATGCTGACACCGGTGCTCGTCGGTCCGGGCGCGACCTCGGCAGTGAGCCTGCTGCTGAGCGGCGCGTTGGTCGCGGTCGGTGCGTTCCAGCCTCGACGCATCTCGACCCCCGTGGCAGTGGTCACCCTCCTAGGCGTCATCACGGTGTCGTGGTACGTCTTCACGTCGCTTCGGGCGCTGAACCCTGTCATTTCGCTCGTGGGGATGATCGGACAGCACAACGGGGTCGCACTTCTCGTGCTCGGACTGTGCTGGCTGCTGGCCGGAGCGACCGTCGCCACCTCGCAGTCCCTGCGCATCGCGACTCAGATCACCGCCGTGAGCGGCGGTATCTTCACCGCAGCCGTGCTCCTCGAGATAGCCCAGCGCGGCCTGTCTCGAACGCAAGGCTTCGCTGCCGGCTTCTTCGACAACTCATCCTCTTTGGGGCAGTATCTGGCGATCGCGACGATCGCCGCCGCCGCCTGGGCGATGTCCGAGAAGTCGAAGCCTTTGCGCTGGACAGCGTGGGCTCTTGGCGCTTCTTCGCTCGGCGGCATCGTCCTGTCGTCCTCTCGCACCGGCCTACTGGGCGTGGCTGTCGGTGCGGCCCTTGCGCTGGCTGTAGTCCGAATCCCCAAGACCGAGCTGGCCCTACGAATCGCGACAGCGACGGTCGCCTCTGCCCCCGTCGTCCTCACCGCAATCCTGGCGGCGGCATCCAAGGGCGTGCTCGGAGGTGCGGCGCAAAGCCTGCTCGGCCTCGTCGGCACGGACCGCGATGCCATCTGGAGCGCGGCTGTGGACCGAATCGCGGTGTCGCCACTGATCGGCTCGGGTCTGCAGCAGTTCTCTGCGTGGATCTCATGGAGCGCTACCGGGGGGACACCCACCACCGATCCCCACAACGCGATTCTCGCGCTTCTGCTCGGAGGCGGCGTGGTCGGGGCGCTTGCTGCTGGCGCCCTGTGGGTCGCGATCACCTACGCCACGCTGCGGATCGCGCAGCGCAGCGGCTCGATCCCCGTAGCGCTGATCATGGCGACGCCCTCCGCCCTGCTCGCAACTTCGCTGGTGAGCTGGACTGCTCCTACCGCGCTCACTGTGGCGGCGGGGCTTGCTGGCGCGGGAGTGGGCGTTGCCACCCTTCGCACCAAGGATCCCCGCCCGACGCGTCCCCTTGAGACTGGTGCACGGGTCGGAATGTGGTCGTTGGCGGCTCTTGCCGTGGTCGCATCGATGCTCACGTTCTCGTCGCTTCCGCAGCAGTCCGCTTTCTCCACCGCACCCACTCCCGAAGCGCTCAGCGCACTGTACGCTCGGTGGCCCGACCCGGCGTTCGCCCTGGTGGCGACCAACGCCTCGATCGAGAGTGCACAAGGCGGAGACGCCGAGGCGACGCGACGGCTCGAGGCGCTACTCGCGGCCAGCGAGCGAGACGCCAGATGGCGGGTCGACCTCGCAGGCTCACAGCTGATCGCGGCCAGAACGTTGTACGCGGCCGACCCTGACGGCTTCGACGCCTACCTCGCAATCGCGAGGAGGGGCCTCCAGGCCGACCCGTCCTCAGGGGTGTGGGACGTGCTGGCGGCCAACGAGGCCGCCAGGCGTGGGATGGTCGAGGAGGCGGCACGTTTCGCCCGAAGGGCGCTCACATACGAGCTCGACGACGAGACCCGCGCGACCATGGAGGGCCTGGCACGGTAGGGCGAACAAGGTCCGCTACGTCAGCGGGCTGATGGGGTCGTCGGTCGCGAACGCTTCGTCGAGACGCACCTGCCGCGCCCGCCTCCCCTCTCGGTCGATCGACGCCGCATGCGGGAAGGTCGCAAGCGACACGACGGCGGCAAGCACCGCTCCCGCGATCATCACCGGCTGCACGCCGAACGCCGCCGCAAGCCCCGGCGCCAACGCGAGCGGCACGAGCTCGCCGGCGCTGCGATGCACCTGCGCCGTGCCCATGATGCGCCCGACGTACTCCTCGGGAGCATCGATCTGCATCAGCGTGCGAAGCAGTGGCTCGGCCGCGCCGATCAAAGCGCCCCAGGCCAGCGCACCAACGGCGATGATCCGCAGGTCGGCCGTGCCAACGTAGAGCGCGGCGCACAGACCCATGCCCGTGATCCCCAGAGAGAGCCCGCGTGCGCTCGTCACCCGGCTGGGAAGACGCGTGAGCACGAAAGCGCCGACCGCGATCCCCGCCCCGAAGAGCGAGTTCATGTAGCCGATGGTCTCGACGCCGGTCTTGACGACGTCGCGATAGAAGAGCGGCTCGAGCGCTCCGAACGCTCCGAAGCTGAACCACATCAACGTGCCCATCAGCACGTAGTAGCGAACGCTGCGAAGCCGGTACGTCACGCGCAGTCCCTCGGTGATCTCGCGCAGTGGATGTCGCTCCTCACCGCCGCCCAACGGAGGCGTACTCACGGGCAGCACGAGAACCGCGCCCGCGGTGGTGAGCGCTGCGTCGACGAAGAAGACCGCCTGGATCGAGAACGCTGAGGCCACGAGCGCGCCCAGCGCAGGGCCCATGACGAACGACAGCGCACCAGCGCCCTCCAACAGCGCGTTGATGCCCTCGATCCGCTCCGAATCGGTGGTCAGGTAGGGCGCGAACGAACCCGAGGCGGTCATGATCGGAGCGGTCGCAAGCCCCAGGAGCGCGCACATCGCGACGAGCGCCTCGATGGAGCCCACGAACGCAGTGCCGATGGCGACCGGCGCGTAGAAGAGCTGGGCGCCCACGAGCACGGTGCGCGGTCCGTATCGGTCGACAAGCACGCCCGCGACCGAGGCGCCGATCATCGACGTGACCGCGAGCACCGCCATGAGCACGGCGATCTGGGTCGGGTTCGCGTCGAACTCGTAGGCAGCCAGGCCCCACACGCCGATGAAGAACGCCGCTTCGCCGCCGAGTCGGGCGATGAAGCGCGCAGCGGTGACGCGGGCGATGGTCCGGTCGCGCAGAAGCACCGTGGCTCAGGCCTCCGCGCACACGGGGTTCACGAGAGAGCCCACGCCCTCGATGCGGACCTCGACCGTGTCGCCGCACTCAAGCGGCCCGATTCCGCCCGGAGTGCCCGTGAGCACGATGTCGCCGGGAACGAGCGTCATGACCTTGCTCGCGAAACTGACGAGCTCGTAGGGGTCGAAGAGCATCTCGCTCGTGCGTGCCTGCTGGTGGAGCTCCCCGTTGACCCAGCACTCGAGCAGCAGATCGCTCGGGTCCACGTCGGTGGCGACCCACGGGCCCAGCGGGCAGAAGCCGTCGAAGCCCTTGGCCCGCGACCACTGACCGTCCACGCGCTGCAGGTCGCGAGCGGTCACGTCGTTGCCGCAGGTGAACCCGAGCACGTTCGCCATGGCCTCATCGCGCGTCGCCATGTGCGTGCGCCTGCCGATGACCACGCCGAGCTCGGCTTCGTAGTCGACCCGTCCCACGCCCTCGGGAATCGGGATGGGCTGCCCCGGTCCGATCACGGCCGTCGAGGGCTTGAGGAAGATCACCGGCTCGGAGGGAAACGCGTGCCCCATCTCGGCGATGTGCGGGCGGTAGTTGAGCCCGACGCACACGATCTTGGTGGGAGCGACCGGCGGCAGCAGCTTGGCCTCCGCCAGCGGCAGGACGCCTTCGGGCTCCCACGCCGCGAAGGGTTCATCGCTTATCAGGGTGACTGTGGTTTCGTCGGCAAGTCCATATCGGCAGTCGCCCCCGAGGAGTAGACGCACAACCCGCATGCCGCTTCTCCGGGTCTGTTCGAAGGGGTCGTTCCACTCGTCTGCTTCCATGGGTCGACCCCCTTCTCCTGCGTCGTTCGCCGATTGGCTGCGCACGCGGAAGCGGCCTACTCGCTCGGCTCCGCCGCCTGCCGGGACAGCCCGAACTCCACCGCGTCGACGAGCGCCTCCCACGAGGCCTCGATGATGTTCTCCGAGACGCCCACCGTGCCCCAGACTCTGGTGCCGTCGCTCGACTCGATGAGCACGCGCGTGACCGCGCCCGTGCCCTTGTTCTCGTCGAGCACGCGGACCTTGAAGTCGGTGAGCTGCATCTGGTCGAGCGCCGGGTAGTAGCGGCCGATGGCGATGCGCAGCGCCTTGTCGAGCGCGTTGACCGGGCCGTTGCCCTCGGCGGTCGCGATGTAGCGGTGCCCGCCCACGTGGACCTTGATGGTCGCCTCGGTCATCACGCGCCCGTCCTCGCGCTTCTCGGCGATCACGCGGAACGACTCGAGGCGGAAGAACGGCTCGTAGGTGCCGAGGCGCTTCTTGAGCATGATCTCGAGCGAGGCGTCGGCGGCCTCGAACGAGTAGCCGTGGTACTCGAGTTCCTTGATCGCGTCGAGGACTTCGCCCGCCGAGTCGCCCTCGAGCTCGATGCCCATCTCCTTGGCCTTCAGCGTGAGCGAGGCCCGCCCGCCAGCTCGCTCACGACGACGCGGGCGAGGTTGCCCACCGTGGCCGGATCGATGTGCTCGTAGGCCTCGGGCAGCCGCGCCGCAGCACTCGCGTGCACGCCGCCCTTGTGCGCGAACGCGCTCGTGCCCACGTAGGGCTGGTGCGGGTCGGGCGAGAGGTTCGCGGTCTCCGCGACGAAGTGGCTGACCTCGGTCAGCAGCTTGAGCTGCTCGGCGCGTGACGCAGTCGTCGCCCATCTTGAGCACGAGCGCCGGGATGATGCTGATGAGGTCGGCGTTGCCCGCCCGCTCGCCGTAGCCGTTGATGGTGCCCTGGACGTGCGCGCAGCCCGCCTCGACGGCGATCAGCGAGTTGGCCACCGCGCACGCCGCGTCGTTGTGGGTGTGGATGCCGAGCGGCGCGTCGAGCGCGAGCGACATCTCGCCGACGATGCGCAGCACCTCGTGCGGCAGCGTCCCGCCGTTCGTGTCGCACAGCACGATCGCGTCGGCGCCGGCCTCGGCCGCCGCCTGGCAGACCTCGAGCGCGTAGCGTGGCATCGGCCTTGTAGCCGTCGAAGAAGTGCTCGGCGTCGAAGAAGACCGTGCGGCCCGCGGCCTTGAGGTAGCGCCACCGAGTCGCGCGACCATGCGCACGTTCTCCTCGAGCGTGGTCTGCAGCGTCTCGGTGACGTGCACGTCCCACGCCTTGCCGAAGATGCACAGCGCCGCGCAGCCGGTCTCGAGCAGCGCCTGCAGTCCCGGGTCGTCCTCGGCGGCGGTGTCCTTGCGCCGCGTCGAGCCGAACGCCGTGACCACCGCCTGCTCGAGCTTGAGGTCGCGGGCGCGCTCGAAGAACTCGATGTCCTTGGGGTTCGAGCCCGGGAAAGCCGCCCTCGATGTAGTGCACGCCGAGCAGGTCGAGCTTGGCCACGATGCGCAGCTTGTCCTCGACCGAGAGCGAGAGGCCCTCGCGCTGGGTGCCGTCGCGCAGGGTGGTGTCGTAGAGCGTTGTTCGTGTCACGCGATCGCCGCCTCTTGGAAAGCGCCGTCAAGGCCTGGCCCTAGAGCAGCTCCAGCCACTCCTCGTACGCAGGCTCCTCGCCCTTGACGACGCGGAAGAACGTCTCCTGCAGGTCCTTCGTGATCGGGCCCGGGATCGCCGATCTCGCAGCCGTCGACCGAGCGCACCGGCACGACCTCGGCGGCCGAGCCGGTCATGAAGAACTCGTCGCAGGTGTAGAGGTCGGTGCGGACGATCGACTCCTCGATGATCGGGTAGCCCAGGTCGTCGGCGATGACCATGATCGAGTCGCGCGTGATGCCCTCGAGGATGCCGTCGGAGACCGGCGGCGTCGAGATGACGCCGTCGCGCACCACGAAGAGGTTCTCGCCGGTGCCCTCGCAGACCTTGCCCTCTTCGTTGAGCAGGATCGCCTCGGCGTAGCCGTGACGGTTCGCCTCGATGCGAGCGAACGAGCTGTTGAGGTACTGACCGGTCGCCTTGACCGCCGGAGGCGTCGAGTTGATGCCGCGCTGACGCCAGCTCGAGATGCCGACCGCGACGCCCTTGGCGAGGCCGTCTTCGCCGAGGTACGTGTCCCACGGCCAGACAGCGATGGTCGACGTTGACGGGCGCGGGGATCGGATCGAGTCCCATGACGCCGTAGCCTCGAAACGCGATCGGGCGGATGTAGCAGCTCTTCGAGCCCGTTCGCGCGGATGGTCTCCTTGACCGCGTCGACCATCTCGTCGACCGAGTAGCCCAGGTCCATGTAGAGCATCTTGGCGCTGCGCTCGAAGCGCTCCATGTGCTCGCTCAGGCGGAACACGGCGGGGCCGTCGGCGGTCTCGTAGCAGCGGATGCCCTCGAAGACGCCGGAGCCGTAGTGGAGCGCGTGAGTGAGTACGTGGACCTGCGCCTTGTCCCAGTCGACGAGCTCGCCGTCCATCCAGATCTTGTCGACCTTGGGCAGCGACATCGTGGAGCACCCCTCTTCTGTGCCGTGAAACGAGCTAGCCCGCACAGCCAGCTCGAAATGTGGGGACCAGTGTAGCGCAGGCGACGCAGTCCTGACTGCTGACATCCTGCGGGCCTGAGAAGATGGCGTCATGGACGCACGGACGCTGAGACCCTCAGGATCACGAGTCCGGGATACCCGTCCAGTCTGGGATAGCGGGCGATCTCCAAGGCGTCGAACCAGCTCACAACCCGCGATACAGTCGCTCGGTCGTCCGACACCGCGTTGTCGAACATGATGTAGACTGGCTTGCCCTGAGCAAGGTGCGCTTCAATCTCGTGACGTAGCGCATCTGTGTTCCAGTTCTTCAGCGCCAAGACGTCAACCGCCGGTCCAATCTCTCGTCGGTATGCGGGAATCGCCCACATACTCGGAGGCTGAAGCAGCACGATCCCCCCAACGCTACGGTCAGCAAGTTGGCGCACCTCCGACACCGCTTGCACCACTCCGTACCCTGACGCCCAAGACGTGTAGTACTGCCATCTGTCGATTCGGGGGAGCGCGAAGGTTTCCGGAGAATGAAGCAGATGAGCCGAGGACCGAACGGGGCCGGCGACCAGCAGCGTTAAGACAAGACCTCGGAGAGCGATGGACCTCCAGCGCGGCAGACTGCCCAGAGCGTCCCAAGCGACCAGCACGCCCTCGGCCACAATGAGGCACACGGGGATGATCGCGGCGACCAGGTAGCGCGGGTACCACGTTTCGAAGAACACGGCGTGGGAGCCTACGAGCCAAGCGAGCACCAGGAGAAGGCCCGCCGTCCTGCGCACCGTGCCGAGCTCTGTCGGCAGCAGCAGGATTGCCAAGGGAGCAAGTACCACCAGTGCGATCATGGTCGGCGTGAGCATTGTCCAGGACAGCTCCCAGATTCCGCGAAGGTTCGTGGCGACGAGAGCGACCAGTCGGAGAGGGGGACTCGAGAGAGACGTACGTGCCAAGGCATCGTTGCCAGGCATGAAGCGGACGTATGCGGCCACCAAGCCGACTACAAGCGCCGCGCAAGCGCCGTAGGGGATCGCGAGCCGCCGTAATCGTGCGCGCCGCGAATCGCTCCGTGCTGCAGTAGCCACGATCAGTAGAGGTACGGGCAGCATGAGAAAGCCGTTGATCTTGAACAACGGCGCAAGCACGAGGGTGGCACACACGGCAGCCAGTTCACTGCACTTGCCGCTAGCCGCATACCGAAAACACAGAAGCAGCAGAACTGCAAGCAGCAGCGTTTCGAACTCGTCGGTGAGCGCCTGTCGATCGTAGAACAATGCGAAGGGGACGACAACGTAGGCCAGCCCGGCCAGCAGGCCTCGGGCGGGCCTCGGACGGGAGCCGAACGACGTGGCCATTGAGTACAGGACAACGAGAGTCGCGAGACCGAGCAGGACTGCCAGTAGTCTCGCGGTCAGAAGCGAGTCGCCGACGATTCTGAACCACAGCCCATAGGCCTGAATGGACAGCCATCTGCCCGTCGCGGCTCCGGTCTGTAGACTACCCGAGGCCGCCCACTTCGCTCGTTCGATGTGAAACGCCTCGTCCACGAAGATCGGAACCGAGAGCAGCCTGTAGAGCCTGGTCGCGAGATACAGGACGACGAGACCTGACAACGCCAGAGCGCCTTCGTATCTCCGAAAGAGCACCTTTGTCTCTGTTCTCGGCATCTAGTCAGCGCCGTGCTTGTCGCGCCAGAATCGCAGCCTGACCGCTAGTCGTCGTCGGCACTCGATCCCGTAGCCGCCCGGCCGATCATGGTGCACGACGCAGAAGCAGCACATACCCCATCGCTTCGCTGGGTTCGACAATCGCTTCACCCCTGGCTGTGCCGTCATTGAGGGCTTCAGGGTACAAGCGTTCGGGAATGATTTCTATCACGACCTGCGGCGAGAAGGCCGACGAGTCTATTCGCGCCGGCAGCACACGCTCCTGGCGAGAAGGTCAACCCGTCACAGGCGATCACGCGTGGCCACACGAACTCCGCAAACAACCGCTGCAGCGGCTATGGGCGAGGTGCTCGGGCTGCTCAACTTATGTCGCGGTTCATGGGCATGCGTGCACCTCAGGGCGAGCTCGCGCTCAGTTCACCGGCGCTGCGTAGAACAGCAGTACGTACCCGAGCGCGAACTGCGGCTCGAGAATCTCGCGACCTCGCGGCCTCCCGTCGTCGAGCGCCTCGCTGTAGCGCCACTTCGGCACGATCTCAAGGATCGCCTGCGGGTCGAAGCGCGTCGCGTCGATGCGTTGTGGCAGCAAGGTCCTCTCGACGTAGGCAACCTGTCGGTCGCGCAGCAGCCAAAGTAGCGGGTAGACCCCGAAGTTCGCTTCCCAGTCCACGATGCCGATCCGCTGCGATACCGCGTTGCGCGCACCGCAGCCGCGATTCGCTTGAACGGGCGCTCGAGCGGCGGGACCGTCACGCGGAAGCGCAGGTCGTCGTAGGACGTGTTCCAGTATCCCAGGTCGCGAGAGCTGACAGTGATCGGCGACATCGAGGGCGGCAGCAGGCGGTTCGTCGCGTTGAACAGCAGCACGATGCCCCCCCACCCCACCGACAGTGCGAGGCACCCGATCAGGACAACCTGTGCAGACCGCTGCGCGCGCTCCTCGGCGCGCGAGTATGCGACGCCTGCGACTGGCATAAGCAGCAACAGACCACCGAGAAGCACACGATTGATGTACGGGTTCCAGGTGATCATCGCCCCTGTGATGAGCAGTGCCGCAACGGCGCACGCCGTGTAGGCCCGCCAAGTCCCGCGCGTGCGCACGTCCTGAGGCCAGCAGCACAAGCAACGACAAGCCGATCAGCATCACGCTGAGTGGTGCAGGGCCCACGTCGTGGTGGTGAATCTTGGGATTGAGCTGGAAGCCGCCGTAGCCCGCCTCGGTCGTCAGCGGGTTCTCCATGTCAGCGCCGTAGAGCCCGACGATTGCGGCCACCGTACCGGCGATCTTCGCGTTGACCGAATTCCGACGGGGTCCCTAGGAGCATGGATTCGTTCTTGATGACGTTGGTGAGCACGGCGGCTGGGCTGAAGTCCCTTGATGAGAATGTGGGCGTTGCCCGGCGCGCGTGTACCGATAGGATCGCCGCCCAGCAGGCGCGCGTTGCCCGCATACCAGCCGGCCATCGTCAACGCAACGGCAAGTAGTGCCGTACCGATCAACGTGACCGCACGTGCAAATGACAGGCTACGCAGCAGCGAGATAGCGAACCAGACGAAGAAAGGCGCAAGGAACAGGTAGCCGGTCGGCTTCGACATGAACGCTAGCCCGGCAGCGGCCCCGGCCCACGCTGCGTACGCGATGCCGGCACGCACCCGATGCGCTGGGCCGCATACTCGTAATCAGTCGCACGCCCGCGTACACGGCGATGGTCACCCACGCGGCGCACGTGAGATCGTTCTGCGTCGTCGAGGCCTGCAGCAACGCCATCGGAACCACCGCGGTCGCCACGGCGGTCAGACGTTGACCAGCAGCGGTCGCACCGAGTTCACGAGCGAGCAGCGAGGTCGCGGCGATGGAGGCGATGTACGACGACCACTGCACGAGTCCGGACCAGAGGTCGCTGCCGCCCGCGAGCAACTGTAGCTGCGCGACGCCATACTCGACGAGTGGGCTGGAGAACAGCTGACGCCCTTCTGCGGTGGGTAGGCCGCAACAGAGTGGTTCTGCAGCCAGAAGAAGACGCGTGGCATGTGGTACGCAAGGCTGTCCGCGTTGGTGGGCGGGTACAGCAACGCGGACGCGAGTGCGCCCACGGCGAATACTGCGATCACGACCGCCGCGGCCCACGTCCCCGTGCCTGCACCAGGCTTGCTGACCGCACGCACGCGGGCCACCGCTGCAAGCACACGTGCCCTGCCCCAGATCGCGAGGGCCAGCAGCGCGAGCACCCACGAAAGCGCGACGCCTGGAGCAGTCAACAGGCCGAACAACGAGAGAAGCTGCGTGCTCGCAAGCACGGCCACGCCACACCACGTGAACGAGAGCAGGCCCGCCTCGCGCCAGGAGCGGCCATCCCCGGCCGCCGTGAACGTGCCCAGAAGCCAGAACGTGAGCGGCAGTAGCACCATCATCGACAGCTGTCGTCTCTCCTGGCCCGTTCGGCATCACGCTCGTAGTCGAGCAGCTCGAACTCGTAGGAGCTGCGGGCATGCACGCGTATCGTCTCAAGCAGCACGCCGCACACGATGGAGAGAAGTGCACTGATGCCCAGTGCGATGGAGACCACCAATGTCGGCACCTTGTAGACGTAGCCGAACTCTAGGTACTCCTCGAATGGCACGATGAACATCCCGACCGCCGCTGCGCCAAGGACGAACGCAATCACACCGAAGAACGGCAGTGGTCGATAGTCACGGTACAGCCGCAGGATCGAGCGCAGCTACCCGAAAACCGTCCGAGAACGTATTGAGCTTCGACGCACTCTCCGGATGCCTAGGCAGGTAGCTAATGGGCACCTCTTTGACCGAGAAGCCCTTGTCGAGCGCGTGAATCGTCATCTCGGTCTCGATTTCAAAGCCCTCACAGGTTACTGGGATTGTCTTGACAAACCGCCGCGTCATGCAGCGCGACCCGGACATGATGTCGCGCAGGTCGCTGTCGAACAGACGGTTCACCAGTGCGCGGACCATCTGGTTGCCTTGCTTGTGGAGCGGGCGCGAACCAGATTCCGCATACGCCGTGCTAAGCCGGTCACCGACGACCATGTCGTAGCCCTCGTCGAGCACATCGCGCATCGCAAGAGCCTCGGCAGCCACATAGGTGTCGTCGCCATCGACCATGAGGTAGTAGTCCGCATCCACCTCACGAAACATCGTGCGAATGACATGGCCCTTGCCCTGACGGCGCTCGTGGCGAACGATTGCGCCCGCCTCGGCGGCGATTCGCGCGGTATCGTCGGTGGAGTTGTTGTCGTAGACGTATACGACGGCATCGGGGTCGAGCGACTTGAAGTCGCCAACGACCCTTCCAATGGTGAGTGCCTCGTTATAGCAGGGCACCAGAATCGCCGTACGGTTCACCAGCTCGCCTTCGTCGGGACTCGATTCACGACCAGCATCACGGCACCGAACACCGCAACCGTGTCACGGCGACTTCAGTCGCTCGACGACTCTGTCGCCCATGGCTGCTGTGCCCTGCACCTTGTCCGACAGCTTACCAGCGCGAGCAATGTCGCGCGTGCGCCAGCCGTCGGCCAGCACACCTTCGATCGCGGCGGCCAGCTCGTCGGCGGCCTCGTGCATCTCGAAGCTGTAGCGCAGCATCAGCTCGACCGAGAGCAGCATCGCGAGCGGGTTCGCGATGCCCTGCCCCGCGATGTCGGGCGCGGAGCCGTGGCTCGGCTCGTAGAGCGCGGTCCCGTCGCCGAGCGACGCGCTCGCGAGCATGCCGAGCGAACCGGTGAGCATCGAGGCCTCGTCGGACAGGATGTCGCCGAACATGTTCTCGGTGACCATCACGTCGAACTGGGCCGGCCGGCGGATGAGCTGCATCGCCGAGTTGTCGACGAGCTGGTCGACGAGCTCGACGTCGGAGTACTCGGCCGCGTGCACGCGGTGCACGACCTCGCGCCACAGCCGCGACGACTCGAGCACGTTGGCCTTGTCGACGCTGTGCACCTTGCCGCCGCGCGTGCGGGCGGCCTCGAACGCCGTGCGCGCGATGCGCTCGATCTCGAACTCGCGGTAGTCCATCGTGTCGTAGGCGCGCATGCCCGGCCGCGCCGCCCTCGCCGGCACCCTCGACGCCGATCTCGCGCGCGCGCTCGCCGAAGTACAGGCCGCCGGTGAGCTCGCGCACGATGAGCATGTCGACGCCCTCGAGGAACTCGGGCTTGAGCGTGCGAGGCGTCGCGCAGCGCGTCGAAGATCTTGACCGGCCGCAGGTTCGCGTAGAGCCCCAGCGCCTTGCGGATGCCGAGAAGCCCCTGCTCGGGACGCGGCTTGTCCGGGTCGGTCGTGTCCCACTTCGGTCCGCCGATGGCCGCGAGCAGCACCGCGTCGGCCGCGTGCGCCTTCGTCGAGCGTCTCCTCGGGCAGCGCCGTGCCCGTCGCGTCGATCGCCGCGCCGCCGAGCAGCGCCTCCTCGAACTCGAAGGTCACGCCGTGCGTCTCGCCGATGACGCCGAGGACCTTGACGGCCTCGGCGGTGATCTCGGGACCGATGCCGTCGCCGGGAAGCAGGCAGATGCGGTGCGTCGCTCACGAGCCGCACCTTCGCCTTGACCGACTCGATGAGCCCGCCCTGCTCGATGATGTCCTTGACGAACGGCGGGAACGGCTGCGCGCGTGAAGGTCTGCGCCGGTGGTCACGTTCGTGATGGTGCCGGCGTCGGCGTCGACCTCGACGCTCGTCGCCGTCGCTGATGCCGTCGACCGCCTCGGGCGCCTCCATGATCGGCAGTCCGGTGTTGATCGCGTTGCGGTAGAAGATGCGCGCGAAGCTCTTGGCGATGACCACCGAGACGCCCGCTGCCTTGATCGAGATCGGCGCGTGCTCGCGGCTCGAGCCGCAGCCGAAGTTCTCCTCGGCGACGAGGATGTCGCCCGCGCTCGACCTTGCCGACGAACCCCGCGTCGAGGTCCTCCATGCAGTGCTTGGCGAGCTCGGCGGGATCGCTCGTGTTGAGATAGCGAGCCGGGATGATGACGTCGGTGTCGATGTCGCGCCCGTACTGTGCGCGGTGCCGGTGAACTTCAAGTCCTGTCTCCTCAGGTCGCGCGCTGGTCGTGTGAGGATTGTAGCAACTGCGCTCCGCACTGCGACTCTGCGCGGGCTTGCATGGTTCGTGCGGATCAGCCTCATGGACTCTGGCAGCGGCACTCTCGCTGCGAAGCATCCCCCGGCGATGACTCGTGGCACGCTCAGGGCTGCTTGCGGCGCGCCTTCATGCGATAGACTCGGCATCGCGGCCTTGAGTCATGTCAGGACGGAGCGCATGTGAGTGGCAAGCTGCCGAGTCATGTTTCCGCCTATCCAGATCGCAGCAGTGCGACGGTGCTGTTCGCAGTATCCATCATCGCGACCTCGATAGTCCTCGCTCCAGTGGTGCTCCTGTCGGTGCTGTTCTTCTTCGGGCTTGGCGTCTCACCCGCGACCTTCGTGGTCGGCCTGCTACTCGGGCTGCTGCTCCCGCTCGTCTTCCTCCCGCGCGATTCGCGACTTCTGAAGGCCTACGCCATCGTCCTCCTCGTCGCGGCCATCGCGATGCCGCTGCTGGCGACTTCCTGGGACAACACCAACGACAGCCTTACTTACCACATACCAGGCACGATCGAGCTCGCCAGCGGTACCAATCCGGTCTACTCGGAACTCGAGAACTTCTGGGCGAACCACCATCCCAAAGCATCGTGGCTGTTCTCGGCAGGGGTCTATCAGCTGAGTGGCAACCTCGAGGCGACCAAGGTGATTAACGTGCTAGCCATGCTGGCCTGCTTCGGCTTCGCCGGCGCGTTCTTCCTGAGCATCTCCGGCCTGCCGCGCGTCGCCTCGTACCTGCTCGCGGCGCTCTTGGCGCTCAACCCAGTCTCTCTGGTCCAACTGGACACCCACTACGTGGACGGGCTGTTCAGCAATCTCGCGCTGTTGCTGATACTGATAGCAATCACCCTCGACATGCCGAGCGTCTTCTCGTGGATTCCGCGAAGGCCCCTGGGTGTACTCGCCTTCGGCTCGGCTGTCCTGATTATCAACCTCAAGTTCACCGGCTTGGTATTCGTCTGCGTGCTGCTGCTGCTGGGAGTAGCCCGCACCCTGCAGACCCGCAGGAAGGTGACGCGTCAGGACTGGCGCTGCATCGCCTTGGTCCTTGCGGCTATTGGACTTGGCGTGCTCGTAGTGGGCTTCAGCTCCTACGTGACCAACCTCGCCAGATACGGCCATCCGTTCTACCCTGTGTTCGGTGCCGACCTGAGCAAGATTCCAGATGCGCCCGACGCAAGGCAGCGCCCTGTGCCATACCAGGACAAGGCGGCACCGGTCGCATTCGTCATGTCGCTGACCGAGAAGACGTCGACAGCCACGACCGCGACGATGGAGGCGCCCTACGCTCCCAAGAACCCGTTGAGTGTCTCGAGAAGCGAGATCGCATCGCTCACGTACCCGGATCCGCGCAGGGGAGGGTTCGGTCCCCTGTTCTTGCTGTCGCTGACTCTGTCTGGCGTTGCGCTCGTGCTGCTCGTCCGGTCAAGGCCAGAAGAGGACAGCGGGATGCCGCTCTCCACACTCGCGTATGGCCTGCTTCTCACCCTGCTACTTACCTTGGCGATGGTCGAGGCATGGTGGGCGCGCCTCGCCCCCACCTTCTTCCTGGCTCCCGTATTGGTTGCGGCGGCGGGATTCTCAGCGCGGCCTGCGAAGGGTCGCCTCCTGCGCTGGGTTTCGACTGGCGTGCTTGTCGTGCTCTGCCTCAATACGCTCCTGGTGCTAGGCGCGCAGGGCTTCAGCTACGTGAACCGCAGCAGAACGCGTCAAGAGGCGCTAGTCGGCCTCGAGTCGTCCGAGCGAGTCCAGCTGCGTTTTGCCAACCCGGAGACGGCGCGAGTCTATTCCCTGGCGATACAGCAGCGCCTCGAGGACACGGGTTTCCGGGTTGAGGTCGTCGACTACTACGCTGCGACTACCGCTGGATGGACGGACTACCCTGCGCTGCTTGGGGAAGTCCGTATTCCCTGAGGCCTCCTACCCGCGGGCGGGTCACGCCGACCGAAACGTGACCGTGCGGTTCAGGACGAACTGAAGGGCAGCAACGACCGGAATCGTGAACAGTTTGACCCCCATCGCTGGGAACCCGAGCAGCATTCCGGCCTCGAGCAGTACGGCCGAGAGCGCCATCCCACCCAGACCCACCGCGAAGAACACCGCAAAGCGCGAGGCCACGCGGTCCCGTCTGTCGAACGTGAAGATGCGGTTCAGCGAGAAGCTCAACGAGATACCGCAGCTGATTCCGACGACGTTTGCGACGTGTGCGGGCGCAGACGCGAAGGTGAACAAGAGCCAGAACACGGTGGCGTCGAGCAGCGCGCTCGTCACTCCGATGATCCCGTAGGACAGGACTTGGCGCAGCAAGACGCGGCGGGGATCCGAAGCAGCTGAGAGGTCGGGGTCGGTCACTTGAGTCGGTCTCTGCCCATTGGCGCGCGCGGGGCGTTCACCACTTCGGGGTGCCACAGGGTGAGCTCTTCGGAGCCAGTAAGCGCGTGGGCCGCCGCCTCGTACCCCTGCATGAAGCTGTGGTCCATGTTGCCTACTTCATAGCGCCAAGCGCCGAACCTGCCACGCGAGAGAATGCCTTCGGCTTCGAGGCCGACCAGTGTCGGGTCGACGATGGTGTCACGCTCGAGCGTCGGAACGGGGTATCCGTACTCCGCACGGTACGTCCACGAGTGCCGCACCTGATCCGCCTCGTCCAACAAGCCGGCAGAAATGAGGCCGCGAACCACCTCCGCCACGAGCGTTTGTTCATCGATGATGCGATAAGGGGATGCTGAGACTTCCACCAGCAGCGACGCACCCTCGACGCCGACGGGAAGGTGTGCGGGACTGTAGTGGCTGAAGTTGGTCACGCGGTAGAAGGGGACCTGAGGGTCCGGGAAGTAGGTCCAGCACTTCGTTCCCAACCTGGCGCCAACTTCCGCTTCCACGCCGAGGCCAACCACGTGCACTGAGGTGCGGCGCAGTCCAGCGGTCAGATTCGTCAGGGCGGAGTCCTCAAGCATCCGTGCCGTCACGTCGAGCGGGGCGGTGGTGATCAGGTGGCGGTACCCGACCGATGATCCATCGGCGAAGGCAACGCGCCGCGATGCGCGGTCGATCGAAACCGCGCGAACACCCAGCTGTACGCGCTCAGACGGCAGGAGTGAGCCGATGCCACTCCATATCGCACCCGTTCCCCCGGTGCGCGGGAAGAGGAACCGGCTGTTTGGTCCCCAGCTGACATCGTCTTGGCCGGAGGCGGCGTTGCGAGCGACCCGGACCGGGTCTGGGACTGAGACTCTCTCGCCGATCCATCCGTAGGACATCAGCGAGAGTGGATGGGCCCACACCTTCTCGTTGTAGGGGCGCATGAAGGCCTCTGCGATGCCTCGACCGAAGGTGGCGTCGATGAACTCGTCGAAGTTGCACGGCGTGACTGGGTCTGACGCCGCAGCCTCAGCGGCGGCAATCAGACCGGCGATGCAGCGCTCACGTACGCTGGCGGGCAGCCTGTGCAGGTTGTTCTGGAACGGGTATGGGATCCAAGTCGATTCCGAGCGAATCCAGGCCTCGCGATCGTGCGTGAAGCACCCATCGGCACCGAGTGCGGCCGAGACAACAGCGTCAAACATCTCGTAGTGCGAGAACGCGACATGACCGCCTATGTCCCAGGTGTAGCCCGCATCGTCCACGATGCTCCGTGACAGACCGCCAAGCGTGCTGTTCTGTTCGTACAGAAGCCACTCCACGCCTTCGTGCCGTGTGAGTTGCCAGGCTGCACCGAGTCCGGTCGGACCCCCTCCGATGATGAGTACATCGACGTCCGTCACGATGGCCCTCCGGTCGCCGGCAATGCCTCGGAGATCTCGCGGGCGACGCTTCGCATTCGCGGCGCGAGCCGGACGGTCTGGATCAAGGACAGTCCCGCTGCTTTCCACAAACGCCAACGCACGATCGACACGGCTCCTGTTCGCCGGTTGCGATGAGGCACGGGAATGTTGACGATTCTAGCGTCTGAAGCCGCGAAGGTGCCCGCTATGATCAAGTTCGGCGCGAACGTGGAGTCGGGAATAGCGGTGACGATGGGTGCGAGCAGGGAGGAGCGCATCAGCCGGTACGGCGTGTTGACGTCCACGACGCCCGGGCTGTAGGCGGTGCGCACCACCGTCCGAGAAACGCGCGAAATCAGGCTGCGGCCGGTGCTTTGCTCTCGGTCGATGCGGGAGCCGAAGAGCGCGTCGTACTCATCTCTGACTTGCCACAGCGAGTCGAAGTGTGAGGGTTCCATCTCGTCGTCTCCGTCGCACTGGAAGACCCATTCGGCACTCTCGACCGCCATGCGGTAGCCCCTGAGAATCGTTGGACCGTGCCCGCTGTTGGTCTTGGTGACTACCCGGACGCGGTCATCATCTTCGAATCCCGCCAAGACACCGGCGGTGCCATCGCGCGACCCATCGTCGAGCACGATGATCCCGTAGTCGATGCCAAGCCGGCCGAGCGTCACTCGCCACGCATCGACCACGGAACCTATGCAGGCTTCCTCGTTGTAGACGGGAATGACGACGGCGAGGTCGCGACAATGCGGTGCGGCCATGGCGCTCATCGGACCGCCTCAGTTGTCTCTTGTCCAGCGGACGGAGCCGATCGCAGCGCTCGCACGAACTCCCGGGCCGTCAGTGGTGGTCCTGCACATATCACATTGTGCTTCATGAGGCACGACTCGCAGGCACTTGGGAAGTCTCGGCGCGCGACACGTGAGCGGAACTCGACGTACTGGCTACTCCCCCAGATCTCGTCGAGTGGCGTGTCGTTGACGTTGCCGAAGGTCACACGCTCAACATGGCGGTCTCGACTCATGAACAACGCCGTCTTCTGAGATTGCGATGAACACGTCCCGATGGTACGCGAGTACCGAGCAGGGAACGACGGTCCCGTCAGCCAGGATGATGGGTCGTCCCATCTGCGGGCAATGAGCCGCCTGCGGCACCGGGGAAGGAAAACGTAGTTGAATGTCGTGTCGGGTCGCTGCCCGGTCTGCACTGCTCAACGACGCGAGCGAGATCGGCGACTTCATCGCCGATCCACAGTGCCTCGCCTGTCAGGGAGGCGTCGTATGGCTCGAGTCCGTTGACGTTGAGGAGTCTGACTCCCAGTTTGGCGGCGAGATCCACCACTCCTGGCAGTTCGTGCAGGTTCTTGCGCTGAAGGACAATCGTGGCGCCGAGCACCGGCAGGTCCGAGCCGCTTCGGGCCTTGACCTGGTTCAGAGTCCTGACCCCATCGAGGAGCGTGTTGAGCGAGCCCGCCCTTGCGGATGCTGTCGACCAGCTGCGGGTCGACCCCGTCGAGGCTGAACACGAGCGAGTCAAGGCGAGCTTCGACAATTGCTGCAGCGAGTCTCCTCGGTGAGGAGGGATGCATTGGTGTCGATGCTGATGATGGCACGAGGCGCGGCCTCACGAGTGCGGCGCAAGAACTCAGGGAAGCGACGGTTCATGAGCGGCTCCGCGAGGCCGGACAGCGCGACCGAGCTAGCGTCCCTGAAGTACGGCAAGACCTGCTCGAACGTCTCGATTGACATGACCTTGTCACCAGTTGCGTGTTCCCTGAGCACGCAGTACTCGCAGTCGAAGTTGCAGCAGTTGGAGATTTCCACGATGAAATCGGCTGGGTCTGCCATCGCCCGCTATGCGCGCGCGTGCTCGGGTAGCGACCTCCCGCAGGAACGCCTGACTCCCATACGTGGTGAGATAGGCACGTGCGCGCTTGACGGAGCTGCTTCCGGGGATGCTCACTCTTGCGACCTATTCTCTATGTGCTGAGAGGACTTGGGCCGGACAGTCCGCGCCAGCATGCTGTGACGAGCTGCTCGGTGCGTCTGGGTGCATTCGCCTCGCCTCACCAGTACGCCCCGCGGTCGACGAGCTCGTGGTTCCTGGGAGTCTCCGCGGCAGACGGCCGGATCCAGTAGTCGTTGAAGTGCGGCGCTATGCTGTCTTCGTAGCCTTCGTCCCAGCGCCTACCACGAATACCGAATAGCAGTTGCGTGGCGCCACCCAGGTGTACCGCCTGTCTTCCCATACGCTTGATGTGCGCTGCCAGCGGGAGCCCGTACGCCCCGGCTCCGATGATTGCGACGTCAAAGTCGAGGGCAGCGATGTCGCACTGCATCATCTCAAGCGCCTCGAACCACGAGGCATGCGAAGACGGGTTGCCCGCGACTGTCTGCACGGGAGCATATGTCTGCAGGTCGAACTCGGGCAGCACCAAGGGATTCCGAAACAACACGGTGCGGCGCTCGCGGTACTGTGTCTCGATTGACCGTGTGAACGGGTGGACAACGAGGACACGACGACCCTCAAGGACTGAACTCCACGGGTTTGGGTAGCACATGCAATGAAGCGCTCCGAGTTCGATGAGCGTCGCCTGTGGGCAGTTCCGCTTTACTATCACGTGCTCGTCCCGGTTGAACCAGACACCGAGTACATCGACGTCAGACACACCTTCGATCATGAGCCTTGCGAATCGATCGAGCATGGGCGCGTCGTGCGGGAAAAACCCCGACGCTGTGGTCATCTCTAGGCTCTGACGCACAGGATACGGCATGGTGGGCCAACTGCTGCGCCAGCGCAGATAGAAAGTCATTGTTCTGAGTTCGGTGTCGCCCAGCCGGGCGATCATGGAGGGCTTCGCGCTGTTCAAGACGTCACGGACCGCGTCATTGCCGTCGCAGTCGTACCGGATGCTGCTCGGATAATCCCGTTCTCTCGGCCGCCGGCCGTATATGGCTGATCCTCCCGCCTGACGAATCCTGGTGACAGCCGGGTGGTCGCTGAACACCACGGACGCGACCGCTTCGCGCAAACCTGGGGTATGGGTGTCGATGCCCATGCGGCTCCTCTTGGTGCGTCGGCCGGTTCGTCGAATGGGGCACTGCTGGCGACCATGTGTGGACGAATGATGGCACGCCTCAAGCCTTGGCGGCCGACCGTTCCATCGTAATCGTACGATAGAGGTCGTGGTACCGATCGACCATCAGCTCGAGCGCGAAGTCTTGGATGACATGTCTGCGCGCTGCAACAGCCATCGCTTCCCGCCGCGCGTCATCTGAGAGCAGCGCCGCGACCCCCAGCGCAAGATCGGCGGCATCGCCCGGCGCGACAAGGAATCCAGTCTCGCCGTCGATCAGGGTCTCTGGGACTCCGCCCACTCGGCTGGCAACGACCGGAACCCCGCACGACTGCGCCTCCAGGATGGCGAGCGGATGATTCTCTGCGCGCGCACTGTGGACAGCGAGGTCGGCTGCGCGAAGGTGGTCGGCCACGCTTCGACGACTTGACGTGTAGGGAACCGATACAATTGTGGCACCCGGGACCGATTCACCAGCAGGAAATCCACCCAACGCGAGCAGCACGACGTGGCGAGGCACCGCCTCGATGATGCGCGGCAGTGCTGCTCTGAGCGTGCAGAAGTCTTTGTACGGGTTCGCCGCGGTAGTGGCACTGAACACGAGCACGAGCGCCTCTGGCGATATTCCGAGTGCAGCCTTGGCTGCGTCACGTCCCTCGACCGCTGGCGAGAACACCTGCTGATCGACCCCGTTGGGGATGCGATGCGCCTCCACGACCGCATCGGCGAAGACCGAGCGCTCAAGCTCGCTGAGAACCCAGCGTGACGGACCCACAAGGTGCACGCGGCTTCGCCGATAGATGTCGCGCTTGAAGCGCAGATTCTCGGCCGTACGGTCGTGCGGGATGGCTGGCGGAGTCCACAGGTATGGACAGTCGCCACACCCTACGAGCCAGCCGGGTGCAGTCGAGGGCATACGCGCAATGCCCGCTAGCCAGCCACGTGTCGTGGGCGGTGAGCACACATGGAGTTGCTACCGAGATCTCCGGGAGACATCGAAGATCGAAGTAGCCGCCGTGGAGGTTGTGCAAGTGCACGATGTCGGCGGGTGCGCCTCCCAGCGTTGGAATCGCGGGTGTGCCCGGGTAGTCGAAGTCCTCGTAGCCCTGCAGCCGGCGCCAGGCTCGGGCCGGTTCAGCGACGCTCTTCACAACGCGCCGATAGGTGCGCTGCGTCGCGCCCTGTCGCCCGAACAGCGCGCCCGAGTCTGGCACTAGTCGCAGCCAGGCGCGCGCCCACGCATTCCGGCGGGCGTCGTTCGGGATGAGCGCGGTGCGCTTGACGGTCCCGAAACGGTGCCCCACGGCGAGCGTCGATTCGAGGCCGCGCGCGAGCGAGGCAAGGTGCAGGTCGGCCGCTATTCGCTCGGCGCCTCCTCCGGCATCCGATGTTGACACCTGCACGACCTGCAGCGCGCGACCTGGCTTCTCGGGCGCTACGGCCGCCTCGTCGTGTCGCATCCCCACGCCGGCGTTCATCGGCGCTCCTTCGCGTTCAGCGCCACGTAGGCGCCGAGTAGAACTCGGTTCGTCGTGACCACTCGCCGGGCGAAACGACCGGCGACTGCCTTCACGGCAGGACTGCGCCGCCAGCCCGGGAAGTAGGCATCCATATGCGCGAACGCCGCGTCGAGGAAGCGGCGTCGCACGTCGCGCTGCGCCGTACCGCAGTACGTCATCGAGGCGTCCGCCGATGAGGTGGATGAAGTTGATCGCCTCGAGCTGGCTCCGCAGCTGTTCGAAGCGTCCCTGCTGCGATGAAGTGCTCGTTCGTGGTCACGAGCGCCGGCACGATCTGCAGGTAGCGCTCGTCGCAGGCGGCCATGATCGAGCTGGGCAGTCCCTGTCGGTAGCGGTAGACGACCTCGGACACCTTCTCGATGCGACGAGGCCTCGCCGTGAAGACGGTAGGCAGTCGCGAGGTCCTCGAAGTCGAGGCCTTCGGGGAAGCTGATCCCGGTCGTCGTGAACAGCGTCTTGCGGAACAGCTTGTTGCACACACTCGCACCAGGCTGCCGATAGCAGTTAGGGCCGCTCGGCGACGCTCGAGCCGTAGAGCGCGGCGTCGCCCTCAGGGTAGTGGTACAGCGTCTCCCCGGTGTAGGCGTCGACGCCCACGTACTCGCCCACGACCAGGTCGGCGCCCGTACGATCGGCGCACGCGAGCAACAGCTCATACATCCGTGGCTCGGCCTCATCGTCTGCATCGACGAACCCGACGAACTCGCCGCGAGCTTCGCGCAGACCTGTGTTGCGTGCAGCCGCGCGCCCTGCGTTGGGCTGATGCACCACACGCACCAGGTCGGGCGTCTGCGCCGCGGCCGCAGCCGCCATCGACCCCGTCGCATCCGTCGACCCGTCGTCGACGATGATGACCTCCACGCCGGCCAGAGTCTGCGCACGCAGCGAGTCCAGACACGCGGCCAGCGTCTCGGCAGCGTTGTACGCCGGGACTATGACCGAAACCCGAGGTTCAGCCATCAAGCACCGACCTCTCGAGGGGAGCGTCGGAGTACTTGCACGACATCAGCGCGCTCAGCCTTCGAGTAGCCGAGGAACCACAGCGCGGTCCAGTAGACCGCGATGGCGATGCCGGCGACGAGCACGAGACCCACGAGCGTATCGCCAAGCGACGTGAGCCCGCCAGCGTACGCCAGGACCGCCGGCAAGAGCAGCAGCGGGTACGCTGGCCACGCGGTCGTCTTCAGCCACTCGGCGGCCCCCAACTTCATCTCCTTGCCAAAGACCCGCATGTACCACGGCAGCTCGAGCAACACGGCGATGAGCGTGCCGATTGCGACTCCGATCAGCCCGTAGCGTTGCACGAGGACCACGCTGAGCACGACGTTCAGGACTGCGAGCGTAACGCCGCCAGGAACCCACAGGTGGAAGCGGTTCTTGCCGATGAGAATCTGATCGCCCAACTGATACAGCGGCAGGAACGCCTGCGACAGCAGCAGCACCTGAGCTACCGGCACCGCACCCTCGAATCCCGGGCCGAACCAGGCTGCGATGAACGGCGCAGCTATCGCAATCATTATCGCGGTCAGAGGCGCCGCAAGCGAGACAACGATCTTCGTTCCCCTGAGGAAGAGCGCTCGTAGCGACTCATGCTGTTCGCGCGCATTGAGCTCGGCCGCGACCGGCAGAATCGCAGACACCGTAAGGCCGGTGAACGTCGTGATCAGCGAGTTCAGCTTCGCGGCTATGTCGTAGAGGGTCACGGCAGCGGTTCCCACGAAGATGCCCAGCACGAGCTTGTCGGTTTGCTGTCTGCTCATGACCTGCGCTATCTGCAAGACGAAGACCGACGAGCCGGAGCGGAGGATCGCCTTCGCATCCGCCACCGACGCGGAGATGTGTCGGGCTGCACGCGGCAGGATGCGGTACAGAAGAGTCATGTTCACCAGTGACGCGATCACCATCGCAATCACACGAATCACGATGAGAACCACGGGACCGTTGCCGGACACGAGAACATAGATCGTGCCACCGATGTCGATCGCGATCGTTCCCAACGTGACTGCCGAGACGAGGTCGTAGCGCTGCAACCCGGCAAGCGCGTCTCGGGCGGCGGTCGTCGGCCAGTACCACAGCTGCTGCGCCGCTCCGATGAGCAGGAGCAGCCGCAGGAGCTGAGCTTCCGAGGCCGAGACCGAGAAGACGCTGTCGGCCAGCAGCGCCAGTGTCACCATGATCAGGGCTACGAGCAGCCCGAGCAGCCCGTAGATCCCGGCTGCCGAGAAGATCGCCCGCGAAGCACCGGCCGCCGTCATCGACCGCCGTGCGTTCTGCAACCATGCGGACGAGCGTTGCGCCCACACCCAGATCGAGCAGTAGCGCGTAGCCGCTGACGGAGGCGGCCAGGACCATGACGCCGTACACGGACACGCCGAAGGACTTCACCAGAAGCGGCAGGAAGATGAACGTCGAGAGCATCGTTGCCGCTTGGGCGACGCCGTTGGCTGCGGTGTTCTTGAGGATGCGCCTCTTCTGAGAGTGGCTCGATGCTGGACCTGGTGTCATCTAAGCGACTTCGCCTGTCTCGCCGAACCGCGGCCGCGGGAGGCTGGGATTGGAAACGCGTACAGACTATCATGCAAAGGCGCATCGACCGACCGCCAACGCCGTGCGTTGCGGGTACTGTGGATGGACCGAACGCGCACTTCAGCCCGCACGATTCTGCGAGGGTGATATGAGATACCCCATGAACCACTACGTGCGAGCCGCCAGTCGCCGACTCCGGTCCCGGTTCATCCTCTTTGGCACATTGCGCGACACACAGCCGGTCAATCTGGCGTTCGGGGTCGCAGCAAGGAACCCCCATCGACCGGTACTACCTTCATGGTTGGCTCGCGGAGCACGCGAACTCCATACGTGGCCGAGTGCTCGAAGTGGGGGATCGGGAGTACACCGAGCGCTTCGGCACCGAGGTCACCAAGAGCGACATCCTGCACTTCGAAGCGGGCTCGCTGATGCGACCATCGTTGCGGATCTCGCGTCATGTCCCCAGATCCCCGACGACTCGTTCGACTGCATCGTGATCACTCAGACGCTGCACTACGTGTTCGACATGTTCGCCGCGGTGCGGGAGCTTCACCGAATCCTCGCCCCCGGTGGAACCGTGCTGTGCACGGTTCCAGGGCTCAGCCAGATCAGCCGGTGGGATATGGACCGTTGGGGTGACAGGTGGCGCCTGACGTCGTTGTCTGCCCGCGAGCTGTTCGGGACGGCCTTCGATGCCGGCGCCGTCGATGTAGCCACCTATGGCAACGCGCTCGCGGGGCTGTGCTTCATCGAGGGAATCCCTGCCGAGCGCATCACGCCTCGCGAACTCGACGTCAACGATCCGGACTATCAGATTCTCGTGGCTATCGCAGCACAGAAGGCCCACTAGAGTGGGTTTCTACGAGGCCAGATCGGCGGGCATGACGGCGCTGCGCCGGATCCGGGCGGCCCGCGGCGGAGCGGCGGTGGTCCTGGCCTATCACCGGGTCAATGAGGCCCAACTCGATCCCGAGCGGATCAGCGTGTCCCCCGAGCACTTCGATGCCCACATTCGCGTCTACGCCGACCGCTACACGCCGATGACCGCGGGCGACCTCTTCAGTCTTCTGGCGGAGGGCAGAGCTCTGCCGAGGAATGCGGTCGTGGTGACGATCGACGATGGGTACGTCGATTGCATCGCAGAAGCGCTGCCGGTGCTCGAGCGCTACGAGGTTCCTGCAACCGTCTTCGTCAGCAGTGGCTTCGTGGACTCAGATCGCGAGATGTGGTGGGACGAGATCGAACGGGTGTGCCTGGAGCCGGGAGTGCTGCCGACCACAGTCGACCTGACAGCATCAGGCGTGGAGTTCGTCCACACACTTGCTTCAGGCTGGGAGCTCGACGATGCCGAAGCGCGGGACCTTTCCCGTTGGAACGTCACCCAGGCGGCGACCCACGAGCGCCAGCGGCTCTACCTCGAACTGAGGAGTCTGCTTCACCCATTGAACGCCGAGCAGCGGGTCAGCGCACTTTCTGAGCTCAGGCGCCAGGCGGGCATCACACAGAGCGCCCGGGCCCAGTACAGGGGTATGAGCCGAGCCGAGGTGAAGCAGCTTGCGGACAGCGGTCTGGTCGAGATCGGCGCACACACGGTGAGCCACCAATCACTCGCACTACGCACGGAGGCCGAACAGCGCTCGGAGATCCTCGAAGGCAAGCGGGCGCTCGAGTCCATCACGGGGCGCACCACCGTCTCATTCAGCTACCCCTACGGCACCTTCGATTCCTTTACGGACACGACGAAGGGCATCCTTCGCGTTGCCGGCTTTCTCGGCGCATGCACGACAGAACTCGGCAGGAAGCTGCCGTGGGGGTCTGTTTCGCGTCGGACCGATCGGTTCGAAGTGCCGCGCACCGCATCGGCAGATGTCGATGCAGCCGCGCTGACAGCGGTCATCGACAAACGGCTGGGTCTCTAGCGCTGCGAAACGTCGACTGGCTCCTCGGCGGTCCACTCCTCGATTGAGCGCGTCGATCGCTCCCACTGATACGTTGTCGACCGCGTCGACGTCGCAGTGCTTGCACCATGGCACCGGTCGGCACAAGAAGTCGAAGATCTCCCACGGCGTATGGTCTGCGAAGATCGAGATCGAGTCCTCCTCGGTAGGCTCCATGCCCTCGATGCCGAAGCGCTCCTTGAAGATGTCTATGTAGGCGATGTAGGCACACGGGTAGAGCCGACCATCTCTCAGCAGCACGCAGTTGTTAACGCCGCCACAGCCTTGGAACGCGTGAGTCTCGTCCTGCGAGCCCGTGAGGTCGAGCGGCAGCTTGAAGAACTCGGCGCGAGGATCGGTCCACTCAAGGTTCACGCCGTGATCCTTCGCGAGCTTCTCGATCTGCTCGACCGGAAGTCCGATCGGGTACAGGTCGCACACGAGCCAGATGTCGTTCTCGTGCATCGCGCGCCAGAACTCCTCGTCCATCCGTGGCACCAGCACGCCGTTCGACATCAGGTTGATCCGCGAGGCGGGAAAGTGCCGACGGGCCGAAACCATGAATTCGGCCACGCGCGGATGCAGAAGCGGCTCTCCGCCAAGTAGGTAGATCTCCGTGATGCCCGAGAAGATGCTCTCCAGTTGCGCAAACTCACGTTCGAACTGGTCAGGATCCGCGAAGGCCGGCCGCGCGATGTTGCTGAAGTGAGTGCACCCCCTGCAGTTGAGGTTGCAGTGATCCGTGAGGTGAACCACCAGCCGGTGCAGATGTGGGTTGTGGTGCAAGACGTTCCTTCTGAACTTCAGAGCAAGAGGGTTCTCCCGAGATACCATCCAGGGCACGTAGTCCTTGCCCTGGGCGCTATCGTGAGCGCGCTGCACTGTCTGCTCGGGGAGCAGCTTGCGCCCGAGTCGCTTCGCCCACTTGGGAGTGACGCGCACGATGTTCACTGTGCACTCGCCTCCGACGCCAGACTTGACCCACTCCTCGGCCTCGCCCCTGCCTCTGCTCCACGAGTAGGTCTCGAACGAGTCGAAGTCACAGTGGGAACACCAAGGCGTGGGTCGCATCAGGAAGTCGATCGCTTGGTCGCCGGTGACGTCACCCCAGATCGAGATTGAATCCTCCTCGACTGGGGCGACATCCTCGATGCCGAAACGATTCACAAGGATATCGGCGTAGGCACTGTGCGCGCACGGATAGAGTCGCCCGTCCCTGACAATCGGGCAGTTGCTGAGCCCTCTGCAGCGCTCGAAGGACTTCGCGGGATCGCAGCTGGCTGCAACGTCGATGGGGATCTTGAAGAACTCCTCAGCGGGCTTCATCCACTCTACGGTCACTCGATGTTCTCGCCCGAGTTCGTTGATCCGGTCAACGGGGATGTTGATCGGGTAGGAATCGCACAGCAACGTGGCATCGGCATCGCGCATCGTCTCCCAGAATGACGAAGGCATGCGGGTCACCAGTATGCCGTTGGTCATCAGTGAAAGTCTCGTTGCTGGGAAGATGCGGCGAGTCTCTCGCACGAACTCCTCGACGCGCGAGTGCAGCAAAGGCTCACCACCCAGAAGGTAGATCTGCTCGATGCTCTCGAAGAGTTCCGCGAGCCGTCTCAGATCCTTCATCGTCGCATCGAGGTCGGCGAAGACTGGATCGCTCACACTGCTGTAGTGCTCGCAGCCGCGGCAGTTGAGATTGCAGTGATCGGTGACATGGACATCCAGGTGAAAGAGCGTAGGGCGCTTGCGAGTGATCGAACGCCGAATGGCGCGGTGGAGCCCACCCTCGCGAGAGACGAGCGACTGCACATAGTACTTCCGCAGCACCGTCGACCGCAGCCGATCTGCAACGGACTGCGGCAGCACCACCCTCGCGGCACGACGCACGGGATTGGGGACCCCGACGGTCATTCTGGAACCCCTATCTCGAGGGGCGCCGACGTCCGAACGGCGGCCCGGATCGCTTCACGCACCCACCACGGGAACTGCCGGGGGACGATTCGTGTGTCCTGCACAGTCAAGCCGAGCGTCTCCTTCTCGATCTGCCCACTTGTGCCACACGACACGGGGCTGAGTCTCTCCGATGACGGACGCGAGGAACATGCCATCCGACCACATTACCCCGATTGACCGATGCCAACTGGCGCAACGGTGCCTACGACACTCTATTTGGGACGCCCGTTCCCCGCAAACGGCCGGCGTGCGCTTCGCTTCGGCTCAGGGCGGAAATCCGCTTCCGGAGCGTCTCAAGCACGGCCGAGACTGAGAAGTACGCGGGATGAGATCCTCGAGCATCGCCGAATCTGGGACGCGCGTCGATCGAGCGAACAGCTCCGGCTGGAACCCGCTACCCCGACTCGCCCGAGCTCGACAGCCGATGCCCAACTCGGGCAACACTGAGATTCAACAACGACCGCAGCATCCGCACGCGGGCAACCGCCGGGTGCACACCGTGTTTGACCCACGCGCGACGATACTCGTCCGCCGTCGCAGCACCCCTGGTGGCACTCACGCCTCCGAGCGAGAACTCGGCGATCACCACCGGAGCATACTCGGCTGGAAGACCTGCCTCGCAAAAGCGCAGGTAGAACTCGTAGTCACCGGCGATTCTGAACGAGGTGTCGAACCCGCCAAGCCGGCGATATGCAGCAAGGGAGAACATGCTCGCCTGGTGACACGCCGGCATCGCCCTCGGAATGCCGCCGACGAGCCCGGGGGCTCGCATCCGCGCTCGACGCGCGTCGTACCATCGGACTCCAGGATGCGCACGTCGCCGTAGACAAGGTCGACTCCGGCCGCAGAACCGAGCGTCTCCGCTACCCGGTCGAGCGAACCCGGCAACAGAGAATCGTCGGCGCCCAGAAAGAGGATGAACGAGTCGTGCGCCATCTCAAGCCCGCGGTTCATCGCGAAGTACAGCCCGTCGTCGGGCTCGGAAACCCAACGCAGCCGACCCTGAAATCGCGGCTCCAGACGCTTGATCACGTCCACCGTGCCATCCGTCGAACCGCCGTCAACGATCAGGTACTCATGCACACTGGAGCCGGCGTGCAGCACGGACTCGATGGTCGCGGCGAGTGTGGAGGCGGCATCGAGACAGACCGTGATGACCGTGACTCTCATGGCGCGACCCCCGCGCCCTGATGTCTCCGCTTCTCGATGATCGACTCCATCCTGGCGCGGCGCTGCTCGGCGCGTGCGGCCCAGGAGCACTCGCGCTCAACAGCATCCCTGCCGCGACGCCCCATCGCCCGCGCCTCTTCGGGCTGCGCCACCAACGACGCGACCGCCTCCGCCAGCGCCTCCGCGCTTCCCGGCTCCACCGCGATGCCGCAGTCGTAGCGCCGAATCACGTCGCCCACGCCAGGGTAGTCCGAGCCGATCACCGGGACGCCGCAGGACATGGACTCGTAGAGCTTGAGCGCCGAGAAGCCCGCGTCACCTCGCTCGAGCGTGTACTGCGGCGAGGTCGATGCGACTGAATGGGCGATCACCGATGGCAGCTCGGCGTATGGCAGGCGTCCAAGGTAGCGGATCTCCCCTTCCGAGGAGGCGACCGCCTGCTCGACCTCGGGGCGTCGCGCACCGTCGCCCACGAACACGAGCTGGACCCCCTCAGGCCAACTGCGGCGACGACTTGGCGTCGATGAGCGTCTCGATCCCCTGCCACGGCGCGAACTGGCCAAAGAACAGCACGTAGCGATCGGGCAGTCCCGGTCGCTTTGGGACATCTGGCCTGAAGAGCTCGCTGTTCGCACCGTTCGGGCTGACATCGATCCTGTCGTGACCCGTCTCGCGACGCAACCACGCCCTCTGCTCCTCGGTGCCGCAGAAGATCCAGTCGGCATCCCGATACTGCGAACGCATGAGCCACTCGAATAGCGGGCGAGCGATGCGGGTGGCCGGCCACGCGACGAAGAGGTCCTCGTAGGTGCCGTTGCACTCCTGGAAGACAGGGATGCCACGTGCGAACGCCGCCCGAGCCGTCGGCCGTCCCAGAAAGTGGCCACGCATGTAGACCGCATCGTACTCGGCGAGTCGACTCTTGAGATCGCGTTGCACCCTCAGCATCTCGCGAACCCTGCCCAGAGCGCCGGGAGCCCCATCGGGATACGACACGAAGATCTCGTCGACGTGCCATCCGCCCGCCCGCCAGCCTTCGATGATCTCGTTTACCGCAGCCCAGCTGTCCTGACCCTGCTCGACGGCCTGAAGGCTCACGTAGGCAACCCTCACTGTGTCGGATTGTGCGCCCCGGGGAGTCATAGACCGTACAATAGCAGGGCAGACACCGTGGCGCGGCGACTCAGCTTCACCGCCGCGCACCCCTGAGAAGCAGTGGTTCACCTGTGGCCGAACACTCAGCGCTCTTCGTGACGACCGTCTCGATCACCCTCGAGGCGTTTCTCGCGCCCTTCGCCGAACACTTCAGGGCGACGGGCTGGCGTGTCGACGCACTATCGAATGGCGCAACCGCCAACCCGCACATCTCGGGAGCCTTCGACGCCCGCACCGACATCGACTGGAGCCGCAATCCACTCGACCCCCGCAATCTGCTCGGCACCGCTCGGCAAGTCCGTGCCATCGTAGCGGGCGGCGGATACGACCTCGTGCACGTCCACACGCCGATCGCCGCGTTCGTCACTCGCTATGCACTTCGCAACATGCCTGGCGCCCCAACGGTCATCTACACGGCACATGGCTTCCACTTCTACGAAGGCCAGAAGCCAGCGCCCATACACCGCGTATCGCACGATCGAGCGCACCGCCGCGCGATGGACCGACTACCTGGTGACCATCAACGCCGAGGACTTCGCGGCGGCTCGGGGTTTCGGCACGATCGCCCGCGACAGGGTCTCTCTCATTCCCGGCATCGGCGTCGATACCGAGCGCTTCCGCCCGGCAGCACCTCCCGATGCCGCCTGCGCGGTCCGTCCGCTCCGAGCTCGACATCCAAAGCGATGACTTCATGCTCACCATGATCGCTGAGTTCGGTGCCGTGAAGCGCCACGCGCACCTGTTCGACGCACTCGCCCGCTTGCACGACCCGCGAATCGTCGTGGTGCTCGTCGGCGACGGTCCGCTGGAGTCGCGGCTCAGGGAGAAGGCGGTCGCGCTCGGGATCAGGCCACCGGCTGCGCTGGGCGGGCTATCGCCGCGACATACCCGCAGGTCCTGCGCGCTTCGGACGCACTCGTGCTGTGCTCTGAGCGTGAGGGACTGAACCGGTCGGTTCTCGAGGCGATGGCGACCGGACTACCCGTCATCGGCACGGACACTCGCGGAATCGCCGATGCAATCTCGGCAGAGAGCGGCTGGGTGGTGCCCAAGGACGACGTCGGAGCACTCACGTCCGCGATCCAGAATGCCGCAGCAGACCGCACGGGCTCGCGAGCCAAGGGCGACGCCGCCCGCCGCATCGCCGAGGAGACGTACGCCCTGCCCCGAATCATCGAAGCCTACGAGGAGTTGTACCGTGAAGCACTCTCATCGCGTGTATGACGCCGTCAAGCGGGTCGGCGACATCGTCGTCGCGGCTCTCGCCTTGGTCCTGCTCAGCCCGATTCTGCTCGTGGTGGCACTCGCTTGTTCGCATCCGACTGGGCTCGCCCGTGCTGTTTCGGCAGCCCCGACCAGGCAAGGATGCTCGCCTCTTCACCATCCTGAAGTTCCGCACCATGCGCGATACAGGCCTGCCTGCCTCGGCGATCGATGCGGTAGGCTCCGATGCCGAGCGACTCACCCCGTTCGGCCGCTTCCTGCGCGCAGCGTCTCTCGACGAGCTGCCCGAGCTATGGAACGTGCTCGTCGGTGACATGAGCATCGTAGGCCCTCGCCCGCTGCTCCCGGAGTACCTCGACCGCTACAATGTGACGCAGGCCCGCCGTCACGAGGTGCGACCCGGAATCACGGGGTGGGCGCAGGTCAACGGACGCAACGCCACAAGCTGGGAGGAGCGATTCGAGATGGACGTCTACTACGTCGACAATCGCTCGCTTGGGCTGGACCTGCGAATCGCGTTCATGACCGTGGCGACCGTCTTCAGGCGCGAGGGCGATCTCTGCCGAGGGGCACGCGACGATGCAGCCGTTCGATCCGGATCGCGGACGCGAGACCAGACCCCGAGGAGGATCAGTGAGGCTTCTCATCGTCGGAGCGGGCGGTCACGCCAAGGTCGTGCTGGACGCAGCTCGGTGCTGCGGGTTCGAGATCGCCGGAGTGATCGGCGAACCCGGCCGCGCGATCCGAACTCGGCGGCGTGCCGATAAGTGCCGACGCCAGCAGCATCGCCGCCGACGGCTTCATCGTGGCCATCGGAGACAACGCCACCCGCGCGGGCGAGTTCGAGCGACTGAGCGCCCTCGGCCTGACCCCGACAAGCGTCGTGCATCCGTCCGCGGTGATCGCCGACGGCGTGACGATCGAACCCGGCGCCTTCGTAGCCGCCGGAGTCGTCGTCAACGTCGACGCACGCATCGAGGCCGATTCGATCCTCAATACAGGCTGCACCGTCGACCACGACTGCGTGGTCGGGGCGCACTCGCTGATCGGACCGACCGCCAGCCTGTGCGGAGGCGTCAGGGTGGGCTGCGGCACGCTCATCGGCGCCGGCGCCAGCCTCATTCCCGGAGTCGGTGTCGGCGAGTGGAGTGTCGTCGGAGCGGGCGCGGCGGTCGTATCGGACCTGCCGAGCGACTCGGTGTGCGCGGGCGTGCCCGCGGTCGTGGTGCGCCCCGCCGGGGTACGCGGGTGAGCGGCGTTCTCGCCATCGACGGCGGTGCGCCCGTTCGCACGGCGCCCATGCCGCGCTGGCCCTGGCCGGGAGATGCCGAGGTCGCCGCAGCAACCGAGGTCCTGCGCTCGGGCTGCCTCAACTACTGGACGGGCACCCAGGGCAAGCGCCTCGAAACAGAGTACGCCGCTTCACTGGGTCGAGCGCACGGCAGTCGCCTTGGCCAACGGTACGCTCGCGCTCGAGCTTGCGCTGCGCGCGTTCGGTGTCGGTCCCGGCGACGAGGTCATCGTGCCCGCCCGCACCTTCATCGCGACGGCAAGCGCCGCGGTTGCGGTCGGAGCGACCCCCGTCGTCGCGGACATCGACCCCGACGAGCAACAACATCACCGCCGACACCATCCTCGCCGCGCTGACTGAGCGCACCCGCGCCGTCATCCCCGTTCACCTGGGCGGCTGGCCCGTCGACATGGAGCCGATCGTCCGGCTGGCCGAGGAGCACGATCTCGTGGTCATCGAGGACTGCGCGCAGGCGCACGGTGCGACCTACCACGGCCGACCTGTCGGCGCGCTCGGAAGCCATGCTGCGGCGTTCTCCTTCTGCCAGGACAAGATCGTGCCGTCCGGCGACGCTGGGCTGCTCGTACTCGACGACCAGGACGCCTACGAGCGCGCGTGGGAGTACAAGGACCACGGGAAGTCGCTACGGCAAGGTGCACGACCCGAGCTTCACGGGCGCTGGAACCTCGTTCAGGTGGCTCGTCGACAGCTTCGGCTCCAACTGGCGCATGGACGAGATGTCGGCCGCTGTCGTGCGCGTCGGGCTCTCGCGGCTCGCGGAGTGGCACCGCGCGCGCACACGCAACGCCTTGCGCCTCGCCGACGGGCTGCGCGACCTCGACGCCATCGAGGTCCCCCTGCCCCCGCCGGGAGCGAGCACGGCTTCTACCGCCTCTACGCGCGCCTTCGGCCCGAGGCGCTCGCCCCCGGCTGGGACCGCGACCGGATCGCATCGGCGATCAGCGCGGAGGGGACGCCGGTCCAGTACGGCGCGTGCGCCGAGATCTACCGGGAGGCGCGCCTTCACCAGCGGCTGGTCTCGAGCCTCCGCGACGGCTCGCCGGCGCCGTGCTCGCGCACGAGACGTCGCTCGCCTTCTTCGTGCACCCCACGCTCGGGTATCTCGGACATCGACGACACCATCCGCGCCGTGCAGCAAGGTCTTGGCGGTGGCGGCGCGATGAGCGTCCGCGGGCTTCCTGCAGCGTATCCGGGCCACGGGCCGTCTGTGGAACTCCGTCCTGGTCGTGCTCGATGCCGCGGTCGTGATCAGTCGCCACCACGCTGGCGTACTACGTGCGTTTCGAGGGCGAGGTGCCCCCTGAGTTCGCGCAATGGATGCCGGCCGCGGCCCTGCTGGGTGTGCTCGTCTACGCCGTCGCTGTTCGCTCTGTTCGGGCTCTACCGGCTCGTACTGCGCTACGTTGGCGTCGACACGCTCCTGCGCCTGTCGGGAGCCGTCGTCTGTGGGTTCGCCGCCCTTCTTGCAGCAGACCTCCTGTCTCCCGTCAGCCGAGGGCATGCGACCCGTTCCCATCGGCGTTCTGTTCATCCAGGCCGTCCTGGTCTTCTTGGGCGCGGCGGCCGCACGAATGGCGGCCCGCGTGCTTCTGCACCTGCGCTCCATCAGACCCGGCGCTGGACGCAAGGTCCTCATCGTGGGAGCCGGAAGCGCAGGCTCGCTTCTCCTGCGCGAGATTCAGAACCGACCCGACCTCGAACTCCAGGTCGTCGGATTCCTCGATGACGAGCGTGCCGTCAAGGGGCGCACGATCAACGGTGTCGCCGTACTCGGCACCACCGCCGAGCTGGCCGCAACGTGCGCACGACTCGGCGTCGAGGAGATCATCGTCGCGATGCCGTCGGCACCGCAAGAGACCGTCAGACGCATCCTGAACGCCGCTGCGGACGCGGACGTCCAGACACGCGATCATGCCCGCGCTCGTCATCGCGAAGGGGTCTGTGAGCCTCCGAGACCTGCGTAGCTGTCGACGTCGAGGACCTGCTCGGCCGAGAACCCACGCCGAATCGACGTGGACCAGGTACGCCGGACCATCAGCGGCAAGACGGTCGCTCGTGACCGGAGCAGCAGGTTCGATCGGCTCCGAGCTGTGCCGGCAGATCGTCGCGCTCGCACCCGGACGCCTCGTCTTGCTCGAGATCGACGAGACGAGGCTCTACGAGCTCTGCCTTGAGCTGGAGTCGGAGCACCCCGGCGTCGCGGCCATGAGCATGTGCGACATCCGCGATGCCGCCAGACTCGACGGCTGTCTTCGCAGAACACCAGCCGCAGGTGGTCCTGCACGCGGCCGCCTACAAGCACGTGCCGCTGATGGAACTTGCCCCCGCCGAGGCCGTCAAGACCAACGTGCTGGGAACACAGCACGTACTCGAGGCATGCGAGCAGCACGGTGTCGAGCGCTTCGTGCTGATCTCCACCGACAAGGCCGTCGCGCCCGTCAACGTCATGGGCCTCACCAAGTCGCTCGCCGAGCAAGAGATGCTCGACACCGCTCGCCAGACTGAACTCAACGCTGTTGCGGTGCGTTTCGGCAACGTGCTGGCGAGCCGAGGCTCCGTCGTGCCCATCTTCGAGGAGCAGCTGCGCCGCGGTGGTCCGCTCACCGTCACGCGACCCCGAGGTCACCCGCTACTTCATGACCATCCCCGAGGCCGCGCGTCTCGTCTTGCAGGCCCAGGCGATCGGGCAGCCCGGCGACATCTTCGTGCTCGAGATGGGCGAGCCCGTGAAGATCGTCGATCTGGCACGCAAGATGATCGCGCTGTCGGGCGTCCCGGCCGACATACAGTTCGTCGGCCTGCGCCCCGGCGAGAAGCTCCACGAGTCGCTCGTCACTCAGACCGAGGAGCTGCTCCCCAGCGGCGCCGAGAAGATACTGCGCGTCGACCGCGTCACCGTTCCCGGTCCGCAGTTTCGCTCCGATATCCGCGAGCTGATCGCATGCGCGCAAGACGAACGCGCTGACGGGATGTCGGCGGCCATAGAGAGGCTGGATCCCGGATTCGCCCTCCGAGACCAGTAGGAAGGCGGCGTCGCGGGAACTCGCGGGCAGCTACAGCCCGAGCAGGTACTGGTCGACCGGCGCGAAGTCGTCGGTGAGGATCTTGGTCCCGGCGGGCGGCTCGTAGCCCTCCAGGATGCGGTCCGCATACTCGGGAGCGACGCGCCGGACGGCGGCCTCGATGTCGGCGTCCGGGTCCTTCACGGCCATGATCATCGTGTTGTGCACGGCACCCGGAGCGTTGTCGTCTTGGACGCGAAACGCGACCACCTGGGGAAAGACGTCTTGGATCGTCGCGTACAGCGCGTTGAAGAACGCCGCTCGCTCATCTGTCGGTGAGGCGATGACGTTCATGACCAAAACGCCGTCGTCGTCGAGCAGCTCGTAGCTCCGCTGCCAGCTCTCACGCGTCGTCAGCTGGTACGGGACGGTCGCCTCGGACTTGAAGGCGTCCATGAAGATCGCATCGTAGGGACCCTCGGCACGGTTCATGAACGTGCGCCCGTCCTCGAAGTGGAGGGCTGATCCGCTCGTCGTCCTGGTAGCCGAACTCGTCCTTCGCGATTCCGTACAGCGCCGGGTCGATCTCCACCGCATCCATCCGTGCAGTCGGGATTGGCCGCGACGAAGAGCCGCGGATAGCTGAAGGTCCCTCCGCCCACGAGAAGCACCTTCTCGAGCGGTCCCATGGCCGCGCCTGCCAGGTCGTAGTAGCGGTAGTACTCGAACGCGTATGGCTCTCTGGTCGACAAGGTACGCCGCACTCTCCGCCCCGCGATTGTCGCGCGACAGCGCGATCAGCGGCTGGCCAGTCGCCGGATCGACCACCTCGCGCAAGAAGTACCGATCGTACGGCGTGTCGATGCTCTCCGTGCCCAGCCGCCACACCCGCAGCGGACAGCGTCAACAACACGACGACGACGCCAAGCGCACCCAGGCGTCGCCAGTCGATCGCCCTTCCGATGACCAGCAGCGACAGTGCGGCAAGCGAGAGCGAGAGGACCATGATCAGGTCGTGCGTGCCCAGAATCGAGATGAGCCAGAACCCCGCGGCGAACGTGCCGACGATGCTGCCCAGCGTCGAGATCGCGTAGAGCGAACCGACCGTCGCCCCGGAGTCCTCGATGGCGTGCATCCGCAGGCGGATGCAGTACGGAGACACCATGCCCAAGCAGGGTCGAGGGAATGGCGAACAGCAGGGTCGCCGAGACGACCGCGAGCAACCTGAGCGAGCTTCCTTGCGAAAGGGACGGCAGCATGGCGGCCTCGGAGAACGTGATGAGCGCGACCGAGACAGACGCGCCGATCAAGATCCAGAAGAGGTTCCCAGCGTCGAGCCTGGCATCCGCGAGGCGTCCCCCCAAGTAGTAGCCCAGACTCATGAATCCGAGCATGACCCCGATCAGACTCGTCCAGACGAACAGCGAGTTGCCGAAGTACGGCGCCAAGCAGGCGAGCACCCGCGAGCTCGAGCATCATCCCGATCGCTCCGCCGATGAAGACAAGCACCGCGATCCGCCCGGCGCCGGGCACTGCGCTGCTTCGCCGCGGACGGGCTTCTTGCTGTCACTCGACGCACTCCCCTCGCGCCCACCGCTGGGCTCCTCTGAGTCCTACTGGTTGACAACAGCCCCATACCGCGGATGGCAGTTCGCCACAGAAGTTGCGCCCATGCATCCATTCCAAGTAGTCGTGGCACTGCGTGCACCCATTGTTGTACGGGTCAGCGCTCTGATGCCCCTTGGGCATGTAGCTCTCGGGGTGGGACGGGAACTGGTTCCGGTGGCAGTTGCCGCATGAGCGCCGATTCTTCGTGTGACACCGGTTGCAGACCTGTCCGTTGTTGTACCAGATGTCCTCCACGGCCTGCCTCGCGTGCCCGCCGTTCATGAAGGCACTGCTGTGCGGCAGCCGGACACCGTGGCACGCGTCACAGGTGTCGAGCTTGTGGCAACCCTCGCAACGCACTATGTCCTGATGGGCGCGCGGCTTCACGACGCTAGATGCCTGTACGGCGAGACCGATGTCCTTCGTATGGCACAGATCGCACTCCGCCGAAGCCTGCTCGCCGTCATGGCAGCGCAGACACGGGTCCATCCCGACCGTATAGCGATCGATCACTCCCGTGTTGGGGCGTGGCCGATGGCAATCATTGCACAGCGCGCCTTGTTCCAGTGGTTCCGTGTGGGACACGCGGATGCCACGCTCGGGATCGACCTGGGTCGAGGCCACCTCGACGCGGTGACACGCCAAGCACGTGCTGTTCGCCACCGGCGACCCATATCCCTTGGCACCTCCGTCCTCCAGGTACCCCCTGACGAAGTGCGCCGCGCGCCAAGGCACCTTCGTGGTCGCACTGGCGACCAGCCCCCCGGTCTCGTGGCACGAGACGCACTCGACGGCGCCGTGGGGGTCCTCGGCCGGTGCTTGAATTCGGAGCGCGTGGATGGATCCATCGATATGGCACGAGACGCACATCTGGTCGGTGCGACTCACCAGCCCACCCGCCACCCAAACGAGAGCGAAGGCCAATCCCCACAGGCCAAGAGTCGCATACAGCGGCAGCCGGCGAGGTTCAGGTCCTTCGGGAACCGTCGGAGGCGCCGGCTGCTTTGGCAGATCACTGGCGTCCCCGGCCCCATCGACATCTTCTTCATCGTCGCCACCCATGATGAACGCCGCCACCAACGCAACCACGACCAAGGCCACGAGGACGGTTATCAGGCTCAGTATCAGCACGAACGCCGTCGGGTTCGACGCGGGATTCCTGCAGTGCAGTGACCACGAAGGTGGGAATCTCGCGGAAGTCAGCTTCGAGAAGGCCCTTGAACAGATCCGTGTTCATCGAGACTGCCCGCTCCTCGCCCGTGAGCAGATCGAGCTGTTCCAGCGTGGTGGGATGCACATGTCCCACGTGGCAGTTGACGCAGTCCGACTCGACGTGGCACAGACGACAGCCTTGCTCGCCGTCCGTCTCAACGATCTGGGCGTGCCGCTGGCGTGAAGGACTTGGGATGCGGCATCTCGTACTTGTGGCAGTCGGCGCAGAACAGTTCTTCATGGCACCCTTCGCAGTCCGCAGCCGGGCTGCGACTGGGCTCCGGATGCTTCTTCACGAAGTCGGCCGCATGGGGCACGCCGGCACCATGGCAGCCAACGCACTTGGTGTCCTCGTGACACGCCCCACAGGTCTTCATGTCGCCCATGCCGTGTGTCGAACGCCACTCCGGTCCATGTGTGGCAGCGAACACCCCGGACTGCACCCGGTCTGTGGGCAGCTTCTCTGCGTGACATAGATCGCACTTCGACGCGATCTTGCTGGTGCCGTGGCACTCGTAGCACAACTCCATCGTCGCAGACCTGGGCCACGAGACCGCCTTGCCATGCGCGGTCGGAGAGTGACACTCCGTGCACTCACGACCCACGGCACAGGACGAGTGCTTTATGTTCAGGCCCGCAGCACTGGTCACGCCTTCATCGGTCTGCTCATGGCAGGCCGTGACACTTCTTCGACTCGACATAGGCTACGGTTGGGTCTACCTCGGTCGAGGCGCAGTGTCATACCGAAGACCTGGCTGACGCCAAAGGCGACTCTGCGACTCGACTGAAGTGCCGCCATGGCAGGCACCGCACTCAACCGCTGCGTGGCCGGTGCGCTGGCTCTCTGAGACGAAGCCCGGCCCGTTGTGGCACAGCGAGCACGCGGGCATCATCACCGCACTTGCGGCGACGCTTCCAAGAAGCAGTACCGCAATCACGATGACCAGGGACACCACTATGGTGAGGGGTGCTGGACGCATACGCTTGCTCTGGCCTCGTCTCGCGGCTCTGTCGGAGCGGAATCCTGTCATCAGATTAACAGCAAAGGCTGTGCCCGCGACCAGTGGTGATGGGCGGTTCACAAGACCCACACGGAATGAGAGGGCCGGCTCTTTCGAGCCGGCCCTCCGTTCCTTCTAGCCTGCTTCGTCGTCGCGGTCGGACCGCGCGAGTCAGGTGGGTCTAGTAGGTGATGCCCACACCAGCGGTGCCGTCGCCAGAGACGTGGCACTTGAGGCACAGGCCGTCTTGCGTGGCGATGACGCCGTTGCCGGTGGTGCCGGTGGCAACCTTGCCGGAGACGACGCGAGCGTCGTCAGCGTCGGCGGCGGTGGTCAGCCACACGAGCGCGGAGCCGAGGGTCGGTCTTGGGCACGCTGGCGCCAGCGGCGTCAACGTAGTTGTGCGGGAACGCCGCGCCACCGATGGCGGCGGACTGGGCGTCGTGGCACGCCTTGCAGGAGTTGGCGTCGTTGAACGCGACGGTCGACTCGGCGCCAGGAGCGTCCGCCGCCGGTGTAGTACGCGTCGAACTCGCCGTTCTGGTTCCAGCTCGTCGGTCGCCGTGGCGGTCACGCGGTGACCGGTGACTGGTCGACGTGGTGCCCAGACCGGTGATGGTCGGGGTCGCACCGAAGGTGTTGACCGCGAAGACGACCGGGTTCGAGGCGTTGTCGTGGCAGTTGGCGCACAGGTAGCCGGTACCCAGCGAGAGGCCGGTGCCGACGAGAGCCGGGTCGCTCAGGTCGAACATGTCGGCGGTCAGGCCGTTGTAGTTCGCATCGCCAGGAGCGGCGGCGAGGTCGGTGTTGATCGCATCGTCGATCTCGCGATGAACAGCTTGGACTTGAACAGCGGGAACTCGGATGCACCGGCGCCGTGCGGCGACGGGGTGTGGCAGCGCTGGCAACGACCGTGCGGCGAGAGGCTCGATGCCGACTCGGTGTTGATGTTGACGTCGGTGAAGGTCGCCGACTCGCCGTGGCAGAAGATGCAGCGAACCGGTGGCGAGCGCGTCACCGGTACAGACCGGCGTTGCCGGTCCAGGCGGTCAGAACCTGGCCGCCGGCCTGCGCGCGGTGGACCGCATGGCAAACAGCGCACTTGTTGGTAGTCGTGGCGTAGTTGCCGTGCGGGCTCGGGGCGCCGGCGTTGCCGCCGAGGTTCGAGTCCCACTGGAGGTAGCCGGGGTAGTTGGCGTTGTACGGGCTCAGCGTACCGCTCCAGATGGGGCCGTACGCGAACGCCGTCGCGGCGAACGCGAAGACGAGAACTGCAGCAAGAGCTGCAACAAACAGGGTCTTCTTCATTGAATGATCTCCTTGTATCAGTCGATTGGTATTCATCTCTTTCATTTGCGCACCTCCTTTCCGAGACTGAATTCTATGAGGAGCAAGCGTGTGCTCCAATCCTCACAATGCACACAATACGCTCATCAACGTTAATGTGCAATCAAATTCTGCGCCAATCGGCCAGGGCGAGTACCTACTCGCGGCCTCATCGGGCGTGAGTTCAGTGTCGGGCTGAACGGAACTGGATGCGACTGCCGAGGCCGCCTGTCTCCTTCGCCGAATACGCTGAACGATGAACAGCACGATCAGGATGAGCAGAAGCGCCAATGGTGCGAGACAGGCGCGCAGCGGGCCGGTCAACGAGCGCCGAATCGCCGACGCGGCACTCGGGGCTGCGGAACCGGGAATCCGAACGATCTGAACGCGGCTGTTTCCGGCATCGGCGACAGCGAACCAGTCCCGCTGCGCGTCGTAGGCGATACTGGATGGATAGACGAACTGACCGTCAAGCGCACCGTACTCCCCGTACTTCTCGATGAACGCGCCATCCTCGGCGTTGAAGACCGAGATGGAGAAGTCGAGTGCGTCCACGACCACGAGTCTCCCGTTCCCGTCGACCGTGATGTCGGAAGGCAACTGGAGGCGGGCGGGCGCCGTCGTATCGGCGGAAGCGGCCATCGCGGCTCCGCCGGTGACGTCGCGCTGGTTGGCCGGGGACCCTGTGTCCACGATCCAGATTCTGTCGCCGTCGGGGCTGTACGCGCTGAGACGGTTGTTGTAGGTATCCACCACGTAGATCTTGCCGTCGGACCCAAACGCGACGCCATTCACCGTGTCAAACTGGTCGTCGGCCTGGCCCCTGTTGCCCACGAGGCGGACAGGCTCGCCGTTCTCCGCGTTGATGATGGCGAATCCCGCTGACGACCCAATGGCCAGCCTGTCGTCGAACGCGTCGATGTCAATCGGGTTGGGGAATGCGAAGGTGCCGAGCTGCCGAGTCGGGTTCTCGTAGACCCTGACCAGGTCGTTGACGGACTCTCCAATGAAGACTCGCTCCTCGAAGCCTATCGCCACGGGTCCGATGCCATCGAGTATCTTGTCGGCCGGACCGGGTCCAACGGTGCCCACCAATGAGCCCTCAGGATTGAAGCCCATTGCTCCCATCTCGCGATGACGGGTGTCCGTGACCCAGATGGTCCCTCCGGCCCCTATGAACAGCTCTTGCGGTATGACGAACTGCGACTGCGGCGTGTCCCCCCAGCCGTAGATGGATCTCACCCACTCGATCCCCCCCGTCTCAGACTGGGGTGCGACACCTTCGCTCGGCGAGATGAGGTTGAGGAGTAGCGCCGTGATCCCGATGAGCGCCAGCACGAGTACGATGACGATGGCCACGAGGAGCCTGCGGCCGCGGCGCGAGACCCGGCGCGGGGGGCCTTCCTGGCCCGCCGGACGTAGGCGTGCTCTCTGGCGCCGCGTCGATAGTGTCTGTCATTTACTCGGCTCCGATCTTCTCAAGGCCGGCGAGAGCGGCCTCATCGTCAGGAATGAACTTCAGGGCTGCTCGGTAGTCCCGTTCCGCACCCTTCTTGTCTCCGGTTTCGGCAAGCAGATCTGCGCGGCGGACAAGCACGTCTGCCGCAGTGGGCTTCCCCTCGATGTACTCATCCAGCGACTTGAGCGCCGCCTTCGTGTCGCCGAGCTCCACTTGAGACTCCGCCTTGATCAGGAGCGCCGTCCAGAAGTTCTCGTTGATCGGCTCGCCCTTCATCTCGGCCGAGTCCCGCTTCTTGACCGCTTGTGCGTAGTACTTCTTCAGGTTCGCTCGCACTCTCGTCAGCCGCCTTGATTGCGGCCTCGTGCTTGCCGGTCGCACTGTAGAGCTCAGCTTGGGACATGAGGATGTCTTGCGTTGCCGTCTGATCGATCACGCCGCTTGCCTGGTCAATCACGTCCTGGGCCTTGAGATACTGCCGGGTAACGATCAGCGAGTTGATGTACGATCGCCAGATCTCGGGGTCCTCGGGGGTCTGCATCGCGGACAACTCGAAGAACCGCAGGTCGCGCTCGGCACGCGTGCGAGGCGCGGTCGGATTGAAGAAGCCCATCAGCATCGCAGACAGCAGGGCCACCAGGTAGAGCACGACGAGCACACCGGCGCCGATCGCCAGCCAGCGCACGACGGGGTCGCTGAAGATCGACGCCCGCTTGCGCGACGGCGGAGGCGGAGGCGTCTGTTCGCGCGGTTCTTGGCTTGTTACCTCATCGTCTGGCACTGAAGATCCTCCCTGTGGCGAATCGAACTGAGGCTTCGACCGGACTCAACGTGCCGAAGCGGCGCTTCGCATCCTAAGCGTAAACGCGATATCGTTCAATGCTGATATCGTGCCAGCAATGAAGGCAATGTAAGGATTCTTCATGGAGAAGACTCAGGACTCACGCCGCCAACCCGCTCAGCCGATGGTCAGCGTTCGTAGACGCTGCGGCGTGGTGGCCTCTGTTGGCGTGCGTCGCCGTCCTGCCCCTCAGCAGCTCGCTCACTCTTGGGCTTTCGGGTCAGCCATCGGCCCTCACAGACGACCCCTACAATGTCCCCAAGCTCATCGTCCTGATTGCTCTTGTATCCCTGTCATCAGTCGCTTGGTTCGTATCGCTGGTTCTCGGCTGGCGGCAGCTCCGCCTCGGCTCTGTCCATGTGTGGCTTGGCGCGTTCGCCGCGCTCGTCGTGGTGTCGACTGTCTTTGCTCGAGAACCGCTCAGCTCGCTGTTCGGCGCGAGCAGACTCATGACAGGAGCCGTCACGTGGCTGGCGTGCGCGTGGATGTGCTTTCTCATCGGGCAGCTGGCCGACACAGGGACCCGGCTAATTGAGTTGACCTGGGCGGTCATCGGCGGTGCGACCGTGCTTGCCGCGATCGTCATCCTTCAAGCGGCAGGCGTCGATCCGCTCTCCACGCCGGTGACACCCGAGAGGCTGTGGACGATCAGGCGAGGCGCTGCGACTCTCGGCAATCCTGACTACACGGGCCTGTACCTGATCGTCCCCGCAGTCATCACGATCTCGCTCTACTTGTCGGCGAAGAGCCGGACTTCGATTCTAGCCGGAGTCTGTGGAGCGCTGATCAACTTGGCCGCGCTACTCACGCTCACCAGAGCTGCGTGGCTGGGAGTCTTCGATCGGTCTGGGCGTACTCGTGGCGACACGCCGCGGTGTAGCCCTTGACAGGCGACGAGCGTACGTTCTCGCGGGTGCAGCTGCTGCTGCCGCGGTTGTGGGTGTGGCAATCGTTGGGCTCCAGACGTTCCTGCAACGCTTCTCGGCGGCCGGGAAGGGGCTCGACGGACTCAGTTCCGGGCGGATCACGCTGTGGGGCGATGCCCTGCGCATCGTAGCGTCGAAATCCGCTTCTTGGAACGGGAGCTGATCGTCTCGCCCTCGGGGCGTATGAGGTCCAGACCAACGTGGTGATCGAGGGTATTTCGCGCTACGTGATGCAGGACCCTCACAATCTGGTGCTGCTGATCGCGGGCCTGTTCGGAATCCCCGCGCTGGTGGTGTTCGTGATCCTGTGCGCGAGAGTAGTCCATGACTCGTACGGGATCGTGATCCGCGCTGGCTCCCGGTCCACCGCTATCGTCGGCAGCGTATGCGGGATGGTTTGCGGGCGGAATCGGACTACTTCTAGCGTCAGTGCTCTCGGTCTACACGGTCTCCGCGATCTTCATACTCTTCCTTGTGCTTGGACTGCTGTCCGCACCCGACGCTCGAAGAGCGCCGTCTGGCGCCGTGGACGCTCGTGGCAACTGGCATGGTGCTGATTGCAGCCATGGGGGTCGCGTGGTTTGGCTCCGTCTCGAGCCTCGCCGCCAGTCGAGAGGTTGCCCTTTCGCGCGCGGGCGACAGCAAGTACCACCTTGAAAGGGCCATCGCACTGACGCCCTGGGACGCTCGCACCTACGTCGGCTACTTGTGGAGGAAGATCGGCGCCACGCGCGCTGTCCTCACCGGGACTGATGTCGCAGCCGCCCGCGATGCCGCCGCCGCACTGGACACCGAGATCAGACTGGCGTCGACACGCTTTCCCCACGATCTGCTCTTCCATAGGCTGAGAATCGAGCTGCAGCTCCTCATGAAGGACGCCCCGGGATTCCAACCGGAACTGCCTCGAGCAAGCCATCGAAGACGCCTTGTCCGCATTCCCGAACGACGTCGAGTTCCTTCAGCGGCAGCGCGAGTACCTGCAGTAGGCGAGTCGACGCCCGGACCGAGACCACACCCGTGTCGACACGACGAGGAGGGCCGGCTCTTTCGAGCCGGCCCTCCGTTCCTTCTAGCCTGCTTCGTCGTCGCGGTCAGACCGCGCGAGTCAGGTGGGTCTAGTAGGTGATGCCCACACCAGCGGTGCTCGTCGCCATTGACGTGGCACTTGAGGCACAGGCCGTCTTGCGTGGCGACGGTGTTGTTGCCGGTCGTACCGGTGGCAACCTTGCCGGCGACGACGCGAGCGTCGTCAGCGTCGGCGGCGGTGGTCAGCCACACGAGCGCGGAGCCGAGGGTCGTCTTGGGCACGCTGGCGCCAGCGGCGTCAACGTAGTTGTGCGGGAACGCCGCGCCACCGATGGTGGAGGACTGGGCGTCGTGGCACGCCTTGCAGGAGTTGGCGTCGTTGAACGCGACGGTCGAGTCGCCAGGAGCGCCGCCGGCCCGAGTAGTACGCGTCGAACTCGCCGTTCTCGTTCCACGTGTCGGTCGCCATGGCGGTCACGCGGTGACCGGTGACAGGCGACGTGGTAGCCAAGACCGGCGATGGTCGGGGTCGCGCCGAAGGTGTTGACCGCGAAGACGACCGGGTTCGAGGCGTTGTCGTGGCACTCGGTGCACAGGTAGCCGGTGCCCAGCGAGATGCCGGTGCCGACGAGGGCCGGGTCGCTCAGGTCGAACATGTCGGCGGTCAGGCCGTTGTAGTTCGCATCGCCAGGAGCGGCGGCGAGGTCAGCGTCGATCGCGGCGTCGATGCCGTTGATGATCAGCTTCGACTTGAGCAGCGGGAACTTGGACGCGCCGGCGCCGTGCGGCGACGGGGTGTGGCAGCGCTGGCAACGACCGTGCGGCGAGAGGCTCGATGCCGACTCGGTGTTGATGTTGACGTCGGTGAAGGTCGCCGACTCGCCGTGGCAGAAGATGCACGAGCCGGTGGCCAGCGCGTCACCGGAGAGACCGGCGTTGCCGGTCCAAGCGGTCAGGACCTGGCCGCCGGCCTGCGGCGCGGTGGACCGCATGGCAAACAGCGCACTTGTTGGTAGTCGTGGCGTAGTTGCCGTGCGGGCTCGGGGCGCCGGCGTTGCCGCCGAAGTTCGAGTCCCAGCAGCAGGTAGCCGGGGTAGTTGGCGTTGTACGGGCCGCTCCAGAACGGGCCCGTGCCGTGATTGTTCAGATCGATCGTGTGACACGTGTTGCAGGTCGCGCCCGGGCGGCGTTGGCACGGCACCGTGGCAGACGCCACAAGCCAGCCATGAATCCCGACGACGTTGGATCCGTGGCAGTCGTACACGGGGCGACCGGAATATCCGTGTGCGCGGCCTCGTGCGCGCTTCATAGCCCGGATGACACGCCCCGCAGATGCTGTCGCCCGTCGCGATGGCGTTGACCACGTCGGGGTCGGTGCTCGTCGTGGCAGCCGGCGCAGTTGTCGTTGTGCTCGATCACGATGTCGGCGCTGTGGCAGTCAGCGCACAGCGGGTCGGTGAAGCCGGGGTCGTGCACGCGTGTGCGTGCGGCGGGCCGTGGCACGAGGCGCACGCGGTGTCACCTGCGCCGATGGCCGCCACGACGTCGGATCGGTGCTCGCGTGGCACAGCGAGCACTGGTACTTGAAGTCGGTGCCGAGCGGGTACTGCCCGTGCTCGGCGGTCAGCTCGGGGTCGTGGCACGGATCGCACCCGGTCGTGGTGCTCAGGTGCAACGTGTCGAGCTCGGCTGTGGTGTGCTGCGGGATCGCGGGATAGCTCGTGTTGTGGCAGTAGATCGCACGCGGCGCCCACGTGGTCGGAGGCGGGGAAGTCCTCCCGTCCGTCTCGCCGGGGGCATGGCAGCCGCAGTCGAGCAGTTGACGTGGTGTTGCCGGGCTGCAGGTGGTAGTAGGTCGGCCCGTGACAGTTCGACCATGGAGCAGCTCAGCGCCGGGTCCATCGGGATGGGGGCGCCACGACGCGCGAAGTTCCAACGGGCGGAAGTTGGTCTGGCGCCCGCCGTCGTGCACGTAGGCCGACGACCGAGTGCGATGCCGGGGCGCAAGTCGATCGTAGGCGTCCACGCGGATCACCTGGCCCTGCGGCATGCTCGCCGTTGTACGACCTCGACGCCGTCGAGGACGAGCCGCACGTTCACGTTTCCCGGGCGTGTTGTCGCCGACCGTGACGACCGATCTGGGGACGCGGCACTGCGACCGTGGAACCGACTCGCGGGCACGTACGGTGCTCGACCGTCGGCGGTGCTGCCACCGTGTAGTTCCACGACGTGTTGTAGACGGTGCCGTTCACGTCGGTGACCTGTGACGGCGATCGTCGTGACCCCGTCGGGCAGGATGCCGTCGGTGGCACTGCATCCTGACCTGTCGCAGCGTCGGCCGGCCGTGCGAGACGAACGCGGAGTAGTCGGTGCCGTTGATCCACAGCTTGCGGCTCGAGATCGACCAGGTTGGGGTCGGCGCGCCGGCGTTGGCCTACACACGGATCTGCGTGCTGGCGACGTGTGACGGTCGAGCCGATAGCGGGGTTGTGGTTCGACCAGGTCAGGGCGTGGGCCGAGCTCGGTGCCGCCATGGCCGCGAGCAGAAGAATCGCGAACGCCGCGAGCAGAAGCAAGACCCCCGCCGAGAATCGGCGACTACCAAGGTGCTCGACGGCACCCGTGTGCGATCCGAATCTCAAACCTGCCCCCATGCCCAGACGTGCCCCGCGCTCCCGCACGAGGTGCACTGGTACGAACCTACGTGACGTTTAGGTTCATTTAGCCAGCATAACGCCCGTCTGTCAATCATCCGTTGGTAGGAGAAGCCCTGAATCGCAACGGCTAGCGCAGGTCTTCGGGCAGCGCGATGTGACCTGCCACCGCAGTCGCCGCGGCCACGGCCGGCGAAGCCAGGTAGACCTCACTCGTGGGATCACCCATGCGGCCGACGAAGTTGCGGTTGGTGGTCGCGACCGCCCGCTCCCCCGCCGCCAGGATCCCCATGTGGCCGCCCAGGCACGGACCGCAGGTGGGCGTCGACACCGCTGCGTTCGCGTCGAGGAAGATGTCGAAGAGCCCCTCGTGCATCGCCTGACGGTAGATCTCCTGCGTGGCCGGGATGATGATGAGGCGGACCTTGTCGTTGACCTTGCGGCCCTTGAGGACGCTCGCCGCGATCCGCATGTCTTCGATGCGACCGTTGGTGCAGCTGCCGATGACGACCTGGTCGATCCAGATGTCGCGCGCGTCGGCGACCGGACGCGTGTTGCTCGGCAGGTGCGGGAAGGCGACGGTCGGCACGATCTGGCTCGCGTCGATCTCGTAGACCGCGGCGTACTCTGCGTCCGCATCGCTGAAGTACTCGACCGGCTCGCGCTCGAAACGGCCCTCGACGTACGCGCGCGTAGTGTCGTCGACCGCGATGATGCCGCCCTTGCCGCCGGCCTCGATCGCCATGTTGCAGATGGTCATGCGATCGTCCATGCCCAGCGCTCGATGGTGTCGCCGGTGAACTCCATCGACTGGTACAGCGCGCCGTCGACGCCGATCATCCCGATGATGTGCAGGATGACGTCCTTGCCGCTCACCCACGGGCGCAAGTCTCGCCGTCACGTTGAACTTGATGACTGCGGGCACCTTGAACCACGCCTCGCCGGTCGCCATGCCGACCGCGGCGTCGGTCGAGCCGACGCCGGTCGCGAACGCGCCAAGCGCACCGTAGGTGCAGGTGTGGGAGTCGGCGCCGATGATGACGTCGCCCGGACCGACGACGCCCTGCTCGGGCAGCAGCGCGTGCTCGACGCCCATGCAGCCGATCTCGTAGTAGTGCGTGATGCCCTGCGCGTGCGCGAAGTCGCGCACCATCTTGGCCTGCTCGGCGGACTTGATGTCCTTGTTGGGCGTGTAGTGGTCGGGCACGAGCGCGATCTTGGTCGGGTCCCAGACCTTGTCGACGCCGATCTTGCCGAACTCCTTGATCGCGATCGGGGCGGTGACGTCGTTGGCGAGCACGATGTCGAGACGGCAGTTGATGAGCTGACCGGGCTCGACCTCGTCGAGGCCGGCGTGGGCAGCCAGTATCTTCTCGGTGATGGTCATGGGGCGGGTCATGTGTTCCTCCGTGTGTATCAGCAGACGCGCGATGCGCCTAGAGCTCCTCGGTCACGGTCTTCTGGTCGGCGACGAGCAGGCGGTTGAGCGCGTTGGTGTACGCCTTGGCCGAAGCCACGATGATATCGGAGTGTGCGCCTCGGCCGGTGAAGATCTCTCCGTCGGCGCTGCGCACGCGGATCGTGACCTCGCCGAGCGCGTCGATACCGCGCGTCACGGCCTGAACGCTGAACTCGATGAGATCGTTCTCGACGTCGACGATGCGGTTGATCGCCTTGTAGACCGCGTCGACCGGACCGGTGCCGTGGCTCGAGTCGATCAGCTCGTTGCCGTCCGAGTCGACGAAGCTCGACGGTCGCCGTCGGGATTCCGGGCTCGCCGCAGGTCACCTGCACGCGCTCGAGGTGGTAGACCTCGTTGATCGTGCGCTCGCTCTCCCCCACCAGCGCCTCGAGGTCCTCGTCGTAGACCTCCTTCTTCTTGTCCGCGAGCAGCAAGAACGCCTCGTGGACGCGCTCGAACTCGTCTTCGGGAATGCGCGTAGCCCAGCTCTTCGAGGCGGTGGCGCAGCGCGTGGCGCCCGCTGCGCGCCGTGAGCACGATGCTCGAGCCGCCCGCGCCGACGTCGACCGGGTCGATGATCTCGTAGGTGGAGCGCTCCTTGAGCACGCCGTCTTGGTGGATGCCGCTCGAGTGCGCGAACGCGTTCGCGCCGACGATCGCCTTGTTGGGCTGCACGTTGATGCCGGTGATGCTCGATACCAGCCGCTCGTGCGGGTGATCTCGCGGGTCTTGATGCCGGTGTCCGCGCCAAAGACGTCCGGGCGCATCTTGAGCGCCATCACGACCTCTTCCATCGCCGTGTTGCCCGCGCGCTCGCCGATACCGTTGATGGTGCACTCGATCTGCCGCGCGCCCGCGTAGACGCCCGCCAGCGCGTTCGCCGTGGCCATCCCGAGGTCGTTGTGGCAGTGCACCGAGACGACCACGTCCTCGATGCCGTTCACGTTCTCCATCAGGCCGCGGATCAGCCCGCCGAAGACCTCGGGATAGGCGTAGCCGGTCGTATCCGGGATGTTGACGACCGTCGCGCCGGCGGCGATGACCGCCTCGATCATGCGGTAGAGGAACTCCGGCACCGCGCGCCCGGCGTCCTCGGCGTAGAACTCGACGTCGCCCACGAGGTTCTTGGCGAGCTTGACGGCAGCGACTGCACGCTCGACCGCCTCGTCGCCCGAGATGCGCAGCTTGTCGCGCAGGTGGCTCTCGGAGACGCCGATGCCCGTGTGGATGCGCGGGCGCTTCGCGGTCGAAAGCGCGTCGGCAGCCACGTCGATGTCCTTGGGGATGGCGCGCGTGAGGCCGCACACGATCGCCGCGTCGCCCACCTCGGCGCCGATGCGACGCACGCTCTCGAAGTCACCGGGGCTCGAGATGGGAAAGCCCGCCTCGATGATGTCGACGCCGAGGCGCACGAGCTGGCGGGCGATCTCGAGCTTCTCCTCGGTGTTCATGCGATGCGCCCGGCGACTGCTCGCCGTCGCGCAGCGTGGTGTCGAATATGTAGACGCGGTCGTTGACAGGTCGGGCCGAATTGGCTGGTGTGTTCACCGGAGGCTCCTTGCTCGGTCGCGGGACAGGTGGCGAAGCCGGCTCGTGTCGTCAGCAGACGTCGGCCGGCCGAGTAAGTCGACCAAGGCGACCAAGCAATCTGTGGGCATCCAGTGACATGCGTGGATTATAGTCGACCGCTCGCCCGCGTGTAGCACCCGCTTCCGCGAGCCTCGCAAGGGGCAGCGTCAGCGGGGGCTCGCCGCAATCGCAGCCGGAGAGTGACAGACGTCCTTGCAGAAGTCCCGGGTAGCGGGGTAGGCCTTCTGCATGTGACACGCGTTGCAGTGCGCTGAGTTGGCGCTCTTGTGAGTGGAGGCCATGGTCGTCCCGTGGGCCGCGCCTATCAACTCCGAATGACATCCACTGCACGGATGTCGCGATTCCGTGTGGCAACGCCGACAGGCCTTTCCGCCGCCGTACCAGATGTCAACGGTCGCGGCTCTCGCGTGAGCATGCAGCTTGAACTCGGCCGTGTGCGGCATGCGAAGACCGTGGCATGGGTCGCAGTCCCGCTCCTCGTCGTGACAGCCGGAGCACGACACCTCTTGGATCTGGGCGTCCTGAAACGACGTCGTGCGGGGCCGCGCGGCGGCAGCGGCTTGCCCCTCATGGCACGTGGCACACTCCGACGACGCTGTGCTGTCATCGTGACACCGCAAGCACGGCTTCATGCCTGCGTTGTGGACGCTCACAACCCCGCGGCGCATCGTATGGCAATCGATACACGCTGCGGAAGCGGCGAGCGGCTCAGCGTGAGATACCTTGAGTCCTCTCTCGTCATTGGTCGTGGTGCCCGCCAATGACGCCTCGTGGCATGACGTGCAGGCTCGACGAGTGGTGCCGGCCGTACTCCGACTCGTTGCCCGCGCCCGCCCATGCCACCGCATAGTGCAGTACGCGGAGTGGAACCCCGGTCACATAGCGGCCGACGACTCCTCCTTCTTCATGACAGGACACGCAGGCGACCTGCGTGTGTGGGTCCGTGTTCTTGTCGGCAGTAGCGTGTTCTGAGGCGGGCCAGTGGCAGCTCTTGCACAGTCCCGGGTCCGATGTCGTGAGCCCAGCTACAACCCACACACCGAGAAAGACCGCCCCTATCACGAGGCCCAGAAGCAGTCGAGACTCCCGACTCCTTGGGGTGGCCGATCGAACTCCATCTCCGGAGTCTCCGCGTCGCCTCGAAGCAGGGGTGTCGGCATCACCTTCTTCGGGGACCGAGATCACCATCATGATGCCGACGACCAGGACTATCAGAAGCAGGAGGGCGATTGTCGCGTAGAGCGTGCACGGCCAGCTTCATGTTCGAGGCAGGCGCGATCAGGACTCGAGTGAGTGTGGACACAACGACGCGCAGGCGCTCCGACATGTCGCTCATGATTTCTCGCCGTCCGACGTTCGCTGCGTGCCGACGGCACCACCTGGGTGCACGTGCTTCTCATGGCAGCCGGTGCAGTCCGAGTTGTCGTGACAGCGTTTGCACAGGCCGGATTGCTCCTTCGAGACAATCGCATGCCTCAAGGTGAATCCGGCAGGGTGTGGCATCTGGGTGCCGTGACACGCGCTGCAGAACTGCGTCTTGGTGGCAGGACTCACACTGCGCATCCGCTCGAGCAGCATAGGACGCGTGGACGCTCACGAACTCTGGCTCATGCGGTATGCCGGCCCCGTGACACTCGGCGCAATCACTTGATTCGTGACACACAGTGCACGTGGAGACATCTCCCATCCCGTGCGTTGTCTGCCAGTTGACGCCGTGAGTCACACCAAAGGATGCGACACTCACCCGGCTGGCGGCCTGACGGCCCTGATGACACAGATCGCACGCCGTGTTGTCCGACGCCATGTGGCATACGAGACACGCCTCCATGTCGTAGGACCGAATCCACTGGGTCGCACTACCGTGAGCTGTCGCGGAGTGACAGTCGGTGCACGACGCGCCCGCGGCACAAGAGGCGTGGTTCATTCTGATGCCGTTGGAGACGACCACGTCTTGGAGAGCTGTCTCATGGCATGCGGCGCATCGGTCGTCCGGTACTGCTGCCGCGTCGCGGTTTGCGACGCGGCCGACCTCGAAGTAGGCGTGAAGCGGACGCCGCAGCGCGAGAGCGGCCTCTCCTATCGCGCCTGAGGGAACGTGGCATCGTCGACACTCCACGCCCGCATGGGGAGACGCTTGCGTCTGCGCTCGGAAGGCGCCGCGATCGTGGCAGGAGGCGCAGGGCTTCGGGCCGATCACCCCGACAACGCGCAACACGAGCAGACCCACAACCGCCAGCCCGATTGCCGCCGATACGATCCTGCGTCGGCGACTCGCGGCCACAGCATTCCGCGGGGTGCTGCGACCTTGCTCGGAATCTCCGGATTCCACTGAATCAGTTTCGACCATGCCACCCTCTTTGCCGACTCTAGAGACAGTTCGCGTCAGAGGTCCCAGAACCTTCCGTCGACGCGATAGTGACACGCTGGGAGCCGGCTCCCCCCGAAGCCGGCTCCCCTGATCACGAGGTCGAAGTGACCTTCGTCATCGCGAAGTACTAGTGCGTGAGCCCGATACCGTTGCCCGCACCGTCGCGGTGGCACTTCAGACACTGGCCGTCGTAGGCCTTCTGGTTGGTGCCGGCGGTGTAGGTCAGCGGAGCGCCGACGCTCGCACCGTAGCCCGACCAGATGCGCGAGCGCGACTCCGGTGGCCGAGGTGGAGCCGTCGAGCGTCAGGTTGGTGGCACCGGTCGGCGTCTGGCCGTGCGGGAACGTGAAGTTGCCCGCGACGGTGTTGGCCGAGTCGGTCTGGTCGTGGCAGCTCGTGCAGCCGGCGATCGGCGCATAGGAGGCCGCGCCCGGAACCGCTGCGAAGGTACCGGCGACGTGACCGGTCTTCGAGTCGCGGTTGTCGTTGCCGCCGTAGCCGAGAGCCTCAGCACCGGTGTTGTCGGTGCGGTAGGCATTGCCCGACGTGATGCCGGTAGCGTGGTTGCGGTCTTCCTTGATGCCCTTGTCGACGATCGCGTAGGCAGCCTCAGCGTGGCACTCGTCCTCGCCGGTCGACGGGTTGGAGGGACGACCGCAGGTCAGACCCGCGACAAGCGCGTGGGTCTCGTTGGCGTCCGGAGCCGCGCCGTTGATGGTGATGTCGCCGGCGGCCGTGGTGGCCATGATCGAGCTGTTCGCGGAGACGAAGCGCTCCACGGCAGCGTCGGTGGCGCCCAGGTCGTCCCAGACGGCGTCGAGGCCGCCGTAGGTGCCGTCACCCTCGAGGTCGTCGTTGGCAGGATCGTTGAACAGCAGCTTGGAGGCGAAGATCTTGTACTTCGAGCTGTTCGCGCCGTGCGGGTTGGTAGCGTGGCAACGGCGGGTGAAGCAGCCGTAGCGGTGCCCCAGCTCGTAGCTCGGCTCCGGCGTGTCGCCGGTACCGTCCCAGTAGCCGTCCGCGATGAGGTCAAGAGCGCTGTCGTTGTGGGGGCCGCCACCGTTGGCGGCGCCGCCGGCGGCGGTCTTGTTGGTGATGGCCGCTACCCGCTGTGCGTCAGTCGCGGCAAGCCATGCGGCACTGCCGACCGGGTAGAGCGGGTTGGCCGGATCGACCTCTGGCACCCACTCGGTGTCATAGGGCGTCCACGTGACGATCTTGGCCGTGATGGCGGTGCCACCGGTGTGGCAGCCCGCGCACGTGGCGTCGGAGGTCGGGAGCAGCTTGACGCCGTCCCCTGCCGCACGGTGGACCGAGTGGCACATCCCGCACTTGGCGGTCGTGGCCAGGTAGTTGGCGTGTGCTCCCGGATTGGTGGGGTTGTCGCCGATCGACCCGAGCGCAGGGCCGCTGTCTCTCGGACCGGGAGTCGTAGTCCATTTGTAGTAGTCCCGTCTGTATCTGAAGAAGCCGGGAGGGTGAATTCCAGGATCGTGACACGAGCCGCATTTCAGGTTGCCCCCTGCAATGGCGGCGATCACGCGACCGTCAGTGCTCCGATGGCACGCGACGCAGTCGTCCCCGTGCTCTGCCGACACGTTTGGAGTCGTGGCATTCGCCACAGCCGCCACCTGAGGGCAATCCGCCATCATGAACAGCCGCGTGGCCCGCGCCCTCATGACACGCCCCGCAGATGCTGTCGCCCGTCGCGATGGCGTTGACGACGTTGGGGTCGGTGCTCGTGTGGCAACCGGCGCAGTCGTCGTTGTGCTCGACCACGATGTCGGCGCTGTGGCAGTCAGCGCACAGCGGGTCGGTGAAGCCGGGGTCGTGCACGCGTGGCGTGCAGGCGGGCCGTGGCACGCCGGCGCAGGCGGTGTCACCTGCAGCCGATGGCCGCCACGACGTCGGATCGGTGCTCGCGTGGCACAGCGAGCACTGGTACTTGAAGTCGGTGCCGAGCGGGTACTGCCCGTGCTCGGCGGTCAGCCCGGGGTCGTGGCACGGATTGCACCCGGTCGTGGTGCTCAGGTGCAACGTGTCGAGCTCGGCTGTGGTGTGCTGCGGGATCGGCGGGTAGCTCGGGTTGTGGCAGTAGTCGCACGCGGCGCCCACGTGGTCGGAGCCGGGGAAGTCCGTCCCGTCGTATCTCGCCGGGCGCATGGCAGCCGCTCGTCGAGCAGTTGATGTGGTGTTGCCGGGCTGCAGGTGGTAGTCGGTCGGCCCGTGACAGTTGGACATGCGAGCAGCTCAGTGCCGGGTCCATCGGAGGTGGCGCGCACGACGGCGAAGTTCCAGCTGCGCGACACGTGGTCTGCCCGATCCCGTCGGTGCACGTAGGCCATGACCGAGTGCGTGCCCGGGCTGCGAAGATCGAACGTAGGCGTCCACCGGAACTGCCCCTGCGGGCGAGCTCGCGTTGTACGACCTGCGACGCCGTCGACGACGAGCCGCACGTTCACGTTGCCCGGCGTGTTGTCGCCGACCGTGAGCCCGATCTGCGGACGCGGCATGCGACCGTGGAGCCATTCGCGGGCACGTACGGTGTGAGCGTCGGTAGGCGGTGCTGCGACCGTGTACGTGCCACGAGTTGTTGTGGACGGTCGCCGCTCACGTCGGTGATCCGTACGGCGATCGTCGTCACGCCGTCGGGGAGGATACCGTCGTTGACGATGATGTTGACCGTCTTGCGGATTCGGCTGGCGTGGTGTTGACGATCGGATACTCGGTGCCGTTGATCCACATGCGGCCGTCGAGCGCACCAGGTCAGGCTCGGCTGCGCCGGCCGTGGCCGTCACGCGGATCTGCGTGCTGGGACTAGTGATGGTCGCGCCCGGCGAGCGGGTTGTAGTTCGACCAGGTCACGGCGTGGGCGACGGCCGGCAGCGCAACGATCATCGCCGCACAAAGCACCACGAAAGCAGCGAGCAGAGTGACGCGGTACTGACGCCGATTCCGGACGACGCGATCGGCATCCCCCCTGACCAGCAGCCTTCTTCCGCCCAAGCCACAGAGCTGAGTTCTCATCCCAGTGCCCCCAACACGTCGGTCCTTTGGAGAGCGTTCGGGCGCTCCCCCCGCTGGGAGCCGGCTCCCCCCGAAGCCGGCTCCCTGATCACGAGGTCGAAGTGACCTTCGTCATCGCGAAGTACTAGTGCGTGAGCCCGATACCGTTGCCCGCACCGTCGCGGTGGCACTTCAGACACTGGCCGTCGTAGGCCTTCTGGTTGGTGCCGGCGGTGTAGGTCAGCGGAGCGCCGACGCTCGCACCGTAGCCCGACCAGATGCGCGAGCGCGACTCCGGTGGCCGAGGTGGAGCCGTCGAGCGGTCAGGTTGGTGGCACCGGTCGGCGGTCTGGCCGTGCGGGAACGTGAAGTTGCCCGCGACGGTGTTGGCCGAGTCGGTCTGGTCGTGGCAGCTCGTGCAGCCGGCGATCGGCGCATAGGAGGCCGCGCCCGGAACCGCTGCGAAGGTACCGGCGACGTGACCGGTCTTCGAGTCGCGGTTGTCGTTGCCGCCGTAGCCGAGAGCCTCAGCACCGGTGTTGTCGGTGCGGTAGGCATTGCCCGACGTGATGCCGGTAGCGTGGTTGCGGTCTTCCTTGATGCCCTTGTCGACGATCGCGTAGGCAGCCTCAGCGTGGCACTCGTCCTCGCCGGTCGACGGGTTGGAGGGACGACCGCAGGTCAGACCCGCGACAAGCGCGTGGGTCTCGTTGGCGTCCGGAGCCGCGCCGTTGATGGTGATGTCGCCGGCGGCCGTGGTGGCCATGATCGAGCTGTTCGCGGAGACGAAGCGCTCGACGGCAGCGTCGGTGGCGCCCAGGTCGTCCCAGACGGCGTCGAGGCCGCCGTAGGTGCCGTCACCCTCGAGGTCGTCGTTGGCAGGACTCGTTGAACAGCAGCTTGGAGGCGAAGATCTTGTACTTCGAGCTGTTCGCGCCGTGCGGGTTGGTAGCGTGGCAACGGCGGGTGAAGCAGCCGTAGCGGTGCCCCAGCTCGTAGCTCGGCTCCGGCGTGGTGCCGGTACCGTCCCAGTAGCCGTCCGCGATGAGGTCAAGAGCGCTGTCGTTGTGGGGGCCGCCACCGTTGGCGGCGCCGCCGGCGGCGGTCTTGTTGGTGATGGCCGCTACCCGCTGTGCGTCAGTCGCGGCAAGCCATGCGGCACCACCGACCGGGTAGAGCGGGTTGGCCGGATCGACCTCTGGCACCCACTCGGTGTCATAGGGCGTCCACGTGACGATCTTGGCCGTGATGGCGGTGCCACCGGTGTGGCAGCCCGCGCACGTGGCGTCGGAGGTCGGGAGCAGCTTGACGCCGTCCCCTGCCGCACGGTGGACCGAGTGGCACATCCCGCACTTGGCGGTCGTGGCCAGGTAGTTGGCGTGTGCTCCCGGATTGGTGGGGTTGTCGCCGATGCCGGACACACCGTTCGGAGATGCGGTGCCAGGCGGAATCACCGCTGGCTTGGTCCACTGGTAGTAGCTCGTGGAGTGTGCGAAGAACTTGCCCGTTGTCGCGAAAGCACTCGCTGCGAAGACAAAGGTCAGCGCGAGTACCAAGACGACAACAAGAACCGTTCGCTTCATGGATCCCCCTTGTAGTCGATGTGCAGTCTGTCCTTGCTTGCTCGTGCACCCCCTCTCCGCAAGGAGCCTGAGGCCTTTGCGCCGCGTACCCCCACGCGCCGATCTGGCCATTCACTATTTGCAGCCCGCCTATGCGGCGGACGAGCCGGCAAACCAGTCAGTGCACTCCGTCTCGCCAAGAACTCCGGAGATTGAGGTGGACTCACCTTTGGCGGGCATAGGCGTTCTCAACGCCTCTTTCGCCCAGGACAAGGCGAGACCGCCTCAAGGCCCCGGAAGGCTTCGACGGGTCCTACGTGTGGCGCTTTGTGGGTTTCTGGGCGCGGCGATCGCGATAGCTGATCTGCGGTATCTTGCCGCGCGCTGTCGTGAGTCAGTGCTCGTTGTGGGTTTCTGGGCGCGGCGATCGCGATAGCTGATCTGCGGTATCTTGCCGCGCGCTGTCGTGGGTCAGAACTTCAGGTTTTCAAGCTCACGCCAACCAGTGTTGGCGCCGAGCCATGCGAGCCCACCCTGTCCCCTGTGCTGCCGATCCCCCTGAAGCGTTTTGAGCACCCACGAAAATGTGCAGTTACGGTGTACTCCTCAATGTTGGCTAATGCAACCCTAATCTTGGAATATTTTCTGAGTCATCCCATAGGAGGATGCCACGCGGTGCCTGACCTGTTCGTTGCTCGCCCCGCAAGTGCCCCTCACTTGGATCCTCATCACTGGGGTCCAAGGTCGGTCGCCGTTTCCTCCTTCAGCCCCACCTCGCCTGTCTCGTCGCTCACCCCGTGCCGACGAGCCCGGCGCGTGAGGACGTAGACGGCTATCGCGATGAGGATGAGCAGAAGCGGGAATGCGCATGCTCGCACGGGGCCGGATAGCGCGCGGCCCACCGACGCCGCAACGCCCCCTGCGCCGGAACTCGAGCCCGGGATCCGCACGATCTGGACTCTGCGATTGAGGGCGTCGGCCACCGTGAACCAGTCCCTGCCCGCGTCATAGCTCACGCTCACCGGATAGAAGAACTGGCCGTCCTCGGCACCGACGTCGCCATACTTGCCGATGAGCTTGCCCGTCTTGGGATTGAAGACCGCCATGGTGCAGTCGTACATGTCGATGACGACCACCCGGCCGGCGCCATCCACAGCAAGCCCAAGTGGAAGCTGCAGGGCATCCGCTCCCTTCAACACCGCGTCCTTCGGTGGCTGGGGCACCAACATACCGCTCGATGTCTCTGCGGAGTTCGCGGGGGCGCCTGTCCTGATGATCCAGCGCCGCTTGCCGTTCGGCTCGTAGGCGCTCAAACGATTGTTGTAGGAGTCGGCGACGTAGATGCTTCCGTCGGGTCCAAACGCGATTCCGTGTACGTAGTCGAACTGTTCGGGACCCTTCCCCCGCGTCCCAAAGACTCCTATGGGCTTACCCTGCTTGTCGAGCACTGCGAATCCGGACACCGAGCCGACCGCGATTCGGTCGTTGCTCACCGCGACCGAGACTGGCTGGGGCACGTTGAACGATCCCGCTTCCTCGCCATTCGTGCCAAGCACGTGAACCCGATCGAGCGACGTTTCGCAGATGTAGACGCGTCGGTCCGGTCCCACTGCGATCCGGGAAGGCGCGCTGATCGGCATCGACGGATCGATCGATTCGAGCGACCCAAGATACCGGCCGTCGGGACCGAAGTGCGTAATGCTCGAGCGGCGCTTCACATCCGTGACCCAGATGGTCCCGGCCTCGCCGGGAACCGCGACTTGGGTCTGGCCGAAGAGGTCTTCGGCCCTGTCTGAGGTCCCGTAGATCGACCGAATCCACTCCACTCCGGCTGTGTCGACGGGTTCACCGTCGGAACCAGCCGTCCTCGGCACCCGGAGAGCGCTGTAGAGCAGGTAGGCGGAGAGTCCGAGCAGGAGGATCAGGACAACCAGTACGAGCGCGAGCGCACGTCGTGCTCGACGGTTCTTCACGGGTGGAGCCGCATCGCCTGTCGGCAGAGCGGTGGTGTCGCTCATTCTGTGACTCCAATCCTCTTCAGTCCCGCCTTCGCTTCCTCGTCATACGGAACGAACCTCAGCGCCTCACGGAAGTCCCTCTCGGCGCCGACCTTGTCGTTCAGTCGTGCCTTGGCATTGCCTCGATCGATGAGAACGTCGGACGCCGTCGGATTCTCGTCTATGTAGATGTCGAACGCGGCGACCGCTTCCTTCAAGCGGCCTAGTTCGACCAGAGCGTATGCCTTGACCAGAGCGGCGTTGTCGTAGTCTGCGCCGTAGCTCAAGCTATCGGGTGGGGCCGAGGCCTTGTAGCCCTTCATGGCCTTGTCTGCGAAAGACACGGCTTCGCCGTAGTCCTTTCGCGCACTAAGCAGCCTTGCCTCGGCAAGATCGAGGTCGGAGAGCGGCACGGTGGTATCCACGCTCGCTCGAGCCTGGCTGAGCGCCAGCCGCGCGCCGGACAAGTCACCTGTGGCGACAAGGGCCTGGATGTATGGAGCCCAGGTCTCGCCCGTGGCCTGTGCGGCGTTGAGTCGGGCGGAGGCCTCCAGAAGTTCTCGCTCGGCCACCGACCGCGGTCCGGTGGGGGCCATCAACCCAGTCGCAAGTACGCCGACAACGGTCGCAAGAAAGAGAATCGTGAGACCGAGCGCTGCGTACAACATGGCTCGGACAACAGGGTCGGCAAGAAAGGCCCACTTGCGGGGCCGCGACTCCTCGGACTGATCGAGCGGACCGTCGGGAACCTGCGCACTAGCACCACTCATGGCATCCTCCTGCTTGATAGCTCGCTGCCTTGGGTGCCGGCCCAAATCTCGAAGCACTGAATATCGGCGGCTGGAGCCCTCTGCTGAGGTTCGCGACATGGGGCGCCGAAACCTGCAAGCCGAGCCTCGCAGAAGGCGTCTCCACAAAATCAATACATACTGCTCCGCCACGTTTCGAGTACCGGCGGCCCTGTCCCGCGGGCGACGAATACTGGACCCAGATCCAGGCGCACTCGGAGGTGGGGCTGTTGCGCGACGTGAAGCAAGCCACAACGAGCGGCAGCCCAGCGCGAGGAGAGACGGGCTGCGAAGGCTTCTGACTTCTCGCTGACCAAGAACGCGTCCGGCGGCGGCTCGCCGCCGCTCCCCTCAGTGAGACGCGTAGAGAGGATCGGTGGTCAATCCCCGACTAGTCCTTGGGCTCGCCGCGGACCGGCGAGTCGGCCTCCGATGGAAACGCCCTTGAGCTGCCACCATCTAGGGAGACATCACTCAGGCCCGGCTCGATGTCGCGAGCCCCAGCAGATCGGGACACAAGCGCCCCGGGCAACAGAGCGAAAACGAAGGGGATGCACGCATACAGCAGCGGTACTACAGCCGCGCCCCAATAGTTCTTGGTGATTCCAGTCCGGTCGTCCACCGCGGTATTCGCGACGAAGAGGAATGCGGCAAGCGGCACCGTTGTGCTTAGAAGCACTAGCAGCCTCAGCTGCAGCTCGGGTATCAGGGCCGCGCCGAGCAACCCCAGAGCCGCGAGTGCCAGCGCGAACCAACCACCGCTACCAAGATGGTCCGTCGCGTAGCGCAGTGCATTGAGTACCCAGGCCAAACCGCCTGCGCGGAACTGGGTGTACGTCGATGAGGGGTCGACCACGCTGCGTGCCAAGGAGTAGTGGATCGCATAGGACAGCCCGACAACGCTCAGACCCAGCACCCATGACAACACTCTGAACCTGCGCTCGATGCCCGCGACCAGCGCTGCACGAGAGCAGGCCGGCGATAGGGATGAACACGAACGTCTCACGCAGCAGCGTCGCGACCACTGCCAGCGCGACTGCGGCAACGACATATGGCTTCCACCGCACAGATTGGCAAGAGACCGCATACGCTGCAAAGCTCATCAGAGCGAAGGGAGCGCCCCACGCCTCGGCCGTGAAGACGGTGAGTTGAATGGAAAAGTACAGGAAGTACGCCGAGAGCGCTGCGGACGCGGGCAGCACAAACGGAAGGCGCACAAGCCCGGAGGCTGAGCGGCGCGACCGACACGATGCCCAGTGTCGCAAGCGATACGAACACGAGGGGGACCCATCGAGCGTCCGGGAAGCGCAGCCCACAGTTGGAAGAGGTATGGCGACCTGATGTTCGTGACCGAACTCGGCGCGACACCGCCGCTCGGAAGCAGAAAGAACCCATCGCGAAAGCTCTCGTAGTAGGGTCGACCGTCGCGAACACTCGAAACGATGCCCATGAAAAGCAGCGTTGTCGTCGTTCTCGTAGGCAGGCGGCAGATTCCCATCCAGCTGATCGACGAACGACGGCAAGCGCAACCCAGTCGTCACATCGGTCGTCTCCCAACTGCTGACCGTGAATGTCGTGAGCCAGAGGTTGCCCACGATCACGATCAAGGCGAACCAGAACGCCAAGCGCGCACTGACCGGCGCGCGCGACACAAGCTGCCGGACTCCCGCCGCCACGCCGGCCGCCACGAGAACCGAAAGCACCGCGTAGACGAGCCTCACCTGCGGATCGACGATGAAGAAGGAGGTCGCTGGGCCCACGAGCGCCGCCAAGGCGGCACCGACAGCTGCAACAAGAGCAGCATCAGTGACCGAGCCGACGAGAAGAGCCACGACAATGCCGCCGATCAACGCCGGCCTGCGCCCAAGGAACCCACAGCAGCAGGCCAGCCGAGGCGGCCGACATCGCCACGGTGCACGCCAGCAGCGCGGCGACTGCTCGCCACACGCGCGCGGACGCGGTCGACCGCAGTGCTAGGGCAACGCGCTCCGCCAAAGGCAGAGCACCTCGGGTATCAGCCCGATAGTCGTCGCCTTCCCGGAGCTACTGCGAGCGCATCGGGTGGCATTTCGTGCCTCGACACCCACTCTACAGCTCCACGCTCCACGCGTCGTTGATGCCGGCCTCGTCGACGATCTTGTCGAGCAGCTCGCGCGAGACAGGCGTGTCGACGTTGATGCCCATGAGCGCTTGGCCGCCGGCGACCGTGCGTCCGACCTGCATCGAGCCGATGTTGATGCTCGACAGGCCCAGAAGCGTGCCCACCTTGCCGATCATGCCGGGGCGGTCGTCGTAGACGAAGAACGCCATGTACTTGGTCGGGATCATGTCGATGTCGTACTGGTACAGGCTCACCAGGCGCGGTTCGTCCTTCTTGCCGACGAGCGTGGCCCCCACCTCGATGGGGCCGCTCGGCGTGTGAGCGCGCACCCTGATCAGCGAGACGTAGTCGTGTGTCTCGGAACGGTTGATCTCGGTGACGCGGATGCCGCGCTGCTCGGCGTAGAAGTCGGCGTTCACGAAGTTGACCGACTCGGCACCGACGACGCTCAGCATTCCCTTGAGTACGGCGGTGCGCACGATGCGCGTGTCGACGTCGGCCAGCGTGCCCACGAACTCGACGTCGAGCTCGTCGATGCCGCCTCTGGCCACCTGCGCGACCATGCTGCCCAAGTCCTCGGCGAGCGGGATGTAGGGGCCGACCTTCTCGAGCACCTCGGGAGAGACCGGCGCGATGTTGACCGCCGTGGGGACCATGTGGCCGCCCAGGCCTGCCGCGACGAACTCGGCGATCTGCTCGCCGGCGCGGTCTTGCGCTTCGCTCGTCGAGGCACCCAGGTGCGGGGTGAGCACGGCGTTGTCGATCTCGATCAGCGGCGAGTCGGTGCACGGCTCGACCTCGAACACGTCGATCGCGGCGCCCGCGACCTTGCCGGACTTCAGCGCGTCGGCCAGCGCATCCATCTGGTAGATGCCGCCACGAGCGGTGTTGACCAGCATCACGCCGTCGCGCATCTCGGCGAACTGCTCGGCGCCGAACATGCCGATCGTCTCTTTGGTCTTGGGCAGGTGCACGGTGATGAAGTCGGCGAGCGGGAGGATCTCGTCGACCGTGTCGTAGATCGTGATGCCCATCTCGGCGGCCCGGTTCTCAGACAGGTAGGGGTCGTAGCCGATCAGCGTCATCCCAAAGGAACGGGCGCGCTCGGCGACGAGCGAGCCGATGCGGCCCAGCCCGAAGATCGCGAGCGTCTTCTCGTAGAGCTCGGCGCCGGTGAACTTCGAGCGCTCCCACTTGCCCTGCTTCATGCTGGCGTTGGCCTGAGGCGTCTTGCGCGCCATCGCGAGCATGAGCGCCATCGTCTGCTCGGCTGCCGAGACGATGTTGGACGTGGGCGCGTTGCACACGATGATGCCGCGCTCGGTGGCGGCGTCGACGTCGACGTTGTCCACGCCCACACCGGCGCGACCGATGATCTTGAGGTTGGTGCCCGCTTCGATGACCTCACGTGTGGCACGGGTGGCCGAGCGCACGATCAGCGCGTCGTAGGCCCCGATCTCGGCGACGAGCTGCTCGGGGGTCAGATCGGTCTTCACGTCGACCTCGAACTGCTCTTTGAGAAGCGTGATGCCCGACTCGGCGATCTTCTCGGCGACAAGTACCTTCATGAGTGCCCTACCCTTCCATGAATACGGACTCGGCGGCGCTGATACCGGCTCCGCGCTCGAACTGATAGCCCAGCCCCGCGAGCGTCATCTCGAGCGCCGCGAGCGTGGTGATGATGTCGAACTCGCCGAAGTAGCCCAGATGACCGATGCGGAAGATGCGACCGGCGTAGTCGTCCTGGCCGCCGGCGATCGTGACTCCGTACTTGTCCTTCATCGTCTTCACGATCGCCTTGCCGTCGACGCCGTCGGGGACCCACACGGGCGTGACCGCGCTGCCGCGTCCTTCCGGCGGCGCGAACAGCGTGAGGCCGAGCGCCTCGCAGCCCTTGCGGGTCGCCTCGGCGAGCCGGCCGTGCCGGGCGATGGTGTTGTGGATGCCCTCTTCGCGGATCATGGCGAGGGCCTGGTTGAGCCCGAGGACCAGCGAGACCGCGGGCGTGAAGGGGGTCGTGTCCTTCTCGACGTTCTTCTTGTACTTCATCCAGTCGAAGTAGTACTTGGGCAACGTCGAGCGCTCGTAGGCCTTCCACGCCTTCTGGCTCACCGTGCACGCGGCCAGGCCCGGAGGGAGCATGAGCCCCTTCTGCGATCCGGTCATCACCACGTCGAGGCCCCACTCGTCGGTCTTGCACTCGACCGCGCCGATGCCGGTGATCGAGTCCACGATCAGCACCGTTTCTGCGTGCTCGCGCACGATGGCACCGATCGCCTCAACGTCGTTGAGCACGCCGCTCGAGGTCTCGGACTGCGTGACGATCACGCCGCGCACGCCGGGGTTCTCGGCGAGGGTTGTCGCGATGTCGGCGGGATCGACGACCTGGTTCCACTCGTAGGCGAGGTCGATGACGTTGACGCCGTAGGCCTCGCAGATCTGCTTCTGGCGGTCGCCGAACTTGCCGTTGCGGCACACGACCGCCGTGTCACCTGCGCTGAAGCAGTTGACGATCGCGGACTCCATGACGCCCGTGCCCGAGCAGGCGAACAGCAGCGCGTCGCCTTGCGTCTGGAACACGTACTTGAGGTTGTCGATGGCGGCCTTGAACGCAGCCGAGAAGTCCGGCGTGCGATGGTGGATCATCGGCGCGGCCATGGTCAGCATGACCTCGGCGGGCACCGGGGTGGGCCCCGGCGTCATCAGGTACTTCTTCTGCATCGCTACTGGCGCCCCCTTGCGTCGTGGTGCGGGTCAGATCATCCTTCGCCGCATGAGCGGCGCTACGCGTCCGCTCGATGCGGCGAGCGAGACGCCGCCCTAGTCGGCGTCCTTCTTGATCCAGGAGAACATCGAGCGAAGCTCGCCACCCACCTCTTCGATCAGCGACTCGGCGTGGATGCGCCGCATCGCCTTGAAGTGCGCCTGGCCCGCCTTGTTCTCCAAGATCCAGTCGCGCGCGAACTTGCCGTTCTGGATGTTCCACAGCGTCTCGGCCATCGCGTCTCGCGTGGCGTCGGTGACGATGTTGGGACCGGTGTAGTAGTCGCCGTACTCGGCGGTGTTGGAGATCGAGTCACGCATCTTGGCCATGCCGCCCTCGTAGAGCAGGTCGACGATGAGCTTGACCTCGTGCATGCACTCGAAGTACGCGATCTCGGGCTGGTAGCCCGCCTCGACGAGCGTCTCGAAACCCGCCTCGATCAGATGCGTCAGACCGCCGCACAGCACGGCCTGCTCGCCGAACAGGTCGGTCTCGGTCTCTTCTTGGAACGTCGACTCGATGACGCCGGAGCGCGCGCCGCCGATACCCCACGCGTACGAGAGCGCGAGTTCCCTGGCGCTTCCCGAGGCGTCGGCCTGAATGGCGATCAGGTTGGGAACGCCGGAGCCTTCGGTGTAGACGCGGCGGACCATGTGCCCCGGGCCCTTGGGGGCGATCATGATGACGTCGCAGCCTTCCGGCGGCTCGATCTGCTTGAAGTGGATGTTGAACCCGTGCGCGAACGCGAGCGCCTTGCCCTCGGTCATCGACTCGTGGATCTCCGAGTAGTACGTGTGAGCCTGGGTCTCGTCGGGCGTCAGGATCATGATCACGTCGGCCTCTGCGGCGGCCTCGCGCACGGTCATGACCTTGAGGCCGGCCTCGCGCGCCTTGTCCCAGTTCGACGAGCCGGTACGCAGGCCCACGCGTACGTCCACGCCCGAGTCGTGCAGGTTGAGCGCATGGGCGTGGCCCTGGCTTCCGTATCCGATGATCGCGACCTTGCGGCCCTTGATGATCGCAGGGTCGCAGTCGCTTTCGTAGTAGATAGTCGCCATCGTGGTTGTCGCCTTCCTTCTCGAACCGGTCTCCCGACCGGTGGTTCCCGTGTCGTCTCGTGGTGCTCGCGCACGCGCGGCCCACGCAACCGCTTCTAGCTCTCCCGCCCGCCTCTCGCAAGCGCGATCTTGCCCGTGCGCGCCATCTCCTTGATGCCGTACGCGCGGAAGAGGTCCTCCATCGCATCGATCTTGTCGGTGGCGCCGGTCGCCTCGATGGTGACCGAGTTCTTGCCCACGTCGACGATCTTTGCCCGAAACACGTTCGCGATCTCGATGATCTCGTGACGCCTCTCGGGCGCGGCGTTGATCTTGAACAGCACCAGCTCACGCTCGACCGAGTCGGCCGGATCGAGATCGTGGACCTTGATGACGTTGATGAGCTTGTAGACCTGTTTGGTGATCTGCTCGAGCGGTACGTCTGCCGCCGAGCACACGATCGTGATCCTCGACAGCGTAGGGTCCTCGGTGGTTCCCACCGCGAGAGAGTCGATGTTGAAGCCGCGGCGAGCGAACAGCGACGAGACGCGCGTGAGTACGCCCGGCTTGTTCTCGACGACCACGGACAGAGTGTGCTTCATCACTCCCATACCTCCTCCAGCAGATCGTCGTCGAGCATCTCTGACACCGGGCACCCCGGCACGCCGCCGAGCATCTCGTCGATGCTTCCGCCCGGTGCGACCATCGGATAGACGCACTCCTCGCCCACGACGCGGCAGTCAACGATGGCCGGGCCGTCGTAGTCGAACGCGGCCTTGAGAGCGGCGTCGACCTCGTCGGGGCGCGTGACCTGCACGCCGAAGCAGCCGTAGGCATCGGCGAGCTTCACGAAGTCAGGGCAGCCCTGGGGCAGCACGCTCGATGCGTAGCGCCTGCCGTAGAAGAGCTCCTGCCACTGACGCACCATGCCCAGGTATCCGTTGTTCAGGATGATGACCTTCACCGGGAAGTCGTTGAGTGCGGCGGTTGCGAGCTCTTGCAGGTTCATCTGGAACGAGCCGTCGCCCGCGATGTCGAGGACGAGCGCGCCGGGGCGGCCGGCCTGCGCACCGATCGCCGCCGGGAAGCCGAAGCCCATCGTGCCCAGCCCGCCCGACGACACCCACGTTCTCGGCGAGTGCAGCGTGTAGTACTGGCACGCCCACATCTGGTTCTGACCGACCTCGGTGCACACAACGGTCTCCCTATCGGCCGTCAACGCGCTCACGCGTTCGACGACGTACTGCGGGTAGAGCGCGTCGGGCTCGGGTGCGTAGTGCAGCGGGAACTGCTTGCGCCACTCGTCGACCAGCTTCACCCACGCTTCGGTGCGGGGCTCGGCGCCGGTCTTGCGCAGCTCGGCGACGACACCCGCCAGTATGTTCTTGGCATCCCCCACGATGGGCACGTCGACCGCTTTGTTCTTGCCGATCTCGGCCGGGTCGACGTCGACGTGGATGATCTTGGCCTTGCTGGCGAACGCCGAGAGCTTGCCGGTCACGCGGTCGTCGAAACGCACGCCAACGCCGATGAGCAGGTCGGTCTCGGTGATCGCGTAGTTGGTGTACTTGGCTCCGTGCATGCCCGGCATGCCTATCCACAGGTGATGGTCTTCTGGGAACGCCCCCTTGCCCATCATCGTCGTGACGACCGGGATCTGCATCAACTCGGCGAGGTCCTTGAGCTCCTTGGCCGCTTCCGCGGCGATCACCCCGCCGCCCACGTAGAGCAGCGGCTTTCTGGCGCGCGAGATCAGCGACACCGCTTGTTTGACCTGCTTGCTGTGGCCCTTGAACGTGGGCTTGTAGCCCGGCAGGTTCACGTGCGCCGGATACTCGAAGTCGAGCTCGCCCTTGCTCACGTCGACCGGGATGTCGATGAGCACCGGCCCCGGACGACCCGTCGTGGCGATGTGAAACGCCTCCTTGACGATCTCGGGCAGCTCGGCAGCGTGTGTCAGCAGGTAGTTGTGCTTCGTGATCGGCAACGTGATGCCGGTGATGTCGGACTCCTGGAACGCATCGGTTCCCAGCACCGCTTGGGACACCTGGGCCGTGAACACCACCATCGGAATCGAGTCCAGATACGCGTTGGCAAGACCCGTGACCGTGTTGGTCGCGCCGGGCCCGCTCGTCACGATGACCGGAGCGACGCGCCCGGTCGCCCGCGCGTATCCATCGCCCATGTGCATCGCGCCTTGCTCGTGGCGCGGCAGGATCGTTCGAATCTGCTTGGAGTCGTAGAGCGCGTCGAAGATCGGCAACGCGACTCCGCCGGGATAGCCGAAGACGGTGTCGACCCCCTCGGCCTCCAGGCAGCGCACGAGCGCCTCGGCGCCGGTCATACGGTCGGTCATGAGAGCACCGCCCCCTTATCTGCGGACGAAACGAGCTTCGAGTACCTGACGAGCACGCCTTCCGTGACCTTCGCCGGCCGAGGAACCCACGCGCTTCGTCGCGCGGAGAGCTCGTCTTCCGAGACGTGCAGCGTGATCGCAGCGGCGTCGATGTCGACGGTGATCGAGTCGCCCTCCTCGACGAGCGCGATCGGTCCGCCGGAGGCCGCCTCAGGGCTGACGTGCCCCACGGCCGGGCCCTTGGTGGCGCCCGAGAAGCGCCCGTCGGTGACGAGCGCGACGCTTCGAGCGAGCTCCGGGATCCCTGAGATGGCGGAGGTGGGCGTGAGCATCTCTCGCATGCCCGGCCCGCCCTTGGGACCCTCGTAGCGGATCACCACGACGTCTCCGGCTACGATGCGGCCGGCGAGAATGGCCTCGACGGCGTCCTCCTCGGCGTCGAAGACCCGTGCCGGGCCGGTGAGCACGCGCATCTCCACCGGGACGGCCGACTGCTTCACGACCGCCCCGTCAGGCGCGAGGTTGCCGCGCAGCACGCGCAGGCCGCCTTCGGGGTAGTACGGATCGGCGGTCGGGTGGATCACGCGGCCGTCCGCCGCGGGCGCCGAGGCCGCGATCTGGCCCATCGTCCGACCGTCGACCGTGAGTGCGTCGCGCTCGATCAGCCCTGCTCGGTCGAGCTCGCCCATGATCGCGGGGATGCCACCTGCGACGTAGAGGTCCTCCATGTGCAGATCGCTCGCAGGGCTGATCCTCACGAGGTTGGGAGTGCGAGCCGAGACGGCGGCCCAGTCGTCGAGCGTGACGTCGGCATCGGCCTCGTGAGCGATGGCGGTCAGGTGCAGGACGGTATTGCTCGATCCGCCAAACGCCATGTCGAGCGTCATTGCGTTGCGAATGCTCGCAGCGTTCATGATCTGACGGGCGGTGACGCCCTCAGCGAGGAGCTCCATCACGCGCATGCCCGCCTTCTTCGCAAGGCGAATGCGCTCCGAGTACACAGCGGGGATGGTGCCGTTTCCCGGCAGCCCGATGCCGATCGCTTCCACAAGGCAGTTCATCGAGTTGGCGGTGAACAGCCCGGCGCACGAGCCGCAGGTGGGGCACGCGTGCTCTTCGAGCACGAGCAGGTCTTCTTCGGACATCGCGCCCGCGCTCACCTTGCCCACCGCGGTGAACACGGTGTCCAGATCGACCGCCTCGCCATTGGGTCCGCGCCCCGCCAGCATCGGGCCGCCGCTGATCACGACCGTGGGCAGGTCGAGCCGTGCGGCCGCCATGAGCATGCCGGGGATGACCTTGTCGCAGTTGGGGATCATGACCACCGCATCGAACGCGTGGGCCCTCACGGCGATCTCGACCGAGTCGGCGATGATCTCGCGGCTCGCGAGCGAGTAGCGCATGCCGGCGTGGTTCATCGCGATACCGTCGCACACGCCGATCGTCGACATCTCGAGGGGGGTCCCGCCGGCCATGTAGACGCCGGCCTTGACCGCAGTTGCGACCTTGTCGAGCATGAGGTGGCCGGGGATGATCTCGTTCGCGGAGTTGACCACGGCGACAAGCGGCCGCGCTATCTCGACATCGGTGAGACCGTCAGCCTTGAGCAGGCTGCGATGGGGGGCTTTGGACAGCCCGCCCTTCATGCGGTCGCTCGTACGTGCCATGCGCACTCCACCTTCCCCTGCGGGACGGCAGCGCCCATATCGCGGCCGCACGAGACACGGGTGGCGGCGGGCTCGACACGCCCGCGCGACCTGAGTTCGAAGCAGGGTCGACAAGACGACGAAACCGCGAAAGCGCGTGCAGTCGCCCCGTCGCCGGGACGAGAGCCTCGCTCCCGCGGTACCACCCCGCTTGACGCTCGGACTCCTCGGCGACCTCGATGGGTCGCGAAGGCGAGCGTCCACTCGTGCGGCAGGTAACGGATGCCACCGACCCGATCTAGTAGCCCAGCCGCGTGCGAAGATCGTTCGCGAGCGGTACGGCCGGTCGTTTGTCCGGGTGGCTCAGGGGCGAGTTTCGAGACGTCCCGCGCCGGGTTTCCAGCGACCCCGGCTCTCTGGTGCGAGGATTGGCCTCTACTTGTCCCCGTCAACGCCTTGCGTGTTCGGTTGGGTGCCGAGTATACGCGAGGGTCTATACCCGGACAAGGTGCAGAAACACCCTGCTGGCGACGCAGCGTCCTACGCGGCTGCCTGGTCGACGATCCGCTTGATCGCCTGCTCGACCTGGACCGCGACATCTCCGATACCCGCGTCGGGGAAGAACGATGCGAGAAGCGTCGGAAGCATGGTCGAGATGAAGACCTCGCCGTCTTGCGTGTAGACCATGACCGGACACGGGAGCATCAGTCCGATCCGGATGTCGGCTGCGAGTACCGCGGCGGCGTGCTTCGCGTTGCATACTTCGATGATCGTCACCGGCTCGCGAGCGAAACCACGCTCGGCGAGTGTGGCGGCGACATCGTGCGTGAACTGAACGCGAAAGCCGTTCTCGGCGGCCTTGTCCTGCACCGCTTTGACGGCCTCGTCGTAGGTCTTGGTAGTGGGAACCGTGTAGTCGAGGTCCATGGGCCCGCCTCTCGTCGCATTGCTCCTGCTCAACGACTCATACCCGATGGCGTGGCCGCATACGCGACCGCGGCGGGGTCGCGCCCTAGCGCTCGGCCCCCGAGACGATCATGCGCCGTCCGGTACCGTCGGGGCGGATGCTCATCAGCGCACTGGGCTCGCCTTGATAGGAGTTGCCCTCGAAGTACAGCACGGCGCCGTCGGCGCTCCACCCGTACGGGTACGCGTCGCGGCGAGTGCCCAGCGAGCGGAAGCGCTGCGCCTCGACATCGAACACCCACATGCGCGAGTACTCATCGTCGCCTGTGGCGACCGCCAACACGTACGTTCCGTCGGGTGAGACAGCCAGGCCGTGCATGAGGTAGGCCGGCGCTGTCGGCTTCGCCGAGCCGACCTTCTTCGCCGAGAAGCGCGGCGGCTTGGAGACCCACAGGTCCCACCCCCGCGCATCGTCGGTCGGGCGCAGGAAGTACAGCTCGCCCTTGGGGCCCCAGGCCCAGGACAGCGCGCCGGCACTCGACCCCAGGGTGGCGGAGCCGCGGCCATCCGTTCGCGCGATGGTCACGCTGTCCGAGATGTCCGGCTGCACCGATGCGCCAAACGCGATGAACTCCCCCTTCGGCGACACCTTGGGCGACGCCCCGCGCTTGGCGAGGGTGATCGACGAGCCGCCGACCGTCTCGGCACGCTTGATCGACGTGACCTCGGCCCCACTGGCGTAGACGAGCCACGCACCGTCGGGTGCCCACTGGGGCGGCTCGGGATATGCCCGCGCGCCGATCGGGCTCACCGCTCCCGTGGCAGTGTCGTACACGGCGACGGCACCGCCCGCGGGCTGCTCGGCGCCGGGAGGGTACACGATCGCGAGTCTGGTCCCATCAGGCGAGATCGAATACGAACCGCCAGCGGGTGCCACAGCCACCGCCCCGGAGCCGTCGACGTTCGCGACGTAGACGCGCCCGCCCAGCGTGAACGCCACCTTGCTCGAGCCGAGTATCGCGGACTCTGCCGTGACGGGCGCGGCAGGCGCCGGAGGTGTGGGCTCGACGCTCGGCTGCGCCGTCGAGGTAGCGGTCGGCACAGTCGGCCGAGGCGGCGCCGAAGTCTCCTGGGCGGGCTCGATCGCGGTCTGCTTCGCCGGGCCGTCGTCGCCCGAGCTGATCGCCGCCCACACGCCGATCGCCACCACGATCAAGGCGACCGCCACCGCTATGACGATGACGATGCTGCGGACCCTCGAGCTGTCGCTGGGGACGTCCGCAGTCACGTCTCTCGCCTCCCTTGCTTTGTGTCTGTGGCTACAACGCCTCGATGAGTGCGTCGGCGTACGCCTGCGTGCCCACGGAGCCCTCGGTCGAGCCGGTGTTCGAGCGCTTGATGTCGTAGGTCACCGTCTCGCCCTTGCCTATGACGGTGCGCACGGCGTTCAAGACCCTGTCGGCGGCTTCGGTCTCGTCAAGATGCCTGAGCATGAGCATCGCCGAGAGGATCTCTGCCGTCGGGTTGGCGACGTCCTTGCCAGCGTACTTCGGGGCCGAGCCATGCACCGGCTCGAAGACAGCACACTCTGCGCCGATGTTGGCTCCCATCGCGACACCGAGTCCGCCGATCAGACCCGCCGAGAGGTCCGAGATGATGTCGCCGTAGAGGTTGGGGAGAACGAGCACGTCCCACCACTTGGGGTGCAGCACGAGCTGCATGCAGGTGGCGTCGACGATGTAGTCCTCGAACTCGATACCGGAGTCCTTGTACTCCTCGGCGACCTCGCGAGCGACCTTCAGGAACAGTCCGTCGCTCATCTTGAGGATGTTGGCCTTGTGCACCGCGGTGACCTTCTTGCGGCCGTTGGCGATCGCGTAGTCGAAAGCGTAGCGGACGATCCGCTGCGTACCCGTGATCGAGATGGGCTTGAGCGAGATTCCCGAGTCGGGACGGATGATCCCGGCACCACGATCCGCCGCGAACTTGATGATGTCGCGCGCACCCTCCGAGCCCTCTTCGAACTCGATGCCGGCATAGAGGTCCTCGGTGTTCTCGCGCACGATCACGAGATCGATATCGTCGTAGCGCGCTCCGGATCCCTTGATGGAGAAGGCAGGGCGCAGGCACGCGTAGAGATCGAGTTCCTTGCGAATCGCCACGTTGACCGAGCGAAAGCCCGTCCCGACCGGAGTCGTGATGGGGCCCTTGATCGCGACCTTGTTCTTGCGGATGGAGTCCAACACGTGCTCGGGAAGCGGGGTACCGTACTTCCCCATCACGTCGGCGCCCGCCTCGGCGACCTCCCATTCGATGCTCACGCCGGTGGCCTCGACCACTCGCGTCATCGCTGTCGTGAGCTCGGGTCCGATACCGTCGCCAGGAATCAGGGTCACTGTGTGCTTTGCCATATGGTTTCGCTTTCTGCCGGTTTCGCGAGCGATCTGGTGGTCGATTCTAGGGCTGCTTCTTCTTGCGGCGCTTCTTGGGCGCACACGCCACGATGCGCGAGGCCCTGCGCTTGAGCAAGCCCTTGCCGTTCTCGGCGTCAAACGCCATGATCTCGGCCGCCGCGAGCTTGACCTCGTCCGAAGCGTTGCCCGACGTCATCCGGTACACACCCGAGAGCATCGCCGGGAACTCCGCATCTCCGTGGTAGCACCGGATCGCGTCGGAGAGCAGCGGCCAGACTCGGTCCGAGCGGTGCGCGGTGGTAGCGCCGTACGACGTCAGCAGCCTGAACGCGGCGAGTCGGACCACGCCCGACTCCTCATCGTGCAGCGCCGTCTCGGCACCGGGCAGCGCTCTATCCACCAGCCGCGCATCGACAGGCACAAGCTTGTCGAACGCGCCGAGGGTCTCCCAGCGCGTCTGCGATTCCGGGCGGTGCAGCGCATCTGCAAGCTCGTCGGCGTACGGCTTGAGCGCCGAGGCGTCGTGCAGCGCGACTTCGTGGACGATGCTGGCGGCGAACTGCCGAGAGCGCCGGTCCTCGCCCGCGAGCGCCTCGACGACCCCAGCGAGCAGCTCGGGCTCGGAGATCGCGCGCGTCGCTATCTCGAACTTGTCGTCGTCGGGCGTGAAGGCCCGTGCGGCTTCGTCAGCCATGAATGCTCCTTCAGAGAGGCAGATGGTGCCAGGGTCTAGAGGTTGAATCCGCCGTGCTTCTTGAAGTGCTCGACCAGCCCGCCGTCTGCGAGCAACTGCGCCATCACGCCTGGCAACGGCGGGAACGGGATGTCTGTTCCCTTCGTCACGTTGCGCAACACGCCTGCTTCGAGATCGGCTACCAGCTCGTCACCGTCGTCGATCAGGTCCGTATCGCACTCGATGACCGGCAGGCCCGTGTTGATCGCGTTGCGGTAGAAGATCCGAGCGAAGCTCTTGGCGATGACAGCCTTGGTGTTGCTGTGGATCAGCACGAGCGGCGCCTGCTCCCTGCTCGACCCCATCCCGAAGTTCTTGCCAGCCACCAAGAAGCCGCCGTCGGGCTTCACCTTGTCGTAGTAGCGAGCGTCAAGCTCCTCCATCGCATGGACGGCCATCGCCTCCATGTCGGCGGACTTGAACTTGTACTTGCCCGAGATGATGTAGTCGGTGTTGATGTCGTCCCCGTACTTGAAGGCCTTCGCCTTGAGTTCCATGTGCGTGACTCCCTGTTCCCTTGCGCCCCTATCCGGCGAAGTACCTACGCGGGTCGGTGATCTTGCCTTCGATGACCGAGGCGGCCACCGTCGCCGGGCTGCCCAGATAGATGAACGAGTTGCTGTTTCCCATGCGACCCCGGAAGTTGCGGTTCGCCGTCGAGATGACGTTCTCGCCGTCGGAGGGCACGCCGTTGTGCGTTCCGACACACGGGCCGCACCCTGGCGTCACGAGCGCGGCGCCGGCCGAGACCAGCGTCTGGATGTAGCCTGCCTCGATCGCGTCGAGCAGGATCTGACGCGATGCGGGGGCGACGATGAAGCGCACGTCGGGGTGGACCCTGCGTCCCTCGAGGATCTTCGCGGCTATGGCGAAGTCCTCTAGGCGCCCGTTCGTGCAGGTGCCCAGCACTCCCTCGGCGATCGGCGTACCCTCGAGCTCCTCGATCGGCGAGACGTTGTCGACCGCGTGTGGCTTGGCGATCTGCGGGCCGATGGCGTTGGTGTCGAAGGTGAGCTCGGTCTTGTACACCGCGTCGGCGTCGGCGTTTTGGGCAACCGGCGTCTTTTCACCACGACCCTCGAACCACGCGAGCGTCTTGGCATCCGCGTTCATGAGGCCCGCCTTCGCACCGACCTCGATGGCCATGTTGCTCATGGTCATCCGTGCCTCGACCGACAGAGCATCGATGACGGGCCCATGGAACTCCAGTGCCTCGTACGTCGCCCCGTCCGCCCCGATCTGGCCTGCCAGATACAAGATGAGGTCCTTGGAGAAGACCCCCGGCTGCAAGCTCGCCGTCGTAGGTGACCTTCATCGTGTCGGGCACCCTGAACCACAGCTTGCCCGAGGCCATCGCGGCCGCGCCGTCGGTGCTTCCCACGCCGGTAGAGAAGACGTTGATCGCGCCGTAGGTGCAGGTGTGGCTGTCGCAGCCCACCATCAGGTCGCCGGCGACCACGTGTCCCTTCTCGGGGATGAGCTGGTGACATACGCCCTCACCGACGTCGTAGACGGTCGCCCCGGTCTTCTTGCCGAACTCGCGCATCATGGTGTGCAGCGCGCTGACGCCCTCGATCGGGCTCGGGCTCGAGTGGTCCATGACCACCGCGACCTTCGTCGGGTCGAAGACCTCGTCGACCCCCATGCGCTCGAGCGCCTTGATCGCAAGCGGCGTGGTGCCGTCTTGCCCCATAACGAAGTCAACGTCGGCGATCACGATGTCGCCGGCGTGCGCATCACTACCTGAGTGTGCCGAGAAGATCTTCTCGGCGATGGTCTTGCCTGGCAGTTCGATCAGCCTCCTTGGTCGAACGGGAGCGGCGCGAACACGTGCGCGGCTCCCGACGCCGTTCTCGGTGATACGACCGACGTGCGAGGGCGAGGTGGCCTGGACGGCGATGCGTCCTCACGGCGACCGGCGGCCCACGTCGGCCCGATTGCGGGAACGCACATTGTACGACAGGCTTCACCGCGTGTCAGGGACGGCTACCTGTTCTCCCTGTCCAGCACGAGCACGCGGGTGAGCTCGGCTCCGTACAGAGCGATCATCGACGTGTAGAACGCCCACAGCAGAACCGCAACGATGCCGCCCAGCGACCCGTAGAGCTCCACCCTGCTTGAACTGGCGAGGTATACACCGAGTGCCGCCTGACCCACCGCATAGGCGACCGCCGTGGCCGCGGCGCCCGGCGCGATGTAGCGCAGCTTGATCTTGCGTGACGGGATCATCGCGAACGCGGTGAGGAACAGCAGAAAGGATGCGACGAAATCGGCGAGGAGGCGACCGCTGACAAGCGAGTCCAGCGGCGGGAGGGCGATGCCCAGCTCAGTCGCGAGCTCCATCGCCTGAGCGAGGACTGCGGAGAGGACGGCGCCCACGATCAGCGAGGCGACCAGTCCAAGCCCGAGTACGCCAAGCAGCAGAAACGCGAGCAGATGGCGACGGGCAAACGCATACATCGGACCGCGGCGCGGCGGCTCTTTCCATATGCGCGTCACGGCCAGAACGAACTGGCTGAACACCCCTGAGGCACCGAACAGCACGATCCCGGCCGTGACGATGACCGAGACGGTGGTGGCGCCGGCAGAGACCCCCAAGATGGACGACGCTTCGGCCGACGCTTCCGGATCGAGTGCCCGACTGAGACTCGCGGCAGCAAGCGACAGGGCCACGAGCAGCGGGGCAATGGTCAGCAGCAGGTAGTAGGAGATGGCCGCAGCCATCATCGGGACGTTGTCCTCGGCAGCGGCGTTGATGACGTCTTCGACTACCCGCCTGACCTTGCGCCAGCCGTCTGCAAGATGGAGTCGCTGCTCGCTCATCGCGTCCTCTACGCCCGCCGGATGGTCCAGCAGGAGTGTACCCCCGGGGTTCGTTCGAAGTCCTTGGGAATCGTGCGCCGCGTGACGTCGTCGGCCACGAGCCCAGCGGCCGCGAGCGCCTCGACGTCGAGAGAGAACTTGCGCCGATTGCACGAGAAGACGAGGGTCCCGTCGTCGGCGAGAAGCCGAGCCGAGGCCTCGATCAGGGCGACATGGTCTCGCTGCACGTCCCAGGTGTCGCGCATGCGCTTGGAGTTGGAGAAGGTGGGCGGGTCGCAGAAGATCAGGTCGTAGCGGTTCCCGTGTCGCCGCGACGATTCGAGCCACTGCAACACGTCGGCTTGAACGCACTGGTGCTGCGGGCCGGAGATGCCGTTGAGCGCGAGGTTGCGCTGTGCCCACGCCGCGTAGGTCGGAGACAGATCTACCGTCGTCGTGGCGCTCGCGCCTCCGGCTGCGGCGTAGACCGTCGCGGTCCCTGTGTAGGCGAAGAGGTTCAAGAAGCGCGTTGCGCCGGCCATCTCCCGAAGCCACGCGCGCGTGTCTCGATGATCCAAGAACAGCCCCGTGTCCAGATAGTCGGACAGGTTGACCTCGAACAGCAGATCGTTCTCGGCCACCGTCACAACGACGCCGGAGCGAGACACGCGCTCGTACTGCGACGCGCCACGCTGCCGCTCGCGCCGCTTCACGAACACGTTGTCGTGCGCGACGTCGAGCACTGAGGCGACCGCCGCGCGCGCCCACTCCATTCTCCGCGCTGCTCGACCCGGATCGACGAAGGCGGGAGCCGCGTACTCCGCAACGTGCGCGTACCGAGTGCCCTCCCCTTGCGCGCTCGTGTAGACGTCCACTGCGAGATTGTAGTCGGGAAGGTCCGCGTCGTAGACGCGGTAGCAGCTCACACCGCTCTTGCGAGCCCAACCGCCAACGTGCCTGGCCATCTTCTTGAGGCGGTTCTCGAAAGCGCGAGCGGACTCGTCGGCAGGCTCGCGAGAGGCCGAGGGGCCGGTTTCAGACGGTGCCAACCGGGATGCGATCGCGTGTGGGCCGAACACGGACACCGGCGCCAAGATCTTGCCGTTGTAGAGCTCCTGCACGCGGTCCGCTCGCATGTCCAAGCCCGCGGCCAGGCCCTCGTCTGAGGTGATCACGGCAAGCGTCCACCCGGGCACTGCGTCTCGAACGACCGATGCGAGCTCTGCGTACAGCTCGGGAAGCTGTCCTTTGTCTGAGAGCCGCTCGCCGTAGGGCGGGTTGCAGGCGACAAGGCCCCGGGCGAAGCCTTCGGGTGGAACAAGATCTGCGACAGCCGCGTGGGACAGCGTGACCGTGCCCGCCAGCCCCGCTCGGCTCACACACTCGCTCGCGATCTCGAGAGCGGCCTCGTCGACGTCCGAGGCCACTATGGGCGGCATGCTCTCCCGGCCTATCTCGCAACGCTCGTCCGCCGCGTCGAGCGCGCGCGACCACGCCGCTTCGTCGTGCCCGAGCCACCGGTCGAAGCCCCACGTGCTGCGAAGCAGACCGGGGGCGATGTCGCCTGCCACCATCGCCGCCTCGATGGCGATGGTGCCCGAACCGCACATCGGGTCGGCAAACGCGCCGCCGGCCGCGGCGATCTCTCTCCATCCTGCAACCTCGAGCAGTGCGGCGGCGAGAGTCTCCTTCATCGGAGCGACCACCTGCACGCCGGGGCGCCGATAGCCGCGCCGGTGCAGCGGCTCCCCCGACAAGTCGATCGCGACCCGCGCGCGCGTACCGGCCACCACGACGTTGACGCGCAGATCGGGCGCCGAGGTGTCCACGCTGGGACGCACACCGCCTCGGTCACGGAACCTGTCCGCGATGGCGTCTTTGACCCGAACCGCGGTGAACTGCGTGTTTCGCAGCGCTGAGTTCACGCCTGAGGCATCGACCGCGATCGTGCCTTCAGCGCGAACGTGGTCCTCCCACGCGATGTCGTAGACGCCCTGATACAGCGTGTCGGCACTGCTCGCTTCGACCTGATCGAGCGACAGGAGCACGCGCGAGGCGAGGCGCGACCAGAGCATGGCTCGATAGGCGTGAACGAGCGGGCCGGCGAACAGCACGCCACCGCGCTGCGGACGAACCCCCGCCAGCCCCAGACGACGCAGTTCGTCGGCGAGCATCGCTTCGACGCCGCGCGGACACGGGGCGAAACACGCGGCGCGCTGCACCACCGTCAGAACTTCGGTTCGATGCGCGGACGCGGGTCCACGCGCGGGTAGCGGTACGGCGCGAAGCCCTTCTCGGAGTAGAAGCCCGAGGTACCCCATCGGATCTTCGCGCGAACGGTGCCCTTCGAGCTGCTCGACTGGTGCAATCCCCAGTAGTAGGTCTTCGCTGAGTTCGCCCACCCACCAAAGACCACCGCGTGGCCGTAGGGCACGAGCTTACCGCCGATCCTGAGGGTCTTGGGCCGCAGAATAACGTCACCCGGGGACAGAGCGGACTTGGTGGTTCTCACGAGGCGCACCGGCAAAGAGCCGGTGTCGAGCGAGAGCGGGGTGCCCGAACGCGTCTTCAGACCCAGACACATGCTCACGAATCCGGAGCAGTCCGTGCGGTAGCCGATGGTGGCGGCCACAGCGCTCGGGGTCGCGGTGACGAGCACGCCCGCCTCGGTGGCGTAGCGACTCTGGCTATACGGGACCTTGACCGAGGTCCACACCTTGGCCCGCTTGATGACGTCAGAGCGCGTGATCGCGTGCGCGGCCGTGGGCATCGCAAGCGCAACGACGACCAGCAGCAGCCCGAAGCACGAAGAGGCGGGCTCGAATCGAGTGTGTGCTCAGGAAAGACGACTCCATCGCTAGGCCCCAAAGCCCTCCACTGCATAGGTTCCGGACCTCTCGTCGGTGCGCAGCCGTATCAACCCCAGCTTCTGCGCATCTTCGAGGAACTGGTTGAACGAGCGGTACCCATATGCCTGCTCGGAGAATTGCGGCTGCTTGCGCCGCATGGTGTCCTTGATCAGCGAGGAATGCATGACCGCTACGTTCTCGCGCTGCAGCGCCTCGACCGTCTCGAAGAGCAGCTTGAACGCCGGCCTGTTCTTGCGCGGGATCGCATCTCCCAAGGCGGGTGCGCCGGCAGGAGCGCCGATGTCTTCGTAGTAGATGAACTCGTCACAGTTGGCCGCGAGCAGATCGCTCGTCGAGTCTCGCATCCCCACGCCCACAACCGTCTTGCCGTTCTCCTTGAGCCGCAGAACGAGCGGTGTGAAGTCGCTGTCGCCGGATACGATGGCGAACGTGTCGATGTGTTCCTTCGCGTAGCTCAGCTCCATCGCGTCGACCACGAGCCGGATGTCGGCGGAGTTCTTGCCGGTCATGCCGCGCTCCGGGATCTCGGTCAGTTCGATCCCCAACTCGTGCAGCGGGCTGCGATAGCTCTCGAACCTGCTCCAGTCGGCGTACGCGCGCTTGGCGACGATCTTGCCCTTCTCGACGAGCCTCTCCAACACGCGCTTCATGTCGACGGTCTCGGTGGTCTTTGCGACCCTCTTGCGCCCGTTGGATCGCGGCTGCATCCCCAGTGCGAGATTCTCGAAGTCGATGAATACGGCGAGTGAATGAGCTTCCTCTGCCATGTGGTCCCCTCTAGTCGTGGCGGCGCGAAACCACAACGCCGGCTCTTGTCTAATCGTACCCTAGCCGACAGGGGCTGTGCTCCCTCGCATGGGTAGGTACGTGTCAAGGCGGGAGCATGCGCCTCCCACGCCCACAAAAGGAGCGCTGATGAGCGACGAGCATGGCGACATCCAAGCGATCGACGAGGCGGCCGGTCTCGTCATGTACTGCCGATCGTGGTGCCCAGACTGCGCCCGCGCGCGAGCGTGGCTTGAGGCACACGATGTCCCGTACGTAGAGGTGGACGTCGACGAGGATCGGCATGCCCGAACCCACGCCGAGAGCCTCAACGAAGGCCGCCTGCATACGCCCACGTTCTGCTTTGGTGACGGCGTGTGTGTGGACTTTCGCGTGGAGCGGCTCAAGGACCTGCTCGACATGGACTAGACGTCCTGCGTCTCGCTGTCATCGCGGTTCAGCAACGGCGCGAACACCGGCTTGTAGCCGTGTCGAGCACCGTTGACCATGCCGAACCCGAAGCCCAAAGCGAGTCCCACCACCTGGCTCTGCTTCGCGACCAGCGCCCACGTCAGGACGACCACCATGAGGCCGAGCGAGCCGTAGAACACGACCTTGTAGAGTGTCGGCCGATCGCGAACGAGCCTGCCCACCAGGTAGCCTGGGACGAGCATCACGACTGCGGTCACAACCGCTATCAGGATCGGGTTCATCGGGCCACCGCCGCTCCTGCGGTAACCCCGCCGAGAACACCGGCCGCCTCGCGCTCCGATGGCTGCGCATAGAGGAGCCATATCGCTTGAGTGCCCAGATCACTCCCGCCGCCCGCAGCCAGTGCCTCGTAGAGCAGCTTCGCCAGTTCGAGTCCCGGCAGCTCGATACGGTTCGCCTCCGCCGAGGCGAGCGCGATGCGCAGGTCTTTGACGAAGTGCTTCACGTAGAAGCCCGGCTCGAAGTCGCCCGCGAGCACGCGTGGCCCGTAGTTGGCAAGCGTCCACGTCTGCGCGCTTCCTCCGTTGAGCGTCTCGAGCACGCGCTCGCGATCGAGACCGGCGGCGGCCGCGTACGACAGGCACTCGGCGAGCCCCAGCATGGAGGCCGCGATGGCGATCTGGTTGGCCATCTTGCAGTGCTGGCCCGCGCCCGGCCCGCCGTGGTGCAGCACGGTCTTGCCCAGCACCGATAGCACCGGCATCGCCCGCTCGAAACCCTCCTTCTCACCGCCCACCATGATGGTGAGCGTGGCGTTGCGCGCCCCCACGTCTCCGCCCGAGACCGGCGCGTCCAGCGCCACGAGGTCGCGCTCGGCGGCGACCGTCGCAATGCGAGCTGCGAGCGCCGGCGACGAGGTCGTCATGTCCACGAGAAGCGCGCCGGGTCGCGCCGAGTCGACGATGCCCCCCTCGCCGAGGTAGACCTCCTCCACGTCGCTCGGATAGCCCACGATGGTGATCACCACATCGGCCCCCCGAGCGGCCTGCCCGGGCGAGGCCGCCCACTCCGCTCCGCGAGCGAGCAGCGGCTCGGCCTTGGCGCGCGTCCGATTGTGAACACGCAGCTTGTAGCCGGAGTCGAGCAGATGGCCCGCCATCGACGCGCCCATCACGCCGGTCCCCACGAACGCCACGGTCGTCTCGGCCGGTTTCACGGCAGCCACCCCCGCTAGTCTCTTGAAGATCGTTCCGGACACATCACGACCTCGCCACGATAGCATCCGCGGGCGAGCGGTACCGCGCAAGCGCTATGCCTCGGCTGGCGGCATCGTCAGGTCGACTCGGGTGTATGCGACGCGGAACCCAAGCCGCTCCATGTTTCGCTGGGAAGGACCGCCGGGCGCCGACTCAGTCGCAGCGACCTCGCAGCCCTCTTGCGCGCCCAGCGCCAGACGGTGCCTCTGAACAGCTCGCTGGATCCCGCGCCTGCGAAACTGCGGCAATGTGGCGTCGGCGGACAGCCAGGCGACGCCGTCTTGAATGTAGAGCTCACCGGTGCCGGCGGCCTTGCCGTCGACGAACGCGACGAACAGTCTGCTCCCGGGCCGGCGCACGACGATCTGCCCCAAGGCCAGCTGCTCTTCAAGGGGCGGCAGGGGCGCCGAGAAGGCGGTGGCAGCGACCATGATCCACAGCGCCCGATCCTCATCGTCGGCTACCTCACGAATCTCGATATCGTGAGGCAGCTCCGAGAGCTCGCGGTCGAGGGGCTCGACCGGTCTCACCAAGACGTTCTCGAAGCCGTCGACGACCCATCCGCGCGCGGCGAGGTTGGCGAGAAGGGTGGGGTGCGCCAGCGGCGAGACGCCGATGAGTGGGCGGGCTCCGCGGCTCACGTAGAACTCCTCGAGCTGAGCCACCGCTTCGAGTCCGACCGGACCGGCGAATCCGAGGCCGAAGGCCTGGTTGACCGGTGACCCCTCGCCGACGAACGCCGCGACGCCGCCTCCGACCTCAAGGTCGGCCGCACCGCACGCCGGTTCGATCTCAAGAGCGGTGCGGACGAAGCGGCGCATCTCTTCTGCGCACAGCGACTCAAGACGAGCGGCGAGAGCAGCGTCGGCGAACAGCGGCACGGGCGGAGCCCTTTCAATCGGGGGTGAGATACAGCATAGACCCCGTCGGGTACGCTTCACACGTCTGAAGATCGCCGAGACGGGAGCTTCGCGTGGATGCACCAGGCGCCAAGACCGATGGACGAGGACCGAGTCGCAGGGCCGCCGTGATCGCGGCCGTGGTCGCGTCTGTGGTCCTCGTGGGGCTGATCGGCTTGGTGGTCTGGGCCGTGCTCGCATCGCGCAAGCCGGTCGTCGTGCGTGAAGCCCCGCGATTCGACAGGTTCGAACCGGCATGGGCTTCTGCGATGGCGAAAGCCGGGGTCGAGGCGACGTTTCCCGCCGGCCCTGTGGACGTGACGATGGCCAAGCCCTTCGGTCGAGTCCCCTTCGAGGCCACGTTCACGGCCGAGGAGATCACGGCCTTGCTCAACGTCTACCGCTACCAGGGTGGTATCGGAGGGCAGGATGTGTCGTTCGAGAGCCCCGAGGCGGCGTTCCCGCGTCCGGGTGTCGGCTCGCTGAGCGGTCAGCTCGCAACGGGGGGCTCCAGCTACTCGGCCACGATCGTCGGGCCGGTGACCTATGCGGCCACGGGGATCGACAGCCCGGGGGCTACCGAGCTCACCGTCGAAGGCTTCTCGGTCCGAGGAGACAGACGCACGCAAGCATCCGAGGCCGTCATCGCCTACCTGAACATGTACGTGCGGGCGGCGCCCGGACTCACCGTGCAAAGCGCCGAGATCGTGCAGGACGGCCTACGCGTCACGGGCTCGGCCCCCGCACGGCTGGAACACCCGCCTCCGCTCGGCGAGTGACGCCGATCGCCCAAGGTCCCGGCTACGACGGAGCCAGCCGCTCCAACACCCACGCCATGTTCTCGCCCAGCCGTCGCATCGTGGAGATGCCTTCTTCGTCCTGAGCCACCGCACCCTTGGGACCGCCGATTCCGAGGTTCCAGTAGCTCGACCCGACCACGAGCATCTCCGCTATCAGGAAGAAGTGGTTGATGGAGTCGAAGGCGTGTATCGCGCCTCCTCGGCGTACCGCTACCACCGCAGCACCGGGCTTGCGGCCAAACGGGTTGCCGTTGCCTCGCGCGACGTAGCCGGCGCGGTCGATGATCGCCTTGAGCTCGGGAGTGATGTCGGCGAAGTACGTGGGACTGCCCAGCACGATCGCGTCGGCTTCAAACAGCTTCGTGATGATCTGGTTGCCGTCGTCCTTGCGGCCATGACACTGCCGATCGGCCTTCTCGCGGCACTTCCCGCATGCGGTGCACCCGCGGATGTCGCGTGCGGCAAGCTCGATGAGCTCGCACTCGTGTCCCGCAGCGCGCAGCGGCTTGAAGACCTCTTCGATCAGCAGTGCGGTGTTGCCGCCTCTTCGGGCGGAACCGTTGACGGCGACGACTCTCATGGGATGACGGCCTCCTGACGGCGGATCCGGTGGACTTGGCGCCTATTGTCCCCCATCCGCTCGCGCGTGTGTCAGGACGCTGCGTCTTCAAGCTCGGTGGGACCGGCCTCGGCGTCGAGCCCGAAGGGCATGTGGCGCTGAAACGCCGCAAGCCAAAAGATGCGGTCCGCGATCAGAAGTGCCGAGCCGATGCCCAGATACAGCGCACCCATGATGCCGGCGCCGATGAGATCGGGGTCGACCACGATACGACGCAGAATCATGCCGCTGCCCATCATCACGGCCACGAGCAACCACGACTTCCAAGAAAAGAAGCCGAAGTAGCACGAGACCCCGCGTCGACGTATGCGCGCGACCGCCTTGACCGCCACGCGGTCGAGCAGGTAGCGGGACTTCGGAATCGCGATCACGGCGGCCAGAACGCCGCCCAGCACCCACGCATGCCAGGAGCGGTCGTGAACGTAGATCACGCCGCGCACGATCAGAATGCTCGCACCGACAAGCCACATCGTCGCGGCACTGAACAGCTGCACGCGCACGCCTGCGCGCGGGGTGAACCGATTACCGGACACAGACGGTTCGACGGAGATCTCGGAGGATGTCATGAGCGCGCTTCGAGCAAGTGCTGCGCCGAAGTGACTGGGGAAGCGGGCTCCGTCTCGGTCTCGTAGACCAGCCCCACGGCCGGACCCACGTGCAGTCCGATCACGGCGCTCACCGGCACCACCTCGACCTCGAACCCTGCTACGGGCGCTATCGCCTTCTCGGCGAAGTGCTGCGCCGGCTCGATGTCGCCTATGTAGTGGACCGCCGCCCTGACAAGACCGCGCTTCTCCACGTCGTCTGAGAAGACGCGCGCCATCTCGGCAAGAGCGCGGCTCGCGGTCCGCACCTTGGCCAGCGTATCCGTCTCTCCCCCGCTCACGGTGAGGATCGGTCGTATCTGCAGAAGCTGTCCGAGGAGTGCTGACGCCGACCCTATGCGCCCACCGCGCCGCAGGTACTCGAGCGAGGCGGGTGAGAACAGGTAGCGCGTGCGCCGAGCGGTATCGAGCGCCGCGTCGATACATCCCTCTATGGCGGCCCCTCCACGTGCAGCCGCAGCGGCGGCCAGTGCGATGAAGCCTTCTTCGAGCGAGTTCGAGCCGCTGTCGAGAATCTCGATCCGCGCACCGGGAGTCTGGTCGCGGACGAGATCGGCAGCGATCATGGCCGTCTCGACGGTGCCGCTCATCTTCGACGAGATGAAGACGCCCAGCACATCGGTGCCCCGCTCGAGCCCACGCCGAAAGGCACTCGCGAGCGCTTCGACAGAGGGCTGCGACGACGTGGGAAGGTCCTTCATGTCGGCGAGGCGACGATAGAACGACTCCAGCTCGATATCGAGATCGGCCTCGTGACGCTCCCCGTCGTTGACGTAGAGACTCACCACGTCGATGCTGGCGGCCTCGGCCTGCTTGGCGGGGATGGATGCGACCGAATCGGTCACTACACTAGTGGGCATCGGTTCTCCACGGCGCTCGGGGTTGCGGGAGCCATCGCACTCACTGTACCGCAGCAACGCGAGGGCACTTCGCGCTTCTCGGCCGGTTTGGGGTATGCAATACGGCGTCGGGCCTATGCACTACGGTCGAGAGGAGACCTCGTGTCCACAGATAAGACCACACCGCGCAGGATAGTCGTGATGGGGGCAGCTGGGCGTGACTTCCACGACTTTCTCGTTGCGTTGCGAGACGACCCCGCCATCGAGGTAGTGGCGTTCACCGCGACCCAGATTCCCGGAATCGACGATCGTCGCTTGCCCCCCGTCCTTGCTGGGCCCCGCTACCCGCAAGGCATCCCCATTCGACCCGAGTCCGAGCTCACCCAGATCATCGCCAACGACTCGATCGACGAGGTCCTGTTCGCCTACAGCGATATCGCTCACGTTGATCTGATGCACAAGGCGTCGCTGGTTCTGGCGGCAGGTGCCGACTTTCGCATCGTCGGCCCCACGTCGAGCATGGTGCGCTCGGTCAAGCCTGTCATCAGCGTCTGCGCCGTGAGGACAGGCGTTGGCAAGTCGGGTATCTCGCGACGCGTCTTCGAGCGGCTGCGTGAGAGAGGCGTTCGAGCGGTCGATATCCGGCACCCCATGCCCTACCGCGACCTGACCGCGATGCGGGTGGAACGCTACGCGAGCATCGAGGACCTCGACCGGCTGGGCGTCACCGTCGAGGAACGCGAAGAGTACGAGCACCTCGTCAACGTCGGGGCCGTCGTGATGGCAGGAGTCGACTACGAGGCGATCTTGCGCGAGGCCGAGAAGGAGGCCGACGTCATCGTGTGGGACGGCGGCAACAACGACTGGCCGTTTTACGCAAGCGACCTCGAGATCGTCGCGCTCGACCCCCATCGCCCCGGCCACGAGCGCGCCTACTTCCCCGGAGAGGTGAACTTCTTGCGCGCCAACGTCCTGGTGATCAACAAGGTGAACACCGCCGAGAAGTCCGCGGTGGACGACTTGGTCGCGGCGGCCGCGACGTACAACCCCGACGCGAGGCTCGTGCTCACCGACAGCGTGATCGAGGCGGACGACCTGTCTGCGCTCGCGGGCAAGCGGGTCCTTGCCGTCGAGGACGGACCCACCGTCACCCACGGCGGCATGCGCTACGGTGCCGCCGCTCTGGCGGCCAAACAGGCTGGAGCGGCCTCTCTGGTGGACCCGACGCCGTTCGCGGTGGGCTCGCTGAGAGACACCTACGACGCGTATCCGCACATGACCGACGTCTTGCCGGCGATGGGCTACTCGGCGGGTCAGCTCGCCGATCTCGCTGCAACGATCGAGGCGACCGACGCCGAGGTCGTCGCTATCGGCACGCCGATCGATCTCGCACGACTCATCACGATCGACAAGCCGGTCGTGCGCGTGACCTACCGGGTGGCCGACACCTCCCACCCGGGCATCGACGACATCGTGGACGACTTTCTGGCCGCCCACGGGCTCGGAGACGGTGCAACCGGGTAGCCTGACTCGACTACACTGGGGATATGGAGACCCCCCAAGCCCCTCGCAACCTGCTCGACAAGCGCGTCAAGACAGCGTGGCGACTCCAGGCGCTTGCGTCGCTTGCGCCGCTGCTTCTTGGTGGCGTCGTCTTCGTCGCGGTCGCTCGGCGAGTCGGGGTCGGGACCACGGTGGCCGCGCTCGTTCTCGGCGGCATACTCGTCGCCATTCTGGCTGCCGAGACGTTCGTGCCTGAGGTCAGGTACCGGCGTTGGCGCTGGGAGGTGCGAGAGGAAGAAGTCCGCCTCCAAGAAGGGTTGATCGTCGTCTCTCAGACGGTCATCCCCATGGTGCGGGTCCAGCACGTGGACACGGCGCAAGGTCCGATCATGCGCTCCCTCGGCCTGTCCGACGTCCACATCTGGACCGCAGCGGGCAAACACACGATTCCCGCGCTCGCAGACGCGCACGCCGAGCAACTCAGGGACCGAATCGCCGTACTCGCGAGGGTGACCGACGATGGCGGACTCTGAACTCTCGCGCACGCACCCACTCACGGTCGCTGTCCGCACCATGAAAGCGCTGTCACAGATGCTGTTGGCCCTGCTCGCGATGGCCTTCTTCGGCTCCTTTGGTGGAGGCGGGGCGCTCGCCGCGGTGGGAGTCGCCGGGGTCGCGGTCGTGCTCGCGCTCGTCTCGACGGGGTTCGCGTGGCTGAACTGGTGGTACTTCCGGTTCGGGGTCATCGGCCACGACCTGGTTGTCCTCGAAGGCTGGCTCGTGAAGAAGCGCCGAGCGATCCCGCTCGCGCGAGTCCAAGGCATCGACATCCGAGCGGATCTCGCCTCCCGGCTGCTGGGACTGGCCGACGTGGTCGTGCAGACGGCCGGCGGCGGATCAGGCGAGGCCGAGGCGCGTATCGGCTCGATTCCGCTGAGCCAAGCCGAGCAGCTGCGCGCCGACCTGCTCCACTGGCGTGACCGGGAGTCCCAGGTCGTCGACGGCGCAACCCCGAACCAGCCAGCAGCGGCTCCGACCGAGGAGTCGGTCACCGGCCCGTCGCTGGTGGGGGCCGACCCCGTGAGTCGGATGAGCGATCTGCGCGGCGTGTTCGGCGAGAAAGAAGCGGACGCCCGCTCGGTAGACTTCGAATACAGACTGCCCTTCGGCAGACTCGTTCTGGCCGGACTGACCTCGAACGCTGTGCTGATCGCGCTGGCAGCTGGCGCGGGAGTGCTCTCGCAGTTCGCCGAGCTCTTCAGCGGGTTCACACAAGATGCGACCGACACTCTCTCCCGCATGGCCCTGCCGGCGCTGATTGCCCTTGGCTTCGTCGCGATGCTGTTCTTCGTCGGGATCTCGATCGCCGTGATAGTCGCCAGGGACTTCGGATTCACAGCCCGTCGCGTCCACGACCGCCTTGAGACCGAAGCCGGACTGACTGAGCGAAGGATGACGAGTCTTCCCATACGCCGCATTCAGGCAGTCCGGATCGAGCAGACAGCGTTGCGACGGATGCTGGGTTTCACGTCGATCCATGCAGACACCGCGGGCTTCGGACGGAAAGAGGAACAGCAGTCGTCCACGGGGGCCGCCCTCGTGCCACTGGCCCGCTCGGCCGAGGTACGGCCCCTGCTCCACAAGCTGCTACCCGAAGCCGAGGACATGCCCACCACGTCCGGCCTCCCCCGTCGCGCCCGCCGGTTCTACATCTTGTGGCCGACCGCGCTGACCGCGACCGTGACGTGGGTCGTCGTCGCAGGCAGCACTTGGATCGTCGCGACAGCCGGCGAGATCGACGGGCTCGGTCCTATCGCGCCCGCCGTCGGCGCGGCCGCGGCACTGCTGCCGAGCGCCATCGTGGCGGCATCCCGAGCACTCGCGTGGCGCAACGCCGAGTTCGGTGCCGACGAGAACGCTCTGGCGATCAGGTGGGGGGTTCTGGGCAGGTACAGCGTGCGGCTGCCACGTGCGAGGATGCAGTCATTGACGGTGCGACAGTCGCCGTTCCAGAAGCGGGCGAAGCTGGCAACGATCGTCGCTGCCTCGGTCGCCGGCTCCGGCGCGGCCTTCTACCGGGTTCGCAATCTCGACGTGGACGATGCGCGCGCTATCGAGCAGTGGTACTCGCCGAGCCCGGACTCGAGCGGCGGCATCGGAGCCGTGTGACCGTGGTCACAGGCACCTAGCTCACCCCCCTCCCCAGCGTGGCACCGTGGGCCGATAGTCATGGCAGACGACCCAGATGCTCGGCTCTTCGGAGGAACAGCGTGTTGACAGCAACCAGTGGCCTGGCCACACTGCGCCCCCACTATGTGGGGGAGACTCGCGACCTGATGCGCATCCTGCTCAACGCGACGTCTGCCGCCGAGGCCAACCTCTCGCTCGAGGTTCTCAAGGACGTCGTGCCCGACAAGGCGCTGGTCGCAGCGTGCAACCTGCGCGAGGTGCTCTACGCTTTGCCCTCATCCCCGTTCGCGATGAGGGTGGACGAGGAGACACTGGCCCGGACAGCCGGCTTGGAGCGCAGGATCGCGGCGATGGGCAAGATGCTGCCAGACGGACTCGAACTCGTGGTCATGACCGCTGGCAACCTGGTACTTGACATCATCATCAGGCGTGACGGCGAGAAGTACTTCTGGAACTCGGTTCCGGTGACCGACGACTTCGTCAACGGTGCCGTCCTCGACTTGCTCTTCGAGAGCGACCACCTGCTTCACGCCGCGATCGACCTCGCGGCGGCGATGGGAATCGTCTTCAACCCGAAGTTCTACCTCTCGCTCGAGGACTGGCATCTCGAATACGCATCCGATGTCTTCGAGGGACTTGGAGACCTCTTCTAGCCCCCATCCGCCTCTCGCGACCGGGCATCGCACTCCCACTCCGCCCCCCAGGCAGCAACAGACGCAGCCGCCCGGCCGCGAGAGGCGCCCCCAAGCCAGAGTATCCAGTCCTCAGACGAACGCCTCGGTGCTCGCGGCGATAACACAGCCCGCCGCGCGCATCTCGTCGATCGCGGCGGCGCCGTCGCCTTGCGCCAAGTCCACCGCCCTGATCCCGTCTCGCACTACGACCATCTCGAGGCCAAGCCCCGCACCGTCCAGCGCGGTGTACTTGACGCAGTAGTCAGTTGCCAGACCCGACGAGCCACACCTCGCTGATTCCTGCATCGCTCAGGACAGCGCTCAGCCCGGTGTCCCTGCCGTGCCCGTTGTCGAAGAAGCCGCTGTAGCTGTCGATCTCCGGGTCGACGCCTTTGCGAATGACCGCATCGATCCGCGCGACGTCCAACCCCGAGTGGAACGAGGCCCCCGCCGAGTTCTGCACGCAGTGGTCGGGCCACAGGACCTGAGCCTGACCGCCCAGTTCGATCACGTCACCGACCGCAGACCCCGGATGGTTCGAGGCGAACGAGCCATGGGAGCTCGGGTGCCAGTCTTGCGTGGCGACCACCAGATCGAACAGGGGCGCGAGCTCGTTGGCGACGGGCACGATCGCGTCCCCATCGGCCACGGGAAGCGACCCGAACGGCATGAAGTCGTTTTGGACGTCGACGAGTATGAGAGCTCTCATCCGCTCACCCCTTCTGGGCCGTGCGTGCCTCGGCGATCAGCGAAAGGCGCCGCTCTGAGAGCCCCTGCTCAAGTCCCACCTTGTACGTATGCGGGTTGAGGAAGCGCCGATGCGACGGGTCGAGTTCGGCGAGTTGCGACAGGGCGCGCGCCCTGATCTTGTCCAGCTCGGGCACAGAGTAGACGCGTCTGCCAGAGCGGACAACCGGTACGAGCAGCTCCTCGGACGGACAATCGGGGCCATACTCCGTCGACCTGAGCGGATCCTCCGGATGGACCATGACCGCATGCGTACCGGGGTCGTGGATGGTGTCGTAGATCATGTCACCCGCCCAGCGGCCGTCGTCTCCGCGGTACCGACGCACGCCCAAGACACCGGGCGTCGTCACCTTGGCGGTCTGCTCGGAGACCTTGACGCGGGGCTCCCAGAGTTCGCCGGGGCGCCGGATCGCAGAGAGCTTGTAGACCCCGCCCAGCGCCGGCTGGTCCCACGCGGTGGCGAGCTTCGTGCCCACTCCCCACACGTCTATCGCCGCACCCTGTTCCTTGAGCGATAGGATCAGGTGCTCGTCCAGCTCGTTGCTCGCCACGACCTTCGCGTCGGAGAACCCCCCCTCGTCGAGCACCTCGCGCGCGCGCTTCGAGAGCCAGGCAAGGTCACCCGAGTCGATTCGCACACCTATCAGCTCGTGCCCGCTCTCCCGCAGCTCGCGGCCCACCTCGACGGCGTGACGCACGCCTTCGACTGTGTCGTAGGTGTCGACCAGGAACGTTGCGTTGTTCGGCATCGCGGCGGCATACGCCCGAAACGCCTCGAGCTCGGTGTCGAACGCCATCACCCAGGAGTGTGCGTGCGTGCCCGCTATCGGTACCCCGTAGCGCCTGCCCGCCAGAACGTTCGAGGTGGCCGAGCATCCACCGACGTACGCCGCACGGCTGGCCGACAGCCCGCCGTCGGGGCCCTGCGCACGCCGCAGGCCGAACTCGATGACCGGCGCTCCGTCGGCAGCGGTAAGACATCTCGACGCCTTGGTCGCCACGAGCGTCTGGAAGTTGATGATGTTGAGCAGTGCGGTCTCGACGATCTGACACACCGGTAGCGGACCAGCCACCCTGAGCAAGGGTTCGCGCGGGAAGACCACCGTGCCCTCCTCGACCGCGTCGACGTCGCAACAGAACCGCATCTCAGACAGCCACTCGAGGAACTCCGCCGAGAAGAGAGCACGTTCATCCGAGCCGGTCTGCTCGGCAAGGAAGGCGATATCTTCATCGGCGAAGTCCAGCTCCTCCAGGTACTCGAGCGCTTGCTCCAGACCACAGGCGACGGCGTATCCGCCGCCGAACGGGTTCGACCTGAAGTACAGATGGAAACAACCCTCGGTCGTGTGGATGCCCGCATTCAAGTACGCCTGCGCCATGGTGAGCTGGTACAGGTCTGTGAGCATCGCGGGCGGCGTTGTACGGATCGCGGTCATTCACACCCCTCCCCTGCGTTGTTCCCACCGTAGCACTCGCACAGACCCTCGTGAGGGGCGCGTGTGTGCAACAAATGTTGTGTGGATTCCGGCGAATGGCGGGAACGCAGGGGCGCCCAAGGGTATAGTTCAGGCTGCGTCGATGCGGGGACTCGGCGCGTGTCGGGAGTACGGAGGAAGCGATGACCACGTCGGTCGAACCGGTATCGCCCGAGCCAGTTGAGGGGCCCATTCAAGCAGCCGCTCAGGCACGGAGCGCCATCTCAGATCAAAGCGATGGCCAGCCCGACGTCTACGCCGAGAGCGAACTCCAACTCAGGCAGGAGCGGACCGAGCGCATGATCCGCCGAGCCCAAGAGCAGGTCTAGCGCCGCGTATGTGCCAGTTCTGCGTGGAGCACGGTGAGGGCGAGCGCTGGTATCTGCAGGCGAAGAACTACGCGTTCGATCTGCAAAGCGACGTCAGGCGAAGCGCGTACATCGTCGACTTCATCTCCGGATTCTCCGACATGCGTGAAAACGCCATCACGTGGATGGAGCGCTTCGACCGCATCCCCGCACCGCTCTCGAGCATGGGCAAGTCGCTCATCTCCAAGCGGCAACAAGCAAGCCACTTCGGCCAGCCGGTGCCGATCGAGGAGTGCGAGCGCATCTTTGACCTCGCCACCTCGATCACCGCCATCCCCTGCATCTGCAGGATGCATGAGCCGGGACAGAAGGCAGACGAAGTCTGCGTCCTGGTCACCACGCAGCCGGTCGAGCCGCTGTTGCTCAAGGGGTTCGAGGGCTACGACGACGGACCTGACCTCGACGACTTCAACACTCTTGCGAAAGAGCAGGCGATGGATCTGCTGCGCGAATGCGAACGCAACGGTCTCATGCACTCTGTGTGGACGTTCAAGACGCCTTTCACGGCTGCGATCTGCAACTGCAACCTGGAGAGCGGCTGCATGGCCATGAAGCTCACCGCTGGCTACGGTCTCAAGATCATGTGGCGCGGTGAGTGGGTGGCACGACTCGACGCCGAACGCTGCACGCGGTGCGCACGCTGTGCGCGAACGTGCCCGTTCGGCGCCATAGAGGCCTCGCGGGCCGCGGTAGCGGTGCGAACACAACAGTGCTGGGGGTGCGGGGTCTGCCGCGCCGCCTGCCCGGAGAACGCGATCACCTTGCTCGACCGTCGAGAGGTCCCAGAGGTCGCGGCCGTCTGGTAGGCGGCTCTCACTCCCGGTAGCGCGGTCTGCCCTCACGAAGCCAGCGAGTCGCCTCGGCCATCGAGCGAGGAGAGCGCGTGTAGTGATTCACGAGCCGCTTGCCGACTATGATCGCGGTTCCGCGCGCGATCTCTGATTCCTTGCCGCAGTAGGCCTTCTGCAGAGCGATGAGTCTTGCGAGTCCGTCGTCCTCTTGAGCGGTCCATACCTTGCGAACCCCCATTTGGACGAGCTCGCCGTGCGCGACAACGACGTCGTACTCCCACTCCCATCCGAGATCGCTGTGGTCCAACTGCTCCGCGAAGTCGCTCTCGAACAAGTCGGTGCCTTCATCCGCCCTCACCGCAGCGACCGCCTCCAGCAGTACCGCTGTGGCAACGACCTCTGCAACCGAGTCGGATTGGGCCCTGCGCAGCCACGCCCGGCGAGAGGCGCAGTCCACCTCGGCCAGTAGGCAGAGCGTCGAGATGCGCACGCGGGCAACGGGGTGGGTCAGAGTGCGGTCGAACCAGTCCAGCGTGTTCGTGTCGGTCTCGTAGTAGGCCACGCCGCATCCCATCGGATCCGCAGACTAGGAACCCGATCTGGCGGGCGCGTCTTGGATGGGCCGCACCCGCCTGCGAATCTGACGGTAGCGCTTGGGTCTGACACCGAACGGGTGGCCGTTCTCCGGCTATGCGACGTAGCTAGATGTACACCTCGCGAGGCCTGCGCCAAGGTCCGGGATCGACCGCTACTCGGTGGTCCGCCCGGTCGTCGCCCAGCTCACGTGGCATCGCACGCAGTAGCCGGGCGCGTGGCACTCGAGGCAGTACTCGGCACCTTCGGTCTCGACCTCGACGTAGTGTTGCTTGACCCACGAGCCGATCATCGGGTCGTAGGCCTTGTGGTGACACATGCTGCATAGATCGGGCTTCTCGGTGTGGCACTGTGAGCACACGGCGCGATTCGATCTCCGCGAACGGCGGCGTGGCCCTCTTGGCCCTGCGACCAGTCCTCGGGATGAGGCATCTCGAGCCCGTGGCAGTCGTCGCAGAAGCTCTGCTGGTGGCACATGGTGCACTGCTTGGGGTCGCTCTTGCGCAGTTGACGCGTGCGTCCGGGGCATCCACGCCTTGTCCGTGTGCGACTCGGGGGTCAGCTCGTAGCCGGTCGGGTGACACAGGCTGCACGCCGCGGAGGCGTCGGGCTGCTCGGCGGTGCCGTGACACGTGAAGCACTGGCTCATCAGGGTCAGGGGCGTGCCGCGATCCTCGAGCGGGTGGGCGGTGCGGACGTGACACGACACACACGACCCGTTGCGTTTCGCGTGCTCGACGTGGTTGATCTTGATGCGGAAGCCTGAGGTCGCCTTGCGGTTGGCGATCGTGACACTGGAGGCACACCGCGTCAGCCATCGGGGCGACGCCCGGGACCGGGCCGTCGACCGGATCGACGTAGTCACCGGAGGTGTGGGCGCGAACGTCGCGCGCGAGCAGCTTGCCCCTGTCCACCAGCCGCGCCGGATACGCATACCAAGGCCGTGGCGCTTGGTGGCATTGCACGCACTTGACGCCGGTGTGAGCCGACTGCTGCCAGCTCGCGGTCCTCGGCTTCATCTCGTGGCACGAGCCGCACAGACGGGGCGACGACGGTGACCGCATCGAACGCGATCACCAGCAGGACGAGACCCAGCGCTACGAAGGCGACTATGCGAAGCGTCGAATCGCGGCCGGTTCGGCGTGGGGCGATCGTCTGTCACCGGAGGAGTCGCCGAGCGTTCGCCGGCGTTCTGTGTGTCGGTCTGCTCTGGGTCCATAGACCGTATTCTCGCCTACTCGACCGGCTTGAGCGACGGATCGAAGTTCTCTTGCGGCACCTCACCGTGACAGCGGACGCAGAAGGCGCCGTCGTGGCACGCCTCGCAGTTGCGCCGCTGCTTGACCTGCTCACCGTGGACCGCGCGCCAGTCGTCCCCGTGTGACTGCGGACGCAGCGCGTGGCAGTCCGCGCACCAGTCCTCGGTCCACTTGTGACAGCTGTCGCATTCGGGGCTGGCGGCATCTTTCGGGTGGACGATCAGCCAGTCCTCGCGCCTGATGGCTATCGGGGGCGGCCTTCTGGGTGTGACATGCCGTGCACGTGTCCTTCGCGGTGTCGCCATCGTGGCACCGGAGGCAACCAGCCATCGTCGGCAGATGCTTGCCCGAGGGATTCAACTCGTGCACGAGGTAGTCATGGCATTCGACGCACTCCATCTTGAGAATGGTGACGTGCGCGCGATGCGGGATCTGCAGGTCGCCCTTGGGCGAGACGCTGCGCAGGTCGTTGTGGCACTCGAGGCACGCCTCGTTGGTCGGCGTCGCGAAGACACTCGGGCTCTCGGAGCGCAGCACGAGCGACAGGTAGAACTCGCCCACCATCCGCGCTCGATACGCGCCTGAGGAAGCGGCCGGGGCGAGACGTGGCATCCTTCGCAGCCGACCTCGGCGTGCGCTGAGGTCGACCACGGCTCGTACTGGGCGGCAAGTGCGGGCATCCGCCCGAAGAACCCCGGCTGCATCGTGAGGAGCGATGGGGACGCCCACGAGCAGCAGCACGACGCGCCACAACGGCGATGACGCGCGCAAGACGCCGGCGCCTGGCGGAAGCGGCCGTGTCGCCCGCCATCAGTGACACTCCTCGCAGAACTTCTCTCCACCGTGGCACACGAGACAGCCGTCGCCGCGCTCGTTGGCAAGTGGCCCGTGATCCGCCTTCCAGTTGCCCACGTGCGATGCCGGGCGCTTCTCATGGCAGTCGGCGCAGTAGTCCGGCGTCCAGTCGTGGCACTCGCCGCAGTCCTGCGTCTCGGCCATCGCCCCGTGGACCTCCAGCCAGTCGCTCTTGGTGTGAGACTCAGGCGTCTGCTTGCCCGTGTGGCAATCGAAGCATTCGTTGCTGGCCTTGTCGCCGTCGTGGCACTGCTCGAGACAGGACTCCATCTCGGGCCGGTTGAAGCCACGGCTGTTGAGCGAGTGCACGAGGTCCTTGTGGCAGGTCCTGCACTCCATCTCGCAGCACCTCGACATGGGCCTTGTGCGGTATGAGCAGATCCCCGCTTGGCCCGACGCGCCGATAGCTCGTGTGGCACTTCTGGCATGCGGCCCGACTCGGAGCCTGCAGCAGGTTCGTGTCGTCGGGCCCGCTGAGCAGTTGGGAGTAGAAGGCCGGCACCGACTTGGCGGCGAACGACACGAATCCACCCACCCCTGGCTCGACGTGGCATTCGATGCAGCGAGATGCGCGAGTGGGTCGAGGTCGCCCAATGATCCATTCGCTGGCCCGAGCGCTGGATAGCGCCGGTAGTAGTCGGGCTGCAGCACCGAGACGACCGGAAGCAGCAGCACCACGAGCACGATGACGGCCAGCCCGAGCGCTATCCACTTGAGGAGCCTCGGAGACACCTACTCCATCTCCTTGAACTGATCGTGGCACTCCTCGCACCACGGCTCCTCGTGACACGCCAGACAGCGGGGATCGTCGACCTTCGTCGCCTGCTTGCTGTGTCGGCCGATCCAGGTGTCGGTCGAGCCGTGGAACGCAGGACGCTGCAGGTGACACTCGTCGCATTCGCCCTCCGACTGGTGGCACTTCAGGCACTGCGAGACGTCCTTGAGCGCCTCGGTGCCGTGATATCGGCTGGTCCACTCCGGCTTGACGTGGAGCTCCTCGATGCTCTTGCGCTGACCTCGATTCGGCAGCCCCGTGAACTCGGGCGTCTCGCCGGTCGTGTGACACTGCTGACACTGCGCGACGGTGTGGCACGACTCGGGGCACGCCGCCTTGCCGGTGTCGCTTGACCACCTGCGGGTGCTCCGTCTTCCACTCCTCGCCGGACTCGTGCAGGACGTGATGGCAGTTGAAGCACTGTTCGGTCTGTCTTGGTCCCAACGTGGCAGCCGTAGGAGACGCACACGCCCGAGAAGGGCATCTCCTTGTGCTTGGTCATGTAGGTCTCGAAGTGCGCGGTCCACTTGTGGCAGTCCACGCAGTCGCGCGACTCGCTGGCGACGCGCGTGTGCGCCGGGTGCGGGATGCGCTCGGTTCTCTCGGCGATGTAGGCCCAGTCTCTTCGTGGCAGGCCAGGCACGCCTCACGGCGTGGGCGGCCCGAACTTGAAGTACGCCGGAAGCGGCTCGCTCGGTGACAAGACTGCGATAGAAGTCGCCGACCAGAGCGACACCGTTTTGCGAGCGGCTCGGTCTCATGACACGAGCGACACCCGATTCCCTCGTGCGCCGAGTTCTCCAGGTTGACATAGCGCCGATTCAGCAGGTGATAGCGCGAGAAGAAGTTCGACGTCGAGGTCGCCACGAGCGGCAGCACGACGGTGGCGGCGATCACCAGGACGAGCCCGAACGCGACCAGTGCTGCAATGAGAGGCCAGCGCCTGCGGGCACCCGGCTTGTCCTCTTGTGCGCTCACAGACCGATCACCGCGCCTCTAGGGCCGGCTCGGCGGGGCCTTCGGGGAGAGCTGATTCGTGAGCGCTCCCATGCGCATCCTCGGGCACCACGAGCGGCAGGACCTTGGCCGCGACTGTCACGATCAGCACCCCGATCGCCAGGATCATCAGCGCGATCAGCACCTCGGTCAGACTCGGCACGTACGGTGGGGCGTACTGGCCGAGCGGGTTGTAGACGATTCCCATCGACATGAGCGAGTAGCGCTTCAGGAAGACGGCCACGACATACATCGCCGCTCCCGTGATCTGCACGGCAGGCAGGTGGCGGGTCTTGCGCCGGGAAAGCAACAGCGAACGCGCTCACGCCCAGGATCAGCACCGGCAGAGAACATGAATGCGTAGCCGCCCGGTGAAGAACTCGGCGAACCGCATCGTGTGACCCGGCTTGGCCGACGTCGGCCAGAAGACGGTCAGGATCTCTACCAGGAGCAGGAACAGGTCGATGATGATGACCGTCGCAAGCAGGGTGGTAAGACTCCTGAACATGCTCGACGTGAACTTCAAGATGCCGATAGTGCTGGAACGATGTAGGCGACGAGCATGCAGTACCGCGATCCCCGAAGCTGTCGCCGAGGTCAGGAAGATCGGCACCATCATCGCCGTGTTCCACAGCTCGCGGGACTTGTTCATCGACAGCACGAACGCCGTCGTCGTGTGCAGGTAGATGGCGAGCGGCAGCGCGATCAGCGTCATCCGGAACGCCAGCTTCTCTCCGCCCTTGCCCGTGATCAGGATCCACAGATCGACGAAGCAGATGATCATGTAGAGGTTGGCCGCGCTACCTGTGTAGATGAACGGCGACGTCGGGTTGGGCGTCAGCAGCATCCATACCGCCCGCCACGGCCGCTCCATGTCGGTGACGATGCCGAGCAGCGCCATCATCACGAACACGCCCGCAAGCAGCACCGCCAGTCGCGACAGCGGAGCGTACTGATGGGCGCCGAAGAGGTGGACGCTCGCGTAGACGACGAGCCCGCCGGCCGCCAGGCCGACGTAGTACATGTAGTTCACGAACCACAGACCCCACGGGTAGGCGTCACGCATCGCCATGACTGAACCGCCATTGGACAGCGCCGCGGCCCACGCCATGACGCCCATGAACAGCACGGTCAGCAGCAGCGAGACGAACGCCCAGTAGCGCGGGCCCGCCGTTCGGAGCTTGCCGACGGTGAAGTCGATGCCGATGAAACGCTTCACGCCGGGTTCGGGTGTAGTGACGATAGCCATGTCGATCACCCCACATACCAGATCATGGGGTCATTACCGAGCTCTTCTTTCAGGCGCCAGACGCGGCGCGTCTTCAGCAAGATGGAGACCTCGCTCTCTGGATCGTTCAGATCGCCGAACTTGCGCGCGCCGACCGGGCAGGCCTCCGTGCAGGCCGTGGTCTGGCCGTTGCGCGTGCGCTGGACGCAGAACGTGCACTTCTCGACGACGCCCGCCTTCTCGTGAAGCGGCACCTCGCGGGTTCACTTCGTCCTCGGGAACCTCCGGCTCGACCCAGTTGAAGTGACGCGCGTCATACGGGCAGGTGATCATGCAGTTGCGACAGGCGATGCACTTGTCGTAGTCGATCACGACGATGCCGTCGGGCTCCTTCCACGTGGCCTTGACGGGGCACCCGTACACGCAGGTGGGCTTCGCGCAGTGCATGCACTGGACCGGCAGGTACCACTTGTCCTGCCTGCCGGCCTCCTCGTAGTCGAGGTTCGCGTGCTCGATGTCGACCTTGCCGTTCTCCATCTCGAGCACCTGGATGTAGGTGAAGCCGGACTCGCGGCCGATGTTGTTCTCCTTGACGCAGGCGTAGACGCACCGGCGACAGCCGATGCACGCCTTGACGTCGATGACCATCGCCCCACTTCTGGTCGCCGGCGCGGGTCAGCGTAGCTAGACCGGCTTGCCGGGGTAGTTGACCGGCTGGTCCTCCTCGGCGGCCCACTCGATGCCGCCCTCGGCGGATGACTCCTCCGCCTCGGATGCTCCCGGCGGCGCCAGGAAGCGCGGTCATGACCGCAGGCACGACACCTGCGGCCACCAGGCCGGCGGCGGCACCGATTCCTTCAAGGAAGCGGCGGCGGGACAGCGTCATGCCCTCTGGCGCAGTCGCGCCCTCGGGTGCCTTGAGCTCGTCGCGCACGTCGAGCGACGCGCGTGTGGATTCGGTCTTGTCGCTCATGACTTGCGCCTTCCCAGAGTAAGGAAACCGATGATGACCAGCACGATGAAGAAGCCGATAGCCGAGATCACGATCAGCGAGGTCGGCGTGTAGACGGGTGGCGGAGCGGGTGGCGAGGCCATCGGCTTGAACGGCTCGCGCGGCCATACGGCGCGAACCTCGATGCCGGTGCCCTGGAAGGGCGGAAGCGCCTCGACGTAGATCCACGACGGCGTGTGCGGGTCGTGGCAGCCGGCCGCCGAGCACTTCGGCGAGTCGCTTGCCGTGGATCCCGAGCTCCCAGTCGCGGTACTTCTCGAAGTGGCACCGCTGACATACGCGAGAGACCTCTCCGGTGATGTCGACCAGGGTGCCGTCGGGCAGCAGGAGCTTGCCGGGGTTTCGCGACGGGTCGTCGTGACAGGCCAGGCACGCCTTGTCGCCCTGCCCGAGTATGTCGTGCACTTCGAGTTCGATCTCGTGCTTCTCGAAGTCGTTGGGAAGGGGCTTGGTCGGCTCGCCGTTGGCGTCGAGCGTCACCGGATGGCAGTCCGTGCAGGGGTAGAACGCCGCCTCCCCGGTCGCCGAAAGTCCGGCATGCGCGTGCGCGGGCCAGAACAGAAGGGCACAACCCAAAACGATGAATGAGATGGCGAACGCCGCGCGCGACAGTGAACGGGACGGCTGCCGGTAGCCGGACGTACTGGAACAAAGGCGTCGCTTCGATGGCGCTCACACCACCTTGTGGTCGGAGGGTCGCTGCAATCGTAGTAGACACTATCAGGCGTCCTCAGCACGCCTATTCGCCTAGTATTACCGAAATGTTAGGGTTGTGTTAGCTGCAATTGAGACTCGTTCGGCTATCCTCGGTTCTCGGAAGAACCACTCCTCCTCCAGGGAGCACACAGCCGATGAAACGCGTGCTGGTCGTCGACGACGAAGAGTCGATCCTCAAGGTGGTCGACTACGCTTTGACCGAGGCCGGCTACGAGGTGCACACCGCCGGCGACGGGCTCGGCGCAGAGTTCATGCTCGACTCAGGTCAAGCCAGACCTCGTCATCCTCGACGTGATGCTGCCGGGCAAGTCCGGACTCGACATCGCCAAGGACCTGCGAGCCCACTCGAGCGTCCCGATCATCATGCTGTCCGCACGCGGCGACGAGGTCGACCGGATCCTCGGGCTTGGAGTTCGGTGCCGACGACTACGTGACCAAGCCGTTCTCTCCTCGAGAACTCGTGAGCAGGGTCAAGGCCATCTTGCGCCGAGTGGAGGGCGGCCAGGCCGAGAACGCCTGCATCGAGGTCGGCGACCTGGAGATCGACACGCTCTCCCGCCAGGTGAAGCTCGCCGGCCAGCACATACACCTCACGACCTCCGAGTACGGCATCCTGCTCCACCTGGCGCAGACATCCCGGCAAGGCGTACTCGCGCCAGGCGATCCTCGAGGCGCTGTGGGACGAGTCCCCCGTCGGCGACGAGCGCGCGGTCGACGTGCACATCCACAACATCCGCGAGAAGATCGAGGAAGACCCCAAGAGCGCCGGTCTACATCCTGACCGTGCGCGGCTACGGCTATCGGCTCAGAGAGCCCTAGGCCGATGGCACTCCGCATACGCGAGCGCACGGGCGTCCGCGTGCGCGACCCTGATCGCCGCCGCGGATCCATCCGACTGTGGCAGACCGAGCTGTTCGTCGTCGTCATCGTCGTGGCGATGCTCGTCTTGTCCGGATCGCTTTCCGCGGGCCTCAGGTCCACGCTCACGAATCTGACCGAGACGACCGAGCTGCGCAACGCCTCGGCGCTCGCGCAGCGCCTCGAACCGGAGCTGCCGCTGACCGTGACGGGCACGGCCCCGATACGCGACGTGGTCGACCGAGTACCGCGACATCTACGGCGGCGGCATCTGGGTCTACGACCGCGACGGCACGCTGCTCGAGTCGTCGTTCGACATACAGCCCAGGCGACCCCGTGCTCGAGAGCGCTCGCCTCGGCGCGCTCAACGAGCAGGCCGCCTACGCGGCGAGCGACCTGCAGGCCCAACGGATGGGTCGTGGCGTCCAAGTCGCTCCACGGATCCGGACGACAGGGTCGAAGGCGTCGTCGTCACGGTGGGCTCGGTCGACCAGCCCGTCGCCATTCTGCGGGCGCTACGCGACCGACTGTGGGTGACGTTCTGGGTCTCGCTCGCCATCGCCGGCCTGCTCGGATTCGCGTTCTCGCAACTGATCAGCACGACGGATCAAGGCGATGTCCGATGCGGCCGCGGCCATGGCCGCCGGCGACTTCGAGCAGCGCCTGCCCACCAGTCTGGTGCCCGACGAGGTGCACGACCTCGCCATGTCGTACAACACGATGGCATCCACGCTGGGCGAGGCGTTCGGTGAGCTCCAGGAGAGCAGGCGCCAGATAGCGGCGGTCGTCGAGTCGATGGCCGAGGGCGTCGTCGCATTCGACGCAGTCCGGGATCGTCAGCGTCATCAATCCTGAGGCGGTACGCCTGCTGGGCGTGTCGGAGCCGGATCGCTGGTGGGCTCGCCGGCCGAGGAGACGACCACGCAACCCGAGGTGCTCGACGTCGTGCGCACGGGCCTTGCGGGCGAGAGTGCCGTCAGGACGGTCTCCCTCGACGAGTGCATCGTGCTGCTGCACTGCACGCCGCTGCTGGACGCACGACGGCGACGTGGATGGCGCGGTGCTCGCTGCTCGCCGACGTCACCGAGCGCCACCGCATCGAAGACGCCCAACGACGATTCATCGCCGACGCAAGTCACGAGATGCGCACGCCGATCGCAGCGCTCAAGGGCATGCTCGAGCTGCTCGACGACGGGGCGAAGGACGTCCCGGCGGTGCGCGATGACTTCATCCACACCATGCAGGTCGAGGCGGACCGGCTGGGGCGGCTCGTGGCCGATCTTCTCACGCTCGCACAGCTCGAGGCGGGCAGCCTGCGGCTCAAGGTGGTCCCCGAGGAGGCCGCGGAGTTGCTCGGCGACGTCGCCCGCATCATGCACCCGCTCGCCGATCAGCGCGGCGTCACGCTGGCCGTCGAGATCGCCGACCCCGATCTTCGGGTGATGGCCGATCGCGACAAGGTCGTGCAGGTGCTGCTCAGCTTCACGGACAACGCGCTGAAGCACTCGGAGCAGGGCTCGTCGGTGCACCTGCGAGCCCGCCAGCACGCCGACTCCGTGCGCCTCGAGGTCGCCGACGAGGGCTCGGGCATCGAGCCCGAGCAGCTCGCGCGCGTGTTCGAGCGCTTCTACCGAGCCGATGCGGCGCGCGCCGGAGGCGGCGGAGCGGGCCTCGGCCTGGCGATCGCCAAGGAGATCGTGGAGGCCCACGGCTCGAGCATCGACGTGACGTCTGCGCCCGGCCAGGGAACCACCTTCGGGTTCGATCTGCCGCTAGCCTGAGCGCGTCGCAACGCGCGCTTCCGCTCGGCAGCATTCGACTCACACAACCCTAACAAGACCTCAACTGCCCATGAACCTCGCACCGCCTCAAGCTGGCGATACTCTCTCTAGGAGTTCGGAAGCCTGCTTGACCCGAATCAGTGGAGGTAGAGGAAGATGGCGTTCATCATCGGAGCCACTCTCGTAATCATCGGCATCGCCGGGGCGATCGTGTTCACGCTCGCCGTCCCCGCTCTCTTCGGCGCAATGGCCTACGACGTCGTCGAGTCCCGCAAGAACGCCCCGGTCGTCGCAGAAGACGCTCGGATGCGCATCGCTCTGGAGCGCGGCGTCGCCCGGGCGTTCGTCATCGGCGGCGGCGTGTTCTGGTCGATCGCGAGCTTCGCCGGCCTCTTCTCCTTCCGTGAGACCGGCGCCTCGGCCGCCCTGCTCGCGGCGTTCCTGCCCGCTTGCCGCGACGATCGCCACACTGATCGTCGGCTGGTACTACGAGCGCGTGGCCGCCGCCCTGCTGGCCCTCGCCTCGGTCGCCGTGGTCGCCTACGGCGTCATCTACCAGTTCGAGCTGGGCGTCTGGGTCATCATGGGCCTGTTCGCCGTCGGCCCGATGCTCACCGCTTCCGTGCTGTTCTGGCTGGCCCGCCGCGACCAGGAGGCCTTGGAGCTCGCGCTGTCCCTGCAGGCCGAGCCCGCGATGGCAGTTGCCGAGACGAACTAGCGCCGACACCCAGCAGCACACTCGATCGACCCGAGGGCCGGCACCACGCCGGCCCTCGTTGCGTTGCGCGAGCCGCGTCCGCCGCTGGACATCTGGGGATGCGTCACTGCAGCATTCGCGAGGTCGCCGCCAGGCGCTGCGATAGACTCCGTGTGATGAGGAGCCTCAGTTCGAGGGACGTAGTCGTGGTTCTCGGTCCGCTTGACGATAGTAGCTGCCCTCGTGGCAGGCGCGGCCCTCTCAGGCTGCGTGGCGCTGGGATCGGCGCCCTTGGGGGAGCCACCCGGGAACACGGGCGTCTCGGGGCTGCGCGAAGGACGCGTGGTTCGCGTCGTCGATGGGGACACCGCACACATCCAGATAGGCCCGACCAAGGAGAAGGTGCGCTTCATCGGCATCGACACGCCGGAGTCGACCCGCGAGATCGAACCGTACGGCAAGGAAGCGTCTGCGTACACGCACTCCTTGCTCGATGGGCGCACGGTGTGGATCGAGACCGACGCGGAACTGCGCGACCGCTACGGACGCCTGCTCGCCTACGTGTGGCTCGAGAAGCCGACAGCCACCTCCGATCAGGAGATACGCGCGAAGATGCTGAATGCGCGACTGCTGCTCGACGGATACGCGCAGGTGTACACGTTCCCGCCCAACGTGAGGTACGCCGAGGAGTTCGTCGCCTACCAGCGGGAGGCGCGAGGCGAAGGTGCCGGGCTGTGGTCGGTACCCGGCGCGGCCGACCCACTCACGGGCCGACGGGCCGAGTAGCATTCGCGACTGGCGGCGAAGGCGGCTAGCGACTCTGCTCGATGATCGAGCCCATCCGCTCGCCGACGCTCTGGAACCCGGCGCCCGCGAAGATCCAGAACACGGTCATGACCGCACCGGTGATCAGCATGGCCCGCGCTACCGAGCGGTCAGTGTCGCGAACGATCAGCCAAGCGATCAGCCCGCCGGGAAGCGCGAACAGGAACGGCAGGAGCCACAGCCACGAAGACACCTTCCCGGAAGGCGCGGAGTCAAGCAGCGACTTGTCGACCGACGCCGCAAGGATCTCGTCGACCGGACTCGGCTTGGGGCCCGACTCCTCGGCCTTCGGACCGGACGTCGTAGGCGACGGTTGAGGGCGTGATGCAGCGGGCGTCACGGATTCGGGGGTGTCTGGCTTGGTGCCGGAATCGGCCGCGTCCACCGCAGCGGGCCGCTCGCGGACCAGCCGGCGGCCGTCCCACATCACGTGCTCGTCGGCGCCGTGGATCTCGGCGTAGTGCTTGAGGAGCGCGGCACCTTCCTCGTCGGGGACGCCGGGAAGGTGCGCGGGCGTGACGCGGGTGCGCGAACTCAGCAACTCCGCGATCTGTGCGTCCATCCGATCCGAGTACTCCATGACCCCATCCTACTCTGCCGGGAACACCGCCACTCCCCAGCCGGTCCCGGTATGGGTGCAGATGACCGAGCCAGCCTCGTAGATGACCATCTCGTCGACGTCGAAACGAGCGGCGATCTCATCGGCCAGGCGCCGTGCACGTGACTCGGACAGGGCGTGACCGACGGCGAACGACCCCCGGCGGCGCCCGGCCATCTGCTCGGTGATCCACTCGATCGTGTGCTCGAGTGCGGCACGCTCGCCCCGCGACCGCGCGAGAGGCACGAACTCCCCGTTCTCGTCGACGGTCAGCGTCACCTTGACGCTGAGCAACGTGCCGAGAAACGCCGACACCCTTCCGATACGACCGCCTCTGGCCAGGTTGTCCAGCGAATCGAGCCCTACTATCAGCTGCACCCTCTCGCGCGCCCGCTCGAGACGCTGGAGGGCACCCTCGACGCTCACACCCTCGGCCGCTGCGGCGGCGGCCTCGAGAACCTGCCATGCAAGCCCCCACGACAGACTCAGAGAATCGAAGACGTGCACCCGCCCGGCGAACTGTGCAGCCGCCTGTTGTGCGGAGTCGATCGTGCCCGAGAGCTTGTTGGAGATGTGCACCGAAAGCACGTTCTCGGCCTTCTCCAGCGCCTGCTCGTACGCTTCGATGAACGAGCCCACGGACGGCTGAGCCGTCGTTGGGCAGCTGCGGCGCCTTCTTCATGCGCGCGAAGAACTCCTGTTGCGAGAGCTCACCGTCGAACATCGTGTCAGAGCCGAACGAGACGGTCAGCGGCACGACGGCGATATCGCGGCTCGCTGCCACGTCGGGCGCGATGTCGGCCGTGCTGTCGGTGACTACTGCGAAACGGTGCTTCATGTCCATTTCCCCTCCACCATCCGGCGTTGCGAGCGAGTCGTCCGAGAGAGGCCTCGCATCCGCCCACCGCTCAGCCGGCCACACGAAGCCGCGCGCCCACTTCTGCTAACCAGAACTTCCCACAACATCGCGCATCTTCGCAGGGTTATCAGCTTCCAAGTCGTATCAAACTACCATCGGAGCAACTTGCAGGGTCGCTCTACGGGGAGGGGTGAGCCGGCATCGACCTCACGATTCTTGTATTCACGGGGTTCCTCGTCGTAGCGTGCGGCTCTCGCCTTCATCCTGGTCACCTTGCCGCGCTGGCTCGCGCCCAGCGAGCCCGGCGCGCTCAAGGCGAGCGCCTACGAGTGCGGCGAGTTGCCGGTCGGACAACCGTGGATCCGCTTCCGCATCGAATACTACGTCTTCGCCTTGATGTTCGTCGTGTTCGACGTCGAGGCGGTGTTCCTCTACCCGTGGGCGGTCATCATCCGAAAGCTCGGCGTCTTCGGGCTCGTCGAGATGGCGATCTTCATCGGCATCCTGGTGCTCGGGCTCGCCTACGCATGGCGCAAGGGGGCCCTGAAGTGGGTGTAGACCGCGAGGTCCCGGTCCTGATCGGACCGCTCGACCAGATGATGCGCTGGGCCCGCGGCCACTCGATGTGGCCGCTGACGTTCGGGACGGCGTGCTGCGCGATCGAGATGATGACGGTGGGCTCGGCGCGCTACGACACGGACCGCCTGGGCATCTTCTTCCGCGCTTCTCCGCGCCAGTCGGACTGCATGATCGTCGCCGGCACCATCAACCTCAAGATGGCGCCGCGCCTCAAGCTGCTCTACGAGCAGATCGCGGCTCCGAAGTACGTCATCGCCATGGGCTCGTGCGCTGTGAGCGGAGGTCCGTTCGCCGATGGCTACAACGTCGTCAACTGCGTGGACTCCATCATCCCGGTGGACATCTACCTCCCTGGCTGTCCGCCGCGACCCGAAGCCCTCATCGAGGCGCTCCTCATGCTGATGGAGCGCAACGCCGCGGGCGAGATGACGGCGGCCGAGCGCTGGGCCGCAGAAGGTCGCGCGTGAGCGCGGCGCATGACGACAGCGGCGGTCCGACGCCGCCATGGACGGACTCGTCGGCGTCTTCGACAACGGACGCGCTGGGGCCCGGCGGAGTCGCATGCGCGCGAACGCCACGACCGACCTGATCGTCCACGCTCTCCACGCTGAAGAACGAGCGCGGGTTCACGCACCTGGCCCTGCTCACTGCGGTCGACAACGGCGCCGATGCCGGCATCGACATCGTGTACGGGCTGACCCGACAGCTCGGACGCGACCACCGTCGTGATCAGGGTCGCCGCTCGCCTCCGCGGCGCCAACGATTCCATCGGTGGCGCACTGTGGGCTGGCGCCGACCCGCTCGAGCGCGAGGTCTACGACCTCTTCGGTGTTCAGTTCGTCGGCCATCCGAATCTTCGGCGCATCGTCCTGCGCGACGACTTCGTCGGCCATCCGCTGCGCAAGGACTTCGAGCTCGCAGCCGGGTGGCGTGAGCGAGGCTCAGGTCGCTCGAGGCCGCGGCGAGCCACGGCGACGCAAGCAGCTTCGAGGCGCCCGCCGGCGAGGCCGACCCGCTCCTGCACTCGGAGCGGATCGTCCTGCACATGGGCCCCCAGCACCCCAGCATGCACGGCGTGTTGCACCTGTGGCTCGCGCTCGACGGTGAAGTGGTCGTCGCTTCAGAGCCGACCCATGGCTACCTTCACCGGTGCATCGAGAAGCTGTGCGAGAGCCGCAACTACCGGGCGTGCATCCCGATGATGGACCGGGCCGACTACGTCTCGGGCTTCCACACCGAGCTGGCGTTCGTCCTGGCCACCGAGGAGCTCGCCGAGATCGAAGTGACGCCCAAGGCCGAGTACCTGCGCGTGCTGATGGGCGAGCTGTGCCGCATCACCAGCCACCACACCTGGTTCGCCGCGTGCGGACTCGATCTCGGAGCGCTGACTCCGTTCCTGTACGCGTTTCGGTACCGCGAGCGCATCATCGACGTGTTCGAGGCCGTGACGGGCGGCAGGATGATGTTCAACTACTTCCGCCCCGGCGGCGTGAAGGCAGACTTGCCAGCCAGGGATCGCCGAGGAGATCCGCGACATCGTGACCACCTTCGACCGCGAGGTCGACGAGTACGAGTCGCTGCTCACCGACAACGAGATCTTCCGAGCGCGCTCGCGCGGCATCGGCATCATCGAGCCCGAGACGATCCTCGACTACGGCGTGACCGGGTCCGATGGCCAGAGCGTCCGGCGTCGACATCGACCTGAGGCGCGACGAGCCCTACTCGGCGTACGGGGACTTCGACGTACGCGTGCCGCTCGGGCGAGGTCGGCGACACGTTCGACCGCTACACGGTGCGCGTCGCCGAGATGCGCGAGTCCGCCCGAATCGCGCTGCAACGCACTCGACGGGCTGCCCGAGGGCCCGGTCGTGAGCGAGGGCGTGCCGCGGACTGCTCAGGCCGCCGGCCGGTACGGCGTATCGCCGCGTCGAGAGCCCCCGCGGAGAGCTCGGCGTGCTGCTCGTGAGCGACGGCAGCGCGACTCCGTGGCGACTCAAGATCCGCTCCCCCGCCTTCTCGAACCTGCACGTCGCACCCGCAGTGCTCAACGGCTGCCGCATCGGTGACGTCGTCGCCATCATGGGCTCTGTCGACGTCGTGATGGGAGAGATCGACCGATGATGGGCGTCGTGATGATCCTCATCGGCATCGTGGTCCTCGTGATCGTCGTCATGCTGAACACCGTCGTCGTGATGTGGCTCGAGCGCAAGGCGCTCGGGCACATGCAAGACCGCCTCGGCCCGATGCGGACCGGCTGGCACGGCGTCATGCAGCCCTTCGCCGACGCGCTGAAGCTCCTCGGCAAGGAGGACCTCGTGCCCGCGCGGCGCCGACCGCGTGCTGTTCCTCGCTCGCGCCGCTGATCGCGTTCATCCCGTCGATCCTCGTCTACGCGGCCACTGCCCTGGGTCCAGCAGATCGCGGGCATGAGCTTCGACATCGGCATCTTCATGGTCTTCGGCATCGCCGCGCTCTTCCCGGTGGGCATCCTCGTCGGCGGCTGGGCCTCGCACAACAAGTACGCGATGATGGGCGGCTTTCGCGCCGGCGCACAGCAGATCAGCTACGAAGTGCCGATGATCCTGGCCGTCATGGGTGTCGTCATGCTGGCGGGGTCGATGAAGCTCTCGACGATCGTCGAGTCCCAGGCCGGCGTGTGGAACGTCGTCACGCAGCCGTTCGCCTTCATCCTGTTCTTCATCTGCGTGCTCGCCGAGCTCAACCGCGTGCCGTTCGACATGCCCGAGGCGGAGTCCGAGCTCGTGTCCGGCTTCAACGTCGAGTACTCGAGCATGCGGTTCGCGCTCTTCTTCGTCGCCGAGTACGTGAACGTGTTCACCCTGTCGCTGCTCACGGTGCTGCTCTTCCTCGGCGGCTGGAACGGGCCGATCCTGCCGGACTGGATCTGGCTGCACCTCAAGACCTACGCGTGGTCTTCTTGGTCATCTGGGTGCGCTGCACGCTGCCACGAGTCCGCGTCGACCAGCTCATGGCGATCGGCTGGAAGATGCTGCTTCCCGCCGCGCTCGTCAACGTGCTGCTCACGGCGGTCGGGATCGTCACGAACATGCTCGTGCTGGTCGCGCTCGAGGTCGTCGCGGCCGTCGTCTTCGTCTGGCTCGATCGCCCGGCTCGGCAGCGCGAGCCGGCGACGATGTCCGCGCCGCCGCGCCAGCGCGGCACGGGAGGTGTCGACATGATCGGCATCGCCAAGGGCATGGTCACGACGTTCAAGCACCTGTTCAAGCCGACGTTCACGATCCAGTACCCCGACGTGAAGCGGATGCTGCCCGAGCGCAGCCGCATGTCGTTCGCGCTCGGCAATCGACGAGAGCGGCGCGCCGCAGTGCAAGGCGTGCATGCTGTGCGAGAAGAGCTGCCCCGACGATGCCATCAAGATCGACTCCGAGAAGCGAGAGGACGGTCCCGGGCGCGTGCTCACCGGCTTCTCGATCGACCTGGGCCGCTGCATGTACTGCGGCATCTGCGTCGAGCAGTGCTCGACGCACGGGCTGCGGCACACCGGCGATTTCGAGAACGCACTGCACGACCCGCGCCGAGACCGTCCTCGTTCTGTACCGCGCGACGCCCGAGTCGATCGCAGCCTCGCGACCGCGCTCGACGCACGCGCCGCTCGGCCGAGGAGGGGGACGCGTGAGCGCTGACGCTCGTCTTCTTCTACCTCTATGCGGCGATCGCGCTCGCTGGCGCGGTCGGACTCGTCGCTCGCCAAGAACCTCGTCCACGCCGTCATGTCGCTGTTCGCGACGCTGTTCGCGATCGCCGCGCTCTACCTGCTGCTCGGCAGCGAGTTCCTCGCCGCGATGCAGCTGTTCGTCTACGGCGGCGCCGATCACCGTGCTCGTGCTGTTCGTGCTCATGCTCACCGAGGCCGGAACCTGAGCGGGCGACCGACCCGCGCGCGCCGTCACGTGGATCTGCGGCCGGCTCGTGCGGCGTCGTTCTTCGCGGCGCTCGCCTATATCCTCGGGAACGCACAGTTGGCGAGCTCGGCCGCCGACACGCCCACGACACGGCCTCGCTCGCCGAGATCCTGTTCTCGCGCTACGTGCTGCCGTTCGAGATCGCCGGCCTCGCGCTGACGATCGCGCTCATCGGCGCGATCGTGCTCGCCCGCGAGGACGACATGCCGCGACGCGACGACCCCTCGGCCGAGTCGAGGGGAGCGAGCCGCGTGATCACGCTCAACCACTACCTCGTGCTCGCCGCCGCGCTGTTCTGCATCGGCCTGTTCGGCGTGCTGACTTCGAGGAGCGCGCTTCGGGTCGTCGTCTGCGTCGAGCTCATTCTCAACGCCGTGAACCTCAACCTCGCGGCCTTCTCGGTCTACGTCGCGCCGAGCGAGGCGGTCGGCGTGAACTTCGTCATCTTCCTCATGGTGGTCGCAGCAGCCGAGGTCGGGCTCGCGCTCGCGGTCGTCGTCACGCTCAACCGCACGAGCGACATCGGCGCCATCGACCGCCTCCGAAAGCTCAGGGGGTAGCCGATGGACCTCTGCCTACAGCTGGACGCTGCCCCTGGTGCCGCTCGCGGCGTTCGCGGTCGTTCTGGCGACCGGTCGCGCGTCTGCCGCAACTGGCCGCATCGGGCTCGGCATCGCCGCGATGGGCTTCGTGTTCGTCGCCTCGAGCGCCGTGCTGGTGGCGGTCATCGGCGGCGCCGAGCCTACGCGGCCTCCGTCGAGTGGCTGCGCGTCGGGACGATCGACGATCGAGTTCGGCGTGCCTGGTCGACCCGCTGAGCGTCGCTGATGCTCGTCGTCGTGTCCTTCGTGAGCCTGCTCGTCCAGATCTACTCGATCGGCTACATGCACGACGACGAGCGCTTCCGCTGGTACTACGGGGCGATCTCGTTGTTCACGGCGGCCATGCTCGGCGTCGTGCTCGCCGACGACTGGCTGCTGATGTACATGTGCTGGGAGGTCATGGGGCTCGCCTCGTACCTGCTGATCGGCTTCTGGTACGAGACAGACGCAGCCCCGCCCGCAGCCATGAAGGCGTTCCTCGTCACGCGCTTCGGTGACGTCGGCTTCGGCCTCGCGCTGGTCATGATCTGGCTCAACACCGGGCACCTTCGCGTTCGAGGAGGTCTTCGACGCCGTCGAGACGGGCGCCTGGGCCGGACCGACGCTCGTCGCCGCGTCGCTGCTGCTGCTTGCCGGCGCGATGGGCAAGAGCGCGCAGTTCCCGCTGCACGTCTGGCTGCCCGACGCGATGGCCGGCCCCACGCCGGGCTCGGCGCTCATCCACGCGGCCACGATGGTCGCTGCCGGCGTCTACCTGGTGGCACGCTCGTATCCCGCTCTACGAGGCGAATCCCGTCGACGCTGCACGGTCATCGGAGCCATCGGCACGATCACCGCGCTTCTGGGCGCGCTCGATCGCCATGGCGATGAACGACATCAAGAAGGTGCTCGCCTACTCGACGATCTCGCAGCTCGGCTACATGTTCATGGCGCTCGGGCACGGGCAGCTGGGTCGCGGCGATCTTCCACCTGACCACCCACGCGTTCTTCAAGGCGCTGCTGTTCCTTGGCGGCCGGCATCGTGATCCACGCCACGCACACCCAGGACCTGCGCGAGATGGGCGGGCTGTGGCGCAAGATGCCGTGGACCACCGGCACGTGGGTCGATCGGCGCGCTCTCGCTCGCCGGCATCCCGCCGCTTGCCGGCTTCTGGAGCAAGGACGAGATCCTGCTGGCCGCGCTGATCACGCGGACCAGACCCTCATCCTGTGGCTCGGTGTCGTCACGGCGGGTCTCACGGCGTTCTACATGGGACGCGCGACGCTCCTGGCCTTCTTCGTCGAGCCGGGCAAGGACGGCCGAGAGCGACCACGCTCACGAGTCGCCCTGGGTCATGACCGGGCCGCTCGTCGTGCTCGCCGGTCCTCGCGGCGACGGTGGGCTTGTCGGGTTCGCCGCTCACCGACTACGCGTTCGCGTCGCTTCCTCGGCGAGCACGAGGCGGTCGAGCCCAGCTACTGGCTCATGGCCGTGGCGATCGCGGTGTGCGGTCGGCGGCTCGCGCTCGCGTACGCCGCCTACATGCGCAAGCTGTTCAACCCTGACCGACTTCCTGCAGAAGCGGCTCGGGCGAGCGGCTGCTCAGCCACAAGTTCTGGGTCGACGAGGCGTACGAGCACGGTATCGTGAGACCGGTCCTCGCCGCATCCAGGGGTCCTGCAGCGAGGTCGACCACGCGTCGATCGACGGCACCGTCAGGGCATTCGGGCTGGCTCGGCATGGCCATCAGCGCGGTGCTCGCGGTCTTCGACCGCAAGGGCATCGACGGCGCGGTCGACGGGCTCGGCGACGTCAGTCGAGCGAGGCCGGCGAGAGCGTGCGCCGCGATCCAGACCGGCAACGTGCAGACCTACCTCATGCTGCTCGTGGCTGGGCATCGTCGTGCTCGTGGTGGTGTTCGCACGATGAGCGGCCTTCCCGTGCTCTCGATCATCACGTTCGCCCCGCTCGTCGCAGCGCTGCTCATCGCAGTGTTCGGTCGCTCCCCCAAGGTGCCGAGATGGATCGCGCTCGGCGCCGGCGACGATCTGCCTCGCGAGCGTCGCGTGGGTGTACGCGACCTACGATCGCGCCGCGGGCGGCCTGCAGTTCGTCGAGTCCGTGCCGTGGATCCCGTCGATCGGCGTCTCGTACACGCGTCGGCGTCGACGGCATCTCGGTACCGATGCTCCTGCTCATGGGGCTGGTGATGTTCACGGGCGTGCTCGTCTCTTGGGACGTCACGCAGCGGCCGCGCGAGTTCTTCGCGCTGCTGCTGCTGCTCGTGACCGGCGTCTTCGGCGTCTTCGTCGCGGTCGACGCGTTCCTGCTGTTCTTCCTCTACGAGATGGCCGTTCTGCCGATGTTCCTGCTCATCGCGATCTGGGGATCGACGCGCAAGGACTACGCGGCGATGAAGCTCACGTTGTTCCTGTTCGCCGGCAGCGCCTGCTCGTGATCGTCACTCTCGCGCTCATCTACTGGCAGGTCGGCGCCGGCACCTTCGACCTGCGGGTGTGGGCCGAGCACACCTTCCCGCCGGCATTCCAGACGTGGGTGTTCCTGCTCGCGTTCGTCGGCTTCGGCACGCTGATCCCGATCTGGCCGCTGCACACGTGGTCGCCCGACGGTCACGTCGCCGCACCGACCGCGGTCTCGATGATGCACGCCGGCGTGCTGCTCAAGCTCGGCGCGTACGGCGTGATCCGCCTCGGCGTGACGCTCTTCCCGCGAGGCGATGGAGCGACGTGGGCGCTGCTGATCGCCGTCATCGGCACGATCAACATCGTCTACGGCGCGCTTGTGCGCGATGAACCAGACCGATCTCAAGTACGTGATCGGGTACTCGAGCGTGAGCCACATGGGCTACGTGATTCTCGGCATCGCGATGGCGAACAGGTTCGGGCTCGAGGGCGCCGTGTTCCAGATGTTCGCCCACGGCATCATGACGGCGCTGTTCTTCGCGCTCATCGGCTACGTGTACGAGTCGTCCCACACGCGCCAGATCGCCGAGATCTCGCGGCCTCATGCGCCAGACTCCCTCGGTCGCCGCCGGCTTCGTCATCGCGTCCGCCTCCAGCATGGGCCTGCCTTCCACGAGCGGATTCGTCGCCGAGCTGCTCGTCTACATCGGCGTCATCGTCGAACAGCCGATGCTCGCCGTCATCGCCTTCGTCGGCGTCGTCGATCACCGCCGCATACCTGGTCCGCATGCTCAGCAGCATCCTGCTCGGCGAGCCCTCCGAGGCGGTCAGCCGACATCGAGGACGCGAGACCCGTGCGCGTCGCACCCATGATCATGTCTGGCGACGACGATCATGGTCGTCGGCATCTTCCCGGCCTCCATGTACCAGACCATCCAAAGCGGCGTCGCGCCCCTGCTCGCGAAGCTGGCAGGGGGCTAGCGGATGGACACCACGACGCATCTTCACCCTGCTGCTCCCCGAGATCATCGTCGCGCTGACCGGTGCGCTGGTCACTCATACTCGACCTCATCTGGCCCGCTGCCCGAAGACGCCGAGAACCCCTCTCGCCCATGGCTCGCCTACACGGCGGTGCTGGGACTCGCGCTGGCCGCGCTCTCGGTGGTCTCGCTCGCCGGCATCAACGAGACGCTGTTCTCGGGCATCATCGTCGTCGACTCGCTTGGATCGTTCTTCAAGCTGCTGTTCATCGGCATCGCGATCGTCGTGCATCATGCTGTCCATCGACGCGCTGAAGACGTTCACGCGCTGGTCCGCCGAGTTCTACGCGTTCATCGTCTGGTGCACGCTGGGACACATGCTGCTCGCCTCGGCGGCCGAGCTGTTCACGATCTTCCTCGCGCTCCAGCTCACGAGCCTGCCGCTGATCGTCCTTATCGGCTATGCGAAGCGCGATCCTCGCAGCGGCGAGGCGGCGCTCAAGTACCTTCTCATGGTCATGGTCTCGACTGCGGTACTGCTGTACGGCATGAGCCTGATCTACGGATCGCTGGGCACGAGCACGATCTCCGAGATCGGTGTCAAGCTCGCCGAGCTCGAGACGATCGGACCGGTGGTCGCGCTGGGCATGGTGCTGCTGCTCACCGGCTTCGCCTTCAAGATCACCGCCGTGCCGTTCCACTACTGGGTCCCCGACGTCTACGAGGGAGCGCCAACGCCGGTCACGGCGTTTCTGTCGGTGGGCTCGAAGTTCGCGGGCTTCGCGCTGGCGCTGCGCATCATCGTCACGGGACTGCACGTCGACATCGACTGGTCCCTGATCTTCGGGCTGATGGCCGCGCTGTCGATGACGCTGGGCAACCTCGGTGCGATCCGCCAGACCGACATCAAGCGCATGCTCGCCTACTCGGGCATCGCCCAAGCGGGCTACCTGCTCGTCGGCGTCGCGGCGCTGACCGAGCAGGGCGTCGGCGCGATGCTCTTCTACTGCGTGGCGTATGCGGTCGCGAACCTCGCTGCGTTCGCGGTGGTCATCGTGTTCTCCACCGCCACCGGGATCCGACGCGGATCGCCGACTACGCAGGCCTCTCGAAGCGAGCCCCCTGAGCGCGCTCGCGCTCGCTATCGCGCTCCTCTCGTTGGGTGGCCTGCCGCTGATGGCCGGCTTCATGGCCAAGTTCTACGTGTTCCTGTACGCCGTGCAAGCCGGTCTCTTGTGGCTCGTAGCGATCGGCGTGGTGAACAGCGTCATCTCGCTCTACTACTACCTGCGGGTGGTGTGGCACGGCGTACGTGACCGAAGGCGACCCAGGAGAGATCCACGTGCCCGCAGGCGCCGGCGTGGCCATGTCCTTGTGCGTCGTCGTGGTCTTGGCCCTGGGGCTGTTCCCCGAGACGATCATGCAGGCGGCGCAGCACGCTGCGTCGGCGCTCTTCTGACGATGGAGGCGCGGAGGTGACACTGTCCACCATGCTCGCAGCGACGATACTCCTGCCGCTCGTCGGCGGTGTAGCCATCTCGCTGATTCCGCGTGCGCAGCGCCCGGTGGGCGCGGCGTGCCGCCATCGCGATCAGTGGCGTCGTGCTGCTGATCGCGACGGTCCTGTGGTTCGTCTTTCGACAGGTCTTCGGATGCGATGCAGTTCGAGACGGTCTACGACTGGGTACCGGGGCTTGGAACGAGCGTGCACCTCGGCGTCGACGGCGTGTCGCTGCCGATGCTGCTGCTGACAGCGCTGCTCACCTTGGTCGCTATCGTCGCGTCCAAGCAGCATCTCTGACTTCGTGCGGGAGTACTTCACGCTCATCTTGCTGCTCGAGGCGGGCCTCATCGGCGTGTTCGCCGCGCTCGATCTGATCCTGTTCTACGTGTTCTGGGAGGTCGTGCTCATCCCGATGTTCTTCCTCATCAACATCTGGGGTGGCCCGCAGCGCCGCTACGCCGCCGTGAAGTTCTTCGTCTACACGCTCGCCGGCAGTCTCGCGATGCTGGGCGGCATCATCGCGCTGTTCCTTGCCACCGGCGCGAGCACGTTCGACATGCTCGCGCTCGTCGGCCGCAGCGTCGCAGCTGGCTCCTGCGACGCAGACAGGCATCTTCGTCGCCATAGCGTTCGCCTTGGCGATCAAGGTCCCGATCGTGCCGTTCCACACGTGGCTGCCCGACGCGCACGTGGAGGCACCGACCGCGGTGTCGGTCCTGCTCGCCGGCGTACTTCTCAAGATGGGGTCCTACGGCTTCCTGCGTTTCGGTCCCCAGTTGCTTCCCAAGGGCTTCGAAGCGGTCACGCCACTGATTGCGACACTCGCGATCATCTCTATCGTCTACGGCGCCGCGGTCGCGCTCATGCAGACGGACATGAAGAAGCTCGTCGCGTACTCTTCGGTGTCGCACATGGGATATGTGATGCTGGGCATCGCCGCCGGGACGACGGCCGGGGTGATGGGAGCATCGTTCCAGATGTTCTCGCACGGCCTGATCGCCGGTATGTCCTTCCTGCTCGTGGGCGCACTCTACGAGCGCGCCCACACGCGCGAGATCGAGGCTTTCGGAGGCATCGCCAAGATCGCGCCTGTGCTCGCAGGCACCCTGGTCTTCGCGTCGTTCGCTTCGGCCGGGCTTCCAGGCATGAGCGGCTTCATCGGGGAGTTCTTGGTCATTCTCGGTTCGTTCGAACCCTTCACCCTGTACGCCGTTCTTGCAGGGCTGGCGGTGGTACTCACCGCGAGCTACCTGCTGTGGATGCTCAGGCGAGTGGTGTTCGGCGAGTTGAACCCCGACCAGGCCGCCATGCCCGACATGACGCTCACAGAGGCGATCGCACTCGCCCCGCTGTGCGTACTGACCGTGGTGGTGGGGGTCTTCCCGCAAAGCCTCATTAGCGTCATGGGCGCCAGCGTCGAGGCGATCTCGCAGGTCCTGGGCGGCTGACCCCCCAAAGCAGGCGCAGTACTGCCGAGGGCGCCAGCCATGGCCGCGATGCACACACAATCCTAACGCGACCAGAACCTTCCGCGAACCTAGGCCGGACGGTTCTGTCCGACAATCTATTCAGGTACTGCGCTTCGCGGAAAGGACGAAACGATGATGCTCGTACTGGTCGCAATCCTCATGATCGTCGGACCCCTGGCAGCGATCCTGTTCTTCATTGCAGCTCCCATCGCCGCCGGCCTCATGGCTCACAGCGCGGTCGAGCAGCATCTCGAAGAGCGTGCCGAGCAGCCCGTGGCCGAGCCCGAGATCCGGGTCCCGGCACCGCGCATCGAAAGCGGCCGCGTCACCGCCTAGCACCTAGCTGATGGCGAGATCGAGTACCGTCATCAAGGTGAACCCCAGGATGGTCGCGAGCACGGCAGCGTCGGCGTGACCCGAGCGCCTGCACTCGGGAACGAGTTCCTCGATCACCACGTAGACCATCGCACCCGCCGCGAACGCAAGCGCATACGGCAACAGCGCCGAAGATAGAACCACAAGAGCCGCCCCGGCAACCGCCGCGAGCGGCTCTACTGCTCCCGTGAGCTGTCCCAGGCCGAAGCTTCGCCTGCGACTCGCCCCCTCCCGCATGAGCATCGTCGATACGGCGAGACCCTCGGGCAGATTCTGGATCCCCAGCCCGAGTCCGAGCGCGATCGCTGCCCCGACGCTGGCCTGTGGGACGCCAGCGCCCGCCGCGCCCGCGGCGACCCCGATGGCCAGTCCTTCGGGTATGTGGTGCAGCGTGATAGCGAGCAACAGCAGCGTCGACCGACGCCAGCGCGTCAGAATGCCCTCTCGGATCTGGACGCCTGGCATCATCGCGTGGATGTGCGGCATGACCTGGTCCAGGCCCCACAGGCTCAGCCCGCCCACCGCGAATCCCACGGCCGTCGGGAACCATACGAGCCCACCGCGTTCCTTCGCGATCGCGGCGGAGGGCGCGAGCAGCGACCAGAAGCTCGCCGCCAGCATCACGCCCGCCGAGAAGCCGAGCAGCACATCCATCGAGCGCGGCGTGGGATTGCGGTGCAGGTAGACCCCGGCCGCGCCGATCGCCGTCATCAGGTACGTGAACATCCCCGCAACGAAGGCCAGCACGAGTGGGTTCGTAGACGACACAGGCTACTCCGCGAGCTTGCGCGCGAGGACCTCGTTGACGACCTTGGGGTTGGCCTGGCCGCCCATCTCACGCATGACCTGACCCACGAAGAAGCCGATGAGCCCCGTCTTGCCGCCCCGGTACGCTGCGACCTCGTCGGGGTTCTCGGCGATGACGCGGTCGACCACCTGCCTCGATCGCGTCCGATGTCGCTGACCTGCTTCATGCCCCTGCAGCTCGACGATCGCGCCCGGCGCATCGCCGGTCTCGGCCATCTCGGCGAAGACGTCTTTGGCCTGCTTGCTCGAGATCGTGCCGTCCTCGACGAGCTCGACCAGCTCGGCGACCATGCTCGGCACCACGCGGGACTCCGCGACACCGATGCCCTCGGCGTTCAGGTGCGCGGACAGGTCGTTGAGCATCACGTTGCTGATCGCCTTGGCGCGCTCGGCGCCCGCGATGGCCGACCGCACTCTCGAAGAACTCGGCCAGGTCCAGATCGCCCGTCGAGCACGGTCGCATCGTGACGCGGGCAGGCCGTAGTCGCGCGATGAAGCGCGTCTTCATCGGCGTCGGGCAGCTCGGGCAGCCGCGCGCGGATGTCGTCGATGAACTCGTCGGAGAACTCGAAGGGCACCATGTCGGGCTCGGGGAAGTAGCGGTAGTCGTGCGCCTCTTCCTTGCTGCGCAGCGAGCTCGTGCGCTTCGCGCCCACGTCCCAGTGCCGCGTCTCTTGCACGATGCGGCCACCGCGCTCGAGCACCTCGGCCTGGCGCACGATCTCGTAGGCCAAGCGCGTCGTGCAGCGCCTTGAACGAGTTCATGTTCTTGACCTCGGCCTTGGTGCCGAGCTCGGTCTCGCCGCGTCGGCGGAGCGACACGTTCGCGTCCACGCGCATCGAGCCCTCCTCCATGTTGCAGTCCGAGATGCCCAGCGACAGCCAGACGAGCCGCAGCTTCTGGGCGAAGCGGCGCGCCTCCTCGGGCGTGCGGATGTCCGGCTCGCTGACGAGCTCGATCAGCGGCGTGCCGGCGCGGTTGAAGTCGACGAGCGACTTCGTCGCGCCGGCGAGCCGGCCCTCCGAGCCGCCCACGTGGACCATCTTGCCGGTGTCCTCTTCGAGGTGGATGCGCGTGATGCCGATGCGCGGCGCTGTAGCCGTCTTCCGCGAGCGTGACGTTGGCCGCGGTCGTCGCGGTCGAGGCGCTGCTCGGCAAAGGCCCCGTCGACCTCGACGCTCGACCTGCCCGTCAGCGCAGAACGGCAGGTCGTACTGGGAGATCTGGTAGTCCTTGGGCATGTCGGGATAGAAGTACTGCTTGCGGTGGAACAGTGAGCTGACGGCGCGATCTCGCAGTCGGTGGCCAGGCCCGCGAGCACCGTCTGCTCGATCGCCGTACTGGTTGGGCACCGGCAGCGCGCCGGGCAGACCCAGACACACCGGGCACACCCGGGTGTTCGGCTCTCCGCCGAACGCGACCGGGCAGCCGCAGAACATCTTGGTGCGCACGCTGGTGAGCTCGGTGTGGATCTCAAGGCCGATGACGGCCTCCCAGCGCTCCAACACCTCGAGCAGAGCGGTCGTTCGACATCGCGCGGAGTTCCTCCTTGCACGCGGTGACTACGCGCCGCGGTGGGATCGGTCGGTGTACCCGACGATTCTACCCGAGGGGGACGCCGCGCGGGTGCCCACGCTGCCGAGGAGCGGGTATACATACCTTCGCGTACTGTCATCGAACCTAAGGAGCCCGTGATGGCGACTACTGACCTGCCTTTGCCCGTGCCAGAGAACGGCCCCGCCGAGGAGGACGTGGCGCGCTCATCACTGGAGACGGTCGACGCAACGTCGGCGACGGTCAGCATGAGCGCCGTCGGTACGGTGAACGCCGAGACACTGTCGACGGCAGCGAGCGCGATCGCCACGGCGAAGACCGGTCCGATCGACGCCACCGGGTGCGCCATCGGTCTGGCCCAAGTGGACGGCGACGCCGCGGTGAGTCTATCGGTGGTACCGATCCTCTCGGCAAAGGGCGGCGCGACGTTTCGGCAGTCCTACGCAAGCGCGTTCGTCTCCGGCGGGGACGTGTCGGTGTCCCAGGGCGGAGCGCCACTCATCATCGCTCGCGAGGTCAACATAGACACCGGCGGCGGAGTGGCGGTTCTGACCAGCGAGGCCACGATCCGGCATAGCTGGATCGGCGTTCTTCTGGCCCGCCGCGCAGACGTGTCCGACGACACGCGGGTCTTCCTGAACACTCGCGGCGCACTCATCTTGGCCGCTGCACTGCTGGGTGGGTTCGGGATCATCGCGATCGCCCTGTACTTCTCGGCAAAGAGCGTCTCCGAGTGGCGCCCGAACTGGCCGTCTTGGATGCAACACGACGGCTAGGCGGCGAAGCGTGAAGGCGGACATCCCGCGGGTGCCGCCCGCCTGAAGCGCTGGCGTCAGGGCTCGGGCTACGGCTCGGGCACCTTCGCTACGAGCGCGATCGCCGGGAAGTACCGCTGATACTGCTGACCTGCGGCCGGGAACTGGCTGAACACCTTGCCGGCGGCGAACTCGGCCACCTCGACCTCGAGAACCACCGGGGTCAGTCCCGCCGACTGCAGCGCCTTCTTGGCGCCCGCCGAATCGGTGCCGATCACCGAGGGCACCGCCACGGTCGGCAGGTTGCCCGCCGAGACCAGCAGCCCGACCGTCGCTCCCGACGCGGTCTTGGTGCCCGCACCGGGCATCTGGCTGATCACGTTGCCCTTGGCCACCGTCGAGCTGGGGACCGTGCGTGTCGAGACCTTGAGCTTGGCCGACTGGAGCTTCTTGGTCGCGCTGGACTTGCTCAGCCCGACGACGTTGGGCACCGTCACCGGCGCGACCCCGGCTCCTTGGGAGACCAGGATCTGGACGGTCGACTGAAGCGGCACCGAGGTCCTCGCCGCGGGTGACTGGTTCATCACGTCACCGGAGGTCACGCTCGCGTTGACGCTGCGGTACACCGCCGCCTTGAGGTTGCTGGCCTGTATCAGCCTCACGGCCTCGCTCTCGCTGAGGCCTTGGACCTTGGGCACGACGACGGTGGCCGGCGCCGGCCCCCGGGAGGAGACGACAGCGACGACAGCACCGGGAGGCAGCTGGGAACCGGCCACGGGCAGCTGCGCGAACACGGTGTCAACGGGGGCCGTCGCGCTGTACGACCTGACAACGTACGAGCTGAGGCGCGCCTCGGCGAGTGTCTGCTCGGCGTCTTCGAGGCTTTGGCCGCTCACGTCGGGCACACGGCTCTGGTCGGGCTCTGCAGCGACTGGAGAACGCCACCGCTTCGCCCGGTTTGAGACTCGAGCCTTCCTCGGGTATCTGAGACACCACCGTCCCGACCGGGGCCGCGTCGGTGGGAACCTCGCTGACCTTGCCGAGCGTGAGCCCGGCTTCGTAGAGGACGCTCACCGCCTCGGCCGGCTGCTTGCCGATGATCTCGGGAACAGGGATCGGGCGGCTCGTTGTCCACCACCACGCGTAGGCCCCGGCACCGAGTACCGCCAGCGGCGACCACGATCACGACCGCCAGAATCCACCACTTGCTGTGACGCTTCAGGTCCCAAGTCGATCTCGCGAGGCTCCGGAATACCCGTCTCGCCGGCGCCAGGTACCGTCGAAGCCGCCAGTGCCGCAGCAGCAGCGGTGTCGTCTGGCGATGCGGTCGCCTCTTGGTCAGAAGCGTCGGCCGACTCTTCGTCGACGGTGCCGGAGGATTCCTCCATGTGCTCGGTCTCGGCGTCAGACTCAGACTCGGCGAGACCGGATTCGCTCTCAGGTTCCGGTTCGGCCTCGGCGGGCGCTGTGACTGCCTCGGAGTCGGTCTCAGTGGGCTCGGCTGGTGGTTCCGCCTCGCATCCTGCGTGCCGCCCGAGGGCCCAGATGCTGCCGAACCGGATGGCTCCCCGGTGGGCTCCTCGACTCCGTCAGCCAACTCATCGGCGAGGGCTGCCGCCCCGACCAAGCCGACGGCCGCTGCCGCGACCTTCCCGCTCGCATCGCTATCCGCCGACGGGGTAGCCGGCTGCGCGTCAGGCTCCTCGGCTTGATCCTCGGCCGCGCCTTCGGCCGTCTGGTCGGCGGTCTCCTCGGTGGTCTCACCGGTCGGCTGCTCGTCTGCTGCGGCCTCGTCGGGACCCGATCGCTCGAACGCCCACAGCGGGGCGTCCGGGGACGCGTGCTCGTCGTCGGGCTGCAGCGCCCTGAGCCGAGCGGTCAGCCCAGGGTCGTCGTCGGCCTCGTGGCCGGGGGCGCTTCGTCCGATTCGAATCCGGGTGTCGAATCCCCATCGAGCGGCGCGCTTTCGTCCGCGTCCTGCTCCTCGCGTGAGACGTCCTCGTCCGCCATCCGCCGATCCTCCCCGCCACGCAGCGTGTTGCCTGACCTCGTCTGTCTAGTGGATACCGCAAGACGCACCGAGTGCGCGAGCAAGCCCGACGATTCGACGGATTCTCCACCCAGCGCGGTCCCCGCCCATTGTGACACGCCACGCCCGGCACCGCGGGCCGGTTCCGCGTTCCTCCGCCTGCCTGGCAGCGTCACGGAACGCCCCGTCTCGGGTATACGGAAGTGGGAGGATTCGACAGTTCCACCGTTCACCGGGAGGACCGATGGCCGAAGAGAAGAAGACCGAGATTCCGCGCGACCCCGTAAGCCTGATGGAGGGCGCGTTCTTGCTGGGTATCGGGATACTCGAGATGTCCAGGGAGAAGTCGCAGGACTTGGCCAACGACCTGATCGAACGCGGCAAGATGTCGCAGTCAGACGCCAAGAAGGTCGCCGACAAGATCGGCGAGATCGCCGGGGAGCAGCAAGAGGCTCTCCGCAAGACGGTCGGGACCGAGACCAGCAAAGCGCTCAAGACGAGCGGCCTTGCAACCAAGGACGAGGTTGCGGACCTCAAGGCTCAGATCGCCGAGCTCAAGGAGATGCTCGCCGCTACGACGGCCAAGGGCGGCGCCGAGTAGCCGGGCGAACGGCGGGCGCGAAGCAGCCAGACGTCACTTCTCGGCACCGGGAGCGGCATGCCTCCTTACAAGCACCTGAAGCGATACCGCCAGATCGTCGGCGTGCTCATGGACGAGGGGTTCGACAACACCCTCGACGTCTTGGGGCTTCGTCGGTTCGCGCCGGTCAAGAGCCGCCTGCACGGTGACAGGGACGAAGCCGGAGAGGGTACCGGTCCGGCTTGCGACACACGCTGGAACGGCTGGGACCGACGTTCGTGAAGCTCGGCCAGGTGGCCTCGACAAGACCGGACCTGATTCCCGACGACTTCATCGTCGAGCTGCGGAAGCTGCAAGACGACGTGTCGCCCTTCCCGGACGACGAAGCCATCGCGCTGATCGAGTCGGAGCTGGGCGCGCCCGTCGGCGAGTTGTTCGCCGAGTTCAACGGCGAGCTTGTCGCTGCGGCATCGCTCGGGCAGGTCTACGCGGCGACGCTTCCTGACGGAAGCCCGGTCGTGGTCAAGGTGCAACGACCGGGGGTGCAGGAGAGCGTCGACACCGACCTCGACATCCTGCTCACGCAGGCCCGCTTCGTCGAGGCGCACTCGGAGTTCGGCGAGCGCTACGACGTCGTCGAGATCACGACGCGAGTTCGCTGACGCCGTCCGAGGAGAGCTCGACTACCTGGCCGAGGCCCGCAACGCCGAGCGGCTGGGCCGGGAGTTCGCCGACGACGACACCGTCGCGTTCCCGGCGGTCTACTGGGAGTTCACCACCTCGCAAGGTGCTCACACTCGAGCGCTTCGTGGGCGTGCCGTTCAACCGCCCCGACCTGCTCGACGAGGCCGGCGCCGACCGCGCCGAGCTCGCGCAGCGCGGCATCTACGCCTACCTCGAGCAGATCTTCGTGCACGGCTTCTACCACGCCGACCCGCACCCGGGAAACCTCTTCGCGCTGCCCGACGGGCGGGTGGCCTTCACGGACTTCGGGCGGATCGGGACCGTGTCGCAGGTCGGCCGCGATCAACTGGCGGACCTGTTCGTCGCGATCATCGACAACGACGTGGCGCTCGCGGTCGACACGCTGTTCGCAGCGGCGGGCAGCCCCGGCGACATCGACCTGGCAGAACTCGAGCGCGAGGTCTCGCGGCTCATCACCAAGTACTACAACAAGTCGCTCAACGAGATCCGCATCGGCGAGCTCATCTCCGAGGTGCTGACGCTCGTCCGCGACCACCACCTCCTGCTCTCGTCCGAGCTGGCGATGTTGCTGACCACCTTGGTCGTGCTCGAGGGCTCGGGCCGGATGCTCGATCCGGACTTCGACTTCGTCGCCGTCACGGCGCCGTTCGCGCGCAAGATCACCAACGCGCGCATGGCGCCGGACGCGGTGATGCGCTCGCTGACGCAGAACGCTCGGCGCCTCCTTCGCATCGCGACCGACCTGCCCGAGTCGTTCTCCCGACTGCTCAAGCGGGCGGGTCAGGGCGAGTTTCGCATCGTGGTGCAGCCCAGCGGCTTCGACCCGATCATGAAGCGCGTCGAGGAGGTGGCCAACCGGCTGGCGTTCGCGCTCGTGGTCTCGGCGTTCGTGATCGGGCTGTCGATGCTGCTCGCCAACACGGAGGTGCCGGCGTGGTTCACTGTCGTCGCGCGCATCGCGTGGGCGGCCGCGCTCGGCGTCGGGTCGTGGTTCTTCATCTCGATCTTCATGAGTAGGACGAAGAAGCGGCGGTAGGCGGAAGACCGCACACAGTGCCCACGACGAGGGCACGGTCTCAGTACCCGACATCTGCGCGTGTTCGAAGCAGTCTCGTTGACGTACGCTGAGCAGGTCGGACGCAACCCTTGGAAGAGTGATTCGGAGACGAAGATGGTGCCAGCTCTCGTGCTCGGAGCGCATACCGTGGGGCTGGGGGTCATACGGGCGCTCGCAAGTCGGGGGGTACCCGTCATGGCGATTACTACGACGACAAGGACATGGGATACGTCTCGAAGTACGTCAGGAGAGCATCCGGTGTCCTCACCCCGAAGAAGGACGCCGCTCAGTTCGTCGAGTTCCTGGTTGAGCTGCGCCAGCCGCTTGAGGGCGCCTTCTGGTGCCGACGACTGACGCCACCTTGGCGACGGTGTCCCAGCACAAGGCACTACTGGAGCGCCACTACATCGTGGGATGCACGGAATGGGAGATCACCAAGCTGTTCGTCGACAAGAAGCGCACGTACGCCATGGCGGAAAGGGCCGGGGTTCCCGCACCCAAGACGGTCGTCCCGCATTCCATCGAGGACGTCGAGAGATACGCCGAGGTCGCCCAGTACCCGTGCCTGGTGAAGCCCTCCCAAGGTCACCTGTACTTCGAAGTGTTCCGCAGGAAGATGGTCAAGGCGGAGAATCTGGACCAGATGGTTGCAGCGTTCGCCGAGGCGACCCACGCCGGATTCGAAGTGATGCTGCAGGAGTTCATCCCCGGCGACTCCTCGCAGGGGGTGAACTACAACTCGTACTCGTTCGACGGCGAAGCCCTAGTCGAGTTCACGGCCGCGAAGATACGCAATGCTCCGCGCGACACCGGGATCGCCCTGCTGCAACGTGAGTGCGCACGTTCCCGAAGTCGCGGAACCGGGGCGCCGCATCCTTCGAGCGATGGGCTTCTACGGCTACGCTTGCACCGAGTTCAAGCGAGACCCACGCGATGGAGTCTACAAGCTCATGGAGGTGAACGGCCGGCACAACCTTTCAGCGCTCTTGGCGGTCCGTTGCGGAATCAACTTCCCGTGGATTCACTACGAGCACTTGGTATGCGGCAAGCAGCCGTCCGCCCTCGACTACCAGGACGGCATGTACTGGATCGACGTCCTGAGGGACATGAGCGTGAGTCCTGGATATCTGTTTCGGGAAGGGTCGTCCATTGCTGACTACCTCAAGCCATACCTGGGCCCTCGCGTGCTGGCGGTGCCTGATCGCGCAGACCCAAAACCGTTTCGAAAGCAGTGCGCCAGACTGGCCACGAGCGCCTTCCGAAGGTGAGAACCGTCCGAAGCCGAACGGGTCGCGCGCCACCACCCCGCTCGGCTAGAGCACTACCTTTCGCGGCCTCGTGCCACTGTCCGTTGCCGCAGCACCCTTCCTGAAGCACAGCACCGGCTCGGGCGCCCATCGCGGAGAGAAGAGGGTGTAGAACGTCTTCATCGAATACCTGTACGCAAGCGCCCTGAGTCTTCGATCGCTCGTACAGATTGCGGTAGCGTGTGCTTCCCTCCGGGGCGGCCAGGTAGACAGCTTCAGGGATGAAACCGAAGGAGCTCACATACTCAAGCAGCGTCCGATAGGTGAAGTAGCGCACGTGAGCGTAGAACTCGTAGCGCGATGTGCCTTCGGGAGTCCAGCGGGTCGTGGAAGCTCCTGCCGTGCAGCAGGAAGGGCACGACGTAGTTGAGCCCGTTGTAGTTGGGTGCTGACACATAGAAGTAGCCGTCGTCAGCCAGCGTGCGGTGGATCTCTTCTACAAAATGGTCGACATTGATCATGTGCTCGATGGTCGCCAAGGCGATGACCGCGTCGAAGCTGCCATCCGCGTAGGGAAACGGCGCAGCCTCATCGTCGAGGTCGAACGAGACCGTGTTCAGGCCCATGTTCTGCAGTATGTTGATGGCCGTCGGGCTTGCGTCATTGCAGACCAAGTCGGCCGAGTAGTTGTCCTTGATCCGCTCGGCAGCGCATCCAACTCCCGCGGCGACGTCAAGAATCCGCTCGTGCTGCCTGTCCTCGAAGAGATCAGGGAAGATTCGGTGCCGTTCGTGGAAACTCGGGTAGTCCTCGACTACCTCGATGCCACGCAGCCGTTCTTCTTCGAGCGCGACCGAGTCTTTCCTCACCGGCTCCCCCTCTGTGGTTCAGGCTCAATTCGCATGATATCGAACCGCCGGTCTGACTGCTGTCGCGTCCACTGTCACCCGCCCGTGCTAAGCCTCCTATCGGCCATCGCATCGGAACGCTTGACCCCTTCCACCGCGGGGGTCCCTGTC
>CAVOYK010000005.1:0-223433 GCA_963700665.1 uncultured Actinomycetes bacterium
GGCGGCGCAGAGCATGAGCAGCGCGAGTACCCCGTGCGAACGACGCCAGCTCTCATAGCTGAGCTTGAGCGGCCGGCGAAACGAGGAGAGCACGACGACGGCGACGAGCGGGCGCCGAGGTCCCGGCGCCCGCAAACCGTGCCCGCACCGGTGAGGTCAACACGTTGAAGAGCGAGAGAGTGCTGCGATCGTCCACGATGAGCAGAAGGGGATGCGCCGAACACGAGCGCAAGCGAGACAAACGAGATCGCACGGTGGAAATGGTAGACGGCATCGATGCCGAACGGCGCTTTGAGCCGTCTGAGACGCGCCGTGACAAGAACCTGAAGACCCAATATCGCCAGGCCGCCAAAGGCGAGCGCGACCGAGAACTCGCGAAGAAACGTGCGCCCGACCGGTCGCGCGGGTGTCAGCATGAGGACGAGCGGCATGAGGGCAAGCGCGGCATAGAGCGCCACGCCAAGGGCACCACGTACGAGCCACTGCGAATCAGTGAGACCGCGCGGTGTCGAGCCTGACGGACCCTGCGTCCCCGGTTCAGTCATGCCGCGTCCACCACCTGCGATCAGGGCGCATCGATGCACAGGCCGGCAACGTCACAGGAATCACCCCATCGCCCGCCGTCTCGCGGTCATGGCCCTGCTGGCCCAACCCTTTGCCGATGGTGTAGGCCTTGCCCACAAGGGCGCCGAGTCCGTAGTACAGCCTGGAATCAGGCATGAACATGATCGGGTTGAGCTGCTCCACGTCCACTACTTCGCCGTCTCCGACAAACCCTTCGTCAACCTTGGTGTCGATGACCTCGCCGATGAATTGAGTGTGCATGCCGAGCTCGTGAGTCTCGAGTACCCGGCATTCGAGGACCAGCGGGAACTCGCCGACATACGGCGCGTCGACGACCTCGCTGCAATCGGTGTGAGGCCCAGCTCCCCAAACTTGTCGTCATCCCGTCCCGAAACCATGCCGACGGTAGTGGGCCTCCGCCGCGTTGGCCTCCGAGGGCAGACTGATGGTGAATGCGCCCCGCGAGACGATGTTGGCGTGGGACGCCGTCGCCGCGCGGAGAGAGATGGAGACGCACGGCGGGTTTCGAGCGCCCGCGACTCCACCCCAGGCGGCGGCCATCACATTGGCGCGACCGCGCTCGTCGTATGTTCCCACGACCAGCACCGGCGTTGGGTAGAGCAGGGTCTTGGCGCCAAGCGAAACCTTCATGGGATGTCCCTTCCGTCGACCGTGCGCCGAAGCCCGGCACACGCAGTCTGCTGTTCAGGCGACGGTTCGGCCTAGCGTTGATGCGCTTAACCTGCGTGACGTGCGCCTTCAGGATAGCCGAGGAGTCGTCGCGTCAGGTTGAAGCGCTTCTTGGACGGCTCAGCGGCTTGCGCATCGCCACCCGTCTAGAACGGTCAGACCGAGCGCCGTCTCGTCTGAGAGTCGCCGAAGGAGCTCCGCGTCAAGTTCCTGCTCCGGAATCACCTCGAAGCCGACGCCGCATAGAACGGCGCATTCCACGGGACGTCGCGGAACGTGGTGAGCGTCATCTCCACGCAGCCGCTGTTCAGCGCGTAGTCCTCGACGGCTTCGATGAGAGCCGACCCCACTCCCTTGCGGCCGTGCTCGGGCAGCACGTCGAGTTCGTCGAGGTGCATGCGCCGCCCGCGGATGCTGGCGACGGCGAATCCAATAGGGGCGCCCGCCGGTTCGAGCGCCACCCAGAGCAGGCCGGCCAGTGGTGCTGCCGCAAGGCTGTCGACCGGGGTGACATGCGAGAGCACGGATCGAGGCAGCGATCGCCGAACCTGGTGGCTGCGACGCGCTCGATGGCGGGTAGCTGGTCGACGTGCTCGGGGCCAGCCAGCCGGACGACGTAGTCGGCGCTCATCGAGTGGCCCCCGTCCGTCCAACGGTGTTGCGTATGAGCGGCGGGGCCCACCGCTCGGGACCGATTCTACCGTGTGCCGTCCGCTCGATACGCTGGTTAGGAGTGCGACAGCTAGGACATGCCTGAAGCGGCCAGCTGCTTGTTCACCTGAGAGGCAGGCATCCACCCCATCGGGCGAACGCATGCACCGTTTGTCCGGTTCTCCCCCATACTTCATGCAGCCCCAGCACTGCCAATGCCCCGGGCTCCAATACTTGCGTGCGTTGGCCCTGCGAACCTGCTCGCACGCCGCGATCGCTGCTTCCTGGAGACTCCCATGGCGCGACCCCCCTAGTGGCACCAGCCGAAGCCACTCCTGACTGTGTATGTGCAGACTGTGCAAGCCATCCAGTCCGCGCGTCTTGCAGCGCAAGCATACAGTCGACCTGCACGTATGCACATACGCCGTCCGCGTATCACGTGCTCTTGCGGCTCGGCGCCCCGACGACTCGGAGGTGCAGCGCGGAACAGCGACGTCTGTTGTCGAAGACCATCCGCGCTGGTAGAAGCGCCACCCCTCGGACCACTCCTTCGGGCACATGACCCGAAGTTCAGACGAGGGGCGCACGGATATGCACCCTGCTTGGTCCCCCAGGGTCTGGGCTGAGGACGCCTAGGGCCCGCAATGGCGTGCGGGCCGCGGTTGCGCGGCACGGATCCCAACGCTTGACGGACAACCTGCGAGCGAAGCGAGTCAGGTTGATCCGTTTGCTAGCCCGTTCACCATCCTTCGGACATCAGGCGATCAGGGCCCGAACGCGCTCGACCTCTCTACAATCAGCCTCACGCTCGCCGATGGCGACGTTCACGCTCATCGTGAGCTTTGCCAGATCCGCCAGAGTGGTGTCGACTGTGCGTTTTCGGTCTGCCTGCGCCCAGCGAAGCACCGTGAAGAGATGCCACATCGAAGGCTTGCCTTCGTGGATGGGCGCCGGAAACGTGCGAGGGGAACTGTACGCGAGCTTGCGCATGTACTGACGGCTGAACCCCAGAAGGTCCGCAACCTCCGTGAGGCCCACTAGATCCGGCGTGGCTTCAATCAGAACGGCCTCGGGGATGGCCTTCTTCACGTCTACAATCGCGCTCGTGACTGCCGCGCGTGCAGAGGTTGCCTCACGAGAGAAATCAAGCCCGATGACACCCATCTGCCCAACGCCAACCAGCGCGTCAGTGCATCCTGCGTCGCCGAGCGCGCTGAAGTACTGAGAGGGATCGGTCTCTGCGTCCCCAACTGTGAACTTAAGAACAAACTCGTAGATAGCCACTATTTCTCCTCTTGGGCGGCCTTCTTCGCCTTCTTGTGCTCCTCGCACTTGTCGACTGCCTTCTGAATCTTCTTCGCGAAGTCTTCCGCATTGCCTGGGGTGCCCCAAACACCGAACCGACACCAAACGCCGTTGCGACAGGTCTTCTTGTTGTACGGACACTTCACCGTTGCCCACGGATGCGATGAGCCACCGGTATTCGGCTCAATCGTCCAGCCCTCTGATTCCGCGTGCTTCAGGGCCGACTCGATGTGCTTGTTCTTGTGCGGCTTTCGTTCTGGCACGAATGCTTCCCCTCCGACGATAGGCAGCGAGCGCGTGGTTGTCAAGTGACAACCGCCAGCAGTAGGCCGAACACCCAATCGGGCGAACGTGTTAGGCATGAGCAGGCGCGCATGCCCTCTCAGGTCAGTCTACGTTCTGGCATTCTGCTGGATGCCTCTGCAACTCATACCAGTTTGGTCTGACATCCTCGTGGCCGGAGCAGGCCGGATCTTCGATGTCAGACCCGCCTCCCATACTCGGCGCAGGGCGCGGGAACGGCGCGCCCGCGGTGAGAGGGGGAGTACCGTGAGCCACTATCAGAAGCGCCACAAGCCCGACCCGTGGTATCCGCCGCAGGCGATCCTGGATACCGAGCCGTGCGCAGCATGCGGCAAGGCGGCATACTCGAGTCGGCATTCGGCCAAGTCGCAGATCAAGCGCCTCGACCGTGACAACCGCAGGCGCGGGCGCACTGACGCACTGATGCACATCTACGAGTGCCCGCACGGGAACGGCTGGCACATCGCGCACGCGAAGTCGCAGGGACAACGGACGGGGTCGGCGCCGAGGGCGGCGCGGCGAGAGCGGCAGTTCGCGGCGGTAGCGGGCTAGCCGGTTGGAGGAGGGTGCATACGTGACCGAGCGGCCCATACCGAACTCATACTGGGTGTCCGAGGGCCGGCTCCTCGCCGGGGAGTACCCGGGCACCGGCGCACGCGAGGTCGCTGAAGCCAGGATCGAGGCGTTCCTGAGCGCCGGCGTCGACGTGTTCGTTGATTTGACGGCGCGGGGCGAACTGCGGCCGTATGACGACTTGGTCGAGCCTGCGGAGCACGTCCGGCTCCCGATAGTGGACGGGACGGTGCCGAGGTCCCTAGACGCGATGGCCGAGATACTCGACGTCATAGACGCGCACCTGCGTGACGGCAGGCTCGTCTACGTTCACTGTCTGGGCGGGATAGGCCGGACGGGCACCGTGGTGGGGTGCTGGCTGGCCAGGCGCCACGGTGGCGAGCAGGCCCTCGAGTCCCTCGAGCGCCTCTGGCAGCAGTGCCCCAAGTCGGAGTACACCAGCTCGCCCGAGACGGACGAGCAGAGGTACTACATCCTGGACTGGGAGGTTGGCAAGTGAGCTGACGCCTTGACGTCAGACCCCATCCGTATAGTGTGAATCGCACGGTTTGCCGCCACCGATGACGGCACGCGGGATTTGAAGAGCAGATTGCAGCCGCGAAACCAACTGCTAAAGCGCCATGGGCGACACCCATGGCCGAGAAGGAGATGGCCATGGACCTGTGGCGCCTGTTCTCGTCGCGCGATCCCGAGCGCAACCCCGACCCCGCTTCACCCCGTCGCCGCTCTACGATTCGCTGCAGGCACTGAGCGGCGGACCCCACCCCGCGCAAGCCGAGGTCGTCCGGCTGCTGCTCGCCGCGTGGGAGGAGGGGCGCGCACTCGATCCCTGGCTCGAGTTCCCGCAAGACGCGTGCAGCTTCAGCTTCGGACCGTCCGAGCAGCCGCTGCCGATCGGCGCCCTGCGGGTGCTGTGGTCGGCGGGCTGGCCGTTCGTGCAGACGTGCCCCGCCTGTGGGGCCGAGGCCTACATGGTCGTCGTTCGGCGGGCTGTTGAGCATGGGCGGCGGCAACCTCGTCTGCGCGACGTGCGACGCCGGCTGGTTCCAGTTGATGGGTGGGCTTGCCCGCGTGCGCAGCATCATGCAGGCGAGCGCGCTGGAGCGTACGGAGTTCCGCATCCGAGGCGCTCGGTTCGGCGGGGCGTTCAGGTCGGACGGCGCCGAGCTCCGCGAGGTCCTGGGCGCGCGCGAGGAGTACGAGCCGCGCGAAGAGGTCCGCATGGAGTTGCAGAACGGGCGGCGCATCCAGGTGGACCTGGACGCCACCACGCGGGATTCGCTGTAGGCGGGAGCCGCCCCGATGACCTCCGAGGAGTCCACGATGTCTTCGAGCGGTCACTGCGCCGCGGAGCTCGCGATGCTGGGTATAGCCCTCTGAGGGGCGGCCGTCGCCCGCGTGCGAGGCGCCGCCGAGGGGGAGGTGTGCGCCATGCGCTCAATGAGGATTGCTCTGTGGGTCTGCGTCCTGTTCGCTGCGCTCGCGGTCGGCCTCGTGGTGGTCGCGCCCGCCTCGGCGGTTGGGACCACCCACTACGTCGACATCGCGGCAGGCGACAACGCCAACACCGGCAGCTCGGCGAGCCCGTGGCGGACTATCGAGTTCGCCGTCTCGCAGTCACTGTCCGGGGATACCATCCTCGTGCGTCCCGGGACGTACCAGAAGGAAGCCGAGCAGGACTTCCCGATCTACCTGCCGTCGGGCGTGACGCTCAAGAGCACGAACGGGGCGTTCGTCACGAAGATCCAGGGTGACGGTCTGCATCCCGTCGTGAACATCACCAATGCGGCGGCCGGCACGGTCCTGTCCGGGTTCAGCATCACCCAAGGCAAGAGGCGACGGTGCGGGCATCACCGTGGCGCGCAACGCGACTGGCGACGTCGTCGGCTGGCCGCTGGTCGAGGACTGTCTGGTGTTCGGCAACGGCGTGGCGGGGAACCAGGGCGCCGGTATCCAGGTCATGGGCGTGGCCGACGGTGTCTCGAAGCCGAAGATCGTGAATACCGACGTCACCTCGAACACCGGTACCAGTGCGATCTTCTGCGGCGTCTACACCTTGGCCACGATCGAGGACTGCGACATCGAGTCGAACCAGGGGGCGACGAACGGAGCCGTCGCCATCACCGCGGTCGGACCGTACGGGGGCGCGCACCTCAAGCGCTGCCGCATCCGCTACAACCAGGGCCGAGGAATCATGATCTCCGCATCGTCGGGGGAGTACACGATCTCGGACACCTACGTCGCCAGCAACAACGCGGGTGCCGTAAGTGGCGCAGGCATCTACGTGTACGGCTGCAACCCACTGATAGAACGGTGCCTCATCTTCGACAACCAGACGGCAGGAGACGGCGGCGGTCTCTACGTGACGTATGCCAGTGCAACGCTGAACGACTGTCTTGTCGCGGGCAATCAGGGAGGTGCGACCGGCGCGATCAGCGCGACTCCGCCTCGGCCTCGCTCGACGGGTGCACGATCGCGAACAACACCGGCGGTGCCTGGAACGGCATGTCGGCGGGACCGGGTTCGTTCCAACTGAGGAACTCCATCGTGTGGGGCCACGCGGGTGAGGACGTCAACGAACGCGACCATCAACTACTCGTGCACCCAAGACACCGACCTTGCCGGCGACGGCAACACGGTCGGGACCGGCGTCATCCACACCGACCCGCTGTTCCACTACGTCTGGACGTTCTCCTACCGGCTCGAGCCGGGTTCTCCGTGCATCGATACGGGCGATCCCGTGACTCACACGTCGAAAGACGCGTTCGGCAAGACCAGGCCCATCGACGGCGACGGCAACGGCACGGCCGTGACCGACATGGGCTACTACGAGTACCTGGGGACCACGACCTCGGCGTCGGCGCCCTCGACGCTCGGCTACGGGGGCAAGGCGATCGTCTCGGCAAGGGTCGTGACCGCGCAGGGTGGGAGCCTGTCGGCGCAGTGGGTCGCCTTCGACTACTCGTGGGACGGCAAGGGCTGGTACAACTTCTCGCAGTCGCTGACGAACCAGTCTGGATGGGCGTACACGGCCACCTACCCGCTGTACTCGCGCGTGTACCTGCGAGCGAGGTTCCTCGGGGATCCGTCGTATCCGAAGTCCACGTCGTCGGTAGATCTCGGCCAAACCGCGCGCATGGGTCGGAACGCCCAAAGCGCCCAAGTACATGCGGCGCACGAAGCACTACACCGTCTACGGGTACCTCAAGCCGTGACACACGCGCCGGCACGCTATCCGGTGCGGATCTACAAGTGGAAGAAGACCTCGTCGGGCGGTGGAAGAGCTACGGCTACGTCATCGGCGAAGGTGACGAACTACTCGACGTACTCGAAGTACGCACGTTCGATCCGGCTGTCGTCTCGTGGCAAGTGGCGCGTCCGGGCGTACGCACCCGCCGACAGCGGTCATGCCGCAGCGTGGTCGAGCGGCTACGACTACGTCACGGTCAGGTAGTCAACGTCTCTCGGCGCTGGAGGTCGAGCGGCTTTGCCAGATGGCGATTGGAGGAGGCAGCATGGCGAGGCCGTCCAAGACCATAATCAACCTTGCTCCCACGGGCATGATCCCGACCAAGGGCATGAACTCGTCGGTCCCTGTCACGCCCCAGGAGATCGTCGACGATGTGAAGCGCTGCGTTCCGCTCGGTGTGTCGATGGCGCACCTGCACGCGCGCGGAGATGACGAGTCGCCCACGCACGCCCGGGACGTGTTCGCACGCATCATCGAGGGCGTGCGCGCCGATCACCCCGATCTGGTCGTGACCGTGACGACGAGCGGCCGCACGTACCAGGAGTTCGAGCAGCGCTCGGCAGTGTTGTTCCTCGACGGGGACGTCAAGCCGGACATGGCCAGCCTCACGCTGGGCTCGGTCAACTTCAACCGCTCGGCGAGCGTCAGCAGTCCCGACATGGTCGTGCGCCTCGCCGAAGATATGCGCGTCGCGGCATCAAGCCCGAACTCGAGGTGTTCGATCTGGGGGATGGTGAACTTCGCCCACTATCTGATCAAGAAGGACCTCTTCCGCCGCCGTATTTCTTCAACATCATCCTGGGCAACATCGCGGCTGCTCAGGCGCGTCTGCACCATTGGGACTGATCGCCTCTGAGTTGCCCGACGAGTCGTACTTCTGCGTGGCGGGTATCGGGGACTCACAGCTCGACATGAACGCGCTTGGCATCGTGATGGGCAACGGCGCCCGCGTCGGCCTCGAGGACAACGTGTTCTACGACAAGGCGCGCACCGTGCAGGCGACGAACGTCTCGCTGGTGGGGCGCGTAGGGAACGTCGCGCGCAGCGTCGAGCGCGAGCTCGCGACCGCATCGATGTTCGCCGCTACCTCGGTCTGTAGCGAGGCGTAGGCTAGGAGCGCAGAGGCGCACTGGCGGCCTGCAGTCTGTCGCGGTACAGGGCGGCGAGCGCTTCGTTGGTCGCGACGACCGCGTCGGTGAGGTACTCGCCGGGGCGGTCCTCGGGGTCGACAGGTCGGGGTAGGGGTTGACCTCCCACACGATCATCTCGCCGTGCTCGTCGAAGCTGTAGTCGAACGCGGCGATGTCGAACTCGAGTTCGCGGCGGGCGGCATCGAGGATGTCGTGGTGCTCGCACGGCGAGCGCACGAAACGCAGCTCCTCGGCGATGGTTTCGTCGGTCAGCACGCGGTCCTTGGGACGGACCTCCCAGTTTGGCGAGATGATGAGGTGACGGCACACGCCGTGCTCGCCGAAGAGCATGTAGCGGTACTTGCGGTACAGCCCGTCCGGGCCTGCCGTTTCGATGTACTCGGTCGCGACCCACTGGCCGGTCGTGCGCTCCTGGGCGCCGAGCCACTCGGCCAGCTGCTCTTGGGTGTCGATGCGCGTGAGCGCCATGCAGTGGCCCCAGTTCTTGCGCACGACGATGGGCAGCGTGAGTCCGCCGAGGCCTGTCGCGAAGCCGCGGGTGACGTCGACGACGCGCGGCGTTCGAAGCCCTGCGCGGGCGAGACGCTCGAACTGCTCGTCGCGCAGCGAGTGAGAGAGCACGCGGGAAGGGTGGATGACCTGCGCGCCGGCGGCTGCGGCGGCGAGTTCGACGAGCTGGAGCTGAGCGTGAAGCTCGGGGTTGCGCTCGGCGACGGGGTCTTGCACCCACGCGTGGAGCAGTGCCGTACCCGGGTAGAACTCGCACGGGAGCGTGTCGAGGTGGACGAGCGCGTGCAGCTCGGGGTCGTGGTGCGCCGTCCAATCGATCCACTCGGTGTAGAAGTAGGGCTTGCCGGCCTCGTCGAGGATGAGGATGCGCGGCCAGTTGCGTCTCGTGTCGCGACGGTACCGGTACTGCTTGCGGACGTGCCGAAGCCACCTGCCGGGAGCCGTCTTCGCGGCACGCTTCTTGAGCTTTCTGTAGAGCCGACGCATGCGCTTCACGTGTGGCCGTCCAGCGCAAGACTCATGACGGTGAACTCGACGCCGGGGAAGCGCGGGTCGAGCGGGCCGGGGCCGTGCGCTCTCCACCCCCGGCGCTCGAGGATTCCGCGCATGCCGGGCGAAGCCTGGCGTACCGCAAGCACCGCGCCGGCCTCCCTGGCGGCTTCGTCTTGCAGGTCCAGCAGGGCCTGGGCGAGGCCGCGGCCTCGATGGTCGCGATCGACGACCACCCGGGCAGGTGCGGCGATGAGGCCGGGTGCGGGCGGGACGATGGCTTCGTAGGCGTGCGGCTCCTCGAGCTGCGAGAGGTCCGGATGAAGGCTGAGAGAGGCGCCGGCCACGATGTGGTCGCCGTCGAGCACGACCCAGTGGATACGGTGCGCATCGTGAGCATCCGGCCACGAGCCGTTTGGAAATGCTCGTGGATCGGCGCCCTCGGCGATCCAGACGCGGGCGCGCAGCTCGAAGAGCTCGGCAAGGCGATCCGGTTCGCAGCGTACGATCTGGTAGTCCACCGCCAAGGTCCCTTCGGGGGTTGACTAGGGCGTCGGGTCGAAGATCTCGCCGGCCAGGATGTCGGCGCGGTCAGCGCGAGTGTGCTACATAGCGCGCGGGTGTCGACGCCCCGCGCGGGCAGAACCCTGCGTGCGTCTCTAGTGGCAGTAGTGACCCGCCTCTTTTCGTGGGTGACGCGCTACGGCGGCACGATGTTCGTCGGCACCGTCCCGCGACTCATCTTCGACCCTGAGCACTTCGCTGACGATGGCCGGCGGTGGTGATCACGGATGTGGACCCGGTCACAGGCGAGTTTCCGTGGCGCGACGTCACGGATGTGAGGTCGCTGCTGTATGTGGGGGTGACTCGGGCGCTGAGCCGAGTGGTGGTCGTGGCGCACGAGTCGTGGCGCGACCAGCTGCCGTGGGAGCCGATGGATGGGATGGGGCTGGACGCAGGAGCAGCCGCCAGAGCTCGGTCCGACCAGGGACTAGGGCAGCAAGAGTAGTCGCCTACTCCTCAAGGTTCAGCTTGTAGGCGCACCCGGTCAACCTCCATCGGCTGCATCCCATGAAGGCGCGGCCCTTGAAGGACCCCTTTCTCGCGACCATTCGCATCAGAGGCGCGCCGCAAAGCGGGCAGTCGTTCTGAGCCCCCGTGGGTCCGGCTTCCGCGGCGTCGATCTTGACAGCAGCGGTTCTGGCCCCAGCGTAGAGGCTATCAAGGCGGTCCAACTCGTTCGATGATTCCCCTCGTTTGCGGTCGCTCAATCGGGTCGCAAGCGCCCTCGCCACACGGTAGGCCTGCTCTTGGGATAGATCGTGCTTTCGGCGGCCGATGATGTTCTTGAGCAGGTACTGCAGTGGGAGCACCTGCGTCGAACCCTCGCGCAGCTTCTCGACGAAGGCGTTGTCCTGAGCGTAGACGAGGACGGCCTCGACGAAGGTTCCCGAGAGTGCGCCACCGGACCACAGGACGAGTCTGTCCTTCAGCTCGAGCGCGTTCCGCGCGACCTGCCGAACGTTCCTCGCTGTGGCGTGCTCCTTCTCAGCCGGGAGGACCCGCGCTCGCGAGTACATCTTCGTCTCGATCACAAACACCCCGGTTGGACCAACGACGATGTGGTCCACGTTCCAGGGTTGAAGTTGTCCCTCGCTGTCGGTGGGTCTGAAGTCGTGAAACACAACGTAGTCGTCGGAGAGGCTGTTGAGATGCACGCCTACCCGACGCTCCCCCTCGGCCCCTTGCATCCAAGAGCTGCTGGCCAGTAGGTCGCTCAGCAGTTCGAGATACCACGCTCGGTCTCTCCACATGAAGAAGGCGAACTCGGCGCCGACAATGACGATGCCGATCGTTCGCTGGGTCCCGGAGAGCCGTGAGTTCCAGGACAGCGCGGCCACAAGTGCCGTGCTCATGAAGACGAGGGCAAGAGGCAGCGCGAGTCGACCGACCCATGCGTTTCGGCGGGCGCTGTCACCCGCGGTTCCAATGACGACAGCCAAGTCTCCCCCTCGGTTCGAGCTCGAAAGGGATATCGGCATCTAGTCGGTCTGAGCCGAGGGGTCGTCCTTGCCCAGATGCCGCGCATACATCTGGTTTCACGGTCCAGTGCCGCCGCAGAAGGCGCAGTTGTCCTACGCCGACATCAGTCGGATCATCGATCTACTGTTCGCGAACAAGATGATCTCGGAGGCGAACAAGCGTCTGACGTATGCGTTCTGAGGGACCGCCAGCCCTTGGCCTGTTCGCCCGACGGCTTGTCCGTTGACGACGCTGCAGCGTCTCTCGCGAAACGACATGTCCCAGTGTCAGTGGCGGCTGCCATACTCCGCATTGGGAAGGGGGGACGCGTATGTCAAGCAGATCGATCGCCCTTCGCGAGACCCGCGGCGCACGCGGTAGCCGGCACTTGGAGGCCACGCTGCACGCAGACGGGACGCTCACGATCGAAGGCCAGGACCTTGGCGCGGCGTTGAGCGAGTCTGGGGCCCGGGCTTCACCGAGTACGAATGGGCAGAGACGATTCGATCGCAGGATGTCGAGAAGTTGGTGGCTGCTCTCGGTTGCTGGTGAGGACGTTCTCGAGGCGCTGGCCCAGCGCTACTCAGACGACCCGTCGTTCATCCTGCAACGGTTCTTGGACGAACAGGGCATTCCCTACGAGTTCTGGTCGCGCGTCGGCGACTGAGCTACAGATTGGAGCTGCGTTGGCACAGGACACCGAGATGTTTGACGGTTCGGGACCTGAGGTTGCGGCGGCCGCCGAGCTTGCGCGCGCTGTGCATGCCGGGCAGACGGACAAGTCGGGGGCTCCCTACTTCGCTCATCCCCAGCGAGTCGCCTCGAAGCTCGAGGACGATGCGGCCAAAACGGTCGCGCTCCTGCACGACGTTCTCGAGGACACCTCGACGACAGAGGACGAGCTTCGCGGGATGTTCTCTGGCGAGATCGTCGACGCTGTCGTGACCCTCACGCATGCAGAGGACGAGTCGCTGGACGCCTACTACCAGCGCATTCGGTCGAATCCACTGGCGCTGCGCGTCAAACTCGCCGACATCCACGACAACCTGGAGCCGTGGCGCCTCGCGGCTCTCTCCGAAGACAAGCGGCAATACTTCCTCCAGAAGTACGGTTCGGCGCTGGTCGCGTTGTCGAAGTAGGTGCGCGGCCCGCTCGGCCACCTGCCTTTCGACTTCATGCGCCGCGACTACGCAACCGTGACGACGATGTTCCCCAGCTTCTGCCCCGTCTCGGCGTATCGGTGAGCCTCGACCATCTCCTCCAGCGGATACTGCCGGTCGATGACCGGGCGCAGCGTGCCCTCTTCGACGAGGCCTCGCAGGTAGACCAAGTCCTCGTTCGTTCCACCCGATCCCGCGAACAACGCCCGCTTCTTGCCACCCCTTGCCGCCCACTTGGCGCGAACGATCTGCAAGAACCCGGGATTGGCCATGAGCAGGCACCCGTTCTCGGTCAGCGACCCCACCATCCGACCAGACGGCGTGTTGCGGACCACATCGAAGATGACGTCGTAGGTCTCGGGGCCGGCGGTGAAGTCCTCTTGGGAGTAGTCGATGACGCGATCCGCACCGATCGCGCGCAGCATCTCCAGCTTCGGCGCGCTGTCCACCGCGGTCACGTGCGCCCCGAGAATCTTGGCAAGTTGAACCGCGAAGGTGCCAAAGCTCCCTCCCGCCCCGTTGATCAGGACCCTCTGTCCGCTCCGGACGTTCCCCTTCCGCAGGAACTGCAAGGCCTCGCCCGCCCCGTAGGGCACGGCCGCGGCCTCCTCGTAGCTCACGTTCTCTGGCATCGTCGCGATCGCCCCGGTCTCAGGGTTCTCGCGCAGGCAGATGTACTCCGCGTAGGCCCCCAGACCGATGCCGGTCGCCGCGAAGACACGGTCGCCCTCCCTGAAGGACTTCACGTCTCTTCCCACCGAGTCGACGTCGCCGGCGAGATCTTGCCCGAGCACGGGCTGTCGTGGTCTGAGGATGCCGAACCCGAGCCGCAGAGGCAGCCAGATCCAGGGGGCGAAGTCGAACCCCCGCAGCTCGCAATCGGCCGCGCTCACCGTCGTGGCGCGGATCCGGATCAGCACCTCATCGTCTTTCGGAACGGGCTTTCGCACCTCGGCGAGCTCGAGCACATCCGGTGGTCCGTAGCCCGTGCATACGACTGCTCTCATGGGTCTCCGGTTCGCGTGCGAGGAGTGGTCCGCAGAACCACTCGTGACTAGCGGACGTCGAGGTTCACCTCGAACGCATCGGCAGGAGGCGCCGTCGGCTCGAAGGAGCGCCAATACTTGAGCTTGAGCGTGCAGGCTCCCGCGGACGTGCCGACGAACGTCCAGGTCTCCACCCCGCCCGCCCCGAGCGCCGAGGACTGCGCGGTGAACTCCGGCTCGCCGAGCTGCTCCAGCTGAGGCGGCAAGGCCCCATCGACGGCCCACCGATACCCCGTCGTGGGGTTGGAGTCCAGGGAGACCTTGAGCTGCTGCCCCACCGCGAGCGTTTGACTCGACCCGGAGTCCGCCGAGCCGAGTTCGAGCGGTGCCGTCGACGTGGGCGTACATCCGACGAGCAATCCGACGAGGACGATTCCGATGAACCCCAGCTCCACGGCTCGTCTCACACGTGCCACAAGGCGCCCCCATCGGTCAGGTTCTCTCGAACGTGTTGCGCACGAACGGCGACCATGCGCACTCGGGTGGATTCTACCCAGCGCCGCGCCTCCGCCTCCGCCGCCCCATCCCTCCGCAGGCCGATAGTGCGACAATGGGCGCTGACTTCGGAGGCTCCTTTCGCCGGCCGAGGGAAGACTCAGACATGCAGGTACTTCTCGGAATCGCAACGGCGCGGCGTCGCGCGGATAGGTGAGGCAGTAGTGAAGATCGGACTCGTCGGCTTCGCCGGCTCAGGCAAGACCACGGTGTTCAACACGATGACCGGTCTCGACGTGCCGGTGGGCTACGGCGGCGAGGTGCGCCTGGGTACCGTGCGCGTACCCGACGAGCGCATCGACCGGCTCTCCGAGATGTTCAGCCCCAAGAAGACCACCTACGCCGAGATGACCTTCTGCGACGTGCCCGGCGAGCACGGGGCGGAGCGCAGGGGCCTGTCGAGCAGGGCGATCGCGACGATCCGCGAGCAGGAGGCGCTCGCGCTCGTGCTGCGCGACTTCGAGGACCCGGCGGTCGAGGGCGACGCGAATCCCCTCCGGGACCTGAACGCCTTCTCGGACGAGTGCGCCCTGGCCGACCTCGATCTGGTCGAGGGGCTGCTCGCGCGGGCGCGCAAGGAGAACGCGCCGCAAGCGGACCGCGATCGCCTCGAGCTGATGAAGGAGGCTCTCGAGGACGGGCAGGCCGCTGCGCTTGCTCTCCGCCGAGAAGCTCGATCGCGACCATCTCAAGGGCTACCAGCTGCTGACCGACCGCCCGCTGCTCGTCGTCGTGAACTGCGACGAGGACCGCGCCGCCGACCCACTGCCCGACGACCTCGCAGCACGCATCGATGAACTCGGAGCGGCGGGCCTGGTCCTCTCGGCGAGCGTCGAGGCCGAGATCGCCGTGCTCGACGCCGACGATCAGGCGGTCTTCCTCCAAGACCTCGGACTCACCGAGTCGGCACTCGCGCGCTTCATCAGGACCGCCTACGGGCTGCTCGACCTCATGAGCTTCTTCACCGTGGGCCCGGACGAGGTGCGCGCGTGGACGATCACGCGCGGGACGAACGCCCGCAAGGCCGCGGGCAAGATCCACTCCGACCTCGAGCGCGGCTTCATCCGCGCCGAAGTCATGCCCTACGAGGTGTTCATCGAGCACGGCAGCGAGCAGGCCGTGAAGGCGGCGGGCCTCTTCCAGATCGAGGGCAAGGACTACATCGTCGCCGACGGCGACATCATGAACATCCGCTTCAACGTGTAGCGAGGCCCGCGGCGAAGCGAGCCACGCCTACTTGGACGTCTCGAACGTGAAGCTGCCGATCATGAGTCCGACGAGGGTCTCCACACCTCCACCCGGTAGGTCGCCGGCTTCTTTGCGGTCTTGAAGTTCGTGATGTAGAACCTGTCGGCTTGGTTGATGCGGTAGTCGGTCGACGACGTGCCGAAGTGGGAGACCTGTTGCGGGGTCGACGGCACGCTCGTGTCGTAGATGCGTATCTCCAGCTCCTCGTTGTAGACGAACGAACACAGCGGATCGACCACGGGGGCCACGCAGACGGTGAACTTCACCGGCACGGTGCGCCCCGGCTGGAAGCGCTGCGACGAAGGCAGCATCTCCACGAGCGCCCAGTTGCGAATGGAGACCGGAACGCTTTGGGCCCAAGCCTCGTTGCCGAAGGCGTCCAGACCACGAGCGCGAACCAGGTAGTAGCCGTCGGGCAGAGCCAGCGTCTCGAAGGGATACGCCCACGTGCCGTCTTCCGCGCTGCCCGCGACGCGTACGGCCGGCAGATGCTCCAGGCCGACGGGCGTGCCGGCGTCGCCGTTCGCGATCCGAACGGAGAACTCAACGCTGGCAACGCCGCTCCAGTCGGAGGCATCGGCTTGCAGCATCACGCCGTCTTGAAGCGCCTCGTGCGGCGTTGGGACGCTGATGGAGAGCGCGGGCGGCGTCGTGTCGACGACGCGCACGAGCGCCGTGTCGCTGTCCGACAGCGCCCCGTCGCTCACCGTGAGCGTCACGACGGTGTCACCCGCGGGCAGGACGACCGTTGGCGCGACTCCGCTCGCCGCTCCGCCACTCCAGCTCCACGCGTAGCCGAGGGCTCCGCCGCCCGGATTCGACGATCCGGAGCCGTCGAGCGTGACGTGCGCACCGCTCGCCGAGTCGCGCTCGATCACGAGGTCGGGTCCGGCGTCGGCGTGCGGCGTCGAGCTCGGAACCCGCACCGTGACCTCGTTCGAGCGCCCACCGCCGTACGCGACGAACGCGCGCGCCTCGTAGACTCCCGGCTCGACACCGGAGGTGTCCCACGCGAACTCGATCGTCCGGGACTGGCCGGCGGCGAGTCCCGCGATCTCCTTCTGGAACGCGGCGACCTCGACGTCATCGCGGTCGTAGACCCTGAGCATCGCCGTGCCGTCCGTCTCGAGGTCGCCCTCGTTGGTGACAGCGAGCGCGAGATCGACCATCTCGCCGGGCGCGAAGTGTTCGGGCGTCGCCGTCAGCGAGTCCGCGCGCACGCTGGCCGAACCGATCGCGAACGCGGTCGTGGTCCGGTCGAGCACCTGCCCCTCGGCGTCTTTCAGTACCACCTCGGCCACGTAGGGCCCTGGTGGGGTGGTGCCGGAGTTCCACACCGCCGAGAAGGTCGAAGTGGGCCCGAGCTCGGCAAGCGAGCGAAGCGGGAATCCGCCGACGACGTTGCCGAGGGTGTCACGTACGCTCGCTTCGAGCACGACATCGGGTGGCATCGCGCCTGCCTCGAGCGCGACGTTCAGCGTCACGGGCGCACCGGACGGATACGTACGTGCGTCGGTCAGTGCCGCTGCGAGCGACAGCGGGCTTTCGGCCACATCGACCGCGAGCGTCCACTGCTTGAAGAACCTCGCGTCCTTCGTTGCCGCGGAGTAGTCGACGGGGAAGAGCGTGATCGCGAGCGTGTCGGACTCAACGCCTTCGATGACGCGCCACGCCGGTTCGGCGTTCGGCCACCAGTCGCGTGCCGAGGGGTCAGCCGGGTCGGTCGAGTCGCCTGCGGAGGCGACGGGCGCGTACGGCAGCACGTCCGACGCGTCTGCGTTCACCGCGTCGACGAGCGGCGGCAGCTCGAGGCCTGCGTGCAGCGTCGGCTCCGAGCGCTCGGTGACGCGCACGCCCGTGATCGCGAGCCCCTTGGGTATCTCGCGGGTCACCACGTAGATGGGCACTTCAGGCCGCTGATCCTCGCTGAGGACCTGGCCGCCCGGGATGGTCAGCTCGTCGCGGTCGGCGAGCCGAGTGACCTCGTAGTCGGGGATGTCCACGTCGATCGTCTCGGTGCCGGGTCCGGTGAGCGCCTCGAGCGAATCGGCGGCGACGGCGGCAGACGCCGCGTCTTGCGCGGCGGCAGCTGACATCACCGGCCCCTCGGCCCCGAACTCCGGGTCGCCGAACACGTGGTAGATCGCACCGTAGTACTGCGCGTGCTTGTCCGAGTACACGTAGCTCGGCATGTCCACGAACACTCCCGGCATCGCCGGCACGGTGGAGTACGCGGTCTGGCGCTTCACGTCACGCGCGGCCTTGCCGACGGTGACCCCGGTGCGCCACGTGTCGAAGTAGAGGGTGTGTATCCACCGGTGGGTGCCAAGGCCCCAGTTGGTGGCGCCGAAGTAGACGGCCGCACCGCGGTTCAGCATGGCGTTTGCGAACGAGTTCGCGTGCGAGTAGATGCCGGTCGAGCATGCCGCTCCGTAGACCACAGGGTCGGCCGAGCCGAACGGGTCGTTGCGCGCAAGCAAGTCGTCTGAGTCTATGACGTCCCAGCCGCCGCCGTTGCCGTGGCCTGCCAGGACCAGCAGATCGGTATCGACGACCTGTCCCCAGATCGTGCTGAGCGCCGACGCCTTGGTGGCCGCCTGATTGACGCTGCCGTCGGCGTTGGACACCACGAAGTTCGGCGCGTGTATCCAGCCTCGATTCGTGAAGCCCTGGGACTTGAGCACCGAGTCGATCCCGCGCATGTCGGACCAGAAGTCCATACTCGCTGCGCCTCCACCGAGGCCTGCAGGAAAGCCGCTCACAAGCGTGATGTCCGAGCGGTCGAAGCTATGGCCGGTCTCGCCGCGAGCCACCGCGATGCTCGCGCGCATCGCCTTGCAGATCTCATCGGCGGAGTTCCCGATGATGCGCCCGCACGAGAGCTCGGGAACGATCTCCTCACCGACCGTGCTCGCATAGGGGTAGTCGGTCATGTCGGCTCGCAGCGGGAAGTCTCCGATGTTTCCGCCCATGTTCGCGTAGACGGTGCCGAAGATGCGGTTGCCCCATGAGGGGACGATCTCGTTCTCGCCGACGATCGTGAGCGCACCCGAGCTCACCCAGTTCGAGGCGAGCCGCTTGCTCCACGCGCCGGTCGCGAAGACCTGTGGGGCGAGGACGCCCTTGGTGTCGCCCGCGATGAGGTTGCGCAGCTCCTCGCGTCCGCTCTCGCCGGCGGCGTGCAGCTCGAAGCCGTTGTCGTCGATGCTGCCGACGATCACCGAGTCGCTCAGAGCGCTCGGCGTGAGCCGTCCGGCTCCGAACAGGTCGCCGTTCTGGTAGCCGACGTTGGTGAGCGCGTAGCTGCTCGTGCCAGTCGCGTTCAGCCACACGGCGAAGCCGGTGACCTTGCTCGCGTGCGCGATCATGGCCTTTCCGGCGGCCCCGGAGGCCGTCCCCGCGAAAGGACGCCCGACGGCGAGCTTGTCGCCGTCCGCGATCGACTTGGCGAACGTGGTGCGCAGCGTGCCGTTGCCTGAGAGCACGCGGATCTTGTCGAAGTCGTTGTCGCCGATGACGATCTCGTCGTTCGCATCGCCGAAGACATCGCCCATCGCGATGCAGTCTCGTTTCTCCAGCTCCCACGCGAAGGTGCCGAGCAGGCTCACCGACCAGAGCCCGCTCGGTTGTATCGCGGTGTTCACGGTGTAGACGCGCACCTGGTTCTGGCTCTGCCGGAAGACGAAGATCTCATCCTTGCCATCGCCGGTGCGGTCCCCGCAGGCGAGCGTGTCCCCATCGTCGAAGGGGACGCCGGTGGTGGCCTTCGTCAGTCCACTGGCTGTGTAGATCGCCAGGCTGTCTGCACTTGCGTCGGCTCTCACGATGCTGTCGGCAGCACCCGCTCCTGCGAAGCTGCCGACCGCGAGCCCATCGCCCGGCTCGAAGACGTCGCTCTCGGTCAGGTCGTATTCGACCCAGCGGTAGGAGTGCACGGCCGGCGAGCCGGGCGGCTGTCCTTGTGGAGCCGACGCGGTCTCGACCACGCGCGCGATGTAGATGCGCTTTGCCGACGCATCGCCCAGCGCGACCTCGTCGATGCTGCCGCCGTGCATCCGTCCGACGGCGAGCTTGTCGGCGGAGTCGAGCTCTCTGCCGGGGAAGCGGGAGGGCATGTCGAGATAGCCAAGGGCGGCATCGCGCTCGACAGCGAGTTCGGCGCTCGTGGCCAGTATCGTATCGGCGTCCGTCGCTCCATAGAGGTCTCGCAGGTTTTCCGGGCTCGTGACGATCAGGTCGAGCGCTGACTTCAGCGCTGAGGCGTGGGCGACGTAGATGGGCTCGCCGCCGGTCGTCTTCATCGCGACGGCCTGGTCGTAGCCCGTGTAGACGCCCGGTTGCGTCGGCGACTCGAACTTGAACGTCGTCTCGGAGTTCCCGATCATCGGCGTGACGCCGCTGTCGGCGGTCATGAACGGCACGCAGAGGTAGTTGTAGCTGCGTGTCTGGCCAGGCGGTATCGATGTCTTCGGCGCGATCTCCATCTGGGCGGTCGCCGAGGCGCCCTGCGGCCAGGTCGCCTTGTAGCGTGCGGCGTTCGTCTCGGCGGTGACCGGCTGGAAGCTCGTCACCGGGTCGAGGATCTTGACGTGCATCGCGTCCTCGCCGCCCGTGTTCTTCACGGTGAGGATCACCTGGAAGTACGTGCCGAAGCGCTTCACCTCGCGCTTCACGACGGCGAGCTTGGGCGGAGGAGGCGGCGGAGCGTTGTCGACCCAGACCCTGACGGTATCGAGCTCGGTGCCGTAGCCCGCGCGCCAGGTGCCGTCCGAGGCAAGCACAGCGATCGTGTGCGGGACGGTGTTGTCGAGCTGCGTCGTGTCGAAGGTGAACTCGGCGGTCTTGCTCTTGGGATACGGCTGCGGGTAGTCGATATGCCCGCGCATGTAGGCATCGACCATCAGGTCGACCGAGCGAACGCCCACGTCGTCGGTCACGCTCGCCTTGATGGTGACCTTGCCGGAGAGCGTATCGTCATAGGCCGGCGAGGTGATCTTGGTGACCGGGCGCGTCGGGTCCGGGACGGAGACGCCCTCGACGGCCATCTCGCTCTTCTCCCAGTTGCCGGTCTCGTCGACGGCGGTGATGTCGACCATGTGCGTACCGGGGCCGAAGCGCGCGGGATCCCAGTTGTACTCGAACGGAGCAGAGTAGTCGACCGCGTCCTCGACGCCGTCCACGGCGAACTTCAGCAGCTTCACGCCGGTGTCGTCCTGGGCGTCGACCACGAGCAGCGACGACCACGCGCCGGTGGGCTCGGTGACAACCGAGATGGATGGATCCGTCGTGTCGGCGACCGGCTTGGTCTCGAACGTGACGTCGCGGCTTCGAGCCGTGTTGCCTGCGTCGTCGATGCACTCCACGACGAGGTGGTAGGTCGTGGCCGCAGCGAGGCCGTCGAGGGTGACGGCGTGGCTCGTGCCGATCTCAGCCGACGGCTCCATCTCGCTGTAGACGCCGGCGCGCGTGCCGTAGCGGACGCGCCCCGAGCACGGCTCGTTGGCGGCCCACCTCACCCTCGCCGAGGTCTGCGTGATGCTGGTGACGGTCGGGGCAGAGACGATGCGCGGCGGCCGCGTGTCGAGCCCCCACGTCTCGGAGTACTCGTTGTTGTCCTCGTCGGACTCCGTGACAAGGCCGTCCGCGTCGGCGACCGTCCAGACATGCGTCGAGCCGGCCGTGGGTGCCCACGCGGGCGCGAACGAGCGCGTCTCGCGCGCGCCCGGGGCGAGCACGACGTCCACGACGTCGCTTGCGAAGGGGCTGTCGCCCCGGTACAGGCGCGTCGTGTGTCCCGCCTCGGCAGGCGCATCGCCGAGGTTGCAGATCTGGTAGAAGACCGTGGAGCCCTCGAGCCAGATATCGCTCACCTGAAGGTCCGGCATGCCGGCTCCTGGGGCTCCGAGAGAGGCCGCGTAGGCCACGGCGTTCATGAACAGCTTCTCGCCGGCGGGCGTCAGGTCGTACGGCGAGCCGGTGAAGCCCCAGAGCATCGAGCGGCCTTCCGCGGCGAGCGTCCAGTGCTCCTCATCGACCGGCTCGCGGCCGATGAGCTCCGCATCGGCGGCAAGCACCGGCGCGTACTGGCCGATGTGGTCGGATTCGTCGTAGACGGAGACGATGCCGCTGCCCGGCACGTCGATGACGTTGGGCGTCGTGAACACCGGGTGCGTGGGGTCGGACGCGTACACGCTCGTCTCAGGGCCGACCCAGCCGTTGCCCCAGTTGATCGAGAGCCCGAGCTGCCCGAACAGGCACGCGCCGCCGTAGCCCAGGCCGAGTATCGGCGTGCCGGCGTCGCGCAGTGCGTTCACCGCCTCGGCGGTGCCCCAGTCGTAGGCGTAGCCGGTCTCCGGTCCCGCCACGACCAGTGAGTACGCGGCCAGGTCTGCCGCCGCCACCTCGTCGATCGTGAGCAGGGTGACGTCGTAGCCGGCCGCCTCGATGAGCGACTTGTAGCCGTCGGCGGCCGAGGCGTCGGTGCGCCATATGTACGCTGCCGAGGGTGGTGGAGGTTCCTGTGCGACAAGTGCGCTCGCTGGCGTCAACGAAACAACGAGCACAAAGACGAGGAGAGTTGCGACAAGGCGCTTGGGTCTGCTCACGGTGCACACCCCCTGATTCGGCACCGTCAAAGGACCGCCTTGTGGCGGCCTTGCCGCGCGCCGAACTGCAGCACCGCTTCCCGCCGGAGCAATCACACGAGCCCCCGCCGCGTGCCAGCGGGACGATCCCGCCCGCGCCGCCGATGTAGCGATGCTCTGCCCGCTCGTCGGCGCGTGACACTGTCGTTATGCCCGCGTGCCAGACGCTCTACACGCCGCGGGCCGAGCGCGCCCAGGACAGGCCGCATCAGAAACGTTAAGCAGTCTGAGATGCGGGGTACGCAACAAGGACAGAGTCCGTCTTCGGCCAAGTACAACGTCCGCGGGGGCGGGCACGCTTGGCTACGACGTGGCCCGCGTCGCGGGCCGAGGGGGGAGGTACGATGACCACACGAAGAGCCGGCCTCATGGTGGTCGTCGCGGGTGCGCTCGTGATCGCATTCGCGCTGCCGGCAATGGCGGCCGCCAACGGTCTCACGCCGATCGAGGATCTCGGGAAGTCCATATTCTTCGACGAGAGTCTGTCGATCAACCAGAATCAGTCCTGTGCGACCTGTCACGACCCCGCGTGGGGCTGGACCGGTCCCGACTCCGCCCTCAACGCCGCGGGGGCAGTCTATGAGGGGTCGATTCTCGGGAGGTTCGGCAACCGCAAGCCGCCGAGTTCCGCCTATGCCACGCTCGCCCCGATCTTCTACGTCGACAAGAGCGGGCTGTTTCAGGGGGGCAACTTCTGGGACGGCCGTGCGACCGGCGAGCGGCTCGGCAACCCTGCTGCCGACCAAGCACAGGGACCATTCCTGAACCCGGTCGAGCAGGGGCTTGGGGATGCCGCATGCGTCGTCTACCGGGTCACGACAGGCCCGTACGCCGCGGACTTCTTCGCGGTGTGGGGTTCTGCAGCCGCGTCGATCGCGTGGCCGTCGAACATTGAAGTCCTCTGCGCCACGGAGGGTGCCATCGTGCCCCTGAGCGATGCGGATCGTGCGCTCGCGTTCGAGGCGTACGACCAGATCGCGCTCTCCATCGCTGCATACGAGGCATCGCCGGAGTCCAACGCGTTCACGTCCAAGTTCGACGCATGGAAGGCGGGTGAGGCCTCGTTGACCAAAGAGGAGCAGAAGGGCTTTGCCGTCTTCGTTGGCAAGGGCAAGTGCGGCAAGTGCCACATCGCCCGTGGACAGGGCGGTACTCCCGCACTCTTCACCGACTTCACGTTCGACAATCTCGGGCTGCCGAGAAACCCCGAGAATCCGTGGTACACGATGCCTCCGGTCTTCAATCCCGCGGGGTTGGACTGGGTGGACTACGGACTCGGCGGATTCCTGGCGAGCCGTGCGGACTACGCATCGTTTGCGCCAGAGAACGACGGGAAGCACAAGGTCCCGACGCTGCGCAACGTCGACCTCCGCCCGTGCGGACGGCGACGTCAAGGCCTTCGGACACAACGGCTACTTCAAGTCGCTCGAGCAGATCGTGCACTTCTACAACACGCGCGACGTACCGGGCGCAGGATGGGACGACGGTACGGGATTCGAGCCTTGGCCTGCACCCGAGGTCGCGGCGAACGTCAACACGGCCGAGCTCGGCGATCTCGGTCTCACAGCCGAGGACGAATCGGCGCTGGTGGCCTTCATGAAGACGCTGAGCGACGGATGGGAGCCCGCACCGTAGGTGTCGTGCTGGCACCGACCGTGATCCCGACACAAAGCAGCCCCGGTCGCCGAGAAGGTGGCCGGGGCTGTGCGTAGCGCCCTCCTCTCAGGTGGGCCACCAGAACCGTCTGCGTGCAGGGGATGCGGTACGCGACCTTCTGGTTCGCGCACTGTGTCGCCGAGGCCGTCCACGTGCGCCGAACCGCCGCCGGAAGAAGTCGTCGAAAAAAGTTCAAGAAACTTCTAAAGTCCTTCGCGGAACGTGCCGATAAGAGCTTGATGGGGCGGGCCGGCCAGGTGGCTGGCCCTTTTTGCATGCGCTGTCGGTGTCACTCCACATCGCCCGGGTTCCCCGAATCCGGCGTGACGAACGGCCCACCTGCGCGCGGGGTACAGTGTCTAGCGAGTGGTCCGCACGGGAACCCCGGCCAATCGGGGAGGGGACGCAGCGCACTGCGTTCACGAGTCCATCCACGCGTGCCGAGTGGAGCTCGATCACAGGAGGTCGACCGCACATGATCCAAGCTCGTCGAGTGCGTTCCGAACTTCTCGGAAGGCCGCGACCGCACCAAGATCGACGCCATCACGCAGGCGATCGAGTCGACGGCGGGTGTCCGGCTGCTCGACGTCGATCCCGGCGCCGACACCAACCGCACGGTGGTCACCTTCGTCGGCTCGCCGGAAGGCGTGGCCGAGGCTGCGTTTCTCGCCATCAAGCGCGCGTCCGAGGTCATCGACATGCGGCAGCACACGGGCGCCCACTCGCGCATCGGTGCCACCGACGTGTGCCCGTTCATCCCGCTCGACGGCGTGACGATGGAGGAGTGCGTCGAGCTGGCCCGGGCGGTGGGAGAGCGGGTCGGGCGAGAACTCGGCATTCCGGTCTTTCTGTACGAAGAGGCCGCGACTCGCCCGGAGCGACGCAACCTCGCCGAGGTTCGCAAGGGCGAGTACGAGGGGCTGGCCGCAAAGCTGGCCGACCCCGACTGGGCGCCGGACTTCGGCCCCGCGGCACTCAACGAGACCGCCGGCGCGACGGTGATGGGCGCGCGCGAGTTCCTCATCGCCTACAACGTGAACCTCAACACCAAGGACACGACGCTCGCCACCCGTATCGCGCAGGTCATTCGCGAAAGCGGCGGCCCCAAGCGCGACGCTGCCGGCAGCTTCGTCCTCGACGAGCACGGCGACAAGGTGATCGAGCCGGGGCGGCTCCGCTACGTCAAGGGAACGGGCTGGTTCATCGACGAGTACGGCTTCGCGCAGGTCTCGCTCAACCTCACAAACTACAAGGTCACACCGGTGCACGTCGCCTTCGAGGAGTGCGTGCGCGAGGCCGAGAAGCTCGGCCTACGCGTGACCGGCAGCGAGCTTGTGGGGCTCATCCCCAAGCAGGCTCTGCTCGCTACCGGCAGGTACTTCCTCGAGAAGCAGGGCGTCTCGGCCGAGCAGCCCGAGGCCGAGCTGATCGATGCCGCGGTCCTCTCGCTGGGTCTGGAGCAGCTGGGGCCCTTCGACCCCCAGGCGAAGGTCATCGAGTACGCGGTCCTCGAGCAGCCCGCCGACGAGCCGCGGCTCGCCTCGATGTCGACGCGCGAGTTCGTCGACGTCCTGTCGACCGCTTCGCCCACCCCGGGAGGTGGCTCGGTGGCGGCCCTGTGCGGCTCGCTCGGCGCTGCGCTGGCCGCGATGGTGGGCAACCTCACCGTGGGCAAGAAGGGCTACGAGGAGCAGGATGCGGAGATGCGTCGCGTGGCCGCTGAGGGGCAGGCACTCAAAGACGGGCTCCTGGCCGCGGTCGACCGCGACTCGGCCGCCTACGACGCGGTCATGGCCGCCTTCCGGCTGCCCAAGGCAACCTCCGAGCAGGTCGAAACGCGCCTGGCAGCGATTCAGGCCGCGACCCGGGAGGCCACGATGGTGCCGCTCGAGGTGATGCGCGCCACCGCCAAGGTCGCCGAGCTCGCCGAGCAGGTGGGCGTGCACGGATTCAAGCCGTCGCTCTCCGATGCCGGTGTCGCGGCCGCGTGCGCGCGCACCGCCTCGATCGGTGCCTACCTCAACGTCCTGATCAACCTGGGGCAGCTCGAAGACCGCGAGTTCGTGGAGTCGGTCGCCGCCGAGGCACTCGCGCTTCGGGACGCGACGGTTGGGCGCTGCGACGCGGTGGTCGAGCAGGTCACGGCGGCGCTGGGGTAGGGGGCGGCTATCCGCAGCCGGCAGCGTTGCGGTTCGTCCCGCGGGGAATGTATCCCTATTCGGGCACGCGCGAACGTGCCGACCCGCGAGCCGCAGATTGGTGTTGGTGAACGGGCTGCAACGGCAGGAGAAGCCCATGTCACTCATCCAACTTCGCGAACTCCAGAAGACCTACAAGACCGGCAAGCTCGAGTTCGAAGCGCTCAAGGGCGTCGATCTCGACATCGAAGAGGGCCAGCTCGTGGCGATCGTAGGACCCTCGGGCTCAGGCAAGTCGACGATGCTCAACATGATCACCGGCATCGATCAACCTACCGGTGGCTCGGTCACGATCGCCGGCGACCGCATCGACCAGATGAGGGAAGACGACCTGGCCGCGTGGCGTAGCGCCAACGTCGGCATCGTCTTTCAGTTCTTCCAGCTGTTCCCCACGCTCACCGCGCTGGAGAACGTCATGCTTCCCATGGACTTCCTGCGGCGCGGTAGTGTCGCCGAACGCAAGGAGCGCGCCCGCGAGCGACTCGAGCTGGTCGGACTCGGCGACAAGACGGATAGCCTACCCTCCGAGCTCTCGGGCGGCCAGCAGCAGCGCGTCGCCATAGCTCGTGCGCTCGTCAACGAGCCCAAGGTCCTCATCGGTGACGAGCCGACGGGCAACCTGGACTCGAAGACCGAGGCAGCCATGTTCGACCTGTTCGAAGAACTCAACGCGCAGGGCAAGACGGTCATCTACGTCACGCACAGCCCGACTCTGGCCGAGAAGGCACGAGTGAGAGTGGAGATGGTCGACGGCCAGGTCCTTCAGGCATAGGAAGGCCGTCTCATGTCTGCGTTGCTGATCAAGTCCTGGAAGGACCTCTCGAGGCGCAAGGCTCGAACGGTGCTCACCGTCCTGACCGTGGCCCTCGGCGTCATGGGTATCGGCCTGTTCGCGATCACGCCGCTCGCAGATCGCGCCGTGAAAGCTGAGCTGGCGGCCGAGAACATGCACCACGTGGGCATCCGACTCAACGGCATCATCCTCACGGAGGGGCAGCTCGACCATCTCGAGGGACTCGCCAACGTCGACCGGGTCTCCCAGCGGCTCGTGCTGCCCGTGAAGGTGGAGGTCAATGGCAGGCCCAAGTCGGCGCTTCTGATCGGACTGCGCGACTACGACAACCAAGCGGTCGACGTGATTCGCGTGGTCTCGGGCGAGTCCCCGAAGGGGATGGAGGTCCTCAGCGACCAGAGCAACGAGATCAACTCGGTCATGGCGGTCTCCGCGGGCGACATGGTCGTGGCACAGGACCAGGACGGCCTCCCCGTATACCTGCGTGTTTCGGGTGTCGGCAAGAACTTCATTCACGGGGCAGCCGCGCGCAGCGGGACGCCTGTCTTCTACACGAGCATGGAGGCGGTGGAGCACATCGGCGGGCGTACGGGCTTCACCTTCCTGGGCTTTGCCCTCAAGAACACCAATCCCAGCGTCATGAACCAGACCGTCGAGGTAATCCGGCGCGACTTGGCGTCCAGGACATCGGTTGTGACCTTCGACGACCTGGCCGACGTGCGCAAGGAGGGCTACTGGGAAGGTCGTGAGATATTCGCGACGCTCATGGGATTCGTGGGCATACTCGCGGTCCTGATCCTGTTCGTGAGCCTGTTCCTCATCTCCAACACCATGAACACGATGATTTCCGAGCAGACGCGCGAGATCGCGATGATGAAGGCGATAGGTGCGACCCGAGGTACCGTGTTCCGCTCGTTTCTGACCACCTCGGCGATCGTCGGGCTGCTCGGCTCAGGGATAGGCGCGGCGCTGGGGATTGCAGCCGCCCACATCGTGGGCGGCACGTTCTCATTCCAGGGTTTCGGGTACAAGCCGCCATTCGCGATCCACTGGCCCACGGTCTTCATCAGCATCGCGATCGGCGTCGGCGTCGTTCTCGCGGCCTCGCTGCCTGCCCTCGTCCGGACGCTGCGCATCTCGGTCGTCAAGGGCCTCGAGAGCCACGGCATCTCGGCAGACTTCGGTCAGGGCTTCCTCGATCGTACGCTCATGGGGATTCGCGGCGTGCCACGCGTGGCTCAGATGGGTATCCGGAATGCCTTGCGCCGCAAAGGCCGCAGCGTGGCGACGGTACTTCAGGTCGCTTTCGCGGTCGGGGTGGTCATCGCGATGCTCAACCTGGGTGACGGGCTGACCGAGGCCACCGTCAACGCCTACGACACGATGAAGTGGGACATGTGGGCCCAGGTCGCGGACAGCCCCACCAACCCCACGGTTGTGGGCCAGACGGGTCGCCTCGCGCGAATCGAAGGCGTGGCGTCGGCCGAACCGGTGATGGCGGTGACCACCGAGCTCAGAGACCGGAAGCTGCTCACCTACGGCTACGTTCAGGACACGGCAGCCGTCGACTACCCCACAACGCTGCTCGAGCGTGGTGAGGGACGCTGGTGGACCGCCGAGGAGGCCAAGGCCGCCGCACGCGTCGTTGTCATCGGCGAGGCCCTGTCCAAGTTCGAGAACATCGAGCTCGGAGATAATGTCGAGCTGATGACCGCGACGGGCGCGGAGGACTTCAAGGTCGTCGGTATCGACACGGCCTTCACGAACAACGGCCAGTTCGTCTATGCACCCCTCGAAACGCTGCAAGACGTGCTCGAGAAGGGCCGCGCCGTCAACGGGTTCTTCCTCTTCACCGACACGAAGGACCACCGGGCGATCGACACAACGACCCGGCGTGTTCAAGGCGACCTCGAGGGTGACGGGCACCGAACAGATGTCATGGTCAACTACGTGGCCGCGGAGAGAAACGTCATTCAGAACGAGGCACTCGCCAACGTGTTTCTTGCGGTGAGCTTCATTGTGGTCCTCATCGTTCTCATCGGGCTCGTCAGTACGCTGGTGATGAACATCCTCGACCGGACCACCGAGATCGGGATGCTCAGGTGCATCGGGGCCCAGTCGAGAGACGTACGCCGCGTCTTCTCCTCCGAGGGACTGTTCCTCGCGTTTCTCGGTTGGATCGTGGGGCTGCCTGTGGGATACGCGGTGTATCAGATAATCGTCACGGCGACGCAGTCCGCGATGAAGCTCACGCTCCCGCCCTCGTACGCCGTGGCCTATATCGGCTGGTCGCTCGTGTTCGCGCTGGTGGGCACGGTGATTGTGATCGCCTTTCCGCTCCGACGTGCTACCAGGATGAAGCCCGGCGACGCGCTGAGATACGAGTAGCGCGTTCCACCTACTCCTCCGGCAGCCTGACATCCAGCTCGCGCAGCAGCCTGCGGGCTTCTCGGCGAACCATCGGGTCCTCGTCCTCGAGCAGTCCGCGCAGCGTGCGGATCGCATCCGAGGCGGTGTCGGCCAACTGCTCGAGCGCTTGGAGGCGCTGCGGCGTGTCGTCGAGCCACCGCGCCCGGTCCCTCGGTGACGGTGCTGTGCCCGGCGCGATGCGAGGCATGTGCGCGTTCTCGGCGAAGGCGGGGATATCGTCCTCGAACGCGTCGCGGCCCAGGCCGCCGGGCGTCGCGAAGAGCTCCTCGATGGGCCGCTCCGAGTACGCGCGCTGGGGCGGGCCCGAGCGCTTCGCCCCGCTGGCGTCTCGGCTCTCGTAGGCCGACCGCTCTCGACGTGCCGAGTGCTCGTAGTCGAGCGCGTCCAGCAGCAGCCGCGGCTTGATCCCCAGCACCTCGGCGATGCGCAGCGCGTTGCTGGGGTTGGGGAGGCGCCGTCCGCTCTCGATGTGAGACAGCGCGCCCGGGGTCACCAGGACCTGCTCGGCGACGTCCTCGAGCGTGAGTCCGGCCCGTTTCCGAGCCTCGCGGATCATCATGCCCACCCTGGTGCCACCCATCGCGCGTACCTCCCTACCAGCGGACTATACCACTTTGCACATTGACTTGACAGTATATATACACCGCAGTATAGTATGCCGCGAGGCGGGACACCGGGCCGACGAGACGGCCGCTCGGACACGTTCGATGTCAGACCCTCGTGCTATTCCTTGTACATCAGACAGGAGGTGTGTGACATGGCCAAGAAAGCCGAGCAGCCCGCAAACGATGCTGAGAATCGCAGCATCCTGATCAACTTCGTGCTCGACAAGTCCGGCTCGATGGATATCGTGCGCGACGCGACGATCTCCGGGTTCAACGAGTTCAAGAACGATCAGGCACGCGAGGAGGGCAACGCCTTCTTCACGCTGACTCTGTTCGACACGCGGTTCATGACCGTGACCGAGGCGGTACCGGTCCGCGAGGTGACGCGATCTGGACCACGAGACGTACGCGCCGAGCGGCATGACCGCACTCTACGACGCCATCGGCTACACGATGCGCGTCACCGACGACTTCGTTGCCGCGAACAAGCCCGACCAGGTGTTGTTCGTGATCATGACCGACGGACAGGAGAACTCGAGCCGAGAGTTCACGAGCGACCGGATCTACCAGATGATCCACGACCGCCAGCAGCTCGCTAGCTACGAGTTCATCTACCTGGGCGCGAACCAGGACAGCTACGTGACGAGCCAGCAGATGGGCATGCGCGCGGGGCATGCGGTCAACTACGCCGCTACCCACCAGGGGTCGCTGGACGCGATGAAGCGCGCGTCGAGGAACGTCTCAGCGCACCGGCGCCATGGCGAGAAGCTGCGCCGGGACTTCTTCAGCCCCGAGCTGGAGAGCTTGGGAGAGATCGATCCGGCGCTGTGGAAGCAGATGAGTGTCGAGGAGAAGAAGCGCCACCTCGACGAGGGGCAAAGCAAGGGCGCCTAGCGGCACCGTGGGCGACACACCCAAGGGGTCTCGGCGGGGGAGCCGGGGCCCCTTGGCAACGACAAGAACCATCGAACAGGAGGTGATTCAAGCCAATCAGATATCGACCATCACACCGTACAAGCACCACGGGCAGTGGGTCTTCGACGACGAGAGCCGAGGCCTCGACAAGGAGGCGTTCGTCTCCGGTGCCGACGCCATGATCGACCGGCTTGTGTCGGAGATCCCGGATGCCGCTAGCGGCTTCACGATGATCTTCTCTCGAGATCCGTTCCCTGGACACCACGTCCAGCTCGTCTGGCGTAGGCAGGAGTTCGACGGCAACTGGTACTACTGCTCGGACTACGACATGGAGGGCTGGCTATGCCCGGCCCTGCTGAAGTACTTCGACGAGGCGCCGCGCGAGATCTACGTGCAGGCGAAGCCGCTCGAAGCTTCCGGCGACGGGGCTATTGTCGAGAGGGGTCTGCGGTGGCCATAGAGCACTGGGTCGACGTTCTGACACGCGAGCCTGCCAGCGCCGAGCTACCGGAAGTGGATCCGGGATGGTTCGTGCGACCCGACGGCCACGACGCATCTCGTACGATCCACGGCGTGAGGCACACGTTGCGAGTCTGGGTTCACGCGATGGAGCTTGCCGACACGCTCGGTTTCGAGGAGTGGCAACGCGAGGCCTTGGGCTACGCCGCGCGCTGGCATGACATAGGCCGCACGCACGACGGTGCAGACTACTACCACGGAGCCAAGAGCGCGGGGCGGGTCGTGGGGCTGGGGCTGCATCTCGACCCCGAGGTCGACCCGTTCGTCCTCGAAACGACGTTGTTCGCGGTGACGCACCACTGCGGTTCCGAGGAGCATGCGAAGCTGGCGGCTGCCTGGCTTCCCGAGCCGGACGGCGGTTGGGACGTGTTCCGGGTGCTCAAGGATGCCGATGCGCTCGACCGCGTGCGGTTGGGTCGCTGGGACCTCGACCCCTCGCAGTTGCGCTTCGACGCCTCGCACGCGCGCATCGACAGAGCGTGGGAGATGTGGGAGGCAAGCGGGAGCTAGGCGCGCAGAACCTCGGGCGAACGTCCGATAGATGATCCCGGTTGTAGCGGCTCTAGCGCCCCTTGAGGTACTCGCCTGGGAGCATGATGGTGACGCCACCGAAGGTGCCACCGAAACACTCACCAAAGTGCGTCATGTCTCCCGTGAGCAGGAAGTCGGCGTTGGACACGATCGCGGCCAGCAGCACGGGCCGGTCCTTGCTCGGCAGCTCGGGGTCATCGTCGATCTCGAAGTCTGCCGGCTCTGAGGGCAAGACGGTCACGGCCTTCAGCAGCGACTCGAATCGTTCCCGGGCTGGCGGGGGCACGTTTCGTCGTGCCTCCGTGACAACATACGGTGAGCCGAGCAGTCGCGCGTCGTGGAGGTGCCAAAGCTCCGCGAGACGCGAGTCTGGTTTGAGCGATGCTGAAACGAGCACGTTGGCGTCCAGGAACAGGCGATCCATCTAGGACGCGGGGCGGGGCTGGTGGGGAATGGCGCTTGGATCCACGCCCATCTCGCGCGCCTCGGACACGGCCTCATCGTATTCGGCGGCCGTCACAGCGTTGTTCAGCATGAACTCCGCGGTGCGCTCGGGTGTGTAGACCTCTGTCTCGTAGGTTCGCGCTGGCTTGATGAGCAACCCCTCCGGTCGCTCCTCCATCACCAGCATCTCGCCCTCGTCGAAGCCGTAGTGGCGTCTGGTCTGGGCGGGAATCACCAGCGTCCCCCTCTTGCCCACGCGGACGTACTCTGTCACCGCGCTCACCTCCGATTCGAATGTCAGTATATCAGAATATCTGACATTCTGACCGTGCTACGCCTCGCGCAGTACCTCGAGTAGCCGCACCATCGCGAGCGTGTCGGTGCCGCAGTACGTGCGCAGGTCTGCATACACTGCTTGGCACTCCTCGGCGGGGAGCTGGCCGGTCGCCACCTGAAGGTAGCGCAGGGATGCGATGCCGCCATCGGCGATTCCGAGCCCGTCGTAGGACAGGTCGTCGACGAGCGCCGGCAACACGGCCTTGATGCTGGCGCTACCCAAACAGTCGGGGTGGCGGACGTGGGTGCGCACCGTTTGCAGCAGGTCGAAGATGCGCGCCTGGATGGCGGAGATCGCCGTGGCGTGCTGCGGGAACGCGGAGGCAAGCTCGTTGAGACGCGAGTTCTCGAACGGCGAGTACACCACGACGCTGCCGGTCTGCCCGAGCGCGTCTATCAGACTCTCGAGAAAGCTCGGTCGTGGGTCGCCAGCACCCTCGTGGAGGAACTCCCGGTGTTCGAGGTCGCCGTTCTCGTGCAATACGTGGTCCGACCATTGGAACGTGATCATCTGCCACGGGCGCGTGCCCGGATAGAGCGGCAGCGCACTCATGAACGTCTCGAAGTCGAGGAAGTGGATCGGGTAGGTGAGCCCCGAAAGGGAGCGCTCGACGTCGCCGACGATGCGTGGCTCGCCCGAGCGCACCAGCTCGCACACCTCGCGCTGAGCTGCGACTGAGCTGCGGATAGTCGAGCGGCACGTCCGCCACCGAGAGGATCCCTTCGGCGATCAGCGAGTCGAGCAGTGATGCGTTGATCCGGGGCAGCTGTGTCACCGGACGGTCTGGGAGGAAGGCGTGGCAGTAGCCGTGGAACGAGCACGTGTAGGGCTTGTCGCAGTGCTTGCCGATGCGCACCGACGGCGGTTCGAGTGACTCGAGCATCTCGGCCATCTCGGCGACCAGCCCGGGGACCTGTGGCAGAAAGGCGCGTGCGTCTTCGGTGACGTCCTCGGCGAGGAAGAGCCGCTGCAGATCGTAGGTCCCGCCGTCGTAGACGTACGTGTTGTCGAGGTGCATCAGGTAGGCGTTGCGGATGCGGAGCCCCGCACCCTCGAGCACCCAGGTCTGCACGGCAACGTCGGTGATGTTCTCCGGCTTGACCTTGGTGCCCGACTTGACCTCGTAGAGGTCCCACAGGCCCTCGCCCACGCGCACGAGCACGTCGGGACGCACGAAGACGCCGCCGTGCTCAAGCGCGGCCTCGAAGATGGCGTGGGGTGGATCCTCGAGAAGCCGTCGAGTGGTCTCGAGCGCCTCTGCCGACTGCGTGTGGTCCTCGGCGACCAGTACGCCGCCGCTGAAGCGCTCGCGCGCCAGCTCGCCCACGGCCGTGCCGGTGTCGAAGATGTGCTGCTGGTTCTCGGCGATGGGGTCGGCGAGCTCGCGGGCATGACACGTCAGCCACAGCGCCTTGGGGCACTGAAGGCCGGTCTGGAACCTCGACTTGGACAGGCGATTCGCCACGTTGGCACCTCCTGAGAGCGAGCATAGCCCAGGGGTCTGACAATCGCGGCGCGTCCTATCTGAAGGCGTCGGCGGGAGTGAGGGCCCGTCGCTGCATCAGCGCTTTGCTGATACTCGCCACTTCGCCTAGATCGAGCCGGTGCGGCCGTTCCTCGATGCGCGAGCGCAGCATGCGCAAAGGCAGCACCCAGACGTGACCTTCATCGGCCTGCTCGACACCCGCATGCCCGTTCGTGTGCACCACGACCGCCTGCACCAACACGTGTGAGGACCAGGTGAGCGTGGACGGCCTGAGCCACTCGTGAACCTGCGCTGCCTGACGCTCGACGGTACGCAGATGCCCCCGGGTCCGCCCCGACCTCACGGCCGGCTGCACGCTTGACGCCCGGCAGTGCCTGCTGTCGATAACAAACACTCCACCGGGTCCAACGACGATGTGGTCGACGCTCCACGGCGCGCGGTCACCGTTGGCTTGTCGAAGGTGGAAGTCATGGAACACGACGAAGTCGTCGGGGAGGCGCTCGAGTTCTTGGGCGGTTCGGCATTCACCCAGCGCATCGGCGATCCAGTGCGAGGGCTCCTGGATAGCGTCGCGAACTTGCGCGAGGGCGGTCTCGTCGTAGCGGCGCGACCCGCGCAGCATGCACTGGAGCTTCGAGGCGGCCTTCGCGAGCTCCTCGTGGCTCTTCCACACCGCATCTCTTCCCGGGACGCCGATGACCTGCGCCATGCCCCCTCCTTCGCGTGCACCATGTTCATCGGCACGTGGAGAGCTTCGGCTTAGGGCGCCTCCTCCTTCGGCATTCGACCCCAGCAGCCAATGCGGCACGCAGTGCTCGCTCAGCGTCCGGTGCGCGAAGCGGTAGCCTGCGGCAGACATGGGTATTTTCCAGATAGTGTGTGGTGCACGGAACCTCGCAGGGCGGCAATCTGTGCCGCAATGACGTGAGTGTCGGTTGCCCTGCCAGATTCAATCCAACCAGAGCGCGACGCTCGAGAGGGAGTCGGGCCCTGGAAGCTTGAGATGGGAGGCAACTATGCGCTCGAAGAAGGTACTCATCTGGCTCGCGGCCACGGTGCTGATCGTTGGCATGGTCGCGGGGCTCGCGGGATGCGGAGGGGGTGGCACTACCAGCGATACCGCCGGGACCACGGCCGAACCGCTGAAGATCGCCCTCTTGCTGCCCGAGACGAAGACCGCCCGCTACGAGACCCAGGACAAGCCGCTCTTCGAGGCCAAGGTCAAGGAGCTTGCCCCCGACGCGGAGATTCTGTACAGCAACGCCAACCAGGACGCCGCCGAGCAACAGTCACAAGCCGACGCGGCTCTGACCAACGGGGCGCAGGTGCTCGTGCTCGACCCGGTCGACTCCGCCTCGGCGGCCTCGATCGTGACCAAGGCGGCTTCCGCAGGAGTTCCGGTCATCAGCTACGACCGCTTGATCTTGGATGCTCCGGTCGACTACTACGTCTCGTTCGACAACGAGAAGGTGGGCAATCTGCAGGGGCAGGCACTGCTGGACAAGCTGACCGCCGATGGCAACGCGGGCAAGACGATCGTCATGATCAACGGCTCGCCTACCGACAACAACGCCACGCTGTTCAAGGCTGGCGCACACAGCGTTCTGGACGGCAAGGTCGAGATCGGCGCGGAGTACGACACGCCTGACTGGAGCCCGGACAAGGCTCAGCAGCAGATGGATCAGGCCATCACCAAGCTCGGCAAGGACGGATTCGTCGGCGTGCTGGCGGCCAATGACGGCACCGGAGGCGGAGCCATCGCGGCCATGAAGGGCGCGGGCATCGATCCCAGCACGAGGCCGACGACCGGTCAGGACGCAGAGCTCGCAGCAATCCAGCGCATTCTGCTGGGCGAGCAGTACATGACCGTCTACAAGGCGATCAAGCTTGAGGCCGAGGCTGCCGCTGAGCTCGCGGTCGCTCTCGCCAAGGGCGAAGCGCCGCCGGCGACCCTCACGCTCAGTACTGTGAACAACGGCAACAAGGACGTTCCCTCGGTCCTGCTGGCGCCGGTTGCAGTTATGACGGACAACATCAAGGACACCGTTGTCGCCGACGGCTTCTGGACCGCTCGACCAGATCGTGACGACTCCTGAACTGGAGAAGGCGGCCGCCGCAGCGGGGCTGCAGTGACCGCAGCACAACCTTTGAACGCGACGGCTAGCTCGTCGCCGCTACTTTCGCTGAAGAGCGTGAGTAAGGCGTTTGGCGCGAACCAGGCACTCGCCGACGTCGACTTCGAAGTCGACGTCGGCGAGGTTGTCGCGCTCGTCGGCGACAACGGCGCCGGCAAGTCCACGCTTATCAAGGCCATCGCTGGCGTTCAGCTCTGCGATGAAGGCGAGATCTACTTCAAGGGCGAGCAGGTCAAGATCACGAGCCCCCAAGACGCCACCGCGCTGGGGATCGCGACCGTCTACCAAGACCTCGCCCTGTGCGACAACCTCGACGTTGTCGCGAATCTCTACCTCGGCCGAGAGGTGTTCTCGAGGGGGCTGGCGCGAGCCGTCTTCGACATCGACGAGACAGCGATGGAGCAAAACGCACTGAAGCTGCTCGACTCGCTCGCGGTTACCACCATCCAGGACCCTCGCGTGCACGTGGGGCAGATGTCGGGTGGTCAGCGCCAGGCCGTCGCGATCGCACGCTCGCTCATCGGCGATCCGTGCGTTGTCCTGCTCGACGAACCAACTGCGGCCCTCGGTGTCTCTCAGACCGAGCAGGTGCTCAAGCTCATCGGCGTGCTGCGCGACCGGGGCCTCGGCGTGGTCGTGATCAGCCACAACCTCGAGAACGTCTTCGCCGTGGCGGACCGCATCATCGTGCTGCGGCTGGGCCGTCGGGCGGCGAGTTTCGACGTGCGCGGCGTCAGCCACGAAGACGTCGTCTCGGCCATCACCGGTGCCGAGTTCGGCGCCGGGATCGACAACGGCAACGGCGACGGTAACGGCAAGGGGACCGCATGAGCGCCGAGCGGGACAAGCAAGCCTCCGCCGCCGGCTTCGGACAGATGGTCCGCGAGCTGGGCCGCAAGCTCTCGCAGGGCGAGGCCGGTCCGCTGCTCGTACTGCTCATGGTGGGCGCGATCTGGACGTTCTTCTACTTCCAGAATCCCCGCTTCCTCAGCCCGGGCAACCTCACGAACCTGATGCTTCAACAGGCGGCGGTCGCGACGATCTCGATCGGCGTGGTGCTCATCCTGCTGCTGGGAGAGATCGACCTGTCGGTCGGAGCGGTGAGCGGTCTGTGTGCCTCGGTCATGGCGGTCATGAGCGTCAACCGGGGACTCTCGCCCATCCTGTCGCTCTTCGTGGCGCTGCTTCTCGGCGCGGTGATCGGGCTGTTCAACGGCTTCATGATCACGCGCTTCAGGATCCCATCGTTCATCGTCACGCTCGCCGGCTCGCTGACGTGGGTCGGCCTGCAGCTCTACGTCCTCGGTGAGACTGGAACGGTGAACCTGCGCGATCCGGCGATCATCGGCCTCACGTACACCTTCCTTCCGGCCGCGGCGGGCTGGGCCCTCGCACTCGCGGCGATCGCGCTCATCTTCGGGTTCTCGCTCGCCGGGCGTGCGCGTCGCAAGGCGGCGGGTCTCCAGGTGGGCTCGATGCAGGCGCTCATCTGGCGCAACGCGGCGATCGGTGCTGCATTCATCGCGTTGATTCTCGTCGTCAACCAAGACCGGGGACTGCCGCTGGTCGTGGTCATCGTCTTTGGACTGGCGCTCGTGTTCGCGCACCTGACCGAACGCACGCGCCTCGGGCGCCACATCTTTGCGGTTGGCGGCAACGACGAGGCCGCCCGGCGCTCCGGCATCAAGATCGACAACGTGCGCATCATCGTGTTCGTGATGGGCTCGACCCTTGCCGCTACCGGCGGCATTCTCGCGGCGTCGCGCCTCATGGCGGTGAACCAGTCCTCAGGCGGAAGCGACCTGCTGCTCATGGCCATCGCCGGTCCCGTCATCGCGGGCACGAGCCTGTTCGGTGGCCGAGGGTCCGTGTGGTCGGCGCTGCTCGGCGCCATCGTCATCGGTTCGATCGCCAACGGCATGAACCTGCTCGCGTTCCCCTCGTCGGTGAAGTACATCGTCACCGGAGCGGTGCTGATAGCCGCGGTCACGATCGAGTCACTGACGCGCCTTCGCAGGCAGGGCGGACGCTAGGGTCTTGGCAGGGCCTTCCCGTACGCCTTCAGGATGCGGTCCATCTCGGCGTTCACCGACTCGTCCACGCGCCGGCGTCTCTCGTCGGCGGCGAACCACTCCAGCGTCCGACGGATACCGTCACGCAGCGGGACGACGGCCTCGAATCCAGGCACGGCAGACTTGATCTTGCTGTTGTCGAACACCACGCTCCACGTCTTGTCGCCGAGCAGACTCCCGGTCAGGTGCGGCGCCGCGGACGCGATGAAATCGGACGGGACGTGCACGATCCTCGGCTCGACACCCAGTGCCTCGGCGATGGTCTGGTAGATCTGGTCCCACGTGAGCACCTCGTCAGAGGTGATGTGGAACGCCTCGCCAACCGCCCGCTCGCTGCCGAGCAAACCGAGAAGCCCGCGTGCGAGGTCGTCGGCGTGCGTCACCACCCACAGCGACGAGCCGTCGCCGTGCACGATGATCTCGCGACCGGCGAGCAGTCGATCGGCCAGGGTGTAGGTGCCCCATCCTCCAAGCGCGATCGGGAGGTTGTGGTCGTACGTCATCGATGGGCGCACGATCGTTGCGGGGAAGCCTTCGTCTCGGCAGGCCCGCATCAGGCGCTCCTCGCACGCGATCTTGTTGCGCGCGTACTCCCAGAACGGGTTGTGCAGCCGCGTCGACTCGGTGACCAGGTAGTCGCTCGGCGGCTTTTGGTACACCGACGCCGAGCTGATCAAGACGTAGTGGCTCACGCGGCCGGCGAACAGGGCCAGATCGCGCTCGATGTCGTCGGGCGTCGTAGGCGATCCAGTCGACGACCACGTCGAACTCCAGGCCCTGCAGTGCGGCGCGGACCTCGTCGGCTCGGCGCGCGTCCGCCGTCAGCGTGCGAGCTCCTTGCAGCTCCTTGGAGAGGCGGCCGCGGTTGAGCAGGTAGACCTCGAACCCCTCGGCGATCGCCATCCGGCTGACCGCCGAGCTGATCATGCCCGTGCCCCCCACGAACAGCACTCTCATGACACGCCGGCCCCTTGAGTCGTGGCCACTCGGAACGCCGAGCCCGATCACCGCGCATCGGCGCACTCTTGGTCTATGCCCGTGCGATGTCACGCGCTCTCTGACGAGCATCGCCGAGGAGCCGACGGGCCCCGGTGAACGGCACTGCATGCCCATCGGGGTAGAAACGCTTCAGCCGCCGCTCGTCACAGACCGATCTTCCCTGGAGGGTCCATGCAGCCTGCGTATGCCGTTGGAGTGGACGTTGGCGGAACGCACATCGCCGCCGGCCTGATGGAGCGCTCGGGTCGAGTGGTGAAGCACACGCAGGCCCTCACTCCCCACACCGGCACGACGGCGGTTCTCGACGCAATCGTCGATCTCATCGCCGAGACCACGGCGGGCGTTGAGTCCTCGGATGTGGCGGGCATCGGCATCGGACTGCCCGCTCAGATCGACTACACGAACCAGTCTCTGGAGTGGTGCACCAATCTGCCCCTCGCCGGTGTCGACGTGCGCGCGCTCGTCGCCTCAGGCACCGGGTACGACGTCATCGTCGACAACGACGGCAACTGCGCCGGTATCGGCGAGGCTCGGTTCGGGGCCGGCAAGGGCGTGAGCGATTTCGTGATGATCACGCTGGGCACCGGTGTGGGCGGCGCTCTGCTCATCGACGGCGTGCCGTATCGCGGCGCACGGGGAATCTCCGGCGAGATCGGGCACATGGTCGTGCACATCGGCGGCCTGCCGTGCCCGTGCGGCGACGCCGGACACCTCGAGGCGTATCTGGGCAGCCGAGCGATCGCCGCATACGGCAAGGAGGCGGCTCGCGCCCCGGGTGGAGAGGCCCTTCGCGCCCTGGCGGGCGGAAACCCCGACGCGGTTACCGCCCGCGATGTCGTTCAGGCCGCGAGTGCCGACGACGCCTCTGCGCGCAAGGTTCTGCTCGACGCCGGCGACATCCTCGGGGAAGCGCTTGTCGGGATCGTGAACCTGCTCAACCCTTTGCGCATCGTGATCGGCGGCGGCATCGGCGAGTCGGCTCCCGTGCTCATCGAGCGTGCTGCCGAGGTGATAGCCGCAGCGCGCACTCGAGGGTCGGCACGACGTCGAGGTGGTGCAGGCGACGCTCAGCAACGACGCGGGGATTCTTGGCGCGGCTGCTCTCGCGTTCGACGAGTACGACAGGCGTGAGGCTCAGCCGGGACTCGGGGCCCGCGGAAGCAGCAGATAGACGCCCTCGACGGAGCGCCCCGCGCGATTCTCGCGCCGCCGCTACTCTTCGGGTTTCTCGGCGCCTTCCGGTGCGAGGTCCAGCAGCTCGGCGTCGTCTGCGGTGAGTTCGACCGAGACGTCTCGCTCGGTCCGCTCGCCCTGCGCGTCTTCGACGGCGATGTGAAGCGTTCTCGCCTTGCCCGATGCGAGCGGTGAGACTGCTACCACGAAGGCGGCGTCGCCTTGCTTGGCGATCCACTCGCCGCGCTCGACCTTCTCGACGTCCTCGGCATGGTCTTCGACAACCGTCACGCCCTCGGGCGCGGCGACCGTGATCTTGTCGCCGCCCTGCGGCGCCATTCCATCGAGTGTGATCTCGTAGACCCCGCCACGTTTGAGTCTTTCCGGGGCCTTGACTGTTGCTCTCATGCGGCCATTCCCTTTCAACGGCACGACGCGTCTGGGCCATGTTGTGGCTTTCCAGACGCGCCCGCCCGTAGCTACTGATCGTCCATAGAGTTTGTACCCGGGGCGTACCGCTCGGCCTAGCGCCCCGGATGCCCGCCGCGCCCGCCGAGCATCACGCTGAGCAGTGGCACCACCGAGGCCACCATCAGCACCTTCGCAAGCGTCGGCTCGGCCGGGTACAGGATTGCGCCGGCGATCAGCAGCCCCGCGAACACGACCGCGCTCGTCAGCTTGCCCACCTGGCGCTGCACCCCGCGCACCCGCATGTTGAGCATCGGCGTCTGCACGTTGAGCTCGCCGCGCTCCATCAGCGTCAGGACACGATCGGTGCGGCCCGGCAGGCCGATAGCGGTCTGGAACAGCTTGGTCGCCTCGGCCAGGAAGGTCTCGAACACCGACGTGTCCTCGTCGGCGATGAGCTTGGAGGCGTAGGGCGAAATCGAGGTCCACAGGTTGAACTGCGGGTCGAGCCCGGTGCACATCCCCGACAGGATGGCGACGGTGCGCCCCAGCAGCAGCAGGTTCTCGGGAAGCTGGAAGGGGAGGTTGAGCAGGAGCTCGCGAAACTGCAGGCCGAAGCTCATCATCTCGGCGTGGTCGATGTTCCTCAGATCGCTCATGTTCATGCCGCCAAAGCGGTCGAACACCTGCATGCTGGCCATCTCGATCAGCTTGAGATCGGCGCTGGGCAGCAGCACGTCGAGAGTCTTGAAGCTTTGCACCAGCCGCGCGCCGTCCTGCGTGCCGATGGCGACGACGGCTTCGCGCAGACCGGCGCGCAGGTTCTCGGGCACGTGACCCACCATGCCGAAGTCGATGAAGGTCAGCTTCCAGTTGCGGTTGCCGCTCTCGTCGGTGCCCTCCAGCGGCGTGACGAACAGGTTGCCGGGGTGCGGGTCGGCGTGGAAGAAGCCGTCTTCGAAGATCTGCTGCATGTAGGTGTCGAGCAGCACCTGCGCGACCTCTGAGCGGTCGATGCCCGCAGCGGTGATGGCGTCGTAGTCGCCGAGCTTGATCGCTGCGACGTCTTCGAGCGTCAGGACGCGGCGTGTCGTGAGGCTCCACACCACGTCGGGCACGTGGACGTGCGGGGCGTCGCCGAAGTTGGCGCAGAACGTCTCGGCGTTGGAGCCCTCGGCCAGGTAGTCGATCTCGGCGCGCGTCGTCACTGCGAACTCCTCGACCAGCGCGTTCACGTCGGCACGGCTGGCGATCGGCTTGTAGCGCTGCAGCCAGCCGCCAACGCGTCGCAACGCAGCCAGGTCGACTTCGACGATCTGCTCGATGTGGGGGCGCTGGACCTTGACCACGACCTCGGCGAAGCCCTGCTCGGCGGCGTCGGTCTCACGCAGACACGCGCGGTGGACCTGCCCGAGCGACGCGGCGGCCATCGGCACCTCGTCGAACGACTCGTAGTGCTCGGAGAGCGGCTGGCCAAGCTCGGCCTCGGCCTGGGCGCGGATCGCCTCGAAGGGTTCGGGCGGCACCTCGTCTTGGAGCCCGGAGAGCTCGTCGGTGATCTCGGGCGGCAGCACATCCAAGCGTGCCGAGAGGAACTGCCCCACCTTGATCATCAGCCCGCCCATGCGGATCGCGAGTGCGCGAAAGCGCACGGCGATGCTCCTGCTGCGCTCCGAGCGGGTGCGCCTCGACCAGCCGCCCAGACCGATCTTGGGCAAGAAGATCTCCCAGACGATGAAGCCGAGGGTCACTCGACCGAAGAAGAACACGATGCGCCAGTACCGGGCGCGCAGTTGTGACGCCTTCAATGTCTCCTCCGGGAGTCGTCCTCACAGGTGTATCCCCGCTCTTGCGCGTCGCGAGGCGGGTGCGTGCTGCCGAGGGTGCGCGCCGCACCCTCGGCATGGGTTTGTTTTGTGCGCCGCCGCGACAGACGACGCGGAGGCATATCGGACCTAGTCCTGCGCGAGGATCGCGTAGAGCTTCTTGCGAGCGTCGGTCAGCACTTCGACCGCGGCCTTGGTCTGGTCTTCCGAGCCAGTCGTGCCGATCTGCCACACGGCTTGCATCAGCTTGCCGGCCGCTTCTCGGTAGCCGCTCGTACCCGAGCCGCTCTGGGCGGCCTCTTCCCATGGGGCGGGCTGATCGGCCATCTCGGCGACGACAACGGTGCCCGCCTCGGTCAGGCTGAAGACCTTCTTGCCGGCGGTCTCCTCGGCAGCGATGAGTCCCTCGTCGGCGAGGAGCTGCAGGGTGGGGTAGACCGAGCCTGCGCTGGGGCTCCAGGCGCCGCCGCTTCGGGTCGAGAGCTCTTGGATGATCTGGTAGCCGTGCATGGGCTGCTCGGCGAGCAGGCGAAGGACGGCCGTGCGCACGTCTCCGCGGCGCGCGCGTCCACCGCCCGTGCCGCCGAACCCGTGGGGGCTCCAGCCGGGGCCGAAGGGGGACTTGAAGCCGTGACGGCCGAAGTGGCCGTGGTGAGCGCGTACACCTCGGGCGTGGCTCCAAGACGCGCTGTCGTGGTCGTGTGTGTGCATGTCGATTCCCTTCTCAAACGTGATAAAGCGATATATCGGTAGCTATCGCGACATACTAGCACACTATGTGCCAGCGATGCGATGCAGTCGGTTCGAGGGGGCGAGAGGTGCCCCGTCCTGCGAATCCCCAACTAAGTGGGCATCACGGATGTCCGAAGGCCACAAGCCCCGGCCCCCCATAGCGATTCCGACTTTCGCAGCGGGCTACTGAGGGTCCGTGCCCTTCATCGTAACGTCTTCGGGGCCCAAGCCGACCGCCATCAGGGCGTCGGTGAAGAGAGGGTCGAGTTCGTCGAAGGAGGCATCGAGCGACGACTCATCCACCCTTCTGATCCTCGATTCGTCGATGACCTGGCCCTTGGCCCCTTTGCTCACGACGACCCTGCGGGCCGCGTTGCTCGCATCGCCCACTGCCGCCTCAAGAGCCTGCGTCGTCTTCTCCAGCACCCGATAGACCGACCCGAAGGACCGCGTCTTGGGGGATTCTGAGACGATGGACGACCTCAGGGCACCTACGCGACCCTGGAGCTTCGACAGACGCTTGATCTCCGAGCCGACGGAGACCCTCAAAGGTGCGGGACTCTTGGGCCTTGCTGGGTAGCTCCAGTACGTGGGTATGTAGGTGTGCTTGATCACCAGCTCCCCTGAGGAGCTTTCTGCCTCGAGCTGGCGCTCGCGAGCGTTGTGGGCCCTCACCGCTGAGTAGCGGCTCGCATAGCTGGCTCGTCGCCGGGCCCATATCCGATCCCATTCGCGCGAGGCTGAAGCGCTCGACTTCGCCCTCCTCCTCATGGAATCGATGGTGCTTCTGAGCTCGGCGCGCATGGCCTTCAAGTCTGCGACGTGCGCTGAGATGAGGCGGCCCTCGGCAACCGTCGCCTCTTGCCTGGCCTGGGCAGCGGCTTGCCTCCGCTCGGCTTCGCGCTGGTCGGCTTCGCGCCGCCTGGCTTCACTTTGCTCGGCTTCGCGCTGGTCGGCGAGCTCCTGTGCTATTCGGCGCTGCTCGCTCTTCCGGGATTGGGAGATGCCGTAGCCAGCCACGGCAGCGCTCGCGACCAAGGCTGCCGTCAGCGCGGCCGAGATGAGTAGCTTGGCGGTGAAGCGCGGCTGCTCTTTGGGGGGCTGCACCGCGTCGCCCGGTGTCTCCTCGTCGCGCCGTTCGAGCAGCGTGAAGCCCCAAGGCTGTCTCTTTGGGGGGCTGCACCGCGTCGCCCGGTGTCTCCTCGTCGCGCCGTTCGAGCAGCGTGAAGCCCCAAGGCTGCTCTTTGGGGGGCTGCACCGCGTCGCCCGGTGTCTCCTCGTCGCGCCGTTCGAGCAGCGTGAAGCCCCAAGGAGTCTCCTTTGGAGGCCGCGCCGCGTCGTCGTGTGCTTCCTCATCGCGCCGTTCAGGCATCGTCTTTGCACTCCCGAGCAGACGTTTCAGCGCAGACGCAGACGCCGTGTGTCCTAGAGAGAACCTACCCATCACAATCACTGCCGACCGAGGCAGCCGTGCGTGCGTGGACAATCATATGCCATCCGAGGGCGCTGATGCCCCCGCAGGGTCGGTGTGGCAGCTTGGGTCCGACGCCGACAATGTGACACACGATGGCGGCGACGATGGACATCGTGCGCTGACGTGATGCCATGGGCTCTGAGCTCGAAAGGGCACCACGAATCTGGGTATATCCGCTACCAGCCGTGTGTTTCGCTGTCGGGGGACAGCAAGTGCCGAGAATGGGGGAGCACGGCGCCTACCAGGGGGAGGAATCATGGAGAAGTCGCTGGGGATCCGCTCACGCGGCCCGCGTGTACTCGTCTGTGTTGCAGTTGTCTCGGCAACCTTGCTGGTGGGTTCGGCTCTCGCGGTCGCTGCCGCGGCGTTCTATACACAGCTCGTCAGCATCCCGACAGGTGGCGGGGTCTCGAACGGAGTCAACGAGAACCCCGACATCAGTGCGGACGGTCGCTACGTGGTGTGGACTTCGACGGCCACCAACCTCGTTTCCGGGGGCACCACCGCCTACAACAAGACCGACGTCTTCTGGCGCGATCGCGTATCGGGCATCACCAAACGGGTGAGCGACTCGACCACGGGAGAGAACGGAGACGGGGACAGCTCCGATGCGGTAGTGAGCGGTGACGGCCACTACGTCGCGTTCATCTCCAGTGCCAAGAACCTGGTCACGGGAGATACCAACGGCGTGGACGACGTCTTCGTGCGTGACGTTGTGACCGGTGAGACCGAGCGAGTGAGCGTGTCGAGCTCCGAGGTTCAAGCGGATGCGAGCTGCTACGCTCCAGTGGCCATCAGCGACGATGGCCGGTACGTGGCGTTCTCAACGAATTCGTCTGGGTTCGGGTCCGTTCAGTCGCCCCAACAGAATCAGGTGTACGTTCGCGACCGGCAGGCGGGGACCACAAACCTCGTCAGCGTCGATCCGTCTGGCGATCCGGGCGGGGACACGAGTTTCGCAGATGACATCACACCGGACGGTCGCTTCGTTGTCTTTCGGTCCTACGCGTCAAACATCACCGGGGAGGCCGGCTACTGGCACATCTGCGTGCGCGACCGGCTCGCTGGCACGACGACGCCCATGGTGAACCGCACGACAGCTGGCGACAAGATGGAAGCCTCCGGCGCCTCGATCAGCGATGACGGCCGATACGTCGCATTCCATGGCGGAGTACGGGGCACGTATAGCCACTACCTTGTCTGGGTGCGTGACATCCAAGAGGCCACGACGGAACTGATCAGCAAGTCGAGTACTGGCGACTCGGCAAACAGCGATGCGTGGAAGGCCGAAATCAGCGGCGACGGCCGATACGTCGCGTACGAATCAGACGCGACCAATCTTGTGGCCAGCGACCCCAACGGCATTCGGGACATCTTCCGATACGACCGGACAGACGAGACCACAGAGCGCATGAGCCTCAAGAGCACTGGGGATGACTCGGAGTTCGGATCCTTTGACTCCTCGGTATCGCAAGACGGCCAGACGGTTGCGTTCGTGGGAGGGGGGTTGGTGCCAGAAGACGAGCCGTCCGGAGGCGTGCAGATCTACGTGCGCGCGTTCGGTGAACCCCCGTCGCCATCCAAACAAGCCACCAAGCTCTCCTTCTACGCACCGTCGGTCTCGGCCTACCGCTCGGCGCGCGTCTACGGCTGGCTCAAGGACGGCAGCGGTACCCCGCTTCCCGGCAAGCCCGTCGAGATCCAGTACTACTCGGGAGGCTGGAAGAAGGCGGCCACCGTCACGACCGATGCCAACGGCAAGTACCTCAAGACGATGACCCCGAGTGCGAGGACGTCGTATCGGGCGGTCTTTGCCGGGGATGACAACTACGAGAGCAAGACGAGCGCAGGTCGCGCCGTGCTGCCCAAGGTACGCCTGACGCGCTCCACCTCGTGGTCTCGTCTGCGCCGCTCCAAGACCTACTACGCGAAAGGCTACATCGCACCCAAGCACACCTCTTCGAACGGCAGGGTCTACATCCGGGCCTACAAGCGAGCCTCCAACGGCAAGTACTACTACAAGAAGTCGTTTAGGGCCTCGTACTCCTACTACTCGTCGACCAAGACGCGCTACAGGGCGGCGGTCAAGCTCACCTCGAGAGGTACGTGGAAGCTTGTCGCCTATCACGGCGCCGACTCGAGAAACGCGAAGACCTACGGAAGTGCGGACTACGTGAAGGTGAGGTAGGGCGGCGGACTGTCGTCGGCACCGGGCGCCAGGGCTGTGACGCTTTGGCTGGCCTCTCGTCGGCGCGCCGGTTAGTCAGCCTTCTCGGCGGATGGTCCAACCACCTCGAGCACCGACGCGGATGCGGCGAGGCCCTCGCCGCACACCAAGGACAACAGCGAGCGCGCCGTTTCGGGACCACCGCGGTCCGAAAGAGTCGCGAGTATATGCTGCGCCTTCGACACGCAGCTGGGGTCGGCCAGCGCCGAGATTCTGCCGCCGCTAAGACAGGCGATCAGGTCTCCCGGCAGCGCGAGCTGCAAGCGGGAAGGCAACGGCACCCGTCCGGTTCCCACCGGCGGTGTGTCCGACAGAACGATGTCGAATCGGTCCTCTCGGCCCAGGATCATCAGCGCCGCCGCTCCGGCCTCTGCGACCTCCATGGCACCGGTGTCTGGAGCCAGCACTGTCACCACACCTGACGCCCATGCCGCGCTGGCTTGGGAGCGCATCGAGCCACCGAGCATTCCGAGGATCTCACCGGGCGGGCTGCCATGTGCGGCTGCGGCGCGCAACACGCCGTTCCCGGAAGACACCGCCTCGACAGCGCCGCCTCTGGGACCGGCAGACACCGCGCCGACCGCGAACATGACCTTGCCGCCGGGAGCACCGGCTACCTGTGCGAACGCGACCGACTCACTCTCCTGATCAGCGGGAGTGACGGCGGTCCAGATACGGGCGACGGGTGGCTCACTCCATGCGACAGCGGCGGCATCGGGCACGACCAGGCCTCGCGCGTTCATCTGGAATGCTCCAAGCTCGGCGTCGTCGCACGACGGCTTGGGTGTCTCCGTGGCGACATCGACCGAGTCGCCGCTCGGCGCGGCACGCAGCACGAGGGCAACTACGTCCGCGAAGAGCTGGAGGTTCTTTCGGTCCGCCTCCTCGAACGGGTGCGGCTCGGGCCACTCGAGAATCAGCACTCCGAGGGTTCCTTCGAGCACCGTCAGCCCCAGGACAGCGTAGGCGTGAGCCCCGAAGCCGTTGCGCCATCGGCCGATGCCGTCGAGCTTGGCGGAGTCCTCTTCCACGCCATGCGGGTTGCCCTCGAAGATGGGCTCGCCGCCCAGAGCGGTCCGGGTCGCGTCGGTGACCTTGGCAAGCGGTGTCGACATGTCGAGCATGAACGTCGAGAGCTGTCCGACGGCCGCGATGGAGTCAAGACTCGGTTCGTCAGCATCGTGGCTCACGATGCTGATGCTCGCGCCGGCCAGGCCCAGCCCTGCGACCGCGTGGGCGCAGACGGCCTGCGCCAAAGCGTCTCGCCGCTCGACCGTGCGGGAGATTTCGACGAGGACCGCTAGATTCAACTTTGACTCTCGTGGAGTGTCTGACATGACGTGAGGATATTCCCGTTCTGGGCGAAGTGGTCGCGGGCTATCCAAGCGCGAACAATGCCATCGGGCATGCGGGACGCCGCGGCTGCACGGGAACTGTACAGCATGGCCGGGCTGCAGTGCGGGAACATACGTATTGAGGAGGTGGGGGCGATGAAGAAGGATGCTCTCACGAAGGCTCTGGCGATCGCGGGCACGGTGTTGCTCTGGTTCCCGATCGTGGCAACCTTGGGCTTGTCGTTGTTCGGCTCGATCAGGTCCGGCATGTTCCGCTTCGACTGGTTGATTCCGGCTGAGCTGTTCACGGTGGTGCTGGTTGGTGGAGCGCTGCTGCTGTGGGCTGCGATTCGAGCGCATGCAAGGCGCGGCCTCGTTGGCTGGGGCATCGGAGTTGCGGTCGGCCTGCTTCTGGGCGGCCAGCTGGTCGCTGAGGTCACCGGACTCGCGTCGGGAGACATCGAGCCGACAAGCTGGGCCGCAGCCGCCGTCGCAGCCGCTGTCGTGGTCTACTCGGCCGCGGTTGTGGAGTTGGGAGTCACCGGTGTGCTGCTTGTGCGCGATCTGTTCCGTCGCGCCAAGGAGCCGCAGACTCCCGCGATGCCGTCAGCGTAGCCGCTCGTTCGATGCGGCAGCTATGCCTTGAGGACCGCCACCGCCATGTCGCAGCGGGCGACTGTCCCCACCAGGCGTCCGTCTTCGACCACCGGCAGCCTGCGGATCTGCTTGGACACCATCGCTGACGCCGCTTTGAGCGCGTCATCGGTTGGGGCGAACGTCAGCGGGTTTCGAATCACGAGTTCGTCGATAGCGTGGTTCGCTAGTTCGGCACCCTGCTCTATGAACGCTTCGAAGCTCGCGATCATCGGCATTCCCATGTTGCCAACGCCGATGAGCTCGTCGAAGCGAGGCATCGCGGCTCTGATAAGGTCGCCCTCAGAGAGCACGCCCACGAAACAGCCTTCGTCGTCGACGACCATGAGATCGCTCGCCCAGCTTCTGGACAGGACCTCTGCGGCTTCCTGCATGGTCGAGCCCAGCTTGATGGTGAACACGTTGCGATTCATGAGTTCGCGAATCTGCATGACTCTCTCCCCTTCGTATGCCATATCGACTCGTTAGCCACGCGCATCGCCGGCGTCGCATCCCAACATGCTAGCGTCAGGCGGGCGAAACGACCAGCGAGCATCGACGCTCAGACAGGAGAGCCCTTCTCGGTGGCGTATAGAGAAGTGGGGCTTACACTCCGTGATTCCGGCCGGGTCGCGCGCCCGAGCCTTGGGGAAGGGGACCGCATGAGCGAGAGCCAGTCAATCAAGGCGTTCACCGACGGTGAGATCATCTTCAAGCAGGATGATGCGCCGGGCTTCGTCTACGTCGTCAGATCCGGCTCGGTGAAGATCTACCGAGAACTCGACGGCAAGTCGACCACGTTGGGCGTGATCAAGCCAGGCGAGATGTTCGGCGAGATGGCTGCGTTCACTCACAAGCCCCGTTCTGCATCCGCGCTGGCGGTGGGGGCCACCGAGTGCACGCTTCTCACCGAGGCGGAGTTCAGGCAGCTCGCAGGGGGGCCGGAGGTCTGGATGCTGCTCCAGCGGATGAGCCAGCGCATCAGAGAGGTCGACGAACGGCTCGAGAAGATGAACGTCCAGAATCTCGGACGCCAGGACGCCCTGTCGCAGATCCGGCTTCGCAGAAGCGAGTTCGTCTAGCCCGTCGCGCGCCCCCGAACTTGCCGGCGAACCGCCTTGGCATGTTCGTATGCCCGCTTCGCACCCAGGCTCCGCAGAATCGGCAACGCCTCTTCCAGCGCCTTCTCGGCGCCGCCGCAGGGTGCCGAGGAATCTGCCATGCACACCTCAGCTTGGGCCGAGAGCGACAGCGCGAGTTCGTAGCGTGCGCCGATCTGGCGCGCGAGAGCCACACTGGCCGTGGTCGCCAGCTCCGCCGCTGCGAGATCCCCGCTCCGTGCGTAGGCTCGGCCAAGGATCCTGAGCGCCTGGAGACGCAGGAGCTTGCTGCCCATGGCGTCTGCGTCGTGGAGTGCTTGCCGAGACAGTGAGAGCGCCTCGGCCACACGCCCGTCTTCCAGCACGATCTCGGCCTTCTGGACCATCGCCTCGGTCAGGGCGTTGCGGGCGCCTGAATGCGTGGCCAGCTCGACTGCTCGGTCTATGTCTCCCAGCGCGTCGGAGTATCGCCGCATGCCAAGGCGCGCTCGTGCGAGGTTGGTAAGAACGAAGCCCGCGAAGGCGTCCGAGCCCGCAGAGACGCTCGTGTCGAGTGCCGAGAGCAGGTGAGTCTCGGCATCGTCGTATCTGCCGTGCACTACGAGGATCTCGCCGATGTTGGCGTGTGCGATCGCGGCCTGATCGGCAGATCCGGTGCGTTCGTCGATCTCGAGGGAGCGCAGATTGTAGTCGAGCGCTTCTTGGAGCTTGCCACTTCGCTCAAGGCACGCGGCGAGGTTGCCGTAGGCACTCGACAGGCGAAGTAGGTCGTCCAGCTGCTCGAGTAGCTCGACGGATTGTCGGCTCACAGATGTCGCCTTCGAGAGGTCGCCGATCTCGCTGTAGCTCAGGCCGAGCATGTTGAGGGCCCACGCGAGTTCTGTGGTGTCTCCCGAACGCCGAGCGCACTGGACGGCGCTGCGGCCGCTGGCGATGGCTTCCTGGTAGCGGCCCTGGCGCATGCGAGAGAATCCCTGGGTCACAAGCATGTGTGCTTTGAGCGCCGAGCATCCCCGCGGTAGGGTCTCGAACGCCTCATCAACCCACTTGTCGGCCAGGTCGTAGCGCCGGTTGGCTCGCTCGTAGCACCGCGCGATCTTATGGCATAGCGCGGCATGACGTGACTCGGGCGGCCACTCCTGCGCGGGTGTTTCGGGTGTCCACCGAGCGAGATCAGAACGCGACTCGATGCGCTCCCAGCGCTTCAGCGCATCTCGGTAGACCGGTATGGCATCGACGTGGCAGCCCATGACCTGCAGGCTGTCGCCCACGCGCTCCAGCAGGCGGCTCCTGGTCCACGTGCCACTCGGGTTGCGCGACTGCTCGCTCTCGACGGCGATATGGTAGTAGTCGATTGCCTCCTTGTGAGCGTAGACGCTGTCGGCGCGCTCGGCCGCGCTCACCGCGAAGACCAGCGTCTTTGACCGGTCACCGCTTCGCAGGTAGTGACGCACGACCTCGTCGAGGTGCGGGCCCACGTCCTCGGACCACAGCTCCTCGAGGTGCTCGGCGAATCTGTGGTGCAGATCGCGCCTGGTGTCGAAGCGCAGGCTCCCGTACGCCACTTCCTGTATCAGCGGATGGACGAATCGGTAGCTTAGCGAGCCAGCCCGTTGCGGCTCCACGAGGTTCAGGGATGCCAGTGTGCGCAACTGGGACTCGACCTCTTTCAGGCTGCCGCCCGTTTCCAAGGCCGCCACAGACGTAGAGTCGAACACCTGGCCGACGACCGAGGCCGTGCGCAGGGTGTCTTTGGCGGCAGGCTCCAGCAGATCGACGCGCGACATCAGCAGCGTCTCGACGCGGTCCGGGAACTCCATATCGTCGAGTGCTCGCTCAACCGCGACCGCCGAGGGAGACTGAAGCTGCTCCAACAGTCCCGAGCCGCGCACGGATCGCGCGAGCTCCTCGAGGAAGAGGGGATTGCCGTTCGCGCGGCTCACGAGCGCCTGGGCGACCTCGGCGGGGGCGCCCGCCAGTGCTCCGGTCGTGCTGAGCAGTGCTTGTGCGGTCTGTGCCGGAAGGGGCGAGAGCGGTATGAGTGTGGTGAACTCCGCGGGCAGATCGGGGCCGGGGGTGGTGCGCGGCCTTTCGGACAGCAGTAGCAGCAGAGGGCGGCGCCCCAAGCACGTGGCTGCCACTGCCGACAGGAGCGCGCTCGAGCTCGAGTCGGACCAGTGGAGGTCTTCGATCGAGAGCAATGTGGGCTGCTCGGCGGCAGCACCCGAGACCACGGCCGAGACCAACTCGAACAGCGAGCGCCTCTTGGTTGCCACATCGAGACCCTTCACAAGTGCACTCTCGGGTAGCTCCGTGTCGACGAGCGGTCCGAGCAGCGAAGCCAGCTCCGCGTGCTTGGGAGCCAGGCGCCTCACGGCGTGCTCGATGCGTACGCGGCGCTCCTCATCGGACGTGCATGCGCCGAGATTCAACACCTGTCGTAGCAGCGGCAGCCACGGCGCGTACGGAGTGGCCATGGCGTGCTCGTAGCATGCCGATTCGAACAGCTGCCAGCCCTGCAAGCGCGCGGCCTCCATCAGCTCTGCCGCCAGTCTGGACTTGCCGATGCCGGCCTCTCCCTGCAAGAGGATTGCTTGGCCCGATCCGGCGCTCGATGTCGACAGCGCTTCGGCCATCAACACGAGCTCGTCCTCGCGCCCCACGAAGAGCGTGTTCGCTCGGCTACGCTGTTCGTGCTCCTCGGTCTCGGTAATCAGCTCGCACACCGCGACAGGGTGCTCCTTGCCCTTGACCCGGATCGGTTCGAGGTCTTCTCGAACGAACGAGGGGCCCACCATGCCCGCCAGCTCCTGCGTGGTCAGCGCGCCACCTGTCGCCGAGTGGCTCATGAGGCGGGCGGACAGGTTCACATCGTCGCCCATCACCGTGTACTGGCGGCGGTACGACGAGCCCACGTCGCCGGCGTATACGGGACCCCGGTTGACGCCGAAGCGGTGCTCGAGGGAAAGACCCGCTTCAGCGATCCGATCGCGCAGGTCGAGGACGAATCGGACGGCGTTCTCGGTGTCGTGCTCGTGGGCCGCCGGGGCGCCGAACGTCACGATCAGCTTGAAGCCGTCGGTGTAGATGTCGTTGCTCACCAGATAGCCGTCGCGCTCCTCGATCGACGAGAGGGCGCTGGAAACGTACGCCTGCAACTCGGCAAGAAGCTGCGTTCGGTCGGGCCTGTCCAGGAGTTGGTCGACGCCGGTGACGTTGACGAACACGACCGTCACCTTCCGGTGTTCACCCGGCAGCTCCGGTAGCGCCACACCTTCGGCAACCGCCTCAGAGGCAAACGGCGGCAGGTAGGGGCAGGCCTGCAGACCGATCTGAGGTTCGACGGGCCGCTCTCCGGGCGCCGGCTCGAGGCCGGAGCGGTCTACGTCAAGCACCTTCGACATTCCATCGCCGAGCGGATCTGCGCTGGCTGTCGTCGCCGAGGGCCGCGAGCAGCTCAGGGGTCGCTGCCAACTCACCGGACGAGGCTGCAGCTTCGGCGGAGGCGGTGCGCACCGTGTCGGGGCCCAGGGCGAGGAACTGTGCCCTGCTCTGGGAGCCGGCCGCAACGAAGATGAAGCGGCCCGAGTGTGCGCCCATCGACATTCCCAGCTTGATGCGCTTGCGGCCCACCTTGTAGGGGTCGAGCGAGTGTGTTGCGGCCAGCATGTCGAGCGAACTCACCGCGGCTCTGCGCGCGTGGTCCGCCCCCTGGAAGAACAGCAGGATCGCGTCGCCGCCAAAGGTGAGCGTGTCGCCGCCGTAGCTTACTGCGATGTCGAGCATCGTGCTGAAGAACGAGTTGATGATGTCGGTGAGCTGCTCGGCGCCCTCTCGCCCCGCGCGCGCGAGCTGCTCGGACATCGCGGTGAATCCGGAGATATCACCCATTACCATGGTGCCGTCGATCTCGGCGAGCCATGGTAGAGGGCGGTCCGGATGGCGGGCGAGCTCGTCAAGCAGCGTACGAGGGACGTAGGTGATCGCCGCCGCTAGAGAGCGTTGCTGACCGGCGGAGTAGCGAGCCTCCGCGGAACTCTCGGTATTGCTCACACCATCCCCCTGCAGCAGTCGACCGGGCGAGGCACTCCTCCCGCCCGGTCGGATTGAGCCTGCACTATTCGATTCTAACCCCGCTCAACTACTGATAGCCGAAGAAGTAGGACGCGCCGGCGCCCGTGTTGGGGAACTGAGCGGGATGCGGGGCGCCGATCAGCGCGGTGGAGCCGGACAGGTCGAGACTGTCCCCGAACTGCTCCCAGCCTTGCTGGTTCTGGACGGGAACGCTGAACCTCTGGAGCTGCACCCATGAGGTGCCGTTGAAGACGTAGAGATAGGCCGACCCGCTCAAAGGCGCTGGCGGTGCTCCTGTTCCATCCGCGTACTGCGCGCCCACAAGCACGGCGTCGCCGCTGATGGCCACCGAGCGGCCGTATCCGATGTCGGGGGCGGTGAGGATCGGCTGTTCGACCCAGATGGAGCCGTTGCGCAGGAAGATGTAGGCCGATCCGTCCTTGCCCACCACGATGCGATCGCCGTCGACATCCACGTCCCCGCCGAAGGACTCCTCGATGCCCGCATCCGAGGCGACGAGCTTCTGTTGGAGCGACCACGTATCGCTCGAGCCGGTGTACACGTAGACCGCGCCCGCTTGGACCTGAGCGCTATCGTTGAGCGGTGCGCTCGCCGCGATGGTGCCATCCGAGATTGCGACGGAAGCACCGAAACCGCCGCCTTCGCCTGGGGCGAGTCTCTCTTCCTGGGTCCAAGTGGTGCCGAATCGCGTGAAGATGTATGCGGCGCCGTCCCCGCCGTCTTCCCCGTAGGCGCCGACGACCAGCGTGTCGCCGTCTATGGCCACGCTCGATCCGAAGAACGCTCCGCCGATATCCCCGGACCCAATGCGGATCACCGCCTCCTGAGCCCAAGCCGCTCCAGTGTGTCGGAACACGTAGACTGCTCCGGCGTTCGCGCCGCCGGCTCCGTAGGCGGAGGGGCTCCCTGCCACGATCGTGTCGCCGCTGATCGCCACTGCGGCTCCCAGTGAGTTGTTGGTGGTCTCGAGCGAGATGGGCAGGACCTGCTCAAGGCCCCATCCGCCCTGCGTGCGTGCGTACACGCGAACGGCGCCTCCGTCCGAAGCCGCGGGAGGGATGCCGATCTCGCCAGGAGCGCCGATCACTGCGCGGTTGCCGTCGATCGCGACCGCTGCGCCGAAGTCATCGCCTGGTGTGACCCCTTCGTTGTCGAGCAGCTGAGAGACGTCGACTTGTCTCTCGGACGCGCCCATGTCAAAGCCGAATCCTGACGGCCGGGAGAGGCCTTCGACGTCCATGTTGGGTGCCTGCATGCTGGACCATGTAGAGAAACCGCTGTCGATGCATGGCGAGTCCAGCTCGAGCCGGTAGTCAGCCGCGGCGCCTGCAACGAACATGGGCAGGCCGACCACGTTGCCGTCGAGCATCCCCGGGCCGTAGGTGCAAAGTGCTTCGCCGAGTCCGTCCACGTAGCTGTAGCCCACGCCGCATCCGTATAGGTTCGAGATGGCAGCGAAGCTGATCGGGGGGACACCGCTGACGCCCGTGACCTGGTTGTTGTTGAGGATGCAGTTGAACACCGCCGTCGACGCACCGTCGCTGACGATGCCTCCAGCAAAGCTGCTGGCGGTGTTGCTGACGATCGTGTCGTTGAGGAAGGACGCCCCGCCTCCAACGACGTACACTCCGCCACCCGGGCCACTGTTCAGCGCGGTCTGGTTGCTCGCGATGATGGTGTTGGTCACGGTAAGAGTGCTGTTCGAAGCGTACAGGCCGGCGCCGGCCAGGCCCGTGTTGCCACTGATGACGCACTCGGACACCGTGAGGCTCGAGTCGACGCTTCGAATCCCGCCACCATCGGCCGCGGTTGTTGCGCCTCCACCGCTGATGGTGAGGCCCTTGATGGCAACAAGGTCGCACCCGACAACGGTCGCCACGGGGCCTGCACCAGTGCCGGTGACCCTGACGGGGACCTGATCGTTGGGCTGGTGTTGGATCGTCATGGAACGCGTAATCGACAGGTTCTCGTTGTAGTCGCCGCCCTCGACGTAGACCGTCCCGTCGTCGGCGACCAGGTTGATGGCGTGCTGGATCGTTTGGACCGGATTCGCCATGTCTCCGCTATTGGCGTCGTCTCCGGTCGTCGACACCCACACTTCCGCAAGGCTCGGGGTGTCGGGCACGACGGCGAAGGTCACGGTCTGGGTGGTCTCCCAGTTGCCGGCCTCGTCGCGCGACTGGAAGTCGAGGGTGTGAGGGCCGATGAGATCGGTGACAACAGGACCGGTGACGTCGTTGGGCCCGTCCTGATCGAGCCAGTAGCGTGTCTGGACGACCTGAGAGAGATTGTCTGTCGCCGAGAAGTTGATGGCCGCACTGCCCACGTACGTCGACGTGGCATCGGTGGACGTCACCGGCGGCGTGTTGTCGATCATGACCTCCGCCGTTCGCGTGGTCTCTCGGTTGCCTGCATTGTCGACCGAGTAGAAGTGGACCGCCGTCATGCCCTCCGCGGAGATCAGTATGGGATCGATGTAGGGCGCGTCTATCGCGTCAGAGGCCTGAGCGCCCGACAAACCGTAGAACGTGCCCGCGACACCGGACCCTGGAACAGGGTCGAACGCGGTCAGTGTCACCAAGACCGGTCCATGCGCCCACCATTCGGGGACGCCTGAGACCTCGGTAGTGGGTGGAACTGTGTCGACGATCGCTTCGGGTAGCACCGCTTCGCCGGATCCCCTCGCACCACGCTCGTCTTGGACGTCGAGTGTGAGGGTGTGCGAACCCGACACTGAGTAGGTGTGAAGGACGTCGAAGGTCGCTGTTCCCGCGCCGTCCACTGTCACGTCTGCTGGTTCGAGCACGCCCTTCTGGGCCTGGCCGTCCCCGAACTGGAGTTGGTAGGAGACAGGCGACGCGAGCGTGTTGAAGTCGCCGATGCTGCCGGTGACCGTCACCGGGACGCCCGGTGTGTAGGGCGACGGTGTTGCGGTCACTTCGACCGCGACGACTTGGGTTGCCGTGCCCTTGCCGGTCACGGTCGTCGAGTTGCCGTAGATGTCGGCCACCTGCACCACGACGTTGAGTCCGGCCGGGTCCACGCCCGCGGGCGGCACGTAGTTGAGCCGGTAGACATCGTCATCAGGTTCTGGCGCGCCCGAGAAGTCCTCCGAGGCGAGCCGAGTGCCTGATGAGTCGGTGATGGTGATGACGCCGATGCCGCTGGCGTCGGTCGCCTGGACTGCCGCCCACAGAGCGTTGCGTGCGACTCTGAAGTCGGTCGCTTGCACGGTCGGGGCGGTGAAGTCCGCCTCGTTGGTCGAGCGGGTCAGCTCGATCACGATGTCCGAGTAGACCTTCTCATTACCCATGACTGTTTCGCCAGCTGCTGTCTCCGGCTTGAACTGCGCCGGGACCACGACAAGCTGCTGCTGACGCTGCCGCTTGAGAGCACCGGGCTTCTCGAGAGTGTTGACGCTCGCCGGCTCGGCCGGCCACCACCCTTCAACGGCTATCTGATTCTCCGTGGGCCCGACTTCCCACTCGGTGGTGTGTCGCGATATCGAGGGATCGAAGTCCTGTATCTCGACGAACTCGCCTTGCCGGTAGATGAGTCCATGAACGTCACCGCGTGTCGCATCCTGAGGAATCGGGATGACGATGGAGGGCTGGATCGGGCGGTCCGAGGTCGCCTGGGTCTGACCGTCCGCCTTGAAGTAGGTGCCGTTCTTGCCGGCGATCTCCTCGAGCGCGTAGTCCCTGTCGACAAGGATCTGGCTGCCGTCGATCACCTTCACGTGCACGGCCTGAGGGGCGCCGCTTGCGGATGGCATCGATGCCGTTGCCAGCGAGCCACTACCCGACATCGCGCTCTGGATGGAGCTGTTGGTGACAGGAAGTTCGTACTGCGGGAGACCGTAGAGTGTGAACTGTATCGACGACTTCTCGTCGTACGTGGTCACCGCGCTGAGGCCCAGCAGATAGCGCTTCTTCGCCTCGGCAAGCGCGCGTCCGACGCTGTAGTCGCCACGCGTCACGTCCTCGGCGAACACCGCCATGAGTTTCTCGGTGCCGGCGAGGCCCTCGGTATCACCCAAGCCGTAGCCCGTGTTGGCGATGTAGACGCCGCCTTGGCGCGCCATGGCCTGCGGGAAGTCGAGCGCCGGATCGAAGCCGTTCTCGGGATCCGAGCCGGCGATGTCGTCGTCCGGTACGGACAGGCCCGCGTGACAGCCCATCGAGAAGACGAGCCCGTTGCGAAGCGCGTTGGCGAACTGCGGGTCGATGACGTCCAAGCTCGTGAGCAGCTCTTCTACGCCGAAGTCTTGACCGGCCGAAGACTGCAGGAACCCTAGGGCGGATAGTCCTGCGTAGTGCGTGAAGTGGGCATTGAGGTCGGTGGAGTCCTTCGACGCAGCGAGGAAGTCCGTGCGCAGCTGATCACCGCTCCAGTCGTCTTCGTTGCGCAGCGTCGTTGCGATTCCGGCCGCCGAGAAGGTGTTGGCGACCGCTGCGGCGCCATCGGCCATGAAGTCATAGCCGGTGACAAGCGCGGTGTCTTCCGACAGCACGCCATCGTGTTCGAGGAACGCGGCAATGACGTTCCGCATCTCGGCTGGCGTCTCGACGAGGCGCGACACCGCTCGATCGGGAACGTAGAGGGACCGGCCTTGCCAAGGCGTCGGCAGGTCGTCCACGTAGTAGTCATCAGTCAGGTTGAACTGGCCGTAGATGGAGGCGAACAGCGGGGCGTCGATGTTGAGTACTGCATCGCCCGCGTACTGACCCTCGTTGGAAATCACGGTCTCGTCGACGACCCGGCGTTGGGGGACGACGTCATCGCTGCCTACGACAACGACGTATTCGATGGATGGGTGGGCCGCGATGTAGTCTCGGACAGAAGCGCGGACCGCCGCGGCGACCGCATTGGCGCTGTCCACGCTCACGGGGTTGGTATCCCACGCGTCGTAGTCATCTCCAGGGACCGAAAGGATCGACCCGAGGACCTTGTCGTGGCCACTCAGGGCGACGAGGTCGGCCATCAGGGCGTTCGTCTCCTGGGCACCGTAGAGGGCCTCAAGGCGTTCGCGCTGCGTGACGAAGAGTGTCTTTGGCAGCGGGGCGACAGGGACCACCACGGGCGCCGAGGTTGGCTCATCGACGAGTGGCTCGTATGTCTCTCCCTCGGTCGCTAGATCGACGAGGTCGAGTGGGCGCGACGTTTCAATCTGGAGACGGTATGGCTGCACAGCGTCGAAGGCGTTGTTGTGCCCGACGACTGCGACGAACATGCGCGTGGTAGATAGCTCGGTGGCGTTGAGAACGGCCTCGTTCTTGAGCCCGCGGTTCGCAGAGCTACCGGCGATCTTGAGGTTCGCTCCTGACAAATCAAGCCCGAGTTCGCCGGGGGCGAGATCGGTGCCTCCAATGGCGGATCCATCTAGGTCGGTGAAGCTTAGATCGGCCAACGGATAGCCGTCCAGTGGCGACTTGCCCCACGGGGACTTGCCCCACGGGGACTTGCCCCAAGGCGCGTGGGTCCAGCCACCATGGTCGAACGGGTCTCGGACGACGTCGCTCTTGCCCCACGGGGACTTGCCCCAGGGGGACTTGCCCCACGGGGACTTACCCCAGGGCGACTTGCCCCACGGGGACTTACCCCAGGGGCTATGGCTCCACTCACTCTTGCCCCAGGGGGACTTGCCCCAAGGAGACTTGCCCCACGGGGACTTGCCCCAGGGGGACTTGCCCCACGGGGACTTGCCCCAGGGAGACTTGCCCCACGGGCTCACACTCAACCCTGCGAACTGCATCGAGTCGGGTGACTCCTCGGCGGGAACTGAGGAGAGCAGCACGAGGTCGTAGTCGGCTGGCAGGTTGGTCAGGCTGGCGAGGACCTCGGTGCCCGCAGGTAGGTCTGCTCCGTCTGGCAGCTTGACCTCGTACAGGTCGATGTCGCCTGCGGACTGCAGGTACGAAAGGTAGGACCAGTCACTGTTGAGCTTGGGCAGGGCGTCCAGGTTCTCGAGCGAGCCCTGCTCGTAGCGCATGGGGTCGGGGTCCTCGACGCGGACCGCGACTGCGTCGGTGCCCACGGAGGACGGGTCGTCCATGTCCGCGACCGAGAGCAGACCTTCGGTGCGCGTGCCGATCGGGGCCGAGCTGACGACGGTCCCGGTCACGATGCCGGAAGACAGCGCCGCCTGATGGTCGTCGTCATCGCCGCCGTTCTGCGCTCCGGCGAGGTCCCACGACAGAGTGTGTTCGTCGGACCAGCCTTGGTCGAGCGTGCGGCCGAGAAGGGGCGCGCTTTGGCCGGGGAAGACCTCGGTGTTGATCGCGTTGACGATGGGGGCGAAGCTCTGAGCGGGGATGACCGTCTCGGTCTCGCCTACCGCACCGTAGCTGTCGCGTACCGTCAGCTTGACGTGGTAGTCCTCTTGATTCGGCGGGATCCAGAACAGCTCGGGCCCTGTCCGCGTCTCCTCGGTGCTGTCGCTCGAACGAGTCAGCGTCCAATCCCAAGCGACAACCTCGTCGCCGAAGGCCTCGTCGGGATCTGTGGAGTACTCACCGAACATCCCGATGGGGTCGCCCTCGTGCGGGTCGTCGGGCGAGTACTCGAACATCGCCGAGGGTGCGCGGTTCCACCAGTCCACATAGACCCAGCTGTCGTGCGCTGCATCGCGGTCGGTGTTCAGGGTGTAGGAGAGAGTCAGCATCTCGCCGACGGGCAGGTCGGCCACGCGCACGGTCACCCAGTCGCTGTCCAGGTAGCCGGTCGAGTCTATCTGTAGGCTCAAGCTGTAGGGGAGCGGTCCGTCCTGGAGAGTCGTGCCGCTGGGTAGTGACACGGCGACAGGCATCTCGAGCTTGCCGACGCTCTGTCCGTTCGATCGCTTGATGTCCACCACGAAGGCGTCGCGGCCATCGCGATGCTCCCACGAGAAGAGCCTGAAGCTCAGAGCCAGGCGGTCGGTCTCGGTGACGAAGGTCTGCTTGACAGTCGTCACGCCGCGAACTTGGTGCTTGTCTTTCCCTTGGGGGATGCCGATGCGAAGCATCTTGTCCCCGGTGACGGGTGCGACGGTCGCGTTGCCCATCTTCAGGTAGGTCGGATAGGCACTGGGCGTCTCAGTGCCAACGACAGCGGCGTTTCCGGCGGCAGGCGCTGTCACCGTCCAGTGGTCGAGGCCCTCCTCGAACCCGGGGTTCTGCAGCCCCTGCGCGGCGAAGAGTGCGGACTGCCCAGCCAGCACCCCCGCGACGACGAGTGCGAGCACCACGACTGACAGCATCATGGTTCTGCGTGGCGCCAGCGAGCGCAACCTGTTCATGATGTCTTCTCCCTCGCCCGTCCGGACCTTCAGCGGCGCGGCCCCTCCAAACGCAAAAGAACCGACCCAAATAGCGGGTCGGTTCTGCTAGTGGCTGGTCCCCGGTCACGGCAGCCAAGTAAAACGACCGGAGGTCTTCGCCCCCCAGATGACTGCGACTGGTGCGACTGCCGGCGCACTCCTGCGGCGACACACGCGAGTATTGCTGGTGCTGGTATGCATGACGCATGGTCGTTGCAGCAGCTAGTTGCGGGAAAGTAAGTATACTTCACAATTCGTGTCTCGTCCACGCGGGTCACCCCGAAGACGCCAAGAGAGCCCGCCTTGCGAGCAGGCGGGCTCTCTTGGGTACTCAGCGGTCTTGTCGGCGCTACCACCCGCCGCCAGACCTTGTGCTACGGGTTCAAGTGCTTCAGGAACTCAGACACCAGATCGGTGTAGGCCTCGAGGCGAACCATGGGCCTCATCGGGTAGTAGGACTCGATGATGGCCAAGGTGTCGTTGGCCGTGTGCCAGAACGATCCGTACTCTTCGGTCTGCTCGTAGCCATCCAGATCGCCGATCTCCCAGTTCGTCGACTCGAACGCAACGACCGGGATGTCCGCCTGATTGAAGGCTGTGTAGTCGCTGAAGCCGTCCGGAGTGAAACCCGCCGGGTAGTGGGGGTTCAGTCCGGGCTGTATCTCGATGGGCAGTTTGCGCAGCTTGATCAGCCGCAGCATCTCGTCGCGCGCCCATGTCTTGCCGTTGTCGCCGGCGTGGATGTAGAGCTTGTCGCCCACGATCAGCGAGTCGAAGTTGATCATCGCGATCGTGCGCGCCTTGTCCTCATCCGACATCTGGCTGACGTAGTACGCCGAACCCCTGAGTCCGGCTTCTTCGGCGCCGAAGGCCACGAAGGCGATGTCGTACTCGGGCTTGTACTTCACGATGCGCGCGGCCGTCTCGAGCATGACTGCGACGCCAGACGCGTTATCGTCAGCGCCCGATCCACCGCGGTCGACTGCGTCGTAGTGCGCTCCGACGATCACCAGTGGGGTCGGCACGTCCTTGGGCTTCTTTGCCGCTGGCAGGAACGCAATGACATTCTGGGAGTTGCGAGTCCCCCGGTACGTGAACGGCTGTAGTTGCGTTTGGATCCCCATACCCTCGAACCAGCCCTTGATCTGGTTCGCTGCTGCAACCTCGCCCGGCGTATTGGCAACACGCTTGATCAGCGTCTCGGTTCCGTCCGGGTTGACCACCCTCGTCAGCGCCTCCACGTACGAGTATGCAGTTGCGCCGACCTCGTTTGGCATGAGCGGCCTGGCGGCAAACGCCGTCGGGGCCACAAGCGTCATCGCCAGAATCACGGCGATCACGACTGCGGATGACCTGCGAAAGATACGCATGGCAACGCCTCCTCACATAGTGACTCCAGCGAAGGTGGGCCGCCTGGCATCCGCGTGTTGGGTTGTGAGGCGGGCCGCCTAAAGACAGTACCCGCTCGAGTCCGGCAGCTATCGCACTGACGGCGCACGAGGACCGGCCTCGAGAGAGTAGACTCGTCAGTGGGTCCCTCGCTTCGGAGGCGTCGATGTCGCATACAACGCTGAGGTCCGGCTACACCGAGCTGGTCGACCGCCTGAACCGCTTCCCGCAAGGGGCGCCTCCCTCGGACACGCTCTACAAGATCCTCGCGATCCTGTTCTCCGAGCGCGAGGCCGAGATCGTGGCGCAACTCCCCATCAAGCCATTCACCGCCGAGAAGGCCAGCCGGATCCTCAAGATGGACCTCGCCGAGACCCGCCGGGTACTCGAGGAGTTGGCCAGCCGAGCGATTCTCGTGGACACGGAGCGTGACGGCGAGACGACCTACATCCTGCCGCCGCCGATGGCCGGCTTCTTCGAGTTCTCGATGATGCGCTTGCGCGGTGACGTCGACCAGAAGGTTCTCGGCGAGTTGTTCTACCAGTACCTCAACGTCGAAGAGGAGTTCATCAAGAACCTGTTCGTCCGCGGCGAGACCCAGCTGGGTCGCGTCTTCGTGCACGAGCCGGTGCTGTCAAACGACAACGCTTTGCACGTCTTGGACTACGAGCGCGCGAGCGAAGTGATTCGCAGCGCCTCTCATCGCGGGATCGGCGTGTGCTACTGCCGGCACAAGATGATGCATGTGGGGCGCAACTGCGACGCGCCGATGGACATCTGCATGACGTTCAACAACTGCGCGGCCTCGCTCACGCGGGCAGGATATGCCCGTGAGGTGGATGTCGCCGAGGGACTCGATCTGCTTCAGCAAGCCTACGAGCAGAATCTGGTGCAGTTCGGTGAGAACGTCCGAGAAGGAGTCAACTTCATCTGCAACTGCTGTGGCTGCTGCTGTGAGGCGATGATCGCCGCGCGCAAGTTCGGGATGCTCAACCCGGTGCATACGTCCAACTTCCTGCCGGTGGTGGACGATTCCCAGTGCAACGGCTGCGGCCGGTGTGTCGTCGCCTGCCCGGTCGAGGCGATGACGCTTGTGTCGGCAAACGAAGGGCGTGACACAAAGGCGCGCAAAGCCAAGCTCGACGAGGACGTGTGTCTGGGGTGCGGCGTGTGCGTCCGCACGTGCTCCCGTGGTGGCCTAAGTCTGGAGTCGCGCCCCGAGCGCGTGATCACGCCGCTCAACTCGCTGCATCGGACCGTCGTGATGGCGATCGAGCGAGGCGATCTTCAGGATCTCATCTTCGACAATCGGGTGTTGTGGAACCACCGGGCCATGGCGGCGGTCCTCGGCGTGATCTTGCAGCTGCCGGGGATCAAGCAGGGGATGGCGAGCCGGCAGATGAAGTCTCGCTACCTCGAGTACCTGATCACCACCGTACAACGATAGGCGGCAAGCAGACTGCAGCCGACGGGCCGCCTGTTGGGGCGGCCCGCGCTTGGCTGGTAGCCATCACTATTCTAGCGCTAGCCGCACGGCGGGATCGCGGCTTCGAGCGCCTGCAGCGCCTCGGTCGTCGGCTCGCCCTCGCCTCGCCAGCGCACCGTGCCGTCGCAGTCGACGACGAACACGTGGACGGTCTCGAGCGAGCCGAGCTCGAGCGCCTTGGCGAGCGAACCGAGGTCGGTGTAGGCGGTCAGCGTGTGGCGCCGCACGTTCACATCGGGAATGCCCGCACGCATGCCGCCGTCGATGCCCCCACGAAAGAGCCGGTAGCCCCGCGAGATGCTCGGCACCTCCCAGACTTCCGTGCCTGGGTGCTTCTCGGCGATCGATTCGAGCGGGCCTGTCCAGCGGTTGACGATCATCTGGTGCCACTGCTGGAACGCGAGGATGATCACGTGCGGTCCGCCGGGCAGCTCGTCGGGGATGACGTAGTCCACGCCCTCGAGGTCGCGCACCTTCAGTGCCGGAAACTCCATGGCAGCTCCTCTGTCGCCCGATACCTTGCGCTCCACACGCCGCGCTTCGTGCCACTTGGAGTGTTCCCCTCGGCGGTCGGGGAACAGACCAGGGAGACGCACGTGGGCGCGAGAAGGGCGAGAGCGCATGATTCCGATACCCCAAGGCACGGTGCACGCCTCGGAGTTTCGCGAGGGGCTGGACTGGATCGGTGCGCGGCCGGTCCGACTGGCTGACCTGCGCGGACGCATCGTCCTGCTCGACTTCTGGACCTACGGTTGAATCAACTGCATGCACGTGCTCCCGCGTGTCCGGGAGATCGAGGAGCGCTTCGCAGACAGCCTCACGGGTATCGGCGTGCACGCCGGCAAGTACTCCACCGAACGGCTCACCGACCGCATCGCCGACGCGTGCGACCGTCTGGGCGTTGCCCACGCGGTCGTGAACGACCGGCAGTTCCGCATCTGGAAGGAGTACGCGGTCAGCGCCTGGCCCACGGTGGTCGTGGTCGACCCCGAGGGCTACATCGCGCTCATCGCGCCGGGTGAGTTCGACGTGGCCGCGATGATAGCCGAGCTCGATGCGAATCGAGCAAGCGCGCCGAATCGCGCGGTACGCTCGTTCGCGGCCCCGACCCGCTCGCCGTCACGCCGCTCCACCACGAGGGGCCTTTGCGCTTCCCATCACGGGCGATAGCAGCCGACGGGCGGCTGTGGGTCGCCGACAGCGGCCACGGTCGCGTTCTCGAATGCACGTGGAGCGCCCGCGACAAGCGGGCGAAGGTCCTCGCCGAGCACGACGGCTTCGTCGAACCTCGCGGGCTCGCCCAGGTGGACGGCCGTATCTACGTCGCCGACCGGGCGGCGCACGAGATCTGGCGCCTCGGAAGCGGCGGCGAGTCGCGTGTGCGCGTCGCAGGCACGGGTGTGCTCGGCAGCCATGAGATCGCGCCCGGGCCAGCTGACACCGTCGAACTGCGTTCTCCGTGGGGGCTGGCGGCGGCGGCCGGCGGCCGGCTCACGGTCGCGATGGCGGGGACCCACCAGCTGTGGACGCTCGATCCGCGCACGGCCACGCTGTCGCTTCTGGCGGGGACCGGCGGGGAGGACCTCGGGGATGGGGCCGCGACGCGGGCGACCCTCGCGCAGCCCACCGGGATCACGCGTCTGTCCGACGCCGCGCTCGCCTTCGCTGACTGCGAGTCCTCGGCGGTCAGAGTGCTTGGCGGAGGCTCTGTCGCGACGTTGGTGGGGACGGGGCTGTTCGACTTCGGCGACAGACCCGGCCTCGGGGATTCGGTCCTTCTCCAGCACTGCGAGGACGTCGCTTCTCACCGAGACGTGCTCGTGGTCGCCGACACGTACAACGATCGCCTCAAGCGGGTCGATCCGATCACACGCGAGTGTGTGGCGTGGCTGGGCGAGGCGGGCGAGAAGGGCTCGTTGCGCGAACCGGGCGGGGTGTGGAGCGACGGCTCCACGATGCTGGTGGCAGACACCGGCAACCACCGGATCGCCGTGATCGAGCCGGACGGCGCGATCGGCGAGGTGCAGTTCGACTTCGCGAGCACGTAGAGCCATCAGGGGTCCGCACGCAGCACACCCACACCGGCGCAGCGCGACCGGGCGCTTTGCGCTACATCCTGACTGCGATCGCCACCAGAAGCACCAGCAAGATGACGATGACCATCGCGACGTTCAGGCTCATGTCCCGAGCGTATCGCTGGATCATGTCGCGCGTGCGCACGACGGTCGCGGCGTCGAGCCGCTGCGAGAACGGGTCGACGTGCTCTTGAGCCGACGCCTCGGCCAGGACGTGCATCACGTAGAGCAGCGAGCCGGCAACCAGTTCGACGGTGCTGGTTCTCGCCGAACGCAAGTCGGGCACCGCATCAGCCACCCATCCCGTCACCACCTCGACGTGACTTGCGCCTGCCGCCCGGCGCTGCGCGTAGGAGAGTTGGGTCGAAGCAGCAGCCGCGTCAAGGAGCATGCGGGGGAAGTCCTCCTCCCTCACGATCCCGCCTGCCGCGACCGCCAGCTCGTCTGCGACATCCTCGCCGTTCATCCTGCGCTCGCACAGTCCGATCGAGACCGATGTCATGGCCTCATTGGAGCGTCGCGTGTCGCGGAGTATGGCCTCGAAGCCCTCGCGCACGGAATCGATCTCGTTGATGTTTGCGAAGTCGCTCAGAACCTCCAGGCGGTGCACGTAGAGTCTCTCGGCCTGCTCGGCGGCGAGTTCTCGCGCGGTCGCACGCACGGCCCTGCTGCGCTGTGGGGTGGTCACGCCCGGGACGACCAGCGCCCGCGCGGCTGCATCAACGGCCGCCCTCACGCTCGACTGACGCTCGCGTGCAAGCGCGAGTGTTGCCGCGCGCAAGAAGCGCGCGTTGCGTATCTCCGGCGTGCCCGACACCGTCTCGAGCATCAGGCGGCGCCACCGTCGTTCGAGGAATCGCGCCGACCTGCTCAGGTGCCGGATGGCCGTTCGACCAGCGCGCGCGGAAGCGGCAAGAGAGCGTTCGTACTGCGCTTGTACCCACGCGCATCCGCGCACGAAGCCGCGAGCACCGGCCTCGTACCAATAGTTGACCCCGAACCATGCGGGCGCTCGCAGGTGGAACAGTCCGAACCTGATGCCGGCCACGAAGATGACCGCGCCGATGCCGAAAGCGACCACCACCGACATCAGATCGGCGGGGCTCAGGAACATCGTGTGGAGGTACTCCTCGAGGAGCTCGTAGGGCAGCCCCCACGTCTCCAGGCCCGGCTCGAAGACGCCGCGAATCAACAGCGCCGGCCACACTCCCAGCGTGACGATACCGACCCCAAGCATCCCCATCGCCGCGAGCATGCCCGGTCCGGGGTCACGGACCTCAGGTCCGTACTCCCTCTTGGCGGTGCCCAGAAAGACGAATCCGACAAGCTTCATGAAGGAGCACGCCGTGCCGCCACACGTCACGACGTAGATCTTCTCGGCGATTCCGAGTGAGGCGAGGTGCTGGTACTCGAAGGCCTCGACGAGTGCGTGATGGATCAGGCACTTGCTCACGAACCCGTTGAACAGCGGCACCCCGGTGATCCCGGCCGCGGCGATGCAGGTGAGCACGAACGTCATCGGCATGCGCTTCCACAAGCCCCCGAGCTTGTACATGTCGAGCTCACCGGTCCGAAACGCGACCGCCCCGACGCCGAGGAACAGCGCGCTCTTGAACAGCGCGTGGTTCACGACGTGGTAGAGCCCGCCGGCGGTCCCCATCGCGCCGTGCGTGCCCAGATACGCCGCCGCGCCGATGCCGGCGAGGATGAACCCCATCTGGCTGATGCTGTGGTAGGCGAGCATGCGCTTGGCGTTGTGCTGGCCCAGCGCCATGATCACGCCGATGGCCATGGTCGCGATGCCGATCCACAAGATGACGAGTCCGAACTCCGCGGTCGCATGCCACAGCGTCTCTTCGACGTCGCCGATGGGCGGGCGGAACAGCGCAGTGGCGGTACGGAAGATCCCGTAGGCGCCGGCCTTGATCATCACGCCGGAGAGTAGTGCGCTTGCCGGGGACGGCGCGACGGGATGGGCGTCGGGCAGCCAGACGTGGACCGGCAGCATGCCCGCCTTGACCCCAAAACCGAGCACGAGCAGCCCGAACGTCACCCACTTCAGCGACTCGGTCGCGTCTTCGAGCGGCAGCGGCACGAGCCCGCCGTTCCCGCCGATCGCGTAGGTGAGGAAGATGCCCGCTACCAGCGAGAGCCCACCGAGCACGGTCATCCAGAAGTACTTGACAGACGCGCGCTTCGCCTCGTCGGTCTCGGTGTGGATCACGAACAGGAAGGCGGTCAACCCGAGGACCTCGAAGAACAGGTAGAGCGTCACCAGATCGCCGGCCATGACCACACCGAGCATCGCCGCGAGCACCACCAGGCTCGTGGTCTGGAAGCGGTCGCGCTTGTGCTCGTGAGACATGTACTGGAGCGAGTAGAGCGTCGCCGCGAACCATACGAACGCCGAGAAGACCGCGAACAGCATCCCGTACGAGTCCACGGCGAACACGAGATCGCCGAGCATGAGAGGCACGCGCGTGCCGATCACGCGATTCGCGGCCACGAGCGGGACGAGCGCGACCGCGCCCAGCAGCGTGGTAGCGGTCACGAAGGCGACGAAGCCGTTGCGGACGCTCTCGCGGACGCGTCCGAGCGGGTAGACGAGCAGCGCGCACGCAAGCGGCCATGCGACCAGCAGCGCCGGCAGGGGGTTGGGAACGGCTTGTACCGCGTATTCCGTGACCGACACCTCCTAGCGGAAGAGCGACTCGGCGGCTGCTTGGGCGATCGACAGCGGCAACCCAGGCACCGCCGCCGCGACGCCCAGGACGATCGTGAGCGACGAGGCGATCACTGCGGGCCACAGCATCAAGGCTGGTCCTTCTCGGTCCTTGCCGGTGTCCGTGGCGTCTTGGGAATCCGGTTGCGCGGCCGGCTCGGATTGGAGCGCGGGAGCCTTGAAGTAGGCCGCGTACACGATTGGTAGCAGGTACACGGCTGCAATCAGCGCTCCGCCCAGCAGCACGAGCAGGTAGTAGGGCTCGTCGACCTCGAGCATGCCCAGGCCGAGGTACCACTTGCTCACGAAGCCGGAAAGCGGCGGAGTGCCGATCATGCCCAGGGCGGCAAGCGTGAAGGCGGCCATCGTGATCGGCATGCGCCGCGCCGCGCCGGCCATCTCGCTCACGTTGTGGATGCCGGCGCGCTTGATGAGCAGGCCGACGCACAGGAACAGGGTTCCCTTCATGAACGCGTGGTTGGAGATGTGCACGAGCGCGCCCACCGTCGCCTGTTGACCCAGCAGCGCCAACCCCAGCGTCACGTAGCCCATCTGGCTGATCGTCGAGTACGCCAACCGCCTCTTGAGGTTGTCCTGGTTGACCGCGAGAACCGCCGCGAAGATCACGGTGAACGCCGCGACTCCCGCGAGCAGCGGCGTCACCCCGAGCTCACTCAGCAGTCCTATGCCGAACACGTAGTACACGACGCGTGCTATGCCGAACGTGCCGGCCGCGACCATGATGCCGGACAGCACCGCCGAGAAGGGAGCGGGAGCAGCGGGGTGGGCATCGGGCACCCAGCCGTGCACGGGGAAGAGGGCCGCCTTCACTCCGAAGCCCGCGACGAAGCACCAAAACACCACGAGCAGCGGGGTGCGTCCCGCCTCGGCGGTGAGGATTCCCCCCGCGGTGAGCGCAAGCTTTCCCGAAAGGAAGAACGTGCCTACCACGCCGAGCAGGACCAGGCTTCCTCCGATCAGGATGTAGACGATGTACTTGAGCGCCGCAGCTCGAGCAGCCGGCGTCTCCTCGTGAATGACGAGCGGGTAGGTCATGACCGAGAACAGCTCGTAGAAGACGAGGAACGTGAGCAGGTTGCCCGCGTAGGCCAACCCGATCGTCCATGACAGGCAGCTCATGAAGAACAGCCAGTAGCGGCCCAGCTTCTCGTCGTCGGCCATGTAGCCCGCCGAGTACACCAGAGCGAGTAGCCACAGCAAAGATGCGGTCACGGCGAAGAGCGAACCCATCGCGTCGACCTTGAAACGCAGCCACACAGTCGGTGTCAGCCGGAACACATACGCTTGGTACTCTGTGCCGTTCAGGATCCCCGGGATCAGCGAGGCGGCGAGCACCAGGGTAAGCGCACACAGCGCGGCAAGAGCCCACGTCCGTATCCGCTCGGGAACGTGCAGGCGAGGCAAGCCGAGTACCGAGCCGATCAACGGCAGCAGTATCGCGATCCCTGGGACCAGCGAGGTGGAGTATGTGGTCTGCACCGCGATCACTCCTACATTCCGAAGACGAAGCGCACGGCGGCCTCCGCCAGCGAGAGGGGCATTCCGGGAACCTCCGAGGTGACGCCGAGCAGTACGACGTAGACGGCACAGATAATGATCGGCGCCAGCAGGATCGGCGGGGCGTGTCCCACCGAGCGCATCTCGCCCTCGGGGTCTTTGAAGAACGCGATGTAGACGATGGGGAGCCAGTAGGTCGCGTTGAGCAGCGAGGAGATCACCATCACGATCACGAACCACCACGCGTCAGCCTGCAGTGCCCCCAGGGAGAGGAACCACTTGGTGATGAACCCAGCGAACAACGGAACGGCGATGAAGCTTAGCGCCGCCACCGTGAACGCGCCCATCGTGTAGGGCATCTGGTGACCGATGCCGGTGAGCTCGCTGACCTTGGTCTTTCCGGTCTTGCGCTGGATCGCCCCTGCCACGAAGAACATCGTGATCTTGGGGAACGCCTGGTTGGCGATGTGTACGATGGCGGCTGTTGCCCCGTAGGGCGTGAGCAGTGAAGCGCCAAGGACGATGTATGAGAGCTGGCTGATCGTCGAGTAGGCGAGTCGCCGCTTGAGGTTGTCTTGCATCATCGCCATCACGGAGCCGGCGATGATGCTGAACGTGGCGATCCACGCCAGCGGCTGAGTGAAGCCCAGCCTGCCGAGAAGCTCGACGCCGAAGATGCAGTAGATGACGCGCAGAATCCCGAACGCCCCGGCCTTGACGACGGCGACCGCGTGCAACAGGGCGCTGACCGGTGTGGGCGCGACCATCGCGCTGGGCAGCCAGCCGTGCAAGGGCATGATCGCGGCCTTGACCCCGAAGCCGCCGATGAACAGACCGAAGATCAGCAACAGGACCCCCCAGCCGGCGTTCGGGCCAAAGATCCCGGTTGAAGCGAACGACAGACTGCCGGTGAGGGTGTACGTGATCGCCGAGGCGACCAGCACGCATGCGCCACCCGTCAGGGTGTAGGCGAGGTACTTGCGGCCGGCCCTGAGAGCCTCGGGGGTCTCCTCATGGATGACGAGAGGATACGTACAGACGGTGAGCATCTCGTAGAACAGGAACAGCGTGAGCATGTTCGCGGCGAACGAGATGCCGACGGTGGTCGACACGCACAGCGCGAAGAAGCTGAAGAATCGCCGCTGCTCGTGCTCGTCTCTCATGTAGCCGATCGCATAGATCGTGGTGATGACCCACAGCGTCGAAGACACCAGGGCGAAGAACATCCCAAGGGCGTCAGCGCGAAAGCCTAGGCCGATGCCGCGCGTGAACTCCACGACGTCCCAGGTGTAGACGATGCCGCGAAGCGACCCGGGCAGCATCGAGAGCACGACGGCCAACTTCAGCGCTGCGGCGCTCAGACTCCAGAACCCGCGCCAGAACGCACTGCGTCCAAAGGCGATGACGAGCCCGGCGCAGGCGAGCGAGATGACCGGCGCGATCACGGCGCGGATGTCGACAACGTCCATCTCAGCCCCCCAGCGGGGCGAGCATCCTGAGCGTCGCCGGTTCGATGAAACTGAGTGGGATACGACCCAGCACGCCCATGATCACGCACAGGGCTGCGAGCACTAGGATCGGCGCGAGCATCGAGAGTGGCGGATCCTTGGCGCTGCGCACGGCGTCGTTTGCCGGAGCCTGGAAGTACAGAGCGGTGAGCATCCGTACGTAGTAGATGAAGATGAAGAGCGCTCCAAAGACCAGTACGAAGCCGAAGACCGCCTGATTCGCCTCGAATGCACCGAGTGCGATGTACCACTTGCACAGGAAGCCGGCGGTTGGGGGGATGCCCACGATTGACAGTGCGCCGATCGTCATGGCGGCGCTCGTGATCGGCATCGTGCGGCCGGCCCCCCGCAGTTCGCTCAGCGTTCGCAACCCTGTTCCGTAGATGAGTGCGCCCGCTGCGAGGAAGAGCGTCGCCTTGATGAGCGCGTGGTTGAAGACGTGGACGGCTCCGCCCATCACCCCCAGCGGGGTGGCCAGGCCCAGGCCCATTACGATGTATCCCACGTTCGAGATCGTGGAGTAGGCGAGCATCAGCTTGATGTCCTCTTGGAAGATGGCGAAGAACGCCCCCATGAGGATCGAGATCGCACCGAGCCATACGAGCACTTGGTTGACGAGTGACAGGTCAAGCACTCCCGAGGCGTAGTAGATCTGGAAGACGCGCAGTAGGCCGATGATCCCGATCTTGACCACGAGTCCCGACAGAATCGCGCTGATGGGGGAAGGTGCGATGGCGTGCGCGTCGGGCAGCCAGATGTGCACCGGAAACAACGCTGCTTTCACCATGAACCCTGCGACGAACGCTCCCAGTGCGAGCGCTGCGGGGGTGCGTGAGACCGGCGCGGCGAGGCGCATGGCGATGTCGGCCATGTTCAGGCTGCCGGTCAGCGCAAGGAGCACGCCGATCGCGGTGAGTACCAGCAGCGATGAGATCGCTCCCATGAGCAGGTACTTGAACGCAGCCATCGATGCCAGTGGCTCGCCGCTGATAGCGACGAGCGCGTAGGCGGACAACGACAGTATCTCGAGAAAGACGTAGAGGTTGAACAGGTCTCCGGTGACGCAGAACCCGATCATCCCGCCTATGTTGAGCAGCAGCAACGCGTAGTAGTAGGGCACGCGCTGCTTGGGAAGGGCTCGAAGCCACTCGACGTAGCGAAACGAGTACAGGACCGCGAGCCAGCCGATCAGACAGATCACCGCGATCACGACGCTGAACTCGTCGAAGCGCAGCTCGATGCCGTAGGGTGGCCTCCACCCGCTGGCCCAGTAGGAGAACGGACCCTCGGTGTTGACGCGCACCGCGAGCATGTATGCCGCGAGCGAGGCGACCGTCATCACTCCGAGCGCCCACCATTTCGCCAGGTGGCGAGAGGTCAGCGAGACCGCAGGTGTGAGCACTCCGCCCAGCAGCGGGGCCATGATGACCACGATGATCCAGTGCGGCCACGCGGCCACTACTCGGCCTCCCTCAACTCATCGGCTTCGATGGTGCCCCGCTGGTGATAGATGCGGACGATCAGGCTCAAGGCGAGAGCGGTCGTGGAGACCGCTACGACGATGCCGGTAAGGATGAGGGCCTGGGGCAGTGGGCTGGCGAAAGGGGGTCGGGCCCCCGAGCCCATGGTGGGAGCTGTGCCGCCGTCGACGACGCCTTGGGCGATGATGAAGGAGAAGATCGCCGTTTCCATGATGTTGAGCCCGAGGAACTTCTTGATGAGATTGTTCTTCGCGATGATCACGTACAGGCCGATGAAGAACAGCACGACCGAAGCGACGTAGTCGAGGTTTGTCCAGATGGATGCCAGCATCACTGGCCCTCCATCTCGACAAACAGGGCCGCGAAGATCGCCGCCCCTCCCAGGCCGATGCCGATCTCGATCACGAGCAGCATCATCTCGCGCACGAGCCGCATCGATTCGCTCTGTGGGAACCCGAGGTAGTAGCCGGTCGTCACCACGCCGAGGACGCCCATGAGCGCGAACGCAACGGGTGCGGCTGCGCGCAGCCACGGGCCTACCCGTTCGGGTATCAGGGTGGCCATGCGCCCCGGCTCGAGCGCCGCCGACAGCACGATGAACAGGCCGCCCAGTATCGCGCCTCCCTGGAATCCGCCTCCTGGCGTGAGATGGCCGTTGAGAATGACGTAGATGGTGAAGAGCACGGTGAAGGGGGCCAGGAGGCGAACGGCGAAGCGCACGACGGGACTCGCCGAGACCCGCGTGAGCTCGGCGCCACGTGAGCGCGCCATGGAGGCCGGTACCAGGACCGCGAACGCGGCTGCGAACCCCGTGAAGATCACCGTCACCTCTCCGTTGGTATCGAGGCCGCGGTAGTTCAAGATGACGCCAGTGACGATGTTCTCGGCGCCGGTCTCCTCGGCCCCGTGCTCGAGGTAGTAGGCTGACGCACCCTGCTGAACGGGGGTAGACGCGCTGCCGTGGGGCGGAAGCGAAGCCACCGCGATGAGGAACGGGGCAGCCGCGATGATGAGGAGTGCTGTGACGAGGGCTTTCTTCACTTCTCTCGCCTCACCGTCTTGCTGATGGCGACGATGAACAGCACGGTGGTGATCCCCGCGCCCACCGCCGCCTCGGTCATCGCGACGTCAGGCGCACCCCTCAGCTGCCACAGCAGGCACAGCACGAGGCTGTAGGCCGAGAAGATGATCGAGGCCGCGAGCAGGTCCTTCGTGCGCGCTACGGCCAGGGCGATCGTGATCAGCATCAGCAACAAGACCACGTCAAAGGCGGTACTCACGATCGCTCACGCTCCTCTCCCGCATGCCACGGTGTGAGCGAGGTGCGGTAGGCCGCGCGCGCCAGCGCGTGGCCGCTCGTGGGGCTTGATATCAACACGATGAGTACGAGCACGACGATCTTGAGAGAGCCGGGGTGACCGGCGGTGGCGAGAGCGAGCGCAAGCAGCAGTGAGCCCGCTCCGACGGTGTCGCACTTGGTCGCCGCGTGCGTGCGAGTGAAGAAATCCGGCAGCCTGAGCAAACCGAACGTTCCTACAAGGAAGAAGAGCGCACCGACGCAGGAGAGTACGACGACGAGCGCCGTCCGGATGGGGTCGAGGCCCATCACGACCAATCCCCCCTCAGACGCTCGGTCTCGATGTAGCGGCTGGCCACCACGGTCAGGACGAAGTTGAGAAGGCCGTAGACCAACGCGACATCAAGCAGCATCCCGCGGCCGAAGACCGTGGCAAGCAGAACGAGGACAACGAGTGTCTTGGTGACCACGATGTTGACCGCGAGGACCCGGTCGACAACGGTCGGGCCCGCGTAGGCGCGATACAGGCATGCGAAGGCGTTCACGAGCAGGAAGATCGCGATGCCCCACCAGAAAGCATCCACGCGAGCTCACCCCTCGAATACTCGCGCGATTCTCCGCTCCAGGTCTCCGCTCGCGATGTCGTCGGCGAATCGCTCGGCTAGGCAGTGTATGTAGAAGGTGTTGCCGTCCATGTCGACCGTGAGCGTCCCAGGTGTCAGGGTGATCGAATTGGCGAAGGCCACGCGCGAGACGTCACGCGTGAAGGAGGTGCGGTGGGTGATGACCACCGGTGCGATCGGCATGCGCGGGTCGAGCACGACTTCGGCTACGTGGACGGCTGCGCGCACGATGTCCCACAACAGGTGCGCGAAGTAGACCACGAAACGTCCTGCCTGACTCACGCTGAGCACCGGGGCGTCCTCAGCCCACAGGAAGTGTGCCGCCCACGATCCGAGGAGTAGGGAGAAGGCGATCCCCAGCGCCACGTCTACCGGCTTCAATGAGCCGGTGACTGCGAGCCAGAACAGCAGAAGCGGGACGGCCGCTCGCAGCGTTCTCATGACGATGCATCCCCAAGGCCCAGCGCACCTGGTCTCGCGGTCTCGCTGCGCGTGTCTTTTGCAGTGGACGCGGAAGCGCCGAGACGGTCGAGCGCGGCGGCCAACAGTGCGTCAGCGTCTGCGGCGTCTTGCGGATAGGCGGCCGATACGACCTGTGCGGTGCAGTGGACGACCGGCTCCAACGCGTCGCCCTCGAACTCAGCTTCTCCTATGGCCGAGGCGGCCCGCTCGCCGACGGCTCGAGCTTCCTCGGCGGTCGTCGAAGGCATGATCACCGCGAAGAGATCTGTACCGAACCGGCCGACGATGTCGGTGTTGCGCAGCGACAGTCGAAGCACCTCGGCGAATCGCTCGAGGAGCAGGTCCGCCTTCACTCGTCCGTACAGGTGCTGGAAGTCGGCGAAGCCGACGGGGCGCACGAGGCACAGCGTGAAGCTCGTGCCGTAGCGAGCGCTGCGCCGTGCTTCCTCGGCCAGTCGGTCCGCGAAGTAGTCGGCACAGTGTGCGCCGGTGAGCGCGTCACGTGTCGCGTCCTGTTCAAGGCGGGCGCGCTGACGCTGGTAGCGCTGAGTCTGTATTCCGATGGCGAGACCCGAGACCGCAAACGCGAGCGCCCCCAACACGAGCGCGGATACTGGGACCTCGTAGCCGCCTCCGTAGGCAAGAAGTACGACGACGGCTCCACACAGCGCCACGCTCACAATCGCGCCCGGCGCGTGGTAGGCGAGCGATGCGAGAACAACGGGGACCACATAGAGCGGCCAGTACGTGACGAGATCACCGGTGGCGATGATGAGGGCCGTCACGAAGGCACCCGCGATGGTGACCGAGAGCAACCACGCGAGATGCAGCCCAGTAGGCTGGCGACTCGTGTCAGTCAAGACCGACACACCCCCGCTCACCTGATGAACCTCCGACCGGCTGCGAGACAGCGCCCCCCAGCGCTGGAAACCTCGCACAGTCAAGTTCATCCAAGTCCGTTATGGAGTATGTCCGTTTCCGGGGTGTGTCAATCCCGGGGAGAATGCTGGAGGCGACCCGGCACGGGGACGCAGTGACCGACTGAGCGAGCTGCTCCGCGCTACCGCAGCTTCACGCTGACCGCGCTTGACGTCGCGCCAAGGTACTCCGGAATCCTCGGGACATAGGTCCGGAACTGGTAGGTGCCCCTTCGCATGCCACGCGTGAAGGTGTACTTGCCCTTCCACACGCCAGCGTTTCCCGATGCGCGCACGGTTGTAGTTGCGAGTTTCTGCCAACTCGAGCCGGGCTTGCGCACGTATATGATCGCCGGCCGCCCCACGGCACTTCTGGGCGCCACGGTCCCGCTGAGATAGACCGTCGTGCCCCTATACGCAGCAGTACGGTTGGCCCTCGCTCTGACGATGACCTGTGGTCTCGCGAGCGACATGTCGTCGAGAATCGCCGAGGTGCCCGGCACGGGCCCTCCACTGGTCTCTACCGAGCCACCGGCGAGTCGCACGGTCACGCGCGCACTGACCGCAGTGGGAGGGGCGGTCAGGATGACCGACATCATCTTGAACGACGCGCCGTTCACGCCCCACGCGTCTCCGGTCGTGTGTGACTCGCCGACCTGGTCGCCCCACGCGTCGAGGTACATCAGACCCATCTCGAGCCCGGACGGGTCGAAGGCGCTTCTCGCCCAACCGTTGAGCCGGTACTTCGAGCCCGGGACGATCGGTACTGCCTGCGAAAGCTCCGTGTAGCTCTCGGGATCCCCAGCGGGGTTGAACAGCTGCAGGGAGTTGCGGGCGGTGCGGTAGACGCTCTTGCGCCGCATCGTCAGGGTCTGCCGCCAGTCGCCGCTCGCCTGCCACCACATGGGCTGTTCGGCGGCTCCGCTCCACGATCTCGCCCACGTGTCGAAGCGCGGGTTCTGCAGTACGTTGCTCGGCTTGGGACTAGAGCGGATGCGGTCGTAGCGCACGGGCACGTAGCCGTAGCCAAGGTCATCGGCGATGGAATGGATGCGAACTCCGGCGATTCGTCCGCTTGCGGACTCGTATGCGATGTAGCTCGTGTGCGCCTCGTCGAGCCAGCCGTAGAACAAGCGGATGTGGTAGCCCTTCTTGAGCAGCGCGTCGCCCGGGCGAAGGTCCGAGACCGGAATCCTGTGGGTGACCTTGTAGAACGTCCGGGTGTTCCACGATGTCCCGGTTGCCCAGCACATCGACACGTAGCCCGAGCAGTCGGTCCGGTACCCCGCGTAGTACTTGGTCTGGCTGTAGGGAACCGTCCTGTCGACGCGCCGCTGAGCGCGCTCGAGCACCGTGTCGCGGGTGATCGCGAAGGCGTTGGTGGCGCCGAGAAGAACAAAGGCGAGCGCCAGTAGTACGACGAGCGCACGATGCACTCGTCGGTGTGGGTTTCTCGCTTCGCCGGGTCTGATCATCGTGTGGGGCTCCTCCGTAGGAGGTATCGACAACGGCCGGCACAAGCATGAGGGACATCGTCGCACCTGTCAGCACGACCGTGACTAGGGTCACAGGCCTGCGTAGCGGCGGCACCGCACGGTTCACGCCCAGAGCCACTCCGCCTGCGCGACGAATGCTCGCAGGTTCTTGAGCGGTGGGTAGATGGCTCGAAGCGCCGGGATGTCGGCCTCGTAGCCGTGGTCGTCGAACCACTGCGCCATCTTGCGTGCCTCGCCGCCTCCACCCGGACGGTCCTCGTGCTCGGGGGAGTAGGTCACCGCTCGACCGAGACGCTCGGCGAAGATGCGGGCGGTCTCGACCATCGTGAGGTCGTCGCCGGCAAGCTCGATGGTCCGACCGATCCACTCATCAGGAGCGCCGAAGGCGTGCGCCGCGAACGCGCCGATGTCGTCGACCGCGATCATCTGGAGACGGGTCGTGGGCTTCACGCCTTGTACGAGGCGGCCCTCCCGGATGCCGGAGGCCTGCCAGCGAAAGTTGTCCATGAAGAACACTGGTCGCAGGATCGTCGCAGGGAGGTCCAAGCCTGCGATGCGCAGCTCTATCTCGCGTTTGCTGGCGAAGTGTGCGAGTTCCGGTGCTCGGTCAGCACCGCCCACGCTGGTGTAGACGACATGCGCCACCCCTGTGCCCGCTGCCGCCTCCGCAACGTGGAAGCCTTGCTGCTTCTCGGCCTCGACGCCACCGGGCCCGCGCCATGTCTGCACCGAGAAGACGCCGTGCGCGCCCTCGAACGCGTCGTGGAGTGAGCCCACGTCGAACATATCGCCCACCACGATCTCAGCGCCCGCCGCCGCGAGATCTCGTGCCTCCGGCTTGTCAGGGTCCCGCACGAGAATGCGCACCGACCACCCGGCTGAGAGAAGATGGCGAGCGGTCGCGCCACCTTGCTGGCCCGTGGCCCCGGTCACGACGATGGGCTGCGTTGTGTTCATCAGTGCTTCCTCTGACCGACCACACGTGCTCGGGTGCTTCGACCCCTACTCGCGGTGTCCGAGCACGTATCCGACTACCATGCCCGCACCTACCGCGACCAGTACCGTCGGCCACCACAGGTCCCAGGCCAGGTTGAAGAACAGAATGGTGGCGACGACCGCCAGCACCAGGCCCCAGATGAGCGACCCGGTTGCCGCCGACCCGAACTCACCTTCTGTGCGGTAGGACCGCCACGTGTTGACCAAGCTGGCGGCCGAAGCAAGGTAGATGAAGAGGGCCCACCAGTTGCCCGCGAGCGTCACGAATCCCGCGTTCTGCAGGATGAAGGCGACGCCAAGCAAGATCAATACAACGCCGACGATCCAGCTGGTTGTCCCTCTGTCTCGGCGTGGCCGCGATTCCCGTGCCTCTGGGGGAGTCGGTACAGTCTCAGCCATGAGTCCTCCTCGCGTGACCCGCGCTGCCCCACACCGCAGCACTTCAGGGTTCCGACCCATCCGTTTGAGTGTTCCCTCTCGACGGGCGTATCGCTTCCGTTGGGCGGAATGCTTTCCAACCGTGTGGCAACGCCCCTCCCGCTGGAACCCTATTCGCTAGGACGCGCGAAGAGCCGGACCCCGGGAGTGATGGAGAGAGATCGCAGGTGCACACATCGCAAGCACAGGACGTCGTTCGGCGGCCTCGCTTCATCGACCTGCACCAGGACATGTTGTCCGGAGTGGCGCAGCTTGAGGGCGGCTTCCCGGTCTACGGCTCCAGCTACCTCACCGGCTCCTCCCAGGCGTCGACTGTCTGGTCGTCGCTGTACCCGCACACACCCGAAAGCAGTCTCGTCGACCAGCTTGAGGCGCATGGCGAACTGCTTGCATCGCATCGCTCTTCGCTGAGGCTTGTCACAACAGTCGCCGATCTGGACGCTGCGGACCCGCGTATCGGCGTATTGCCCCACTCAGAGGGCTTTCACCTTCCCGCCATCGGACCCGACATGTTGCAGTCGCTTTGGGCCGAGCACTCCTTGCGAAGTCTCGCGCTGACGTGGAACTACGAAACCGACTACGGCTACAGCTGCTACAACGACACGACGGCCCCGCTCAAGCCGGCCGGGCGCAAGCTCCTAGAGGCGCTCGGCGACAGCCCGCTCTTTCTCGACCTCGCGCACCTCAACGACGGGGGGTTCTACCAAGCGCTCGACCTGTACACCCCACCTGTCCTGGTGACCCATACGTTCAGTCGAGCGGTCAACGACCATCCCCGAGGATTGGCCGATGACCAGCTGCGCGCTCTCGGTCAACACGGCGGCTTGATCGGGTTGGCGTTCGACCGAGACTTCCTGGGACGAGGCACCATCGACGAAGCCCTGAGGCACATCGACAGGATCGCCTCGCTCGCTGGCGATGGCGCGGTCTCGATCGGGAGCGACTGGGGAGTCGCACCGATGGGTGATATCGGCGGTCCGGAGTCTCTTGGCGGACTCGTGGACGCGGTGAGCCGGCTCTACGGCAGCGATCTCGCCGAGAAGTTCGCGTACGCCAACGCCTACGAGTTCCTCCTAGCTCAGCTGCCTCTCAACTGAAGAGTCCCCGGGGTCTCCGGCCGATCCGGCCGCGCAGCATGCACCGCCACCGACCCGTTCACGTCGCGAGGGCGTGCAGTTTCTCGTCGAGCTGAGGGAAGGCGCCGATCACCATGTCCACCAGCAGGTCGGTCGAACGCCACAGCGCGTCGGTCACGGGGATGCCCAAAGCCAGTTCGTAGAGCTTGATCGCCTCGGTGACCTGGGCGTCGGTCATGCGTTCGTGGTTGATGGTCAGACCGATGACCTTGGTGTCTGCGAACGTCTCGATAAGGTTGATCTCGCTGGCCGGCGTCGGCATTGGAAGTTTGTGGAAGTCGCCGAGCCTCTCGCGCGCAGGCGCGTGCTGCAGGATGACGGCGTTGGGTCGGCCGCCTCGCAGGATGTAGGTCGACGACACGTAGGCGGGATGACTCAGCGCGCCCTGACCCTCGAGGATGATCACGTCCGGATTCTCGCCCTCGAACGCCTCGACCACCGTGGCCTCCATCTCGCCCGAGCCGAACTGGCAGGGAATGGCGTCGAGCGCGACGCCATAGCGGACCCCCTGGATGATGCTCGTCTGTCCCGTGCCGACCATGACCGCCTTGATCCCGCGCTCGTTGAGCGCGTTCGACAAGATGGTTGCTGTGGTCCGCTTGCCTATCGCGCTGTCGGTTCCCAGGACGGCGATGCGCGGACAGGTGACCGAGGAGATCCTGCCCGTGAACATCCGCAGGTTCTTCTTCTGGTGCGGGCGTCGCACGTCGAGGATCTTCACACCGTGTGACTCACTGGCGGCCGCGAACTCGGGGTCGTCGTTGAGGAACTCGTGCAACCCGTTGACGATGTTCATCCCTCGCCGAATCGCGTCGAGCACCACGCCGCGCTCGACCGGCGAAAGCATTCCGCTGGAAGGCGCCATCCCAAAGATGAAGAAGTCCGGGACGTATCCGGCCGAGGTGATCGCATCGGCCATACTCGCGCAGATCGGGATCCCCTTGGGGGTGCCGTCGAGCACTTCGCCCGCGTCGAGCCCGGACTTCTGGCTGTCGATCACCGAGACGATCTGATACTTCTCGGAGTAGCGGACGAGTCCGTTGGCGGTCTTGCCGTCGTCGGCGCCGAAGTTCGCTTCGCAGTACACGATCGCGGTTCCACCTTCGAGCACCGATGAGTGGAGCCGATCGTTCCCGCGGTCAGGCGATCCGCGCTTGGCAGCACCTGGTTCGGAGGTCAAGCCATGGGAATCCAAGGACTTGCCGGATTCGGCTGGGGACATGCTACTCCTTATGGCGACCGAAACCCGGGCGATATCATCGCCGACTGGGCCCGTCACCGAATGGCCGCTCGCTCGGATGTCCAAAGCACTCGGGCTGAGGGCAGACAATCACTAGTCCTACTAGACCTTTGCCCCGATTAGCGCCTGCCGACACGCTGCGGGGCGAAGTGCCTCGGGCACGGTCGGCCACGAAGCAGCCACTGCGCAGCCGTTCCGCTACCATAAAGCGAGGCCGTCACGAGCCGGATACCCGTGGCAAGGCTAGCCGAGAGGAGGGTGCGGTGAACAAGGTCGTCGCTCGCTACGCCGACGGGCGGATCGTCAAGGGCATGACCGCCGACTTCTTCCCGAACAAGGAGATCTTTCACGTCAACGTTGGCGTCACCTTGTCCGGTGAAGAGCCGCTCGAGGTTTCTACGAAGGACCTCAAGGCGCTGTTCTTCGTCAAGGACCTTGTCGGCGACTCGGCGTACGTCGAGAAGAAGGAGTTCGACGCCGCGAACCCACCGGTCGGGCGCAAGATACGGGTGAGGTTCAAGGACGGTGAAGTGCTGGTCGGGACAACGACCGGCTACCAGCCCAACCGCCCGGGATTCTTCTTGGTGCCCGCAGATCCGGACTCGAACATCGAGCGTTGCTATGTTGTGGCCGCGGCGACAGACGAAGTCAGCTTCCTCTAGGTCCTCTGACGTTCGATGATCACCCCCGTCGCGGAAAGGACGGCCCTCCGGAGCCCTGGGCTTCCCTCGACCTCCCTTTGAACAGGACGCATGTTCTCGCTCGCCCGCGCGCGGTGCGGGTAGACACGCACCAAGGCTTCAGCGGCCGCGCTCGACCAGCACAGACAGGACTCACGATGCCCTACAAGCTGCACCGGATCTGGCACCCCGCCGTCTATCAGGGCGGCAACGTCACTCGCCGCTACTTCGAGGGCTGGTACTACAAACACGTGGACGCCGAGAAGACCCGTACGCTCGCCGTGATCCCCGGCGTCTCGTTCTCGGTCGACGGCAAGTCGGTCCACGCCTTCGTCCAAGTCGTGCCGTCCAGCGGAAAGGCGCACTACTTTGCCCGCCCAATCGAGCACTTCCGCTGGGACGCTCGTGACCCCTACCGAGTAAGCATCGGCAGCAGCACCTTTGACCGCCACGGCATCACGCTCGATCTCGCCGACGGGGACTACGTGGTCGAGGGTGCGCTTGAGTTCGGGCCGTGGACGCCGTGGCCAGTGACCGCTCTATCTCCGGGCATCATGGGGTGGTATCGGTTCGTGCCTCAGATGGAGACGTACCACGGGGTTCTGTCGATGGACCACTCGGTCTCTGGGTCGATCTCGCTTGGTGACGAACAGATCTGTTTCGACGGCGGCCGCGGGTACACCGAGAAGGACTGGGGGCGCTCCTTTCCCAGCTCGTGGATCTGGGCGCAGTCGAACAGCTTCGCCGCCCGTGGCACTTCGGTCATGCTCTCGGTGGCCAAGATCCCCTGGATGACCGGCTCTTTCGTCGGGCATATCGCGGGGCTGCTGCTCGAAGGCGAGCTGCACCGCTTCGCGACGTACACGGGCGCGCGGATCACGTCAGTCCACACGCACGGTGAAGAAGCGCGCGTGGTCATCGGCGATCGCCGAGAAGAACTCGAGATCCACGCGCACGGCAGTGAGACTCTCATCCTGAAAGCACCGGTGCTCGGCGCTATGGAGGGCCACGACGCCGAGTCTCTTGGAGGCACACTCGACGTGACGCTTCGCGCGGTCCGTGGGGGTCGCTCGCGGGTCGTCTTCGAGGGCACGGGGCACCAAGCCGGCATCGAGATCATGAACGACCGAGACGAGCTGGGGCACACCGGATAGGAAGGAGTCGCTCTGTCTCGAGCGGGCCGCGGCTAGAGGCAGGCGAGTTCTCGGGTATATCCACCGTGTCGGAGATCTCCGGTTTGGGATCTTGTTGGGGGTACGAAATGTCACCGACGGGTGACAGAGCCGCGTGCGGGCTGGAGGTTCGGCCTCTTGAGCACGTCGTGCTCGTGCACGGCAGTCAAGTAGAACTGACGTATCGCGAGTTCGAGATACTCAACAGGCTTGCCGAGCACCCGGGCTGGGTGTTCTCGGCCGACCAGCTTTCGAGCGTGTCCGAGCAAGGCGACTACTCGCCGGAGTCCGTTAGCGTCCATGTTTCCCGGCTGCGCCACAAGCTCGCGGTTGCGGGAGCGCCCGATGTGGTCGAGACGGTGCGCGGCTTTGGCTACCGCCTTCGCTCGGCCCTCGCGGATGCCGACGACCCCTTCCCGCACAACGACGGGGCGGGTCGGTCGCTGAGAGATGCGTTGTGGCAGCTCAGCGAGGCCGTGCTCGAGGTCGATCACGCGGGCCGCGGCGAGCAGGTGAGCGCCGCAGTCGACGCGCTGGAGCACGCGCGCCGCACCATCTACGCGATTCTCGCCAAGTGAGAATCGGCCCGCGGCCCCTCGTGCGGACTTCAGGCCGTTCGGTCGAACGCCGATAACTCCCCTGTAGCTTTGCCGTCGTCACGGCCGTACGGCGAACGACAGGGGGCCGCGTGACCACCGCTCGACCAACTGAGACAACGGAACGCCCGTCGATGGCATTGATGGTCCTGGGCGTGTGCGTCGTCGTGGTCATGACCGTGGGCCTGTACGCGGTCACTCGTGCGATCACTTCGCGCAGCTACGAGCGGCTGGAGCGTCGCGACGTCGGAGTCGCCATCGAGCGTGCCGAGCGTGCCGTCGCGCACCGGGTCGACGATCTGAGTCAACTCGCCGCGGACTATGCCACGTGGGACGACACTCACTCCTTCGTGCAGGGCACGTACCCCGAATACCCCGACGACCACCTCCTGCCCGATTCGATGGCCACGATCGGGGTCGACTTCATGGCCGTCGTCGACCCCGACGATCGTACGGCGGTTGGTCGCGCGGTGGATACGAGCGGGCGGCCGAGCGAGCTACCGAGCTATCTTGCAGACATCGTGGAGTCCGGCCAGCTTGCCCAGACCTACGACCCGAGCGTCCGGAATGGGAGCGGAATCATCACCACCGATCGCGGGCCGCTGCTGTTCGCAACGCATCCCATCACCAGAAGCGACGGCTCCGAGTCGCTGCGGTCGTTCCTGATCGTGGGCCGGCTGCTTGACGTCACTGAACTCGATGCGATGTCGCGCCTCACGCGGCTGCCTATTGCAGTCTTCGCATCCGATGAGGATCCGGCGCTGCCCGTCGGTGTGAGCAGCGCGGTGGCCCACACGACGCTTGGCTCGACGACCGCTGTGCCGCTGAGCAGCGAGCATATCGCGGGCTATCGTCACCTGCCGGACTTCGCGGGTCATCCGGCGCTTCTGTTGGGGGTGACGATTCCGCGCACCATCCATCAAGCGGGAATCGATGCCTCGCGCTGGCTGGCATTCTCGCTGGTCGTCTTCGGCGTTGTGTCGACAGCGGGTGTCGCGAACGCTTTGCACCGTCAGCATCGCGAGGTCGTGGTGCGGACGAACGCCGAACGGCACGCAAGGACGTCTGAGCAGCGGTACCGAGAGCTCATCGAGCACATGGCCGACGCCGTACTGTGCATCGATGCCAGCGGGCACATAACGTACGCGAACTCGCGAGCGGCAGGGCTCACGGGGGTCAAGACAGCTGAACTCACGGGCCAAAGCTACGCCCGGTTGCTCTCCGCCGACTCGCTCGAGCCCGCCCAGAGGCACCTCAGCAGGACGCTGGAGCGGGGAGCATCGGAGTCGTTCGAAGTCGAGATCTCGTGCGCACGTGGCGGACTGGTGCCTGCCGAAGTGGGCTCGTCGCCCATGATCGCCGAGGATGGCTCCGTTCACGGCGCCCAGTGGATCGTTCGCGATGTGACCGACCGCAAGCGCGTCGAACGAGAACTCGTCCACCTGGCGAACCGAGACCACCTGACCGGCCTGTACAACCGGCGAAGCTTCGAAGAGGAACTCGACAACCAAGTCGAGCATGTCAACTGCAGCGGCGGACACGGCGCGGTGCTCTGGTTCGACCTGGACAACTTCAAGGACATCAATGACTCGCTCGGACATGGCGCCGGCGACGAGGTGCTCGCGGGTTTGGCGAGATCGCTGAAGGAGCGACTGCGAGCCGACAGCATGCTCGCCCGGATCGGTGGCGACGAGTTTGCGGTGCTGCTGCCCATCGCGACCGAGGCTGACGCTGCAGGTTGTGCGCAGCGGCTCGTTGACGACATCGGTGAGTGTCTGTTCAGGCTCGACGGGCGTTCGGTACGAGTCACTGCATCCGTCGGCGTCGTGGTCTTTCCCGACCACGCGTCTACTGCCGAGGAGATCCTCTCGCGAGCCGATCTGGCGATGTATCGTGCCAAGGACGTCGGGCACGGTCAGTACTGCATCTACCGACCGGACGAGCACTGGCACGCCGAACTGCAGGCTCGCTTCGATGCGTCCGCGCAGATAGAGGATGCATTGCACGCGGACCGTTTCGTCGTGTACGTGCAGCCCGTGCTCGACTTGGCGAGTGGTGAGATCCACCGCCATGAACTGCTGATCCGGATGGAGGACGCGGACGGGTCGCTCATCATGCCGGGAGAGTTCCTGCCGGTGGCCGAGCGAACGGGCCAGATCGCGGCGATCGACCGTTGGATGGTGCGTCGAGCGATCGACCTGATCTCGATGCGAACTGGACCCAACGATCCGTGCCGCCTCGACGTCAACCTGTCGGGGCGCGCGTTCGACGACACGGGGCTGCTGCCCTTGATCGAGTCCGAACTCATTCGCACCGGTATCGATCCATCGCTGCTCGGCATCGAGATCACCGAGACGGCCGCGGTCTCAGACATCGGCAGGGCGCGTGAGTTCATCGAGACGCTGAAGCATCTGGGCTGCCGGGTGGCGCTCGACGACTTCGGCTCGGGGTTCTCGTCCTTCTACTACCTGCGCAACCTGCCGGTCGACTGTCTGAAGATCGATGGCACCTTCGTGCAGAACATGTCCACCAACGAGCAGGACCAGCACGTCGTGCGCGCCATCGTCGAGCTCGCCGCGGGGTTTGGCATCAAGTCCACCGCGGAGTTCGTCGAGGACGGACTGACCCTCGAGCTGCTGCGCCAGTACGGCGTGACCTACGCGCAGGGCTTCCACGTCGCGCGTCCACACCCGTCGTGGGACGAGAGGCGACCCGACGAAGCAGCGTCTGCGTAGGGATATCGACCGGCCGGACCCTTGCCCGACTCGGCGGTGAGCACTAGGGTTGGAGCAGACGCCACCTCATCGCGGGAGTTCCTATGAGCAACTTCGGGCGCGGGGACGATCTGGGCCGCATCGAGCGGCGCTCGTATCGGCAGCAGGGCCTGAACCGGCAGCAGCGGCTGACCATCACCCTGGTTGTGACAGCGGTGATGCTGGTTGGCGCAGGTGTCGCCATCGGGTTCGCGTGGGGTCGCTCAACCGCACCCGAGCCGGAGCCCCAGCCAGTGGCCCAGGCCGAGACGACATTGCCGGCGGGCGTCGTCGAAGAGGTGCCGACCGAGACGGTCGACCCGGATCTGGCCGCGGCGGAGGCTGTGCCGGAAGATGCCACGGTCGTCGACGAGGAACCACCTCCGACCCCCAAACAGACCTCGCCCAAGAACAACGCCCGCATCAACGCCTCGCGTGTCTACCTGCGATGGACGAAGGTGGAAGACGACTCAGGCGCCCCGGTCACGTACGCTTTCGAGATCCAGGACCGCCTATCGAGTGGCTCCTACGGCAAGACACAGGTCATTTCGGGCCTCACATCGACCTCGTACTCGGCGCGCGTTCTCTACGTGACGCGGCGCTGGCGCGTCTGGGCGGTCGACGAGGCCGGCAACAAGAGCGACAAGAGCGGTTGGCGCTACTACAAGCACACGCCCAGGCCTGCACCCAAACCCAAGCCGAGCGACGAGACGACCTAGATTAGAGAACTCACAGCCCGGTCTCATCGAATCGAAGGGGCTGTCTGCCGAGACTACGAGGAGTACACGTTCACCGGCAGAGAGAAGCCTCACATGCGAGTTCTTGCACGCACGATTCTCTTCACACTGGTTGTCGCGTTGGCGATGAGCATCGCTTCGGCCGCGTTCGCTGCTCCCCGTCTGGGCCCCGGCAAGGGGTGGACCGATGGTCCTCACGGCAGCTATCCCGGGCTCTGCACCAAGTGCCACACGTTCCAGATCTGGCCGGCGCCCACCATCACACAAGGCGACAAAGCCACCCACAGATCGCGCGGCTCCAACTGCTCCGGGTGCCACAAGGTCAAGCCAGCTCCGGTCGCTCAGATTGCGGCACCGACCGCGGTCGTCTCGGCCGTGAGCGGTTCCGAGATCACCGTCGCCTGGACCCCGGTCACCGGCGCGCTCACCTATCGGGTCTACCGAGCCACCTCGGCCTCAGGTCCGTTCGTCGCAGTGGGAACGACTCGCGGTCTTGGGCGCAACGACACCGGCAGGACCGCCGGCGCTCGCTACTACTACAAGGTCAAGGGCATCGACGCTGGCGGGCTTCTAGGTCCCTCGTCTCCAGTCGTCGGGACGACCACGTATGCGGTGCGCTCGGTCAAGGTCGACAGCTCGCTGTCTCAGCTGACGGCGACGGGATGGATCACCCGCTCTGGGTCGAAGTACTACGGCCGCTCGACCCGCTCGAGCTCGACTCCGGGCCGGCGGATCACGGTTCCGTTCCGCGGTACCAAGGTCAGCTGGTACGGCACTCGCGGCACGTCGTTCGGCAAGGCGGCCGTGTACGTCGACGGCAAGTACCAGCGTACGGTGGATCTCTACTACAAGTCCTCGCTCTACAATCGCGCGCTGTTCACCAAGACCGGCATGAGCGATGCGGCACACACACTGACGATCGTCGTCAGCTCCTCGAAGAACCGCCGCTCGAAAGGCCGCCGTGTCGACGTCGACGCATTCGCCTTCACCGGCATTGCGCCCGGCTTGAACCAGGAGGAGTCGCGCGCGACCGTGACTGGCACGTGGTCCACGCTGAGCGGGGGGAGCTACTCGGCGGCCAGCGCGAGAGCATCCGAAGAGAGCACAGCCAGCCTCACCTACCGCTTCCGAGGTACCGGCGTGACGTGGCTTGGGCCCAAGACCCCGACCAGCGGCAAGGCGCGGGTCTACGTTGACGGCGTGTACAAGGGTAGCGCAGACCTGTGGGCTGGCCGCACCATGAACCGACGCCCCGTCTTCGTCACCTCGGGTCTGGCGAAGACCCTGCATACGCTCAAGATCGTGCCGACCGCTACACACAATGCTGTTGCCACCGGCAACGAGATCGTTGCAGACGCGTTCGTGACGCGGTAGAGACTGCCGCGCAAGCTGGCTCCTAGCCTGGGGTCCCGCCGAGCGACTCGGTGGGGCCCTTTCGCGCTTCAGGCTGGGGGCGTGCGCGTGGGATGGCCGCGTGAGAAGCCGGGCCTGTCCGGCCATCAGCGCGGCGCGTAGTCCCCAAGCCGCCCTTGCTCGGCGATGTCTTCTCGGCGCTTGTTCCGGTAGTGGTACTGCACTCTGACCGGCGCGTCGTCGAGAGCGGGGTGCGCGTCGACGAAGGTTCGATCGCCGTAGCGCAGTGCCCGAATGACCAGCGGCATGTAGCCCTCGAATATGCGGCGGCGCATCGACGCGGTGCCGTAGATGGGCAGCCCTCCCTGGGCCCGGCAGTGGAGCAGGAGGACGGGCCCGCTCTCGTCTTCAGTCCACTCCCCGAGCACCTCGTCGGCCATGCTGCGGGCCTGGAACGCCGAGAGCGCTTCGTGGTCGTAGTCCGTGTCGACGGTCAGGAACAACTCTCCGGTCGCGTCCGAGTGGGTCAGCGTGTAGCGGCGAGGCGTCGTCTCATCGCCAGCCGAGGACTTCTCGGCAAGCCTGACACTCAGCCTGTTCGGGTTGAAGTGGGCCATTAGGTTGATTGTCCCCGCCTGCGGCCCGGCTCGATGGGTACATCGAATCTGGGGAGTGGGACGCCGACTTGGGTGGGCAAGCAGGCGGAAGGAACCACATGCACGGATCGTTGATCTGTCCGAAGTGCGGCGCGCAGATGGACCAAGGCGCGCTCATGGCCGCCGACGGCACGCCGTTGGGCTTCGCCGGGACAGACTCGGCGGCTGGCTCGCTGTACTCCCGCACGTGCGCGACGTGTGGCTACGCCGAGCTGCACGCAGAGCCGGCAGCGGCACGCGGCGGGGCGAGAGTTGACGCGTCGTCGTGGATCGACAGTCCCCGGCCGGTCCTGGGTCTCGACCACCCTGTCAGAGTTGCGGCAGCGGCTTTCGGGCGGCTCGATCGAGCGATGGGCGATGCGAGCCCGCGTGACGCGGGACCGATTCAGCTCGCGCTCATCGTCCTGAGCGCGGCGCTCGGTATCGCCGGGCCGGTGTTGCTGTTTCTGGCATCCGGGCCAGTCATGGAGGCTGGCGGCTTCGTTGCGGTAGGTGGCCCCTACGAGATCGCGCACCCGGCTCCGGAATGGATCTGGATCGTTCCGGTCGGAATCATGGCGATGATGGCGGCGTTCTTCGTCAACATCTTCGTCGCGCAGAGTCTTAACAGACCGCATCTGGTGGTGGTCTTCTGGACGGCGCTGTTCGGGTTGATGGGGTTCCAGTTCTTCAAGTACGGCTTCGATCCGCCGGGCGCCGAGGGCGTGTCGCTGGCGTGGCTCGCCTGCGGTGTGGTGTTCGCACTGTTCGCGTTGCCCGGGGCGATGGTCCTGTTCCTGCCGCGCATGTGGAAGGGGTTCACCGGCTCGTACGCGGCGGCCAGCATTGCCGGTCTTGCGCTCGGCGTCGGGGGTGCGCTGTGGGTGTTCGGCGTGCTCTCCGCCTAGCAGGCCCACGATGATTCTCGATTGGCGTGCGTCCGTGTGTTGACAAGTGGCGCTCGGGCGGTATTGATGTATCGAATGAACGCGTTTCTGCATACATCTCAGAAGGAGTCCGCATGATCAGAGTCGCAGTATGGGGAACCGGCATGATGGGCCAAGGACTTCTCGGCTTCTTGCTTGACAGGCCCAAAGACGTCGAGTTGGTGGGGGCGATCGTCACCAACCCGGCGAAAGAGGGCGTCACCGTCGGCGAGCTGTTGGGTCGTGAGTGCGATGTGAGGATGACCACCGACTTCGAGGCCGTTCTCGCCACCAAACCGGACGTCGTGTGCATCAACACCCAGAGCTTCCTGCACGAGATCACCGATCAGGTCGAGCCGTGCGTGCGTGCCGGCGTCAACGTGCTGTGTATCGCCGAGACGCTCTCCTATCCGTGGGCGAGCGACCCGGAGTGGGCTGCACGCTTCGATGCGCTGGCCAAGGAGAACAACGTGAGCATTCTGGGCACGGGTGTGAACCCCGGCTTCGTGCTCGACGCGCTGATCGTCATGTGGACCTCGGCGTGTTTGCGCGTCGACAGCATCGAGGCGCAGCGCGTCAACGACCTCTCACCGTTCGGGCCTACCGTGATGCGTACACAGGGGGTGGGCACCACCGTCGAGGAGTTCGAGCGCGGCGTGGCGGATGGCACCATCGTCGGGCACATCGGCTTCCAGGAGTCGATTCACCTCATCGCGCGTGCGCTGGGTTGGAAGATCGACGAGGTCGTCGAGACGCGCGAGCCGATCGTCACGACGGTGGAGCGCTCCACCCCGCACGTGCATGTCGCTGCGGGCGACGTGTGCGGCTGTCGCCACGTCGGCAAGGGCTACAGCGACGGCGAGCTCAAGATCGAGCTCGTGCATCCGCAGCAGATCCACCCCGAGATGGAGGGCGTCAACACGGGCGACTACATCAAGATCAGTGGTGACCCCAACGTGAACATGGTCAACTCGCCCGAGATCCCCGGTGGCAAGGGCACCTATGCCAGCACCGGCAACTACATCCCGCTGATCGGTGCTGCCCCGGCGGGCATACTCACCGTAGTCGACATGCCGCTGCCGCGTTTCTGGGCGCCATCCGTCTAGAAGGGACTGAGAAGCGATGTCCGGTGCCGCTACCTGCGAGGTCGGCGACTGGGTCGAGGTCGAGCGCGTCTTGCTCGAGCCAGCCGACAGGTCGACGGCGCTCCCGCCCGAAACCGCCGCCAAGCCGCTCATGGTGTGGGTGAAGGGATTCGCGCTTGCCGCGGGTTCGTTGGGCGATGAGGTCGGTGTCGAGACGATGACCGGCCGCACGGTGGTCGGCACGCTCTCGGCGGTCAACCCGGGCTACTATCACACGTTTGGAGACCCGGTCGCCGAACTCGTGCACGTTGGCGCGGACCTGCGCGCCCAGCTCGCCGAGTACCGGCGCGCCACCGAGGGTGGGGATGGCCGATGAACCGGGTCGAGAGGATCATGGCGCGCCGCGGCGAGATCATGGTGCGTGCTCTTGGGATGGACTACTCGGCATTCGAGCGCTCGCCGATCGCCTTCGACTACGAGGGCATGATGGCGGCGCACGGGTATTCGCTCGAGCAGATCGCGGCGATCCAGCAGCGCGCCGGCGTGGGCAACACCCCGCTGCTCGAACTGCGCAACCTCACCGACCTCGTGCGCTCCATCAGCGAGCCGGGCAAGGGTGCACGCATCTTCGTGAAGGACGAGGCGGCGAACATGGCCGGCTCGTTCAAGGACCGCCGCGCATCGATGAGCATCCACGTCGCCGCCGAGAAGGGCTATGCAGGCGTCATCGCGGCCACGAGCGGAAACTACGGGGCGGCGGTTGCGAGCCAAGCGGCTCGCAACGGGCTCAGCTGCATCATCGTGCAAGAGACGTTCGACTCGCGCCACGTGGGTCAGCCCGAGATCGTCGAGAAGTCACGCATCTGCGAGGCGTTCGGTGCCGAGGTCGTGCAGCTGACGGTGGGTCCCGAGCTCTTTGCCCACATGCTCGAGCTGCTCGACGAGACGGGGTACTTCTCGGCGTCGCTGTACTCGAGCTTTGGAGTCAGCGGTATCGAGACGCTCGGCGCCGAGGTCGCGCGCGAGATGACCGAGCTCACCGGCGCGCCCCCCACCTACTGCGTGATCACTCATGCCGGCGGCGGCAACACCACCGGCACCGCGCGGGGACTCAAGCGTGCGGGCGCGGCAGATACGCAGATCGTGAGCGCAAGCGTGGACCTCTCAGGCCTGCACATGGCGAGCGACACCGACTTCAACCGCAAGAGCTTCACCACGGGTCACACCGGCTTCGGCGTGCCGTTCGCCACGTGGCCCGACCGCGCCGACGTGCCCAGGAACGCCGCGCGATCGCTGCGCTACATGGACCGCTACCTCACCGTCACGCAAGGCGAGGTCTTCTACGTGACCGAGGCGCTCGCCAAAGTCGAGGGTCTCGAGCGCGGTCCGGCCGGCAACACCGCGATGGCGGCGGCCGTCTCGCTCGCTCGCGAGGCCGATCGCGACGCGACGATCGTGGTGCAAGAGACCGAGTACACGGGTGCCGGCAAGCACCACTGGGCGCAGCTCAACTTCGCGCGCGAGCAGGGTGTGGAGGTGCGCTCGGGAGACCCGGCCGACAACAAGCCTGGTACCGCGATCGTGATCCCCGAGCGGCTCGACCAGATCCGGGCGCGCGACTTCGACCTGGAGCGGCTGCGCAAGAGCTACGTGCGCAACGCCCTGCAGCACGCGGGCGAGGGATACGAGCCCACTGCGGAAGACATCGCGTTTCTCGCCGAGGACACCAACAGCGACCCGGAGACCGTGGAGCGCGTGGTCGCCGCACTCAAGGAGGCATAGATGGTTCGCGAGGACACGTTCGATCACGCGCACCAGTACCTCATGGGGCTGACCGACGAGGAACTCCATATGCGGTTCTGGCACTTGACCCAAGAGATCGTCGACCCGCTGGTCGAGCTTGCCCGCACCCATACGTCCCCCTCGATAGAGCGCAGCGTGCTGATGCGCATGGGCATCGACTCGCCTACGTGCATCGCGGTCGTGGCCGAGTGCGAGAAGCGCGGTCTTCTGAGTCACGGGGCGGGCCACGTGGTGCTGGTGTGCATGCAAGCCCTCGACGTCGATGCCCCCGCTGCGGCCCGCAGGCTCGCGGACGGCGACGCCGAGACGTGGGCCGTGGTCGACGCGAAATGGGGCGGCGCACGATGAGCGAGACTCTGCCGCCTCTGCAGCCCAACGAGAAGCTCGATATGGCCGCGTTGCTCGAGGGTATCGCCGAGTACCGCCCGCGCCGCCTCGGGTGGACCTGGCGCAAGCAGGTCGCCGACCAGAAACTCTACGAGTTCTGCTATCGGGAGACCTCGGAGGGGCTCAAGCAGAGCATCCCGCTGCCCGCCGCCCACTACTTCGACAACATCGATCCTCAGCCTGACTGCGTGGTGACGACCGAGATCGCCTCGGGACGCTTCGAAGACGACATCCGCCGCATGCGCATGGCCGCCTGGCACGGCGCCGACCACATGATGGTCATTCGGACCGCCGGCCAAAGCCACATCGACGGCCTGCTCGAAGGTACGCCCGAGGGTGTGGGCGGCATCGCGGTCACCCGAAAGCAGTGCCGAGTGACGCGCCGCGCCCTCGACCTGATCGAAGACGAGGTCGGCCGGCCGATCAACTACCACAGCTACGTGAGCGGCGTGGCGGGCCCCGAGATCGCGGTCATGTTCGCCGAGGAGGGCGTCAACGGCGCCCACCAGGACCCGCAGTACAACGTGCTCTACCGCAACATCAACATGTTTCGCAGTTTCGTGGACGCCGCGGTCGCCAAGCGCATCATGCGCTCGGTACGGATGCTTCAGATCGACGGCGCACACAACGCCAACGCCACCGCGATCAAGGCGTGGAAGGTCATGCCCGAGCTGCTCGTTCAGCACGCGATCAACTGCGCCTTCTCGGTGGCAGTCGGCATGCCCAAGGAGGACATCGCGCTGTCCACCGTGCCTCCCGACGCCGCGCCGGCTCCTTGCATGCGCATGGACCTGCCCTACGCCGTGGCGCTGCGCGACCTCTTCGGCGAGTACAAGATGCGCGCGCAGCAAAACACACGCTACATGGAGTCGGACGCGCGTGACGCCACCGTGAGCCACGTCATGAACCTGATGATCTCTCGGCTCACGAGCGCCGACATCCAATCGACGATCACGCCCGACGAGGGACGCAACGTCCCGTGGCACTACAACAACGTGCACGCGGTCAACACCGCCAAGCAGTCGCTCGTGGGCATGGACGGCATTCGCGAGATGGTCAAGCTCGACCGGGAGAACCCGGAGCTGCGAAACCGGATCCGCGAGATCAAGGAGCGGGCGGTGCTCTTCCTCGAGGCGATGCTCGACGACGGAGGGTACTTCGCCGCCGTCGAGGACGCATACTTCGTCGACTCGGGCGAGTATCCCGAGACGAACGACGACGGTATCCGCAGGGCTGGCGACGGCGGAGTCGCCCACAACACGATCGTCGAGCGTGCCGACGACTACATGGCTCCGGTCTGTCACCACTTTGGCGTCAACCATCTGCCCCGAAGCGTCGAGAAGCCGTGTCACGTGATCGGCGGCTGTACGCTGTGCGATCGCGACAAGGTGCCCTTCATCGACGAGCTCGATCCCGAAGACAACGTGAACGTCCGTCTGGCTGCCACGGCCGACCTGCGCGAGGGTGGCCTGATCAAGCCTGAGGTCGAATGGGCCGGCGACGGTGTCGTGGCGGTCACGATGTTTCTGCCGGTCTCGGAGCGGGTCGCCGAGGCAGCCGCCCTCGAGATAGGCCGGGCGATGAACTTGAGCGAGCCGGAGGTCATCCACCGGCAGGTGATGCATCCCGCCGAGGGTACCTTGGTCGAGATCAAGGGATGTCTGGACGTCGCGATCGACCCGGCCACGCTCGTGATCACCGAGCCGACGCCGCCACTCTCTGACGAGGAGATCCGGGAGTTCGTCGCCGAGAAGAACCTGCGCTGCGTCGCCGCGACCGTTGGGATGGACGAGCACTCGGTCGGCATGCTCGAGATCATCGACATCAAGCATGGCGGCCTCGAGAAGTGGGGCTTTTCATGCACGTATCTGGGTACGTCGGTGCCGGTCGACAAGGTGCTTGACGCCGCGATCGAACACGCCGCCCAAGTCGTGCTCGTATCGACGATCATCTCGCACGGGGACATGCACCGCATCAACATGGAGAAGCTCGCCGATCTCGCAATCGAGAAGGGTGTCCGAGACAAGCTGCTGCTTGATCGCCGGTGGCACTCAGGTCACCGACGAACAGGCCAAGGCGTGGGGGATGGACGCCGGCTTCGGGCGAAAGACCAAGGGCATCGATGTCGCGAGCTTCATCGTGGATACCATGCGCGAACGCGGGATGTAGGCGCCCCAGCGGGTATGCACCCGACAGGGCCTTCGCGAACAGAAGGCCGTGGGGGCGTGCGTCATGGCAGCTGCGATCATCGTGTACTACTCGATCAGCGGTACCACCCGCTGCGTGGCCGAGCAGATAGCTGAAGGGCTCTCGACCGGCGGCATCGAGTGCGTGCTACACGATCTGAGAGCACGTGGGGACCCGGATCTGACCGGGTATGAGGTCGTCGGCATCGGGACCCCGGTGCACTACTACCGACTGCCCCCACCCGTAGACGAGGCGCTGAACGGACTCGGGCAATCTCGATGGCGTCTCCAGCTTCAGCTTCGTGCTCCACAGCACGTACCGCGGCACAGCGCTCAACTCGGTTCGTAGGGCGCTTGCCCACGCGGGGACAACGGAGATCGGCGTGTATACGTCGTTTGGCGAGGGGCTGTTCCTTGGCTACCTTCGCGAGGGGTACTTGTTCTCAGCCGCTCATCCGGACTATCGAGATCTCGACCGTGCGAGGGAGTTCGGCTCCTCGCTCGCCTCAGCGCACCGCGCGGTCCGGCAGGGTCACGAGCCGCCACCGGCGCCACATCCCGATCCACAGATGGGCGCCGTGTACCGCCTCGAGATGGCACTCACCCGGCCCGCGATAGGGCGCGGTGTGTACTCGCGATTCTTCTCGGCCGATCCTGACCTGTGTACTCGCTGCGGCCGCTGCGCTCGCGAATGTCCGACGGGCAACATCACGGCTGAACGCGGCGAGCTTCCCGTATGGGGCGGTGACTGCACCATCTGCACCACCTGCGTGCTGGTGTGTCCGGAGGGCGCGGTGGCGTGTCCCATCGACTGGGTCGTGTTCAAGCCGTTCCTTGGCTACAACGTGCGCCAGGCACTTCGAGATCCGGCCATCGAGCAGACCCGCGTGAGCTTCGAGAGAGGCAGGATCGACGGCAGGCCGATCCGGTTTCGCCGACAGTCAGCAGGCGATTCACGGAGCAGCGCGAGCCGGTCGTCCGATCAACCACGCTGAGGGGGGTAGTGTCATGCATGGCACCGGCATGATCACGTTGGAGGAAGCGCTTGATCTGAGCAGGTCAGAGAGTGTGGCGCTCTACAAGCACCACGTGAACCCCGATCTGTGTTCGCTGCTGTCGCTTGTGGGATTCGACCGCCGGTTCGTCGAAGCGCACGGCACGACCGTCGTGGACGAGCAGGGCAGGGAGTATCTGGACTTCCTCGGCGGCTATGGTGCGCTGAATCTGGGCCACAACCACCCCGAGGTCGTGGAGGCCGTTCGCGCGGTCGAGGAGCAGACCGAATATCCTCCAGGCGTCCATCGGGTGCCTGGTCGCTCCACTCGCCGCGAGCATCGCCGCCATCGCGCCGGGGGAGCTCAACAAGACGTTTCTCGGAAACAGCGGGGCAGAGGCGGTCGAAGGTGCGCTCAAGTTGGCGCGCATCAGCACCGGGCGCACCGATCTCGTGTACGCAGGCGGCTCGTTTCACGGCAAGACGATGGGCGCGCTGTCGGTGACGGGACGAGACAAGTACCAGAAGCCCTTCGAGCCACTCGTCCCGGGCTGCCACATGGTGCCCTACGGTGATGTCGAAGCCCTCGCGGGTGTCCTCGAGATGCACGACTGTGCAGCGTTCATCGTCGAACCCATCCAAGGCGAGGGCGGCATCGTTGTGCCGCCTGATGGGTATCTGAAGGCGGCCCGAGACCTCTGCAGCGCCCACGGCACGCTGCTCATCGCCGATGAGATCCAGACCGGCATGGGTCGCACCGGCACCATGTTCGCCGTCGAGCACGAGGGTGTCGTCCCGGACATCATGGCAACGGCCAAAAGCCTCGGCGGAGGCGTGATGCCGATCGGCGCCTACACCGCGACAGACGCCGTGTGGTCGGCAGGGTACGGCGGGGGAGAGAAGTGCTTGCTTCACACGTCCACGTTCGGTGGAAACACTCGAGCATGCGCCGCGGGACTCAAGGCGATCGAGGTGCTCGTTCGCGACAACCTTGCGGAGGCAGCGCGGACCAAGGGCGCGCGGCTCAAGTCCGAGCTCGAACGCATCGGCGAGACCACCGGGCTCGTCAAGGAGGTGCGGGGACGCGGACTGATGATCGGCGTCGAGTTCTACGAGCCGCGGGTGGCCAAGCATCTGAGCAACGAGTACTTGGCCGCCTCCATCGGCGCGCTGCTCTTGCACGATCACGGCATCATCACCGCCTACACGCTCAACAACCCCAACGTGATCCGATTCGAGCCTCCCCTTATCGTCACCGACGAACAGATAGACCGTGCTATCGATGCGTTCGAGCAGACGTGCACGAGCCACCATGGTTTTGCCGGTGCACTCGCGGGGCTGGGCCGGACGGTGGTCTCGCGCATCGGGAGGCAGTGAAGCGGCGAACGAGGTATCGTGGCTCCGATGGATAATTTCGGCAGCGGTCTGAGTAGACGGACGACACGGGATGCCCTCTGAGCTTCGCCGCATCGATGCGCTCGTAGCCGAGATCGGCTCAACGACCACGTCCGTATCGGCGTTTCACGGGCTTGCTGGCTGGCCTGCGACCACTCCCGAGGTGCTCGGCCAGGGCGTTGCGGCGACGTCGGTTGAGCGAGGGGACGTGGGCATCGGTCTCGACGAGGCCCGGGCGGCCCTTGAAGAGCAGCTCGGACCCCTCGATCCCGACCTCATCCTCGCGACCTCCTCCGCGGCCGGCGGGCTGCGGATGACGGTGCACGGCCTCACCGCCAAGATGACCGCGATGGCCGCGCGAGAAGCTGCGCTCGGCGCCGGTGCCGTGGTCGAGTACCAGACCGCGGGTCGGCTGCACGATCACGATCTGTCGCGGGTCGAAGAGGTTCGCCCCAACCTGATCCTGCTCGCGGGCGGGGTAGAGGGGGGCGACTACGACACCGTGCTCTACAACGCCGAGCGTCTTGCCGGGCTCGCCGCCAGACCGATGGTGGTCTACGGCGGAAACTCGGCGGTGGGGCCGCAGGCGCGCCACGTGCTCGAGAGCGCCGGCTTCCAGGTACGGATGACCGCGAACGTCTACCCAGGTATCGACGAGCTCGACATCGTGCCTGCACGCGCCGCGATCCACGACGCGTTCGAGGAGCACATCACGCGCGCGCCGGGGATGGAGCGCATCGGGCGCTTCGTGACCGGCACCATTCTGCCCACGCCCGGCGCGGTGCTCATCGCGGCCGAGACACTCGCCGAACGTCTCGGCGATCTGGTCGTCGTCGACGTGGGAGGTGCGACGACCGACGTGCACTCCATCACCGACGGCAGCCCGGAGATCTCGGCGATCTCGGTCGAGCCGCAGCCGCACAGCAAGCGCACCGTCGAGGGCGACTTGGGCACCTACGTGAGCGCGACCCATGTGGTGCAGCTGCTGCCCGAGGACGAACGGCCCGAGAGGCTACCCCCGGCCGTGCCCAGCGAGCCACAGGACGTGGAGGCCGCCGTCACCCTCGCTCGGGTGGCTACCGTCACCGCGATGCAACGCCACGCCGGCCGACTCACCCACCTCTACACCCCTACCGGGCGCCAGACGGTGGCGCGCGGTCGCGACTTGAGTGCGTGTCGGCTGCTGATCGGCACCGGCGGAGCGCTCACGAGGCTCCCCGCCGGCAAAGCGGCTCTGGCCGCCTCGCGCGCGACGGGGCTTGCCGACGACCGGCTGCTGCCGCCCGCCGACGCTCGTTGCGCGCTCGACACCGACTACGTCTTCGCATGCTGCGGCGCGCTTGCCGGACACTTCGATCCCGATGCCGTCGTGGCGCTCATGCGCCAAAGTGCGGACCTATGATGCCAGCCCACGAGGAGCGCTCCAGATGATCGCGAAGGCGACAGTCACCATCGATCTGAACAAGATCGCCGAGAACGCCCGCACCGTCGTTGCCGCTCTGCCCGGTGTCGACGTCATCGGTGTCACGAAGGTCACGTGCGGCTCACCCCAGATCGCCCGGGCGATGCTTGCCGGTGGTGTCGCCGGAATCGGCGAGTCTCGCCTCGAGAACGTCGAGCGACTGCGTGCTGCCGGCCTCGAGTGCCCCTTCTGGCTCCTCAGGGCGCCAACCCCCCAGCTTGCCGAGCAAACCGTGCGACTCACCGACGTCTCTCTGCAAAGCGAGGTTGGCACGGTCGTGGCGCTCGATCGCGCATGCGAGCGAACGGGCGCAACGCACCGAATCATCGCGATGGTTGACCTCGGCGACCTGCGCGAAGGCGTGATGCCAAAGGACCTGCCCGCATTCTTGGATGCGGTGAACGGCCTCGCGCACGTGGAGGTCGCCGGTATCGGGACGAGCCTGACATGCTACGGCGCGATCGTGCCCGACGAGCACAACCTTGGCGAGTTGGTCGAACTGGCACACGCCGCCGAACGGCAGCTTGGCCGCAAGATGATCGTCTCGGGGGGCATGTCGACGACGCTCGATGCGCTCGAGGCCGGCGTGATGCCCGCCGAGATAGACAACCTGCGAATCGGAGAGGCGATCGTGCTGGGGGTGAGCCCGGCGACCAGAGAGCGGATCTTGGGACTGCACACCGATGCGATCACGCTGGCGGCGCCGGTGATCGAGTGCAAGGTCAAGCCGTCTATGCCACGGGGAGTCTCCGCACAAGACGCCTTCGGTGGTCAGCCGGAGTTCGAGGACCGCGGCGAGCGCCGCAGGGCGATCTGCGCCATCGGGCGCCAGGACGCGCCTCCCGGGGGACTCGTGCCGATCGATCCGCGGGTGAAGGTACTGGGAGCCTCAAGTGATCACCTCATCCTCGATGTTGAGGATCTCGATGATGTACCCCAGGTTGGCGAACCGATTCGTTTCGTGCCTGGCTACTCGGCCACGCTAGCGTTGTTCACTTCAGAGTACGTGGCCAAGGAGTGGGTCGGAGCAGAGTAGGACGCCGGCCTCATCCTCGACTCATCCCATTCGAGACCGATGGGCGGATTCGCCGACCTGCCTGGCCATGCGATGCTCGTGTGCACGATGAAGCTTGAGCACACGCACGCAGCTAGCGTCTGGATTCCGGTTCGGGCTCCTGAGCCCGGGCTCGGCCCTGTGTGGCGCCACCCCAACGTCGTCGCGCTCGCGATGATCGCGACTGCGGCGACGCTCATGCTCTGGGGCGCCGATCTCTTCTACGGCAGGGCCATCGGTGGCGGGCCCGCCGGTGGCCACCTGGTGAGCGGGATGGAGTCGTTCGCGGTGTTTGCCGCCGTTCCGGGCCAGGTACTCGCCTCCCTGTTGATGTGGCTGGCCGTGCGCTCCTACGTCCGCAATCCGCCGAGAGTCTGGCTTGTGGTGCTGTTGCTGGTCGTAGGACACGTTGCAGGTATCGGGATGAGCGCCCTGTTCGCGTCGGGGATGCTGTGGTTCGGTCCTCTCCTGTGGGCGTCGCTCACGCCGGGGATGGTGCTGATCCTCTTGAGCCCCGCTGTTGCCTTGGGCATCTACTTCAGGCTGGCGAGCACGCCACGGTTGCTCTCCTTGCTTGCGGTCGCGTTCCTGACCGTGGCCATCGGGATGTTCGCATGGTCTGTGGTCGGCTGCCTTGGCGGTGTGGACCCGACGACGCTCTGAGTGTCTCGGCGCGGCGAGTTGCGCTATCCGCCGAGCGGTCGGCTCGGCGATGCTCGGCTGCGGTTCTACCCTTCTTCGGAGGGCCGGAACGAGTAGAGGAGTATCTCCCCACGGGGCCTGCCAGCCATCAGTGGCGACAAAGCCAGCGCGATGAGGTGTTTGGCCAACTTCTTGTCACCGGGACTCATGACGACCGCCGCGTTCTCCGAGTTCGAGGTCGTGCCGACCTTCTCGAGTCCGGCTCGCTTCGCTGCGAGTTCGATCTGCCAACGAGCGAGGGGCGATATGTGTCCCGACTTCTTGATGTCCTTCTTGTGAAACCAGACAAAACGTCCGTTTCTGAGGAAGTCGATGCGCGACGCCGCGCTCTCGATATTGGGTGACGAGATGACAAGCGCTCCGCGGCGTGCAAGCAGTTGAGCGCATCCGCGCATGAACGCCCACGGATTCTCGAGGTGCTCGATCAGTTCCAGCCCGACGATGACGTCGAACGTGCGGCCTTGAGCGGCTGCAACGAAGTCGCCGTTGACGTCGACGGTCTCGACCTGTGAAACGGGGGCTTTGACCGTCGCGGCGTCCAGGTCCCACGCCGTGATGTTGGCAAACCCCATGTCTTCAAGGCGCCGAGAGAAGGCCCCGTGCCCCGCGCCAATCTCTAGTACGCGGGCGGTGGGTCGCGCGTCGCGGGGAATCGCCTGGTCTATGAGAGCCGCCGCGGCCGAGTGGGTTCCTGGAGAAGCGAGCACGCGGATGCCGTCGTAGGTCTCGCCCTTGTGGTTGAGATCCAGGATCATCGGCACTCGCCACCACCACCCTCCGCAGATCGCACGCTGTCATCGTCGCGGTCACGATCCCGCGCGCGTCATAGTGCTGACGAGCGCGCGGCCCCCACGCCGTGGGACGTGTCGCCCTAGTCTAGCCCAGCCGCGAGCAGCGGTGAGGCCGCGCGCGTCTCCTCGATTGCTCGCCTCGTCAGGTCTGCCGCCATTCGCTCGAACTCTGGGTCGCGGAGACTGGGGCCGTCGTCGAACGTCGCCGATGACTGCGGTTCCGCTGCGACCCCACCACTCGCCGCTCGCGACTCGTCGAGCCACGCGGCCGGCACCTCGGCGGGAATCGTCGCTCCCATCAGCGTGGCCATCGCGCAGGCCCACATCCGTGGGACCGCCGAGTAGGGTTGGTAGCCGCCGCCCCCGGTTGCCGCGACCCGGCCGGCACACACCTCGTTGGCGAGATCGACGATTCCGCCGACCAAGCGCGCGTGGCCCTGGATGGTGTTCTCGAGATGGGTGAGTGGATCGCCGCGATGCGAATCGGCACCGAGCTGGGCGACGATCGCGTCGGGGCCGAACGCCCGCACCGCGGGCGCAAGCACTTGCCGAAAGGCCGAGTAGAACTCGTCGGATCCGGCTCCGGGCGGCAGCGCCACATTCACGGCGTATCCGAAACCGGCCCCCTCACCGATGTCACGCGCGGCCCCTGTTCCGGGGAACAGGTAGCGTCCCGACTCGTGGAGCGAGACCGTGAGCACGTCGTCTCGGTGGCGAAACGCCGCCTCTACTCCGTCGCCGTGGTGGGCGTCGATATCGAGGTACGCGATGCGGAGCCCGGGTTGCGCTCGGATCGCACGCTCGATAGCGATCGCACAGTCGTTGAGCGTGCAGAACCCTGATGCTCGGTCCCGCGCGGCATGGTGCAGGCCTCCCGCCGGGTTGAAGGCTCGGGTCGCTCGGCCGTCAAGGACTGAGTCGAGGGCGAGTGACGTACCCCCCACGGCAAGCAGCGAAGCGGCGAGCATTCCGCTGAACGCCGGCGTATCTCCGGGGCCAAGCCCGTAGGCGGGGTCCGCTGCGTCCGGATGGGCGTCGGCGGTCCTGAGCGCGTCGAGGTACTCGGCCGAGTGGACGAGCAGCGCATCGTCCTCCGTGGCCGCCGGGGGCGCCCAGACCGGCGCGCGCTGCACGTCTTTGGACGTGCTGACCGGGCCGGCCGGCGGCTCGAGCAGGCCCCACTGTCGCATCAGCGAGACGGCCAGCGTGAAACGCTCGGGCCTCATAGGGTGTCCGGTGGGGAAACGGTACTTGGCGACCGATGGGTCGTAGACGAGTGCGACGGTCACGTCCGGCCTCCTCGCTGTCTCTCTTGAGCTTGTACCACCTCGACGAGGATTGCGCCCGCTCGAAGCCTCATGTCCGCTCTTCGGTTGACCGATACAGGACTCAGAGGCTCACCAATAGGGTGGTGACATCGACACGGCGCGTGGGGTCGCGCCGTTTCGGTGATACACTCGGTCGCGTCCCGAGTCTCACAGTCTGCGTTGAGGCAGGATGAACAAGTGGCTGAAGGGGTGGACGAGTAGTGGCTATCAACTGGCGAACCGACTACGCGATACGGCTGATGTGTGAGCTTGCCAAGCTCGGATCTGGCGAGCGCGACACCGTACGCCGGACTGCCGAAACCGTCGCGGTGCCCTACGACTACGCTCGGACCATCGCTCGTGATCTCGTCTCGGCCGGCCTTCTCAAATCGCGCCGCGGCGTTGGCGGCGGCGTCGAGTTGGCCCGGTCCGCCGAGGACATAAGTATCCTCGACATCATGCAGGCGATGGACGACCAGGCCTCGCTCAGCCTGTGTACCGCCGACCCTTCCATCTGCGGACGCTCGGATACCTGTGCCATCCATGTCGGGGTCTGGCGAGGCTTGGACGTCGTGATAGAGGGCTACCTGTCGCAGCACTCGCTCGCGGACGCAGTCGCGCTCGGACAGCAGCTCGAGATGTCGCTAGCAGGCGAGCCCGAGCTAGCCTTCTGAGTCCCCGATCTCTATTCGGCGCCACGTGACCGGAGACGACAGTACGATCGACGTCGTCGTTTGGCCGTAGGGGAGCAGTCGCACAATCACGGTCTCGAGATGCTCGATCGAGCGCGCGGCCGCCTTCAGCACGTAGCCCTCGGTTCCCGTCACGTGGTGGAACTCCAGCACCTCAGGGGCCTCGGTCGCGACACGACCGAGCTGCTTGGCGAGCTCCGGCGCCGACGACAGCCGGATGAATGCGACCAGGCCGTAGCCCGCCTTCTTGAGGTCGACCTGCGCGTGGTAGCCCGAGATGACCCCGGACTGCTCGAGCCTGCGAACCCGCTCTGCCACCGCGGGAGGCGTGAGACCCACTCTGCGACCCAGTTCAGCGTAGCTGACCCGCGCATCGTCCTGAAGTGCCGCGAGCAATAGGTGGTCCGTATTGTCCATCGAGCTTCCAATCAAAGGTATTGATGTTATTCAGGGCATTATATCGAAATCAGAATAGCGCAAACGGGTTCGATAGCACCTTCAAGGATTAGACGCATCCCTCTAGAGTTGCCAGCACGAGTCGCGAGCTGGAAGCCGAGAAGGGCCGCGCGCATGATCAAGCGCTACGGAATAGGCACGATGCTGGCAGTGGGCGCTGCTGTGCTGATCTGGAGCACGACCTTCGCCGCACTGGTATCGGCGCTGCGGTACTTCGAGCCCAGGCACCTGCTGTTCTTGCGATGGACGCTGACCTCGCTCTTGTTCATCGGATTCGGGCTGGCGACGCGGATGCGTCTGCCCGAGCGCTCGGACCTGCCCAAGATCGCGGCAGCGGGGATGCTGGGATTCGGTGCTTACCAGCTGCTGCTCGTCAACGGCCAAGCTGGCATCAGTGCGACGATGGCGGGCTTTCTGGTCAACATGAGCCCCCTGTTCACCACCGTCATCGCGGTCACGCTCGGGCGCGAGCACTCCCGCTGGAATACCTGGGCTGGCCTTGCGGTATGCACTGGCGGCCTGCTGGTGATGGCTCAGGGCAGGGGAGGCCTGGGTCAGATCGGTCCCAGCGCAGCGCTGGTCGTGCTTTCCGCACTCTCTTTCGCGACGTACACGATCGTCACGAAGCCGCTGCTTGCCAAGTATCGGCCGCTCGAAGTGACCACCTACTCCCTGGTTGCGGGGACCGTCCCGTTTCTGGTATTCGCTCCGGGGGCGATGGCTGCGCTCGCCGGTGCACCGGCTGCCGGAGTCGGGACCCTCGTGTTCCTTGCGGTCCTGCCTGGTGGCATCGCGTACGTCTTGTGGTCTCGCGCAGTCAAGGGACTGACGCCGGGCGTCGCGTCGCGCTTCTTGTATCTGATCCCGGTCCTGGGCATTCCTGTCGCCTGGGCATGGGTGGGCGAGGCGCCGCAGCTGCTTGCGATCGTCGGTGGGCTGGTCACGATCGTTGGCGTTGGACTCTCGACCCTCCGCTTCTCGCGACGCCCGACGGCGATCCCGACTACCGCGACGCCTTCGGCTGCCGGGGCACGCCCGGCGGTTCCTGAAGCTGCGTGACGCGGCGTGCGGCTTGCTAGACTGTCTGGCACTGCCCACCGCGACACCCCGGAGCCCGCGCATGGTTTCTGACAATCGTTCGTCCCGCCTCGTCGGCCCCCTGCTCGCGGTCGGGGGCATCGCTGCGGCTGTCGGGTTCACGCTCGCCTTCCCGGCAGTGGAGGGGCTAGGCACCAAGGTGCGCTTGCCGGTGTTCCACGGTGCTATGACCTGGGTCAACCTGGCGTTGTTCTCGGTCCTCGCGGTCTTGGCGTTGGTGTACCTTCTGGGCAAGCGCGATTCGCTGTACGGCTGGGCGGAGGCGGTGCGCTTCGTCTCAGTCCCGATGTGGATCGTCGGCAGCGTGTTGGGGTTCATCGCCGCGATGAACACGTGGGACTTCACCGGGTCCAAGGCCTCGCCACTCAGCGTTGCCGCAGCCGACCCACGGCTCAACGCGCAGTTCTGGATCATGCTGGCCGGTCTGGGGATACTGGCGCTCGGCCTGTTGATCGAGGAGCGGCGGTGGCTCGCACTCGCCGATCTGGGATTCGTGGCCTTCGCGTGGATCGTGCTGCTTCGGGCCATTCTGGGACCCGGGCGCGCGCTGCATCCCGACAGCCCGGTCATGAACTCGGACGAGATCTTCATCAAGCTGATGTTCTTCGGAATCGTTGCAGGAATCGCGGTTGCGTCACTTGGAGCGATCGTGATGGTTCGCAGGTTGCGCATGGGCTCGGGAACGCCGCTTGCCAGCGCGCCCGCAGAAGCACCCGTCTCACCGTGAGATAGGTCACTCAGTTCGCGTTTACCCGTGCCGATTCAGTCAGTGTGCTCGGCGTGCAGGTGGTCTCCACATGCGAAAGGTGACGCGAAGATGCCCAAGACTCGACGTGTCTTCGATATGGTCGAAACGCTCGCCGCGGATCCGGATCTCGTGCGGACTTTGCTCATATCGCGCTCACCACATGCAGCGGGCGCGGCCTACTCGGCGCTGCGTGGCACGATTGCTGATGGCGCGCTGCTGATGCTTGCGAACCTTCGCGAGGTCATCGCCGAGATACCCGAGACACCCTTTCTCACCGGCCACCCGATCGAGGTGCTCGAGCAGCTGGGCGGCTACACTCGCCGAGGGCGGTCCTATCGCCGCTCCTTCGAGAGCGAACAGGGGGTCTTCGCTCTCGAGTTCGACGGGCAGAGCACCGAATGTGAGTCGATCGTGATTGCGACCGGACCCCGGCGTCTGACGTTTGCTGGAGACATGGAGTCGCTGATCGACGAGGACGTACTCTCGGTGGCGCTCGAGCAGCACGGCCTGGTCGATGAGATCCTGCGTGCGCTGCAGACCCTTGGGGTCCCGTTGGACCCTCGTGTGTTCGTCAGTCCCGACGACTTCACGGCAGAGCCTGCTGCCGGTTCGGTCGACGAGATGTTTCTGGGCTCGTTCTAGGATACTCGGGCCGCCTGCGCTAGACTGGCCCCACGTTCTCAATCGAATAGGCGTCATTCGGTGCCCGCGAGCCGCAAGGCCGCGGGAGAATAGGGAACCCGGTGAGAATCCGGGACGGGACCCGCCACTGTGATGCTCGGCGAGATGGCCGAGCCAAGTCAGGAGACCTGCCGAGTGATGCGCGACGCGGCCTTCGAGGACCAAGGCCGGCTCGCGGCTCCGATACGAGCCCCGAACCGCACCGCTCCTGCGTTTCGAAGACCCGCCGCCCTCACCGGGCCGTGGGTCTTTGCTGTTTCTCCGGGCGTGGCGCGTCGAAACCGCCCCTGAAAGGAGCACCGCATGCCCTGCGCCACCCGAAAGGCCCGAATGCTTGGAGCGCTTCTTGCGCTCGTCTTGGCAGTGATGGTTGCGAGCGGCTGCACACAACCCGCCTCCGCGCCCAGCGATGGTCCGGCCGCCCAACCGGTTGCTGCCTTCCCGGTATCGATCACCGATGACGCGAGCCGTACCGTGGAAATCGCGACAAAGCCTCAGCGCATCGTGTCGTTGGCTCCGGCCAACACGGAAATCTTGTTCGCCATCGGTGCGGGGGATCGTGTCTTCGGCGTCACCAGCCAAGACGACTATCCTGCCGAGGTGGCCGACATCGACAAGGTGGGCGACTTCGCCGGACCTAACATCGAAGCGGTCGCCGCGGCCAAGCCCGATCTGATCGTGGCCACCACTGGCGTGCAGGCCGACGTCATCACCAAGCTCGAGGAGTTGGGCGCCACCGTCATCGCCATCGACCCGACGACGCTGGATGGTCTCTACGAGGACATCACCGAGATCGGTCAGGCGACCGGTGAGGTCGCCGGTGCCGAGAAGACGGTCGCCGGCATGAAGGCCGATGTGGCCTCTGTCGAGCAGGCGGTGGCGAACGAAGAGCCGGTGACGGCGTTTGTCGAGATCGCGCAAAACCCACTGTTCACCGTCGGCGCGGGCACGCTCATCGACGAGTTCGTGACGATTGCGGGCGGGCAGAACATCGTCGCCGAGCCGGGCTACGTGCCCTACTCGGCCGAGCAGTTGTTCAAGGCCGATCCTGAGGTCTACATGGCGACCCTGGGCTCGATGAGCGACCCGGCCCAGCTCGAGCAGCGCGCCGGCTTCGGCGAGCTCTCGGCGGTGAAGAACGATCGCGTCTACGTGCTCGACGACAACCTCGTTTCGCGACCGGGACCACGCGCTGTGCTCGGGCTCCGGCAGATCGCCGAGGCGCTCCATCCGCAGGCCTTCGGCCAGTAGAGTGACTTCCCGGCGCGACATCCGTCCCGGCGTCGCACTGGCGGTTCTTGCTGCAGCGCTGTTCGTCGCCCTTCTCGCCGGCATCGCCTTCGGCGCCGTGTCCATCGAGCCCTCCGAGGTGATCGGCTCGCTGGGACGCGCACTCTCGGGTCGCACAGCGGGGATGATCGATACGCTGGTCGTTCAGGTGCGGCTTCCACGGGTGGTGCTGGCGGCACTCGTGGGAGCCGCACTGGCGGGCGCGGGCGCGATATTCCAAGCACTGTTCCGCAACCCGCTCGCGGATCCCTACATCTTGGGTATCTCGAGCGGCGCCGGACTCGGCGCGGTCATCGCGCTCACGCTCACCGCACAGGCAACGTCGCTGCGATACGGTGCGGTCCCCATGGCCGCGTTCGCCGGTGCATCGCTCACGATGCTGCTCGTGACGCGACTCGCTTCGTGGCGAGGCCGCCTCGACACCGCGTCGCTGTTGCTCGCGGGTGTCGCGGTCTCATATACGCTGGCCGCACTCACGTCGTTCCTGATGGTCTTCGCCCGCGAACAGATGGCAACCGTCGTCTTCTGGATGATGGGCGGGCTGAGCGCTGCATCGTGGCCGTATGTGGCGATGATCGCTCCGATGTTCGCGATCGGTGCGGTCTTGGCTCTCACGTTCACGCGCGAACTCAATCTCATGCTGCTCGGCGACGAGCGCGCCGGGCACCTCGGTGTGGACGTGCGGCGCTTCAAGCTCTACGCGCTTGCGACGGCGTCGTTGCTCACGGCGGCGGCAGTGGCGGTTGCAGGGCTGATCGGATTCGTGGGGCTCATGGTCCCCCATATGGTTCGGCTGACGCTGGGTCCCGATCATCGGCTGTTGCTTCCGGCATCGTTGCTGGGCGGCGCGACCGTGCTTGTTGTGGCCGACTTGGTCGCTCGTACGGTCCTGGCTCCGGTCGAGATTCCGGTCGGCATCGTGACCGCCCTTGTCGGCGGACCGTTCTTCCTGTGGCTGCTCGTGCGAGGGGAGCGGATGTGAGCCGCGGCGAAACGTTGCTTCGCTATGCGGACGTCCGCGTGGGCTACGGCGGCATACCGGTGGTCGCGGGCGCCGATCTTGCAGTGGCGGCCGGCGAGATCGTGGGGCTCGTGGGTCCCAACGGTGCCGGGAAGTCGACGCTGCTTCGGGCCGTCACCGGTGACGCCCAGATGCAGGGCGGAACCATCGAGTTGAATGGGCGCTCGCTTGTCGACATCACGCCCTCGCAGAGGGCCGCGCTTGTGGGAGTCGTCCCGCAGCAGGTCACCGCTGCCTTCTCGTTTCCCGCGGCCGAGTTCGTGGAGATGGGGCGGCACCCTCACTTGCCGCGCTTCGGTCGTCCTGGCCCGTCGGATCGCCGAGCAGTCGAGGCTGCGATGCGGCTCACCGACACCGAGCACCTCGCCGACAAGCCCATCGATGCCCTGTCCGGAGGCGACCTCCAGCGACTTGCTTTCGCCCAAGCGCTCGCCACCGAGCCGCGAATACTGCTGCTTGATGAGCCGGTGAGCCACCTCGACCTGAACCACCGCCTGCAGGTTCTCGATCTGACGCGCGAGCTGGCCGACGACGGCCTCGCCGTGCTTGCGGTCTTCCACGACCTGGATCTTGGTTCACGCTATGCGGATCGCATCGCCGTCGTGGCGAACGGAGCACTCGGTGTGGCAGACACTCCCGCGCACGTGGTGACCGCAGAGATGCTTCGCTCGGTGTTCGGGGTGCGCGCGGTCGTGGGGCCGGATCCTGTGACCGGCTCGGTCGCCGTGACGCCCGTGCTTCGTGACGGCGCCGTTGCGGGAGTCCGGCCCGGGCGGGTTCACGTGATCGGTGGTTCGGGGGTTGCCGCGCCTTTGCTGCGCCGACTCGTACTCAAGGGTTGGACGGTCACTGCCGGAGCGCTCAACGCCGGCGATGTGGACGCTACGCTTTCCGAGGCGCTCGGTCTGGAGTACGCGCAGATACCTCCGTTCGCCCCCATGGACGCAGCGGCGGCGGTGCATAGCGCGAAGCTCGCCGACGCAGCAGACGTGGTAGTCGTGTGTGAGGTGCCGTTCGGCCACGGCAACGTGGATAACCTGCTCGTGGGCGTGCGCGCGGGCAAGCCGGTAGTGCTTGTCGGCGACATCGCGGGGAGGGATTTTGCGGGCGGCGCCGCATCGGCGTATTGGGCCGAGGCACTCGACAAGGGCGCCATCGTCGTGTCGGGGCCAGACGACGTTGAGCAGGCGTTGGATCGCATCCTGCCCCCCGGCTAGACGCGCACGAGTCGGTTCGCCCGGCCTCGCGCGACTGTTCATTCTCCTCGTCTTGGGCTGCCCGCCGCTTGCCTACGTCTCTGAGGGGAACAGCCGACCCTGCGGCGGATGCGAATCACACACGCCGTGCTGCGGGGCGACGACGATCGGTACCCCCAGTCCCAGCTCTCGCGCACGGTCAGTGAGTGCCGTCTCGGCAAGCTCGGCGGTGTTGTTGGTCCGCGATCGATGCAGCGCGAATACCGCGACGAGCTTGTTGGATGCGAGGCGCGCGAGTGCGTCGGCGGCGTCATGGTTGGACAGGTGCCCCGCGTGCGAACGGATGCGCCTCTTGAGGAACGCGGGGTACGGGCCGCGCTCGAGCATGGCGAGGTCGTGGTTGCTCTCAAGGCACAGGATTTCGACCCCGTGGAGTGCCTCGGCGGCCTCTTCCGTGAGCATGCCGGTGTCGGTTGCGATCCCGATGGCCGATCCCGCGCCATCGACGCGGAAGCCCACCGGCTCGGCAGCATCGTGAGAGGTGCGAAAAGGAAGCACGTCGAGCGTGCCGACCCGTACCGGCTCACCAGGGCGCACGATATCGACGCGCATAGCGTCGGCGTCGAACCCGGCCTTCGCACACGTGCCTGCGGTGGTCAGCACACGACACTGCCGGGCGTGCCGCCGCATGAAGACCCCGACGCCACGAACGTGATCGGTGTGCTCGTGCGTGACGAGCACGGCCCGCACGCTGTCCGCGTCGATTCCCGCCTCAAGGAGGCGGCGGGTCACCTCTCTGGCCGAGAAGCCGCAATCGACCAGCACGGTTGTGGTTCCGTCGGTGATCGCTGCCGCGTTCCCGGACGAACCGGAGCCGAGAACAACGATACGAAGTGAGTGGGCGTGTGCCATGGAGCGCAGTGTACACCGCGGGACTGACTGTCCAGGATGCGAGAAGGCGAGCCAACAGGCTCGCCTTTTCACTTCCCCTCCCCCTACACGCGAGAGCTGCGTGCGGGCGGGTCACCGTCAAGGAGTATACCCGATTCATTAGGGTTTCGTAATGTTGTGTTCGCCCTCTCTGACGAACGGCTGGCAAGGTTGAGAGTGGCCCGATAGACCCCTCAGCGCTGCATCGTCAGAAGCTCCCGACCTCGGCGCCACGCGAGTGGCAGTCCCCCCACCTGCCACCAGTAGAGGACGTAGGTGAGCCGCTTCATCACGATCGCGGGTATCCCTGAGAGCCGTAGTCGCCACGCCCAGCCGACCCCCCAGCTCGGTCCGATGCTCACAAACTCGCCGTGCATGTGCGGGGAGTACGGCTCTGTGGGCTCACCGGCAAGCTCTCGCAGTATGTTCTGGGCGGTGTGCTCGGCCTCTCTGATCGCGAACTGGGCGAGCATCGGCAGCACGCGGTTCGTTGTCGGGTTGCGAAACTCGGCGACATCGCCCAGCACGTAGGCGGAGTCGAAGCCTTCGGCCTTGAGATCGGCTGTGGCGACGAGGCGCCCGGACTTCGAGAGTTGGAAGCCCCAAAGCGAAGCGTGCGGGTCCGCTTTCGCTCCGCCGGCCCAGACAAGCACGGTCGATGGGACGCTGGTACCGTCCTCTAGAATCACATCCTCGGCGGTAACGCGCTCGACCATCGATCCGGTGAAGACGCGGACTCCCAGGTGCTCGAGGCGCTCGGCGGCCTTCTCTCGTTGCGGCGCCGGAAGGTCGAACAGGACTTGCGGTCGTCCCTCCACCAGGCTGATGCGAAGGTCGCCCGGGTCCAGCCCGATCTCGGCGGCGCGCTTGGGGAGTAGCTGGCCGATCGTCCCAACGATCTCGATGCCGGTGGCGCCACCTCCGCACACGGTCACCGAGAGGGCGTCTCGGCGCTGGGCGGCATCGGGCAGACGTGCCGCCAGCTTGAGCTGGGTGTTGACCCTGCGCTGCAGTTCCTGTGCATCGGCTACCGACCACATGGTCACCGCGTGATCCGCGAGCCCGGGGATCGGAGGGATACTGGGCACGGCGCCCGTGCACACGGCGATGCGCCAGTACGCGACCTCGTTGCCGTCCGAGGTGACGACCACCTGCCTGCTGGGGTCGATGTGTTCTACTCGGTTGAAGCACGTCCGCACCGGAAGGTCCTTGAGCACCGCCGGGAGCCACAGCTCGCAGAACTCCGGCCGTTCCGGACCGACCGCCACAAGGTCGAGTTCGGAGAGCGCCTGCTGGCACGGGCTGGGCTCGATAAGCAAGACCTCGACGTCTTCGCCGCTACGGCGTTTGAGCGCTCGACCCAGGCGGACCGCCAACGTGGTTCCCGCGTAGCCACCGCCCACGATGACTACTCGTCTGACCGAGCCGTCCGCCGCCGCACAAGAATCTCTCGTTGTCGTCATCCCCACGCCCTTCTCGGTATCCTTCCAGAAGGATTGATGCCCGAAACGGCTTCATCGTCCCGCTTTCGGGAATACACGCCCACAGATGCGCCTTCCAACGACCGGCCGCCGCGTGCGAGCTGCGCGAGGAGCGAACATGGACATTCAGCTGTATGCATTGTCGACGTGCCCGTACTGCCGCATGACCAAACGCTATCTTGACGACCACGGGATCACCTACGTCCTCACCGAGGTCGACATGCTGGAGGGCGACGAGAAGCAGGCCGCGATAGACAGGGTCAAGGAACTCTCGGGCGGCACATCGTTTCCTGTCCTGGTCGCAGACGAAGAGGTGGTCGTGGGCTTCAACAAGTCCAAGATCGCCAAGGTCATCGGCTTGTAGGCGGCTTCAATGTCCGATGAGAAGCGACCCGTGCGGCGGGTGTTCCCGCCTGGCACCACCATAGACGACCTCAAGTCCTACATGGGCCCGTTCGCCCATAGACTGGGCTACAAGTTCAACACCGAGACCGACTTCGTTGATGAAGTCTTGCTCAGCGAGATCGAGATCCTTGAGCGTGATGGTGATGTCTTCTGCCCGTGTCGGATTCGGACGGGGAATCCCAAAGAGGACTTCAAGATCGTTTGCCCCTGTATCCCGTTCTTTCGCGATCAGTTCGCGGCGTTGGGCAAATGCTGGTGCGGTCTGTTCATCAGGACCGACATCGAGGACGGCAGTGAGCTCATCGGCGTGATCGAGGAGCCCGAGCCGGGCACGAGCGTCGAAGTACCTGTGTGCCGGTTCGAGGACCTCGCCGAGCGCACCGCGCGTCACTTCAAGATTGGCAAGAGCGACATCGCGATCGTGCGCGTGGCAGGTGAGGTCTTCGCATTGTCGAACGTATGTCGCCATGCCTTCGCGCCGCTCTCGGACGGCTTTGTCGAGGGCCACTGGCTCGTGTGCCCGTGGCACGGGTGGCGCTACGACGTTCGCGAGGGGACGACCGATCATCCCAACGCTGACGTTCGAACGTTCCCGACCGTCGTGCGTGACGGAGAGGTACTCGTCGTGGTGTCGCTCGGACGCTCTCGCTAGGGGAGGATGATGGCCGAGCACTACAGGCGTTGGCCAGGCGGGTATCGCAGGTGGTCCCGCCAAACGCTCGCCGATGCTGCGCGTCGCTGTGACGGGATCTGCGGTCGCCGGAGGGATCGCGCTCGTGATCGTGACGGGTCCTCTCAGGCCCGAGGTCTTCATCGGTGCCGGCATCGCCGTGTTCGTTTCGGCCGCTGTCTACTTGGCGCAGCCTCGCGCGGGCACGATCGCGTTTCTGACACTGGGAACCGCGATCTGTGCCGCGTGCGCAGTGGCGCTGTTCACCGTTGGGGCCGTTCCGTGGCTGCTCACGAGTTTTTGGGCGGGCGCGGCCACGCTCCTGGCCGGTCTCCTCGATCTCATCGGGAGGGACGGCACCGATCCGATGATCGGTGTGACGGTCGCGGCCGTGGTCTCGTTGCTGCTCCTCTCCGCACTCGGTCTCGGTCAGTACGTCCGGGTCAGCTGGCCGCTTGCGGGCAAGGCGATGCTTGAGTCCCTGCCGCAAGACGTGACGTCGGGAGCCGGCGCCCAGGCGCGTGCGACCACGATGGTCGTCGAGCAGGCACCCGGCAGGCGCTGGCTGGGGCGTTGGGTCGTTCGCACGCGCGACACCGTCCGCACGTGGGACGCATTTGCGCTGGCGGTCCGAGCTGACGGCTGGAACGTCACGACCGACCAACAGTGCAAGGAACTGCGCGCCGTCAAGGATGGCTACGTCCTACGGGTGCTCGCCGTTGAGACTGACTCACAGGGCGCACCGAGCGGCCCGGGCGAGCCCGCAGGGGAGCAGCAGGACACCATCGAGCTGGCGGCCTACGTGAGCGCTCTGGAGCCCTAGCGTCCCCTTCTGCGAGCCAGCCATCGCTGAAGCCCGATCATGAGCGCGCTCGAGACGACGATGAATGCGATCCACGGCCACGCCGTGTTCGTGCTGATGGCGCTGGTGATCGCGGCTGCGAGTGCGCCCACGCCAAAGGGCAGCATCAGCATGCCAGGACTCAGGACCTCGCCCGCCAGCAGGATCACGGCGACTGTGAGCCAAGCCCAGACAGTGAGGCTCATCAACGGTCCCTTCTTCTCGGCGTCGTGCTCCTCCAAGCGTAGCCGATGCAGGTTGGACCGTGCACGCGCATAGTGATACGCATAAAATGCATGAAAGAGATGCGTAATTAGGGCCTCAAATCGGCGTACACTCAGCCTCGGGAGCGATGAATCCAAGGAGGAGCCATGAGCGGCGTTTCGACTGCCATAGACCAGACGATCGGGGACACCCCGCTGGTCAGACTCAACAAACTGGGCGCCGGGCTACCGGGAACGGTGGCCATCAAGCTCGAGTCACGCAACCCGGGCGGTTCCGTGAAGGACCGCATCGGACTGGCGATGGTCGACGATGCCGAAGACCGGGGTGTGATCGAGCGGGGCCGCAGTGTCATCATCGAGCCCACGAGCGGCAACACGGGGGTCGCGCTCGCGCTGATCGGCGCGGAGCGAGGCTACCGTGTGATCCTCACCATGCCGGAGTCGATGTCGATCGAGCGGCGGAAACTGCTGCGTGCGTACGGGGCCGAACTCGTGCTCACACCCAAGGAGGCCGGTATGGCGGGAGCGGTGTCGGAGGCCGAACGCATCGCAGCCGACATCGAGGAAGGGTGGCTCCCACAGCAGTTCGAGAACCCGTCGAACCCGAACGCGCACTACCGCACAACGGGGCCAGAGATCGAGCGGGCCGCCAGCGGCGCCAAGGTCGGTGCGTTCGTGGCGGGCGTCGGCACCGGCGGGACCATCTCCGGAACTGGTCGGTACCTCAAGGAGCATGACGCCGACACGATTGCGATCGCGGTAGAGCCCGCCGAGTCGCCGATCATCGGTCAGAGGCTTCGCGGGGAGACGATCACTCCCGCGCCGCATGCGATCCAAGGCATCGGCGCGAACTTCATTCCAGGGACACTCGATCTCGCTGTCCTGGACGGCGTGGAACAGGTGACGGGCGAAGAGGCTATCTCCACCGCGCGTCGGCTGGCCGCCGAGGAGGGCATCTTCGCTGGGATCTCGAGTGGCGCGAACGTGGCCGCTGCTCTCCGTCTTGCCGCCCGCGAGCAGTTCGCGGGCATGCTCGTCGTGACCGTCGCGCCTTCCACTGGCGAGCGCTATCTGAGCACCGCACTATGGGAGGGGCTCGAGTAGCATGCGGGTGTCGCAACGCCTCGACTACGCGCTGCGCGTGCTCGTACTCCTTGCGATGCAGCCGGCCGGAAAGCCTGTCGCCGCGGGGGAGCTGGCCGAACGGCTGGGTCTACCGAGGCGCTTCGCCGAGCAGCAGGTCAGCGCGCTGTCCCGTGCGGGTATCGTTCAGAGCCGACGAGGTGCTGCTGGCGGCTGCGCGCTGGCCCGGCCCGCCGAGACGATATCGGTGCGCGACGTCGTCGAGGCCGTCGAAGGTGAGGTTCTGGACGTCCCGCAACAGACTGGGTCGGCTGCCGCCGAGGCATGGGCCGATGCGGCCGCTGCGCTTGCGGTGAGCTTGTCGCGGGTGGACCTGGGTACGCTGGCACGACGCCAGCGAGTTCTCGATGCGGAGTCGAATCCGATGTACTACATCTAGCGACCGTCGGGGATGCCGTGCTGCCACGTCCGAGGTGTGGGCTCGGCGGCTATCACCGGGCGTGCGCACATCACGATTGTTCGTTGTTGCACGGAAGTCCGTTGTGCTACGCTCCGAAGGTCCTGCAGCGGGATGGCTGTGGGGGCCGCGTGGTCCGAAGGGACGAACACGACGGCCGCATTCAGTTCAGGTGGTACTAACGGGAGCAAGAGGAGGAAGTATGAAGATGCGTAACAGGCGTGTCCTCGCCGTCCTCGCAGCCCTCGTCGCGGTCGCCATGATCGCCACGGGTTGCGGTGGAAGCACGACAGACGGCGGTACCGAGCCGGCTGGGTCGACGACGATCAAGATCGGTATCGGTGCACCGCTCACGCAGGGTGCGGTCGCACTTGGCCAAGGTATGAAGCGCGGCGCGGCTCTCGCCATCAAGCAGGCCAACGAGGGCGAAGAGGCCAAGGCGCTCGGCATCACGTTCGAGGGTGTTGACGGCGACGACCAGGGCGACCCCAAGACGGGCGTCACGGTTGCCAACACGTTCGCGTCTGACCCGAACCTCGTTGCGGTCATGGGCCACCTGAACTCGGGTGTCTCGATTCCTGCCTCGAGCGTCTACAACGAGAACAAGATCGTGCAGATCTCCCCGGCCTCGACGAACCCGCAGCTCACGCTGCAGGGCTTCACGAACGTCTTCCGCGTGTGCGCGACCGACGACGTTCAGGGACCGGCCGCTGCTGACGTGGCCTTCGACAAGTTCGGCTACAAGACCGTTGTCGTCATCGACGACTCCACCCCGTACGGTGAGGGTCTCGCGGCCGAGTTCTCCAAGCAGTTCCAGGCCAAGGGCGGCAAGGTGCTCTTCACCGAGAAGACCTCGGACAAGGACACCGACTTCAACGCGCTCGTCACCAAGATCAAGGATGCCAACCCTGAGCTCACCTACTACGGTGGCATCTACAACGCCGGCGCGCTGCTCTCCAAGCAGATCAGCGATGCGGGCATCAAGGCTCCGCTCATGGGTGGCGACGGTCTGTTCGACGCCGAGTTCATCAACCTTGCTGGCGCTGCCGAGGCCGAGGGCGACTACTGCACCTCGATCGGCCTCCCGATCGACAAGCTGCCCAACGGCCAGGCGTTCATCGATGCCTACAAGGCCGAGTACCCCAACGATGAGATCGCCGCGTACGACGCGTACTCCTACGACGCGACGAACGTCATCATCACCGCGATCCTCAAGGCCGCCACGGACCAGGGTGTCGACAAGGTCACCTCGCCGGCCGGCCGCGATGCCATCATCGCCAACGTAGCCGCCTTCTCGGGCGACGGCGTGACCGGTGCCATCTCGTTCGACCAGAACGGTGACACCACCAACAAGGCCATCACGACCTATCAGGTCAAGGATGGCGCGTGGGCTGCCGTCGTGGTTCCTGGCGAGTAGCACGCCAGACGATGAGTTCGCTCTAGCACCCGTCCGGGCGGGCACCGTGAGGTGCCCGCCCGGACAGTATGTATGCGGCATGATGCGGGTGACCCAGCTCGCCTCGGCAAGAGACAGGAATCCTCCAAGTGTCAGCAGACGTTATCATCCAGCAGCTGGTGAACGGGGTGACGCTCGGCGCGATGTACGCGCTCATTGCGTTGGGGTACACCCTGGTCTACGGCATCTTGCTCATGATCAACTTCGCGCACAGCGAGATGTTCATGCTCGGCGCGTACGTGGGCCTGGGCATGCTGACGTTGCTCAGCAACCCCGCCATACCGGCGAGCGCGTTCTTCACCGGCAGCACGTTCGGGATCATCTGCTTGTACGCAGTCACTTTCGCGGTCGCGATGGTGGCGATCGGCATAGTGGGCGTGATCACCGAACGACTCGCGTACCGGCCGCTGCGCACCGCACCGCGCCTCGCGCCGCTGATCTCCGCTATCGGCGTGTCGATCTTCCTGCAAAACGCAGTGCTGCTGTGGGTCGACTCGAGCGCCATCCCGTACCCGCGCATATTCCCGGTCACCACGGTGTTCTCGATCGGGGGTGCGAGTATCAACACGCTGCAGCTGCTCATCATCTTCACGTCGATGGCGCTGCTCGTGATCCTCGACACGTTCATCGCTCGAACGCGGATCGGCAAGGCGATGCGCGCGACCTCTCAAGACCGTGAGGCCGCGGGCCTCATGGGCATCGACATCAACAGGACTGTTGCAGTGGCATTCTTCATCGGTCCGGCGCTCGGCGCTGTGGCCGGTATCTTCCACGGCATGTACTACGGTGCCGTGCTGTTCAGCATGGGCTTCATACCGGGCATCAAGTCCTTCACGGCTGCGGTGCTCGGCGGTATCGGAAACCTGCGAGGCGCCATGCTCGGAGGGTTCCTGCTCGGAATCGTAGAATCGCTTGGCGCTGGCTTCCTCTCGACGGGCTACAAAGACGTCATCGCCTTCGCGATCTTGATTCTCGTCTTGATCTTCCGGCCGGGCGGCCTGCTCGGCGAATCCGTCGTGGAGAAGGTGTAGACCATGGGCGGAGCCAAAATGGACATCAAAACGAGCGTGGCGTCGAACAAGATGAGCGGCCGCAAGACGGCGCTCTACGTGGGCCTCGGCGCGCTTGTCTTTCTCATGCCGATCATCTTCCAAGGGTTCGGACAGCTGTTCTTGGTCCGCATCATGGCGATCGTCGGCATCTACGTCATGCTCGCACTCGGTCTCAACATCGTGGTGGGCTACGCGGGGCTGCTCGACTTGGGCTACATCGCGTTCTACGCCATCGGCGCCTACGCGGGCATGATCGGCGGCATACCGCTTTCGAACTGGCTTGCGACCACGTTTCCCAGCTTGCCGTGGCTGCCGGGCCTTTCGTACTTCATCATGATTCCGCTTGCGGCCGGAGCGGCCGCTCTGACCGGCATAGCACTGGGTACACCGGTTCTGCGGTTGCGCGGGGACTACTTGGCCATCGTCACGCTGGGATTCGGCGAGATCGTCCGTATCGCGCTGAACAACAACATCTTCGGCATGTCCAACGGAGCGGCGGGACTGCCCAGGGCCGGCGAGGTGGTCCCCAAGCCGTTCGGACTGGCATGGCTCTACGAGAAGCTCTACTTCCAGCTGCCAGGCTTGGGCCCCAACGGTTTCACGTTCACCTTCACAGCGAACGTGTACTGGTACTACATCATCGTGTTGCTGTGCCTGTTCACGATCTTCGTGGTGAAGCGCCTCGACGACTCGCGGCTGGGTCGTTCCTGGACGGCGATGCGCGAGGACGAGGTAGCCGCGGCGTCCATGGGCGTGAATATCACGGGCGCCAAGCTCTACGCGTTCTCGCTCGGCGCACTGTGGGGCGGCATCGCCGGAACCACGTTCGCGAACTTCCAGGGCTTCGTGAGCCCCGAGTCGTTCACCTTCATGGAGTCGGTCTTCGTTGTCTGCATCATCGTGCTGGGCGGTATGGGATCGATTCCCGGCGCCATCGTCGGCGCGCTGATCATCCAAGGCGTTCCGGAGCTCATCCGCGGCATGGCCTCGTCCGGCCTGCTCACCTCGCTCACGGGCATCCAACTGTCCGGCGAAGCGCAGTCCGCGATATCCAACTACCGCTACTTGGTCTTCGGGCTGCTTATGGTAGTGATGATGGCGTGGCGACCTCAGGGTCTCATTCCGTCGCAGCGCAGGGCCCGGGAGCTGCATCCGGACGACGAGAAGATGCTCGACGACGCCAACCAAACGCTCTACGACGCCTCGCACGACACTGCGACTCCGGGCGAAGACCTGTAGCCGGGCGCGAGAGAGGTACAGCTGACATGACACGCCTGGTAGAAGCAAACAACGTCACGATGCAGTTTGGCGGCCTCAAAGCCGTCAGCGACGTGACCATGAACATCGACGAGGGCGAGATCGTCGCCTTGATCGGCCCGAACGGGGCCGGCAAGACGACGTTCTTCAACCTGCTGACCGGGATCTACGCACCCACGCAGGGGACTCTGACCTTCAAGGGTCAGCCCGTGGGGGGCATCAAACCCCACAAGATCGCGCGGATGGGGATATCGCGCACCTTCCAGAACATTCGGCTGTTCGCCAACATGACGGCGTTGGAGAACGTCATGGTGGGACGTCACACGCGAACCAACGAGGGGCCGATCGGTGCGGTATTTCGCACGCCGTCGTTCAATCGCGAAGAGCGGCTCACCGAGAGCAAGGCGCGCGAGTGGTTGAACTTCGGGGGACTCGACTGGGCTGCCAACGAGCTTGCCAAGAACCTGCCCTACGGCGACCAGAGGCGCCTCGAGATCGCGCGTGCCCTGGCCACAGAGCCCACGTTGATCCTGCTCGACGAGCCAGCCGCTGGTATGAACCCGCAGGAGACCCAAGCGCTCAACGCGTTGGTTCGAAAGGTACGCGACACCGGTATCACGGTGCTGCTCATCGAGCACGACATGAAGGTCGTCATGGACATCGCGGACCGCATCTACGTACTCGACTTCGGCGAGTTGATCGCTGAGGGTCTTCCAGCCGAGATCCAGCGCAATCCACAGGTCATCGAGGCCTACCTCGGCAAGGACGCCAAGGCCGCGTTCGACGCCGAGCTGGCCGCAGAGTCCGAATCCGCTGCCCAGGCTTCGTCGCCTGACGATTTGGAGGTCTAGCCGTGCTCCACGTCAACGACCTCAAGACCAGCTACGGCAAGATCGAGGCGCTCAAAGGCATCACCATCGAGGTCAACGAAGGTGAGATCGTCACGCTCATCGGCGCGAACGGTGCCGGCAAGTCCACCACGCTCAAGACAATCTCCGGCCAACTCCATCCGACCGCGGGCTCGATCGAGTTCTTGGGAGACCAGATCGGCGGAGTGCGCGCACACACGGTCGCGGGCAAGGGCATCATTCAGGTACCCGAGGGCCGCCGCATCTTCTCGCGTATGACCGTGCTGGAGAACTTGGAGATGGGCGCGTTTCTTCGCAAGGACTCCGATGCCATCAAGGCCGACATAGACCACGTGTTCGAGCTCTTCCCACGACTCAAGGAGCGCGTCGCACAGAAGGGCGGCACACTGTCCGGCGGCGAGCAGCAAATGCTGGCGATGGGTCGCGGCCTTATGGCCAGCCCCAAGCTGCTCATGCTTGACGAGCCCTCGATGGGTCTCGCGCCGGTCGTCGTCGAGACGATCTTCGAGATCATCGAGAAACTCAACAACGACGGAATCACGATTCTGCTCGTAGAGCAGAACGCCAGCCTGGCGTTGTCGATCGCGAATCGCGGCTACGTGCTTGAGACCGGTCAGATCAAGCTCACGGGCACGGGCGCCGAGCTGGCGGCCAACGAAGAGGTCCGCAAGGCCTACCTCGGAGAGAACTAGCCCCGAGCGCACGCAGACTCAGACCACCTGACAGGCACCCCCGAGGGTGCCTGTTGCGTTGTAGATCGGGGCCAGAGCTCCGCTGGCAAGCGACTAGCCTGCGGCCAGCGCCTGCACCGATCGCTCGCGCGCGTGCATGGCACGCAGGGCTGCGGCGCCGTCGGAGACGAGCAGCGCCCCGTCGCGCACGCGCCACTCCCCGCCGCTCATGACCGCCTCGATGCTGTCGCTGCCGCCCTCCTCGATCAACGCGCTGGCGGGATCGTCCGCTGCGTCGACCGCAAAGACCGCCAGGTCGGCGAAGTTGTTCGGAGTGAGAGTGCCGTATCGGTCGGCGACTCCCAGGGCCTGCGCCCCGCCGGCCGTCGCGATCGTGATCAAGGTGTCTGCGCTCAGATGGGGCTCGGCGGCCCGCAGGGCCCGGACCTCGGCGAGAAGGTCGAGATCGTAGTTGCTGGCCGAGGAGTCTGTGCCTATGCCTACCGATATGCCCGCCTCCAGCAGCAGGGATATGCGCGGGAGCGGGTTGCCCAAGTAGTGGTTCGAGCGCGGGCACGTCACCGCGCCACGCGCGTGCCGCCCAAGCACGGCAATGTCGTCTTCGGTGACATGACAGAGGTGCACGGCGGTGGTGCCGTCAAGGGCTCCCAGGGCAGCCAGGTAGGCGGCGGTGGTCGAGCGCGGCGGCTCGAAACCGAACGCCGTCCGCCCGGCGGTACCGGCCAGCGGTCCGGTGCCATCCATCAGCAGTTGCACTTCTGCGGCGGACTCAGAGATGTGTATCGCAGTGGGCACGCCCAGGCGCGCGGCCGTATCGTGGACCTCAGTGAGCAGCGCCGGACCAGAGGTGTAGGGCGAATGCGGGGACAGCCCGCAGATCACCCGCGGGCCGTAGACGTCGTGGCGCGACGGATACCGGAGGTAGTCGAGTCTCGAGGCGACCTCCTCGGCCTGGATGCCCAGCAGTTCCCAGTAGTAGACTCCGCCCAATCCGGCCTTGCTCGCACGTCCGACCTCGGCCGCACCGTAGGCGATGTCACCCACGACCGTCACGCCGCAGGCGAGTGACTCCTCGGCGCCGAGTACGCCGGAAGCCTCGTGGTCGGCGACGTCCCACGGCTTCAGTGCGGTCACGAGCCGAGGAAGCCACTGGACGAAGGGCACGGAATCGACCACGCCGGCAAGCGCGCTGAGAGTCAGATGCGTATGCGCGTTGACCAGGCCCGGGGTCATGATGCACCCCGCGAAGTGCTCCTGCGGTTCTGAGGGGTATTCGAGTTCCAGCCGGGCACGCTCGCCCACGGCCGCGATCCGTTCGCCCTCCACCACAACGGCGCCGTTGGAGATCGGGGGGGCCGATATCGGCAGCACCCAGTCTGCGGAGAGGAGCACCGCGCTCAGCGCTTGCGCTCGTCGGGGATATCCAGAAGGCTCGGCTTGCGGTTGTTCATGCAGCCGCATGCCTCTCCCACGTCGGCGTTCGCGACGGTGTCGAGCACGATGCGAGCGATCGTCTCGGACTCCTCGAAGAAGACCGCTTTCAGCTCGTCGTGCTCCCACTCACGCACGACGCCCTCGCCGTAGTTCACGACTATGTAGATGCCGGCATAGCACGCGCCGATGTCGCGAGCGAGGAAGACCTCTGGGGCCAGAGACTGGCCGATCACGTCGCCACCGAGCCGCTTCATGTAGTCGATCTCGGCCACCGACTCGAAACGCGGGCCGTCTGTGACGAGGTACGTGCCGCGTCTGAACACGCGTGAGAACTCGGCCGAGGCACCGGCGTAGAGCTGGTCTGCCAGCTCAGGACAGATGGGGCGCCGCATGATGAGCAGGTGGTCACCACGAACGTATATGTCTTGCTTGGTGGTCAAGTCGATGAAGTCGTTGGGGATGATCACGTCGCGCGGATCGAGCAGGTGGTTCAGTGTTCCCACGCCACCGTCTGCCACGACCTTCTTCACGCCCGCCTCCGAGAAGACCCAGAACGTCTGAAGGGAGGCGTCGGCACGCTTCACGCCGCGACGCCAGCCGTGCATCTTGACCGCCAGCGCTTCGCGCGGACCGTGTGGTCCGGTCACGCGGAAGTGCGTGAACGCCGGCGAGCGGCCAAACGGCGTGTCGTAAACGAGCCCCTCGTCGAGGATCTCGACCCGTTCGTCACCCAGCGCTGCCGGGAAGTCGAAGCTCAGCGACCCGCTGCCGCCGCAGATACCGAACTGAGCCGAAGGGATGAGCTGGTCTGGCATGTGTGAACCTCCTTGGTGCCAGCGTACCCCAAGCTCGCCGCGGCCTGCCAACCGCGCGCGAACCCTTTGTTGCTGTGGCAAACACCCTCGGTGATCGGGCGGCCGTTCGCACGAGTCTCGGCCCACGAGCTGACCGCTCGCCGCCGCAACCGCGCCGCGCGGCGAGCGCGCGGGTGGCCTTGGGGTCCGACGCGGTATACATGAGGTAGCCCCGACAAGAAGAGCGCGGACCATGGCCGATCTCGAAGCACGATGTCCCGGACAAGACGGGCGGTCGCTGACCGCCGAGGAGCTGCCGTGCCCGGAGTGTGGCTACGCCGTGGAGTTCTTCTCGGACGAGCGTACGCGCAAGTGTCCCTCGTGTGGCACCCGGGTGGGCAGGGTCCCCACGAACAACTGCGCCGACTGGTGCAGCGCGGCCGCCACCTGCGCGGTATTGCGCGGGGCCCCGGGTCCGGCGCGGACCGAGGAGTGAACTCGCGCGAGCGGCTCCGCCGAGGACGCGCATGGCGTACCGCTTGGTCGACCGAGCCGCCGGCCTCGCCGGCGCTCGACCCTAGTCCAGGTATGAGTTGCAGTACAGCGTCTCGTTGTTGAGGACCTCGACAGAGCGGCGCACACTCTCGTCGCTCGCGATCTGATCGGCATCGCCACGCACCACGGCCATCTGGAGTTCGTCGTCGGCATCCATGATCGCGGCATCGAGCCCGGCGGGGATCAGCAGCGTCAGGAATGCTGCAGCGAGCGGCGACTTGGTGTGCTCGGGACAGCCGTTGTAGATGTTCGACAGGCCTACGACCGTCTTGAGCGGAGGGTCGTTGAGCTGCTTGAACATGGTGATCGACAGGAGAGCTTCAGGCGCCTGTTGCTGAGCGACGGCGATCGGCAGCAGCAGCGGGTCCAGGTAGAGGCGCTCCATCGGCACGTCGAACTCCATCATGGCCGCCATGATGGTGGTAGCGGCCATGAGGCGCTCGTCTGTGTCGCGGCTGATGCCGGCCTCGGTCATGGCGAGACCGATGATCTCGGCCTCGAACTCGGCGGCCATCGGCAGGTACGTCTCAAGACGGGCACGCTCGGCCGACGTCGAGTTGATGATGGGCTGTAGCTTGCACAGTTCCAGACCCGCACGCATGGCCTCGGGGTTCATCGTGTCGAGGCACAACCGGGTATCGGGCACTACTTGCTGCACCACGTCCACCACCCAGCGCATGGTCTCCGGACCGTTCTTGGTGGCCGGACCGAGGTTGATGTCGAGAACGTCCGCGCCGTGCTCGACTTGCGAGAGGGCCATTCGGCGTACCGGCTCGGGGTCGCGTTCTTTCATTGCCGCGCCGATGGACTTGCTCATGACGTTGATCTTCTCTCCGATGACAATCATCTGGCGACGCCTCTCATTCCGGGGTTGCTCTCACTGGGTGGCGGTTGGGGTGGCCTTGCTCGCGAGCGCGGCCGCGATCGTGCGAAGCGCCTGGTCGAACTGTGGGTCTTCCGCGAATGGCGAGCGACCGTCGCGATCCGCTTGGCGCACCGCCTCGCTGTCGGGCAGCGAGCCGAGTAGCTCGATCCCCTCCAAGGCCGCCTGCACGTAGGCAAGGTCTTGGTCGTTGCGGACGCGGTTGGCCACAGCGACCACCTCGCGTACGCCGATATCGGCGGCCAGCCGCTGCACGACGTGAGCCGTCTGAACGCTTCGCATCCCCGGCTCTACGACGACGACGAACACATCGACCGCCTCGGCGGTCCCGCGCCCGAGGTGCTCGATGCCCGCCTCCATGTCGAGGATTGCGAACTCATCGCGCTGCAGGAGCAGGTGGTCGACGAACGCCTTGAGAAACACGCCCTCCGAACACATGCAGCCCGTTCCGCCGCGCTCGACGGTGCCCATGCGCAGGAGTGTCACGCCGGACACCTCCACGCCGCACGAATCGACGACATCGGAGACGTCGGGATTCATGCGAAACATCCCGCCTCGGCCCGGGCGGACTCCCGTGCGCTCTTCTATCAGGTCATCGAGCTCAGAGAGTGGCACGCACGCTTCCGCCGTCGCCGAGTCCGCGCCCAGCGCAGCTGCGAGGTTCGCGTCCGGATCGGCGTCGATGGCGATGACGCGCCGACCCTCTGAGGCCCACAGGCGCGCCAGGTTCGCAGACAGCGTCGTCTTGCCCACTCCGCCCTTGCCCGATACGGCGAGCTTCACGCGACCACCTCCGCAAGTCCGGCAGCGTCGAGTACGCGCGGCACGAGCCGCTCGGCCCCGACGGCCATGATGTGTACGCCGTCGCACAGCTCGCGAGCCTGCGATATGAACCTGGCGGCGATGTCGATACCGGTTTCCTCGGGGTCGCTCGCTCCGTCGAGTTCGGCGATGACGTGATCCGGTACGGCGATTCCCGGGATGTTGGCGTTCATGAACCTGGCCATCTTGGCCGAACGGAGCACGACGATGCCCGCGAGAACCTTGGCGTCGAACTCGCGAGCGAACTCCATGAACGTTGCGAAGCTGTCGATGTCGTAGACCGCTTGGGTCTGGAAGTAGTGCGCGCCAGCCGCGATCTTCTTCTCGAACTTGGCGAGCTGGGGCGCGAGCGGTCTCGAGTCAGGTGTGACGACCGCACCGGCGAAGAAGTCAGGCACGCCGTGCAAAGCGTTGCCGGCCATATCGTGACCCTCGTTGAGGTCGGCGATCGCTTGGAGGATCTGCACCGACTCCAGGTCGAAGACGCCCTTGGCCTCCCGGTGATCACCCACCATGACGTGATCGCCCGTGAGGGCGAGGACGTTCGTGATGCCGAACGACGCGGCACCCAACAGGTCAGACTGGATTCCGAGACGATTGCGGTCCCGGCCGGTGACCTGGAAGACGGGCTCGAACCCGGCGAGCTTGAGGTGCACGCACGCAGCGATCGTCGAGAGCCGCATCACCGCAGCCTGATTGTCGGTGACGTTGAGCGCGTCGACTCGGCCGCGAAGCATCTCGGCGGTCTCCATCATCTCCGCGACGTCGATGCCCTTGGGAGGACCGACCTCGGAGGTGACCGCGAAGCGGCCTGACTCGATGGCGCGTCTCAGACTCATCGCTTCACGCTCGGTCGCTGATTGCCCATGTCCCACTCGGGACACGAGGTCTTGGCCGCGTTGTCCTTTGGCGGGGTGCAGGTGTTGTCGTGCTGGCCTTGCTGTTCGAGCCGGTCGTGGATGAGCACCCATGCGCAGTCGCGATCGCCCAACTCGCACCGGCCGTCCTTCACGCCCCCGCACGGGCCGTTCATGATGCCTTTCGCGCATCTGGTGATCGGGCAGATACCGGCGGTTTGGCCGAGCACGCACGAGCCGCAGGCCGAACACTCGGCCTGCCACGCCGCGAAGCCCCGGGCTGCGCCGATGAACATCGTGTCGAGCGCAGGGTAGACGGGGATCTCGGCAGTCTCGGCGATGAAGGCGACGCCGGCGCCGCAGCCCATCGAGAGCACCGCGTCGTAGCCGTCGAGGTCGAGGTCTTCCACGAACTCCGGTTCGCACTGTCGCTGGATCACGCCCCCGGAGAACTCGACATCGGAGCCCTGCGCGTCCGCGGCCAGACGCAGCGTTTCGAGCAGGGTGTCGACTTCCTTCTCGCCTCCGGCCAGCGAGACCGCCGCACACGTGTTGCAGCCAACGAGAAGCACGTTCGAATGACCCTCGAGCATCGAGCGGATCTCCGGGATTGGCTTGAGCCGTACGACGATCATCGGAGGTGCACATCCTCTTCCGGTGAGGCGCCGGTCACGATCAGCCGGTCCTCGAGGCCTATCTGGGCGAGCGTGCTGCGAATGGACTCGATACGCTGAGCGACCAGGTCGCGCGTGTGCGGGTAGCGGCAGTTGGACTCGACGCATCCGGCGAAGGCGATCTTTGCGGCGCCAGAGCGCAGCGCGCGCAGGGCCGTGGCCTCGCTGACGCGCAGGAGGCAGGTCACGGTGAGGTCGCGGATGCTCTCGCCCAGGATCACGGGGACGATCGGCGTGCAACCGCAGCTGAAGACGAGTGTCGTGTCGGAATCGGCGCCTCTGAGCGCTGCCTCGACGCGCTTCATCATCTCTTGGTCCGACTGACCCTCCAGGCTGATCGCCTGAGCGGGGCACTGCGACGCGCATGCGCCGCACGCGTGGCACGTCTCGGCGTCGAAGTACAGAAAGCCTCCGACCTTGACGCCGGGGGCGCCGTAGGGGCACACGCGCATGCACGTCAGACAGCTTGAGCATTTCTCGCGCGAGAGCCTCGCTCCGGTGGTGCAGCCCAGGCAGCGCTGCGCTTCTCGGGCGGCCTCGTATTCCGTGTAGCCTTGCTCGACCTCGTCGAAGGTCTCCACGGCCTCGTAGAATTCGAGCGTCTCCATGCGAATCCGGCGATGGCGTGCGGTCTTCGATTTCATCTTGTCGGGCACCAGCCCCAGCACCAGGCAGTCCCGGTCGAGCTCTTCGAGGGCCTCGGGTGCATCGGCAAGGTCGCGCAGGAGGCACGCAGCGACCCGGTGTCCCGCGGCGATCGCGTCGATGATCTTGGTGGGCCCGCTGACGACGTCGCCGGCCGAGTAGACGTCGGGTGCGCTCGTCTTGAGCGTGACGGGGTCGACATCGATCGCGCCGCGCGGCGTCAGCTCGAGGCCAAGGTCCGCGACGTCCGCCCCTTGACCGGTAGCGAAGATCACCGTGTCGGCGTGGAAGCGGTCGACCTCGTCGGGATCGAACGTGGGGCTGAACCGCTTCTGCTCGTCGAAGACCGACACGCAGCGCTGCACGTCGAGCCCGCAGACTCCGTCCTCCTCTACGGCGACCGCCGTGGGCCCCCACGAGCAGTGCACTTTGACGCCCTCTCGGCCTGCGTCATCGATCTCTTCTTGGGAGGCGGGCATCTCGTCGGCGTCCTCCAGACACACCACGTGGACCTCGTCGGCGCCCATCCGCCGAGCGGTGCGCGCCACGTCCATCGCGACGTTGCCGCCGCCGACTACGACGACACGCTTCCCGAGGTCCACCTTCTCGCCGCGGTTCGCAGCAGCCAGGAAGGGGAGTGCCGCCAGAACGCGCGCAGCGTCCGCGCCGGGGATGGGCAGCGCGCGGCTTGCCTGCAGCCCGGCTGTCACGACGACGGTGTCGTGGGTTGCTCGCAGCTCGTCGAGCGTGATGTCGGCACCGATGCGCACGCCCGTCTTGACCGTGATGCCCAGCGACAAGATGTGGTCGATATCGCGATCGAGCGCGTAGTCGGGCAGGCGGTAGTTGGGGATGCCGTAGCGCATCATCCCGCCGAGCCGCTCCTCGCTCTCGTAGATGGTGACGTCGAAGCCCGCGAGCGCGAGGTCGTACGCGGCGGTCAGACCTGCCGGTCCGCCACCGATCACTCCGACCGATAGACCCAAACGATCGGCTGGCGTGATCGTCGGGTACGAACCGAAGTCTGCTGCTGCCCGCTTGAGCTGCGCGATCGCCACCGGGTCGTCGAGATTGCAGCGCCGGCAGCCTTCCTCGCACGGCCGCAAGCACACGCGCCCGCACACCGAAGGCAGGGGGTTTCGCTGAATCACGATCTCGAGCGCGTCGGTGAACCGTCCCTCGGCGATCGCGGTCAGATAGCCGGGCACGTCGATGTGAACTGGGCACTTCGCCCTACAGGGGGCAAAGACGCGGGTCCCCTCGCCGAGTTCGACGATCTTGTCGGTCTTCGTTGTGTCCATCAGGGTGGCGCCTTCTTTCACCGTCGCTATCCGGCTCTTCGGCGCAGGAACACGGGGATGTCAGCAGCCTCGTACGGTCCGACGGTGATGTTCCACCCATCGAGTTCCTCAGCGAGCTCGCCACTGATCTGTGCGACCGCTCCGGGGATGATGATCTCGCGGTGCGAAATGGTGTCGCCGATGCCGCTGTCGTTGACGAACTTGGCGATCCTCTCGGGCACGAACTTGCCTGCAGCCCACGCCGTGAGCACCGAAAGGCCTTCGGACTCGACCACGCCGAGGTACGCCGGCGTTCTGCCGCCCTCGATCTCGGAGGAGACGATGAAGTAGGTGAGCGAGAAGTTGGTCGTGACGAAGAAGGGTGCGTCGGGTCCTGGGTTGTTGATCGCGTAGATCTTGGGCTCGGCCTGCATCGGCCTTTGCGGGTCGGTGTAGATGTTCTGGCGAAGCACCAGCAGCGGGAGCATCTGCCACGGCTCGGCGTCGGAGAGGACGATGACGCCGCCGTAGGTCGCAACGTCCGCGGCCGCGTAGGTCGCCTCGAGCATCGCATCGCCTGCCGAGAAGCGCCCCGGCCAGGCAATCGTCGGGTAGCCCAGCGCGGCGAACTTCTTCACCAGCGCGGAGCGGCGGGCCAGCACCCGGTTGCCCAGCTCACGGCCGGCGCTCGAACCGTCGCCATCGATGACGAGGTCGGCGACGCCCATCGCCGCAGCGCGCTCCGTGATCTCGGCAACCTTCTCGAGTCCGTCGGCGCGAACGGCCGCTGGGCAACTGTGCGTCTTGGCGAGCGCGAGCATCTCGGCCGAGTTCTCCTCGGTGACCGAGCAGATCAGCGGACGCAGCGTGCCCACGGCCTCGAGGGCCGCCTGCATCTCGGTCGGGTCGTCGGTCACGAGCAGCAAGGGGAGCCTGGACGCGTCGCTGACGCGCTTTGCAACGGCCGCGAAGCGCGCACCATCGCCCGCCGCACTCACGGCGATGAAGTCGCAGCGCAACCGCTGGCCGACGCGCTCGAAGTCCGCGGCGAGCGCCTTGGCGACCGAGGCATCGATCTCTTCGTCGGAGTCCGACGCGGACACCGAGGTCCCGATCGCACAAGGGTTCACGAACGTCTTCTCGTGACGGAACATCACCGTCTCTTCGCCGACGGTGAACGCCGTATCCCCCGTGCCCACCTTCACGGCCCGCATCGGCGGGGCCGATGCCTCGGAGAGGGCAGCTTTCGCCTCGTCGGAGACGTGCGGGCACGCCGAGAGTTCAGCTTGGCTCTGGGCGAGCTTCATCGCGAACGCGAGGCACGTGGGTACGCCGCAGTCGCCACAGTTGGTCTTGGGAAGATGCTTGAAGATCTCGATGCCGGAAAGACCCATCGAAGATCACTCCTAACGGTCGGCGCGGCTCCTAGAACATCGGGTCCATGATCAGGGCCGGATGGCCCACGGTGGTGAGGAACTCCAGTACCGCCTCTTCGGTCTCGCCGACCGTCTCGTCGGCGATCTTGTCAAGGAAGCTCGTGTCGCCCATCTCGGCCATGCGCGGCTCAAGCGAGGAGCGCATCGCCTCTTTGAGCTCCTTGGGCATCCAGACGACTCGGGCGAGGCCACCCTCGGCAGACATGAACTTCCTGCTTGCGATGTAGCCGCGGCCGATGCCCATGAATCCGGGCGCCTGGACCCCGCCGCCCACCATGCCGGCGAGCGTGGAGAACTTCATGCCGGACGGGGTCATGCCGGCGTACTCGCGGTTGACGATCATGACGCCGTTGCACATGGGCATGAGCGCGATGATCGCCATGAAGCAGCCGCAACTCGTCATCGGGTTGTCCATCAGCGAGTAGCAGGTCATGCGCTCGACGGCGCCCCCGGACTTCTCGCGGATGAAGTCGTTGACGCCTTCCCACTCACCGGTGATCGTGCTGACGCAGGCGCCCTTGGTGATGGGCTGGTTGGGTCCGGTGGGGTTGAGTTCGTTCGACGCCTTGGCGTCGAGCCAGTTGTAGGCGCCGCACAGGCCCAGCCGCTCGGGCGTGACCACGCAGATGTGGCTCGGCGCGAAGCTTTGGCACAAGGAGCACGAGTAGAAGACGTCTGCGTTGTCGTCGGTGAGTTGAGCCATACGCTCGTCGCGAGCGGCATACGTGATCCGCGCCTTCGCGAGCATCTCGTCGACCTTGGCCTGATCGGTATAGATCGTGACCTGGACCTTGTCGACGATCGCCTCGAACTCGTCGAGCAGCTTGGCGTGCAAGATGTCGCCGAGGTGATGGAACTTGAAACCCTTCTCCTTGGCGGCCGTGGAGATGCGCAGCCAGATCAGATCGCGCTGACCCATGTGAAGCACGCCCTCGGCGAAGTTCATCAGGTGGTGGAATTGGCGTTCGATGACCGGCTCGAAGTCCGACTGCATCTTGCGGCCTGCCACGTCGACGACGATTCCCAGCGGCACTCGCGTGCCCGGTTCGAGCTCGTCGAGTTCCGGGCCGACGACCTCGACCTGGCCGTCGGTGATCTCGGCGGCATCGAGCGTGCGGACGAACTCGAACGCTGTGGAGCGCTGGCCGCCGGCCTCGGCGAAGGTGTCTTCCTTGCGGACGCGCTCGCCCTCGAACGCGGGTCCGTACGCCACAGGAATCGGTATCTCGGTGACCTTGATCTTGAGGCCCCGAACCTCGATGGCCTTCTGAACGAGATCGTCACAGGTGATGTTGGACACCACATGCTCGTAGGTGCACACGCCGGTCGGAAGTATCTGGGGGATGTCGCTCGTCGCGATCGTGGGAAAGCCGTAGCTGATGGCGCCGGCCGCCGTGGCGTACCACTCGTCGGTCACCTCGCCGAGCGCGAGCACGAACGCGAAGACGCGGCTCTTGTTGTAGGCGAGGATGCGCTCGTAGTCGCCGGGTTGCACGCCGCCAAACGCCATCGCGGCTCGGGTCGCGAAGCCTACCGAGTAGATCTGGCTGTAGACCTCTTCGCCAAATGGCACGAGGCGCGTGTCCCAGCCCAGCTGGATGTTCTCCTCGGCGAGCTGCGCGCCGAACGAGCGGCCTTCGGTCTGGCCAGCCATGAAGACGTAGAGCATCTTTTCCTGCATCTCGCGCGCGAGGCGCACGGCGGTCTCGTTGTCCGGCGCTGCGCCAACGACCGCGGCGAATCCCGGCGCGGAGCCGTCGACGAACTCGACGCCCTTGGCGCGCATGATCACGTCGTCGGCGGCGCCCAGCCACAGATCCGTTACCGGCGGCGGGTCGTTGTCGAGGTAGTTGAGCGCCTCGTGGCACTCCTCGGCAAGCAGTGTGGCGATTCCCGCATCGAGCGTCGTGCCCAGGTAGGGCAGGTAGAGCGTCTCGCTCGGAACCTCCGGAAGCAGATCGCGCGCGTAGTCCAGCACCCGATCCATGTCCGAGAGCTTCTCGACCTTCTCGCCGGTCAGGCCGTAGATGACCGGCAGGTAGTAGCCGGTGTTGGGAAGCTCGACTGTGTGCTCGGCGCCGAAGCTCTCTTTGGCGCGCGCCAGCTTGGCCTCTGTCTTGGCAAAGATGCTGTGAGCGCCGCGAATGGCGGCGGAGGCGATGATCTTAGACACTGAGCTCCCTCCTCATGTCCATGTCGAACAGCACGCGCTCCGCGGCAACGTCGATCTTGAGCGCCTTGCGGGCTCCGTCGATCAGATCGAGCGTGGCGATGACCATGTCCTGCGGCTCTTTGATGAACCGCAGGCTGCCACCGTAGCGCTCCGTCCAGCCGTCGATCATGTAGTCGGTCACGACTTGGCTGTTCTCGGTGGGCGAGCCCACACCGCCAAAGATGACGTGCGCGCCACTTCCCACCGCGTATGTCGCGATCTCGAGCGCCTTTTCCGAGAACCACTCGGGCGAGAGCGCCACGGCCGGAAGGCCTGCGATGTCGTCGCCCAGCCCGCCGGTCGCGGCGACATCGGCGAGCACCGTGAGGATGCGGGAGTTGTCGACGCAGCTGCCCATGTGCAGAACCGGCGGGATGCCGATCGCCTCGCAGACCTCCTTGAGCGTCTCACCCGCGTACTCCATCGTCTCGGGGGTGAGCAGGCCGTGTTTACCGCTCGTGATCGCTGCGCATCCCGTCACGACCACGAGTACGTTGTTGGCGATGAGCTCGCGCACGACGTTGACCACCGCGTAGTCCTGCACGGCGCGTGGGCTCGAGCATCCGACGACCGCAGCCACGCCGCGGATCTTGCCGTTGACGATGTTCTCGTTGAGCGGGGTGAGCGACGCGCGCATCTTGCCGCCGAGCATGTAGCGGATGTACTCGTGGCTGAAACCGGCCACGAGCGGCTCGGAGACGTGGGGGATGTGCACGTGGTCGGCGTTACGGTTGGGGTAGTTCTCGATGGCTTCTCGCACGATCCTTCGAGCGGACTCCCTCGGGTTGTGCTCGTCGACGACGATCTGCTCGGAGTCCCCGACACACGCCTTGGGACTCGACGAGATGAGCTTGGTGTGGAAGTGCGAGGCCACCTCGGTCAGCCCCTGGAAGATGCACTGGACGTCGACGACCATCGCTTCGACCGCGCCGGTCAGCACGGCGAGTTCCTGGTGGAGCATGTTGCCTGCGGGTGGTACACCCTTGCGCATGAGCGACTCGTTCGCGGTGCAGCAGATGCCCGCGACGTTGATGCCCGTGGCTCCGACCTTCTCGGCCAGCGCGATCATCTCGGGCTCGCGTGTCGCGTCGATGATCATCGACGCGAGGAGTGGCTCGTGACCGTGGATCAGGATGTTGACGTGGTCTTCGGACAGCACGCCCAGGTTCGCCGAGGAGCGCACCGGCTGTGGCGTTCCGTACAAGACGTCTTGCAGATCGGTTGCGATCATCGAGCCGCCCCAGCCGCTGGCCAGCGCGCACTTGATCGCATCGTCGAGCAGCGTCTCGTAGTTCTGGTCGGTGCCGGCAGCGGTACGGTGCATCGCCTCGACGATCTCGCGGTCGATACCGCGGGGCACCACATCGTACTTGCGCCACAGGTCCTGGCGCTTCTGCGGAGCACGCGAGATGAAGACGAGTTCGCCGGTCTGCTGCCCGAACTGCGCGAGCGCGCACTCGGCAACCTCCAAGGCGAGTTGGTTGACGTCCTTGCCGGCGGCCTCGATGCCCATATTGCCTGCGACCTTGGCGAGCTTGACCGGGTCGGCGATCGTGGCTCCTTCGATCTCGCCCTTCGCGATAGCGCGCAGCGTCAAGGCGACGTCACGGCCGTGGTCCGAGTGCGCGGCCGTGCCTGCGGCCACTTGGCGCAGGAAGTTGCGCGCCGCGACCGTCTCGCGCGTGGCGCCGCATACGCCGCGGTCGTGCTTGCCGATCAGGCGGCACGGTCCCATCGCGCACAGCTTGCAGCACCCACCGGTGGCGCCGGTCGAGCAGGGCTTGATCTCTCGCGATCGGGAGAACGCCGTGTCGATGTGCTCCTCCTCGGCGATCTTGAGCATCTCGGCCGCGGTTGGGTCGATGCTCCAGGTCTCGGTGTCGTGAGTCATCTCTTTGCTCATGGTGTGTACCTGCTTCCTAGGAGTGCGGCGCTACTGGTCGAGCAGTCCGTCGATGGCCGTGTGGACGGTGGCTACCGCCTCGGGGTGTCGCATGACGAGCACGTCGGCACCGGCCAAGGCGAACGTGATGGCGGTCGTTGCCTCCCACAAGACTCCGCGTTTCGCCGCGTCGCCCCACGTGGGCTCTTCGGTCGCGGTCGCGCGCGCCTCTTTGGTGCGCCACGCCTCGCGACCGAGATTGCAGATCATCGGCATCTGGGTCATGTCGTCGTTTTGGTTGAGTGCGGCAAGCCGCAGTCGCTGCATGACGGTGAAGGCGTACTCGACGCCGTAGCCCACTGCGCCCACGGAGGGGTCGATCAGCACGCGGTCCGCGGCCAGTCCCATCTGCGTGATCAGGATGTTGAGCTGCTTGGCCATGTTCACGTCGATGGGGGTCTCGGCTATCACGACGTGGCCGTAGCCCAGGGCGGCTGCGGTGATCGGCTTGTAGTTCTCGTCGGTTGCCGAGCCGATGGCGAGCACGGTGTCGGTGACCTTCTCGGCGACCTTCTTGAGGACCTCGGCGTCTTTCTCGGCGTTGCCCGAGCCGTAGACCACCACAGGGGCATCGACCGCCGCAGCCACGGCTGCGACCGTCTCGGCCGCCTCGTCGGGCGAGCGGTCCGCGCCGTTGGGGTCGGTGCCGGCAAGCTGAACGCAGACCATGTCCGCGCCCCACTGCTCGACGCACGCCTTCGCCCAGGTTGCGGGATCGTCGATCACGCCGCCAAGCGCATCTGTGAGTGCAGCGGGCCAGCCGTCGGGGACGAAGTCGAAGACCTCCATGGCGATCGCCGGGCGGTGAGGAAGCGCGCCGTCGAATCCTTGGAATGCGAGCGCGTTCTCGCCGCCGATGGTCACGGTGTGTCCTGCGCGACCCAAGACGACCTCTCGGATGGTCCCGGACGGCTTCTCGATGGGTTCCACGTAGGCCATGGGTGCCCTCCAGTCTCTAGGCTCGGTGAGCCCGCGTCGCAGCGGTCAGGGTGTTCTCGAGCAGCATCGCGATGGTCATCGGTCCCACGCCACCGGGCACGGGCGTGATCGCCGATGCGACCTTGGAGGCGGATTCGAACTCGACGTCGCCTACGAGGCCCTTCTCGGTGCGGTTGATGCCCACGTCGATGACGACCGCACCGGGCTTGAGCCAGTCGCCCTTGACCATCTCGGGTCGCCCGACAGCAACGATCACCACGTCTGCTGCCCGAACATGGCCGGGCAGGTCGGTGGTGCGCGAGTGACAGAACGTCACCGTTGCGTGCTGGGCCAGCGCCAGCAGGCCAGCGGGCTTGCCCACGTTGTTGCTGCGCCCGACAACGACCACGTCCTTGCCGTTCAAGTCGACGCCGCTCTCCTCGAGCAGCACCATCACACCGGCAGGGGTACACGACACGAAGGTGTCCTTGCCCACCAGAAGACGGCCGATGCTCTCGGGGTGGAAGCCATCGACGTCCTTGTCGATGCGGATCGTCTCGATGACTTCGTCCTCGTCGAGGTGGTCGGGCAGGGGGAACTGAACGAGGATGCCGTTGATGTCCTCGCGGTCGTTGAGGTCCCGGACCACGGCGAGCAGCTCGGCCTGGGTCGTCTCGGCCGGCATCTCGATCTTCTCCGAGAAGATCCCGGTCTCTTCACACGCCTTGACCTTGTTGCGGACGTACACCTCTGAGGCCGGGTCCTCGCCGACGATGACGACCGCCAAGCCAGGCCGGATGCCTTGCTCCTTGAGCTCGGTCACGCGCTCGGCGATGGTCGCTCTGCGCGCCGCCGAGATGGCCTTGCCGTCGATGATGCGTGCGGTCATTGGGTCTCCGTTCGTGCGCTGGCGAGTACGGGATCGAGCGACTCGGCATCGGTCGTACCGATGGCAATCGCGAGCAGCTCCTTGACGGCGGCCAGAGCCGTGGAGTCGGCCGGCAGTGAGAACACGCCGTCTCCGCTCAGGTCGATACCGGTGATGCCGGCATCGCTCGGAACGGTGCCGAGGAACGGCACGCCGGTCGCGTCGATGGCGGACACCAACGCGGGGTCCAACGGCTCCTCGGCGCGGTTGACCACCACGTAGCGCGCACCGACGGCGATCTTGAGCTCGTCGGCGAGCGAGTTGAGCGTCGCGGCTGTTCGTATGCCACGCACGCTGGGGTCGGCCACCATGAGCAACACGTCGACATCGCGTGTGGTGCGTCTCGACAGATGCTCGAGCCCGGCCTCGTTGTCCATGACCACGTACTCGTAGCCGCGTTGCAGGTCGTCAAGACATCCACGAACGAGGTTGTTCGCGTAGCAGTAGCACCCCGAGCCCTCAGGTCGGCCCATCGACAGCAGGTCGAACTGGTGCTCCTCGACAACGAACAGCTGGATGTTGTACTCGAGCCATGCGTCCTTGCTCATTCCGCCAGGATTCGAGTCCGCGTTCTCGAGCATCTCCTCGGTGATCTCACCCACCGAGCGCTCGACGGTCGTCCCGAGCGCTTCGTGCAGGCATGCGTTCGGGTCGGCGTCTACGGCGAGCACCGTGCGCGCTCCCGAGTCGTGCAGGGCGCGCACTATCAGCGCGGCGACCGTGGTCTTTCCGGTGCCACCCTTGCCGGCGAGTGCGATCGTGAAGGCCATCTCAGCTCACCGCCTTCGAACACGAGCGCGCGGCGCGCAGAGCCTCGGTCGACGGGAAGAGCGCAAGGTCGGTGTGGGGGAAGAACAGCGCTGAGACGTAGCTGTCCATGAAGCCGGCGTTCACCGACAGCTCGAGGTACGTCATCATCTCGGCGGCTCGCCTGGCCGTGCGCAGCACCTCACGCGATGTGGCGACGAGCGATGCGCCCAGCAGCGAACCGTTGCCGAGAAAGACGAAGCGCTCCGTGGGCAGCTCGGGCACCATGCCCAGGGCGCGGATGCGATCGAGGTCCAGGTAGCGGCCGAACCCACCCGCGATGACGACCTCCTGGATGTCGTCGATGTTGGCATCAAGGCTTTCCACGAGCACGTTGATTCCGGCGAAAATGGCGGCCTTTGCGCGCATGAGGTTGTCGATGTCCTTCTCGGTGATCACGATGTCCCGATCGTTCGCGCACGACTCTCCGTTGCACAAGACATACTCGAGCCCGTGCTCACCTTCACGCACGTAGTCGCCTCCGCGCTCGGGTACGAAGCGGCCGTTGCGGTCGAGCGCACCGCACAAGAACAGCTCGGACACGCAGTCGATCAGACCGCTGCCGCAGATTCCCTGGGGCTTCTGGGCGCCGATCGTCAGAAAGCTCGGCTCGAGGGTCTCGCTGTCGATGCGCACCTGCTCGATGGCACCGTCTGCCGCACGCATGCCGTGCAGGATTCCGCGACCTTCGAACGCGGGGCCGGCCGAGCACGAGGCGCTCACCAGCCACTCGCTGTTACCTAGCACGACCTCGCCGTTCGTGCCGATGTCGATGAAGAGCGTCAGCTTCTCGGCCCAGGGCATGCCCGCTGCGGTGACGCCTGCGACGATGTCGCCGCCGAGCCAGCTCGCGGGGCAGGGCAGGGCGTAGAGTCGCGTCACGCGCCCGCCAGGTAGGCCGAGTTCGCGCGCGCTCATCCACGGGAAGGTCGAAGAGACCGGGATGTAGGGCGACATGCGGATGTTCTCCGGCGTGATGTTCAAGAACAGGTGAGTCATCACGGTGTTGCCGGCCACGTAGTAGGACACGACGTCCTCGACATCGGCGTTCGCTTCTGCCAGCGCCTTGGTGGCCAGTTCGGCGACGCTTCGGACGGCCAGCGCGTGCAGTTCTTCGAGTCCCCCAGCGCGTGTGGAGGCAACGATGCGGCTGATGACGTCGTCGCCCAGGCGGGACTGAGCGTTGTAGTCGGCCGCCTGAGCCACGATCCTACCGGTGTTCAGGTCGACGACAGCGACCTCAACGGTGGTCGTGCCGATGTCTACCGCTACCGCGAACTGCTGCTGCGTCGTGTCGCCCGGTTGGAAACCCGACACGCACGGCATCGTGTCGCACGGTTCCGCTGCGATAGCTGTGACCGCCCAGCCTCCCTCACGGACCGCACCTGGAAGCTCGCGCAGCGCCGGAAGTGAGATCGTCGCGTCCTTGATGCCGTGACTGCGCCGCAGGCCGAGGCGTACGCGGGCAGCGTCGTTCACGTTGTCGGTGCCGTCTGGCGGCATCATTCGTACGAGGCGCTTGGCGACGGGGGGAGGCGAGGTATGCCGAGGAAGCCGAGCAACGCGCTCTTGCCGAGACAGGACCGGGTTTACGGCTCGGCGCGCACCCCGCCCCGAAGGCGCCTTGCCCGGTCGCGACTCTTCGGGGATGCGCACCGTGACGTCGCCGTGGACGGTGGTCTTGCAGCCGAGCACGTAGCCGTTGGTGGCCTGTTCGACGCTCAGGCGGGGTGACGGGAGTGCGGAGACCTCTCCGGCCTCGACGACCATGAGGCACTTGCCGCACGTTCCATCGCCCCCGCACGATGCGTGAACAACGATGTCGGCAAGGAGCGCGGCGCGCAGGAGGTTCTCTCCGTCGGCTACCTCAACGGAGCGTCCGTCTGGATTGAAGGTCACGGTTGGCATCGACATCGACTCCTGATGGGCTGTCGTTAGTCCCGAGCGGACTAGAACAGCCCCACGACCTGACCGTTGTCGTCGAGGTCTATCGAGTCGCCCGCGGGAGCCTTGGGCAACCCGGGCATGGTTCGCATATCACCGCACAGCGGATAGAGGAAGCCGGCGCCTACACTCGCTCGGATGTCACGTATGGGCAGACGCCAACCCGTTGGCCGGCCCTTCAGCGTGGGGTCGTGACTCAAGGACAGATGTGTCTTGGCCATGCAGATGGGCAGGTGCGAGTAGCCTGCCGACGTGTACAACTTGATCTTCGCCTCGGCAGCCGGCAGGTAGTCCACGCCATCGGCGCCATATATCCGGGTCGCGATGGCCTCGATCTTCTCCTTGATTGATGCGTCGTCCGGGTAGAGCAGCTTGAACTCTTTGGGCATCTCGCACGCCGCGACCACTGCCTCGGCCAGCTCCGCGCCACCGGCTCCGCCATCCGCGTGCACCTTGTGGGTCACGGCGAAATCGGCTCCGGCCGCGAGCGCGCGCGACTTGATGAAGTCGTGCTCGGCCTCAGTGTCGGTGGGGAAGTGGTTCACGGCGACTACAACCGGGATGCCGAACCCCTTCATGTTCTCGACGTGCTTCTCCAGGTTGACGATGCCCTCGGTCAGGCTCTCCAGGTCCTCGCTCTTCAGCCGTTCGTCGAGCGGCTTGCCGGGGGTGACCTCGAACCTGCCGGATGCTGCCTTCAATGCACGCACCGTCGCGACGATCACAACGCAGTCGGGGTGTAGCCCCGAGGCGCGGCACTTGATGTTCATGAACTTCTCGGCGCCCATGTCCGCGCCGAACCCGGACTCGGTGACGACGTAGTCCGCGATCTTGAGGGCGATCTTGTCGGCGATGATGGAGTTGTTGCCCTGGGCGATGTTGGCGAACGGCCCTGCATGCACGAAGACCGCGCCGCCCTCGAGGTTCTGCATGAGGTTGGGCTTGATCGCGTCTTTCATCAGAACCGCCATCGCGCCCGCGCACTTGAGCTGCTCGGCAGTGACTGGCTCGCCCTTGGAGTTGGTGCCGATCACGATGCGGCCCAAGCGCGCCCGCATGTCCTGAAGATTGGTGGCCATGGCCAGAATCGCCATGACTTCACTGGCGACCGAGATGTCGAACCCTGTCTCGCGCGGCACCCCGTCGAGCTTGCTCCCAAGGCCCACCACGACGTTTCGCAGCGCGCGGTCGTTGAGGTCAACCACGCGACGCCACGTGATGGAGTGCGGATCGATGTCGAGGTCGTTGCCTTGGTAGATGTGGTTGTCGATATAGGCCGCGAGCAGGTTGTTGGCCATGGTCACTGCATGCACGTCACCGGTCAGGTGGAGGTTGAAGTCCTCCATAGGTATGACCTGCGAGTATCCGCCGCCGGCGGCCCCGCCCTTGATGCCGAAGACCGGGCCCAACGAAGGCTGCCGGATACACGTGATGACGTTCTTGCCGATATGCTTGAGCGCCTGGCCCAGGCCCACCGTCGTGACGGTCTTGCCCTCGCCCAGCGGCGTGGGGTTGATGGCGGTCACGTCGACGTAGCGACCCTGCGGTCGATCCGCAAGCTGGTCGAGTACGTCAAGTGAGACCTTCGCCTTGTAGCGGCCGTAGAGCTCCAGATGGTCCTCAGAGATACCGATCTCTGAGGCGACATCCACGATATGACGCAACTCCGCCTCTTGGGCGATGTCCAAGTCAGACTTCATCCGGTCCTCCATCCGTGTGCGAGCGCCGGGTAGCCTGTGGGCCCCGCGTGAGGGCAGCCGGCACTGCGCGTTCGCTGGGTCGTACCATCATATGAGCATCGGGCACGGGTCGCTCCAACCTCCCAGATGTGCGGTGCCGCTCGCTCGGTTGACGGCTGATGACAGGGCTGAGAGGGCGCGAGACTGCACGCGCGGCCCTCTGCTCGCCGCTCGCCTTGCGTGTCGAGCCGCTCGCGGGCACGATAGCACCGCCGACCCCGCTATCGACCGAGCCATCCGCCTTGGGCATCCCTGTCGAACTGCTCTCTGTTCGTCTCGGGCTAGGCTTCTTGGGTGGGCTCGTCTGTGGGAGCGGGCTCAGCTGCCGGGGAGGCCGCGGGCTCGGGCTCACTCGCCGCCACCGGGGCCGGCGCGGGGGCTGCCGTCGGTGCGGGCGCGGGTGTCGGTGTGACAGGCGTGGGTGCCGGCGCCTGCGCAGGGGTGGGCTGCGGTTGGGCTGCCGGGGCCGTGCTGGCCCGGCGGGCGGCACCCAGGCTGCGCGATATGGAGTCGAGTACCATTCCCACGAGCCACGCCAGCACAGCGTAGGCGGCGACGGCAACGAGAGCGTTCCAGCTGATGAATCCCGCGCTGGTCTTCGTGGGCGCCACCATACCCTCGAAGGGGCCTATGAACCGAACGCTCCACTCGTAGATAAATGCTGAGAAACCTGCCTCGGTGCTGGCTCCAAGCATCGCCAATACGAAGCCGAAAGCCAAGATGATGATTGCTGCGGTCGCGAACGCGTAGACGATCCACGTTATCGCCTTCAGGACCGTCAGGACCCCCCGCTTGCCTGCGTTGCTGTCCGGCATGGTGCTCCTTCCTCTGCGTAGTCCATCGCGAAGGTACCTCGTGCCTCAGTACGTGGGTGATCACGCGAGCGTCGAGCTCGTGTTCCTTCGTGCAGTTGTCACCATGAAGTGAGTTCCCCAGTAGCTGCCGTGGCTACCCGCGTATTCGCAGGGACAGAGGCCCTGTCTCGTCGGGTGAGTCGACGATGGGGTGTGCGGACTCCTTGAGGGCAACCTTGTTTCACAAGCGACGAGCGGTAGGCCGAAGGCGCACGGCCCCGTCGCGAGAAGCGCTCAGGGCCGTGCGCCTTCATGAGAAGGAGCTACTGAGTGGCCGTACCATCTTGCGGGGCCTGCTCAGGCCGGGACCGCGGTGGCACGCCGCCGCCGCGAGAACTTGTGGAGTCCGCGCCCTCCTTGGCCGTCGAATCGTCGCCGATCTTCCATCTGGCCACGCATGCCGCGCCTCGCTTGGCCGCGGGGGCCAGGCGCCTTGCCTCGCACGCCGGGTCCGTCGAGGCTGCGTTCGACTGCGGAGCCCGAACGCCCGGCGGCGCCGCGGTCGGCCGTGGCTCGACCGGCCGCGAAGCCGGCGCCAAACGTCAGGCTGGTGAAGAGGAGTGCGCCGACGGTGATGCCAGCCACCATCACCGGAAGATGCCAATTCGTTCCAGGCGCCGGAGCATCGGGCGCAGGCGGGAGCGCTCCTGATTCCGCGACAATGGGCGTCTGCGCCACGTCATCGGAGCTCTGCCCAGCCGGCTGTTGCGGGATGGGTACTGTCGGGTGGCTCTGTTCGTCTGCCATTGGTATCTCTCCTTGTCGTTTCTACTTGTGCACGATCGCCCGCGCGTACAAGACGCCGTCGGTCTCCGGTTCAGCGAGGACCATCACCCTGGCGCCCTTCTCCAGACCGCCTGCGGCGCCGGGGACGAGCGCCTCTACCGACTTGTCGTCAACGAAGACCGCGACCGAGCCGCCGCCGTCCAGCGCGATCGAGACCTCCTTGTCGGTCACCGAGGCGATAGAGCCTTCTAGCAGCCGGGTGCCACGAGCGCCGGGTCCGTCCGAGCCGCTGCCGCGCCGGCCAGCGCCGTTGCCTGACGCGCCAGCAGGTGCCTCGATGCCCTTTTCGGCGAAGAACTGGTCGCGCTGCTCGGTGGTCATGGAGCGCAACTGCTGGCGCTCTTCTTGGGAGAGCGAAGCCAACGCGCCGCCCGGACCACTCGCGCCGGGGGGTGCGGTGACGTTCGCATACACGGTTCCGCCCCAGAAGGCGGCTGCCACCAACACGATTGCGCCGAGCGCTATCAGTGCGTATCTCAAAGTCTGCTCCTTTCTTGCCGCCGTGCTCGGCGGTGGTCATCTACTGGTATCTGAGCGCCTCGATGGGGCTCATCCGAGCCGCACGACGCGCGGGGTAGAAGCCGAACACGACGCCGATACCAGCCGACACGCTGACCGCCAGGACGATCGCGCGACCGAGACGACCGCGTCGACTCCGATGAGCGAGGGGGCCGAACGTGGCCACCGCCCAGCCGAGAGCGATGCCGACGGCGCCGCCGACGAGCGTGAGCGCGACCGACTCCGCGAGGAACTGGGCGGAGATGGCGCTCTCGTCGGCGCCGAGCGCCTTGCGCAGACCGATCTCGCGGGTGCGCTCGGTGACGGTCGTGAGCATCATGTTCATGATCCCGATGCCGCCCACCACCAGCGAGATGCTCGCGACGGCCGCGAGCAGGGCGGTGAACACGCCCGTGACCTCGGTGACGGTCTCGAGCAGGTCGGCCATGTTCTGGACCCGGAAGTCGGCGAGCGATCTCGTCGGCGATGCCGTGCTCGGCCAGAAGGAGCTCGGTCACCTGTGTCTCGGCCGCGTCCATCTGCTCACGGTCGACGACTGAGCATCTGGATGCTCGACAGGTACTCGCTGCCGCTCGAGCGAGGCGCTGGTGGGTGGAGAGCGGGATCAGCACGGCCGAGATCGACGCTCGGCATGCATGGAGGCTCCCTTCTCCTCGAGCAGGCCGACGACGGTGACCATCATGTTGCCGACGCGGACCCGCTCACCCACCGGATCGACGCCCTCGCCGAACAGGTCCTCCGACGTCTGCGATCCCAGCACGACCACCTTCGCGAGGGAGGCGTCGTCGCGGTCGGTGATGAAGTTGCCCGAGGCGAGCTCGAGCGCGTTGACTTCGGCGTAGCTCTCTGTGACGCCGACGATCCGAGGCATTGACGTTGATCGCCCTGCGGGGTGATGAGTCTGCTCGGAGCCCGACGACTGGGGCGCGACAGCTTCGACGAGTTCGAGTTGGGCCAGAGCCTCGGCGTCATCGCTGGTGAGCGACTCGACACTGCCCGGGGCCATTCGCGGACCGCCGCCTTCGTTGTCCGGGAGACGACGGGCGGACGGTGAGCAGGTTGGTGCCTTGGCGACTCGATGCGCTCGGTGACCGAGGCTTGGCTTCCGCCACCGATGCCCAGAAGCGCGATGACCGACGCGATGCCGACCACGATGCCCAGGATGGTCAGGCCGCTGCGAGCCTTGTTGCCGGTGAGCGACAGGAAGCGTCTCGGCTCATCAAGGTCGGAGAGCTTCATGCGATCTCACCCGTTCTCGTCGACCAGCCCGTCCTGGATGTGGATGATGCGCTGGGCGCACGTGGCCGCATGTGGGCCTCGTGCGTGATCAGCGCGATGGTCCGGCCCTCGGCGTTCAGGTGGCTCGAACACGTCCATGATCGCCTCGCCGGTGGCGGTGTCGAGGTTGCCGGTGGGCTCGTCGGCGAGGATGAGCGACGGGTTGTTGACCAGCGCGCGGGCGATCGCGACGCGCTGCATCTGGCCGCCGGACAGCTCGTTGGAGCTGTGCGTCCACAGCGACTCGGGAAGGCCCACGGACTCCGAGGGCCCCAGAGGCTCGTTCGGTCCGCTCGTCGGGATGCGACCCGCGTGTAGAGCATCGGCAGCATCACGTTGCGCATGACGGTGGCGCGCGGCAGGAGGTTGAAGGACTGGAACACGAACCCGACGGTCTCGCGCCGGACCTCGGCCAGCTCGTACGGTGTCGAGCTGACCACGTCTCGTCCGGCGATGCGGTAGCTGCCCGACGTCGGGCGTATCCAGCAGGCCGATGATGTTCATGAGCGTGGTCTTGCCCGAGCCGGACGGTCCCATGATCGCCACGAACTCGCCTTGCTCGATGGTCAGCGACACGCCGCGAAGCGCGTGCGTCTTGGCGCCGGCGCCGTCGTAGACCTTGTGCAGGTCGACCGCTTCGATGACCGCGCTCATCAGCGGCCCGCCAGGCATCGCGCGGGATGATGGAGCCGCGGCGACTGCCGCCGGCTGAGTCTGTCTCTGCGTCGGCGGCCTCGGTGATCTTGGTGACGACCGCGTCACCTTCTTCGATCCCGCTGTCGACGACGACTGGCTGGGGCCCTCGAGCCCGGTGGCGACGGCGACGTGGCGCGGCTCGGTGGCGCCGGGGTCGATCACCTGCACGTACTCTCCCTGGTCGTCGGACTTGACCGCGGCGTTGGGTACCAGCAGGACGTCGCGTGCGACGGCGGTGACGATCGTTGCCGAGGCGGACATCCCGCTTGCGAGCTGCGCGTTCTCGACGTCGAGCGAGACCCAGACGTCGTAGGTGACGACGCCTTGGTCGACGGTGCCCTCGGTCGCGATCTCGGCAACGGTGCCGGTATCGCGAGGTCGGGGAGCGCGTCAAACGCGAGCTCGGCGCGCTGGCCGACCTCAAGGCTGGGCACGTCGACCTCGTTGACGGAGAGCATCACGGCGAGCTCGCCGTCGGTGGCGATGGAAACGGGAGCCGAACTCGAAGAGGAGGTGGTGGTCGCAGCGTTCTGGCCCGATGCGCCCGACGAGCCGCCACCGCTGGAGACCGAGCCGCCTTCCTCGACGTTCACGGCCCACACGATGCCCGACACAGGCGCAGTCACCGTCAGGTTGCCTTGGGCGGTCTTCGTCTGCTCGTAGGCGAGCAGTGCGCTCGAGCATTGCGCCTCGGCCGAGGTGACTCCGGCCTTGGCGGTGGCGACGTCCTTCTCGGCGGCCTTGATATCATTGTCGGTGACCTCGTCGGTGTTCTGTGAGACTGTCGAGGTCGAGGGCTTGCTCGCAGCGTCCTCCTGCTCGTCTTGGAGGTCCTCAAGCTCGCTGAGTGTCTTTCGCGCCTTGAACAGGGTGGATTCGGCGCGCTTCACTCCTTCGACCGCCTGCCTGTAGCTCGCGTATGCCTTGGCGGTGGCAGCCTTCGCCTCATCGGCATCGAGCGTGTAGAGCGTGTCTCCGGCCTTGACGGCGTCGCCCGTCTCGACGTCGACCGAATCGGCAGTGCCACTGCCCACCGGGTAGACCTCGACCAGATCGCGCATCTCGAGATTGCCCGTGCCGGCGACTGTCACAGACAGTGTGCCGATGCCGGCCTGCTCGGTGGTGTAGGTGGTCTTCGCAGGCGGTTCCTTCATCGAGCGCACGACCGCGAACGCGACCGCGCCGATCACGACAAGCGCGCCGAGCGCGATCCAGCCACGATAGCGACGCAGCTTCCGAGACACAGCCATACTCCTACCTCCGTTGGACCGGTGCACTCAGTCCAGCGTAGGGCGGGGACGCGAAGACACGCGTCAGGCTGGCGGTGACACTTGGAGTACTCCGCAGGTAGTAGATGACGCGTCGGCTCACCTCACCCGAGTAGAGCGGAAGGCTCGCCCCACGGTGCCCGCGTTGCCTGCCTCGACCGATGCCTTGGCTAGCGGTCGTCCCGGGGACCGGGAACGACGAGCCCGCTTTCGTAGGCGATCACCACGAGTTGGGCGCGGTCCCGGGCGTGAAGCTTCATCATCGAGCGCGACACGTGAGTCTTGGCAGTCGTGGGCGAGATGAAGAGCTGTCCGGCGATCTCGTCGTTGGAGAGGCCTTGGGCCACGAGCGAGAGCACCTCGAGCTCGCGTTCGGTGAGCGCGGACAGCTCGTCAGGGCGAGCGCGGCGGATCTCGGGCCGGGAGGCGAACTCATCGATGAGCCGACGCGTCACGCTGGGCGCGAGCAGCGCCTCGCCGGCGGCCACCACGCGAACTGCGTCGATGAGCTGGTCCGCGTCCGTGTCTTTGAGAAGGAAGCCGCTCGCGCCCGCCCGCAGCGCTTCGTAGACATACTCGTCGAGATCGAAGGTGGTAAGCACCAAGACGCGTGGCGCGTCGACGCCACTCTCGACGATGCGACGAGTAGCCTCAAGCCCGTCCATGACGGGCATACGGATGTCCATCAGGACGACGTCGGGATTCGCTTCGGTGGCCAGCTCGAGCGCCTGCTCGCCGTTCTCGGCCTCGCCCACTACCTCTATGCCGCCTGCCTCTAGCAGCACCCGGAAGCCGGCGCGAACGAGAGCCTGATCGTCCGCGATGAGCGTCCTTATCGTCACGACGCTTCTCCCGTCAGCGGTATCTCGGCACGCACGGTGAAGCCGCCGAGCGAACCGGGCCCGGTGTGGAGCTGGCCTCCGAGAGCCGCGACGCGTTCGCGCATCCCGCGGATGCCGTGCCCCTCTTTGCACGTGGGGTCCGGTCCGTTCCCGTTGTCTCTGATTTCGAGCACGAGCTGCCTCGGTCCGGCGGTTGCGTTCACGCTGACGTGCGTGGCGTGCGCGTGTCGCACCACGTTAGTGAGTGACTCCTGCACCACACGATAGACGGATACCGCAACCGGTGCGGGAACGGCCGATAGGTCGCCTGTGGTCGCGACGTCGACCTCAAGGCCTGCACGCCGTGCGGACGCGATGAGCTCGTCGAGTTCGCTGAGATTCGCGGTGGGGGCCAGCGGAACCTCGCTCTCCGCAGCGCGCAGGACTGCGAGAACTGAGCGAAGATCGGCGAGCGCGTCTTTGGCGGTCTGCCGAACGTGGCCGATCGAGTCACGTGCGCGCGCCGGGTCCTCGTCGAGGAGCGCCTCGGCAGCAGCCGCTTGAACCGCGACGATCGTCAGGCTGTGAGCGACCGTGTCGTGGACCTCCCGCGCGATGTGGATGCGCTCTTCGCCGACCCGCCTGAGCGCCTCTTCTTCCCGTGTGCGTTCGGCCTCCCGCGCCCGTTGCTCCACTTCGGCGACGTACGCTCGGCGACTTCGCTCGGCCTCACCAAAGAGCGCCGAGGCCGCCAGAAGCGCGAACGCCGTGACCAGGTCCCGCGCCCAGATGAGGTTGGCGGAGAAGGGAATGATCGGCACGGCGATGACGACACCGCCCACGAGCAGTGCAACTAGGCCGGTCATCCGCCTGGGCGCGGTTGCAGCGAGGGTGAACAGCGCGATCATGGGGCCGAGGAAGGTGAAGGTAGGAGGTGCAGGCTGCAGGCCGTACGCAACCGCCGCAGTCCCCGTCAGACCGAACGCGACCCACGGGAGACGTCGCCGCAGCGCGAGTGGGAGGAAGCAAGCTGCCGCGAGAACGTAGTCACGCATATCGGGCCGCATGCGCGCGGCAAGTCGCACGGCGCGCTCCGGTCGGAAGGGACGGACGTCACCCCGGGGGAATGGGCGCCCCGCAAAGTCAGGTGCCAGAAGCGTGAACAGCCAGATCGACAGGCAGGCGAGCACCGCGAGGCCCACCGCGAGTGCGGCGTCAACGACCAAGGGGTCGGCGTCCTTGATGCGCCTGTCCAAGTGTTCCAGCATGGGCTCATCGTACAGCCGGCCGTCTACCGGGCACAGCCGACCATTGGCGTATCCATCTCTACGACCACAGGAGTACGTGGCGATCAACGCCTCGACTACTCATCCTTGCGAGAACCGCGGGGCGTGTCTCTCGGCGCGATGGTGGAGGATCTCGCTGTGGCTACGCCGGCGGGGAAGCGGTTCCCGAGGAAGCCGTCGCGTCGCTCGGGTCAGGAGCTGCGTCGCCGGCGCCACCCTTGAACAGCTCGGCGATGCCCGCGATCGAGCCCAGGATTCCCGAGACCTCCATCGGCAGGAAGACCTTGCTCGCCTTCCCGTTCGCGATGCTCTTGAGCGATTCCAGGTACCGGATCGCGATGAGGTCGTCGGTGGGATCGCCCTTGTGGATCGCGGCGAAGGTCAGCTCTGTCGCCTGTGCTTCGCCCATCGCGAGGGCGATGCGCTGGAACTTCTCGGCGTCCGCGACCTCCTTGATGGCGGTTGCGCGGCCCTCGGCTTCGAGGATGGCGGCCTGCTTGGAGCCCTCGGCACGCGTGATGGCTGCCTGCTTGTCGCCCTCAGCCTCGAGGATCAGTGCGCGCTTGGTGCGCTCTGCCTTCATCTGGCGGTGCATGGCCTCGGTGACGTCGACGGGAGGCTCGATGCGTTGTAGCTCCACGCGCACGACGCGCACGCCCCATTTGTCGGTGGCGTCGTCGAGAATCTGGCGCAGTGCCGCATTGATCTTCTCTCGGCTGGTCAGAGATTCGTCGAGCTGCATCTCTCCGATGACGTTACGCAGGTTGGTCTGGGCCAGCTTGGTCGCCGCGACGTAGAAGTTCGCTACGTTGTAGATCAGCTTCACGGGGTCTGTTGCCTCGTAGTAGACGACCGCGTCTACCGTGACCACGACGTTGTCTTTGGTGATGACCTCTTGCGGCGGCACGTCGACCACGTTCTCGCGCATGTCGGCCTTGGTGACCCGGTCGAGGAACGGAATGATGATGTGCAACCCCGGCTCGTAGGTCTTCTGGTACTTGCCGAGCCGCTCGACGACGCCCTTCTCGTAGGGGCGGATGATCCGGATCGCCGCTGCGATGTAGACGAACAGGAAGACGAATGCGATGAATCCCAGGACTGCGACTCCCCAGACGCTGGTCATGGTGGTCCCTCCCTAGAGCGAATCGTTGCCGGTGGTATCGGACACGCGAACCACTAGGTGCGCTCCGACCACGCCCGTGACCTCGATGCGGGTACCCCGTTCGATGATCGCGTCGTTCTCAGAGTCGGCCACCCATTCCTCGCGCTCGACACGTACGCGCCCGGTGTTGCGGTGGTTGTCGATGTGCTCGGTCACGGTGCCTACCTTGCCGATGAGACGATCGCCGGCGACCTTCTGTGGCGGCTCGTGGGTCATCCGGTCGGAGAATCGTCGCAGCACGATGAATGACAGCGCTGAGACGCCTATGAACGCGACCCACTGCCAGGCGAGAGGCAGCCCGAAGTACGTGAGTCCTGCAGCGACCGCCGCCCCGATGCCGAACGGCAGCATGAAGAAGCCGGCGGTGAAGATCTCGGCCACGGACAGGACGACTGCCGCCACGAGCCACACCCAGAACCAAGTGTCCATCGAGCCCCCTCCCGCGCCCACGCTGAGTACCGCAATCGTAACAGGTGGACGCGCGCGGTGCCGCCGACGCATGCAGGGCGCCGGGCCGGCAGACGCGTGGGTACTAGAAGCGCCTTACTTCTCGGTACAGCGTATCGCGCTGAACCGGCGCGAAGCCGGCATCGTGAATCAGCCGGACCAGCTCGGTCTCGCGCGAGCATGAAGCGTGTTCCGGCGGCGGCCACCACGTTCTCCTCGATCATCGTGGATCCCATGTCGTTGCTGCCAAACGCGAGCGCGACCTGGCCCACCTTGCCGCCCTGCGTGACCCAGCTGGCTTGGACGTTTCGGACGTTGTCGAGGAAGAGCCGAGAGACGGCGAGGGTGCGAAGGTAGTCCCAGCCGCTTGCGGCGGTCATCGGTTCGCCGACAGCTGCTCCCTCGTCCAAGGCGAGTTCGGTGTTGCCCGGCTGGAAGCTCCAGGGGATGAAGGCGCGGAACCCGACGTGCCCCGCAGCGACGGCTTCGTCTTGCACTTCGCGGATGCGGCCAAGATGCTCGACACGCTCGGCGATAGTCTCGACGCTGCCGAACATCATCGTCGCGGTGGTGGAGATGTCGAGCGCGTGGGCCTCTCGCATGACGTCGAGCCACTGGTCGCTCGTGGCCTTCTTCGGCGACACGTGGCTCCGGACACGATCCACCAAGATCTCCGCGCCACCGCCTGGCAGCGAGTCGAGTCCCGCGTCACGCAGTCGCTGTAACACCTCACGCGTGCTGGTGCCCGAGATCTTCGCGATGTGCACGATCTCCGGCGGCCCGAAACCGTGCACGTGGATGCCCGGATGGTCCGCCTTGACGTCGCGAAGCATCGTCTCGTACCACTCGATCGCCAGGTCGGGATGCATGCCGCCTTGCAGCAGGATCGCCGTGCCGTCGAGCGCGATGGTCTCTGCGACCTTCTCGGCCAGCTGCTCGCGCGACAGGACGTAGGCGTCGGGCGCCCCGTCACTGGTGTAAAACGCGCAGAACCGGCATCCGCTCACGCAGACGTTGGTGTAGTTCACGTTGCGATCCACGATGAAGGTGACCTCGTCGCCGGGGACGAGACGACGACGCATCATGCTCGCTGCAGCACCGAGGTCGAGCAGGCGGCCATGCTCGAGCAGCGTGAGCGCCTGCTGGGGTGTCAGCCGCAGTTCGCCCTCGGCTGCCGAGAAGGCGAGCTGCGCGGCTGCTTCGGCAGCGTGCACGGGCGCGCTCACGCGTCCTCTCCGAAGATGTGGATGTCTGGCACGGCGTCCAGCTGTCCGATAGCGACGGCTTCTGCGAGGAAGCGCTTGAGCCCCTCGCGGTAGCGAGGCTCGTAGCGGAAGTGCAGTGCGTCGAAGTAGCTGCGGAACTTGTCGGGGCCGAAGGGCTCCCATCGTGCGGCGTACGTCGAGATATCGTCGAGATGACCTCGGCAGTATGCGAGGGAGCCGGACAGTTGCTCCGCGACATCGAGCACGGCTTGCGGCCGTTGCTCGGCGAACTCACGCCTGACCGCCCATACGGCATAGACCATCGGCAGACCGGTCCACGTCGTCCACTCGGTGCCCAGGTCGTAGACGTGCACCCCCAGCGGGGACTCCCAGTACGCGCGCAGCGCCTCGTCGCCGATAAGGAGGGCGGCGTCGGCGTCGCGCAGCATCGCCGGCAGGTCGGGCGGCATCTCCACGTACTGCGGGGCGACACACCAGTGCTTCTCAAGCAGGATGCGGGCGAGCACTTGCGACGTTCGTGAAGTATTCGCAAGGGCGACCGTGCATCCGTCCAGCTGGTCCGCGGGCACCTTCGAGAGCAGCAGGATCGATTGGACCTCGCCATCGCTTGAGATCGCGATGTCGGGTAGCAACGTGAGTTGCTCTGCGTGGCGTGCGTATTCGATGGCGGGTATGGGGGCGAGATCGAGTTCGTCGTCGAGGATCATGCGCGCCAGATCGGCAGGGTTGGCTCGCACGAGGTCGACGTCGAGAAGGACGTCGTTTTTCACCATGCCGTAGTACAGCGGCAGGCAGTTGATGAACTGGATGTGACCGAGCCTCGGGCGGGCGTTCCTGTTCATCGTCTCCGCTTCGACCTCCCGTTCGTCCAGTAGTCCAGCGCGGCCAGAACGGCTCGTCTACGTCCCGGTCGCGACAGTGCCGCTCGCGACGCCCACGCGCGGCGGCGTGCCGATAGGCCCGGCGTCCCATGCAGGCGCCGACTCCTCGTCGCCGTACATGCGTACCACTCGGTACAGCGTGTCACGCTCTGCTGCCACGTGACCGCTCTCGGCGATCATCGCGACAAGGTCCTCCTTGGAAAGCGCTTCCGGTGTGGTTGCACCGGCCATGTGCGTGATCTTCTCCTCGACGACCGTGCCGTCGATATCGTCGACGCCGAAGGCGGTCGAGAGCTGGGCGACCTTGAGGCCCACCATGATCCAGAACGCCTTGACGTGCGGGATGTTGTCGAGCATGAGGCGCGCGATCGCGAGTGTCTTCAGATCGTCGTAGCCGGTGGTCGCAGGCAGGTCCTCAAGCTCGGTGTTGGCAGGATGGAATGCAAGCGGGATGAAGGCGAGGAACCCGCCGGTCGCGTCTTGCTGCTCGCGCAGGCGGATGAGGTGGTCGACGCGCTCCTCGAGCGTCTCGATGTGCCCGTAGAGCATGGTGCAGTTCGTCGCTATGCCGAGCTCGTGTGCTTCGGCGTGGATGCGGAGCCAGTCGTCGGACTTCGTCTTCTTGTCCCAGGCGGCAGCACGCGTGCGATCGGAGAAGATCTCGGCCCCGCCGCCGGGCAGAGCGTCGAGCCCCGCTTCCTTGAGATCCGCGAGCACCTCGCGCGTAGTCTTCTCGCTGATGATCGCCATATGCTCGATCTCGACGGCGGTGAACGCTTGGACGATCACGTGGTCGGGGACGGCCTCGCGGGTTCTCCGCACCATATCGAGGTAGAAGTCGTAGCTCCATTCGGGGTGAAGTCCGCTCACGATGTGAATCTCGTACGCGCCATCGGCCGCACCCTCAGCCGCCGCCTCGGCCACCGCATCCAGCGTCATCTCGTAGGCGCCCTCTTCGCCCTCCGAGCGCGCGAACGCGCAGAACTTGCAGCGGTTGCGGCAGATGTTGGTGGGGTTGATGTGGCGGTTCACCATGAAGTAGACGCGGTCACCGCTGATGCGCTGACGGGCGAAGTCGGCCATCTGCCCGATGCCGAGAAGGTCGCTGCTCGCGTACAGTGCAACCCCGTCCTCACGCGAGAGGCGCTCGCCCGAGAGCACCTTCTCGGCGATGGGGGAGAGCGTGGGGTCGACCAAGTGGAATGCGGACACGGATCCTCCGTGAGGTCGGGGACGATGCCAACCCTGCAAGTCTATGCCTACCCGGAGGTGCCTGCCACCCACTGGGTCGCGGCGCTGCATAAGGAATCATGATGCGATATATTCGCTATCGGAGTGGGCAGAACAACCCACAAAGGGCAGGCGACCGTCAGGACACCGCTCGGTCGCCCCGACAGTCTGGGAGGGATTCAGATGCGCAAGCACTGGAAGGGCGCGGCAGCGGTGTTCGCTGCTTTCGCCACACTACTGCTCGTCGTGGGCTGCTCGTCTTCGACCGACGCCACCGGCGACCGAGGAGCCCGCGCAGGAGATGGGACCGGTCATCATCGGTTCCAAGATCGATACCGAGGGCGAGCTACTGGCCACCATCATCCAGCAGGTGCTGGAGTCCAAGGGCTTCACCGTCACGGACAAGTCCCAGACCGGAACCACCGACGTCGTGCGCAAGGCTCTGCTCGCCGGCGACATCGACATGTATCCCGAGTACACCGGCAGCGGGTTGATCTTCTTCGAGGGCAACCCGGCCGCCACGCCTGAGACGTTCAAGGACCCGGAGAAGGGCTACGAGACGGTCAAGCAGCTCGACCTTGAGAACAACAACGTGGTGTGGCTCGCGCCCGCCAAGGCCAACAACACGTGGCTGGTCGCGGTGAAGAAGGACTTCGCCGAGAAGAACGGCCTCAAGACGATGTCGGACTTCGCGCAGTACGTGAAGGACGGCAAGACCGTCAAGATGGCGGCCTCCGACGAGTTCTTCACGAATTCGGACGCCTGGCCTGCATTCGCCTCCACCTACGGGTTCGACCTGCAAGGACAACCAGAAGGTGATCTTCTCGGGCGGCAACACCGCTCAGACCGAGAAGGCAGTCGCCGACGGGACCGAAGGCGTCAACTTCGGCATGGCGTACGGTACCGACGGCGCGCTCGCAGACCTGGGCCTCACCGTCCTGGAAGACGACAAGGGCGCACAACTCGTGTACTGGCCGGTTCCCATCATTCGCAAGGACACGCTGGACAAGTACCCCCAGATCGAATCGGATCTCGCGCCCGTGTTCAACGCGCTGACCATCGAGAAGCTCCAAGAGCTCAATGCGCGCATACAGGTCAACGGCGAGTCTGCCGAGACCGTCGCGGCGGAGTTCCTGGCCTCCGGAGGCTTCGTCCAATAGACGATCACTCTCAGCCCCCGGCGCCGCGGTGCCGGGGGCTGCGCGGGAGGGCCTAGTGCGACGATCCTCTGTTCACCGAGTTGGTCTGACGGTGTGCGCCGTTGGGCTCGTCGGCCTGTTCGCGCTTGGGTTCGCCGACGTGAGCCCCAACCGCGTGGTCACGGGTTCGGTGGTCGTCGATCACCGACGCCCTGCCCGTGCAACTCGTCGCGGTGCCGGTCGCGGCGTGGCTGGTCGCCGCACTGCTCTCCGTGGTCCTGTGGCGCTCCGCCTGGGCGGCGTTTGGGCGTGGCGCGAGGCGGAGCTGTGGCCATCGTCGCCCTGTTCTGGGTGTCGGGTATCGCCGCGACGGCTGCGGTCGAGCAGCTCGGGCCCTACACCCGCTACTCCTGGGTGGAGGTGTGTGGCTGTCGGTCTTTGCCGCGTTCACGCTGGTCGTGGCGAGTCGACGTGAGGTCGGCATGTTCTCGGCGGCGGGGTGGACCGTCACGTTGCTGGCCCCGATCGGAATCTCGGCGTTGGTGCTTACGGGCCGGCTGAGCGATCTGGGTCTTGCTGCCGAGTATCGCAACGTGTCCGGTGACTTCTGGGTGTGGGTCGGACAGCAGATCGCCTACGCCTCGGCGGCCATCGTGATCGCTACGACGCTCGGCGTGGCACTGGGCATTCTCGCGTTCACGACGAGCTCGCTTCGCGAAGGTCATCTTCGCGACGACGAGCGTGTTCCAGACGATTCCGGGCTTGGCGATGGTGGGGATCCTGGTCGTGCCACTGGGAGCACTCGCGGCTCGCTATCCGGTTCTGCGGCAGTTCGGCATTGGCGGGCTTGGCTGGGCTCCGGTCGTAGTCGCACTCACCCTCTACGCCTTGCTGGCCATCGTGCGCAACACCTACGCCGGGCTTGGGTCGGTTCCGGAGCCGACCGTGGAGGCCGGCAGGGGCATGGGGATGAGCACCGGCCAGGTGATGCGCAAGGTACAGCTTCCATTGGCGGCTCCGATCCTGTTCTCAGGAGTCCGAACGGCATCTCAGCAGACGATCGGCAACGCTACGCTCGGGGCGTTCGTGGCGGCCGGGACGCTCGGTGCTCCGATATTTCTCGGCTTCGCGCAGCAGGCCAACGATCTCGTCGTCTTGGGCTCGGTCGCGCTCGTTGCGCTCGCCCTGCTCGTTGACGGCGCGCTCCGAGGCGTCCAGCGGGCACTCACGCCGGTCCACAAGCGCAAGGAGCGGGCGTCGTGATCCGGCTCGAACACGTCACGAAGCGCTACGAGGGCGCCGATCGCCCGGCTGTCGAGGACTTCACGCTCGACGTGCCAGACGGGGCGGTGATGGTCCTCATCGGTCCGTCCGGCTGCGGCAAGTCCACGACGCTTCGTATGGTCAATCGGCTGATCGAGCCTGACTCGGGCACGATCCTGCTCGATGGCCGAGACGTTCGCGACATGCGCCTGGAGGAGCTTCGCCGAGGCATCGGCTACGCGATCCAGGGCGTTGGGTTGTTCCCGCACTGGTCGGTGCACGAGAACATCGGGACCGTGCCGTGGCTGCTCGGATGGGACAAGTCGCGAATCGACGCTCGTGTGACCGAGCTGCTGCAACTCGTGGGACTCGACCCAGCCCGCTACGACGAGGCGTACCCGGACGAACTCTCGGGCGGCGAGGCGCAGCGCGTCGGTGTGGCCAGGGCGCTCGCGGCCGACCCGCCGGTCCTGCTGATGGACGAACCGTTCGGCGCGGTCGACCCTCTGACGCGCGATCGGCTGCAGCGCGAGTTCCTGGAGATCCAGGCACGGCTGAGAAAGACGGTCCTGTTCGTCACGCACGACATCGACGAGGCGGTCAAGCTCGGGGACCGGATAGCCATCATGCGCGACGGACGGCTCCTTCAGCAGGACACGCCCGAGCGGGTACTCGCGTATCCGTGCGACGACTTCGTCGCGGGGTTCGTGGGCGGCGAGCGTGCGCTCAAGCGGCTGTCGCTGGCGTCGGTCGCTTCGGTCATGGACCCCGTCGAACTCCGCCTCGTCGACGGGCCGAGGATCGAGAGGACCGCCGACCTGCGCGAGGCGCTCGCTCGCATCCTTGAATCAGGCGCCGATCGCATAGCGGTGGTCGACGACGCGGGGCAGACGGTGGGCTCGCTGAGCGTCGACGGCCTGATGTCGCACTTCAGGACGCCGGTCGCATGAGCCGCCGACGCTCACTCGCGGTGTTCGTCGCGCCGAGCGTCGCGTTCGCGCTCTATCTGGCGCTCGCGGCGTACCCGCCTATCTGGGAGGCGGTCTTCGGTGCGCTGTTCCCCGACGAGAGCCGCCTGATCTACCAGGGTGCGAGCATGCCCACGCTCATCGTCCAGACCCTCGCGATGGTCGCGCTGGCAAGCGCTCTGGCGACGGTGGCGGGCATGTCACTCGGCGTCTTCGTCACCCGGCCCTCGGGCGCGGACTTCTACGACGTCGTTTCGGACATGGCCAACTTCGGGCAGACCTTTCCGCCGATCGCGGTCCTGACCCTGTCCGTACCGTTGCTGGGCTTTGGTTTCGAGCCGACCGTGTTCGCGCTCACGCTGTACGGCGTGTTGCCGGTCCTGCAGAACACGATCGGAGGCCTCGAGTCCGTACAGGGTGCGGTGCTGGAGAGTTCCCGGGCGATGGGACTGACACCGCGCCAAGTGCTCTACCGCACCGAGTTGCCGGTGGCCGCGCCCGTGATCTTCGCCGGCGTGCGCATCTCGGTGATCGTCAGCGTCGCGACCTCAACGATCGGTGCGACGGTAGGGGCCGGCGGGCTGGGCGCTCCCATCATCAGCGGTCTTGCGAACTCCGATCCGGCGGTCACCTTGCAGGGCGGCATACTCGCCGCCGGGCTCGCACTCATCCTCGACGCCTATCTCTCCGCTACCGAGAAGATCCTCGGACGCACGACCGCGTCTCGGGCAAGCGTGGCGAGGAACGCGGATGCGTGATACATTGCATTAGGTCGCGTTATCGTGTGTATCGGAGAACCTGATGCAACCCGCCCGCTCTCTCGCACATGGACGTCGCTCGACTGGTTCGGGCGCGATCGCGGAGTCGCGCGCTGAGAGCGTCGAGCTACTGGCTTCGAGCTACTACGAACAGGGCTATCACTGCGGTGAATCGGTGGTCAGGGCCGTGAACGAGATCGCTGGCCAGCCGTTGCCGGCCGAGGCGATGCGCATGGCGTCGGGCTTCTGCGAGGGGCTTGGTGGCTCGCGGTGCATGTGCGGTGCGCTTGCCGGCGGCGTGATGGCGGCGGGTCTGCTCGCCGGTCGGGAGACGGCGCAGGATCTTTGGGAGCCAAGCTACGACGCCGCTGCCGAGCTGCGCGCCCGGTGGGTCGATGACCAGGACGCCGAGACGTGCGACGAGGTGGTCAGGCGAATCGGGCGGATGCGCGACCCCGAGCGTTGGGCGCACTGCACCCTGCTCGTGGGGACCACCGCCCGCTGGGTCGTCGAGATCGCCGAGCGAGAGGGCTGGCTCTAGCCGACCTCGCACCGTCATCGGGTACGCTACCCCCATGAGCGCGCTCATTGAGACAGCGCGCGCGACCGTCGCGCGCCTTGGGATGCTACCTGCCGATTCACCCGTGCTCGCCATGGTGAGTGGCGGCGGCGACTCGGTGGCGCTGCTCCGCATGCTGGCCGCCGACGAATTCGAGCGGCATCCGCTCAGGGTCTTGCACGTGAATCACCTTCTGCGCGGAGTCGAGTCGAGCCGCGACGAGCAGTTCGTTCGCGCCTTGTGCGAATCACTGCAGGTCGAGTGCCGCGTGGCGCGCTACGACGTCGCCGAGTACGCGGCCACAGAGAGGCTCAACCTCGAGGACGCGGGTCGGCGCGTGCGCTACCGCTTCGCCGAGGAGGAGCTCGACGCGTGGTGCGCGGAGCTTGCCGAGAACCCCGAGCGAGGTCGTGTCGCGGTCGCTCACACACGCGACGATCGCGTCGAAACGTTCTTCATGCGCGCGGTCGCAGGCAGCGGCACCGGGGCGCTCAATGCTCTGGCGCCGGTGCGCGGTCGGGTGGTACGCCCCTTGGTCGACTGCGATCGCGCTCAGGTGCGGGAGTGGCTCTCGTCGCTCGGCCAGCAGTGGCGGGAGGATGCAAGCAACACCGACACCGCACGAAGCCGGGCACTCGTGCGCGCAGAACTGTTGCCGGTTGCAGAGAGGCTCAACCCGCGCGTTCGGGAAGCGATCGTGCGCACGATGGATCTTCTCGGTGATGATGACGCGTTGCTGTCCAGGATGGCCGAGGCGTTCGTGCGGGACTTTGCTGAGGTGATCCCCGGGGTGCGCGTCAGCTTCGGCCGAGAGTGGATGCGAACACTGGACAGGGCAATGGCCAGAAGGACGGTGCGCGCAGCTCTGCTCCAGGCGTTTCCCGATGCATCCCGCCTGGAAGCGGCGCACGTCGAAGCGCTGGTCGACGGGCTGGCGTTCGACGCGTTCGCGCGTGACCTCCCAGACGGTCTGAGAGCCGTGACGGAGTACGATACTATGGTTGTCTCGTGTGCTGATGCCGAGGTTCGGCGCGTGGCACCCAGCTTGCTCACGCTACCCGGAAGCGCGGACCTTGGATCGGCTGGAACGATGACCGCCGAACGGTCCTCGAGCGACGACGTGACCGGAGGACCGTTCTCGGTGGTGATCGATGTGGAGGCGGTTCGGGGGGAGCTTACCGTTGACTCGGTTCGCGAGGGCGACAGGATGCGCCCCCTGGGGATGTCAGGAAGCCGCAAGCTGTCCGACATTCTCGTGGACGCGAAGGTGCCAAAGCGGCTCAGGCAGGCCACGCCGGTCGTGAGAGACGGCGAGAGGATCGTGTGGCTGGCGGGCGTGCGAATGAGCGAAGACTATCGCGTCGTCCCGGAGACGGGCGTTGCGATGAGGCTGACGTGGACGGGCTGGCAGGACGGTCGTGCCGGGGAGGCGCGTCACGTAGGAACGGAGATGGCGTAGCGCAATGGAGTCCATGCATCCCGATGTCTCTCACTTGATCCTCACCGAGGAGCAGATACGCTCCAAGGTGGTCGAGCTCGGTGAGCAGATCAGCGCTGACTACGCGGAAGAGTCGGTGCTCCTTGTTGCGGTACTGCGAGGCGCCGCGCTCTTCGTGGCTGATCTCGCCCGGGCCATCTCAAGCCCCGTGGAGCTGGACTTCATGGCCGTCTCCAGCTACGGATCGTCGACGAAGTCCTCCGGTGTCGTGCGGATAATCAAGGACCTCGACGAGAACATCGAGGGTCGCAACGTACTCGTGGTCGAGGACATCTTGGACACCGGCCTCACCCTCAAGTACCTACTCAGGAACCTTGCCTCTCGCAAGCCGCGTTCGCTCGAAGTCGTGACGCTGCTGAGCAAAGCGGGAAAACAGCGGGTACCTATCCACTGCAAGTACATCGGATTCGATATTCCCGATGAGTTCGTCATCGGCTACGGCCTCGATTTCGCTGAACGCTATCGCAACCTGCCCTACATCGGAGTCCTCAAGCCCGAGGTATACGCGGACTAGCGGCGCCAAGGTCGGCGCCGGGTCAAGGAGACCATCCAGGTGAACAAGAACTTCCGAACCGTCATCATCTACCTCGTCTTGCTCGGTGTTCTGGTCGCGTTCGTGATGAACTCGTTCAGCAACTCCCCGGAGGCACCCAAGGAGCTCACCACCAGCCAGTTCTCCACGGCGGCTGAAGCGGGGCTCGTGCAGAAGGTCACCTTCGTGTTGAGGGACAACACTCTGGGCGGCACCTACTGGCCAGACGAACAGGCCAAGGCGGCCAACGAGAAGCCGGGCGACTTCACATCAACGTGGGCCGGCTCGGACTCGTTCACTGCTTTCGCGCAGAAGAACAACCTGAGCTACGAGGTCGACACGTCGGGGCCCAGCCCGTGGTTCACGATCATCACGTCGCTGCTGCCGATTCTGTTGCTCGTATTCGTCATGTTCTTCTTCCTCAACCAGATGCAGGGCGGCAACTCCAAGATCATGAGCTTCGGCAAGGCCAAAGTTAAGCGGATGACCCGCGACCAGCCGCGCATCACCTTCAAAGACGTGGCGGGGGCCGATGAGGCTATCGAGGAACTCGACGAGATTCGGGAGTTCCTCGCGAACCCCGGCAAGTTCCAGGCACTGGGGGCCAAGATTCCCAAGGGCGTTCTGCTCGTGGGCCCCCCAGGCACAGGCAAGACCCTTCTCGCGCGCGCCGTCGCAGGCGAAGCTGCCGTGCCGTTCTTCTCGATCTCGGGCTCTGACTTCGTCGAGATGTTCGTGGGCGTGGGTGCGAGCCGCGTCCGCGACCTGTTCGAGCAGGCCAAGGCCGCCGCGCCCTGCATCATATTCATGGATGAGATCGACGCCGTTGGACGTCAGCGTGGCGCCGGACTCGGCGGAGGTCACGACGAGCGGGAGCAGACGCTCAACCAGTTGCTCGTCGAGATGGACGGCTTCGACCTCAAAGACAACGTGATCATGATCGCGGCGACCAACCGCCCCGACATCCTCGATCCGGCACTGCTTCGACCGGGCCGCTTCGACCGCCAGATCGTCGTCGATCGCCCCGACCTCAAGGGTCGCCACGGCATCTTGAAGATCCACGCGCGGGGCAAGCCGCTCTCCGATGACGTCGATCTTGAGACTCTCGCGCGGCGCACCCCGGGCTTCACCGGCGCCGACCTGGCCAACCTGGTCAACGAGGCGGCCCTGCTCGCTGCCCGCCATGGCAAGAAGAAGATCGACATGGCCGAGCTCGACGAGTCGATCGAGCGAGTCATTTCGGGGCCGGAGCGCAAGAGCAGGATCATCTCCGACGAGGAGAAGCGCATCATCGCGTATCACGAGGCCGGACACGCTCTCGTCGGCCATGTGCTTCCTGAGACCGACCCCATCCACAAGATCTCGATCATCGCCCGTGGCCAAGCGCTGGGCTACACGCTTGCCTTGCCTACGGAAGACAAGTTCCTCACCAGCAAGAACCAGATGATGGACCAGATCGCCATGATGCTCGGTGGGCGCGTCGCCGAGGAGGTCTCGGTGGGAGACATCACTACCGGTGCAAGCAACGACATCGAGCGTGCGACCAAGATGGCCAAGCAGATGGTGACCCGATTCGGCATGTCTGAGAAGCTCGGCCCGCAGACGTTTGGCGACGCGAGCCACGAGGTGTTCCTCGGTAGAGATTTCTCGGCGAACGCGGACTACTCGCCGGAGATCGCCTACGAGATCGACAAGGAGATCTCGCGGCTGATCGACGACGGTTACGAGCGGGCCCGCAACATCCTGAGCGAGCGTCGTCCACAGCTCGACCTCATGGCCGAAGTCCTCGTGGAGCGCGAGACCGTCGATCGGGAAGAGCTCGCCGCACTGCTGGAGAACCGCTGGGACGAGTACCTCAAGGAAGAGGCCAAGCGAGAGGCCGAGAAGCCGGCCGATGAGGTCGCCGCCGCCGAGCCGGCACCTGATGAGGAGGCCTCCGACAGGGCAGCAGCCTCACCCGAGCCGCCTCCGGCAGGTCCTCCCGTCTACAACGCCTAGCGCTGTCGTCGGGTGAACCGCGAAGTCCACTACGAGATGACTCGGCGCTGGGCGCTCGAGGCGGGCTTCTCGGAGGAGGACTCCGAGACCATCGCGGTAGCCGACTGGAACGTGGATGCGATTCACGACGTTCGCGTGTGGTCGAACAAGGGCTACCACTTCGCCTGGCTCGGTGCCAATCGCCGGGCCAGGCGTCTTCTGTCTGAGGCTCTCGACCGGGGCGATCTCGTCGCACTAGGGGAGGCGCTGCACTGCCGACAAGACGCGATCGGCCACGGCTTCTGGGGCCACATCGTCCACTGGCAGGGCATCGATCGATGGGAAGAGCGCGGGCAGAAGGTGCAAAGGCGGATCGAAGCGAGCAGCAAAGGGCTGCTCGCCGAGTATCTCCAGACACGTTCGGTGTGCTCCTGTCGGAAGCTGCCGATATAATGGAGCAGAGGGCGGATCTCCAGACGTAGGCCGAACGCACCGTATGCGCCGCGTCCAGGGACCGTGTTGTGATGTAGTCGGGGGGTTTCGTGCCGCCAAGCAGCGACAGCACGCGGATTGAGGGCGACGGTCTTGCCTTTGGCGTCGAACCTTCACCGGGGATTGTGAGTCGCGCTCGAGGGGTCGCCAAGCGGCTCTTCGACACAGGGTCACACCAGGCTGCCGAGAGCGAACTCGTCGCAACGCTCAATGAGGTTGCAGGCGCAGTGTCATCGGCCATGAGCGTGGACGCGGTTCTCGAGGTGATCGTCGATCGTGCGAAGGCTGTCACCGACACGGACAAGGCAGTGCTCGTGCTCGCCGACCACCATGGCGAACAGCTGGACCTAGACACGCTCGTTGTCCGCGGAATGCGAAGCCAGCACTCACAGGACTGGTGGGAATCCAGGCTGGGCGTTCTGGGCGAACGCGTCTTCCAGACGGGACAGCCGGTGATCGAGCGCCATCCGGAAGAGAATGCGCTCCTGCTCGCCAGCCCCGTCCTGGTTCGCGACCGTCCTATCGGGCTCCTCGCCGCGATCAACTCGGGTGACCGCCCGTTCTTGCGTCAACAGACGGACTTCCTGTCTGTCCTCTCGGCGTTCGCTGCCTCGGCGATCGACAACGCCCAGTTGGCGGAGCAGAACAGGTACGTGCTGCTTGCCAGCGAGCGAGATAGGATCGCACGAGAGATGCACGATGGCGTGGTCCAGTCCTTGTTCGCGGTTTCGCTCGGTCTCGAGCTGTGCAAGAAACAAGTGCTTCGCGACCCGGTTGCGGTATTCGCTCGACTTGAGGAACTGCAGGACCGCTTGAACATATCGATGACCGAGTTGCGTCGCTTCATCTACGACTTGCGGCCCATGAAACTCGCCGAGCTTGGCTTGATCGGCGCAGTGGAATTCTGGGTTGCCGACGTGACACAGGGCAAGGACATCCGCAGCAGCGTCACGCTGGATGGCAATGTGCCACGGTTGACACCGTCAGAAGAAGCGTGTCTGTATCGGGTCACCAAGGAGGCGGTGAGCAACGCTGTCCGACACTCCAACGCACAGCGTATCGAGGTGCGAATCGGCTTTGGCGACAGCAAGGCGACCGTTGCGGTCACGGACGATGGCGACGGGTTCGATGCACACAGCGTGATGTCCGGGAGAACCGAGGGCCTGGGCCTCAAGAGCATCAGGGACAGAATGCGGGCTGAGTGCGGCACCCTGGATGTGGCAAGTAGCGACTCGGGCACGACCGTTTCGATCTCGATACCGATAGGGGGTGCGCGCTGATGGACCGCATCAGGGTCTTTGTGGCCGACGACCACGAACTCGTCCGCTACGCATTGCGCACGGTGCTCGAGGACGAGGGCGACATGGAGGTTGTTGGCGAAGCGGGCGACTCTGCGGACACGATCTCTGGTTGTGTCGAGCAATGTCCCGACGTCCTGGTGCTCGACATGCGCATGCCGGGAGAGGGCGGCGTGGCGGTGTGCCGCAAGGTGCGGGAGGCCTGTCCCGAGACGGCCGTGCTCGTGCTCACGAGCTTCGACGGCGACGAGGAGCTGTTCGGCTCGCTGTCGGCAGGAGCCAGCGGCTATCTGCTCAAGGACACGCGCCCGGAGCGCATCGTTCATGCCATTCGCCTGGTCTCCGACGGCGAGGCGGTCTTCGATAACGCGGTCGTCGATCGCATCCTCAACGACAAGCGGAGCAACGACTCCCTGGCCGAGCCCCTCTCCGAGCGCGAACTGGAAGTGCTCGAGCTCATGGCCAAAGGACTGCCCAACAAGCAGATCAGCAAGGAGCTCTGGATCGGCGAGACCACGGTCAAGACGCATGTCAGCCATATCCTGCGCAAGCTGGGCCAAGCCGACAGGACCCAGGCCGTACTGGCCGCAGTGAAGCTTGGTCTCGTCCGACTGGGAGGCTGAACCGGCTTCCCGTTCGGCCTAGTCCTTGGGATGAGCGCGTCCAGACCATCAGGGTGACTTCGAATCATCCCCAGCACCCCGTGCTTCCGACCACATGCCCGATGTTCAACTGAGGGCAGGCGGCGCACGATTCTGGTGAGCCATGATGGCCGCCGGGAATCCAGGCTCAACCATGTGTCTTGACAGGCACACCGGCGGACCCAGGGAAGCGTTGCTTTCCATGAGGGGAGGTGTCTCGGAATGATGCACACACTGTGGACTCGGTTTGCCGATGACGAGGGTGCGACTGCTCTGGAGTATGGCGTACTCGTCGCCCTGATCGCTCTGATCATCATCGCTGGTGTTGGAGCGTTCGGTGGAGCGCTCGACGCGTTCTTCGCCGGTATCGCGGCTGCCGTTCCGTTCTGAGGCTTTCCCTGGAAGATGTACAGGACGCCAAGGGAGGGGGCCCGGACGCAGTCGTCCGCGCCCCCTCCGTGCTTGGGAGGGGAGGAAACGAACATGTCGACAACCAAGCCCCGTCGCATACGGTGGGCGCTCTCTGATCGCGGAGCTGCAGCGCTCGAGTTCGCGATCCTTCTCCCGGTACTTCTGCTCATGCTCTACGGCTTTATCGAAGGTAGCCGCATGTACCAAGCGAGGCTCGCCATGAGCTATGCGGCTCGAGAAGGCGCACGCGTGCTAGCGGTTGGGACGCATGACACCGCTGCCGCGCGCGCCACGGTGCTGAGTCGGGCCTACCCGCTGAGCGCCGCTCGACTGAACGTGGGCACGTCGGTGGACACGGCCAACGACGTAGTTGCGGTGACGGTCTCGTACGCGTATCTACCGCTTCTACTGCCCGACCTCGACTGGAGCATCCCGCCTGTGCGGGTGGAGATGCGGGCCGAGTAGAGCTCTGGCCAACCTATGGATCGGGTGACCGAAATGCGAGAGATGGCTCACAGATTCGCCGACGATAGCGGAGCTACCGCTGTTGTCGTCGCCGTCATGATCGTGGTCCTGCTCGGGCTTGGCGCCTTCGCGATCGACGCTGGCGCGCTGTATTCGGAGCGGCGCTCGCTCCAGGGCGCTGCGGATGCGGGCGCGTTGGCGGGAGTGCAGGAGCTTCCCGGCAGCCCGAGCACCGCCGCGGGCGCGGCAGTCACGTTCGCTGGCCGCAACGTAGCGGGACTCGGCGTGACCGACCCGACGATCACCGCACGTGTCATCGACGGTACCCAAGTCGAGTGCGTGGTCAGGGACCCGAGCCGACCGCTGATGCTCGCCCGGTTCATCAACCACGACACCGGGCGTGCGGGTGCGCGCGCTGTGGCTGCCGTTCAGTCACCGTCTTCGTTCACCAAGAGAGTGATGCCGTTCGGGATCATGTCGATGGAGCCTTCGGGTACTGCACCTTTCGGCTATCCCTTTGGTGCTTCGGTGCGACTCAAGCAGCCGGCGGGTGACGGCGAGTCAGGCAACTTCCAGTTCCTCTCGCTGACAGATCCTCCCGGCGGGCACGTGGGCTACAACGACATCGGCTGGGCCCTCGAGAACGGCGGCGTGCCGGACCCCGTGTACATCAACACTCAGTACAACACCAAGACGGGTGTCAACGGCAAGAACGTCTCGAAGGACCTGAACAAGTGGATAGCCGGCGACAGCCACCGGTTCGACGAGGTCTGTCAGCTACAGGAGGACGGTTTCGTCGATCTTCTCGACCCCGACTGCCATCGGTTGATCGTATGCCCGATCATCGTCGCACCGGGGCCGCCCGTTCAGTACAACTGGGATGACATCAAAGGTTCGAAGCCGGTGCTGATCATCGGCTTCGCCTACTTCTACATAGAGGGCGTCGGCACGCAGGGCAACGACTGCTACGTCGACGGCCGGTTCGTGCGCCCTCTCGGCCCGGAGGATGAGGTCGGGGAGTGGGGCCCGATCGATCCGTACGGTGCCATCGGTTTTCGGCTCGTTGAGTAACGCGACCTACGTCAGGAGGACACCATGCGTTCGAGAGTGTTCATTCTCGGAGCAGCAATCGTTCTAGGTCTTGTAGCCGCCTTCGCCGCAGGGCGCTATCTTGACGACGCGCGTCGTCAGGTCGAGGCCGGAACGCAGCCCGTAGAGGTTCTGGTTGCGGCGAAGCCCGTGGCGGCAGGCGTGCCCGCCGAGCAGGCGCTCAAGGACGGGGCCGTCGTAAAGAAGAACGTGGCTCGGCAGTACGTTGCTGACGAGGCCGTATCCTCCTTCGCCACTATCGACGGTCAAGTGAGTGCAGTGGACCTGTCAGTCGGAGAGCAGGTGACCCAAGGCGATTTCCGATACTCGAGCGACGCAGGCGCGGCGTACAGCGTGCCCGAGGGTCTACTCGCGGTCTCCGTGAAGGACGATCCTGTGGTGGGCGTGTCTCGTATGCTCAAGCCTGGCGACTTCGTCACCGTGGTCTCGACCTTCGAGATCCAGTCGGCGAAGGGGATCGTCTACACGACGAAGATCGTCGTGCCGCGCGCTCGCGTGCTCGCGGTCGACCAGAGCCTGACCGCCGCCGAGCAGAACGACTCGGCTACCACCGCTAGCAACAAGGGCGGCGCGCTCGCCAATCCGGGGAACTCGGACACCGGCTCACTCGAAGTGAACACCGTCACGCTCGCGGTCACTCCCGAGCAAGTGGAGAAGGTCGTGTTCGCCGACGACGCAGGAAGGCTCCGACTCGCGCTGATCTCGAAGTCCGACGACGCGCCGGTCGCGACCAAGGGCATCTGGCTCAAGGACGTCCTCCGATGAGCGAGGCTCCAACGCGAACCGTCATCGTCGTCAGCACAGATCGGGATTTCAGCGTGAAGCTGCAGTCCCTGCTTCCCGCCGAGGAATACGAGGCGATTGCTGTCGACGGCATTTCGGACGTCGCGGCTGCGGCGGCCGGAAAGCGCGTCTCGGCGATCGTCCTCGGCCCGTCATGCGACGAAGCCGAGGTCCTCGAGGCAGCCCCCAATCTGCTTACTCTCTCCCCGGAGCCTTCGCTCGTAGCGGTCGCGTCCGTGGTGGACACGGATCTCCTTCGCAAGGCGATGCGTGCCGGTCTCCACGACATGCTGTCAGCTCGTGAGCAGACATGGTCCGAAGTGGTCGACGCGGTGATAGACGCCGCATCGGACGCACAGGCGCACTGGCAAGAAGTCGAAGGTGGATCGACAGGGGACGTCGCACCGCGTGGAACCGTGATATCGGTGATGGGAACCAAGGGCGGCGTGGGCAAGTCGGTCATCGCGACGAACATCGCAGCAAGCATGGCCGAGCAGGGGAAGAACGTCGTTCTGGTCGATCTGGACCTGCAGTCCGGCGACACGGGAATCATGCTGTCCCTCGAGCCGATGCACACTATTCGGGACGCGGCGGCCGCGTCCGAGCGACTGGACAGTTCGATGCTCTCGGGCTTCCTCGCGCAGCATCGCTCGGGTGCGCGAGTGCTGCTCGCACCGGTCAGGCCCGAGGACAGCGACATCGTCACCGCCGTGCGCGTCGCGCGCGTACTCGAACTGGCGACCGACATCGCCGATGTCGTCGTTGTGGACACCCCATCGGTGTGGGACGAGACCACGTTGGCCGCGGTCGACGCGAGCAGCCGCATCCTGGCAGTCACCGGGATGGACGTGCCGAGCATCAAGAACACCTCTGTGATGCTCGGCAGGCTCCAGCAGCTCGGTCGGCTCAACGGTCAGGTCCACGTGGTGCTGAACCGCGCAGACAGCAAGGTGCTCGTCGACGAGAAGGACGTAGAGAAGGCGTTGGGACGCGGCGTATCCACGCGTGTCCCTAGCGACCGGGCCGTTCCTCGCTCCGTGAACATGGGCGTTCCGATCGTCATTGAAGCTCCACGCTCGGCGGTCGCCAAGGCGCTTGCCGGGCTATCGCAAAAGCCTCTCGGCAAGTGAGGTGTGATCATGGCTACTACGCAACGTGAAGGATCCGCGGCGCTCGACTGGGCGAATGGCACCGTCTCCCAGCGCTCCGAGTCAGCTACGGGCAAGGACGCAGTCAAGCGGAGTCTGCACTATCTGGTCATCGAGGACCTCGGGGCCGAGATCGCGGACGCGCCTCCCGACGACGAGGAACTGCGGCGCCGGATCGTGGAACGGGTGCGCAGACACCTGAGCGCAGAGTCCACACCCCTGTCGACGGCTGATCGCGAAGAGATCGAGAAGGACGTGGTCGACAACATCTTGGGATACGGGCCGATTCAGGAGTATCTGGACGATGATCTCGTGACCGAGGTCATGGTCAACAACGACCGCACGATCTACATCGAGCGCTTCGGCAAGATCTACCGGACCGGTGCGCGCTTTCTCGACGAGGCTCACCTGGTGCGAATCATCGACAAGATCGTCGGTCAGGTAGGTCGTCGTGTCGACGAGTCCTCGCCGATGGTGGATGCGCGCCTGCCCGACGGCTCGCGCGTCAACGCCATCATCGCGCCACTCGCCTTGAACGGGCCGATGCTGACGATCCGCAAGTTCTCCAAGGACCCCTTCACCGTCGAGGACCTGATCGGCTTCGGCACGCTGTCGCCGATGCTTGTCGATCTCATTCAAGCGTGTGTAGAGGGCAAGCTGAACATCCTGATCAGCGGCGGTACCGGCACCGGCAAGACCACGCTGCTCAACGTCGTGTCGCAGTACATCCCGTCGGACGAGCGAATCGTTACCATCGAGGATGCGGCCGAGCTGCGGCTGCACCAGAGCCACGTGCTCAGACTCGAGTCGCGTCCGGCCAACATCGAGGGCAAGGGGCAGGTCACCATTCGTGACCTCGTTCGCAACTCGTTGCGCATGCGTCCCGATCGCATCGTCGTTGGCGAGGTGCGGAGCGCCGAGGCGATCGACATGCTTCAGGCGATGAACACGGGGCACGAGGGTTCGCTCTCGACTGTCCATGCGAACTCGCCGCGCGATGCCATGTCGCGTCTCGAGACCATGGTGTTGATGGCCGGCTTCGATCTTCCCGTACGCGCCATCCGCGAGCAGGTTGCGGCGGCACTCGACGTGGTCATCCACCTCTCGCGGCTGCAAGACGGCACGCGAAGGGTCGTCGCGGTGACCGAGGTCGAGGGACTCGAAGGCGACACGATCGTCATGCAGGACATCTTCAAGTTCGACTACTCGGCAGGTCGAGACGAAGACGGTAGGTTCCTGGGCTCGATCCAGCCAACGGGTATCCGACCCAAGTTCACGGAGAAACTCGGCCACATGGGCATCACGCTGCCCGCCGAGATCTTCGCCGGGACAAGGGGGTGACGGCTATGCGCGCGCCGGCTCGACTTCTAGTGCTCGCTGCGCTGCTGTATGCGATGGCCGTCGGTGCTTCGCCGGCGTTCGCGGCGGGTCTTGTCGTGCAGTCGGTCAACACCTCTGAGTTTCCCGCGGTCGAGCTCCGGGTGGCACTGCCTCCTGAGATGGTCGTCGACGGAGCAGTTCCGCGTTTCGAGCTCTCCGAGAACGGGGTCGATCGAGCGGTAACGTCGTCGGTTCCGGAAGACACCTTCTCTCGCCAGTCGATCGACGTCGTATTGCTCCTTGATGCAAGCGGTAGTATGTCGGGCGCACCGCTCGACGCGGCAAAGACCGCAGCGCGGGAGTTCGTCGCCGCTCTCGGTTCGTCGGATCGGATCGCGGTGGTCACCATCGGGGAGAGACCGCAGGTCGTTTCGTCGTTCACCGCCGATCGCGGGGCGCTCGACCGTGCCATCTCCTCCGTGAAGGCGGGCGGAGAGACAGCACTCTACGACTCACTGGTCACCGCGTCCTCGCTGTTCGAACAGTCGTCGGCTCAGCAGCGCTACGTGGTGCTGCTCTCTGACGGAGGAGACACGGCGAGCTCGGCCTCACTCGACAAGGCCATAGATCGTGTCAAAGGCGTCGAGGCTCCTGTATATGCGGTCGCGTTGAGTTCGCCCGACTACAACCCGCGCGCGGTCAAAGCCATCGCCCGGAGTACACGGGGGACACTACTGTCGACCCAGGACGCAGGGAAGCTCACCGACATCTTCAAAGCGATCGCCGAGGAGATACAGACGACGTGGCTCGTCACGTACCGCAGTGCGGATCCAGCTGCACCGGATCTTGAGATCAAGTTGAATGTCTCGAGCGGGGGGCAACGCTCAGAGGCTGATCGCCATAGCAGACAACCCCACGTTCGAGGCGTCGAAGGGCCAGCCGTGGACCCCTGTCAGCTTCAGCCCGCTGTTCACGCTCTCCGGATGGGGGATAGCCGTGCTAGCTGGCCTGGCAGTCGGTTTCGCCGTGGCCGGGGCCGGGCTGCTGCTCAGACGCGAAGGCACGGCCATCGATCAGCTTGAGTTCTACGAACAGCTGCGCGCTACTCCGGAGGAGAGACTGGATGCGCGCGAAGCTGACGCCGGTCGCGGCAGCATCCGGTCGCGACTCGGGGCCGCGGTCGCCCAGGTAGCGGGTAGCCGGGGCTTCACGGCCGATCTCAAGGTGCGTCTCGAGCGGGCTGGCTACCAGCTGCGTCCGAACGAGTTCATGTACCTGCACCTGCTCGGAGTAGCCATCGCCGGTGTTCTCGTGCAGCTCGCGTTGAGCATGCCGATTCTCACTGTGGCCACAGTCGTTCTCGCTACCGTGCTGCCGTTCTGGTTCCTCGGATGGGCCGCAGACCGGCGGAGAGCTCGCTTCGAGTCTGATCTGCCTGACATCGTGTCGCTTATCGCGGGGTCTCTCAGGTCGGGCTGGGGCATTCAGCAAGCTCTCGATCTGATCGTGGACGAGACGAGGGATCCCGCTTCGACGGAGTTTCGCCGCGTACAGTCAGAGACTCGGCTCGGCCTGTCGCTCGAGGAGTCATTGAACAAGATGGCGGTCCGACTCGATAGCGTCGACTTTGCGTGGATCGTGTCGGCCATAGGAATCCAGCGAGAGGTTGGCGGCAATCTGGCCGAGGTTCTCGACATCGCTGCCGCAGCCATTCGAGAGCGTGCCGAACTGCGGCGCGAGGTGGTCGCGCTCACAGCGGAGGGACGGTTCTCGGCGATTATCTTGGTGGGACTGCCGTTCGTGATGTTCGTTGGACTGATGTTCGTCGGACCGCGCTACATCGGACAGATGACGTCGTCGATCTATGGCCTGATCATGCTCGGTTTCGCCGTGCTGCTCCTTGTTGTGGGCGGGATATGGCTGTTCAAGGTCTCCAAGGTGGAGGTGTGACGCCGTGACTCTGGTAGTGGTGGCTACGGGATTCGCAATCGGGTTGCTCGCGTACAGCCTGCTCATCCTGTTCTTCTCCGAGGAGCGCAAGGTTCGCGTTCAACTCGACACGCTGTCGGCCTACGAGACTTCGCAGGCGGTCGTTGCCGAGCCGACCCTGAGCCCGTTCAAGTCGCGCGTGGTCATGCCGGTGATCGAGTGGTTCCCCAAGGCCATACGCGCGATCGCACCCTCGTCCTACATGGACCTGCTCAGACGCAGGCTGTTGAATGCGGGTTCCCCGCGCGGCCTTGACGCGTCGAGGTTGTTCACGTTGCAGTCGTTCCTCGGCCTGCTCGTGGCGACGATATTCGGGCTGGGAAGGCTCGCGGCCGGGCAGTCTGTCGCGGCGGCGCTACTCGCGGGAGCGGCAGGCGGACTCGCGGCGTTCATACTGCCGCACGTCTGGATCTCCATGAAGGCGACCAAGCGTCAGGACCAGATCAGGCGCGAGATGCCAGACATGCTCGACATGCTCCTTATCTCGGTCGAGGCCGGGCTCGGCTTCGATGCGGCGGTTGCGAAGCTCGTTCGGCGCGCCCCGGGTCCGCTTGGGGAGGAGTTTGGCCGGATGCTGCGCGACGAGCAGGCAGGGCTCACGCGGCGAGAATCGTTGCGGCGTCTGTCTGAGCGCAACGACGTGCCCGAGCTCAACGGCTTCGTCATGGCGATGGTGCAGGCCGACGTGTTCGGCGTGACCATCTCGAAGGTGCTGCGGGCCCAGTCGCACGAGATGCGGGTCAAGCGTCGCCAGCGGGCCCAGGAGATGGCGCAAAAAGCGCCCGCGAAAATGGTCTTCCCGCTCATCTTGTGCATCTTGCCGGCGACGCTCATCGTGCTTGCCGGGCCCGCGGTGCTCTCGATCGCACGGGCGTTCGGAGGACTTCCGAACTAGAGTCGCGGGTAGCGCGACGCTCTCTGGCGCATGAGATTCGGGTACGCTTAGGAGCACGCCCGCCGACGTGCGTCGCAGTAGGAGAGCCGAGATGGACCAGAAGAAGATCGAGCAAGGCGTTCGCCTCATCCTGGACGGCATCGGCGAGGACCCGTCGCGCGAGGGACTAGCGGACACTCCTCGGCGGGTCGCCGAGATGTACTCGGAGATCTTCGCGGGGCTCGAAGCCGACCCGAGCGAGCACTTCTGTGTGACCTTCAACGAAGGGCACCAGGAGATGGTGCTCGTCCGAGACATCCCGCTGTACTCGGTGTGCGAGCACCACCTCGTGCCCTTCATGGGCATGGCGCACGTCGCCTACGTGCCGGGAAAGCACGGCCGCATCTGCGGGCTGTCCAAGCTCGCTCGCGTGGTCGACGTGTTCGCCAAGCGACCGCAGGTGCAAGAGCGCATGACTTCGCAGATCGCCGACACGATCGTCGATCACCTCGACCCGGCTGGCGTCATCGTCGTCATCGAGGCAGAGCACCTCTGCATGTCGATGCGGGGCGTGAAGAAGCCTGGCTCGCAGACGGTAACCAGTGCCGTACGCGGAATCTTCGAGAGCAACCCCGCGACGCGAGCCGAGGCGATGAGCCTGATCACCCAACGGGTGCGGCGGTGACTCCCGCAGTGACTCCGCGCCGAACGTGGCAGTGCGGCGTGCACGAGCTGTCTCTGGAAGCGCCGATCGTGATGGGAGTCGTGAACGTCACACCGGACTCGTTCTCCGACGGCGGCTTGCACGAGGATCCCGCAAGCGCGGTTGCATGGGGCGAGCGTCTCGTTGCGCAGGGCGCACGCATCATCGACGTGGGCGGTGAATCCACGCGTCCGGGGGCGGCCGAGCTCGCCGAGGCCGAGGAGCTGGCTCGCGTGCGCCCGGTCGTGAAGCGTGTGTCGGCCGAGGACACACTCGTCTCGATCGACACGCGGCATCCGGCGATAGCCAAGGCCTGTGTTGAGGCGGGCGCGTCGATCATCAACGACGTCTCTGGCTTTCGGAGCCCGGAGATGGTCGAGATCGCCGCATCCTGCAACGCCGGAGTGGTGGTCATGCACATGCTGGGCGAGCCCGCGACGATGCAGCGGGCTCCGCGCTACGACAACGTGGTTCGAGAGGTGGGAGGGTTCCTCCTTGCGCAGGCGGCGGTCCTTCAGGGCGCGGGAGTCGCTGCCGAGCGTATCGTCCTCGACCCCGGCCTCGGCTTTGGCAAGACCCTCGAGCACAACATCGCCCTCGTGCGCGCCATACCTGAGCTGGCACTCTACGGATTCCCGATTCTGATCGGCGCCTCGCGCAAGCGCTTCATCGGCGAGATCACGGGCGCGGCGGAGCCGCGCGAGCGCCTCGGGGGATCGGTCGCTGCCGCGCTCGAGGCAGTACGGCTCGGCGCGTCGATCGTGCGAGTGCACGACGTCGCCGCCACCGTTCAGGCGCTCGCCGTCTCGGCTGCCATCAACGCCGAGTAGCCCAGAAACTGTCAGCGCAGCTTCTCGTAGGGAATACCCTGTTCAGAAGGGTCTTTCCGATGCGGAGGGAACAGCCATGACAACAACGGCCTACATCGGAGTGGGCAGCAACATGGGCGACCGTCTCGGCAATCTCGCCGCTGCGGTCGACGCGGTCGCGCACGTGCCAGAGACGCACGTCGAGAACGTCTCCAGGGCGTACGAGTCGGTTGCGGCCTACGACGAGGACCAGCCGAACTTCATCAACGCGGTGGTCGAGGTCACAACAGCGCTTCAGGCCGACGCTCTCCTGGGCTACCTGCTGGAACTCGAGACGAAGATGGGAAGGATCCGCGAAGCGGACAAGGGACCTCGCGTCATCGATCTCGACCTGTTGCTCTTCGGCGAAGAGGAGTGGAACTCTCCCGAGATCACCGTGCCCCATCCCGGAGTCGCCGAGAGGGACTTCGTGGTCACGCCGCTGCTTGAGATCGCGCCTCGAACCACGCTGCCCGACGGCACGCCGCTTCGAAGGTCGGAGACGACGGTCGGACTCGTCTTGCGGGATCTGGGACCGGTGCCCGACGCGGGCGTCGAACACAACGTTCCCGTTGAGGCCGTGAACTGGGTGGTGGTGGCCGAGAGCGAGTCGGCATCCGACACGGTCGCCGGTTTCGACGCCGCCCTCCTGCTCAAGCAAGAGGTGCTCGAGTCCGAGGATATCCCGTTCGCCTACACGCCGTACGAGCCGGGCACCGACATGGACCCCTTCGGCATGCAGGTGACCTACCAGCTGCTCGTGCCCGAGGAGTACGCCGAGACCGCCAAGGCGTTGCTGGCCTTGGTCAAGGCCGCGCCTCCCGTCTACCCCCCGGAGTACGCCGAGGAAGAGTGACATGAACCGACATCCCGCAGGTAGGACTACCTGTGGTGCTATACTCGCACTCCCTCGCTGGAGGACCGCGTGGACCCCGAGTGCAGGGGCTGCGACGGCGGACCACAAAGGAGAAGCCATGAGCGTGCAGCCAACCCCGACGCCTGCCAGAGTCACCGTCAACACCTTCGCCGGTCTGAAGCAGGCGCAGCGTCCGATCGTGGTGATCACCGCCTACGACTACCATTCGGCGCGCATCGTCGAGGAGGCGGGCGTCGAGGCGATCCTGGTGGGCGACTCGCTCGGCATGACGATGCTCGGGCACTCCTCGACCCTGCCGGTGACCATGGACGACATGGTGAGCCACACGGCGGCGGTGTCCCGGGCGACGAACCGCGTCCTGGTGATCGCGGACATGCCCTTCATGAGCTATCAGCCGAGTGTCGAGCTCGCGCATGGCCAACGCGGGTCGCCTGCTCGCCGAGGGTGGCGCGCACGCCGTCAAGCTCGAGGGCGCGGGAGCGACGGCGCTCATGGCCACCGAAGAGCTTGTCGAGGCCGGCGTGCCGGTCATGGGCCACGTCGGGCTGACCCCGCAGTCGGTGAACGCGTTGGGCGGCTACTCGCACTCAGGCCAAGGATGCGGCCGCGGCCGCCAAGCTCTTGGAGGACTGCGTCGCGCTGCAGGACGCAGGCGCGTTCGCCGTCGTGCTCGAGTGCATCCCAGCCGAGCTCGCCGTCGCGCGCAAGCGAGCTGCTCGACGATACCCACGATCGGCATCGGTGCCGGGGCCGGCTGCGACGGACAGGTGCAGGTGTTCCACGATCTTCTCGGCATCGGGGAGTTCGTTCCTCGACACGCGAAGCGATACGCCGATCTGTCCGAGGCGATTCGCTCGGCGGTTGCGGCCTACACCGACGACGTCCGCTCGGGGGCGTTCCCCGGCGAGGAGCAGTCCACGCATGTCGACACCGTGACGCTGGCCGAGGCCGAGCTGATGTTCGCGGCCGGCCTGTCCGAGGAGGACGACGAGTGATCGAGCGCATCTCGAGCAAGGCCGAGGTGCGCTCGGCGGTCGCGGAGGCTCGCCGAGAGAACAAGCGCGTCGGCTTCGTGCCCACCATGGGCGCCCTCCACGAGGGACATCTGTCGCTTGTGCGCGCGCGTGCGACCGGACCGACGTGGTCGTCGTCTCGATCTTCGTGAACCCCACCCAGTTCGGACCGGGCGAGGACTTCGAGGCCTACCCGCGCAGAGTCGAGGCGGACATCGAGATGCTCGGCGCCGAGGGCGTCGATGTCGTCTTCACCCCCAGCTCCGACGTGATGTACGGCGATGGGCAGCAGGTCAGCGTCGAGCCTGGAGCGCTCGCCCACCGCTGGGAGGGCGCGGCCCGGCCCGGTCACTTCGTCGGGGTCGCCACCGTCGTGACGAAGCTGCTGGGAATCGTGCGCCCGGACCTGGCGTTCTTCGGCGAGAAGGACTACCAGCAGCTCAAGATCGTCCAGCGGCTCGTGCGCGACCTGGATCTCGGCGTGGGAGTCGTCGCCTGCCCGACCGTCCGCGAGCGCGACGGCCTCGCGCTGTCGAGCCGCAACGCCAACCTGCACGTCAGAGCAGCGCGCGGCAGCACTCGGCATCCCCGAGGCGCTTGAGGCGGCCGCCAAGGCCCTCGCCTGGGGTGAGCGCGACACCGCCGAGCTCGAGCTGGTCATGCGCCAGGCTGCCGAACGGCGTGGCAGCGACACCCTCTCGCTCGACTACGCCGCCGTGGTCGACCCGGACACGCTCGAGCCGCTCGCACGCGTGGAGCGACGAGGCACGTGCGATCATCGCGGGTCGCGTGGGATCCACCCGGCTTATCGACAACTGCGCGCTCATTGCGCCCCCCGCCTAGCGCAGGGTCGCCGAGGAGACAGCGACGTGACCGACTACACAGCCCTTGCAGCCGAGATCCGCGAGCTCGCCGCCGAGCAAGACGCCGTCGTGATCGCGCACAACTACCAGCGCGCCGAGGTGCAAGACGTTGCCGACTTCACCGGCGACTCGCTTGGGCTTTCTCGGCAGGCGGCGTCGACGAGCGCCTCGACGATCGTCTTTGCCGGCGTCCACTTCATGGCCGAGACCGCCAAGATCCTCGCCCCCGACAAGACCGTGCTTGCTGCCCGAACTGCGCGCGGGGTGCCCGATGGCCGACATGGTCACGGGCGACGGCCTGCGCGCGTGGAAGGCCGACCACCCCGGCGTCCCGGTCGTCACGTACGTGAACTCGTCGGCCGAGGTGAAGGCCGAGAGCGACGTCTGCGTGACGAGCGCCAACGCTGTCGCGGTCGTTCGAGCGCTGGGCGCCGACAAGATCCTGTTCGCGCCGGACAGGAACCTCGGGTCGTGGGTCGCACGCTCGCTGCCCGATGTCGAGGTCGTGCTGTGGGACGGCTGGTGCCCGACACACGACGAAGTCACCGCCGAGCAGGTCGCCGCCGCGCGGGCGGAGCACCCGGCGCGCCAAGATCATGATCCATCCGGAGTGTCGGCCCGATGTCGTCGATCTGGGCGATGCGGTGCTCTCCACGTCGCAGATGCTTGCGTTCGCCGCACAGGATGCTGCGGGCGAGTTCATCGTCGTCACGGAGGCCGGGCTCGTTCACGCGTTGCGAAAGGCCGCACCGGGCAAGGTGTTCTATCGAACTCGCGCCCCGCATGCTGTGCCCCAACATGAAGCTCACGACGCTTGCGAAGGTCCGCGACGCACTGCGCTACGGCCAGCACGCTATCGAGGTGCCGGTTGACATCGCGAGTCGCGCCCGGGCAGCGGTGGAGCGGATGGTGGCGATTGGCTGACCCCCTGAGCGGCGAGAGCGTGGCATCCCGCCGTCATGTCGTCGGTTTCGACACGGCGTCGATGGCGACTCGCCGCAGCGACGTACTCGTCATCGGCAGCGGCATCGCGGGCCTGACCGCCGCGCTCCATGCGTCCGCTGACCGGTCGGTCACCCTTGTCACAAAGGGCCGTCTGGCCGACACGCACCACGTGGTACGCGCAGGGCGGCATCGCCGGGGCGGTGGGCGAGGCCGACTCGGTCGAGCTGCACGTGGCCGACACGCTCGTCGTCGGGCAGGGACTGTGCGACGAGGCGGTCGTGCGAGCGGTGATCGGCGAAGCACCCGAGGCACTTGAGTCGCTCCAAGGGTTCGGCGTGCGCTTCGACCTGGCCGAAGAAGGCGGCGTAGCGCTCGCGCGCGAGGGCGGCCACTCGCTTCCGCGGGTCCTGCACTCGGGGGACAAGACCGGAGCCACCATCCAGCGCGCGCTCACCGAAGCGCTCCTCGGCCGAGCCCGCATTCCCGTGCTCGAGCACCGGTTCCTCGTCGACCTGCTCACCCGAGAGGGACGCTGCATCGGGGCGCTTCTGATGGACTCGACGACGGGCGAACTCGAGGCGCACTTCGCCGACGCCGTCGTGCTGGCGACCGGCGGAGCGGGCCAGGTCTTTCGCGTCACCACCAATCCGGCCGTGGCGACCGGCGACGGGGTTGCTGCCGCGTGGCGCGCGGGTGCTGAGATCACGGACATGGAGTTCGTGCAGTTCCACCCGACGGCCCTGGATCACGAGTCGGCGCCGCGGTTCCTTGTCAGCGAGGCGCTCCGAGGTGAGGGCGCGTACCTGCTCGACTGCGACATGCAGCGCTTCATGCTGGACGTCCACCCGCTTGCCGAGCTCGCGCCGCGCGATGTCGTGAGCCGCGAGATCGAGCGGCGTCATGCGCCGTTGCGATCGAGACAACGTGTGGCTCGACGCCCGGCACCTGGGCGAGTCGCGGCTTCGTGCCCGGTTCCCCACGATCTGGAAGGCATGTGCGGAGGCAGGCTACGACCTTGCGCACGATCTGCTGCCCGTCGCGCCGGCGGCGCACTACCTCGTTGGTGGTGTGCGGGTCGACATCGACGGGCGGACCACGATCCCGGGTCTGTTCGCCTCCGGAGAGGTGGCAGCGAGCGGACTCCACGGCGCCAATCGTCTCGCATCGAACTCGCTGCTCGAGGGACTCGTGTTCTCTCGGCGTATCGCTCGAGTACTGCCGCCCCTGTCCGCTGAAGCACCGACTCCCCGCCTTGTCGCAGATGGGCCGCCCGCACCGAGTCGGTCCGGCCGTCCGGCTGCTGCGGTGGTCGAGTCGCTTCACGCGGTGACGAGCACGCACCTGGGGATGAGCCGTTCGGCAGAGAGGACTCGACGAAGCGATCGCCGCGATCGCCGATCTTGAGGGGGCACCCGGTATCGGCACGACCTCTGCTGACATCGAAGCATGCAATCTGCTCGTGGTTGCCGAGCTGATCGCGGTCGCCGCCAAGACGCGCGAAGAGTCACGGGGCTGCCATTCCCGGCTGGACTTTCCCTTGCGGGATGATGTCCGATGGCGTGGTCGCGTCGTGATGACGCGTGGCGGCGGCACCAGGTATGAGCCGCACGACGACGCCTTGAGTGAGGTTGGCGATCGCGTCAACTCCGTGTCGTGCGATGCCCCGAACGGCCGTTAGGGGGAAACGTGTTCGAGCTTCCCGACATCTCAGCTCTCGTGGCTGCCGCACTCGCCGAGGACTTCGGCGTCGATCCGGCGATGTTTGCGCCGGGCGCGCCATCGTCAGCAGACTTGCTCGAGCGAGACGTCACGAGCTTCTCGGTAGTGGGTCTGGACGCGATGTTCTCGGGCCGAGTCGTTGCGCGTGAGTCATGCGTGGTGTGCGGACTTCCCGTTGCCGCTGCCGTCTTCGAGACCCTCTCCGGCGCCGCGGGGCTCTTCGAGCCGGTCGACTTCTTCCCCCTGGTGGCCGAGGGATCTCGGGTTGGTCCGGGCACACCGGTAGCCGAGGTCGAGGGGCTTGCCGCAGCCGTATTGGCTGCAGAGCGCAGCGCGCTGGACTTCTTGATGGTGCTGTCGGGCATCTCGACACGCACCGCACAGTGGGTCGACGCGGCGGGCCCCGAACTGGCTGTGTGCGACACCCGAAAGACCGTGCCGGGGCTTCGCGCCCTGTCGAAGTACGCGGTCCGTGTCGGAGGTGGCACGAATCATCGGCACGGCCTCCACGACATGGTGCTCATCAAGGACAACCACCTCGCCCGAGCCAGCGACATGGCTCAAGCCGTCGGCAGGGCGAGAGCCGCCAACCCAGGTCTTGCGATAGAGATCGAGGCCGACTCGATCGACCAGGCTCTTGAGGCCGTCCGCGCAGGTGCGGACATCGTGCTGCTCGACAACATGGACGACAGGCGACTTGCCGAGACGGTCGACGCGTGCCGCTCGCTCGCTCGACAGATCGGGCGCTCCTGCTTGTTCGAAGCTTCAGGAACCATCGACTTCGATCGGTTGCCGGGCCTGCGACGAGCCGGTGTCGATCGGGTGTCTTCGAGCGCTCTGACCCTTGCACCGCCGGTCGACTTCGGATTCGATGAACAGTGACAGCCCCGTCGTGCCGAGCAGACCTCGGCGAGAGCAGGCCCCTCACGTGACCGGTCATCCCACACGCGCGCTACACCGGGTGTTGCGATGATCCAGACGGGCATCCCGATCGTCGACTGGTTCCTTGCCGCGCTTGACAGCTGGGGCTACGTCATCGTGTTCGGGTTCACGGTCTTCGAGAATCTCTTCGTCGTCGGGTCGTTCACGCCGGGTGAGACCGTGGTGATCGCCGCGGCGTTCGTCGCTTCGCGCGGCAACTTGATCATCTCGCTGGTGTGGATCGCGTCGGTCATCGGCACGGTGGTCGGCAGCAACGTGAGCTACTGGCTGGGTCGCCGAGCGGGGCTCCAAGCCGTTCACGACTTCACCGAGCGCCTATCTCAGACACGAGTGGGCAGGCTGTTTCGGATCGATGCGACCGATGTGAACGAGGTGCGTACCCACTTCCATACGCACGGTGCCAAGACCGTGCTGATCTCGCGTTTTGCGGTCGGCGCCAAGAACTTCGTACCAGCCGTGGCTGGAGCGACGCGAATGCCCGTGTTCTGGTTCGAGCTCTACACCCTCTTCGGCGCGGTGCTCTACACCTCGATCATGTGCGCGCTCGGATGGTTCCTCGGTGAGAACTTCGATCTCGCACTGCGGGTGGCGTCGGGCATCGGCTACGCTGGCCTGCTCGTCTTCGCGTTGTTCGTGGCGGGCGTCATCATCGCCCGCAATCGTTTTCGAGCGCGCAAGTCGATCTCCGAAGGTGACGAGGAGTGACGACGCGGAGCCGCGTGTTGGCGGCGTTGCGCGATGCGGGTGGGACGGGCGTGAACGGCGAGCACTTGGCCGGCTCGCTCGGCGTGAGCAGGGTCGCCGTCTCCAAGCACGTCAGCGCACTGAGAGAGCTGGGCTACCAGATCGACGCATCGCCTGAGACCGGCTATCGCCTGGTGCGCTGCCCTGACCTGGCGCTGCCTACCGAGGTGAGCCCGTTGCTCACCGAGCCTATGTGGGTCCGCGTCGAGGGCGGAGTGGAGACTGCGTCGACCAACGACGACGCACGGGCACTCGCGCTCTCCGGCGCCGCTGAGGGCACGGTCGTCGTGGCTGCGCGCCAGAGCGCCGGTCGCGGGCGGCTCGGCAGGTCGTGGGATTCGCCCGAGGGCGGGGCGTACGTATCGGTGGTTCTGCGACCGCCGGTCGCGCCAGCACAGGCTGGTCCGCTCGCGCTGGTCGTGGCGCTCGGTGTCGTCCGAGGACTCGAGCGATGCGGCCTCGCTGTGGGACTCAAGTGGCCCAACGACGTGTGGCTCGGGGAGCACAAGCTTGCTGGCGTGCTGCTGGAGATGACCGCCGAGGGCGACCGTGTCGATTGGGTCGTGGCGGGACTAGGGATGAACGTCAGGCGGCCCGACGGCGCGCCACCCGGCGTCGCGTATGTGAGTGACGCGCAACCGGGCCTGGGTGTGGCACAGGTCGCAGCGGCGGCGCTCGACGGTCTCGCGTCGACGTACCGGCAGTGGCTCGACGAGGGATTCGGGCGTCTGGCCGAGGAGTTCGAGACGCACTCCGTGCTCACCGGCAGATCGGTGACGGTGCGCGACGCCGGAGGAGCTGTGCGCTCGGAAGGTGTTGTGACCGGTATCGACGCGGAAGGTCGGCTGATGTTGCGCGATAGCTCGGGCACACACGCCGTTGTCGCGGGCGACGTGACTCTCAAGGGGTAGAGGGGCAGGAGCGCGACCGGGCTACCTGGCTCCTCATTGACGCCGCTGGTGCGGGCGGCTACGGTAAACCACTGATGGAGCATAAGTTAACGCGCAATGGCAGGAGAGCCATGGAATACGCAGCTCGTACGGGCTCGTCGGCCCGCACTCGCAACCTTGCCATCACCGCGCTTGTCGCGGCGATGGCAGCTGGCACATCGTGGATCAGTGTGCCCTTCGGGCCGGTTCCCGTGACTCTCCAAACGACGTTCGTGCTGCTCGCGGGTCTGCTTCTGAGCCCGGCGTGGGCTGCTGCGTCGATGGGGCTCTACCTGCTCCTCGGCGCGATCGGTCTTCCGGTCTTCGCGGGCGCCCAAGGTGGCTTGGGTGTGCTGCTCGGCCCGACCGGGGGCTTCTTGTGGGCGTTCCCCGTCGCGGCGGCTTGTGTCTCGGCGGTGTTTCGTGGCCTGCGCGGCCCGTCGTTGAAGGGACCGAGCTGGGTCGCAGCTGCTGCGGCTGCCGTGTTCGTGGGCGAGGTCGTCATCTACGCGATCGGTATCCCGTGGCTCGTACGGCAGACCGGGATGTACGTCGTTCAGGCGTTCGCCGTCGCGCTCGTCCCGTTTCTGCTGCCCGATGCGCTCAAGGCGCTCATCGCCATCGTGCTTGCGAAGGCGGTGGGCAAGGCGCTCGACAGCTAGGCCCGTGATTGGACTACTCGCCGCTGGCGGGCAGCTTCACGACGAAGCGGGAGCCGCCCGCATCGAGGTTCTCGGCTTCGATCGTGCCTCCGTGCGCTCGCACGATTGCGCGCACGATCGCCAATCCAAGTCCGGCGCCCCCGCTCGTGCGCGTGCGACTCGAGTCCGCTCGATAGAACCTGTCGAACAGTCGGGGAAGATCCTCTTCAGGCACCCCCGGCCCGTCGTCTGTCACGCACAACACGGCGAGCCGCGGCTCCGCAGACAGGTCGACCGTCACATGACCCCCCGGTCCGACCATTCGGCTCGCGTTGTCCACAAGGTTCGCGACGACCTGTTGGAGCCGGTCGACGTCACCGAGCACCTTGGGCGCCTCGCCCGAGACGGCGAGGGTCACCCCGCGGTCCTCGATCAGTGGCTCGAGCATCGCGGCAGCGCGATCCGCCGCCAGGCGGAGGTCGACTAGGCGCAGCGGCAACTCACCGGTCGCGCCCTCGATGCGCTGGAGCTGCAAGCAGGTCGTTGGCCAGCCGGGTGAGGCGCTCGGCTTCCATCGCGATGGTAGACAGGAATCGCTCCTGGTCGTCGGGGGCCACGTCGCCGTCGAGCAGCGTCTCAGCAGCGCCCCGAATGGCGGTCAGGGGGGTCCTGAGTTCGTGGCTGACGTCGGAGACGAACTGAGTCTTGCGCCGCTCTTCGGCGGTGACCTGTTGGAGCGCAGCCGACACCTCCTCGGCCATACGATTGAACGAGTCTGCGATCAGCCGCACCTCACGGGGGCCCTCGACTTTGGCTCGGACGTCGAGGTTGCCGGCCGCGAAGGAGGCCGCGGCCGCAGCGAGCCGCTCGAGGGTGACCGTCTGACGACGCGCCGCGGCGAGTCCTACGATCACGGCGAGGGTCACGATGACGGCGACTATGGTTGCGAGGACGAGCGGATCGGTCGAGCCGGCAAGATAGGCAGCGCCAGCGGTCGCAATCGAGCTGAGCAAGGCCGTGACGATGATGGCTCGTGCTATTCCGGAGCGGATAGTGCCCCGCATGCGCTAGACCGCCCTGAAGCGGTAGCCGTAGCCTCGCACCGTCTCGACCAGTGCCGGGTCGACTCCTGCGGATTCGAGCTTGTCGCGCAGTCGCTTGACGTGCGTGTCGACGGTCTTGGTCTCGACCAGGTACTCCCAGGCCCACGCCTCGCGCAGGAGCTGGTCGCGAGAGAGCACCTTGCCCGCGTGCCGCATCAAGCACGCGAGGAGCTCGAATTCGCGTGGCGTCAGATCGATGCGCGTCTCGCCCGCCATGGCCTCGTGCGCGGCTTCGTCCAGCGTCACACCGGAGACCACGATCTTCTCGCCGCCGCTCGCAACATCGCGGGCGCCTGCGTGCACGCGCCGCAGCAGTGCCTTGACCCGCGCGGTGAGCTCGCGCACGCCGAACGGCTTGGCCAGGTAGTCGTCTCCACCGATCTCGAGTCCGACGACCTTGTCGAGTTCGGTGTCGCGCGCCGACAAGAACAACACCGGCACGCTGGAGGTCGCGCGAAGGCGCCGACAGACCTCGTAGCCGTCCATGCCGGGAAGCATCACGTCGAGCACGACGAGGTCGAATGCGGTGGCGGCGGCCAGCTCGAGCGCCACGTCGCCGTCTTCTGCCACCGAGACCTCGTACCCCTCCTTCTTGAGGTTGTACGAGACGAACTCGGTGATTGATGGCTCGTCGTCGACAACGAGTATGCGGGCGGGGGTCTCGCTCATCTGAGAAGCGCCTCCTGGACGGGTGGGCGTATCATGGCTGCTCAGCGGTGTCTTGGGGCACGATCGCTTGCGCACGCAGCAGCCTCGCGCCGATGATAGCACCGGCATCCGGTGGTTCATGCTTCGTGCGTCACCGTGCCGTCATGTGCCCGACCGAGAGGGGACGAGCGTGCTGCTCGCCGTAGACGTAGGGAACACCCAGACCGTGCTGGGGCTGTTCGACGGCCAGGTCCTCGACGGGCACTGGCGCATCTCGACCGACTCATCGCTGACCGCCGATGAACTGCGCGTGAAGGTCGGCGGGCTGTTGGCGTTGTCCGAGCACGACTGGCATGACATCGACGACGTCGTCATGTCGTCGGTCGTGCCTCGCCTGACCGTGGCCTGGGAAGAGGTCGATCTCGGCGGCGTCCGGCTGCGATCCGCTCGTCGTCGGACCAGGTCTCAAGACGGGAATGCCGATCCGGTACGACAACCCCCACGAGGTGGGCGCCGACCGCATCGTGAACGGAGTCGCTGCGTACGAGTCGCTCGGCGGGCCCGTCGTCATCGTGGATTTCGGAACGGCGACCACGCTCGACGTGATATCGGCTGACGGTGCGTATCTGGGAGGCGCGATCGCTCCGGGGGTCGAGACCAGTGCGGAGGCCCTGTTCTCGAAGGCCGCCCGTCTCTCCAAGGTCGACCTCGAGCCTCCCGAGCGAGTGATCGGCACGAACACTCGAGAGAGCGTGCAGTCGGGGCTGATGCTGGGCGAGGCGGCGATGGTCGACGGCCTTGTCAGACGCGTCTGGACGGAGCTGGGTACCGAGACCCCCGTCGTGGCCACCGGCGGGCTGGCTTCGCGCATGGCCCCGCTGTGCGAGACCATCGGGCACGTCGATGCTGACCTCACACTCACGGGACTCCGAATCATCCGCGATCGCAATCGATAGCGCCGCTGCGGCTCGCCCCTCGCGTATACTCGGCCTGTGTACACGCCTGTACACAAGAGAGGGGCATCCGTGGAGTTCTACCGCATCGGCGAGAAGGTCGTGAGCCGAGAGAGGCTGCTTGATGCGCTCGACGCGATCTTGGCGGACAGGGAGTCTGGCGCGACGCAGGAGGAGGCCGCGCGAAACGCCGGCGTGCAGCGCAGCTTCGTGAGCTTCCTCGAGACGCTCGGAGAGGTCCGCCGTGGTCCGCGCGTCGCACTTGTGGGCTTCCCCATCGCCAACTGTGATGAGGTCCGGGCGCTTGCCGACAAGCACTCGGTGGACTTCGTGCTCGTCGTCAGACAGGCCGAACGAGAGAGCATCGAGAGCGGATCGCCCTCCGAGGTCTTCAATCAGCTGCTCGAGACCCTCGCCGTGATGCGCGACTTCGACACGCTGGTCTTGATCGCGAGCGACTGGCGAATCAAGACCATCGAGAAGATCCTCGGCATCGACATCGTGGGAATCCCACTCGGCCATACTCCGATCCGCGAGGACAAGCACGTCGACACGGCCGAGCTGGACGCCGTGCTCTCCGCCGTGATGTCGGCGCCGGCCGGGAAGCGCGCACACAGCGGTCGCGTGGGCGGGGCCTTGCGCGACGCCGCGGACGAGATAGCCGGGAGGTGGACGCAATCAAGGAAGTAGTCGGTGTCAGCATCGGGTCGTCGAAACGAGACCACGCCGTTGAGGTGGAGCTGTTCGGTGAGAGGTTCCTGATTCGCCGAGAGGGCACCGACGGCGATATGGACCGTGCCGAGGCGCGACTCCGCGAGCTCGACGGTACGGTGGACGCCTTTGGGATCGGCGGCATCGATCTGGTCGTGCACGCCGCCGATCGCGACTACTACTTCCGCGACGCGAAGCGGTTCAGCAACGCGGTTTCCGCAACGCCCATTGTGTGCGGCGCCGGTCTCAAGGGCGCGGTCGAGGGGGCTGTCGTGAAGCATATGCGTGAGAGCCTTGGACTGGAGCTCGCCGGCAAGAAGGTGCTGGTCACCTCGGCTGTCGACCGGTGGGGGATGGCGATGGGTTTCGCAGACGCGGGGTGCGACATGACCTACGCGGACCTGCTCTACGCGCTCGACGTACCGATCATGATCCACAACCGTGCGACGCTCACACGGACCGTTCGTACGATCGCGCCGATCGCGGTCCAACTGCCGTTCAGCTGGCTCTATCCTTCAGTGACCGACCACGAGACCGCCGTCGAGCACGAGTCCAAGCACGCTCAACTCTCCCGTGACGCTGACATCATCGCTGGCGACTACAAGTACGTGCGCAAGTACATGCCTCAAGACATGACCGGCAAGTGGGTCGTCACCAACACGACCACCACCGAGGACGTGGAGTTCCTTCGCGGCAGGGGCGTCGAACTGCTGGTCACGAGCACGCCTCGGCTCGAGGGTCGCAGCTTCGGCACCAACGTGATCGAGGCGACCATGGTCGCCCTCGACGGCGCCAAGGCGGCCTTGAGCTCAGAGCGCTATCTGGAGCTCTTGCGCCTGACCGGCTTCGCCCCGGATGTGAAGTGGCTGCAGAGTTAGTGGAGAATGCCCTGCGCGGCACGCTCTCTGCTACCGTGTCGCGCATGACCGATGTTTTTCGATACGCTGGGTTCGCCCTGTTGCTGCTGTTCGCCATCGCGCTAGCGGTGGTCTGCGGTGAGCTGATGTGCGAGTCGGGCATCCATGCCTGCTGTGGCCGAGTCAATCGCGCCGAGAGAGCGCGAGGCGCTGGCTTCTCGGCTGCTCGCAGATGTGTCTGACAGGATTCGGGGAGCCGTGACCGGGGTTCGCGGCGCCTATCGCGTGGGAGCACAAGACAGCGCTTCGCCGTTGTCGGTCCCCCTTGGTCTGGCTCCGTTGCGCATCTGAATGCCGGCAGTCTCAAGCTGTTCGTACCGATGTCTACGCAAGGGAGTCACCGTGTCTCTTCATCTTCGGTCGGCGCTCGTCGCCGCCGTATTCTCAGCAGTATTGTGTTTCGCGTCTGTGGCAGTCGCTCAGCCAGTCCAGTGGGAGAGCGTCGACGCCATCGCCAAGGACAGCGACTCGGGTTCGCTTCTGCTCGTCTCGGGAGTGCTGCCTGAAGACGCCAAGCTGCCCGCTGCACGTCGAGCTTTCTGTGCCGGCGGGCGCCGAGTTCATCTGGATAGGCGAGGTCTTGGGTGGACCCCCTGCCGAGGATCCCGCCGCACAACCGTCCAAGGTGACGCGAGATGGCATGGACGTGTACTCGTTCACTCTTTCTCAGGCGAGACGCGGCCAGGTGGAGGTATCCGTGCCTCCGGCTGCGGCGTTTGATGGCAATGCCTACGCGGCATCGCTGAAGTGGGTCAGCAGCCAATCTGTGCCCACGGCCCGGCTCAGCGTCTACCTCCCGGCGGGCTCATCGGTGGTTCACGCCGGCCGAAGGCGCCAAGCTCGAGCCCGCCGGGGACGGCTCGAGCTACTACACACGCACCTTCGAGGACGTCGAGGCCGGAGCGCCCTTGGAGATGGCTTTCGGCTACACGGTCGCTCCCCCGGCCGCGGCCACTCCGGCCCCACCGTCTGCCGCGGGCACGGCGATCCCGCTGGTTCTGGGGATCGGCGCACTCGCTGCAGCCGTCGCCTTGGTCGTCGGGATCTCTCGGAAGATGTCTGCGAAGTCGGCCGCCAGGGTCGCAGTCGATGACCCGGGAGCCGCGATCCAGTACGTTGCCGACGCCGATAGCGCTGGGGACGTGGCCGATGCCGATAGCGTCGAGGACGTTGCCGGTGCCGAGGAGACGGAGGGCACAGACGACGCCCCGCAGCCCCGCGCCCGGCGACTGAGCCCTGTCGGCATCATGATGGTGGCAGTAGGCGTGCTGGTGGCCACGGCGGTCGTCACGATCAACCTTGCGTCCGGCCCGCAGGTGGCCGATGGCAAGCTGACCAAGTCGTTTGGCGGTGAGGCTTCCGCCTGCACATCGACGATGATAAAGGTCTCCCCCAACGAGGGCGTCGACCTGGCCGACAGTGGTGAGAAACTGCTCGACTCGTTCTCCGGGATGCAGGGCATTGGGGCAGTCACGCTCTACGTCGAGGATCCGCGTGTCGAGGTCCAGTTCTGTGACTCCACGACCAGCGAACAGGCGATCAGAGAGGCTCTCTCGACGACAGGCTTGGTCGCTTTCTAGGCCGAGGCAAGACGCGCGGTCCGAACGGCACGCTGGTTGCATGAAGGGACCTGAAATCGAGCGGTCAGCGGGCCGGCAGAACGATTGTCGCGCCCCTGTAGACGATGGTAGTATCCGAATGTTCAGGCAAGCGAGTTGGGTAGGCGGTGCGATCTCGCGCGATCTCGCGCGTAGCGCCCTCGTCCTGACTTGTGCGTAGACGGTCGGTCAGCGGCCGCAACAAGGGAGTGAGCGCTAGTGAACAAGCGGGCCCGCAATAGGCTTCTCGGGGTGACCGCGATCGTCCTTCTCGCAATCATCGCAGTCTTCGCGAGCATAGGTGGGCGAGGCGGCACGGCGTACTACAAGTCGGTCGAGGAAATCGCGTCCGATGCTGCACTGCAAGGAGAGCGCGTCAAGGTAGGCGGCGCTGTGGTGGCCGGTTCTTGGGACAAGAAGAGCAATCCCATGCGCTTCACGATCAGAGACGAGAAGGACACGGCTCAGACCGGCCCCACCGTCAAGGTCGTGTACAACGGTGCGGTACCCTCGACGTTCGGCGATGGCGTGACCGCTATCGTCACCGGCAAGCTTGCGACCGACGGGAGCATCGACGCTGACGAGATGATCACCAAGTGCCCGTCCAAGTACGAGTCCGCTACCGGCGCTCTGCCCATCGCGGACCTTCTCGGCAAGGGTGAGTCGATGGTGGGCACGACGGTGAAGGCGACCGGCTACGTGAAGGCCGGCACGATCGTCGCGCCGGGCGGTGAGGCCCGCTTCTTCGTGACCTCGACGCCAACAGGTGGCGAAGAAGTGGCCGTGGTCTTCGAGGGAGCGCTGCCAAGCGGCATGACCGATGGATCGCAGGTCGTCATGACCGGCGCGATCGAGGCCGATGGCAAGTTCGTAGCGACGAACGTGTCGCTGGAGCAAGGACAGAAGTAACCGAAGGGAGCGCCCCGGATTCGCGTCCGGGGCGCTTCTCGTGACCACTCCAAGACAGGGGAGAACTCTATGATCGTGCTGGGGCAGACCTTCCTCGCTCTCGGCTTCGTAGCGGCGGTGATCTCGGTCATCGCGCTGCTGGTGGGCCGCAGAATGGGCGAGAAGGACGGCGAGGGTGCGACCAACCTCGGCTACATCATGACGTTCGCGGCGATGGGTGCGCTGACCATCGCTTCGCTCGTGCTTGGTGTTCGCGTTCTTCCGAGGCGACTACTCGCTGCTGTACGTCGCGGAGAACCACTCGACCGACGTCTCGCGACTCGCGTGGCTCTACAAGCTCTCAGGGCTGTGGGCCGGCCGAGAAGGCTCGCTGCTGTTCTGGGCGTGGCTGCTGTCGCTGTTCGCGTCGTGGGTGGCGTATCAGCGCATGGACCGGACCGATGAGCTCTCCAACATGGGCCTGATGGTCACCAACGTCGTCCAGGCGCTCTTCGGCGCAGCGATGCTGTTCTCGGTACCCAACCAGCCCTTCAAGGCGACGCCGGCTCAGCTCCTGGACCCGGCGGCGAGCTGGTGGGTGAGGCAGCGAGCTACGGAATGAACCCGCTGCTCCAGCACTGGGCGATGATCCTGCATCCGCCCACGCTGTTCATCGGCTACGCGGGTCTCACGATCCCGTTCGCGTTCGCGATCGCCGCGCTCATCGTCAACGACAGCTCGAAGCGCTGGGTCGAGATCGTCGACCGCATCACCGTGTTCTCGTGGCTGTTCCTGGGCGCCGGCATCGGGCTGGGCTCGGTGTGGGCGTACGTCGTTCTCGGCTGGGGCGGCTACTGGGCCTGGGACCCGGTCGAGAACGCCTCGCTGCTGCCGTGGCTGACCGGTGTGGGCCTGCTGCACAGCTTCACGATCTATCGCCGCCGAGACGGCTTCAAGCGGTGGGCGATCATGATGGCTGCGTTCACCTTCGCGCTCGTCATCCTCGGCACGTTCATCACGCGCTCGGGCGTCGTGCAGTCGGTGCACGCGTTCGCGCCCGACCTGGTCTCGCTCGTGCTTCTTCCTGAGCATGATCGTGGGCTCGGTGCTCGCGGCCGGCGATCGGCATCTGGCTGCGCTGGGACAACTTCTCGGGCAACGACGAGTTCGAGTCGCTCACCGGCAAGGAGGCAGCGTACTACTTCAACAACCTGATCATGCTCGTCGCCGGTCTGCTGGTCGCCTACATGACGGTCACCTCGGCGCTTCCCTCCTGGCTGCCGTTTGGCGGGCAGTCGATCGGGCCGGTCTCGTACGACCTGCTCGCGCGGCCGATCGGCGTCTTGTACGTGTTCATCATCGCCGTCTGTCCGCTGCTCTGCGTGGCGCAAGACCGACGGCCCCACGTTCTGGTCGCGTGTCAAGTGGCCGCTGGTGTCGACCGCGGTCATCTTCGCTCTGCTCATGTGGGAGTGGGTCGCGAACCTGCGCCCGATCTATGGGCTGACCATGGCCGCCGGTGGCAAGGGCGCGGCTACGCTGCAGGCGTTCGGCCCCCAAGCGGTCTACGACGTGATCGCGGTGCTCGGCCTGTCTGGCCGCCGCGCTGCTGATCTCGACGACCACCTCGCTGTTCATCGAGGGTGCCCGCAAGCGCTCGGCGGCAAAGGGTGAGGGCTTCTTCGCGTCGCTGGGCAACATCATCGTCAAGGCGCGCACGCAGTCGGGCGGATACATGGCCCACATCGGTATCGGCATCATCCTGATCGGCCTGGTGGGCTCGTCGATGTACGTGCGCGACGTGAGCACGCTCATGCGCGAACACGCCCGGCGCCAAGCTCGAGGTCGTCGAACTACACGCTGACACTCGACAGGATCGAGGACAGCAAGCTGCCCAACGGTGACGAGCGGCAGGTCGCGGTGTTCAAGGTCCAGCGCGACGGCAGAGACCTCGGCGTGATCGAGCCCGGACTGACCGCATTCGCCCGCCAGGGTCAGACGCGGCTCGACGCTCAGTGCACTCCGAGCTGCTGCGCGACATCTTCGTGGTGTATCAGGGCCAGCAGGAGGGCCCCAACGGAACGACACAGCTCTCGGTCAACGTGAAGATCAACCCGCTCATCTGGTTCGCGTGGGGCGGCTTCATCCTGCTGCTTCTCGGTACCGCCTTGGCGGCGTGGCCCAAGAAGCGGCCCGCTCTTGCCGTCGAGGCTCCGGCTGCCGGCAAGCGCAAGGCTGGCAAGCGCTAGCGGAATGGCCGACGACGCAACGAACAGACTTCGCTCTGGAGGTCCGGGAGGTTTCCCGGACCTTCGGCGCGCGCAAGGCGCTCGACAAGGTCGACATCGAGCTGCCCACGGGCGCGTTCCTGTCGATCTTCGGGCCCAACGGCGCCGGCAAGACCACGCTGCTCAAGGTCCTCTCGACGCTGACCATCCCCTCGAAGGGCAAGGCACGCGTCCTGGGTCTCGACGTGGTCGAGGACGCCGTGGAGCTGCGCGAGCGCATCGGGTTCATCAGCCACAACCCGCTGCTCTACCCCGACCTCTCCGCCGAGGAGAACCTGGAGTTCTTCGCCGAGCTCTACTGCCTCGACAACCCCAAGGAGCGCATCCACGAGCTGCTCACCGCGGTCGAGCTCGACCACCGCCGTCTCGACCTCGTGCGCACCTTCTCGCGCGGCATGATCCAGCGGCTCTCGATCGCCCGCTCGCTCCTGCACGAACCCGAGATCATCTTCCTCGACGAGCCGTACTCGGGTCTCGACCCGCATGCGATGGACATCTTGGACGGGCTGATCGCCTCGGTCAGAGCGCGGCACACGTTCGTGATGGTCAGCCACGATCTCGCCAAGGGGCTGGAGCTGTGCAGCCATGCGCTCATCCTCGCGAAGGGCAAGGTCGTGCTGTTCCAGGACAAGGAGTTCATCGACGAGGACGAGTTCGCGACCACCTACCGCACCACCGTCGGGCTGGGGGTGTCGTAGATGGCCGAGAAGACCAAGAGCGCTCGCATGTCCTCGTGGCGACAGTTCAAGGCGATTCTTCGCAAGGACATCGTCATGGAGCTGCGCACCAAAGAGATGCTCACCTCGATGGGCCTCTACGCGCTGCTCGTGCTGGTCGTCTACTACCTCGCACTGTCGCAGGTCGGCTCCAAGTTCGACGTGGGCTATCATCGCCGCCGGGCTGCTGTGGCTCGCGATCATCTTCACGTCGCTGCTGGGGCTCAACCGCTCGCTCGTCCACGAGAAGGACCAGGGGTGCCTCGACGCGCTGCTGCTCTCTCCGATCGATCGTCCCGTCATCTTCTTCGGCAAGTCCGTCGGCAACCTGCTCTTCTTGCTGATCGTCGAAGTGATCATCGTGCCGATGTTCTACTTCTTCTTCCTGTCCGGACAGCAGCTCGCGGGCCCCATCTGGATGCTCGCGCTCGTGCTTTTGGTGGGCTCGATCGGCATCGCGGGAATGGGCACGATGCTTGCAACTATGTCGGTGAACACGAAGGGCAAGGACTTCATCCTCGCGGTGATGTTCATCCCGATCATGTTCCCGCTTCTGTTTGCGTGTGTCGGTGCGGCGACCGGTGTCGTCATGGGCGATGCGGCCTTCGTGGACGGCTGGGTTCAGGTCTACTGGCAATCGCTCGGCATCGCTGCAGGCTACGATGCGATAATGCTGCTCGCGGCGTTCGGTCTGTACGAGTTCATCATCGGCGCCTGATGGCGCTCGATACGGGATACGGAGGCGCGTGACGTGAGGCGCAGTCTTTTTGGCCTAACCGAGAACACCTGGCTCTACGCTCTGCTCGTGCTGGGCGGGACACTCACCGCGCTGGACTTCTTCATGGCGTTCCTTGTGGCGCCTGTTGTCCTGGGCGGCGGCGTGGGTGGCACGGCCATGGTCGGCGGCATCGCTATCAGCAACCAACTGCTGTTCAGTCAGAAGATATTCTTCTTCCACGTGCCGGTCGCGATCTCGAGCTTCCTGGTGTTCTTCTTCACGGCCTACTACGGCGTGCGGTTCCTCATGACCAAGGACAAGAAGTACGACACGCGGGCCAAGATCGCCACCGAGGTCACTCTCGTGTTCGTGATTCTCACGCTGATCACCGGCGACCTGTGGACGCGCTTCGAGTGGGGCACCTGGTGGGTGTGGGAGCCGCGGCTGACGACGTACTTCATCATGACGCTGCTCGTCATCGCCTACTTCGTCTTGCGCAACTCGATCGAAGACGAGGAGCGCCGCGCGACGTACGCTGCCGTGTTCGGCATCTTCGCGTTCCTCGATGCGCCGATCTCGTTCGCCATCACTCGGCTGGTGCCCAGCTCGGTTCACCCCGTGGTCCTGCGCTCAGGCGGCGGCCTGACCGGCACCCAGCTGGCGGCCTTTCTCATGGGCATGTTCGGCATGCTCATGATCGCATGGGTCGTGTTCAGGCTTCGTCTGCGCGAGGAGTTCGCGCAGGAGCACATCGAGGAGATCAAGGCAGCCCTCGAGGGCTAGTCTCACGAAAGCGAGGACCAGATGGATCCCGTCCTGACCGAGATATACAAGACCGTACTTGAGGCTGCCCCCTACGTTATCGCCGCGTACTTCCTCTGTGGCTCGGGTTCGTCTTGTACGTGGCGTTCGGCGTGCGCAAGGTGACTGCGGTCGAGAAGCAGCTCGCTGCGCTCGAGGAAGCCGTGGCGCGTCGCGAGGGCTCCTCGGCAACCTAGCGCTGGACCAGCGGCTCGCGTGTAGCGGCGCGAGCCCTATACTTGTGGGGCGGGCGCACTGGCGCCCGAGGGGTCGGACGAAGCCGCCGAAGGGAACACGGCTCAAGTGGAGCAAGCCTCAGTCGTACTGTTCTGGTTCGCGTTCGTGCTGTACGTCGGCGCGACGGTTCTCTACGCCTACCAGTTCATCTGCGCCGGCAGAAGGTCGCATGGTGGGCTCGGTTCCTGACCGGGGCCGGCTTCATCATGCAGACGCTCTCCATCGGGGCGAACTCGGTGGCGAACAGCGGGACGCCACTGACCGGCAGCAATCAGCTCGTGCTCGCGTCGTGGGCTCTCGTGCTTGCTCTACTTCGTGATGGAGCACGTCTTGCGCATCCGCGCGTACGGGGCGTTTCTCGTCCCGGTAGCGGTCGTGCTGATGGTCGTCGCCCAGCTCATGGGTGGCGAGGGCGGCGGCGCCATCGTCGGCGACCCGCTCGATCGCAGCGCAGCTCGACGACTGGCGAGTCGGGTTCCACGTCGCGCTCATCGTGTTCGCGAACGCGGGCTTCATCTTTGGCGCCGTCTCGAACGGTCTGTACCTCTACCAGGGTTCACAGCTCAAGAGGCACAAGACCAATCGGTTCGTCCGCCGGTTGCCGTCGCTTGCGACGCTTCAGACCGTCGGGCGCCGCTCGATCGCACTGGCGTTCCCGGTCTACACCGCTGGACTGCTTCTTGGAATCATCCGCGCGGTTCAAGTGGACGTGCAGGGCTGGTGGCTCGATCCCGCGCATCATGATGGCGGGCGTCGTCCTGTTCACGTTCGCCGCGTATCTCTCGGTCGTCTATCGCGCCGAGGTGTCGAGCCGGGTAGCTGCGTGGATCGCCGTGTGGGGTGCTGTGTTCGTCTTCATCCTCGCGATCCTTGCTCGAACGCTTCCGGTCGGGTTCCACATCTTCGGCCTCTAGCGTGGCGAAGCCGACCGGCGACGCCCAGGGGCGTCTGCTGCCGATCCTTCTTGACGTGAACGGCCTTCGAACCGTCGTGTTGGGCAGCGATGCAGCGCGCGGCCCGCGTGGTTCACGATCTGCTCGCCTCGGGCGCGCGCGTCGCCATCATCACCGGCGGCCCGGCTGCACCCGAGGTTGCCAGCCCGGCACCCGAAGCGTCTCGTCGTTCGAGTCTCGCGGCTACGTGCGCGGGGATCTTGCTCGGTGCTTCGCTCGCCCTGTGTTTCCTCGATGACGCAGAGACGCAGCGAGCGGTCGCAGCTGAGGCGAACGCTGTGGGCTGCATGGTGTATGTGGCGGGTGCACCGTCGCTGTCGAGCTTCACGATGCCGGGTCTCGAGCTCGAAGAGGGAGAGTCTTCGTAGCGCGTTCCTGTTCGAGCCGTCGGCGGAGGAGTCCGTGTGCTCGATTTCCGGCGCCGCGTGGCGAGGGCCGGGACCTCCAAGCAGGGGCGCTAATGTTGCTTCACTCGTCGAGACTGGCACCTTTCTCGCTTCTCGATACCGTCGGTGGGAAGGGGCTTCTCGGATTGCTCCACACAGGCCGCAGATGGTAGAATCCGAGCGTTCAGGCAACGAGCAGTGGTGCGCCATATCGCGTTTGATATCGCCCTCGCCGGGCCTGCTTGCCTGAACAACACGCACCGCTCCGGCGAGGGCGCTTCTGCGTCCAAGCGTCGCCTCGTGAGGCGGCGACCTATAGAACCTGGTGAGGCGAGCACAGCAGGCATGCATCTGACTCTCGTCGGCCTGAGCCATAAGACCGCCCCGGTCGAGATTCGTGAGAAGCTCACGTTCCCTGCGCACCGCAGGCGGACGCTCTCTCGCGGCTCACCGAATCCGACGCGGTCGCCGAGGCCGTGATCGTCTCGACGTGCAACCGCACCGAGATCTACGCGGTCACGGCCACTGGCTTCGACGGGCCCGACGCCATCATCGACTTCATGGCCGACTACCACGATCTCGACCGCCACGAGCTCGTGCGCTACCTCTACATCTCGCAGGGCGAGGCGGTCGTCAAGCATCTGTTCCGGGTCGTCGCGTCGCTCGACTCGATGGTGCTTGGCGAGGCGCAGATCCTCGGCCAGGTGAAGGAGGCCTACGACCACGCCTTCACCAACGGCGCCTGCGGCCGCGTGTTCAACAAGCTGTTCCGCCAGAGCTTCGAGGTGGGCAAGCGCGTCCGCACCGAGACCGACATCGGCGAGAACGCGGTGTCGATCAGCTACGCCGCGGTCGAGCTCGCCAAGCGCGTCTTCGAGAGCCTCGAGGGACGCTGCGTCCTGATTCTGGGCGCGGGCAAGATGAGCGAGCTGACCGCGAAGCACCTGGTGAGCAACGGGGTGCGCAAGCGTGCTCGTCGCCAACCGCACCTACGAGCGTGCCGCCGAGCTCGCCGAGAAGTTCGACGGCGAGGCGATCCGCTACGACGACCTGTTCGACCGCATGAGCGAGGCCGACATCGTCATCTCGTCGACCGCGGCCACGCACTACGTCATCACCAAGGACCGCGTGGCCATCCGCGGTCAGGCACCGTCGCGACCCGCTGTTCCTCATCGACATCGCCGTGCCTCGCGACATCGATCCCGCGTGCTCAACGAGGTCGGCGACGTCTACCTCTACGACATCGACGACCTCAACGGCGTCGTCTCGTCGAACCTCGAGGAGCGCATGGTCGAGGCCGAGCGCGCCGAGGTGATCATCGCCGAGGAGATGGACGAGTTCGAGCGCTGGCTCGAGTCGATGGAGGTCGTGCCGACGGTCGCGGCGATCCGTGCCAAGGCCGAGAGCATCCGCGCCGAGGAGCTGGAGAAGGCGCTCAAGCGCCTGGGCGGCCTGTCGGAGAAGGAGCTCAAGACGGTCGAGAGCGCTGACCTGCTCGATCGTCAACAAGATGCTTCACGGTCCCACTGCGCGACTCAAGCAGGTCGGCCGGCGAGAAGGACGGCTACGAGCTACGTCGAGACCGCGCGCTACCTCTACGGCCTGGACAGCAATCCGGAGGGCAAGAACCCGCACGGGCTGGGCCTGATCAAGAGCATCCTCGGCAGAGGCGAGAAGTCGGCTGCCGCGAAGAAGAAAGAGATGGGAGACTCGATCGGTGCCTAGTCGCGAGAAGCTGGTAATCGGAACCCGGGGCAGCAAGCTCGCCCTGTGGCAGTCGAACTACATCAAGGGGCTGGTGGAAGCAGATCACCGGCCTTCCTGTTGAGCTGAAGATCATCAAGACCACCGGCGACAAGATCCTCGACGTGCCGCTGGCCAAGGTGGGCGGCAAGGGGCTGTTCACCAAGGAGCTCGAGGTCGAGCTCGCGGCCGGTACGGTGGATCTGTGCGTCCACTCGATGAAGGACGTCCCCACCGAGCTGCCCGAGGGCCTCTACATCGCCGCGACGCCCGAGCGCGTCGACCCGCGCGACGCCTCGTCTCCGGCGCCGGCTACGACCTCGAGTCGCTGCCGCAGGGCGGCCAAGTGGGCACGAGCTCGCTGCGGCGCGTCGCAGCCAGGTGCGAGGCGCTGCGTCCCGACGTGCAGATCGTCGACGTGCGCGGCAACCTCGACACGCGCATGCGCAAGGCCGAGAACGGCGAGGTCGACATCGTGATCCTCGCGAGCGCCGGCATCACGCGCATGGGCTGGGCGGACCGCATCACCGGCTACATCCCGACCGAGCAGATGGTCTCGGCGGTGGGCCAGGGCGCGATCGGCATCGAGATCCGCGAGGGCGACGAGTTCATGGTCGACGTCATGGACAAGATCAACCACGTCGAGACGTTCACGTGCGTCACCGCCGAGCGCGTCGTCATGCGCAAGCTCGAGGGCGGCTGCCAGGTGCCCATCGGCGCGTACGCTCGCATCGAAGACGGCACGCTCGTGATGGACGGACTGGTCGGCTCGGTCGAGGGCGACACCATCGTGCGCGACTACCTCGAGGGCTCGGTCGACGAGCCCGATCGAGCTGGGCGAGCGCATGGTGGCCGCACTGAACGAGAAGGGCGCGGCCGAGATCCTCGCCGCCGTGAGGGCCGCGGCGGCTGCCGACGGCGTCGACGGGCTGCTCAAGACCTAGGGCGTGAGCAGCGACGTCGACACCCACGCGCACGACTCGGGAGCGCCCCTCGCCGGGCGCTCTGTCATCGTGACGCGGGCTGCCGAGCAGGCCGGTGCGCTCGCCGAACCGCTCGAGGCACTCGGTGCCGAGGTGCTCGCGTTCCCCGTCATCGCAACGGTCGATCCCCCCGACTGGGGACCGGCTGACGAAGCGATCGGCCGCGTGTCCCAGTACCATTGGATCGTCCTGACGTCCGCCAACGCGGTGCGCTTCTTCTTTGGACGTCTCGAGCACCACGGCCTCGACATCGATGCGGTCGCCGAGCCGTCGTTCGCAGTAGTCGGCAGCGCCACGGCCAAGGCCCTGCGCGCGTTGGGCATCGAACCGCATCTGGTCCCGGAGGACTACACCGCCGAGGGGCTCGTCGAAGGAGTTCGATGAGGTGGGCATCTCGGAAGGCACGCACGTGCTGATTCCGCGTGCACTTGAGGCACGCGAACTGCTCCCCGATACCCTGCGCGCATGGGACGCAACGGTGGACGTCGTTCCGGTCTACGAGACCGTCCCGGGGAAGCCCGATCCGCAGGTCTTCGAGAGGCTGCGCGAGGCAACGGTCGACGCGGCGACGTTCACGAGCCCGTCGACGTTTCGCAACTTCAAGGCGATGCTCGACAGCGCCGGTCTCGACGCGGACTCAACGCTGCAGCGTGATGGTGCTGGCATCGATCGGCCCGGTCACGAGTGCAGCGATTCGCGCAGCCGGGCATGAGGTCGCGGTGGAGCCGGAGAGAGAGCACGGTCGGCGAGCTCGCGGCCGCACTCGCGGCGCACTACGTCGCCGCTGGGGAGGGTGCGTCGTAATTGACAGTCAAACCCCTGCCTGACATCATATCCTTCGCTCTGTGGGGCCTTCGGGCGGCACGAGCGTATCCGTGGGGACGTGGCTCAGTTGGGAGAGCGCTGCCTTCGCACGGCAGAGGTCGGCGGTTCGAATCCGCTCGTCTCCACCAACGGGTAGAATGTCAGGGCGGCCTGTGACCTCACATGCCGCCCTGACTGTTGTCTAGCACCGACCGAAAGGACGCCGCTTCATGGATCCCACCCTCATCAGCGAGCAGCCCAGTGGCTTCTACGCCTGGATCATGCAGTACGGCCAGGTAGTCGCGTTCGTCGCCCAGATCGTCTACTGGCTTGCGATGATCATGCTTCTTGCCTACGCGGTCGCGCAGTACAAGCGCTGGGTGAACTACCAGCTCGGGACCGGCAAGAGCGGCAAGCTCAGGAAGGCCGATGCGACCGACGACAAGAAGGCCGCGGGCAAGGGCGTCTCGGTAGACGAGTTCGTCGAGTAGGAGCACTCAATGCAGTACCCGATCTATCGTCCGCGCCGCCTGCGCGCCAACGAGACGATCCGCGCCATGGTGCGCGAGACCACTCTGTCGCCGGCCGACCTCATCTACCCGCTGTTCGTGAAGCCGGGAACCGGTCTGCGCGACGAGGTCTCGATCGATGCCCGGCGTGTTCCAGCTCTCGGTCGACCAGCTTCCTGCCGAGATCGACGAGCTGCGCGAGCTCGGCATCCCGGCCGTCATCCTGTTCGGCCTGCCCGAGCGCAAGGACGCGGTGGGCAGCGAGGCCTACGACCCGCAGACGGCATCGTGCAGCAGGCGATCCGCGCCATCAAGGCGCACGACCCGGAGTTCTACGTGATCACCGACGTGTGCATGTGCGAGTACACCGATCACGGGCACTGCGGTGTCCTCGACGACCACGGCTGCGTCATCAACGACGTCACGCTCGAGCTGCTCGCCAAAGAGGCCGTGACGCACGCCGAGGCCGGCGCCGACATGGTCGCGCCGAGCGACATGATGGACGGCCGCGTCGCTGCGATCCGCGAGGCGCTCGACGACGCGGGCTTCGACGACGTCCCGATCATGGCGTACTCGGTGAAGTACGCCAGCGGCTACTACGGTCCGTTCCGCGAGGCCGCCGACAGCGCGCCGACTTTGGCGACCGCAAGCAGTACCAGATGGACCCGGCGAACGCCGAGGAGGGCATCCGCGAGGCGCAGCTTGGACATCGCCGAGGGTGCCGACATCGTCATGGTCAAGCCGGCGCTCGCCTACATGGACATGATCCGCCGCGTGAAGGACGAGTTCGGCTACCCGACCGTGGCCTACAACGTGTCAGCGGCGAGTACGCGATGGTGAAGGCCGCTGCCGCGACCGACTGATCGACGAGGAGCGCGTCGTGCTCGAGACGCTGCTCGGGTTCAAGCGCGCCGGCGCCGATCTGATCCTGACCTATCACGCCAAGGACGCCGCTCGGTGGCTGAAGGGCTAGCTCGCACTACCCGTCGCTCGGCAGAGTATTCGCTTTGCAGGGCACCGATACTCGCAACCCGAAAGGTACGCATTCCATGGCTGAGAACGTAGGCGATTCCTCGGCACGTCCGGACCTCGAGCTCGAAGAGGAGTTCGGCGAGGACGAAGGCACGATCAACGAGCAGGAGATGGCCGAGGCCGAGGCCGGCTGCGGTCAGGCCGCAGTGGCGATCCCGGTGGGCGGCGGGCACCCCGCCGGCATCCCCAAGACCGGTGGTCATCCCGGCGGCCATCCGGCCGGCGTGCCCGGCGGACCCGGGGAGCGCCAGCGCCACGGCGGCGCCCGCAGCGTGGGCTTTCGCCCCGGCGGCGGCCCCGAGGCGATCGCCTACCAGGAGCGCACCGGCATCAAGGCGCCGCGCATCATCGCCTGGGAGATCACGCGTAGCTGCAACCTGAGCTGCGTGCACTGCCGCGCGGCCGCCGAGTTCGGTCACTACCACGGCGAGCTGTCGCTCGACGAGATCAAGGCCGTCATCGACGACATCGTCACGATCAGCAACCCGATCATCATCCTCACCGGCGGCGAGCCGCTCATGCGCCCCGACATCTGGGAGATCGTCGACTACTGCCACGAGAAGGGCGCCATGCCGGTCATCGGCACCAACGCCACGCTGATCACCGAGGAGATCGCCGCAGAAGATGGCGGAGCACAAGATCCCGCGCATCACCGTCTCGGTCGACTTCCCGACCGCCGAGGGGCACGACGAGTTCCGCGCGCAGCCGGGCTGCTTCGACCAGACCATCGCGGGCATCAAGATGGCCAAGGCGCCACGGCGTGGGCGTGCAGATCAACACGACCGTCACCACGCGCAACGCGCACCTCATCGAGGAGATCCACGACCTCGCCGAGTCGCTCGACGTCGACGCGTTCCACATCTTCATGCTCGTGCCCACCGGCCGCGGCTCCGAGATCCTCGCAGAGGAGCTCCCGCCCGAGGAGTACGAGAAGGTGCTCACCTGGGCGTACCACCGCCAGAAGACGAGCCCGCTGCACTTCAAGCCGACCGACGCGCCGCACTACTACCGCATCATCCGCCAGCTCGCCAAGGCCGAGGGCAAGAAGGTCACGCGCGAGGAGTACGGTCTGGATGCGATGACGCGCGGGTGCCTCGGCGGCATCACGTTCTGCTTCGTCAGCCACGTCGGCGACATCCAGCCGTGCGGCTACTTCGACATGCAGCTCGGCAACGTCAAGGAGAAGCCGTTCTCGCGAGATCTGGACCGAGTCCAAGGTCTTCAACGACCTGCGCGACTACTCGCTGCTCAAGGGCAAGTGCGGCGCGTGCGAGTACAAGGCCGTGTGCGGCGGCTGTCGCGCGCGCGCGCTCGAGGTCACCGGCGACTACCTGGAGGCCGAGCCGTACTGCGCCTACGAGCCGCCCGCATGGAAGGGCGAGTGCTCGCTCGAGGAGGCTGCGGCCGACGTAGGAGTCTCGACCTCGGGTCACGAATAGCAGGGACGAGGAGTACCGACAACAGGGGGAGGGCCTGCTGTGGCCGAGGAGTCGACTACGCCCGAAATCGAGCGCCCCAGCGTGCCGGTGAGCCCACGGTGGCTGCTGCCGGTCGTCTTTGGGGCGCTGTGCACGCTTGGCTGGGTGGCACTGATGATCGGGCTGTTCGCCGGCATGGACATGGAGGACTCGGCGATCGGGCTGACGATCGCGCTTCTGGTGGTGGTCGTGTTGGCAGCCGTTTCGACGGTTCCGGCGCGCTCGGCAGGGACGATCGTGGCAATCATCGCAGCGGCGCTGTACGCGGCTGTGTGGACGTATCTGCGTGTCGGCTTCGACTATCTGATGCCCGACAGCGTGCTCTACGTGCTCACGGCGGTCTTCTTCATCGCTCCGCTCATCACAGGCGTGACGGCTCTCGTTGTGGGGCTGCGGGCGCGGCGCTAGGGACTCGCTACTCGACGTTCTCGGCAGAGTCGAAGCCTGCGAGTCTTGCGTCACCACGGATGGCCGCGTGAACAAGACGACCCAGCCCAGCGCCACGCCGAACCACATCGTGACCACCCTGATGAGCAGTGTGGCTGCCGAAGCATCTGCTCCGGACATCCCGGCCGCGATCAGCAGGCCGGCCATCGATGCCTCGGTCAGCCCGATGCCGCCTGGCAGGAACGTGAGTGCGCCGAGGATCGTCGAGATGGCGTAGACGGCGACGGCGGCGGCCACCGAGAGGCCGTCGAATCCCAAGGCGCGGATGCACAGCGCGAAGGCGACCCCCTCAAGGCTCCACGCCACGACCGAGATCACCGTCGAGGTGACGAGCGGTCTGGGCGCGAGCATCGTGCGAACGGTGCCCGAGACAACGGCCGCCGATCCGTGGTGAGTGCGAAGCCACGGCTGACGCTCGGCGGCTCGCAGCGCGATCGCGTGGAACCGCTTCGAGTTGAGCAGTGCCGTGCCTCCCGCTACCGCGACCGCGATGATCACGAGGGCGGGGAGGCTGCTGCCAAGCACCGAGATGGCACCGGCGGACAGCGCGATCACGGCGATCAGGTCGGCGAGGCGCTCGCAGAAGACGACGGCCACGCCGCTCGCCATGGGTAGTCCGGCGAACTCGCGCGCGAGGTAGGCCTTGAGGACCTCGCCCACCTTGCCCGGCGTGACCGTCATCGTCATTCCGGAGAGCTGCGTGTACACCGCGTCGCGACCGCTCATCGGATGGCCGATGAAGCGCATGAGGTACCACCAGCGCGCGGCGCGAAGGAGGTAGCACCCCAGCGTCAGCGCGAACATCCATGCGAGGGTCGAGAGGGGGAATCCCCTCAGGGACGCGGCGATGGACTGCGTGTCGGTCAGCGCGGCGAGCGCCGCGTAGACGAGTGCGCTCAGCATCGCGGCGATGATGATGCCCCTGGTTGCGCGGCGCAGGTTCACGTGCGGGACTCCGATGGTGGACGGGACAGCGGCGATTCGGGGAGGGTACGAAGCACACGCGTGGCCGTCGGGACAGCGCGGCGCTGGTAGATGACGAGGATACCGCACGTCTGTGGCGAGACGTCGAGCGGCTGCGTCACGGGGTCTGCTCCGACTAGGCTGGTATGATTGAGCCGTCGGTTGCGATGCGTGTTTCCTACGGAGGTCGCCTTCCATGTCCAACACGCTGATGTTCGTCTGTAGCGATGCCGAGAAGTGCGCGACGCTCGCTGCGCCGTTGGGAGACGCCGGCTGGGAGATCAAGACGATCGACCCCGGTGACACGAACGCGCTCGAGTCGATCGAGGCCGAGTCCCCCGTGGCCACGGTGTTCGATCTCGAGACCGGCCCCGACCAGGCGATCCACGAGCTCGCCAAGGCCATGCTGGGCGACCCCGATCTGCCACGGCCCTTGCTGGTCTTCGTGGGCGGGAACGCCGAGATCGCCGAGAGCATCAAGGCCGACATCCCCTTTGGGGTGTTCGTTCGTCCCGACGAGCTCGCGTGGGTGCTCAAGCACCTCATCTACAAGGACTGACAGTCCGTTCAAACGCCTCATCAGCGGGGTGTGATCCTGCGGTAGAATGGCTCTTGCCGTGCGTTCACTCCTTTGCAGTGGCCTCCGGTCACTTCGAGCCCGCGAGACGAAAGGCCCAGACCTCATGACTCAGTCCTCACCCGAGTTCTTCTCGGCGGCATGCAATCTGATTCCCGGCGGCGTGAACTCGCCGGTGCGCGCGTACAAGAGCGTCGGGATCGAGCCGCGCTTCGTCGACCGCGCCAAGGGCAGCCACATCTGGGACATCGACGGGCGCGAGTACGTCGACTTCGTCGCCAGCTGGGGGCCGATGATCCTGGGCCACGCATACGAGCCGGTGCTCGAGGTCGTGCGCGAGCAGCTCGAGCGCGGCACGAGCTACGGAGCTCCCACGTGCGTCGAGGTCGCGGCTGCCGAGGCGGTCATCAAGGCGGTGCCCAGCATCGAGATGGTGCGCTTCGTCTCGAGCGGCACCGAGGCCACGATGAGCGCCATCCGGCTCGCGCGCGGCTACACGGGCCGAGAGAAGTTCATCAAGTTCGACGGCAACTACCACGGCCACTCGGACGCGCTGCTCGTGGCCGCCGGGTCGGGCCTGCTCACGCTGGGCATCCCGTCGACGCCGGGCGTGACCAAGGGTGCGGCCGGCGACACCATCGTGCTGCCCTACAACGACCTCGACTCGGTGCGTGAGGCGCTCGAGGCGCAGGGCGACCTGATCGCTGCGATCATCCTCGAGCCCATCGCCGGGAACATGGGCGTGGTGCCGCCCAAGCCCGGCTTCCTGGAAGGCCTTCGCGAGCTGTGCGACGCGTTCGGCGTCGTGCTCATCTTCGACGAGGTCATCAGCGGCTTCCGTGTGGCGCTTGGTGGCGCGCAGGAGCTCTACGGCGTGACGCCGGACCTCACGACGCTCGGCAAGATCATCGGCGGCGGCTTCCCGGTGGGAGCGTTTGGCGGCAAGGCCGAGATCATGGAGCAGCTCGCTCCGACCGGCCCCGTGTATCAGGCCGGAACGCTGTCGGGCAACCCGGTCGCCATGGTCGCAGGCCTCGCCACACTCGAGGCGCTCACGCAGCCGGGCGTCTACGAGGAGCTGGACCGGAAGGGCAAGAGGCTCTCGGACGGCCTGTGCCGCGCTGCGGGCAGCTCGGCGATACATACGCACTGCAACCGGGTCGGCTCGATGTCGACGATGTTCTTCACGCACCTCGAGGTCTCGAACTGGGCGAGTGCGTCCACGAGCGACACCGAGCGCTACGCGAAGTACTTCCGCGGCATGCTCGACAAGGGCTTCTGGCTCGCGCCGAGCCAGTTCGAGGCGTGCTTCGTGTCGGTCGCACACACCGACGAGGAGATCGACAGCTTCATCGAGGCCGCGACCGACGTCATGAAGACGCTCTAGGAGACTCAGGGGGGCAGTCTTGAAGGGGATCATCCTCGCGGGCGGTGCGGGCACGCGGCTCCACCCGATCACGATGGCGACCTCGAAGCAGCTGCTTCCCATCTACGACAAGCCGATGGTCTACTACCCGCTGTCGGTTCTCATGCTCGCCGGCATCCGCGAGATCCTGGTCATCACCACCCCTACGGATCGCCCCGCGTTCGAGCGTCTTCTCGGCGATGGTTCGCAATGGGGGATAGACCTTGCCTACGCGGAGCAGCCCAAGCCCGGCGGCCTCGCACAGGCGTTCCTCATCGGCGAGGAGTTCCTCGACGGCAGTCCGGCGTGTCTCGTCTTGGGCGACAACATCTTCTACGGCACCGGGCTCGTGGACATGCTGCGGGGCGCGCGCGACGCACGCTCTGAGGGGCGGTGCCGTCGTCTTCGGCTACAAGGTCCTCGATCCCGAGCGCTACGGCGTCGTCGAGTTCGACGATCAAGGTCGCGCCCTCTCGATCGAGGAGAAGCCGACCGAGCCGCGCTCGAACTTCGCCGTGACGGGCCTGTACTTCTACGACGAGCCGAGTCTGCGAGATGGCCAAGCGCGTGACCCCTTCGGCGCGCGGCGAGCTCGAGATCACCACGCTCAACAACCTGTACCTCGAGGATGGCAGCCTGAGCGTGCGGCTGATGAGCCGCGGCATGGCCTGGCTCGACACCGGCACGCCCGACTCGCTCATGGAGGCAAGCGCGTTCGTTCAGACCATCGAGAAGCGGCAGGGCCAGAAGGTCGCTTGCCTCGAGGAGGTCGCCTACCGCATGGGCTTCATCGACGAGCCCGCGCTGCGGCTGGCCGCGCAAGGGGCATCTTCTCAGTACTACCGGTACCTGATGGATCTTTGTGAGGAGTCGCTGTGATCGATGGCGTGAAGGTCAAGGAGCTCAAGGTGCTGCCCGACGAGCGTGGGCTGCTCATGGAGATGTTTCGCAGCGACGACCCCGACTTCCAGAAGTTCGGGCAGGTCTACGTGACGATGGTCTACCCGGGGGTGGTCAAGGCATGGCACTACCACAAGCTGCAGACCGACCATTTCGTGTGCGTGGGCGGGATGGCGAAGGTCGTCTTGCACGACACGCGTGAGGGCTCGCCCACCCACGGCGAGACCAACGAGTTCGTGATCGGGTGGCAGCGCCAGCGCCTGGTGATCATCCCGCCCGGCGTATACCACGGCTTCACACCGGTGGGCACCGAGCCCGCCTACATCGTCAACACGCCCACCGAGGTCTACAACTACGACGACCCCGACGAGTACCGACTGCCCTTCGACGACGCGTCGATCGGCTACGACTGGGGCGTGAAGAACGGATGAGACTCGTCGTCTGTGGAGGGGCCGGCTTCATCGGCTCGGCCTTCGTTCGCCGCGTGCTTGGGCAAGCACCCCGACTGGGAGCTGCTCGTCTACGACAAGCTCACCTACGCGGGCAACCTCGACAACCTGCAAGCCCGTCGCTGACGACCCGCGCTACGCGTTCACGCGCGGTTGCATCTGCGATGGAGAGGCGTTTCGCGCGGCGCTTGACGAGTGGGGCTCGGCCGACGCGATCGTGAACTTCGCCGCCGAGACGCACGTCGATCGCTCGATCGCGGAACCGGAGGCGTTTCTCTACACCGACATCCTCGGCACCCACAATCTGCTCGAGGTTGTGCGCGAGCGCGGCATCGGCAAGATGGTGCAAGTCTCCACCGACGAGGTCTACGGCTCGATCGACGACGGGTCGTTCTGCGAGACCGACCGCATCCACCCCTCGAGCCCCTACTCGGCGAGCAAGGCCGGTGGCGACCTGCAGGTGCTCGCGTACTTCACCACCTATGCCACGCCTGCGCTCATCACGCGCGGGAGCAACACCTACGGTCCGTACCAGTACCCCGAGAAGCTCATCCCGCTGTTCGTGACCAACGCACTCGAGGGCGGCAAGCTGCCGCTGTACGGCGACGGCATGAACGTGCGCGACTGGCTGCACGTCGACGACCACGCCGACGGCATCGAGGCAGCGCTGCTGTCGCGGCGAGCCCGGCGAGGTCTACAACATCGGCGGAGGCAACGAGCGCACCAACCGAGAGATCACGCAGATCATCCTCGACGAGCTCGACCTGTCTTGGGACGAGACGGTCGAGCCGGTCACGGACCGCCCGGGGCACGATCGGCGCTACTCGATAGCGTGCGACAAGGCGCGCGAGCAGCTGGGCTGGCAGCCGGTGGTCGATTTCGAGACGGGGCTTCGCGAGACGATCCGCTGGTACCGCGACAACGAGTGGTGGTGGAGCAAGATCAAGCACCACACCGCGGAGTTCGCCGACTGGCGCAAGCGCTGGTACGAGGAGCGGAGCTAGCCGGATGGCGAGCGCGTTCCTGATAGCCGGCGCAAGCGGGATGTTGGGGACGGCGCTGCAGCGCGTCTTGAACGAGCGCGACGCGGCCGTTCCGGGCTCCTCCGGAGGCCGACTTCGACATCTGCGACGAGGCCGCGGTAGCCCGCCAAATGACCGAGTTCGAGGAGTCTCTGCACGCTGGCGCTCGGGGCGTTCTGATCAACGCCGCCGCCTACACCAACGTCGAGCGTGCAGAGGACGAGCCCGAGCGGGCGTACCACGTCAACGAGACAGGCGCGGCGAATCTGGCACGCGCCGCCCGAGACGCTGGAGATGGGCTTCGTTCACGTGTCGACCGACTTCGTCTTCGATGGGCGCAAGCCGGGCCCGTACTCTGAGACAGACGAGCCGCAACCCGCTATCTGTCTACGGTGCCTCGAAGCTGGCGGGCGAACAGGCCGTGTCGAGCGAGCATTCCCAAGCGCTCATCGTGCGGACGGCTTGGGTCTTTGGCGCGGGAGGGGTCAACTTCCCGCTGAAGGTCATTCAGGCCGCACGCGAGCGAGGACGTCTGTCGGTGGTGACGGACGAAGTCGGGTCACCCACCTACACGATCGACCTTGCGAAGGGGATCCTCGGGCTTGTCAATGCGGGCGAGGACGGTCTGTTCCATCTGGTTGGATCGGGGAGCTGTTCGCGATACGAGCTGGCGGTTGAGGCAGCTCCGCCTCGCCTGCTTGGACGTGGCGGTGGAACCGGTTCTGAGCGCGGCGTTCACCTCCAAGGCTGCGCGCCCGGCCAACTCGGTTCTGGATTGCTCGCGTGCTGCAGCTGCCGGGGTGCGTATGCCCAGTTGGCGCGACGGCCTCGCAAGCTACGTCCAGGAGCTGTCTGCCGGGTCCGCCTGACCTTGCGGCTGTATCGCGATATCATCTGCTGAGCACACGTCAATCTAGAGAGAAGGTCTTCTACTTGAAAGCGATCATTCCCGCGGCCGGTCTCGGCACACGCTTCCTGCCGGCGACGAAGTCGCAGCCCAAAGAGATGCTGCCCGTGGTCGACAAGCCGGTCATCCAGTACGTGGTCGAGGAGGCCGTCGCCGCTCACGCCGAAGACGTCCTGATCGTCACCGGCCGAGGAAAGCGCGCGATCGAGGACCACTTCGATCGCTCGATCGAGCTCGAGCAGCTGCTCGACAGCACGGGCAACCTGCAGCGCCTGCGCCAGGTGCGAGCGATCTCGGATCTCGCCGAGGTCTTCTACGTTCGCCAGAAGCGGCCCAAGGGTCTCGGCCACGCAGTGATGTGCGGCGCGCCGTTCACCAACGACGAGCCGTTCTACGTGCTCCTTGGCGACGTGCTCGTGCCCGACAACGGCGTGTTGCCGCGTCTGCTCGAGGTCCACGAGCGCACGGGCGCAAGCGTGATCGGCGTGATTCCCGTCCCAGAGGAGTACGTCTCGCGCTACGGCGTCATCGACGGTGCCGAGATCGAGGACGGCGTGTGGAAGGTCTCGGGGCTTGTCGAGAAGCCCACGGTCAACGATGCGCCCAGCAACTTGGCGATCTTCGGCCGCTACCTGCTCACCCCCAAGGTGATGGAGATACTGCCCAACGTGAAGCCGGGTCGTGGCGAGGAGATCCAGCTCACCGATGCGCTGGTCGAGCTGCTCAAGTCCGAAGATCTCTACGCGGTCGTCGTCGAGCCAGACGAAGGGTTCGACACCGGCAACGTGATCTCTTGGCTCGAGGCAAACGTCATGATCGGCCTTGGCGACGCCGAGTACGGCGAAGCGTTGCGCGAGAGCCTCGAGAGGATCCTGCGCTGCGAGAAAGCGGGCGCGGCCCCAGAAGGCGGGGAGTAGGCGTGGCCAAGGTCGACGCCGTCATCCTCGCCGGCGGTAGCGGCCAGCGCTTCTGGCCCCTGTCGCGCGAGCTCAATCCCAAGCAGCTGCTCTCGATGTTTGGGACCGAGTCGCTCATCGCGCAGGCGGTGCATCGGATCCTCCCGTTTGCCGAGGGGGGCTCCTCGGTGGTGGTCGCCACCAACGAGCGGCTCTTCGACGAGCTTCGCAACCACCTCACGGCCCAGCCCGATCCCGCACTGCATGCGGTCCGCTACATCCAAGAGCCGCTGCCCAAGAACACGGCGCCCGCGATCGCGCTTGCCGCGGCGACGTTCGCCGCCGAGAACCCCGACTCGATCATGGTGGTGCTTCCCAGCGACCACCTGCTCGAAGACGGGGACGTGTGGGCAGACGCGATCAACGCAGCGGTCGCCGCTGCCGAGGACGGCTACATCGTCACCATCGGCATCAACCCCACTCGTGCCGAGACGGGCTACGGCTACATCCGCGCAGCCGAGCCGCTGCCGCAGTTCGAGCGGGGAAGCGCGCTGCCGCACCGGGCGGCGGAGTTCGTCGAGAAGCCCGACCCCGCGACGGCCGAGGAGTACCTCGCGAGCGGCAAGTACTTCTGGAACGCGGGCATCTTCGTGATGGGCGCCGCGCGCGTGCTCGAGGAGCTGGACGCCGGCGGTCCCGAGAACGCACTGCATCGCCGACACGGCTCGCTGGATCGCGGCGCAGGAGCCTGCCGACCGCAATGGCCCGGAGGCGCTCGAGCGCTTCAGCGCCCTCGCGTCGGTCTCGATCGACACCGCGGTCATGGAGCGCAGCGACCGGGTGGCCGTCATTCCCGCCCAGCTCAACTGGAGCGACGTGGGCTCGCTGCTGGCGCTCGAGGCGATCGCGCCCGCCGACGAGTCGGGCAACGTGCGCGTCGGCCGCGGCGTGGACATCGACAGCACCAACACCATCGTCTACTCGGGCGACCGGCTCGTCGCCACGCTCGGAGTCGAGGACCTGGTCGTGGTCGACACGACCGATGCGACGCTCGTGCTTCCCAAGGACCGCGCGCAGGACGTGCGCCAGGTGGTCGACGCGCTCAAGGCGATCGGGGCCCCCGAGGTCACGAAGCCCAAGGTCAGCCTGCGTCCGTGGGGGTCGTGGACGAGCCTGCTCCAAGGTCCCGGCTACCAGATCAAGCTTCTCGAGATCAAGCCGGGCACGAAGCCCAGCCTTCAGCGCCACCACCATCGCAGCGAGCACTGGATCGTCGTGGCGGGCACCGCGTCTGTGACGCGCGACGACGAGGTCATCGAGGTGCACGTCAACGAGAGCGCCTACATCCCGGTCGGAGCCGTCCACCGCATCGAGAACTGCGGCAAGGTACCGCTGAAGGTCATCGAGGTGCAGGTGGGGGAGTACCTGGGCGAAGACGACATCGTGCGACTCGAAGACGACTGGAACCGCGAAGGGCTGACGACCAGCAAGGTGAGTGAGGGCTCGATGGCTTTCTGGACCGACAAGCGCGTCTGCGTCACCGGTGGGGCCGGGTTTCTCGGCTCGTTCGTGCAAGAGGAGCTGCGCTCGAAAGGTGCGCAGCACGTCTTCGTGCCCGAGTATCCCGACTACGACCTGACCAAGCTCGACGACGTCGTGCGGATGATCGAGGTCGCGCGACCAGACGTGATCATCCACCTCGCGGCGGTCGTCGGTGGCATCGGCGCGAACATGGCCAATCCCGGCCGGTACTTCTACGACAACGCGATCATGGGCATCCAGCTCATCGAGCAGGCGCGCCTGGCCGGGGTGGGCAAGTTCGTGGCGCTGGGCACGATCTGCGCCTATCCCAAGTTCGCGCCGATCCCGTTTCGCGAGGAAGACCTGTGGAACGGCTACCCCGAGGAGACCAACGCCCCGTACGGTCTGGCCAAGAAGATGATGCTCGTGCAGTGCCAGGCCTACCGCCAGCAGTACGGGTTCGACGGCATCTTCCTGCTCCCGGTGAACCTCTACGGGCCGCGCGACAACTTCGATCTCGAGAGCAGCCACGTCATCCCGGCGATGATCCGCAAGATGATCGCCGCGCGGGACGCCGGCGAGACGGTGGTGCTGTGGGGCGACGGCTCGCCGACGCGCGAGTTCCTCTTTGTCGAGGACTGCGCGAGAGCGATCATCCTGGCCGCCGAGCACTACGACGGTGACGAGCCGGTGAACCTGGGTGCCGGGTGGGAGATATCGATCAAGGACCTCGCGCACACCATCGCCGATGCGGTGGGCTACGAGGGCGAGATCGTGTGGGACACGAGCAAGCCCAACGGCCAGCCGCGTCGCAAGCTCGACGTGAGCCGCGCCAAGGAGTACTTCGGCTTCGAGGCCAAGGTGCCGTTCGACGTGGGCATCAAGCGAACGGTCGAGTGGTGGGAAGCGAACTGCGAGGGATACGACGAGCGGCACGCGGGCTAGCTGGACGCGGCCACACCAAGAGGGGCATCACATGAAGCGTGCACTGATCACCGGCCTCACCGGCCAGGACGGCTCGTACCTGGCCGAGCTTCTGCTCGACAAGGGCTACGAGGTCCACGGGCTGGTGCGCCGCACCGCGACGCCGTCCACCGAGCGCATCGAGCACATCCTCGATCGCATCAACCTCATCGTCGGCGACATGAGCGACCAGACCTCGCTCATCGACGCGGTCGCGAAGGCCCAGCCCGACGAGGTCTACAACCTCGCGGCGCAGTCGTTCGTGGGCGATTCGTGGACCGTGCCGCTCAACACCGGCGACGTCGACGGTCTGGGCGTGGCGCGCCTGCTCGAGGCGATACGCCGCGAGAAGCCCGACGCCCGCTTCTACCAGGCCTCGTCCTCCGAGATGTACGGCAAGGTGCACGCGGTTCCTCAGACCGAGGAGACGCCGTTTCACCCGCGCTCGCCCTACGGCGTCGCGAAGGTCTACGGCTACTACATCACGCTCAACTACCGCGAGTCGTTTGGGATGCACGCGAGCAACGGCATCCTGTTCAACCACGAGTCGCCGCGGCGCGGACTCGAGTTCGTGACGCGCAAGATCACCGACGCGGTGGCCCGCATCAAGCTGGGCGTGCAGACCGAGCTGCGGCTGGGCAACCTCGACGCGAAGCGCGACTGGGGCTTTGCCGGCGACTACGTCGAGATGATGTGGCTGATGCTCCAGCAAGACGAGCCGGGCGACTACGTGGTTGCGACGGGTGAGACGCACACGGTGCGCGAGTTCTGCGAGATCGCCTTCTCGCGCGTCGGCCTCGCCTACGAAGACTACGTCGTCGTCGACCCGCGCTTCGTGCGCCCCGCCGAGGTCGACCTGCTGCTGGGCGATGCCGACCAAGGCGAAGAACGTCTTGGGCTGGGAGCCCAAGGTGACCTTCGCGGGACTTGTCGAGATGATGGTCGACGCCGACATGGAGCGCGTCGAGCGCGAAGTGGCGTTTCGGAACGCGGGCCGATGACCAAACGAGCGCTGATCACGGGCGTCGCAGGCCAGGACGGTACCTACCTGTCCGAACTCCTCCTGGGCAAGGGCTACCAGGTCTACGGCATCGTGGGTCCGTACCCCGGTCGGTTTCTCGAGTGGGCGAAGCAGTACGAGGGCCGGCTGTTCCCGATCGATGCCGACCTCACCAACATGGAGTCGTTGCTCGCTGCGGTCGAAACCGCTCGACCCGACGAGGTCTACAACTTCGCCGCGCAGTCGTCGGTGGGTGACTCGTGGACCGAGGCGATCGCCACGACCGAGGTGAACGCCGTGGGCGTCTTGCGCCTGCTCGAGGCGCTCCACGAGCTTGCCCCACAGGCGCGCTTCTTCCAGGCGTCCTCGGCCGAGATGTTCGGCAACGCCGCCGAGATGCCCCAGAGCGAGACGACGCCACTGCGGCCGCGTTCGCCCTACGCTGCCTCCAAGACCTACGCCTTCCACATCGTGGGCAGCTTCCGGGACTCGTATCAGATGCACGCGAGCAACGGGATCATGTTCAACCACGAGTCGCCGCTTCGGGGCCTGCAGTTCGTGACGCGCAAGATCACCGACGGCGTGGCCCGCATCAAGCACGGACTCGCCGAGACGATCGCGCTTGGCAACCTCGACGCGAAGCGCGACTGGGGTTTCGCGGGCGACTACGTCGAGGCGATGTGGCTGATGCTCCAGCAAGATGCGCCGGATGACTACGTGGTCGCCACGGGCGAGGTCCACACGGTGCGCGACTTCTGCGAGGCCGCGTTCGCGCACGTGGGGCTCGACTACGAGAAGCACGTGGTCGTCGACGAGCGCTTCTTCCGGCCGGTGGACGTCCACGTGCTCTACGGCGACCCGTCCAAGGCCAAGGCCGTGTTGGGCTGGGAGCCCAAGGTCGGGTTTGGCCAGCTCGTGCAGATGATGGTCGATGCGGACATGGAGCGCATCGGCCGAGCAAGCGAAAGGACCGGCGCATGACCGCCTACGTGCACCCCACCGCCGTGGTGGGAGACAACTTCAAGCCGGCGCCGTTCACGCTCATCGACGATGAGGTCAAGATAGGCGACAACGTCATCACGGGCCCGTTCGTCCACATCCGCCACGGTGCGGTGATCGGCGACAACGTGCTGATCGGCGACCACGTGACGATCCAGGACGAGGCGGTGATCGGCGCGAGCACGGTGATCGCGGACGGCGCGATAGTGGGCAAGCGCCCGATGCTCTCGCCGACCTCGACCGCGAAGCGCGACAAGCTGCCCGGAGTACAGATCGGCGAGGGCTGCATGATCGGCACGCACGCCATCGTCATGGCCGGGGCCATCGTGGGCGACGGTGCGATCGTCGGCGACGGGGCGTCCGTGCGCGAGCGCTGCTCCATCGGCGAGAGGGTCGTCATCGGCAGGGCGGTTACCGTAGAGAACGACACGACGATCGGCGCGCGCACCAAGGTGCAGGCCGGCGCGTACGTGACCGCGTACGTGACCATCGAGGAGGACGTGTTCATCGCCCCGATGGTGGTCACGACCAACGACAACTACATGGGCCGCACCGAGAAGCGTCTCGCCGAGATGAAGGGTGCTACCATTCGCCGAGGCGCCCGCATCGGCGGGGGAGCGCACATCTTGCCGGGCGTCGAGATCGGCGAAGAGGCCTTCGTCGCCACGGCCTCGGTGGTCACCAAGGACGTGCCGCCACGGAGCGTCGTCATGGGGTCGCCGGCGCGGGTCGTGCGCGAAGTGGCAGAAGAGGAACTGCTCGAGAACCAGTAGCCGGCGCGTGGCTGCATGGCGTGAGTCGACAAGAGACTGCGAAGGAGAATCGTGCGATGGGAGTTCCGCTGCTCGACCTCAAGGCCCAGTACCGTGAGCTCCAGTCCGAGCTCGACGCCGCCTGGCGCGAGTGCATGGGCAACGCCGCCTTCATCGGCGGGCCCAAGGTCGCCGCGCTCGAGCGCGAGATCGCCGAGTACTGCGGCACCGACCACGCGGTTGCCTGCGCGAACGGCACCGACGCGCTCTTCCTGATCCTCGCGGCCGCCGGTATCGGCAAGGGCGACGAGGTCATCACGACGCCGTTCACGTTCTGGGCGACCGTCGAGGCGATCGCAGCACGTGGGCGCTACGCCGGTCTTCGTCGACATCGAGCCGGGCACGTACAACATGGACGTCACGCAGCTCGAGGCGGCCGTCACCCCGCGCACCAAGGCGATCATGCCGGTGCACATCTTCGGCCAGTGCGTGGACATGGACGCCGTGCATGCCGTCGCCGAGAAGCACGGGCTGATGGTCTTCGAGGATGCCTGTCAGGCGATCGGCGCGACGTACAAGGGCAAGCGTGCGGGTTCGCTCGGCCCGAGCGGCTGCGTTCTCGTTCTTCCCGAGCAAGAACCTCGGGTGCGCCGGCGACGGCGGCATGATCACCACCGACGATGCGGCGCTTGCGGCCAAAGCCAAGCTGCTCGCCAGCCACGGCTCGAACCGCAAGTACTACCACGACGCGTTCGGCACCAACTCGCGACTCGATGCCTTGCAGGCCGCGATTCTCTCGGTCAAGCTGCCCCACCTGGACAGATGGAACGCCCAGCGCCGGGAGGCCGCCGCGCGCTACGATGAGCTACTTGCTGACGTCGAGGGGCTGGAGCTGCCCGTGACGCGCGACTACGGCGAGAGCGTCTACCACCTCTACATCGTGAAGGCTGAGAGTGTCGAGCTCGCCGACACGGTCATGGCTGCTCTGCACGAGGCAAGCATCGGCACGGCGAAGTACTATCCGCTCGCGCTGCACGAGCAGCCGGCGATGTCGAAGCTCCCGGGCTGGGTCAAGCCGTCGCTGCCGGTCGCCGAGTCGTGCGACGAGCGCACGTTCGCGCTGCCGGCCTTCCCAGGCATCACGCCCGAGCAGCAGGCCGAGGTCGCGTCGGTCGTGAGAGCGGCGTTGGGGTAGTGCGGTGAGAATCCTCTCGGTGGTCGGGGCTCGTCCCCAGTTCATCAAGGCGGCGCCGGTGTGCCGCGCTCTGCGCGAGCGACACGAGGAGATCCTCGTCCACACCGGCCAGCACTTCGACACCGAGATGTCCGAGGTCTTCTTCACCGAGCTCGGCATCCCGAAGCCGGACTACAACCTGGGCGTGGGCGGCGGCGGGCACGGAGCGATGACCGGCCGGATGCTCGGACTCCTCGAGGAGCTCATCGCCGAGCAGAAGCCCGACGTGGTGCTCGTCTACGGTGACACCAACTCGACGCTCGCGGGCGGTCTGGCGGCGGCCAAGCTGCAACGTCCCGGTCGCGCACGTCGAGGCGGGTCTGCGCTCCTTCAACCGCTCGATGCCCGAGGAGATCAACCGGGTCGTGGTCGATCACGTCTCGGAGCTTCTGTTCTGCCCGACCGACACGGCGGTCGAGAACCTGCGTGCTGAGGGTGTCACAGACGGCGTCCATCAGGTGGGCGACGTCATGCTCGACACCGCCCGCCAGATCGCCGAGCGTGTCGACGTGCGCACGCGGTGCTCGCGCGTTTCGGGCTTGAGCGCGGCGACTACTATCTTGCCACCGTCCACCGCGCGGCAACCACGGATGATCGCGAGCAGCTCGCGTCGGTGATTCGGGCGTTCGCCCCCCTCGACACGCCGGTGCTCTGGCCGATGCATCCGCGCACCCGCGAGCGCATCGGCGCATTCGACCTGCAGTCGGTGCTCGATGCGCGCCGCGGGCGTTCGCGTGGTGCCCCCGACCACCTACCTTGAGACAAGCGGCCTGCTGCGCGGTGCCAGGGCGCTGCTCACCGACTCCGGCGGCATGCAGAAGGAGGCGTACTTCTTCGGCGTGCCGTGCGTGACGCTTCGCGAGGAGACCGAGTGGGTCGAGACGGTCGATGCGGGCTGCAACGTGCTGGTCGGCACTGACGAGGAGGCCATCGCAAGCGGCCGCGGCCAGCCCTCCCGCCTGCGCGGAGCGCCCCGAGTACTATGGTGACGGCCATGCCGCCGAGAAGATGGCTGCCGCACTCGATGAGTTCGCGGCAAGCCGGAAGGAACCGTAGATGAGTGATCCCGTTCGCGTTGGCCTGGTCGGGTTCGGCTACTGGGGCCCCAACCTGGCTCGCAATATCGCATCGGCTCGACGATGCGGAGTTCGTGGCTGCGTTCGACGCGTCGCCCGCAAACGCCGAGAAGTTCGCGGCGGAGTACCCCGAGCGTCGCCGTCGCCGAGTCGCTGAGCGACCTGCTCTCGGATCGCTTCTCACTCGATGCGGTGGTCGTCGCGACCTCGGCGCCCTCGCACTTCGACGTCGCCAAGGCCGCCATTCTCGCCGGCAAGCACACCTACGTCGAGAAGCCACTCACGCTGACGGCCGCAGACTCGGCCGAGCTCGTCAGGCTTGCTGACGAGCACGACGTTCGTCTGGTGGTGGGCCATCTCATGGTGTACCACTCGGCGGTGCGCTGGATTCGCGACTACATCGACAGCGGCGAGCTGGGCGAGGTGCTCTACCTGTACGCGCAGCGCCTGAACCTGGGCAAGGTGCGCACCGAGGAGAACGCGTTCTGGTCGCTCGCACCTCACGACGTTTCGGTCGCGCTGTACCTGCTGGGCGAGGCCCCGACGCAGGTCTCGGCGACCGGTGCGGCGTACCTGCGCGACGGCGTGCACGACACGGTGTTCGCGAACCTGCACTTCGCGAGCGGCAAGATGGCCAACATCCACGTCTCGTGGCTCGATCCGCACAAGGTTCGCAAGTTCACCATCGTGGGCAGCAAGAAGATGCTCGTCTTCGACGACATGGAGTCCACCGAGAAGATCTGGATCTACGACAAGGGCGTGGCTCCCGCCGAGGCGATGGCGTACGGAGAGGACCTGAGACTGCGCTTCGGCGACATCACGGTGCCGTTCGTTCCCATGAAGGAGCCGCTGGCCGTCGAGGTACAGAGCTTCCTCGATGTCTGCCGAGGGCTGGCGGTGTCGCCCAGCGACGGTCGCGCGGGACTTGATGTAGTCGGAGTGCTTGAGGCGGTCGACGCTTCGATCGGGGAGGGCGGCGCTCCGGTGCAAGTGGGGTAGGCGCGTTGTGGCGAACCCGACCGAGCACGGACACCACGCCCTGCCCGTCACGACGCCCTCGCTCCTCAGGTATCCTGTGGTGACCGCCCGTTCTATCCCGGCCTTCGAAGACATGCTGCGCGCAGACTGACTATACTAGCTAGGCGAATCCAGCGAACCTTGTACGGAGGTTCCATGTCAGGACTCTTCGAAGGCAAACGCATACTCGTCACCGGCGGCACCGGCTCGCTCGGCCAGGTGCTCACCCGGCGGCTCATGTCCGGCGCCGAAGGCACGCCCGAAAGCGTCACGGTCTTCTCCCGCGACGAGGCCAAGCAGCACTACATGCGCCTCGACTTCATGCACAAGCACGCCGCGACCGACGAGGTCATCTTCGAGAACTGCCGGCAGCGCCTCAAGTTCGTGATCGGCGACGTGCGCGACTACGCGAGCGTGCTGCGCGTCGCTCGCAACAAGGACATCATCTTCGCGGCCGCGGCCCTCAAGCAGGTGCCGAGCTGCGAGTACTTCCCGTGGGAGGCCGTGCGCACCAACATCGAGGGCGCCGAGAACCTCGTGCGCGCCATCGCGCAGAACGACCTGCCGGTCGAGACGGTCATGGGCATCTCGACCGACAAGGCGTGCAAGCCGGTCAACGTCATGGGCATGACCAAGTCGATCCAGGAGCGCGTCTACATCGAGGGCAACATCCGTGCGCCCAAGACCCGCTTCATCTGCGCGCGCTACGGCAACGTGCTCGCCTCGCGCGGCTCGGTGGTGCCGCTGTTCCTCGACCAGATCGCCGCTGGCGGCCCCGTCACCATCACCACGGCCGACATGACGCGCTTCCTGCTCACGCTCGAAGACGCGGTCGACACGATCTTCGCGGCGGTCCGCTCGGCCGAGCCGGGCGAGACCTACATCCCGCAGTGCCCCAGCGCCAAGATGACGGACCTCGCGCGCTACCTCATCGGCGACCGCGACATCGAGATGGTGGTCACCGGCATCCGCCCCGGCGAGAAGATCCACGAGATCCTGCTCTCCGAGGAGGAGGCCACGCGCACCGTCTTCGGCCACGAGGGCTACTACGCGCTGCGCCCGATGCTGCCGGAGCTGGCGGGGCCGGTCGAGAAGCCGGCGCTGGTGGGCGACTACAGCTCGGCAGGCGCGCTCATGAGCCACGCCGAGCTGGCTGCGTTCCTCGAGGCGAAGATCCCCGATGTCATCGGCCAGGGATACCTGGAGGCGTAGATGCCCAAAGTCATCACCCTGCTCGGCACGCGTCCCGAGATCATCCGGCTCGTCGCGCGTCATCGACGTGCTCGACGAGATCGTGCGAGCACCTGCTGGTCCACACCGGCCAGAACTACGACGACCGCCTCTCGGGCATGTTCTTCCGCGAGCTGGGCGTGCGCGATCCCGACGTCTACATGGGCGTGCGCGGCACCGGCTTCGCCGATCAGATCGGCCAGATGCTCGCCAAGGCCGAGGAGCTCTTCGCCGCCGAGAAGCCCGACACCGTGCTCATCCTCGGCGACACCAACACCGGCCTCGCCGCGTTCGTCGCCAAGCGCATGGGCATCCGCGTCTGCCACATGGAGGCGGGCAACCGCTGCTTCGACGACCGGGTGCCCGAAGAGGTCAACCGCCGCGTCATCGACCACTCGAGCACGCGTGCTCATGCCCTACACCTATCGCAGCGCCGAGAACCTCGTGCGCGAGGGCATCGAGCGCCAGCGCATCTACGTGACCGGCAACCCCATCAAGGAGGTGCTCGACCACTACGCGCCGCAGATCGACGCCGCCGATCCGTTCACGCGAGTTCGGCGTGGAGCCCGGCAAGTACTTCCTCGTCACCGCGCATCGCGCCGAGATGACCGACGACCCCGAGCGTCTCGCCTCGCTCGTGACGGCGCTCAACGACGCCGTCGGCCAAGTACGACATGCCCGCTGCTGGCCTCGCTGCATCCGCGCACCGCCGACAAGATGCAGGCACTTACGGCGTGGCCGAGGGCGCGGTCAAGTTCGTGCCGCCGCATGGGGCTGTTCGACTTCGTGCGCCTCGAGAAGGAGGCGTTCTGCGTGCTCTCCGACAGCGGCACCGTGCAGGAGGAGTGCTGCATCTTCGGCGTGCCCACCGTGACCATGCGCGACGTGACCGAGCGTCCCGAGACCATCGAGTGCGGCTCCAACCTGCTCGCTGGCGTCGAGGCCGAGCGCATCCTGCCCGCGATCGACCTGGCCGTGCGCTCGCGCGGCACGTGGACTCCGCCTGCCGAGTACCTCGCCGACAACGTCTCGGACATCGTCGCGCGCATCGTGCTGGGGATCGCGTGAGCGTGACGCGCGCATCCTGGTGGTCGGCGCCAGCGGCATGCTCGGCCACGAGGCGATGCGCGTGCTCGCACCCGACTTCGAGGTGTGGGGCGCGTGCCGCAGCCCTGAGGAGCTGCCCGACCTGGGCGTGCCGCGCGAGCGGCTGCTCGGCGGACTCGACGCGACCGACCCGCAGTCCGCGTACGCGCTCGTCGAGCGGGTGCGGCCGGACTTCGTGCTCAACGCCGTGGGCATCGTGAAGCAGCGGGCCGACGCGAAGGCGGCGATCCCGTCGATCGCAGGTCAACAGCCTGTGGCCGCACGTGCTCGCCGATGCTTGCGAGCGAGCACGGCGCGCGCATGGTGCACGTGAGCACCGACTGCGTGTTCTCGCGGCTCTCGCGGCGGCTATACGCGAGGCCGACGTGCCCGATGCCTTCGACCTCTACGGGCGCTCGAAGCTGCTGGGCGAGGTCACGGATCGCGAGAACGCCGTGACGCTGCGAACCTCGATCATCGGCTGGCAGATCGGGGAGCCGACGGGGCTCGTGGGCTGGTTCGCGGCGCATCGCAACGAGCCGCTCAAGGGGTTCACGAAGGCGGTGTTCAGCGGGCTGACCACGCGAGCGCTCACCGAGGTCGTGCGCGACGTGGTGATGCCCGACGAGTCGCTCTCGCGGACTGTGGCACGTCTCGGCCGAGCCGATCGACAAGTACACGCTGCTCACGAAGCTCGCCGAGCATCTGGGCTGGGACGTCGACATCACGCCGGTCGACGAGCCGGTCATCGACCGCTCGCTCGACAGCACGCGGTTCCGCGAGCGCACCGGCTGGACGCCGCCGAGCTGGGACGAGATGCTCGCGG
>CAVOYK010000006.1:0-15651 GCA_963700665.1 uncultured Actinomycetes bacterium
TTCTCTTCCAGCGCCACGCCCGCATCTCGCAGCTTGTCGAGCGACCTCGATGTTGTCCGGGTTGTCGAAGAACGCCCGCACGCTCGCCGCGATCGCCGGGCCGACGCCGTCGACCTCGGCCAGCTGCTCCGATGTGGCCTCGCGAAGCGCCTCTACGCTGCCGAAGCTCGCGCGCGAGCACCTCGGCAACGGTCGCGCCCACGTGGCGTATGCCAAGACCGAACAGCAAGCCGCGACAACGGCCGCGACTTCGAGGCCGCGATGTTCTCGGCGATCTTCTCGGCGACCACAGGCCCCAGGAGCACCGGCGTGCCGTCCTGCTTCGTTCTGCCCATGTCGAGGGTTGCCAGCGTCTCGCTCCGAAGCAGCGTAGAAGTCGGCGACATCCGAGACCAGCCCGGCCGCGACCAGCCTGCCGACGATCTCGTCGCCCAGCCCCTCGATGTCCATCGCTCCGCGGCTCGCGAAGTGCAGCAGCCGCTCGTGTCGCTGGGCCGGGCACGCGACGTTGGTGCAGCGCGCCGCGACCTCGCCCTCCTCGCGCCACACCGGGCCGCCGCAGCTGGGGCACTCGCACCGGCATGGCGAACGCTCGCTCGGTGCCGTCACGCAGCCCCGCGACAGGTCCGACCACCTCGGGGATGACGTCACCGGCCTTGCGCACGACGATCGTGTCGCCGATCAGCACGCCCTTGCGGCGCACCTCGTCCTCGTTGTGCAGCGTCGCCTTGCGGATCGTCGATCCTGCGACCTTGACCGGCTCGAACACGGCGAACGGGCGTGAGCACGCCGGTGCGCCCGACGCTCACTTGGATGTCGAGGAGCCGAGTCGTCTTCTCCTCGGGCGGGAACTTGTACGCGATCGCCCACCGCGGCGCCTTGGCGGTGTAGCCGAGCTCGTCTTGCAGCGCGAACTGGTCGATCTTGACCACGACGCCGTCGATCTCGTAGGGCAGCGAGTCGCGCTTCTGGAGCGCCGCCTCGCAAAACGCGTGGACCTGCGTCGTCGAGGCGCACGTCACGACGTCGGGATTCACGTGGAAGCCGGCTTCGCGCAGCCAGGCGAGCACGTCGCTTTGGCGAGCGAGGCCCAACGAGCGCGGATCGGCCACCGCGTACATGAAGGTGGCGAGGTCGCGGCTGGCGGTGACGCTGGCGTCCTTCTGCCGCAGCGAGCCGGCGGCGGCGTTTCGCGGGTTGGCGAACGGCGGCAGGCCGTGCCGCTTCCTGCGCCTCGTTCAGCCGCTCGAAGCTCGATCTTGGGGAGGTAGACCTCTCCTCTCACCTCGACGCTGCGCCGAGGCAGCGCCCGGCCAGGCGAAGCGGGCACATCGCGGATCATCTGGACGTTGGCCGTGACGTTCTCGCCCGTCCACCCGTCGCCGCGAGTCGCCGCTCTCACGAGCGCTCCGTCCTCGTAGGTCAGGGCGAGCGACGAGCCGTCGATCTTGAGCTCGGCGACGAAGGTGCACTCTCGCTCTCCGAGCGCCTCGCGGATCGCGGCGAGCCACGCGTCGAGCTCCTCGAGGTCCATCGCGTTGTCCAGCGAGTACATCCGCGCGGCGTGCGGGACCGACTCGAACGGGATCAGGGCGCGCTGGCTGCCGTCGGGCTGCGCGCACGAAGGGCTGAAGCGGCGCGTAGCCGACGGTCTGGGTGGGTGACTGCGGCGTCGACGAGCTCCGGGTAGGCCGCCTCGATCGCCTCGAGCTCGCGCATCAGCGAGTCGTAGGCGGCGTCGCTGATCTCGGGCGAGTCGAAGACGTAGTAGAGCCGGGCGTGTCGTCGGATCTCGCGGACCAGCTCGGCGCTGCGCTTTCGCGCGTCTTCCAGGTTGGCAGGCACCTCCGCCATGTGAGCGCCTGGCCCGAGCGCTACTGCTCGTCCGTGCGCAGACGCTGCACGTGGACCGGACCCACCTCGTAGATGACCACCTCAGGGTACGAATCGCTGCGGTCTCTCGGCCTCGTAGATCCACGTGTCCGCGAGCGTGACCTTGAAGTACGTCCCGCCCGGCGCGGCGACCGGCTCGACGTCGACCCCATTGCACAGGTACGCCCTCAGCTCGGTCTCCACGTAGTACTGGAAGACGCGGATGGCGTCGCGGTACTCGTTGTACAGGGCGAGGCGCTTCTCGGCCTCGTACATGTCGAGCTCGTCGATGCTGTCCACAAGCACGTCCCCTCTCTGTACGGCCACGAAGCGCGAAGTGGGAATGCCGTCGCCGGCACCCTGCCTATTCTAGCCCCCGGCACCCATAGCGAACTGAGGACTACTCCTCGGCCTCGAGAAGCAGCCGATACACGACGCCAGCCGCAATCGCCCCGGCGATGGGAACGAGTATGAACATCCACAGCTGCTCGAAGGGCCCAACCTCCAACGAACAGCGCGGGACCGATGCTTCGCGCGGGGTTCACCGACGTGTTGGTCACAGGGATAGAGACGAGGTGGATCAAGGTGAGCGCGAGCCCGATCGCCAGCGGGCGAACCCCTTTGGAGCACGCCTGTCGGTAGCGCCCATGATGATGAGTACGAAGAAGAAGGTCATCACGAACTCGACGACGATCCCGGCGGTCAGCCCGTACCCTTGCGGCGAATGCAGTCCGTAGCCGTTGGCAGCGAACCCCGACTCGGCCACCGAGAAGCCCGCCTTCCCGCTGGCGATGACGTAGAGCACACCACACGCGGCGATGGCGGCCACCACCTGCGCGGCCACGTAGACAGCGAGCTCGGCCGCCTTGAACCTGCCGCCCGCCCATAGCCCGATCGAGACCGCAGGATTGAAGTGGCCGCCGGAGATCGGCCCGACGGCGTACGACATCGTGAGAACGGTGAGTCCGAACGCGAGCGCGACACCCAGATAGCCGATACCGACGTCGGGAACGCCCGCGGCAAGAACCACCGCACCGCAGCCACCCAGCACGAGCCAGAAACGTGCCGAAGAACTCGGCGGCGATCCTCCTGATGAAGCCCGCCTCCACGCTCGATCGCACCCCTCTGCGTCGTCTTGCTCCGCTCCCGCCTGACCGCTACATACCCGTCGGTCCAGCGTGGCGGCAGCCTGCCGTCGATCACGAACGTGGGGCACCGGCCCGCCACCGGACCGGTGCCCCACTATTCCATGAAGAAGACCGCAAGGCTCGTCACCAAGCGACCCCCCTAGTGCCTATTGTGCCACAAATCGGCACTCTGGCAGCCATCAGGCAATCTGTTTCGCGTGGACGGATTCATCGGGGTCGCGATGCCGGGCTAGGGGATAATCGAATCAGACACGTACAACCTTGCTGCGGGAGGCATCGGTGCGCGAGATTCTGGAGCTGTGCGTCGAACTCGATCGAACGGCGCACGAAGCGTACGCGAGCATGGCGATCGCGTGCCGAGAAGACGACGACCTGAGCGACGTGTTCACTCGTATGTCGAAGGAGGAACAGCAGCACGTCGAGTGGTGGTCGGAGCTGCTGGTGGCCTGGGAGGCGGGCCTCGTTCCAGACATCGTCGACGAACACGACATCCTGGCGCGACTGCGCGAGATCAAAGACGAGGTCACCCGCGCGATACCCGGCCGCTTCGACGACCTCACCACGAACCAGATGCTCGATCTGGCCGCCCGCATGGAGTTCTTCATGCTCGACCCGGTGTTCGGCGAGCTCACCGACCTGATGCAGCCCGGCGGCAGAGTCGAGGTACGCGAGGCGTACTCGCGCCACGTGCTTCGGGTCATCGACGCGATCGAGCGCCGCCACACCGAGCAAGGCCTCGCGGCGTTCCTGGCAAGGGTCCTGCAGCGCGCATACCGTGACCAGCAGCGACTTGCGACGCTTGCGATGCTGGACCAACTGACCGGCCAGTACAACCGGCGCGGGTTCCTCGGTCATCTGAACCAGTGGCTGTCGTGGTCGGAACGCTACGGGCGACCGCTCGCGCTCGCGCTTGATCGACATCGACTACTTCAAGCGGGTGAACGACACGCTCGGGCATCCGGCCGGTGACGAAGCGCTCGTTGCGGTCGCGAGGTGCCTTGACTCATGCGTGCGGAGCTCCGACATCGTGGGCAGGTTCGGCGGTGACGAGTTCGTCGTGCTCGCACCCGAGACCGACTAAGACGAACTCGGGCGGCTCATGGAGCGAGTCGCAAGCGCCGTGCAGGCAGACCCCGCTCGTCGCACGCGGCGAGCCGGTGCTGCTTTCGGTGAGCGTGGGTGGCGCGTTCGTTCCCGGCGGCGTCGACGTCGGCGCCGAAGCGCTCATCGCCGCTGCGGACAGGTCGCTGTACGAAGCGAAGGCGGCGGGCGTGACCGGGCGGGCGTCCCGGCGCAGGCCGGTCCAACCGCGATCGCCTAGTCCTGCCCGCGCCCCGAGACGAGCTCGCCGGCGTGGTAGCTGGAGCGCACGAACGGCGCGCTCGCGACCGCCGAGAAGCCGAGTCGGTAGGCCTCCCGGGAAAGCCGCGCAGAAGACTCCGGGATCGACGAACTCCGCCACGGGCAGGTGTGCCGGAGCTCGGACGCAGGTACTGGCCCAGCGTGAGCATCTCGACGCCGACGTCGCGCAGGTCGCCCATGACCGTCGACGATCTCATCGGCGGTCTCGCCCAGCCCGAGCATCAGACCCGACTTGGTGGGCAGGTCGGGCTGGGTCTCGCGCACGCGCTCCAGCACCCGCAAGGAGCGCTCGTAGACCGCCTGCGGGCGCACCTCGGCGTAGAGCCTGGGCACCGTCTCGAGGTTGTGGTTGAACACGTCAGGCCGTGCAGCAGCGACCGTGTCCACGCTCGATCTCGTTTCCGGCGAAGTCACTGGTGAGGACCTCGACCGCGGCATCCGGGCACGCGCGGCGCACGGCGTGGATCGTCGCGACGAAGTGCGCCGCACCGCCGTCGAGCGAGGTCGTCGCGAGTCACACTAGGTGATGACGACGTGGTCGAGGCCCAGCCGGCGCGCCGCCTCGGCGACGCGACCGGGCTCGAGCTGGATCGAGCGGCAGCGGCGGCTCGGACGCGACCGCGCAGAATCGGCAGTCGCGCGTGCACGAGTCGCCCATGATCATGAACGTCGCGGTGCCCTCGCTGAAGCACTCGCCGCGGTTCGGGCACTTCGCGCTCTGGCACACGGTGTTGAGCTGCAGCTCGGCGAGCATGCCGTCCACGTCGGCGTAGGTGCCCGTGCGAGCGATCGGCCTGCGCAGCCACTCGGGAAGCCGCTTGGTGCCCTCAGCCGATCCGTGAGCGTAGACGGTAGGTTCGTTGTCGCCTGCCGTGGTCATGCGCGCCATGCTAGCACGCCCATCGCGCGCGCCGGGCCAGAGGTCTAGTGACCGGCGACTGTCTTGTTCGCGGCTTCGATGCACGCGAACTTGATGACCTCGGACAGCGTCGGGTGCCCGAAGACCGAGTGCCCGACCTCGGCGACGGTCATCCCTGCGCTCATCGGGACGCTGACCTCTTGGATGAGCTCGGCGGCACCGGGACCGACGATCTGGGCACCGAGGATCCTGCCGGTCCCGTTCTCGGCGACGATCTGCACGAACCCGTCCGCGTGGCCCTCGGCGAGCGCCTTGCCGTTGCCCGCGAACTTCATGACGACCTGAACCGCGTCGAGACCCTTCTCCTTGGCCGAGTCGCGGCTCATGCCCACCACGCCGATGCCCGGCTCGGTGTAGACCGCCGCCGGCACGCACGCCAGGTCCACCGACGCGGTCGGCTGCGCGCCCGACAGCTCGGCGACCGCGTTGCGCGCGGCGGCCTCGCCCTCGGCCTCGGCGACGTGCGCCAGCATCATGCCGCCGATAAGGTCGCCGATCGCGTAGACGCCAGGCTGGCTTGTCCGGTAGAACGCGTCCACCTTGCACCGACGCCCGGTCCATCTCGATGCCCGCTTCCTCGAAGCCGAACCCGAGGCCGTTGGGCCGACGACCAGGCGCCGAGAGAACCACGTCGACCTCGATGCTCGTGCCGTCGGTGAGAACGGCTGTCACGCGCTCGCCGTGCTGCGTGACCGAGTCGACGGCCACACCGAGGTAGAACTGCACGCCCAGCGCTTCAAGCGCCTTCTGCGCCTCTCGCTGAACGCGCTTGTCGTTGCCGGGCATCACGCTCGGCGTGAGCTCGACGACGTGCACGACGGAGCCGAAGTTGGCGTAGGCATCCGCGAACTCGAGCCCGATCACGCCGCCGCCGATGATCAGGATCTGGGACGGGATCGCGGAAAGCGCCGTCGCCTCGTCGCTTGTCCAGACTCGGTCGAGCGAGTGGTCGATGTTGGGCAGCATGAACGGCACGGAGCCCGTCGCGAGGATGACGGCGTCGGCCTCGATGGTGCTCGAGTCGCCCTGCGGACCGACGACCTCGATCTGTCTTGGCCCCGCAAGCCGACCCTCTCCGACGACCACCTCGACCTTGAGCCGTTTGGCCTGCCCTTCGATCTGTCCGACCAGCTCGTCGACGACCGCCTCCTTGCGAGCTCGGAGGGCCGCCGTGTCGACCGTCGCCCGCGTGGCCTGCAGCCCGTACTTCTCGGCATGAAGCGTGTCGCCGACGATGTGTGCCGAGCGAAGGATCGTCTTGGTGGGGATGCAGCCCCAGTTCAAACACGTCCCGCCCAGTCGCTCGCGCTCGACCAGCACGACATCGGCGCCGAGTCGCGCCGCCTCGAATGCAGCAGAGTAGCCGCCGGGACCGCCACCAAGCACCGCGATACGCATGAAATCCTCCGAGAATGCGATAGAACCGACTGACAATGTGCGCAGAAGTCTAGCACCGCCGACGTGGTGGGATTCCAGCCAACCCCCGATTGCCTACATCTTTCCCTCCGGAAGCACGTAGCCGAGGTTCGGGTTGTACCCGGCACGCGCAGGAAGCGCGCGTATGTACGCCTCGGACAGCACAGTGAGACTGCGCATCTGTTCCCATTTGGAACGGTCAGCTCCGGCGAGGTCGGACTCATTCCCCTGAGGGATCGAGTACGCGTGACCGTCGTCAAACGTCGCTCCGGGGACGAACATGACCCTCTCATCTACGTAGGTGCCGGGCGGCATGAACCCACTGGAGGGCAAGAGGACTTGTCCCCCCGCGAAGACGTTGCCCCCGAAATGCGGCGTCTTCGAGAGGTCTATGCCCAGCGGGTCCGCAAGTGTGGGCATGAGGTCTACTTGGCCAAAGGGGCGGGAGAGTATCCTTCCCTCGGTCTGCCCAGGCATGCGAATGATCATGGGCACTCTCGTTCGCTCGAAGGGCGAGTATGCGCCGCCAAAAAGTGCTTGTCGCGCGGCGGCGTCGGCCGCTCCTTCGGGGTCCTCCCCCAAACCCGCGTGATCGCCGTAGATGACAATGATCGATTCGTCAGCGAGACCTGAGTGCTCAAGTTCGTCGATGAACTCCCCGACAGCCCGATCAGCGTAGTGGATGGCCTGCAGGTAGTGGCCAGTCAGCGTCCCGGAGTAGGGCTCCCCCACCGCCAGCGAGATCCGATCCGCAGGGATGTCTTGGTAGGGGTGATGGGACGACATCGTTACGATCTGGGCGTAGAACGGCCTCTGGGTGTCACGCATGATCTCGAGCTGTTCCATCGTCTTGCCGAACAACACCTCGTCCGATGGACCAAACGCTATTCTGTCAGCGGTTCCGAAGTACTCCTGGTCGTAGTACCGGTCGAAACCCAGCGCTCCATAGAGCTGCTGCGCGGTTCCAGTAGCTCGCCGTGTTCGTGTGGAAGGTGGCCGTCGCGTAGCCCTTCTCGGCAAGGAGACGCGGCAGGGACGGCAGCACGCGATCCACGTAGACGATCGAGCTGGGGGCGCTGGGTGCGGGGTAGAGCGAAGTGTTCGAGATGAACTCGGCATCAGCAGTGGTCCCGCGACCACTTTGCGAGATTGCATTCGGGAAGTACCAACTGCTGTTGATCAGACGGTTGAGGCTCGGTGTGAGCTCCTGACCGCCGAGTACTCGCCCGACGACAGCCGTCTGCAGCGCCTCGACCTGGATGACTATCAAGTTCTTGCCTGCGGCCGCTCCCGGCGAGAAATCGGCGGTTCGGCTAGATCTCAGAGCCGCCCTTGGCCAGAGCGATGCGGGCTTGGACGGCGTGCGGGTCGCGCAACGTCGACGTCGGTCTCGGGGCCTGTGGCGCGGGGCAGGAGACTAGCGATCTCGAACGCGAGGATGCCGCGTGCTCGAGACGCCGCCATGCTGTCGACCGGCCTTGGAAGCATGCGGACGGAGATGACGCTGGCCGGCGATCAGGGCGATCGCCGGTATCAATGCGGCGTAGACCAAGCGGTGCTGGAAGGTGTAGTCAGACTCCTGCGCCGCGTCTGTGCGCGGAGCGCCTACGCTTCCATGCGCGCGCCACAAGCAACGTCACCAGGACCGCGACGTCGAGGAAGAAGAGCAGGTAGATCGGTTCGAGCAACGAGAAGATGCTTCTTCCGACGGTCGCGGCCTGTCGCGCTACGGTCAGGGCCTCGGTAGTAGGGACTGCGCCGTAGAAACTCGTATAGAGAGCAGTAGAGGCCATGAGCAGCGACAAGCCTGCGTCGACAACGACGAGCGCGGGAAGCCGGTAGTCCGCGAAGAACGCGTCCACGAGCAGAAGGATGCCCAGGATCACCGAGCCCTCGAATACGACGGTCCGCACGAGATCGATCTCGGAGAACGCAAGGTAGCGTACGAGCAACGCCTTTGCGACGAGAACAATCCAGAAGGCGAGGACGGTCCAAAGGGCTGTGATCTTGTCCCGAGTCATCTAGGAGACGCGCCCATCGCCACCAAAGCCAATGCCTCTCCTGCTGGCAGATGCGTCAGTCGGCTCAAGCGAAAGACCCGCCCCTTCGAGGATCTGCGCCACGGTCTCATCGGCGCCAAGCGGCATGATGTGCACGCCGTGCGCGATGTCGCGGAGCTCCTTGACCTGCTCGATGGCGAGCTTCGTCGCCTCGGCGAGGGGGTCGGCGGCGCCCTTGATGCGCGAGCCGATCTCGTCGGGCACCATCAGACCGGCGAGCCGCTCGTTGATGAAGTCGACGACGCGCGGACTCTTGAGCAGCAGGATTCCGGCGATCAGCTTGACGCCGTACGGCGCGAGATCCTCGGCGGCTCGGGCGAACTTGTCGACATCCATGACGGCCTGAGTCTGAAAGAACTCGGCCCCGGCCTCGATCTTGGAGACCGTGCGGCCGAGCTGGATGTCCCACGGTTCGGCCTCGGGAAACATCGCGGCACCGAGCATGAAGCCGGTGCCTCCGGACAGCGGGGCCCCGGTCATGTCGACACCCTCGTTGAGCCCGCGCGCCACCTTCAGCAGCTGCGTGGAGTCGAGGTCGAACACGCCCTTGGTCTCAGGGTGATCGCCGCCGCGCGGATCGTCGCCGGTGACGATGAGAACGTTCTCGATTCCCAGCGTCCACGCGGCCAGCAGGTCCGACTGCAGTGCCAGGCGATTCCTGTCGCGACAGGTCTGCTGGAAGATCGGGTCGGCGCCTTGGTCGAGTATCTTTCGCGAAGCCGCCAGCGAGCTAAGGTGGAGCGTGGCGCCTTGGTTGTCGGTGACGTTCAGGGCATGGCAGTACGGCGCGAGCGTTCGCACGCTCTCCAGCATGCCCGAGTAGTCCGTCCCGTGCGGTGGCGCCACCTCGCCGGTGACGACGAACTCGCCACGCCGCAACGCATCACGAAGCCTGCTCACGATCCGCCGCCCTTGCGCGTCCTGCGCGTAGGTTGAGTGATCCGGGCTTGCGCTTCGCGGCGTAGTTCTTGGGCGAAATCGACGACGTCGCCGTCCTCCCCTGCTCCGCAAGCCTGCGGTGGATGCGAACGTGCGTGCACTCGCGATCCTCGAGGACCTCGCACTTCCCCTCCCACATGCCGCCGCACGGCCCGTTGAGCAGTCCCTTGGGGCACGTGGTGACAGGACAGATTCCCGCGGTAAGGTCGAGCACGCAGTCGCCACACGTCTGGCAGCGTTCCTCGAAGACTCCGTGGCGCATGACAGTCCCAAGAAACGCGCTTTCGAGTCCGGGGAAGACCGGCTTGCGAACGCTGTCGGCCACCGTCTGAACGCCCGCTCCGCACGCGAGCACCAACACCGCGTCGGCAGCGTCCACCGAGCCGAAGTTCTTGCGGGTCTCGAGCTTCGTTCCCCCCAGATGGCAGGCGACCTCGCCGACGGCCCACCCCGTGACCTCGTAGCCCTCCTGCTCGAGCTTGGCCTTGGCTACCGTCAGCTCTTTCTGGCCGCCGGTGCCGGCAACGGTCGCGCACTGTCCGCACCCCATCAGGAAGACGCGCTTCGCCCCGATTCCCTCGAGGTTTCGTTTGATGCGACTCCAGTCGCGGGGCTTGGTGACGATCATTCGCAGACATCTCTTCTCAGGCGATACAGCCAGCGGAGTAGCAAAGATACCGCTGCACCGAGAGTGCGGCAAACGGCTGGCGTCTAGAGTAGTTGCTCCGCAAGCACCTCAGCGATGCGCTCGGCCGCATGGCCGTCGCCGAACGGGTTGGACGCCTTGGACATGCGCTGGTACTCCTCGGCGTCGTCGAGCAGCAGCGTTGCCTCTTCAACGATCGTCTCGGTGTCAGTGCCAACAAGCCTGACCGTGCCGGCCTCGAGCGCTTCCGGGCGTTCCGTGCAGTCGCGCAGGACGAGCACGGGCTTGCCCAATGAGGGTGCCTCCTCCTGCATGCCGCCCGAATCGGACATGATGAGTGTGGACGCCTTCATGAGGTTGATGAACGGCAGGTAGTCCACCGGCTCCATCAGCGTGACCCGATCGATCCCACCGAGGATCTCGCTGGCGACCGCCTGCGTCTCCGGGTTCAGGTGAACCGAGAAGAGCACCTGGATGTCGCGCCGCTCTTCGACCAACCTCGCGGCCGCTCTGCATACGCTGCGCATCCGCTCGCCCCAGTTCTCTCGGCGGTGCGCCGTCATGAGCACGATCCGACGACCACTGGCCACCGCCTCGGCCTCTGGCCCCGGCTCGAACTCGCAGGGCTTGTCCAACGCCTCGAACAGCGCGTCGATGACGGTGTTGCCGGTCACCCAGACACGCTCCGGGTCGACGCCCTCGGACAGCAAGCGCTTCTGCGAGACTTCGGTGGGCGGGAAGTGCCACGTGGTCAGCCCCGTTGTCAGCCGCCGATTCATCTCCTCGGGGTACGGGCTGTAGATGTCGTCGGTCCTCAGACCCGCCTCGACGTGGCCCACCGGGATCTTGCGGTAGAACGCCGAGAGCGCGGTCGCGAAGGTCGTGGTGGTGTCGCCTTGCACGATCACGGCGTCGGGCTCGAGGTCGTCGAGCACCGGTCCCATCCCGGCGAGCACGCGCCCGGTCAGCTGGTCCACGACTACCGTCTTCTTGGTCAAGGACAACCCTCCGAGCTCAGCGTATAGGATGTGGCCGCTCTCCCGCCTACCTGACAGTGAAGTAGCGCCACGTGCTGAGCGTCTTGGCGTGGGTCGTGTCGTAGTGCAGCGCGCGCACGCGCCAGCGACCGCGATACGGAAGCCGGGTCTTCATGTAGTACTTGGTGTACGAGGAGTAGTTGTAGTTCTTCGCCCCTACCTTCTTGCGAAGCCTGTAGCGATAGATCCCCCCGACCTTCTCGCGATGGTAGAAGTAGAGCGTTACGGACCGACTACCAGCCGTGTGCCGGGACTTGAGAAAGCCTCTTGCTTTGAAGTAGCGATTCCGCTTTGGTCCGTGTCGGCCTATACACGGCTGGCCTCGTCAGGTACGCCCTCGGCTTGATCTCGAAGGGTACCCCGTCCGTTCCTGCGAACACGGCTCCATCGCCTTCGTAGACGAAACGTACAAATGTGCGCGTACTGAATCTCGAGGCCGTCGATACCGTACCGTCTGGCCCAGAGGTGAGCGTGCGAAGCGTCTTCCATACTGCGCCGTCGTACGAGGTCTGGTACTCGACCGGGTCGTTGGCTATCGGCACCGAGCGTTCGTCTGTGACGGTGACCTTCAACCCGGTCGAAGCCCGGTACCCTGGCGTCTGGGAAGTGGCACCCGCCGCCACGGTGGTACCCAGAGGCGTGATCGAGACTGGCGAAGTCGCCTTGTACGGCAGATAGGGAACGGTTCCGGGCGAAGCGAGATCGTCATTTCGGTCGAAGATCATGGTCTTGATGACGCTCTCGTCCGTTGTTCCCCAGAAGTTGTCGGACGCGTTCATCTTGGGAACGCTGGAGTTCGAAGGCACCGCCACCGAATAGAAGCCGGGATTCACGAAGCTGTTGTTGTGGACCTCCACGCTCCCGGCTCCGTAGGCTGCCCAGTTCTCCAAACTGGCGTCGTCTGGGCTGATCTGGAGCCTTGGTCCGGTAGAACAGGTTGTTGGTGATGTTGACACTGGCATCGGCGAGTCCGCAACTGATCTTCCCGGCATTGATGAACGCGTTGTAGGCAATGGTGCAGTCGCTGTCGGGGAACCACAGGTACATGGAGTCGTCCGTGTTCGAGACGGTCGATTCAGTCAGCGACCACGAACCGTACATCGACCCTCCACCGCCCTGAAGGCTCCCCCCATCGATGTCTGCATGCGAGACCGCTAGACTTGGTGAACGTCTCCAGCAGGCTGGGAAGTGCTGAGATGCCGACTCCTTTGAGATGTAGGTCTCTGATGACGAAGGCCTGGCGGCCGTACCCACGGCCTCAACGGAACCGAAGACTTCCAGGGCCTGACCGTGGCCCTCGATATGGGCACCCGGCTGTATGGACAGCCGCGCGCCGTAGGCAACCTGAACGCGACCTGTCAGGTGGTAGGTGTTGCCGTCCGCCCATGTGGTGTCGCCGGAGATCCGTCCAGACACCGAGACGTCGCCGCGCGGGCGACAGTCGGCGAAGCGACTATCAGCATGGCTGCGACCAGACACACCACCACGAGCCGTGTCTCGCTTCCTCTGATTGTCAGACGTGACCACATGTCGCTCATCCTTTCGGAGCCGCTCTCCATCGCCGCGAGAGTCCGGTCTCCACTCCTGCGCGGTGTATGTCGGGTCGTGGGGCTAGGGTACTTCATCTGCTGAACACCTCAGTACGGGATCGGCACGGCTATCACACCACTGCCACCAGACGGGGTGAGCGTAGCGTCGACATAGACCGACGCTCCTTCGGGTAGTTCGAACGGGGTCGATGTCCTCAAAGACCGCTCATGGAGATGACGATTCTGTATTCGGACGCCGGCAGTGAGGCCATCGAGAAGCCACCAGTGGAGTTGGTCACCGTACTGCCGGTGCTCCCGGTGTTCAGATCCGTGACCGCTACCGAGGCGCCCGGGAGCGGACGACCGGCCTGGTCGCACGACGCCACTCACGGTTCCGGCGGAAGTACCCATGGCTACCGCGACGTTTATGACGTTGCGACCGCCGATCAGAATCGGCGCTTCGAACGGCGATGGGGCGTGACCCAGGCCCTGCATCAGCGGGACCATCCATGCGATTGCGATCGCTACGACGACTGCGAACGACTTGATCGATTCGATACCGTCCACGCCGACCCACTTCAGGAAGCCGCGTCCTACCTCGACGCCGTGCACCGTCTTCGATTGCGCCCATGACACGGGCATGATCGCAGAGCAGAACACAACCATCCAGTGGAACGTGAAGAGCATCAGATACGGAACGACGAGCGAAAGCAGTCTCCAGTCACGCGCCCTAGCGACCGTCGTGCACAGGGCCGTGATCATCAGACCCAGCGAAGCTAGCCAGAACCATGGCGAGAAGTAAGAGTACCCCGTGACAAGACTGGGGAAGAGGAGCGAAAGGTAGCCCATCGCCAGTAGCATCATCGAGAGAAACACAAACAGCGGCGAGTAGAGGTACACCTGATCGATGAAGCCCAGCGTCTCGCAACCCTTGCTTCGGCGTGCGGCGATCTCGAGGTGGCCGCGTATCCAGCGCTTGCGCTGCTTGACCAGTGCGTCCCAGGTCACGGGCTTCTCGTCGTAGACGCACGCCCACGGCAAGTAGGTGACGTGGATGTCGTGCATGACGAGACGCGTGTGCATCTCGAAGTCCTCGACCAGGTCCCGCGTCCATCCGTTCAGCTGCTTGAGAACGAAGGTCCTGGCGGCGAAGCCCGTGCCGCCGATGGAGGAGCCCATGCCAAGCGCCGCACGACCGCGGTTCCAGATCTCTGAGTAGATCAAGAACTCCAGATCCTGGAAGGCCGCGAGAAGAGAACCCTTGGCGTTGTAGGCACGTATCTGGGTCTGAACCGCCATCACTTCCGGGTCACTGAAGGCCTTCGCAACCTTCGAAAGCAGATCGGACGGAACCTGGTTATCCGAATCGAGCTCGAGGACCACCTCTCCCTCCACGTCGGGAAGTACGAGGTTGAGGGCGTCGGCCTTCACGCCGTTCTCAAAGGTCGCCTCGATGACCTCGATCCTCGAATCGCCATCCGCGGCGCGACGTGCGACCTCGGCCGTGTTGTCGGTGCAGTTGTTGGCGATGACGACGAGCTTCCAATTGTCATAGTCCTGGTCCTTGAACTGCGAGACGAGCCTCTCGGCAACCGGCTCTTCGTTTCGGGCGGGAGCCAGACGGTGATGCGGCCTGTCCGAAGAGACGTACTCCGGACTGTGCTGAGGGCGGATGATCCCCGGGAAGAGGTGCGGGGGCAGAATCGACGCTACCCACAGACCGGGCCAAAGCATGCCGAAGGCGATAAGGGCGATTCCGCCTCCCATCGACAACGTGGTGGGCAGGCCAAAGACGTAGATCGAGAGCGCGACACAAGCAACGAGGATCGCAAGGAACAGCGGCTTGGCCCACGGCTTGGACATTCGGCGTTCGAGAACGCGCGCCACGACTGCGGCGGATGTCTGATCGCTTCCGGACGATCACTCCACCCTATCCACGACGAACGTGGCGCTGCCGGAGACGGGCAGAAGGACCAGTCGCACATCTGCTTTCGAACCGCCGAGCATCTTCGACCGCGCCCTACCCGCCGTTGAAGACAGGATCACCAAGTCGATGAACCGCTCGGCGTGATCGCGCTCACCCTCGTAGGGGTGCCCCGTGGGCTGGCCTGTGAGTGGGTCTATCGGGCCGAGCAGCGACGCGTCCACAACGCGAAGCACCACGATGCCCGAGTACGGGTTCTGCCAGCCGAGAATCTCGACCGACGCTTGGTAGGTCTGCGGCGCAGCCAGCTTGACGTCGATCCTGTCGACAGCCGCCACACCCGCAATCGTCTCGGCCGGCGAGTCGTCGTCTGCCGGAGTCTCGTCGACAACGGGGACGGCAACTGGATCAGTCACGGACGAAGACGCTCCGCCCGCGCTCTTCGCGCGTTGTGCGGCTCCGTCGTTCGCCCGGGGAGCCGCAGCTTCTTGCGGAAGTGGGCGGGCATTCGCCACCGCGTCGAACTGCGGGTTCACGCCGAATCGCTCGGGTGTCGCAGTCGACGTGGAGGACGCATCGTGGCCATCATCGGCTACCCCGACGACGAATGCAGAAACGACAGCGATGGCCAGGGCTACCCCGACCATCGCTGCCCGGTCGCCGACGCCGTGGGTCAAGCGGCTTCCTTTGCGTTTGCGTTCGTGGTTCGTGCACGCAGAGACAAATGTGTGTTGCTGAGTGTGTTATCGGTCACAGCAAATGGGGGCTTAAGCCATCACACGGAATCGCCGATGACACT
>CAVOYK010000007.1:0-10950 GCA_963700665.1 uncultured Actinomycetes bacterium
AAGACATCCGCCTTGCCGTTGGTGTCGCCCGCAACGAGATTCGTGGCCGAAGAGACGAAGGCGATCCACTCGCCGTCCGGCGACAAGACGCCGCGGCTCGACGACTGGTTGCCAATCGCATCGCCCTCACCCTTGCTCGCGAGCGTCGTGGTGTTGTTCACCGTGTCGCGCACGTAGACATCCGCGTAGATGTTCGTGTCCGCCGAATCCAAGACATTGGGAGTAGTGAAGCAGACGTAGCGTCCGTCCGATGACATGCCGACGTCATAGGAGTAGTAGTCCCCCTCCCACACCCGTCGTATCGACGCTGGTCGGTGTGGTCGTGCCCGCCTGGACATCACGCAGGAATACGTCTTCGACTCCGTTCGAGTCACCCGAGACAAGGTTGGTCGCCGGGGAGGGGAAGGCGACATAGCGGCCGTCGTCCGAGACCCGCGCCTCACGTGTCGAGGCCACGTCGGTCTGCGTCCCCTCGCTGCTCACGGACACCAGTGTCGTCTCGCCGGATTAGATCTCGCATGAACACGTCTCGAACGCCATTGCCGTCGACAGCGACGAGGTTCGTCGCCACGGAGTTGAACACGAGATAGCGGCCGTTGGGCGACAGGTCCGCGCTGTAGGATCCACCGTTGGTTTGCACGCCGCCAACACCCATCACGACTCGCGTGGTCGTGTTGCTCTGCAGGTCGCGCATGAAGAGGTCAGCTTGGCCGTTGGTGTCGCCCGGAACGAAGCCGGCAACGTTTGACTGGAAGATGATGTAGCGGCCGTCGTCGCTGATGTCGTGGGCGTACGCGTGGCCGTCGACCTGAGTCCCCTCGCTCGACCGGCTCGCGCGCCTGGTCACACCCGTCTCACGATCCCGGACGAACACATCACACTTGGCGTTGGTGTCGTCGCCCACGAGATTCGTCGCATCGGAATGGAACAAGACGTAGCGACCGTCGTACGTCGCCGCAAGTGAGTAGGACGTGCTGGGCGGCAGGTCGTGGTCGGCCTGAGTGCCCGCCGAGCTGACGTTGAGCCTCTCCGCATTGACGACGTGGTCGAGCGACGGCGACGCTGCTCGCAGGCACCACCCCCATCGCGAGTATCAGCGCGGTGGCGACAGCGACTGCACAGCAACGTCGGATGAGGGGCGCGCTCCAGCACGCCGAGGTGGCAGGTCTCATGTCGAACCCTCCCCAAGGTCGACGGTGACTCCCTACCCGTTGCTTCTGCCCGCGGAGGCGGCTTCCTGCGCGAGTGAGCGAGGTTTGCTGCGCTTGAGGACACCCCGGATGACGTCGAGGCCGCTCAGCCGACGCCCTTCCTCATCGCGGCCACCATCGCGCCGATCAACAGCGCCGCGGTCGCCACGTTCACGAGCCACAGCCCGCGGTTCAGCCGATACATGGGGATGCCCATCAGCACGATCGAGCCGAAGAAGAGCACGAGGTAGGGCACGAGCACCGCATAGTTGGGCGGCGAGCGGAATTCGACCTGTGCGACGTATTCCACGACGATCATGAGTGCGACGAAGGCCAGATACACCGCGGGGCCGATCCAGTAAAGCCATCCCGAGCCAGCCCGTACGAGCGCAACGAGAGCCACCGCCGCAGGCACGGCGAGCGCAACGATCACGTAGCCGAGCACGTGGTTGATCGCCATGCTCCTCGTGGGAATCCTGGAGAGAAACCCCGCGGCCTGCAGGATGCACACCGCGTTGACAACCGCCCAGACCGTGAGTTCGGCCCACCACGGACCGCGCCAATCCTGAGGCTGCATCGTGTGGCCCCCCGCCTGCTCGATGCCCCTGCGGCGCCCGAAGGTGGCGTAGACCAGCGCCACTCGCTAGGTTCAGTCTACCCGTCGCAGGGACCTCCAAAGCCAGACGACAAGGCCTGCGAGAAGCACGACGAAGCTGCCGTTGACGAAGATCCACTTCACCACGGTTACGGGCGAGGCGAGCGTGGCCGCGACCACGGCCTCGGCCGGGTACCGGAGCATCACCCACGAGGTCAGGATGTTCTCGGTGTAGTCGAACAGCACGCCGAGAACCGGAACCACGTTGAGCAGCCTCGCCCAGCTGTCAGCCGGATAGGCGCGGCGTCCGACCCAGCTGATCGCCGTGACGAGGAAGAAGCCGTAGGCCAAAGGCCAGACAAGATCGAACGTCCACCGCGCGCGTACGTAGGCTTCCCGGCCGCTCGCGCCGTAGGCTTCGGCCCAGCCCGAGATGTCGTTGGCCGAGTAGACGAACGACATGTCGGGCGATCCGACGTCACCAAGCTCCTGACTCGTCACCGCTGACTGCGCCGGCAGCGCGAAGACTATGAACAGAACGAACAGGACCAGCGCGGCGAGCGCGAGTCTGCCGCTGGAGAGAGAGGTGAGCTTCTGGGAGAGAGTACGCAGGGTTGCTCCTGGCTCGGTCGTCTGCGCGGCGTGGTAGCGCGCCGGCATAGCCTCGTGTGCCTGTAGGCCATTCTAACTTGCGACCGGAGGGACGCTGCCCTACCCCAGGAACTTGCGCAGCAGCGCCGCGCGAAGCACGAGATCGCCGATCTGGTTCGTGTTCCCCCGCTCGAGTTCGCTGCGGATCCGCTCCACGATCGCGAGGTGCTCGTCGCTCACCTCGCAGCGAAAACCGCCTGCGTCAAGCGCGGCGCGCAGCGAGTCCGTCATCAGCGGGCCGTCCGGATCCGAGAAGCACAGCGCGTCTTCGATCTTGGCGCGGAACGACGGGTAGGCGTCGAGCACGAAGGTGAGGTCATCGTCGTCGAGCGCGTCGAACGCGATCAGCTCCGGAGGCAGCCCCAGCGAGTACAGCGCGCACGTGAACGAGATCGCACGCGGAAGGGTCACTCCGTCGAGTTCGCGGGCATAGCCAAAGAGCCCGACGTGCAGCTTGCGGGCGCGGCGCGCCGGGACGAAGGCCGCCATGCGGTTGATGCTGGGCGCGAGCTCGGCGACACGCTGGCGATAGGCTTCGCTGTAGCGCTCGATGATGTTGACCGCACGCTCGACGTCGATGTGATCGGCCGGACCGATGCTGCGGGCCTTCAGGTGCTCGCAGGCGGCGCGCACCTCGTCGACCGGATAGTCGTACTTGAAGGCCGACTGGATCGAGAACGTGACCACGCTGGGGTACTCGCGCCCCACCCGCTGGGCGGTGCGCGGTGACAGCCCGCCGCGAAACGGCGCCGACCCCATCCCCAGAATCGGGTGGATCCGAACGCCGATCCGCTGCGAGAGGGCGTCGAGGCGCTCCAGCGCAATCTTGTTGGCGAGCGCCGCCGAAGCGAGCCCGAAGTTCATCGCAGTGTCTGAGCGCGCTAGGAACACGCGCTGGTCTTCGACGTCCTTGCCGCTCAGGTACTCGGCGACCACCTGGTCGGCTTTGAGCATCGAGGCGACGTCTTCGAACAGCGGGATCACCTGGATGCGCGACGGGGCGAACTCGCCGATCCACTCGGCGATGGTGATGTCGCCCTCGCCCAGCGGGTCGTTCTGCCGGCCGATGATGTGGTCGGTGTAGTAGCGGTAGATCCGGTCGATGCAGCGAGCCGAGGTGGTCATGGGCAAGATGACCTCGAAGATGGGCGGCACGTCTCGGTCGTAGAACAGCCGAGCCGCATCGTAGGAGCGCGGGATGCTCTCGAGCGTCTCCAGCAGGATCTTGGCCTCCGCCTTCTCCACCGTGGGATTGGGCACGCGAAGCGTGATGCGAAGGTCCTCGCCCAACACGTTCTCGCGGAAGTACTCGGGGTAGTGGGAGAGCAGCTTCTTGACCACGTAGGTGTCGATCTCCTTGCCCTCGACGTCCCACATCTGCTCGTCGCAGCCCAAGGTGCGAGAACGCGTAGTAGGCCTCGCGGATCTCGTCTTCGCCCGCGAGCACCGCCGAGGATGCGAAGAACGGCATCGACGCGTTGTCGGGATGCTGGGTACTCATGCATCGCGGGACTGACGTCATGACTGCTCCCCGGTTCTTCGGCCCGTCTCCTCAGCCGGCGGCCGATCATCACCGGCATCATCAAGAGCTTCTTGCCCATTCTGCGGGGCAGCTGGCGTTGCTCGCGAGCACTCCGCTGGACGTTGTGGGTCCTCGAGCCCTCCCCTACCATTGCGCACGTGGCCAGTTGCTCGGGCGGCGCAGGAACCCGACGGGCCCGCGCCGCAGCACCGATCCAAGAAGGGGGCTCGAAGTTGGAGTACACGATCGAGCGCTGCGACCCGGACCGCCTGGAGGAGCTGTTCAGGCTGCGCGCCCGTGTCTGGGTCGCCGAGGGCGCCGATCCTCATGCGTTTCCCGATGGTTCCTGGTCGGACTCGGAGGACGTCCGTCGTACCCACTGGGTCGTGCTCGATGAGGGCCGGATCGTGGCGGGCGCATCCATCGGCTTTCACACGGCCTTGTCCCAGGTCGAGGAGCCGGAAGCCTACCATGTCATCCCCTCGCCCGCTCCCGGCATCATCGCCGCACCGGCCCGGGTGGTGGTCGATCGCGAGTACCGCGGCAAAGGCCTTGCCCAAGCCTTACTGGATCTTCAGGACCAGGCAGCCAGAGAGGCGGGTGCGTCGCTTGCGGTGCGCCAAGCATCGCCTACCATGCGGCGGATCCTCGAACGCCGCGGTTGGTGCTACCACGGGCCGGGGCCACTCGACCCGCGCTTCCCGGGTGTGGAGTTCTCGGTCATGAGTCTCGTGCTGCGTGGTCCGCAGTGAAGCGCGCACGGCGGATGTACAGGAAGCTGAAGAAGCGCGCCGCGCGAACGGCTCCCGGACGATGGCTGCGACGCGTCCGCAAGGCGTACCGGCTTCGTGTCCAAGCCAAGCGCGACTGGCCTCGCATTCTGATACTCACAGAGGCCGAGAAGCCATACTTCTATCAGGAGTGGCTGGACTGGGCAGAGAAGCACGATCCCGATCTTCACTCGCTGGTACGGCTCGACGTGCTTCCCTGCGAGCTGTATCCCGGCACAGCGCTGCTCCACGCGTGGGTGCAAGACCCCGTTGCCGAGCGAAGCGAGGACGTCTTGTCGCAGCTCGAGTCGGTCGAGGGAGCGGCGCGGCGCGCGGGCGCTGCGATCATCCACCCAGCCCGCGCGCTCTCCAACTCACGGAGAGACGTGCAGTCCGAGCGACTCGCCCGAGCGGGGCTGCGCACGCCTGCTGTCGTGGACATTGCCGAGGGTTTCTCCTCGGACCGTGGTGGGCTGGCTCTCCCCATCGTCGTGCGCAAGAAGTGGGGTCACTGCATGGCGCTCACGCGTATCGACTCGGACGAGGAGCTCGCCGAGTGGCTGGATGCTGAGGACCGAACACCGGGCCAGTGGGTCGCCACCGAGTACATCGAAGTCGCTAGCCCCGACGGCCTGTACCGCAAGTATCGCTACGTCCTCTTCGGCGAGCGGGGCGTCTGCCGACACCTGATCGTGTCGTCGAGGTGGGAGGTGCGGCCCAAGGACCGTGTGTTGACCGACGAGACGATAGCCGAGGAACTGCGCTTCGTGGGATCACCGTGCGAGCATCACGATGTGCTAGACGCCGCGCGCCGGGAACTCGAGTTCGACATCGCGGCCTTCGACTACAGCTTCGACGCCGATGGGGGGATGATCGTGTGGGAGGTCAACCCCTACCCGGACCTGTCAACGCCGCGCGGTCGCCCCGGCGAGTATCTCTCGGAGTCGCTCCTCGCCACCAATCAGGCGATATCGGCGCTGTATCGCGAACGGCTCGCGCGGACGAGGCGCAGACGCTTCTAGACCGACGGCCGCCCTAGCTCGAGATATTCTCGGACGTCTTGTGGGGTCGCTACCTCGCGCTCCACGCTGCGAGCGATACCCACCACTCGCTCCACCAGCGAGGCGTTCGTCGCCCGCACGGTACGCGCCTTGTCGTAGAAGAGGTTGTCCTCAAGGCCTACGCGCGCGCCATTGCCCATCACGATGCCCAGTGCGTTCATCTCAAGTTGCGCGTCACCGATGCCTGCCACACAGAAGTACGATTCATCGGGCAGCTCGGAGGCGATCAACCCGAGGTGGTGCAGTCTCGCCTGAGCGGCCGCGATGTTGCCCAGGATGATGTTGAAGTAGTAGGGCGGCTGGAGCAGGTCCTTCTTGATGAGGTAGTGAGCGAAGTTCACCATCCCAAGATCGAAGACCTCAAGCTCCGGCTTGATACCCTTCTCGCGCATCATCCCGGCGAGCCGCATGATCGTGTCCGGACTGCTGATGCTCGCGGACCTGTTGAAGTTGACCGATCCCAGCGTGAGACTCGCCATGTCCGGCTTGAGATCCCCGTCGAGACTCAGCACGGCGCCGCGCCGCTCCAACTCCTGGTAGGTCCTGCCGCTCGTGGTCACGGTCACGACCAGATCCGGATGCTGCGCTCGAACACCCTCGACGATCCGAGCGAACATGTCGACGCTGTGTGTTGGCGATTCGTCATCCGCCCGTGCATGCAGATGAACCATCGACGCGCCGAGAGACACGCACGCCCGCACGTCATCGACGATCTCTTGGGGAGTGATCGGCACGGCCGAGCTCATCGACTTGGTCGGGATCATGCCGGTCGGGGCGAGATTGATGATGGCCTTGGACGGCTTGGACATGCTCCCCCTCAAAGCGTTGAAGTCCGCGCCAGTATACCGTCAGTCCGCGACTGACCGCTCCTGATACGAGCAAGACCAAAGAAGCGGCCAGCCGAGAACGGGCATCGCCTGTGGCGCCCTGCTGAATCCGCGCGGACCCCCGCTGCGCCCCTCCGGAGCGCGAAGCAGGAGTCAGCCGCACCCGCCCCTACGGCGTCGGATCCTCCAGCCACGTCCTCCAGCAGTGTCGTGTATGCGGCCAGATGCGCGAGCGGGCGGCCGGGATAGCGCTGCTCGATCGTGTGGAGCTTGTCCTTGCCGGTGTGCCAGAACGAGCCGAACTTCTCGGTCTGCTGGTAGCCGTCGAGGTCGCCGATCTCCCAGTTGGTCGACTCGAACGCGACAATCGGGATGTCCGCGCGGTTGAAGGCGGTGTAGTCGCTGAAACCGTCGGGGGTGAGCCCCGCGGGATAGTGCTCGTTCAGACCGGGCTGCGTCTCGAATGGGCAGCCCCAGGTCGCCGATGATCCCCAGCATCGCGTCGCGCGGGCCGGTCAGCTCGTTGAACCCCGCGTGGATGTAGTTGATGTCGCCGACGGCGAGCGAGTCGAAGTTGACCATGGCGACGGTGCGCGCCTTGTCGGTCTCAGACATCTGGCTCACGTAGTACGCCGAGCCCTTGAGCCCGACCTCCTCCGCGCCGAACGCAACGAACACGACGTCGTAGTCGCGCTCGTAGGAGGCGATGTCTTCCGCGATCTCAAGGATGCAGCCGGTGCCCGACGCGTTGTCGTCGGCCCCGTTGCCGGCCGTGACCGAGTCGTAGTGGGCGCCCACGATGACGAGCGGCCGCGGCTCGGCTCCCGTCCCCGGCAGCGAGGCCACTACGTTCTGCGAGTAGCCGGTCTTCCCGCCACTCGTGTAGGTGAAGAGCTGCATGTCCGCCGAGTAGCCCGCGTCCTCGAACGCGTCCTCAATCATGCCTGCCGAGGCATACTCGGCAGCCGACCCGGCCATGCGCGACATCGCCGAGATCTGCTCCATGTGCATGTAGGCGGACTCGCCCGGAGCCAGCGCGAGCGCCGGCGTCGCGATCGCCATCGCGCATACGAGCGCGACGAGCAGTGTGAGTGAAGCGCGGAAACGGTTCATGAGTGCCTCCCTCGTGAGCGCGCACGCGAATGTGGGCGCAGGGAGTGTGTACCCAGGTGGGCGATGCTCTCTGCTGTTGAGTCGTCTCCTACGAATCCGAGACAGCAGCCGTCAGCCAGTCATCGATCTCTCGGAGCCTGTCCAGCTGGGCGAATGTGCCACCATTCGTCGTCCGTGTCGCGATACGCGGCCTTGAGCCCTCCGATCACGGCCGCACGCAGCCTGCGCTCGATTCTGTCCACGAGCGGGAATGCCTGTTGGCGCGTGCCGGCCTTGAGCTGCTCTATCTGTTCCTGCAAACCCGGCGGCTGATAGGACGGGAAGCGCTCGGCGAGGGCTATCTCAGACGTGTTTCGACGCACCGTGTAGCCCTGTACTCCCCGAAAGTCCCTGTACGCCTTCCTCTCGACCTCATCCAGACTGCCGATGTACTCGCCGAGCGCTAGGCCGAATGGCTCGATCCTACCGATCAAGTCGTCAGCCGGAAGCTCAACCAAGTGACGGCGAGAAGTGGATGCCAAGTGCTGGAACACCCGGTTCAGCACCATCGTGTGGGTGATGTCGGTCTTCCAGCCGGGGAGCTCTTCGTAGATCGGCTTCGCGTCTCTTGTGAGGGAAGCGACACACTACTGGTGTGTATTTCACATCATATGTGATGTACAGTGCTCGTATGGACACACTTCTCTCCATAGGCAGCGCGCTCGCCCGACAGCGCCGCGCGGCTGGCGTCTCACAGCGCGAGCTGGCCGAACAGCTCGGGACATCGCAGCAGCAGATCGCTCGCTGGGAGGCCTCGGGCTATCGCAACGCGAGTCTCGAGCGGGTCGCCGCCGCGGCTGATGCCCTGGGCGTGCCGTGCGGCGCGCTGCCGGTCGCCGCGGAGGCAGCTGCAGTCTACTCGGCGTCCTCGCCCGCCTCTTCGAGACAAGCGGACGCGGCCGTCATGCCCGTCCGTGACCTCGGCGAGATTGCCGCGCGCCTGCGGGCCCACACAGATGAGTTGCGCGACACCTACAAGTTCGATCGCATCGGTGTGTTCGGTTCGTTCGCTGTCGGTGGGCAGCGGCTCGATAGCGACGTGGACTTGCTCGTGGAGACCGACGATCCGGGCGGGCTGAGATGGGTACGCGCGGCGATCGACATCGAGGGGTGGCTCAGCCGCCCGGTCGATCTCGTGCGACCTGAACTCCTCAAAGCGCGGATCCGCCCTCGCGTCGAAAAGGAGGTCATCGTTGTCTGGGAGGCGTGACGAGTCGCTCCTGCTGGACGACATGATCCAGGCGGCCGAGCGGCTCACCCAGTTGGCGCCCGCTCTTGTTGATGGCGGCGAGCCCGACCGACCACTTGCCGAGCAGATTCTGTGGAACCTGACGCAATTGGGCGAGGCCGCGAAGCGACTGCCTGAGTCGGTCCGCTCCGCGCGGCCCGACGTCGCGTGGTCCGAGATGGCGCAGCTCCGGGACGTGGTCGTGCACCACTATGAAGGCGTTGATTGGCGCGTCATCCGCCGTATCGCCACCGAGTACTTGCCAGCCGAGCTGCCGCTGCTGATCGAGATCCGCGATGAGCTTCGCCGGGAGTACGACGGATCCGCAGACTAGGGGCCCGGAGCCGTTCGTCGGCCGTGGGGCGGAGGAGGGGCCGCGCGCAGTTACGCAGCGAGGCCGGCCACTTGGGCCGGCCTCGGGAGTATGTCTGAGCACGGAGCCTCCCCCGCCCCACGGCCCCTCGGCAATCTGCTACGGACGCGACTCCCAGCGGCGCATGATCGTCTCTTCGCGAGAGGGGCCGACGGCGATCATCGACACGGGGACGTCGGCGAGGTCCTCGATGTAGGTGATGTAGTCGCGCGCGTTCTTGGGGAGCTCTTCGAAGGTTCGGCAGTGGGTGATGTCGGTCTTCCAGCCGGGGAGCTCTTCGTAGATCGGCTTCGCGTGGTGGAACGCGGTCTGGTGGCAGGGCAGTGAGTTGTAGCGCTTGCCTTCGTACTCGTAGGCGATGCAGACCTTGATGGTGTCGAAGTCGGAGAGCACGTCGAGCTTGGTGATGATGAGGTCGGTGAGGCCGTTGATCTCAACGGCGTACTTCACGATGACGGCGTCGTACCAGCCGGGGCGACGTTCGCGGCCGGTGGTGGTGCCGTACTCGTGGCCGATCTCGATGAGCTTGCGGCCGTCCTCGTCGTCGAGCTCGGTGGGAAACGGGCCGGAACCCACGCGCGTGATGTAGGCCTTCGCGATGCCGAGGACGCGGTCGATGCGCTTGGGGCCCACGCCCGTGCCCACGCAGGCGCCGCCAGAGGTGGGGCTCGAGCTGGTCACGAACGGGTAGGTGCCGTGGTCGAGGTCGAGCAGCGTGCCCTGGGCACCCTCGAAGAGCACCCACTGGTCGGAGGCGAGCGCGCGGTTGATGATCGAGCTCGTCTCGGCGATGTGGGGCTTGAGGCGCTCGGCGAAGGGTCGGAACTCGTCGGCGATCTGCTCCACGGTGTAGGTGGGCAGGCCGTAGACCTTCGAGAGGATGTCGTTCTTCTCGGAGAGGGCGGCTTCGACCTTCTTGCGGAAGATGTGCTCGTCCTGGAGGTCCTGCACGCGGATGCCCGAGGCGGCTCGCCTTGTCCATGTAGGCGGGGCCGATGCCGCGGCGCGTGGTGCCGATCTCGGCCTTGCCCAGGCGGTGCTCGGAGGCACCGTCGAGGTCCTTGTGGTACGGCATGATCAGGTGCGCGTTGCAGCTGATGAGCAGGCGGTGCGTGGACAGGCCGTCCTCCTCGAGGCGGTCCATCTCCTCGATCAGGACCTGCGGGGTCGATGACGCACCCGTTGCCGATGACCGGCGTGATGTGCGGGTACATGATCCCGCTGGGGATCAGGTGCAGTTTGAGGGTGCGGCCACCGTGGATGACGGTGTGGCCTGCGTTGTTTCCGCCTTGATAGCGGACGACGTAGTCGAAGTCGTCTGCGATGAGGTCGGTGATCTTGCCCTTACCTTCGTCGCCCCACTGGGCGCCGACAAGGACGATTCCGGCCATGTGAAGTGCTCCCGTGAAGGGTAGGCCCCGCGGACACTCTAGCCGCTCCCGGACCGTGCGCGCGCAACTACCCGAAGGCGCGCAGCCGCTCCATCACGATGAAGCGAGCGTGCGTAGTATGCCCTACGAGGGCGCGAAGCGCCACCCGGGAGGGGTTGTGGCGGGCGGGCGGTGGGGCGGCGCCTCACAG
>CAVOYK010000008.1:0-101420 GCA_963700665.1 uncultured Actinomycetes bacterium
AGTAGCATAGTTGTGCTACCCCTCCGACAATGGCATCGAGCAGAACGCCACAAGGTAGACTGGCCTGAGAGGCTGAGCGCGTCTGCTCATGCCAAACACGTTAGGTGAGACTGAGGATATCCAGGTGACAGAGGCCGAGAGGGCAACGGCAGGCCTGCGGAGTCGCTCTCTGGCCTTCGTGCTCGACTACATCTGGATCGGAAGCTATCTCGCGCTACTGGTCGCTGTCGGCGTCCTCGCCGACAAGGCGTCGCCACGCGTCGTTCAGGTGCTCTTCGGCGGTCCGCTCATCGGGGAAGCCACCGGATTCCTGCTCATCACCCTGCCCGTCGGCCTGTACTTCGCTCTACAGGAGGGGTCAACCCGCCAGGCCACGTGGGGCAAGCGACGTAGTGGCCTGCGCGTGGTCGACACCGATGGCCAGCGGCTGAGCCCCGGCCGTTCGGCGGGCCGGACGGCCCTCAAGCTCGTCCCATGGGAACTCGCGCACTTCGTCGTGTGGCAGATCTCGTTCGCCGCGAACCAGTCGTCTCCTGTCTATGCCTTCGGCTTCCTGCTCGTTTGGCTGCTGGTTGCAGCCAACCTCGTGAGTCTGTTGGTGAGTCCCCGTGACCAGACACTCTACGATCTCGTGACGCGGACTCAGGTGCTCCACTGTCGGTCGCCGCTCACCTAACAAGCGCATCAAGCTGGCAGCCAGAAGGTAGACTCTCAAAGTGAGGCGCTCGGCGTCTGTTGATGCGCAACACGTTGGGCGGATGGGGGTGCTGGATGAGTGACGGTCAGCTGACCAGGCGTCGACTGGCACTCATGGCGCTCGTGCGGATCGTCGCGGCCTTCGTCATCCTGCTAGGGATGCTCCTCTTTTCGGCGGGGACGGTAGGCTACTGGGAGGCCTGGGCGTACATGGCCGTCCTGTTCGTCCCGATGACACTGGCTCTCGCGTATCTGCTCTGGAACGACCCAGGACTGCTGGAGCGCAGAATGAGGATGAGGGAGCGGGAGAAGGAGCAGGGCCTCGTCGTCAAGCTGGGCTCTCTATGCTACCTCCTCATCTTCCTGCTGCCGGGCTTGGACCGGCGGTTTGGATGGTCCGAGGTGCCAGTAGCGGCCGTCGTCATGGCCGACATCCTCTTCCTGCTCGGCTACGGGCTGTTCGTGCTGGTGTTGAAGGAGAACAGCTACGCGTCCCGCGTCGTCGAGGTGGAGGAGGGGCAGCGGGTGGTCACCACCGGCCCATATGCGATCGTCCGCCATCCCATGTACGGCGCCGTCATCGCTATCTTCGTGGCCACGCCGGTGGCGCTAGGCTCATGGTGGGCGGTGCTGCCTGCTCTTCCGCTGGTCGCGCTCCTTGTGGTGCGTGTCCGCAACGAGGAGCAGGTGCTCCTGAAGGAGCTCGAGGGCTACTCTGACTACTCTCAGGTCACCAGGTACCGACTGGTTCCGGGCTTGTGGTAGTCGTTTTCCACCGCCCAACAAGCGCATCCAGCAGACAATACGCCGCGTGCGATGTAGTCTCGGGTCGTACGCGGCATCGAGCGGCGTACTGCAGCTGATGCGCCCGCCGTTGGGAAGAGCGGACCACCCCCTAGCACGGCCGCCTGAATCCGCCGCGGCCTGATGCCCCCGCGCCGACGCTGTCGCTTCCCCCCTCAAGGGCGGATAGGTTGGGTATGCAAGGGGGGTAGGGCTCGAGAGGTTCGTGCTTCTGTGCGAGCCCACTTGGGGGTGGTCCCTTGGAACAACTCTGGGCGTTCCTTGCCATAGCGGAAATCGCTGGGGTCTTCGTGGGTTTCGGGGCCCTCATCAGCGTCACTCAGCACGGCGGGATCAACTACTTCGAACGCGGGCTCGTGCGCGGGTGCGTGACCTCGGGACTGATTGCGATGGCCGCCTCGCTGCTTCCAGCGGGCATTGCCTTCTACGGTCTCGACGCGCACGCGCTGTGGGCACCGTCCGCAGCTCTGTTTCTCGCACTAGACTGGCTCGTCGTCGTCGTGATGAATCGGACACCTGACAACCGTCAATTCCTCGCCGGTGCGAGGCGCTCCAGACCCTGGCTCTGGAGATCGTTCTGGTTGCTGGAGGTCGGCCTGCAGATCCCGCTCTGGCTTATTGTCTTGGGTGTCACCTCCGCCCCGGACGTGGCGCTCTACGCAACAGCGGTGCTCTTCTGCCTAGCGCAGGCCGGATACGTGCTGGGCATGCTGGTGTACGTGCAACGAAGCACTCTCCCGCCGGAGGGCGGCTAGGCGTGGTTCATCGGCACAGCAAGCGGGCTCAGCCTTCCCAACAAGCGCATCGAGCTGGCGCGCAGAAGCGCGCCAGGCGCTTCGCTCGGTATCCTGATCCCGTGCCGCTCATGCGCCCCACGTTGGGCCGACACGGGGCGAGGGTCAGCGTGACCGCGGATGTGGAGGTGGGTCTGTGTCGGTAGTGATCGCGACGATGGCCGTGCTCGCAATCATCTACGTCGTGCCCCTGGTCTTGTATGGGGCCGCGAGCAGGCTCGGGGGCCTGGAGCTGCCAACCGAATCGTCGCCCCAGCGGTTCCTCCTTGGCGTCTTGGTCACGAAGCTCGGCACAGCGGTCGCCTTCGTTCTATTGCTCGAAATGACCAGCGCGGTGTGGATCGATCGCTGGCTTCTCTATGGCTTGATCTGGTTCGGGATGTTCGCCGCAAGCGAGGTCGGCGATGCAATCTCAGGCAGGAGCACGTGGCGAGAGGCTTCGCTCGGCATCTTGTCTGAGGCAATCTATGCGCCGGCGTCGGCATTCGCTGCCTACCGGTTGCTCGGGGCCTCGTGATCCATTCGGGTCCGGGGCGCGGCCCAACCAAGGCATCGAGCAGAACGCCAAACGGTAGGCTGACCTGACAGGGTATGCGCGCCGCTCATGCGCAACACGTTCGGCCGAACTGCGCCGGAGATACACGGGCCTACAGCCACACGCGCTTGTGCCGCTGCAAGGGCGCATCGGCCTGGGTCAATGTTACCCGCGCTCGCGGTGAGCTAGCGAGTCCGCAGCACGAAGGAGCCGGTCAGCTTGTCGCCGACACGGATGCCCTCGGCGTCTCGGACCTTCTTGTTCAGCGCAATGAAGTGTGTCCCGTCACCCATGGGCATCAGTGATGTATCCCATGTGGTCTGTCCGACTGTGGCCGTGACTGCGACGAGGCCTCTGTCGGCAAGCTCTCTTGTCAGCTCGGAATGCCTCCTGGCAACCCGGATGTACGTCCAGCCACCGTCCTGCGGAAAGATCTCGACTAGCCCGTCAATCGGGAAGGTCTCGCCTTCCATCTCAACGTCCTCTCTCTTCTCAAGGCTCTTCCGCTGTCTCGAATGTACCCGACGAACGGGCATAGCCAGATCGCTTCTCCGGTTGCGACGACTGCTGCCTTGCCAAGAACCGGTCTCGCCGCGGCACCGGTCTGAGCATCGGTTCAGTCGGCCTAGCAAGCGCGTCCAGCAGTCGGCCAGAAGGTAGACTGCGGAAGAGAGGCGCATCGGCCGCAGCTCACGCGCATCAACATTGGGCAGGGCGGAAGGGCGCGACTCGCAAGGTCCCATCTGGGCGTACTAGCCGGTGACTCGTCGCTTCGACAGCAGTCTCCTCACTCCGGCCACTGCCGCCAAGAAGACCCCGACGGTTAGCCCAAGGGGGATGAGAGCGAGCCAGTTCCACCGCATTGGTGCACTGCCGTAGGCCCCGAACCAGATTGCCGGAAGCTCTCTGAACGTAGCAGCAATGTCCGTGGCTTCGAACCGCTCGGGCCCGCCGAACACGACGACGTAGCGGCCAGATTGCGCACCTCCGCCTGGCTGAACGCGTAGCGTGTATTGGTGGTCGGGCTCGAAGCTGATCTCCCGTTCGCCGCCCACCCAGAAGTAGGTCAGCGAGAAGGGCTCGAACTCGCGCTGCCGCTGCTTGTCGACCCGATCTGGAATCCTGATCGCGCCGTCGTCTTCGGCAGCGATCACGAGCGTTGGGCGAAAGTCGGCGTGCTCTGGGTATGAGGGCACGATGACTCCCACGCTGCGAGTCACCGGATTGCGAACGCGAAAGCGGTACTCATCGTAGTGCTCGCCGGGCGCCAAGTAGCCGTATATCGCCCGGGAAACCTCGGGGTCATCGATGATGACAGGAGCGTCACGAGGCGGGGGCTCGAGACTAGGAACGTGTGCGGCAGCGGGAGTAGCACCCACCAATACCAGGATCGAAACGAGGACGATGAGCGCCGCAGTACGCAACTCGGGTCTCCCAGCCAGCCAGTGTCTGGACGTATCCGCGCGTAGCATCTTGATACCCCTCGCCTGCAACCAGCTAGCCCGCCGACGACGGGGAGGACGCGGCGCCTGCCCAACAGGCGCATCGAGCAGAACGCCTGGAGGTAGACTGACCTGAGAGCGCATGCGCGCCTGCTCATGCCAACCACGTTGGGCGGGTTGATCGGACTGCGGGGGGCCATGGGAACGCGGTTCATCGAGTTCATACGCGAGTCTTGGTTCGAAGTCCTCTACGTCGCGTGGTGGTCCGTGCCGCTGGCGGTCTATGCTGCAGGCTTGATGCCCGACTGGACATCGGTCGCCTGGATCGGTGTCGCCGTTCTCTATCTCGCGGCGGGGATGGGCATCCTGACGCTTATGTTCGCGCGTCGCGCCGTTAGGCGAATACAGCTCGCCGACCTCACGGTGGCCCGGGCCTCCGCGAACTCCGAGGGAATCCCCGAACGGTTGGATCGCTACAGAACACGACTCGTGTGGGAGCGCGTCGATGGCGTCCTGAGTGTTGCCCTCCCGGTGGTGCTGGCTCTCATGATCGTCTGCGGCATGCTCTTCTTGTTCGCGGCCGGGCAGGCAACGGACTGGCGTTCGCGCGTGGTTGCGGCGGCGTTCTTGTTGCTCTCCGTGGCCGCCATGTGCGCGTTGCTATACCAGAGCCTGACCTCGGGGCGGGAGCGGGTCAATCGCATCGTTGCGGAAATGGGCTACGTCACTACCCGGGGGCCGGATGTCGCGGCACTTGCTCGTGAACTCGAGACTATCGGCGTGGCGATGGGCGCGCGGCACCTACCCTCCGTCTCAATTCTGGAGTCGGCCGCATCGAACGCGTTTGCCGTGGGGCGCAGCACGAGAGGCGGCGCGATTGTCGTCACCAGAGCGCTCGCCGACGAACTGAGCGCGAAGGGGCGCCGCGCCGTGCTTGCCCAACTGACCCTCAGTCTGCAGAAACGCAGCCTGAGCGTGCCAAGTGATGACACGCGCTGGCTGACGGAGCGACTCATCGATCTTGAGACGGTCTCCGTGACCGGCGAGCCTGACGGAATGCTAGAGGTGCTGCGAATCGTCAGTGATCGCGGGACTGCCGCGCGTGCGTGGTATCAACGGGGGAACCCGATTCCCGCCGCCGTGTCGCTAGTGTGGCCGCTTGTGGACCTTGAGAATCCCACTCGGACGGCGGACCGCATTCTGGCGCTCGACGAAACGTTGCGCTCTGAGGGCTACTACACCGGCACGCTGGCAGGGTCGGTCACGGACGGGTAGTGTTCTGGACCGCCTAGCAAAGGCATCCGGCAGAACGCCCAGAGCTAGAATGCGGAAGAGAGGCGTCTGCGCGTCTGCTGATGCCCAACACGCTAGCGCGACCTGACACCGTGTTGCCAAGGCCTAGTCGGCGTAGTCGTCCTGCATGAGGTCGGTCGGCTTGAACACGGGATGGATCTCCACAGCGCCCTCCTGTGCCGCCGGATGGAGCTGGGCAATCTGTGCTGCGACCTCCATGCTCGGCGCTGCCACAACGTAGACGGCGCACGCGACCAGGTTCGACTCGGTGAGCGTGCCTTTTCGAATCGCGCCACCTGCGACCGTGACGGCCGCCGTGCTCGGTTCGAACGCGAAGCCACGCTCCTTCGCGAAGTAGTTCCCGCCAAGGACCTTGCCCTTCAGCGCCTTGGCTTGCTCTGGGTATGCAGCGAGTGCGGCCAGATGCTCCGGGCTGAGCGCCATCGGATCGGCCGGTGCGGGTCGCATGCACGATCATCGTGTACTGGGGCATATCCGCCTCCCGGGCTCGTCGGTATGGTTTGTTTTCCCAGCTTGGACTGCGCGCCAACAAGCGCTTCAACCTGACGCGCAGGGCGTCAGGCGCTTCGCACGGCATCCTGCGTTGTAACCCGTCTATGGATGGATCACGACACCCCGAGTACTTCTGGATTCTGGAGAACCAGTGGGCCCAGATCACGGCCGTTCCGCTGCTGGCTCTGTACAACGGTGAACGCGGGCGCGCGGGCTTCAAGTGGCTGTTCTATGGCATCTATCCGGCCCACCTCTGGCTCTTCTACGTGGTGAGCAATCTGATTCCTCGATAGCCGGGATGCGCAGTGATCGGTGAGCGTCGAACAAGGGCATCGAGCCGACGGCGCAAGCGTCGTATCGTGCAAAGAGCGCATGATCGCTCGGTCAATGACCGGGGCTCATGCCCACCACGTTGAGCGGACCAGCACACATCGGGGAACAATGGGTGCAGTCGGAAGTGTCCCCTGTCGAAGACCAATGGAGGCGAATCATGGTTCCAGCCAGCGCCAAAGGCTCCGGCACCCGCGAGGATCCTTGGATGTTGACCACTCCGAGTGGATCGTCCCAGTACCAGATGTATCGTGACGAGAGCGCGGACCCTCCGGCTCTCGTCTGCGTCGTCGGCAAGACGGTACTCGGGTATCAGCTGCGGGCCATCGAAGACCTTCATGCCATGCTGAAGGAGCGCGGCGACTGGGTGCCTCTTGGGGCCGCCGACGAACAGAAGCCCGCCGCGGAAGGCACAGTCGAAGCATGGGGTCGCTCGCCAGACAACCCCGTTGCCGGCTGGTACGGGCTCAAGAAGGGCCTGCGCGGACGCTTCGGCATGTACATGCCTCCGCTGCTCGAAGCCCTCGGGCTGGCGGAAGTCGAACACAACCCACGCAACAACCGCATGCGGGCGCTCTAGTCTCGCAGGGCGTCCGGGCCGCCGAGCAAGCCCTCCCACCCGACGCGCCTGAGCGCTCGGTTGTCCTGAAACCGCAGTTCGCGCGGGTGACGCGCCAACGCGCTCGATGGAGCGACGGCTGCTAGCCGGCCGGCTGCTCCAAGTCCTCAACGATTCTGCGGTACTTCTCGTGGATGAGCGCACGGTCGAACTCGTCGAAGTCTATGAGCATGGTCTGCTGCTCGGCGTCCGTGAAGTACTCCAGACACGGCTTGAAGAAGTGGCGATCTTCCTTCTCGATGTGCACGGGATAGAACTCGACCAGGTTCCGCACGTTCGTTTCGATCTCAGTCAGCGCGGACGCATCGCCAAAGCGATATCGATCATTGGCCTCGATGAGACTGCGGGTTATAGATCTCCCTCGAACGTGATCCTCGATCAAGCCACTCATGACTTCGGCCAGTTCGCCATCGAGAGGCTTGCCGGCAAGTCGGCGGAACAAGATGTCCTCCTCCTTGCCGTGGTGGCAGCGGTCGGCGTAGGTGCGGATGAAGTCGGTCGCGGTATCGATGAGCCTAGCATCGACTGCTCGAGTTTCGGCCATCACGCTCAGTTGCTTCTCGAGCACCCCGATCATCCGCTCGATGACTCGATGCTCGGCCATCAGCGGACCTGCCGGCGAGCGTCCTGACATCGCGCCCTCCTCGAGCCGTCCGGTGTGCATGGAGTATTCCCCTGAAGGCGTGCTGTGGCCGCGCTTTTCTGCGCCGCATCGAACAAGGGCATCGAGCCGACGGCGCGAGCGCCGTACCATACAAGGAGCACATGACGCATCCGCGTGGCCGCGGCGTGTGCCCAACACGTTGGACGGTCGCATGACCGATGGGCCGACAGGGGAGTCCCAAGTGAGTTGTTACCTCCGGCATATGCATGACCTCTTCGAGGTCCTCGGCTTGGACTACGACAAGCCCAATCGGTCTCGCGTCGACAAGGCAATCCGCGAGTCGCTCGCAATCCCTGGTGATGCGAGTTGCTCGCAAGTCTGGTCACAGATCAAGGCTATGAGTCAGAGCGAGCGCGATTCGATCCCGGGGAGTGTCTCGAGACTCCTCGGCTAGCAATGCCGCCGTCTAACCCCGGTTTCGAGCAGACGGTGAGGCGCGTTAGGATGAAGTGCGGCGCGAAGCCGCTGCTCAAACCGAAAGCGCGTTAGGCACAAGGGGGTTCTCGTGGGCGCAATCAAGACGCACAGCACAGACGACAGCGTCGATGCCTTCATCAGTGCGATCGAAGACCAAGAGCGGCGCAAGGACTGTCTGAGCCTGCTAGCACTGATGGAACGGGTGACCGGAGAAGAGCCCCGGGTCTGGAGCTCGGGTCTCATCGGATTCGGCACCTACCACTACAAGTCATCCAGCGGGCAGGAAGGCGACTGGTTCCCGGTGGGCTTTGCCTCCAGGAAGGCCGCGCTCACCGTCTACCTCGGGTTGGAGCTTGATTCGCTGGCGGAGCCGCTCGACAGGCTCGGCAAGCACAAGACCGGCAAGGGCTGCATCTACATCAAGCGGCTCTCCGACGTCGATCTCGGCGTGCTCGAGCAGCTCGTGGCAGACGCCTATGCACACATGAAGCAGACGTTCGGCTAGCGTGCGCCCAACAAGCGCATCGAGCTGACGGGCAACGGCGCGTCAGGCGCCTAGCGCGGTATCCTGAGTCCGCGCAGCGCAAGCGCAACACGCTAGGAACACCGAGCACGACGGGGGAGGACCTTGGATCTCGCGGAACTCGCCGCCATCGTCTTCGCGGTGATGACGCTCGGCGTCATCGCCTTTCAGTTGGCGCTGGCACTGGGCGCGCCATGGGGCGCCTATGCGATGGGTGGCGCATTCCCCGGCAGGTACCCGGTTCGCATGCGTGTCGTGGCCGTGGTCCAGGCGCTCATCCTTGCGATCATCGCGGTTGCGATCCTGTCGGCCGTCGGATTGGTCGCTGCGCCGTGGGGGGTGACGCCGAAGTGGGTCACGTGGGGAGTCGCCGCCCTGCTTGGCGTCGGTCTCGTCCTGAACCTCATCACCCCGAGTGCGGGCGAGAGGCGGATCTGGGCACCCGTCGTTGCAGTACTGCTGACGTGCTGCATCGTCGTGGTCGTGTCTGGTTAGACGGCCTGCCTGACTGGGGGCCGCAGAGTTCCTAACAAGCGCATCCAGCAGTACGCCGCGAGGTAGACTCCGGAAGTGAGGCGCTCGGCGTCTGCTGATGCGCAACAGGTTTGCGGGACGGAGGACGCTTGGACGGTTGGGATCCCACTTCGTACCTGCGCTTCGGCGACGAACGGACGCGCCCGGCGGTCGACCTCGTTTCTCGGATCGGGATTGATGCTCCCCAGTCCGTTGTCGACCTAGGGTGCGGGCCAGGCAACAGCACCGCGGTGCTGGCCGGCCGCTGGCCGTCGGCTCATGTGCTTGGTCTGGACAGCTCGGCAGCCATGATCGATGCCGCAGCGCAGTCCAATCCGTCCCTTGAGTGGATGACCGCTGACATCGCTACGTGGCGGCCTGAGCAGCCGGTCGACGTCGTCTTCTCGAACGCGGCACTCCAGTGGGTTCCCGATCATGCTCTGGTGATTCCTCGACTGTTCGGGACGGTCTCTGCAGGAGGCGCGCTCGCGTTTCAGATTCCCAGCTCAACCTACGCGCTGGTTCGCACGCTGATACATGAGATCGCACTTGATGGACCGTGGGCGTGTCGGATGGAATCGGCGCTTCGCGCACTCACGATGGAGTCGCCGGGCTTCTACTACGACCACGTGGCGCCCGCGGCGCGCAGTGTCGACGTGTGGGAGACGGACTACATGCACGTGATGGATGGCCCGGACGCCATCGTGGAATGGATCGCAAGCACGGGACTCCGGCCTTTTCTCGAAGCACTAGAGACAGACTCCGATCGGTCGCTGTTCCGTGAGCGCTTGCTGCAACGAGTGGCGGGCAGCTACCCGGTGCAGTCAGATGGTCGGATTCTGTTTCCGTTTCGGCGGACGTTCGTTGTTGCATACGCCTGACGCTTGTCCGCTCGGCTAGCAAGCGCATCGAGCTCCGGCGTCACGATAGAATCGGCCCGAAGCGCTTGGACCGCAACTCATGCGCACACCACGTCAGGAAGAGCACAGCCCGTGTGCGCGTTCTCCGGAGTCGATCTGCAGCGGTCTGCGAGACACGAAGCTGGAGAGGAGCGGCTATATGCCAGGTCTTCGTCTAGCGATGCCCGGGGCAGGCCCAACAAGCGCATCCAGCAGTGCGCCGCAGGCGTAGACTTCGGAAGCGAGGCGCTCGGCGTCTGCCGATGCGCATCGACGTTGGACGGACGGGAACCGCTCGATGAGCACCGACTATGTCATTCGGCTGGCTGGGCCCGAGCACCTCGACCTGCTGCCCGCCATAGAGCGCGCCGCAGCCACCAGGTTCGGCGATTCACTGCCTCGCTCCGTGCTCTTGCATGTCACTCCGGCAGATACTCTTGAGGCGGCACAACTGGCTGGCCTGCTCTGGGTGGCGCTCGAACCGGCGGGCACCCCTGTTGGATTCGCCGTCGCCAGTATCCACGGGCGGCGCGTGCACCTCGACGAACTCGACGTGCTGCCCGAGCACGGCCGCAAGGGAGTGGGATCTGCTCTGGTCGAAGCCGTCGAGGACCACGCGCTGAGCAGCGGCTACACGGAGGTCACGCTCACCACGTTCGGCGACGTCCCTTGGAATGCGCCGTTCTATGCGAGCGCCGGTTTCAAGGTCATTCCGGAGCACGAACTTGACGCGGAGCTGCATCGGAGGCTCTCAGACGAGGCAGAGCTGGGGCTGGACCGGTCTAGACGGGTGGCGATGCGCAAGCCGCTGAGTCGTCCAACAAGCGCATCGAGCTGACGCGCAAGGCGCATCAGGCGCTTCGCGAGGTATCCTGAGTCCGCGCGGCTCATGCCACACAAGTCAGGCGTATCAGGGAGAGTCGGGGATGGGCGAGCTTGAGAGCTGCGAACTCGCACGCGTCGTTCGCGGCGTTGAACCGTCCGAGGCCGTCAGAGTCGCCGAGCTCTTCTATCTGTCGTTCGGGGAGAAGCTCGCCGGTTTGGTGCTGCCAACAGACCGCGAGGAGGGAATCGCCTTCTTGGCGAGATCGTTCTGCCTCGACGAAGTCTATGCGGCGCTAGACCCCGCCGGTCGTGTGCTCGGCGTCGCGTTCGTCACCGGTCACGGCCGGGTCCTGTGCGTGAGTCGCGACGCGCTTGCATCCGCGTACGGGAGGTTCGGAGGGGCGTGGCGCTACGCCGCATATCGCACACTCTCCGGAGGACGGCGGGCCTACCCCAAAGAGGTGCGCGGGCTGGAGGGCTTCTCGGTCAGCCCCGAGTGCCGCGGCAAGGGGATCGGCGCGGCGATGATCGACAGGATCGCGAGCGACGCCCGGAGTGAGGGCGCGCGTGCCATCGAGCTCAACGTCGGCGACACGAACCAGGCGCGGCATCTGTACGAACGTGCGGGCTTCAAGCAGACCCGAACAGGCGGGGTCGGCCCGTTCGCAAAGCGGCTGGGGTTCAAGCGGTTCATCTACTACGAGCTGGAGTTGCAGCGCGAAGTGAACGCCTAGCAAGCGTATCGAGATGGCGCGCCGAGGCGCCCGACGCCTCGCGGTATCCTGAACCCGCGCAACTCATGCGCATCAACGTTCGGCCCAATCAGATCGAGGACGGGCGGCACGTGAAGAAGCGCTGGTTTGTCTCATGGGGCTGGATTCACAGGCCGGTCAGCTGGCAGGGCTGGGTGATCGTAGCGCTCGCCTTGGTCTTCTGCGCCCAAGTGTTCATCTCTGTCGACCGCAACTCCCACTCCGTGAGCGACACGCTCTACGGGATCTTCCCGTTCGTTGTGCCGGCTCTCCTCGTGCTGGAATGGCTCGCTTCGAAGACGGACGGTGGATCGGTCTAGCGAGGGCATCGAGAGCCCGCGCTGGACTTGCCAAGCTTGGCGATGAGCGTCGGCGGGCGCCGAACCAGCAGCAACGTCGTCTGCCGATTGCGCTGGTTTCGGTGCCTGCGCTTGTCGTATCGTACGCACAACGAATTCATCCACGTCCAGCGTTGAATCACACACGGGTGGGAGCGAGGATGGCCCTGCACTTCGATCTACCCGAGGTCCTGGCGCTCGTCGCACTCGCCATCATGATCGCGCCCACGCTCGCCGGGTGGGTGCGTTTGCCGGGGCTCATCGGGTTCGTCCTCGCCGGCGCCGTCTTGGGGCCCTACGTCTTGGGCCTCGTGCCTGAAGGTGCGGTCGACGGACTCGGCAAGATCGGGCTGTTGTACTTGATGTTCCTTGCGGGCCTTGAGGTCGACATGGCCCAGTTCCGCAAGAACAGAAACGGCGCGATCCTGCTCGGTCTGCTGGGTTTCGCGCTTCCGCTCGCCATCGGGTTCGCGGCGTCTCGCAATCTCTACGACTTCTCGGTGACCGCTGCCCTGCTCCTGGGCTCCATCTTCGCATCGCACACGCTCGTGACGCTGCCCGACGTGCGCGAGGCCGGCCTGAGCACGAGCCGAGCGGTCACCACCACCGTGGGCGCCACCATCATCACCGACACTTTGGCGTTGATCGTCTTGGCCGTGACGACGGCGTCGGGCGGCTCGCCCACAACGGTGCTCGTGCTGGTCGGAATCGGGCTCGTCGTTCTGGGCATCTACTGCTTCCTCATTCTGCCGAAGGTGGGCAGGCGCTTCTTCCGGCGAACCGGACAGAGCCGGACGCTGCGCTTCGCCTTCATGTTGTTCGCGTTCGCCTCGGCGGGCGTGGTGGCCGAGCTCTTCGGCATCGAGGGGCTCGTGGGCGCGTTCCTGGCAGGGCTTGGTGTGAACGGGCTTGCTCCGCGCGGGGGTCCGCTGCTCGAGCGCGTGGACTTCTTCGGCGAGGCGCTGTTCGTCCCGGCGTTTCTCATCTACGTGGGGACCAAGCTCAACCCGGCGGTCATGCTCAAGCCGTCGACGATATCGATGGCGCTGGTCTTCATGGCCGTGCTGGCGGGCGGCAAGGCGCTGGCGGCGACGATCACCGGGCGGGCGCTGAAGTTCTCCTGGACCGAGGTCGGCCTCGTGTTCGGCATGACGATCCCGCAGGCGGCAGCCACGCTCGCGGCGACTCTCGTGGGCGCGCAGGTGGGCCTGTTCTCCGATCAGGTCGTCAACGCCGTGGTGTTCATCGTGCTCGCCTCGATCGTGGCGGGGTCGCTGATCACACGGTTCTTCGCGGCCCGCGTCGAGCTGCCCGCTCAGACGAGACGCCCCGTCGGGTCGTCGGTCCTCGTGGGGCTGCCGAGCGCCATGCCCTCGGAGTTGCTCGTGACGGTCGCCTCCGCGGTGGCGGCCGTCGACAGCGGGCTGGTGATGCCGGTCGCCGTGACCACTCGCGACGACCGCGCCATCGCCGATGCCGAGCGGATCGCCGAAGAGGCCACCAAGTCCGCCGAGGCACTCGGTGCTGACGTGGAGGCGCGCGTGCGCTTTGCGGAGTCATACGCGGCGGCGATGCTCGAGGCCGTCGTCGATCGGCGGGCGAGCGTGCTGGTCACGCCGCTCACGACCGACCCCGGCATCGTCGGGCGGCTCTTCGGTGGGGAGTTGGAGCGCATCGGGCGCGAGTCTCCGATTCCGGTGCTGGCGGTACGGACCGGATCCGAGCCGATCACAAAGGTCGTGCTGGCGCTCGACTCGAAGCCCGGTACCGCGGCGGACCGCTACGACCAGCAGCTCGCCGTGGGCGCGGCGAGGGCGCTGTCGACGCACCTGGAGCTCCCTTTGACGGTGGGAGGCCGTGACGACGAGCAGATCGACTCGTTCGATCTGGGTGAGATCGCGGAGCGCGTGTACGGGAAGCTGGCGGTTTCGAGCCACCCCGAGGTGCTCACTCCGGGTTCGATCCTGGTGGTGCCGGCCTCGGTCGTCCGACGTCTGGGCCCCTTCGCGAACGAGTTCGCGCGCACCCATGCCGACGTGGCGGTCCTTGTCGCGGCCGGGCCCTACCGGCTGCGCGTCTCGCTGGGGGCCGGACAGTCGTCGAGCTATCTGGGTGTGCCTGTGGGCACGGGTGCGGCCATCGCCGACGTGCAGGAACTGTAGGCGCCAGTGGAAGCCCCTTCGACTCGAACCGGAATCGCATTCTGGGCCCCGATGATCGCTGCGAGCATGGCCATGTTCATCGTCGTCGTGGACTCGACGATGATGAACGTCGCGGTTCCCACGATCGTGAAGGACCTCGACACCAACGTCAGCGCGGTACAGGGTGTCATCGCGATGTACTCGCTGGTGATGGCGTCGCTGATGCTGCTTGGCGGCAAGCTGGGAGCCCTGCGAGGCGTCAAGCGGATGTTTATCGTCGGCGTGGTCATCTACGGGGCTGGGACGGTTCTTGCGGCGGTAAGTTGGAACATCGTGTCGCTGGCCGTCGGATGGTCGCTTCTCGAAGGGGTGGGGGCGGCGCTCGTCCTGCCGCTCGCCTACGCGCTGCTGGTTGCGAGCTACTCGCCCAAGGAGCAGGCGATCGGGTTCGGTGTCCTTGGGGGTGTGGCGGCGTCGGCCGCCGCAGTCGGCCCGATACTCGGCGGAATCCTGACGACCTACGCCAGCTGGCGTTGGGGTTTTGCCGGTGAGGTGCTGATCGCCCTCGCATTACTGCCGTTCGCCCGGTATGTGATCGAGAAGAAGACCGCCGACGAGGGGATGACACTGGATTGGGGTGGGACGGCCTTGTCGGTCACGGGGTTGTTCTCGCTCGTTCTGGGATTGATCCTCGCCGGGCGATACGGATGGTGGGCTGCGCGGCGGCCATTCGTCGTGAACGGGAACCCGCTCGATCTGGCCGGGCTCTCACCGACCGTGTATCTCGTGGGCTTCGGTGTGGCGGTTCTGGTCGGCTTCGTCCACTGGCAGCGGCGTCGCGAAGCCCGCGGCCTGACCCCGCTGCTCCAGACTCGCGTCCTGAGCAACGGTACGTTCGTGACCGGGATCAGCTCCTACCTCTTGCAGGCGATGGTGGTCACCGGGCTGCTGTTCGTCATCCCGGTGTTCCTGCAGTCGGCGGTCGGCTTCTCGGCATTCCAGAGTGGTCTTGCGCTCCTGCCGTTCTCGCTCGTGACCTTCGCGGTCTCGCTGGGCACGGCGAGCTGGGGCCAGCGCTTCTCACCGAAGGTTCTGATCCAAGTGGGCATCGGACTCATGCTGGTGGGGACACTGCTCCTCTATCGCACGATGGACCTTGCGGTGACGATTCCGAAGATGATTCTGCCGCTGGCCGTTCTCGGCACCGGGATGGGCCTTCTGATCGCCCATCTGGTCAATCTGGTCATGTCGAGTGTTGATCCGGCGGACTCGCCCGAGGCGTCGGGGGTGAACAACACCTTCAACCAGCTGGGCACCGCACTTGGGACAGCGGTCGTGGGCTCGCTTCTCATGGCCTTCTTCTACGCGAACCTGGTCACCGGCGTGGCAGCCGACTCGAAGATGGAACTGACGGCGGCTCAGCGTGATCGGATCGTTGTCGCGATCGAGGACGCGCAGGAGGTGCTGACCGAGACCGAGCGGGGCCGCTTGTTGGCCCAACTCACGCCGGATGAGGCGCGACGCCTCGAGGAACTCGCGCGAACGTCCATTGAGTCGGCGATGGACGACACACTGCTCGCTGTGGTCGTCTTGCTTGGCGGTATGGGTCTGCTCACGACGTTCCTTCCGAGCAAGGGGAGGGATGTTCCTCCAACCGAGCGGCTTCCGAGTCTGTAGGTGTCCCGTAGCCGAGCCGCTTCATCGGCGTGCGAGCGCCTCGCGCAGTACACTGAGCCCGGGCAACTCATGCGCATCAACGTCAGCGTCACGCAAGGGGGGACTACGGCTGAGGTCGCCAAGAGACACACGTCTGCGCACTGCCTATGTCTTCTCGGCGGTGTGTCTCGTGGTGGTGTCGCTGGCCTCGTGGGCGCTCAACGTCCGCCTGAATCCGGACGAGTACGACAAGGCACTCACCATGTTGGTGCCTACGATGGGATTGGCGCTGACCTCCGTCTACGCCAGCGGCTTGCTCGTCGCCGCTCTCCTCGAACGCCGACCTGCTCTCCGTGACAGACAGGGCCGCCGGCTATGGGCTTGGACGGCCATGTTCACAGTCGTGTTCGCTGCGCTCGGGTTCGCCAATAGCTCCTCTCGAACCTTCGGGCAGGTTCTGCTCTACGGCTCAGGTCTGTGTGTGACGCTCATCTGTTCTGTCGGCCTCGTGGTCTCGACGTTGCCCCATTGGAGACGTCGGGAGACGGGCCGCTAGCAAGCGGCGCCGGCGTTCGGGGGGCGAGAGCTGAGAGCAGTGGTCAGTACTCACCCTTGATCACGAAGAACGAGCCCCTGATCGTCCCGGCAAGCTTGGACTTCTGCCGGGCGAACTTGAACGTGCCCTCGAGTTCCTTGGGCACCTCCATCCCTTCGGAGAGCTTGAACCCGACAGCGCGCTTCTTGGGGTCGTCGACGGTGTACATGACGTTCACTGCAAGCCCATCTTCATAGAACACGTAGGCCATCCGGATGCCCGCCACGTCGAAGCGTGATGTCTCGAGCGGTTTCGCTGAGAACTCGATGTCGCGCTCCTTCTTCAGGATCTCGCTCACGTAGTCCACCGTGTCCTGGCTCTCGGCCGCCGGCACGACGGCGAACGTATGCTTGTACTTGTTCATGAAGTACCGCGCCTCATTCGCACGCAGCCCGGCGAGTGCTTCGGCTACAGGTGAAGACTCCAGGCCCTGCGTGGACACCTTCTCGAAATCAACCACATGGGGCACGTCTTCCCCTCCTTTGGCCTACGCCGTGGATTCGCTTCGTGGTAGTAGGTGCCCATTCGAGGAGCGGGGCACTCAGGAGGCTGGGCTGGGCCGCTCGTGATCGAGGGCCCGCTGCAGCCCATCCAGAATGATCTCGAGCCCAAAGGCGAAGTCGGCCTCGCCGTCGTAGCCGGACTTCATCGCATGAGAAGCCATGCGGTGCAGGTGCGGATACTGGTCAACAGGCACGAACGCCAGAATCGCCTCGGCCATCTCCTCGGGCGGGGCATCGCCGTCGGCGGAGAAGTTGAACTGCTGGATGCCGAAGCCGTAGACATAGCTGTCGAGCAGTGAGAACGCGCGCGCGGCGCCTTCTATCGAGAACCCCGCGCCCAGAAGATGCCCGAGCACCCAGTCGTAGTACCTCAGTCTCGACGGACCGCTCGACTCACGAGAGTCAAGAAGTGCAGGCAGCCACGGATGCCGGCCAAAGACCTCGTGAGCCGAGACCGCGCGACGACGCATCGCCTCGCGCCAGTCATCGATGTCCGTGGGCAGGTCCAGCTCTTCCATCACCAGGTCGACCATGCCGTCGAGGATGTCGTCTTTGTTCGTGACGTGGTTGTAGAGCGACATCGCCTCAACGCCGAGCCTCGACGCGAGCTCGCGCATGGTAACCGCGCCGACGCCTCGCTCGTCGGCGATCTCCGCAGCGGCGGTGAGGACTCGCTCTCGATTGAGGGGGGTGCGCGGCGTGTTCTTCTTGCCGCTCTTGGGGGTCTTCTCGGCCACGGTTCTCCTATGGCTTGACATACTTACTAAGTAAGTTCCATACTGCAGGTGCTTACTTAGTAAGTATACCGTTCACGGTCGCGCGTGCAAGCGCAGCGGCCACAACAGAGGAGGCAGAAATGGACGTTTCCACCCGCGATGAGGTCAGGCAGCAGAAGGCCGGAGGTGCAGCTGCGCTTTACTTGGCGGCTGCGTACATCGCCGCCATGCCGTACTTCTTGCTCGTGGTCGACTACCCCAACGCGACCACCGTTGCAGACAAGGTCGCACTCATTCTCACCAACCACAGCAGCATGTACGCGATGTACCTCGTCACCTATGTGGTATTCGGAATTGCGCTGGGCGTGCTGGGTCTTGCGTTGTACGACAGGCTTCGGCCGGTCGCTCCGTTTGCGGCACGCATCGCCACAGCCGTCGGCGTATTGTGGGCGTGCATGCTCGTCGCCAGCGGGATGGTTTTCAACTACGGAATGACCACCGTGGTCACACTCGCCGAGACGGACCCCACTCAGGCGGCGGCAGTGTGGCAGGCGATCGAGCCCATCGCTCAGGGACTCGGCGGGGCCGGCGGCGAGTTGCTCGGCGGGTTGTGGGTCTTGCTGGTGAGCTCGATCGCGCTGCGCGGCGGGGTGCTGCCAAAGGCCCTCGGCTGGCTGGGAGTCGGAATCGGCGTCGCCGGGCTCGCGTCGGTCGTGCCGCCGCTGCAACCACTCAGCTACGCGTTCGGGCTGTTGCAGATCGTGTGGTTCATCTGGCTTGGGGTGACGATGATGCGGGCAGGCGTCGCGACAAACCCCGTCGAGGCATCGACTGCCAGGCTCGAGACACAGGCAGTGGTGTCGTAGGGCCGCCTCAATGTATCGCGTGCGGTCGAGTCACCTGCGGGGAATCCTCTGAATGCTGGTGGACGTGCGCGTTGGGAGTGGGTGCAATGGCGGAGAAGTCGATCAAACGCACGGAACAGACCGCGAAACCGGTCCTTCTGTCAGGCGGAAATCCTCAGATAGCGAAGGCGGACGGAGATGCCCCGGTGCAGGCCTACATCGCGGCCATGCCGGGCTGGAAGCACGACATCGGACGGCGGCTGGACTCGATCATCGTTCGAGCCGTCCCGGACGTGCGCAAGGCGGTGCGCTGGAATTCCCCATTCTATGGCGTAGAGGGGCGAGGCTGGTTCCTCAACTATCACTGCTTCACCAAGTACGTGAAGGTGGCGTTCTTCGACGGCGTGTCGCTAGATCCACCACCACCTGGTGAGTCCAAGGACGAGAAGGTCCGCTATCTGAACATCTACGAAGACGGTGATTTCGACGAGGTCCAGTTCGCTGACTGGGTCAAGCAGGCCAGTCAGCTCCCGGGGTGGAGCGGGTCGTAGTCGAGGGGGCTGTCACCATGAGCAATCACGAGTGGACACCGGTCACCTTCGAGAACTGCGACCACGTCGAGGGGCCGTTCTACCACGGCACGAAGTCCGTGCTGAACCCCGGCGACGAGCTGGTTCCCGGCTTCGGCTCCAACTTCCAGGAGGGCCGGGTCTCCAACAACATCTACTTCGCCGCGCTCGAGGCCACCGCCGCTTGGGGAGCGGAGCTGGCGACGGCGCTGGCGGGGAGCGACGAACGGGGACACGTCTATGTCGTCGAACCCCTCGGCTCCTTCGAGGATGACCCCAACGTCACCAACAAGAGATTCCCCGGTAATCCCACTCGGTCCTACCGCACCAATCAGCCACTGCGCGTGATCCGCGAGGTCGAAGACTGGGAGGGGCACAGCCCCGAGGTGCTTCGCGAGATGCTGGACCACCTGGCGCAGCTTCGGGAGCAGGGGCTGGACGTTATCGAGGACTGATGTCCGAGCTTCCGCGAGGCATGTCTCCTCGGTTCGGCATGACCGCCGAGCGGCAGGCCGTCACGTGGCGCGAGTACGTCTCGGTGCAGAGGAATCAGTTGCGAAGCCGGCGTAGGGCCTCGGCGAACTGAGCGAGGGTGAGCCCGATGGTGGCGGTGGCCAGTGCTCCCACTGCTGTGATCTGCACCCACCCGGGCCAGCTGCTCTGCAAGATCCACACGGTTGCCGTCCAGGGCAGGAGCAGCAGCCATATCGCGGCCTGGGCGAGCGCTGCTTGCGACCGCACCCAGGCCCACGCGACGTCCGCGCCGCCCGGCGTCCGGGTGACGATCCAGGCGGTCGCCAGCCACCCTGCGAGCACGAAGGCCAGCCATGTCCCCGTGACCACCGCCCTCGTGCCGGGATGGGTTGCGCGCATCGTGTCGGTGCCGGTCAGCGCGAGCGCGCCGAACCCGATCACGACCAGTGCCATCATCCAGAACAGGGCGGGCACGATGACCTCCTCGGCGACGGCGATCTGTGACCAGCGGTCATCGTACACCGCACTCGGCCGGCCCGCTGCCACGTGTCGGATAAAGCATCGAGCCGGCGGCCGCACGGTAGAATCAACCCAAGGTCGCGCTGCCTGCCGCTGGGGTGGAGACGCAGTGTGTCGCCCCCCCGGCGCTACCCGAAGGGGGGGGGGGTTCTCGGTGGCCCGGGGTTCAACGTCTAGAGGTGAAGCCGCGCATGAAGATCAGTGAGTGCATCATCGAGCAGTATCGTGGCGACAAGCTCGTGCGCACCTTCACCCCCACAGGAGACCAGGTCCGGCCGTGGAGTATGAACGTGAACGGCAAGAACTACCTGAGGACGAATGGGTGGGTGCTATCGAAGATACTGCCGACGTTGGTAGAGGGTTCTCCGTTCACGACCAAAGTCGTTCCGAACAAGGGGCCGACTACACAAGGGAGCTCTGACGGCGTCTAGCGAGAGCATGGAGCAGATACTGTCGAGCGGTCTCATCCATTAGCGTCTGAGCGCCGCTCACACGCAACATGCCAGGTGGATTGGTGGTCTTCCGAATGAGCTCGGCATCCCGTATGCGCGTCACGCGCGGCGACATCACCCGACTGCTGGTCGACGCCGTCGTGAACGCGGCCAACACATCACTGCTTGGTGGCGGAGGAGTCGACGGAGCGATTCATCGTGCGGCAGGTCCCGGGCTGCTGGAAGAGTGCCGCCGATTGGGCGGATGCCCGACCGGCGAGGCGCGCATCACCGGCGGATACGATCTATCTGCGAGATACGTCATCCACGCTGTTGGACCGGTCTATCGCGGCGGAACAGCCGGCGAAGCGACGCTTCTCCGATCCGCCTACGAGTCCGCCCTGCAGCTGGCGGTTGGCGCCGGGGTCGAATCGATCGCCTTCCCGTGCATCTCGACGGGGGCGTATGGCTATCCCAAGACACAGGCTTGCGATCTTGCGGTCGAGACAGTGGCGACTTGGCTTGAGCTCTCATGATCTGCCGGCTGAAGTCGTGTTCTGCTGCTTTGAGGTCGCCGACGAGCTGCTCTACCGCGAACGGCTCGATGCTCCCGTCTGACTGTGACAGGCACCCAGTGGCGCGGGCACCAGGCGCGTGGCACGGTATCCTGAGCCCGTGTAGCACATGCGCATCAGAGTCGGAACTGAGCAGCTGCGCTTGATCGCACGAGCCACGTCGGGCGGTTGGTGACTCCGAGGATCCTGCCGCCCTCTTCGTCGATTCGCGCGCGGGAAGGTGGTGGAAACGGCGTGACCGAACCACGGGCGCGGGGCCAGGCGGGTTCGACACGGCGCGGCCTGACTGATTCCCAGTGGCTCGCCCGGGGTGCGCTCGGCGTGGCACTCTATGCTGCGCTCGTCCTCCTGCCACTCGTGCTCATGCTGGCGCCCTCGCGACCGACCGGGCGCACGTTCCTTCGCGAGTTCTCGGTTGCGCTCGCCTTTGGTGGCATGGCGATGTTGGGACTCCAGGTGCTTATCACGGCGCGCTTCAGACGGCTGAAGGCGCCGTTCGGGATCGATGCCGTCTACCACTTTCACCGTACGATCTCATTCGTCTCGCTTGCGCTCGTGTTCGCACATCCCCTGCTGCTCATCGTGGACGATCGAAGTACTCTCGCGCTGTTCAACGTGTTTGCCTCACCGGTGAGGGCGCGTCTTGCCGTGCTGGCGCTTGGCGCGCTCGTCACGATCGTCGTGCTCTCGTCGTTCCGCCGACCTCTCGGGCTCAGCTATGAGACCTGGCGTCGGTCGCATGGCGTGCTTGCGTTGCTGATGCTCTGCGCCGCGGTAGCGCATGTCGAGCTTGTCGGGTACCACGTGAACAGCCCCCTCAAGCGTGAGTTGTGGTTGGCGTACCCGGCGCTGTGGATCGCGGTGCTTGCATGGACTCGAGTCTTCAAACCCGCCCGTATGCTGCGGCAGCCGTGGACGGTGACATCGGTCCGGGAGGAACGTGGACGGGCGTGGACGCTCTCGCTCGCCTCAGCGACCACCGAGATGCGATTCGATCCCGGGCAGTTCGTCTGGCTTCACCTCGGCTCGTCACCTTTCGCGATGGCAGAGCACCCCTTCTCGGTGGCGTCTTCAGCCGAACGGCCTGGAAGTCTGGAGGTCACGATCAAGGAACTCGGCGACTTCACCTCCGGTGTCGGTCTGACACCGTCAGGGCAGGTGGCGTACGTGGATGGCCCGTACGGCCAGTTCTCGGTGGACCGGCACGCCGCAGACGAATACGTCTTCATCGTGGGCGGCGTGGGGATCACGCCCGTCATGAGCATGCTACGGACGCTTGCCGACCGTTCCGATCGGCGCCCTCTCACACTCATCTACGGCGCAGCGACTCTCGACGACATGACCTTCCGCGAGGAACTGGAACAGCTCACGGAGAGCCTCTCTTTGGAGCTCGTGCTCGTCCCGGCAGAGCCGCCGCCAGGCTGGGGCGACGAACACGGACGCGTCGATGAAGCGCTGCTCAGGAGGCACGCCCCATCTGCGCTTTCGCGCGCCGAGTTCTTCGTCTGCGGGCCCGAGCCCATGATGCAGGCTGTCTCTGCTGGGTTGCGCCGCATCGGCGTGCATCCGAGCCAGATTCGCTACGAGATGTTCGGGCTGGTGTGACGATGAGACACCGATACGGGGACCTGTTCGCTGTGGGGATGCTTGCGATCGTGGTCGTGCTCTCGGCAGGCATTGCCTGGCTCCAGACACGCTAGCAGCACAGTCGCGCGGCCACAGCACGACTTCGTCCCGGCCATCGGCAGCGGGCGTTCGCCGTTCCGATCCGGGCGCACCACGCATCCGGCGGACAGTGCAAGGTAGACTGAGCGGGACGGCGCGTACGCCGCAGGCCGAGCCGCCCCAGCGCCGACGCAATCATCCGACGGAAGGAACCGGGCACGCATGCGCCCCGAAGAGCTGCGACGCTACATCAAGGCCACCGAGAAGATGGTCGTGCCCGAGAAGGTGGCGACCACGACCCAGGGCAGCGCCGTGCTCCGCAGGCTGCCGCTTCGGCTCCAGCGCTACATCGCCGAGCGCGGGGCACGCTCCAATCCCTACATGAGCTTCGTCGTCGAGCCGTACGCTGTCTTCCTCGCGTTCGAGATCATCGACACCCAGGCGGCCGCTCAGCTGTTGCCGCCGGGATACAGCCTGTTCCCCTCGGCCATGTTCACCGACACGCCCAAGCGACCCTGTGCGATCGTCAGCGCATTCAACGTGCACACGAACGTGTTCTGGGGCAGCCGCGTGGAGTTCTATCTGATCGCCGAAAACTGTGAGACCGGCCTGGTGTCGTGGATCATCGAGGAGTACGAGAGCAATACGCACAGCTTCGAGCCGAGCCGGGGCTTCATCGGTCCGAGTACGTCGCCGTCGGTGGTCACGACTTCATACGCCGGAGAGATCATCGTCGATGTGGCGAGTGCTCAGTGCGGAAACAGGCTCGCGCTCGTCGCGGACCTGAACAACGGCGTGACCACGGAGCTCGATCAGCGCCTGTGGGTCGAAGGCAACCTGTCGGTCGACTATGGCGGAGAGCTGCAGCAATGCACCAAGCCGTTCAGCCTCGTGTTCGACCCAAAGGAGATGGCCCAAGCGCTCAAGCTCCCACTTGAAGACATCATGCTGTGCACCAACACGTTCGGTGCGGACATGCTGGACCCGAAGCCGTTCGAGGCGGCGTGCTTCCCCTTCGCGCAGCACTTCGTCACAACCAGCACGCCGACCGCCACCACGATGCGGACGGCCGAGGATCTCGAGAAAGCCGTGGCGAGCTTGAATGACGAGTTCGACGATCTCCGCTAGATGGCTGCGTCGTGGCCGGCATGCGTGCGCCCGGCTGCGCCACAACGTTCGGAGCGGCCCACGATGATTTCACGGGATGAGGCTTCGAGTCTCCTCAAGGAGTACGGGAAGGGGGCGGCTTGGACGGCGCACTGCTTCGCCGTTGCAGACGGGGCGGAGCGTGTTGGACTGCTGCTGTCTGGCAGGCGCTCCATCGACCTCGACGGGTTGTGGTCCACCGCGTTACTGCACGATATCGGGCGATGTGTCACGCACGACCCGATTCTGCATGGGGTCGAGGGCCACAACCTTCTGATCATGCTCGGCTACCCTGACGCCGCTTTCGTCTGCGCCTCACACGTTCTCTTTGGGCTCCGTGCAGCTGACGCTTCGCTCTTCGGTCTTCCGGCCCGCGACTTCGTTCCCCGAACACTCGAGGAGCGGCTCGTGCCGCTCGTTGACTTTCTAATCGACGGCGACCGATGTACGACGCTGGATCGCCGGTTCGCCTCACTTCGCCTGCGCAACGCGGGAAACGAGCCATTCCTGATGCGGCTCGACGGTGCGCGAGACGCGGCGTCGGCGTTCATGGCGCAGCTCGACCGAGAAGTCGGCCGCCCTGTTTGGGATGTCGTGGCGTTTGATGCCGGGTCTTCCCCGCGATCGGGTATGGAGACGAGCGAATAGCGGGGAAACAGCTCGTCGTCTTGGCTGAGCGGAGAGAGGATCTACGAGCAGGGCGACCGGCGGGGCGATATGCTCGGCCGGGACGCGAACAGTACTGGCGGAGGAGGAATCGCATGCGAGCGGTCGCTCGGGTCTTCTTGATCGTCGTGAGCGTACTGAACGGCCTTGCGGGTCTGATCTGTGGCGTGTTGCTCGTCGTCGAGCCAGACGGACGCTTTCTGCAGATGGGTGCCCTTCTCCCGGTCGTGAGGACGTTCCCCATGGCGAACGTCTTCTTCTTGGACTTCTTGTGGATCGGCATAGCCATGCTTCTCACGCTCGGCATCCCGAACCTGATCGCAGCGGTGATGCTGTTTCGACGAAGCGAGAAGCAGTATGTGGCCACCCTCGTCGCCGGCGCACTGCTCGTTCTGTGGTGCGGCTTCGAGCTGGTCTACATGTGGAACGCAGCGGCTGTCGGGTACCTTGTTGTCGGCGTCTTGTCGGTCCTTTCCTCCGTACTGCTCCTGAAGGCCGCATACGAGACTGGCGAGGAACCCGCGAGGGGGCTTGGCGTCCAGAAGACAGGCTGAAGTGAAGCGCGCTGTCGCGGGGGCTACGACGGCGCGATGTAGACTCGCTACCGAGGGTGACGCGTTCGCTGCAGCTCGCGCGCACCACCGAACAGAGATCCGGAAGGCGAATTCGTGGAGAGAGCCATCAGGGTGGTCGCAGGCCTCGCGGCCGCCGTCTGTCTCGGCTATATCGCGCTCAGGGTCTACACGATCACGGCGGCCGCCGTCGGCTCGTCGAGCGCGAGTGACATCCTGGCCACCATTGCCCGAGACCTGTGGCCCACTCTGCTCGCTTTGGGTGCGACTCTGACGATGTGGTTCCTCCTGCAGAAGGGCGATGAACCAGGGCCCTGAACAGTGCGCCGGCGTGTTGACCGCCGAGATTGGGTACACGGTGGCAAGGGATGAGAAGCACGCTTCGTGCGATGCGGTGCCTGGGCCGACACGTGGAGGGCGCAAGTCATGATAGATGTGAGGATCACTCTCGCGGGTCTTTGGGTCTCAGTCATGCTGACCTATCTGCTTGGAGACGTGATCCGAATCTTCGCCGGGGATTTCACAGCGGGGCAGATAGAGGGCAAGCAAGTCGGACAGGGCATGTGGCTGCTGATAGCGGCGATCATGCTGGTGCCGATTCTCATGGTCGTCCTGTCGCTGGTGTTGCCGTATCCCGCCGTTCGCTGGACAAGCATCGTCGTGGTCGGAGTCGTCGTTGTGTTCAATCTGTTCGGTCTTCCGTATCCCGGCATGTACGACAACTTCCTTATCGTGGTCAGCTTCGTCTTCTGCGCGCTGATCGCGTGGTTTGCGTGGACCTGGCGGTAGGGACGTCGTGCACGTTGTGCGCGCGTTATCGATCCGACGAGTAGCAGCGTGGAGCCTGGACATGCTGAATGTGAAGCCTGGGAAGCGGGTCTCCCCACAGGAGTTGCACCAAGACCTGATCGCGCCCTGTGGGATGAACTGCGGTCTCTGCATGTGCTACCTGAGGGACAAGAATACGTGCGGCGGCTGCAGGGCGGGTGACGAAGGCAAGGCGAAGTCTTGTCTCGCGTGCGCAATCCGCAACTGCGAAACACCTCGGTCCAACGAGTCGGGATTCTGCTTCGAATGCGATGTCTTTCCGTGTGCGCGGCTCAAGCGTCTCGACGTCCGATATCGGACGAAGTACCGCATGAGCATGCTCGAGAACTTGGAGTTCATCCGAGTCTTGGGAATCGAGGCCTTCGTCGAATCAGAGCGTGACCGGTGGGCGTGCCCAGAGTGTGGCGGAGTGCAGTGCGTGCACACGGAGGCCTGCATCTACTGTGGGCAGCGCTGGGGATAGCCTCGCCGCCCGTGTAGCCCGCCGACAAGGGCAACCGGCCTTCTACGCGGGCGGCACTGGGCGAACCCGCGTGCCAAGAGGGGGGGATTGCGCCAATGGGAGTCTCCAAGGAAGTGGCAGTCGCCGCCTGCGAGCAAGTTCGCAAAGCCAATGCGCGTAGGTACTGGAGCGCAGGGCACTGGCAGTGCTGGGGCTGCATGAAGTACGGGGGCGAACCGGAGAAGCGGTGCATGCGGTCTCCGGACGGCTGGGACGCCTGCCCCCAGGTCAACAAACGGCTGGCCGACCGATAGTGGCCCATAGAGGCGATTGAGCCCCCCGCAGCACGTCAGCAGGTAGACTGGTGTTCGCTTTGCCCGACCGCCTGTGTTCGCGGCGTTGGGCGGACGCGGGATCGGCACCACTTTTGTCCGCAAGACGAGGGGGTCTCATAGTTGAGTCCTGAGGTCCGCAGCTGGATCGACCTGATCGTGTTGTGTGCTGTCGCACTTACCAGCCTTGGGCTTGCTCAGTACCTCGCGCGATTTCGCGTGCCTGAGGTGTCCGTCTACTTGCTCGTCGGACTCATTCTCGGGCCCCACGTGCTCCGACTCGTCGACACCGGTGTGGTCGAGCGGTCGTCGGCCGTACCGGAGCTCCTCTTGGGCTTCGTGGCCTTCATGCTGGGTGAACGACTGACCACGAGAGCCATCGCGCGACAGGGGCCGCTGTTTCCCTTGTTGGCCGGCCTCGCACTCGTATTTCCGTTCGTGCTTGTGACAGGAGCGACCTTCTACGGGCTGCAGGCCCCTGCCCGTGAAGCGGTGGTGCTCGGACTCTTCGCCATGGCGGGGGCGCCAGCGACCGTGCTTGCCGTGGGCAGCGAACTGTCGGCTTCAGGCACGCGGCACGATCTGCTCGCAACACTTGCGGCACTGGACAACGTCATAGTCGTGGTCGCATACGGTGTGGCCGCTCCGTTCTTGGTCGCCGGCGTCACGCAGAGCTGGACCGTCGGAGCTGCACTCATAGAGGTGGCGGTCACGCTCGCGGGTGGTCTGGCGATAGGGCTGGTCGCGGGCATGGTTCTGTCGTTCATGACCGCGGGGGCGAAGGAGGAGCACGCGGGCAGATCGATGGCGGCGGCACTGCTGGTTGTCGTGACCGTCGTTGCCTCGGCTCATCTGCTCGGAGCATCTGGCCTGATCGCTTGTGCGGCCGCGGGTGTCGCCGTCGCGACCGCCCAGGAGAAGCGGCGAACCGACCACTCGACGTTCCAGGCACTGTCCGGACTCGAGGGCATCGTCTACGTGTTCTTCTTCGTGTTCGCCGGCACTGAGCTTGTGCCCGGCGCGCTCCTTTCCGCAGGAGTGCTTGCCGTTGTGTACATCACCTTGCGAGCAGGCGCCAAGATCGGGGCCGGTGTACTCGGAGGGCTGCTTCGCCGAGACCCGCCTCGCGAAGCGTGGCTTCTGGGGGTCGCGCTGCTACCGCAGGCGGGGGTTGTCGTAGGTCTCGCGCTGGACGCCTCGGCGCGCTTTCCGTATGTCGGTGCCGAGATGCTCTCGGTGGTCCTGGCTGCGCTCATCGTCTTCGAGCTGGTCGGTCCGATAACCCTGCGCAATGCGCTCCTGGCCTTTGCAGCCAGCGACGCCGCCGGTCGAGATCCTCTCGGGCGAGCTACGCGAAGGCCGCGCGGAGCCGACAGGCCGAGGAGATCGCGGTAGCCATTCCCGGGCCGCGGTGCACGCCCCACACCTTGGGACCAGCCGTGTGTCGCAGCTGACTGCGCGGGTCGTGGGCTACCATGTCCTGACGGGGCTCGGGACCCGACTGGAGCGTGAGCTTCGTTCCTGTCTGGCGTCGGTGGAGTGGGGTGGATGAGTCTTGTCTGGTTCTGAATCACTCACGATTCGCACGCTGGGTCCTGGCGACGTCGAGTCGATGAGGGGACTGCTCAAGGTCTTCGGCGAGGCGTTCGTCGATTCGGCGACCTATGCTGCCGATCAGCCCGGCTCGGCGTATCTGGAGCGACTACTAGGCGGCGACGGCTTCATCGCACTCACTGCGTCGGAGGGCACCTCGATTGTCGGGGGCCTCACTGCGTACGAGCTCCCCAAGCCCGAGAAGGAACGTAGCGAGATCTACATATACGACCTTGCCGTCGCGCAGGCGCATCGCCGGCGGGGCATCGCGACAGCCCTGATAGACGAAGTCAGACGGATCGCCGCCGCGCGTGGAGCGTGGGTTGTCTACGTGCAGGCGGACAAAGGCGACGAGCCGGCGATAGCGCTCTACACCAAGGTGGGGGTGCGCGAGGACGTCCTGCACTTCGACATCACGCCGCAGTGATGAGCGGTCGCGATCGTAGTGAGCCCATCCACGGCGTTGGCGCCCGACCCCAGAGGCACATCCTCAGCGCCCAAGCCCGGAGTCTCGTATCTCGATGAGCCCTTCAGGGTACGGTGAGAAGAACGTCTGGGCCTCCAGGTACGGCTCGCCGAAGCGCGCGATCCACGCACGCAGGACGGCAACCGGCGCGCTGAGCGGCAACTGCCCTGCTCGGAAGTCCCGAACCATGTCGAGGAAGACTCGCTTCTCGGCTGGCGAGAGTTGTGTCTTGAAGTAGCCCATGGCGTGCTCGAGTACGTTGACCGCGTTGGTCGGGCTTGGCAGTCTGCAGAAGGCGTGAGCGAGCCCTGCTCCGTACGCGTCGAGCAGCTCGGCGGGTTCCAGCCCGTCCCTGTTGGCCGCGATGCTGCCCAGCCTGCGCATCTCGGCCTGGTTCTGCGCCAACAGCAGCAGCTTGTTGGCGGCGTGAAAGCGCGTCAGCTCCCGGGCGGTGTCGGCTCGCTGTCTCCCGCTGCCGCCACCCAGCTGCTCTCGCAACTCGCGAAAGGCCGCAAGGGTGAAGATCGCCGAGAGGAACTGCTCCCGTATGCGGAAGTTCGTGAGGCGCCCCTCGTCCTCGGCGGGGATGTCGGGGAACTGGCGGCCTACCTCGCGAGCGAACAGGCCGACGGTACGTCCCAGCGCGGCCGATGGTTCGGCCGTGGGATAGACCTTCGTGTCCTTCACGCCGCATGAAGGGGAGCGTGACTTGAGCACGAAGCCGTCGACCGGCCCGATGTCGGCGAGTCGCCGCTGCGAGAAGGCGGTCATCTCGGCGGTGACGTCGCGCGCGGTGGCCGGCTGCACGAGCCTGTCGACATCGTGCGTACGAACGATGCGCACCGGATCTCGCGGCACCCCCAGGCCGATCTCGACCTCGGGGCACACGTCGACGAACTCAACGTGGGGGCGCAAGGCCTCCACTTCGGCGCTCTGGACTGCAGCGCCGTTCCATCGGCATGGCTCGAAGCCGAGACATCTGCTGACCACGATCCTGGGGCGCATGCTTTCCTCCTGACAACCCGCAGTATAGTAGTCCCCAAAGGAGGGGTGCTCGAATGCACGATGACGGTCAGCGGCCGAAATCGATAGTCGTACGGGACCTCATGCAGCACGACTACGAGTATCTGCTCCTGGAACCGGCGGGCCAGGCCTTCGATCCTCGCTTCGAACCCGAACTCTCGCCCCAAGAGATGCTGCACCTGGGTGTGTTCGGCGGAAAGTACCTGACCGACTGCCGCGACGAGTTCCCTGACTCCTGGTTCGAGGGTGCCAAGCTCTGCCACGAGCGACACGAACCGGACCTCAACTACTTTGGCGTCAACGCAAGCCTGCCGCTTTCTGAATGGCGCAGGCGCGGGTGGATCCATTCGGACGACCCGCGCGGCTGGTTCCAGTGGTACTGCCGCTACTGGATGGGCCGCCGGATTCCCGGTGAGGACGATTGGCAGATCGGAAGATGGCGCGCGTTCCGCAGGCACGCGGGTCAGGTGCGCGCGAACTGCCTGCCGGGTGACGACACCTGTCGGCCCAAGCAGCGCCAGGCACTGATGAACTGGGCGTACGACAGCCGGAGGATCTAGCGGGCGCGCGGATCCGGCATCGGGACGCTGTGGCCGGTCCCGCGCGGCCGCTGCGCCCTACCTCTGTGACACGCTGCGCTCGTACTCGCCGGGCAGCGGGCAGGTGTTCGGACCCTCGACGAGCGCGCGACATCGCGTGTCGATGCCCCGGAGCGTGCCGTTGAACACGAAGTGATGGAACGGCGCGATCGCGTACCAGTACAGGCGGCCGAGCAACCCTTTCGCGTCGAAGATCGCCGTCTGGCGCACGATGGTGCCCTCGCCGTCGCGCGTGAACTCGTACTGCAGCCAACCCCGCCCCGGCACGACCATCTCGGCACGCATCCGCAGGAGGCGCGGTGAGTCGACACGCTCGACACGCCACCACTCCAGATGGTCTCCCTCCACCAGCGCGAACTGGTCGCGACGACCGCGACGTCTCCCTGGCCCGCCGAGCAGGATATCGACGAACCCTCGCAGGTCCCACAGGGTGTCGAACGCGTACCATCCGTTCTCGCCGCCGATGCAGGCCACGGGATCGAACGCGGCCTCCGGTGGGCATTCCGTGCGTATGCAGCGCGAATCGATGTAGCGTCCCTCGCGCTCGAACGTGCTCGGTCCGGTCGCGCCGGCGAGCTCGTCGGACCACAGGATTCGGTCGAACGCCGCGTCTTCGTCGGCGAAGGCGCCGTCGATCGCCGCCTCGGTACCTATGGGGACTATCTCGGGGAAGTCGCGGCGAGCCTTGTCGTCGGTGACGGTCGTGGGGAAGCGCAGTGACTCGGCAAGCTGGCGTCCGACCGTGGCTTGCCGGGGGGTGAACAGGTACAGCCACCAACCCGAGAGGCCGGGTGACAGGACGGGAACGGGTATCACCAGCCGTTTGAGTCCTCGGTGTCGAGCGTAGAGTGCGAGCAGTTCGCCGTAGCTGGCGGTGTCGGCCCCGCCTATTCCGTAGACGCGGTGGCTTTCTCCGGGAGCCAGCTCCATCTCTACGGCTGCAAGAAGGTATGCGACCACGTCGCCGACTGCGATCGGTTGAGCCTTCATCCGAACCCACCGAGGAGTCGTCATGACGGGCAGCTTCTCTACCAGGTTGCGAATCATCTCGAACGAGGTCGACCCGCTACCGATGACGATGGATGCGCGGAACTCGACCACGGGAACGCCCGCCTCGGCGAGTATCCGGCCGACTTCCTGTCTGCTGGACAGGTGCTCGGACAGGTCCGAGTCCTCCGCGCCGAGGCCCCCAAGGTAGATGATGCGTGCTACTCCCGCCTCCTTGGCAGCCTGCCCGAACACGCGAGCGGCGACCCGGTCGCGCTCCGCATAGTCAGCCCCCGCACCCAGCGTGTGCACGAGGTAGTAGGCGGTGTCCACGCCATCGAGCGCGGCACGCACGGCGCCTGCATCCGCCGCGTCCGCAGCGACGAGTTCGACTCCGGCAGGCGCACGCACGCGCCTCGGGTCGCGGGCAGCCGCGCGAACTCGATAGCCCGCCTCGGTCAGGGGCGCGAGAAGGTGCGAGCCGATGTAGCCGGTCGCGCCGGTGACAAGCACGGTGCGCTCGATGGGAAGCGCCGTCATGAGCGACGCTCCAAGCGGTGGAGAGACTCCTTCACAACGGCTCCTCAGGCGGTCGACGCAGACTGTTCTCACTCAATCTACCCGTGAAGCAGCGATCAGCGACTGGAGAGGTAGTTATCGGGCACGTTCATCGTGCTGAGGTTGTGAGCGCTAGACTGATGCAAGCGCGCGAGCGACACCCGACGCATACCACGTTGGATGTGCCGAAGGGAGGCGGGGGGGTCCCGATGAAGTTTCCAGCTTGGTGTTCGCTTTCCATCGGTATCTTGATGTTTGCCCAGTGGGCCTTCTTCATCGCCGCCGGCCAAGTGGTTGAGATGCGAACAGCGCCTGTAGCCTTGGCGTTTCACCTCGTCGCCGAGGCGACGACGGCGATTCTGCTGATCGTGGGCGGCGTGGGCTTGCTGCGCCGTTCCGCTTGGGCCCCGAAGCTACTGATGGTGGCCAACGGGCTGCTGATCTACACCGTGATAGTGAGCCCCGGCTACTTCGCCCAAAGCGGGCAGTGGCCGCTGGTGGGGATGTTTGTGCTGCTGCTGGTGCTGGCTGTCGTGTGCATCAGATCGCTGTGGCGGTTGGACTGGGCGTAGTCTGCCCGGTCGCTGATCCGGCTTCACTCGAGGATTGGGAGGGCCCACCGTGTCACGCTTCGCGATGCTGATTCTGCCCTCTGCCAATCGCGTGTACGCCGACGCATCCGTGCGCCTGAGCCAGGCAGAGCTCAAAGTGCTCGGCGAGAGTGTCCTCGGGAACCGGCTATCCGACATCGGGACGACGTCGATCGGAGGCGTTTCATACGTCTCGTTCTCGGCCGAAGACATCGGCGAGCGGGATGCTTGCTACCTGTCGAACCTGTCGTCGTGCTACGCCTTGTTCGAGCTATCGGAGGACGACTCGCTTCGGCCGGTCTTGGTGCAGCGACTCGACCGGTTCGACGACGACCTGATCACGGTGCAGAAGTACTCGGGCAAGACGAACGAGCAGTTCACGAAGCTCCTTCTCAACGTGACTCTGTTCTCGTCGCGATTCGGACCCGAGATGCTCGATCGTAGGTTCCTGGTGATGGATCCGCTCTGCGGGCGTGGAACGACGCTGAACCAGGCGCTGATGTACGGCTTCGATGCCTCGGGCATCGAGGTGGACCAGAAGGACTTCGATTCGTACTCGACGTTCGTACAGACGTACCTGAAGCGAAAGCGACTGAAGCACCACGCACAGGTCGCACCCGTCAGGAGGAGCGGACGGGTAGTCGCTCGGCGATTCGAGGTGACGCTCGCGGAGTCCAAGGAGCGATACAAGGCCGGGGACACGCTGCGTCTGACCGTAGTCAACGCGGACACGACCAAGGCCCTGGAGTTCCTCCCAGCGGGCAAAGCAGACGTCTTGGTCGCCGATGCGCCGTATGGGGTGAAACACTCGAGCCGCACGCCGCGTCACGGCGACGCGAGGAGCCCGCTTGAGCTTCTGACGACCGCCGTGCCGATCTGGGTCAGGCTGCTGCGAAGCGGTGGAGCGATAGGGATCGCATGGAACACCCATGTGGCCCGAAGAGCCGATGCGGCGGCGATACTCGAGAGCGCCGGTCTTCGGGTCTTGAACGAGGGTCCCTACCTTGAGTTCGAGCACTGGGTCGAGCAGGCGATCACTCGCGATGTTCTGGTTGCTGTGAAACCCTGAGGCCACTGGCCGATGCCGCCACACACGAGGTTGAAGGGACCAAGGATGAGCAGCCTGGATGTCCGGATTCGCACGGCGGCTCTTGGAGATGCCCAGCTCCTCGCCGATTTGGGCGAGCGCACGTTCGTCCAGGCGTTTGGGGCAGAAAACAACCCTGCCGACCTGGCCGCCCATCTTGCGTCGGTGTTCGACCCCGCGATTCAGCGGGCCGAACTCTCCGACCCCGCGAACGTCGTGCTTATCGCCGAGTCAGGTGACGTGCCCGTTGGCTACGCGAAGGTGCGGTTCGCCGAGGCGCCAAGCGCCGCGTTGGGAGAGCGGCCCGCCGAACTCGTGCGGATCTACGCGGACGAGACGTGGACAGGCAAAGGCGTGGGCTCGGCTCTCATGCGGTCGTGTCTCGATGTCGTTGCCGAGCGTGGATATGACGCCGTGTGGCTCAGTGTGTGGGAGCGCAATCAACGCGGCATCGAGTTCTACTCGAAGTGGGGATTCAAGCCGGTCGGGCGGCAGGTGTTCTTCGTGGGCGGTGATGCGCAGAACGACCTGTTGATGAGCCGTCTGGTAGCAAGCGGGTCGTAGCAGCGAAACGCCTAGTGACGCAGGCTACTGGCAAGCACCCCGTCGAGATCGTCGAACTCGATGCCGCCGCCATTGTTGCCGTAGAGCAGTGGTATCACACGCATCTGCTCCAGCAGCTCGAAGCAGGGCTCCTCGGCAGACTCTCGAGGCAGCACCGCGAACCGTGGCGGCAGTCCTTCGATCCACGAACCTTGGTACATCGTGTCGCACGCTTCGCGCGCACTGCTCTTGAACTCGAAGAGGGCGGCAGCCAGATCGTCTTGGCCGACGATGTAGAGCTCGCCGCGAGACCCGAGCGTGTCGCTCGCAACCTCGTGCCCTCTGGCCGACAGCTCGCGGCGCAGGGCGTCTCGCGCGGCACTCGTGTCGGATACCGGGCCTCGTGTCCGATTCGTATCGGCCATGACGCACTCCGCTCCCTCGGCGTCTCCGGTCATTCCAGTCGCAACCAGCCGGTCGAAAGTACCACGACGAAGCGGAGAGAGGGTGCTGGCGGGGGCAGCGAAGCGACGCCGAGAGAGTAGACTGCCGTGAGGGCGCATGTGCCAAGGCTATGCGCTCGACGCGAGACGAGACGAGGGTCTGGGATGTGGAATCCGTTCGCGCGCAAGAGCGAGTCGGTGCTGGGGACTCAGGCGACGCCGTTTCCGGAGACGCTCGCTGAGGTCTACTCGGCGCTCGAGCCCTATATGGCCGATGAGAAGCCGATGGACTTCTTCTTCGAGTTCTACATCTGTGAGGTCGTTGGTGCGCTTCCACGCGAGTCCGCAGAAGCGCTCGACGAGTTCGTGAAGGAGAACGCGGAGGCGTTTGACAGCGGCGACTGGCGCTCAGAGGTCTGTACCGGCTTCGGGCTCTCAGAGACGATAGACGTTGCGATCCTGGACCTCTGGTACCGCAAGAGTGGACCGGAACGCCAACGGCTCGATCCGTACTACGCGCAGCGTTTCGCCATCGACTTCTCTGCCGAGTACTTCTCCTACGACGGCGAGCTCGACGTGTGGTCCGACGGCGAGCTCGAGGCGGCCAGAGCCCGGATTGCCGCACACGCCGACACGCCGAGCGGTCCACGTCCGACCGCCTGACCGTTCGGAGGCCCTCTGCCGAGCCCAACACAACATGTCTGTGTCTTCGGAGTCGGCGGCGTCGGCGGTTACTTTGGCGGCAAGCTCGCGTGGTGGCTGAATGATCAGATCAGTCCGACGCGGCAGGTCCACTTTGTCGCCCGTGGCGCACACCTCGACGCGATTCGCCGCTCCGGCCTCGTGCTCAACACCTCACAGGGTCGGCTCTTGTGCCGTCCGACGTCCGCATCCGCTGACATGAGCGACCTGCCCGCACCCGACATCGTGCTCGTGTGTGTCAAGAGCTACGGCCTGGACGAGGCACTTCGACAGATCGCCGCGCACTGCCACTCGGACACCGTGGTGATTCCGCTTCTCAACGGTATCGACATCCACGAGAGGATTCGCGCACGTCTCCCGAAGACTCGCGTGCTTCCCGCCTGCGCCTTCGTTGGCACCCACCTGGATCGCCCGGGAGTCGTTTCTCAGGCGGGAGGCGACGGGGTGATCCAACTGGGCAGCGATCCGGACTCCCCAAGCTTCGTGCCGACGCCATTTCTGTCGTTGCTCGGCGAGGCGGGCATCCGGTTCACGTGGTTCGACGACCCCCTCCCGGCCATCTGGGAGAAGTACCTGTTCATCTCGGCGTTCGGGCTAGTGACTGCGGCCTCCGAGAAGGCTCTCGGCGAGGTCATGAGCGACGCGAATCTCGTGGCCGACGTGCGCGGAATCATGAGCGAAGTCGCCAGCCTCGCTTCGCGCGAGGGCGTCGTGCTCGACCCCGACGTCATTCCACGTGCGCTGGACAAAGCTAGAGGACTTCCGCCCGAGACAAAGACGTCGTATCAGCGAGACATAGAAGCGGGGGGCCCAAACGAGGGCGATCTGTTCGGGGGTACGATTCTTCGGCGGGGAAAGCAGCTCGGGGTACCCACGCAGACGACGGAGAAGGTCTACGCGCGGGTTCTCGCCGGCGGCGGGCAGGACGAATCGCACGACCGAGACAGGGGGGCTTCATGAAAGCGGTGATCCAGAACGAGTACGGCTCTCCGACAGTACTTCAGCTCGAAGACATTCCCCGGCCGGCGGTCGCAGACAACCAAGTGCTTGTCCGGATTCGCGCTGCCGCTGTGAACCCTCCTGATTGGGCTGGCGTTCACGGTGTCCCCTACATCGTTCGGGCGTCGTTCGGGTTGCGCAAGCCCAAGCTCCGCGTACGAGGTACGGACCTGGCCGGGGTAGTCGAAGCTGTGGGCGAACGCGTTACGCGGCACAAGGTGGGCGATGAGGTCTTCGGCGCTGGCAGCGAGACGTTCGCCGAGTACGCCCTCGCGGCCGAGGACCAGGTGGTTCCCAAGCCGCCCAACATCACCTTCGAGCAGGCCGCAGCCGTCCCCATGTCCGGCCTGACCGCGCTCCAGACCTTGCGCGACGCAGGCGGAATCAAGCCCGGGCAGACGGTTCTGGTCGTCGGGGCTGGCGGGGGCATCGGGACGTTCGCCGTACAGCTCGCGAAGTCGTTCGGCGCACAGGTCACCGGGGTGTGCAGCACCTCGAAACTGGACCTCGTTCGATCGATCGGTGCCGATCACGTCATCGACTACACGAAAGAGGACTTCACGGCAGGAGGTGCGCACTACGATCTGGTTCTCGACAATGTGTTGCGGCACTCGTTGACGGAGCTCTTGCGTGTGGTGAACCGAGACGGGACGCTCGTGCCCAATGGCGGCCAGTTCTACAAGCGCTGGCTTGCCAGCACGGGCGTCCTGGTCATCAAGGCGCCTCTGCTCTCGCTGTTCGTGCCGCAGCGCATCCGTGTCTGCAATGAGGACCCGAACCGAGACGACCTGCTCGCTCTGGGCGAGCTCATGGAGGCGCAGAAGCTGAGGCCGGTCGTCGGCAGGACGTATCCGCTGCACCGGGTCCCCGAGGCGATTTCGTACTTCGGCGAGGGTCATGCCGAAGGCAAGGTCGTCATAAGCGTGTGGGACGGGGAGACATGAGCAGTCTGTACGATGAGCTGACCGAGAAGCTGAAACAGGACCCGAGGCTCTCGAAGCGAGGCGGCGCTCGATCCGATCTCGGCCTGTTGATGTTCAACGCGAGAGACTCCGTGCGCGAGCTCTGGCTTGCGGCGGATCGCGAAGTCGCCGATGCCAGGGCCGAGAGCCGGCATCCCGAACGACTGCAGGCCGCGGTGGAGGCCTTGCGCCCGCTGTTTGGGGATCGGAGTCCGTCCTGACCGAGAAGACGGCGACCTTCGGGACGACACGCCGAGCAAGATAGCACCCGATAGACTGTGCCATGGGATGCGCAGGTGGCGTACGCTGCTCGTGGGTCAAGGAGGGCCCGATGACTCTCGACGAGTTCTTCGACGGACAAGACGAAGCGCGAGCGCTCTTCGACGCTGTTCGAGCGGCGATCGAGAAGGCCGGGCCTACTGAGATCCAGATCACGAAGAGCCAGGTGGCGTTCGGACGAAGCGCCTGGTTCGCCTTCGTATGGATGCCGGATGTCTACTTGGGCAAGACGGGCGTGCCGCTCGTGCTGACCATCGGTCTGAAGCGAAGGGACGACTCGCCGCGCTGGAAACAGGTGGTCGAGCCTGCCCCGGGGCGCTTCACCCATCACCTGGAGCTGCATCGTCCGTCCGAGATCGACGACCAGGTCAGTGCGTGGCTGGAGGAGGCGTGGAACGATGCCGAGTAGGCCCACGGCCGGTTCCGTCGACGAGTACATCGCCCGATTCCCTCCCCAGACCCAGGTCGTGCTCGAAGAGATGAGGGCCCTTGTCAGGGAATCAGCGCCTGAGGCGACCGAGACGATCAGCTACGCGATTCCCACCTTCGATCTGAACGGGAGACATCTCGTCCACTTCGCCGGCTACGAGCATCACGTCGGTCTCTATCCGGCGCCGACCGGGATGAAGGCGTTCGAAGAGGAGCTCAAGCCCTACAAGCAGGGCAAGGGCTCGGTCCAGTTCCCTCTCGGCCAGCCGTTGCCAAGGGACCTGATCAGCCGAATCGTCGCCTTCAGGGTAGGCGAGAGCTCCCGCTAGAGCACGGAGAAGTCAGCAGCACGCAGAGTACCGTCGCAAGTCTGCCCTGGACTGTTCGGCCACGACCCGCCCACAAGCCTAGAGTTGTATCTGCGCCACCATGACGTCACCGCTACGAGTGATGGCGAGCAACGTCTTGCCCGAGCGCTCGCACCACCGGCGCACGTCCTCTTCGAACGTGGGGCAATCGGCGGTGACCTCAAGTGTGTCGCCTGGCGCCGTTTCGTGCATGGACGTGATGATCGCCTGGATCGGCTGCGGACAGCGCAGCCCCTTGACGTCGAGCCTCTTCGTGGCCATCGCTCGCTCCTTCGTACCCCGGACCAAGAGCGCCCTTCGGGTCGATACGCAAGGTTCGCCGGCGCGAATCCGACCCGAGCCTACGAGCCAAGTCTGCCACATCGGGCACCACCTGTGCTCGGTTCGGGCTCGCGTGAGATGCGCGAACACGAGGCCGTGGTGCCCCTCGCCGCTCTGAAGATCGGCGAACCGCAAGAAGCGCCGACTAGCCGAGGGCGGCCCACCGTCCGAACTCCATCTTCGCTTTCAGGCCCTGTCCGCCGGAGTCGTTCTTGGCTGAGCGATAGTCCTGACTCTTCGTCCACGCGGCGACGGCCTCCTCGGACTCCCACCACGACATCGTTACGATCGTGAGGGGATCGAGAACGTCACGGGCCACGACGAGGCGCTCGAACCCCGGCTGCTGTTCGTATGCCGCCGTCATTCCTCTGGCCATGCCGACGAACTGCTCGGCCTCGGCTTCAGACGCAACGGTATAGAGCGCCGTGCTCAGCACTGACATCTGTGTTCCTCTCTACGGGGTCGGACTGATCCGACCGTGTTCCTTCAAAGGGGTGATTCCACAACGGAGCGCCGGCGAAGCGGGATCCGATCGCGCCTGAGGCGGCAGCTCGAGCCCGTCCCACCTGCTTCGATACCCGATGACGCGGCCCGCGGCCCCCTACCGGGTCGATCGCCGGGCGCAGTACGGGCCTACCAGCGCTCCCCTCGAGTCAACCCGCTCGCACTCCGCGCCCTCGCAGCAGACCATGCACACGCGCTTGTGGGCGACGAACCCGCGCAGTTCTATGCGGGGAGAGAGGTGCGCTTCCTTCGCGGGTTCTTCGGCCATCAGCCCGGTAGACAGATACTTCTTGTTGTCGTCGGAGAAGACCGTGACCACCGTCGAGTCAGGACCCATCTCGGCCGCTCGCATGACGGCTCCGAGCAGATTGGCGCCGCTGGAGATCCCTACGCCCAGCCCAAGTTCTGCGGACAGCCGCTGCGCCATGATGATCGAGTCACCGTCATCCACGCTTACGATCTCGTCGAGTGAGGCGAGGTCGACGATGGCGGGGATGAACTCATCGCTGATGCCCTGGATGCGATGCTTTCCTACCTTGCAGCCGGTGCGCAGCGTCGGCGAGTTCTCGGGCTCGAGCGGATGCACGCGCACGTCGGGCTTGCGCTTCAGAAGCGCCCGGCCGACGCCCATGACCGTGCCGCCGGTACCCACGCCGGCGACGAACGCGTCAGGCTGACGGCCGATCGCTTCGAGCTGCCACCAGATCTCAGGGCCTGTCGTCGCTTCGTGAGCGGCTGCGTTGTCCGCGTTGCTGAACTGCCGTGGCAGGAAGGTGCCCGGCACGTCTCGGGCCATCTGCTCGGCCATGGCGATGCTGCCGACAAAGCCGCCCTCCTCGGCGGAGACGAGGCGGATGTCGGCACCGTAGGCGCGGATGAGCTGCTTGCGCTCTTCGCTCATCCAGTCGGGCATGAATATCGTCACCGAGTGGCCGAGCGCCCGGCCGATCGCGGAAAACGAGATGCCGGTGTTGCCGCTCGTTGCCTCGGCGATGGGGGCTCCGGGCTCGATGGCTCCGCACGCATGCGCCTCTCGAAGGATGTGCAGCGCCATTCGGTCCTTGATCGACCCGGTGAGGTTGAAGCTCTCAACTTTCGCGAAGACGCGCAGCGGCAGCCCGTCGAGCGCAAGCTCGAGCTCGAGAAGCGGCGTATTGCCCACGAGATTGCCCAAGCGCTTGAGTCGTGTGGCCAGCCTGTCGTCCACGAGGCTCCCTTCCAAAAAAGGCAAGCGAAGTATAGCGGGGTATCGTGCGACCGGTGCAAGGCGAGAGACCCGCCGAGCAGCCTGTGCGTTGGGAATGCGACGGTGAGACGGCTTCAGAGAGGCTGTGCGGACTCAAGCGACTCGGCGGCCACGGCCGGGACCACCACGAGCACCCGTCCGTCTTGGGTGTAGGTGATTTCGCCCAGGATCTGGCCCGCGCTGACCGGCAGCGCAACGCTGGGGTACAAAGCGACGGTCCGATCGACCGGTCGGGTCGCGTCGTAGGCGGCCACTGGCGCCGTGCTCGCAGCGGCTTTCGCGACGACGCTGCGCTCGGGCGATCCTTCGACGGGCACGGTGCCCACGGTCTCCTCGGCCGAGGCCTTGGGGGCCACAGCGACGGCGTCTACCGTGGCAATCACCTGGGAGTTCTGGATGAAGCGCACGACGCCGAGTTTCTGACCGGCGAACACGGGCACCGTCACGCTGGTCTGCAGCGACGCCTGGCGGCCTACCGGTCCGAGCACGTCGAGCACCGGAGTCAGGGTCGTCTTGGCGTATCGGACGCTCACCCGCTGGCTGGGATCGACCGAGACCGGGACGCTGCCTGCCGTCTGGCCCACCGTACAGACCTGTCTGAGTCGGTAGTGCTTGAAGCCCCATTCGAGCAGCCGCCTCGAGCTTGTGAACCTCGCGGACGAAGACGAGGAGCCCAACACGACCGAGGTCAGCGTGATCCCGTTGCGCCGCGCTGTGCTCACGAAGCAGTACCGCGCGTCGTTGGTGAAGCCGGTCTTGCCACCCAGCAGTCCGCTCACGTCGCCCCACAGCTTGTTGGTGCTCCTGATCCGGCGCGCGCGACGCGTCTTGTGGCGGGGAAGGTAGACCGACCTCAGCTTGATGATGCGCTTGAACTCGGCCTCCTTGAGCGCGACCCTCATCAGCTTGTTCATATCAGTCGCCGACGAGTAGTGCCCCCTGGCGTCCAGGCCGTGCGGGTTCATGAAGTGGGTGTTGGTGAGCCCCAACTGCTTGGCACGAGCGTTCATCATCTTGGAGAAGCCCGATACGCTCCCGCCGACGTGGATCGCGAGCGCCGTGGCGGCGTCGTTCGACGAGGCGACGAGCGTGAGCTCCAGGAGCTTGCGCACGCTGCGGCGCTCGCCGGTATGCAGCCCCGTCCCGTAGGGCGTTCGATCCGCCGCTGCTGAGACCCGTACCGTCTCACTCAGTCCGCAGTTCTCAAGAACCAGCAACGCCGTCATGACCTTGGTGGTGCTTGCGATGCGGCGGCGCACCTCCGCCTTGCGCGTCCACAAGACCCGCCCGCCCGGACCGATGAGCGTGCCCGAGCGTGCGGTGATGTCAGGCGCATACGCCGAGGGGACGAGCCCAGCCGAGAGGGGGATACCGCCGATGCGGTCCGTGCTGTACTTCGACGCGAGGGCGGCCGTGGGTGCGAATGCGAGCGAGCCGGTGAGCATCGCCGCGGCAACCACCACGCGAACCGCGCGCGAAGCACGGACGCCGACAGAGCCACCCGTGAGGGCGACTTCTCGGGCTGACGGGGGGTGCTGGGGCATCGATGCGGTCCGATCTCGCAAGACGGGTCGACAGATTCGGCGTCTGCTACGACCTTTGTGCTGACCATTATGGCATCACGAACGCCTCGGCAAGCGGCTATCGCCTCCGGATCGACGAGCGTCGCTTCTGCAAGCGACGAGGGGTAGATACGCTGATGAGACCTCGACACCTGCGAAGGAGCGCCCGTGAACAGACTGCTCATCTCTGCCGCGCTGGCCCTGACCCTCGGTGCATCTCTGATGGGCTGTGCGGCCGGCGACGTCGCCACGGCGCCGGAGCCACAACCTCCCGCGCCGCCCGCGACGACCTCCGAGACCCCGGCCCCGGAGCCCTCGGCGGCGACCGTCGCGTGGGTAGGGATCCCCTTGACCGACGCCGTGACGGGCAAGGAGTTCAAGCTCTCGGACTACAAGGGCAAACCGGTGCTGCTGCACCCCTTCGCCGCTTGGTGAAGCACGTGCAAGCGCCAGCAGGCCATCCTCGATGAGCTGCTGGCCGAGGACCGCGGGACGGTCCTGGTGGCAATCGATATCGACGAGAACGAAGACGTGCAGCTCGTTCGCGACACTTGGAAGGAACGCGGGCTCACCGAACCGGTGGCCATCTCTCCTCAAGAACTCACAGCGCAGCTGGTCAACGAGTTCGGGCCGGAGATCGTGACCCCCCCGCGGGCCCCTGTCGTGCTCATCTCAGCCGACCAAAGCTCCGCTCGGCTGCTCCCGAGCGGCATCAAGGACGCCGAGCAGATCAGAGCCGAACTCGCCAAGGGACGATAGGTTGGACACTCTCAGGTTCGTGGGAACGAGCTATGTCCTTGGGCTTCTCACACCGTTGACGGCCCTGTGCGTCCTGCCGCTCTATCCGGCGTTTCTGGCGCGGATGGCGCGCTTGGCCAAGCGCGACCACAACGACCGCGCGGTCTTGGCGTGGACTGGACTCGTGGTGACAGCGGGAGTCATCAGCTTCATGGCGCTACTGGGAGTCGTCTTCACCACGTTGCTCCAAGCGTCTTTGCAGCAGGTGATCGGAATCGTCTCGCCCATCGCGTTCTCGATCCTCGCCGTGATCGGCGTCATGATGATGGCCGGCGTGGAGATCCGCCGAAAGGTGCGCCTGCCTGAGCCGAAGAACCCGCTGCTCGCAAGCTACCTGTACGGGTTCTTCTTCGGCGCGATCGTCATTCCGTGCAACCCGGCCTTCATCGCTGCGTTCTTGGCGAGGGCGGCGCTGGTGGCCGACCCGGCGGCCAGCATTCTGAACTTCTTGGCGTTCGGACTGGGCATCGGCACCCCGCTCATCGCCTTCTCACTCGTGAGTCGCGCAGCAAGCAGGAGGCTCGTCAACCTGTTCGTGGACAACGAACGGGGTATAGCCTTCGTTGCCGGGGCGGTGATGACGGGGGTCTCGCTCTACTACTTGGTCGCTGTGTTCGAGATACCCGCTCGCCTCATCAACCGCTAGCACGCAGTGCCCGCGCGACGTTCGTGCCGGATCGAGGGAGGCCATCATGCTCAAGGAGTTCCGAGACTTCGCATTCAAGGGTGACGTCATCAACTTGGCGGTAGGCATCGTCATCGGCGCTGCGTTCGGGGCGATCGTGAAATCGTTCGTCGACAACCTCATCAATCCGCTGCTCGGTCTTCTCGGCGGCGGGCAGGCCAGTCTGGAGGCCCTTACGCTGCAGCTCACGCCGTCGGTTGCCTTGAACTACGGCGCGTTTCTGAGTGCCGTGCTCAGCTTCCTGATCGTCGCGTTCGCGCTCTTCTTGGTCATCAAGGCGGTCAACCGGTTCCGCCGCGAAGAGGAGGCAGCCGATCGCGACTGTCCGTTCTGCCTGACCATGATTCCCAAAGCGGCCACGCGCTGCCCGAGCTGCACCTCTGAGGTCACCGCCGAGTAGGGCAGCGGGTATGAACACCTGAGTACTCCGTACACAAGGAGGTCTGGAGAGATGGCTCACGTTCAGCTCAGAAACGAGATCCTCTTCAAGGCGCCCACCCGCGTGGGCTTGCTGGCCGATGTCACCGAGGCGCTTGCGGCCGCGGGTGTGAACATCTTGGCCATCGGCGCGTACGACAAAGGTGGAATGGGCGAGTTCTTGATGATCACGAGCAACAACAAGGACGCGTTCGCCGCGCTTGAGAAGCTTGGTGGCGAGATAGACATGGCCTCTGTCGTCGCAGCCGAGGTGCCCAACGAGCCTGGCGAGCTCGCGGCGATCTCACGCCGCCTGGCCGATCACGACATCAACATCAGCCAGGTCTACGCTACCACCGTCGACGCCCCCACAGTCATGATCGTCATGCGTACGGCCAGTGAGATCGACGTCGTCAAGCTCCTCGAAGACGTCTAGCCAGCTCTCGTACGGCCGTCCTGAGCTCCGCTGGCTCCACCGCCTCAACGGCGCCGAGTCGGGCCGCGACATGTCTTGCCATCCACTCGAGGCCGCCGTAGGGCACCTCGACCGTGACCCCGTCGTCGGCCTGATCGACGATGCGGCCACCCGGCCACTCCCGCTCGGTGAACTCCTCTCCGGCGGAGAAGCGCAGTCGTGCCATGGGTAGCCCCTGCGTCAGGAAGGCAGACCTGCTCGTGGGCTCGCCCATGTGCCCATTCGGATCGAAACGTTCCTCCAGGAGGCGGGCCGAGCGAACCCTGTCCACTCGAAACGTCCGCCAGTCCGCGGCCTTGCGGCACCACGCCGTCAGGTACCAGGCGCCGCGCTCTGCGAACAGGCTCACGGGCTCGATGTCTCTTGCGGTGACGTCTTGGGAGCCCGCGCTCGTGTACTCCAAGGAGACGACACCGGACTCCTCTACCGCGCGAGCAAGCGTCTCGTAGACTGCCGCATCGTGGGCCGAGGTTGCCGCTCGTACGGTGCGGTCGAGTTCCTCGGCGTCGAAGTTCGCTGCGCCGGCAGCGGCCAGCAGGCGCGCGGGAAGCTCGTCGTTCACGCTGAACCCGGCAGCCTGCAGGGCAGCTGCCAAGGCGCTCGCCTCGGCGGCCGACAGTCGCACGGGGCCCTTGAGCGCGGGCAGCTCTCCCCAGACCTCGACGTACCCGTCCTCGATGGCAAGGGGCGCCAGGTCGTCGGGGTAGTAGGGTGCGACTCCGCACAGCGACAGCGTCTCGAGGTCGGCGGTGAGTTCGTCTTCGGTCGAGCCCACCTCGGCGGCAAGATCGGCGATGCGGATACGGGCGTCAGGCGTGAGCTGCCCCATGATCGCCACGAGTCTGCGCGCCCGTTCGGCACCCGGAGTCCTAGCCATGCTGCGCCACCACTCGGTCGAGTCCCTCGGTGAGCTGCTGCATCAGTTCGGGTGGACCGGTGAGTCTGAGCCCGGGCCCATTCTCCACAACGAAGCGAAGCAGTCGGGATGGTGAACGAGCTGCCACCCGCCACACCACCGAGCCGTCCTCGGAGACTCGCAGTTCGCCCTGGCCTGCCGACAGGGAGCGCGCTCTCCACGAAGCCTCGGGCGAGAAGCTCAACTCTGCCTCGAACTGAGCCGCATCGGGTCCGAACTGGAAGGGAAGCCGAACGAAGCGGGCGACATCGAAGTCGGACGGGCGCTCGAAATCGGGCGACTTGGGAGTGGCCGAGTTGGTGGCGACGTGCGTCATCCGTCCGACGGTGTAGGTGCGCGTCTCGCCCTTGGCAACGTCGCGGCCCACGAGGTACCAGCGACCATCGTGCAAGAACAGCCCGTACGGTTCGACCTCGTGGGGCGCCGAGACCCCCGACGAGTTCGTGTAGCCGAACTCAACCCGCTTGCTGCGAACCGCCGCAGACGAGAGCGCGGCGACCGTCTCGCCTTGGAGCTCGGGCGCCTCGTCGGCCAAGCGGGCCGAGACCATCGGCGCGTCGGCCTCCACCTCGGCCGATACCTTCGCCAGCGCTAGCCGCAGGTCTGCCGAGAACGGGAACGACGGATCGTCGGCGAGTGCGACACCCACCACGCGCAGGGCAGACGTCTCGGCAGGGGTGAGGTCGATGGCGGTTGCGTACGTGGCCGAGCTGTCGAGCCGGTAGTTGCCCTCCGCATCACCGTCGATCGCGAAGCCCATCCGCTTGAGGTCGTCTTTGTCGCGCTCGAACATCCGCAGAAACGCAGCGTCGTCCTGACCTTCGGGATAGCCGAAGACCTCGGTGCGGACGCGTTCGGCTGTCACCGGGCCGCGTGCCGCGGCAAGGAAGAGAGCGAGATTGACGACTCGCTCGACGGCGTCGGTCACAAGAAGGCCCCCTCTGTCGGTGCGTGCGCGAGGCGTTCGGCGAATCCGACTCTGATTGTAGCGATGCGAATCGGGGTGTGGGGACCGAGGAGTCTCCGGAAAACGAAACGAGGCGCGTGGGGGGCGCGCCTCGTTCTATAGTCGAGCGGGCGTTCCCCGCCTCTGAGGGGGGAGAAGAAGGCGGTTTCGCCCTGCTCGACGATTTCAGGTAGCAACACCCATGCCGACTTTGGCTATTGAGCCGCCCGGCGACGAGGAATCCGGCGGAGCGTGACCACGAGCACGCCGAGCGGTCGAATCATGCTCGCGGGGAGGCGCGCATCGATGCGACCGTGTACCCTTCATCGGTGGCGGGTTTGTCCGTCGCGACGATCACCCGGAGGAACCTCGATGTCCGAAGAGATGCAGCCTCCCGCCGCAGCCGAGCCGCCCGCTCCGGTCGAAGAGCAGGCTCCTGCGGCAGAGGAACAGGCCGCCGCAGCAGCTGATCAGCCTGCACCGGCCGAGGAATCAGCGGCCGCAGCCGAGGCGCAGGCGCCGCAGCTTCGCGCGCCGCGTCCGGGTGCTGCGCGGCGTCGCGCGAGGTGGGCGAGCGCCGCGGTCGCCGCCTTCGTGATCGTGGGCCTGATGAGCTACATGGGCTACCGGACGTTCACGACGCGACTCGATTCGGCCCGCAAAGTGGATGCAGCGACGGTACTGATCGAGGACGCCGACGTGGTGGTGGTCCAAGTCGACACGGTCGTTCGCTCTGAGGTGACCTCGACGTTGGCCGAACCCGCTCGAGCCGCACAGTCGCAGGTTCCGAGCGCAACGGCACAGCTGGAACAGGCCGTCGAGCTGCTGGAGGCGGGCCGAGATGGCAACACTCTCGGCGACCAGAGGCGGGGCGAGGGACTGCTTGCCGCGGCCAAGGCCCGACTCCAGATGATGGAGCAGGCGCCAACGATCCTGAGGCTGAACATCGGGGCATCCGAAGCGCTGGTTCCGGCACGCCAGGGGTGGGACGGGGTCGTGGCCGCGGACGGCAAGATCGGATGAGGCGGTCGCGGCATACAACCGCCTCAACAAGGCGGGTGTTCTGGAGTCTCGTCGACTGAACAAGCAGGTAGCCACAGAACTGGCGGCCGCCAGAAAGCAGTTCGAACTCGCCGAGCAGCTCTTCCCGGAGGCACCGTTCGACGAGTATCTCGAGTACGTGGACTTGCGGATCTCGCTCAACCGCCTCTCGCAGCAGTCGGACGCCGCATGGCTCAAGGGCGACGTGAAGAAGGCGAACGAGATCATCGCGACCTACAACACCCAAGACGCGGCGGCCATCGCTCGGGCGAAGTCGCTGCCCGCGACCCCCGAGAAGGCCATCGCGGATGCGTACGAGGCCGCGGCACGGGTCGCGACCGACGCCTACTACAAGGCTCGCGACGCTGCGACCGACGCCGATGAGTCCCTCAGGTAGCTTGAGCCCGGCCCGAACAGCACCGTCAGTCTTCGTAGCCGCTGCCGAGTGCGGCGAGCGCGCGAACGTCGAGCACCGTGATCTTGGAACCGTGCACGTCGAGCACTCCGTCGGCCTTGAGTCTGGCGAATGCGCGCGACAACGTCTCGGGCACGGTGCCCAGCGCCATCGCGAGCTCGCCCTTCTTCATCCCGAGGTCGACCTCAAGACCTGCGGGGGTCGGCTTGCCGGTCTTCAGCGCGCGCTGGAACACGTAGCGCGCGAGCCTGCTCGGCACGTCGAGCGCCAGCGTCTGTACCACCGCCGTGAAGTTGACGACTCGGCCTGACAGGTCGGCCACAAGCCCGCGCGCAACCTGCGGTTCGGACGCGAGCAGCTCGAACAGCGCCTCGCCGCGGATGCGCGCGATGCTCGAGGGCGTAGCGGTCTCGACGTGAGCTGGGTAGCGCCCGCCTGCCAGCGCGGCCACGGCGGCGTACGGCTCGCCGGCCTCCACGGTCTCGAAGGTGATCTGCTTGCCGTCGGCTCCGAGGTAGAAGACGCGGGCTCTACCCGCGATCACCAGCCCGAACTCGGAAGCCGCATCGCCTTCGACCGCGAGAGTGGTGCCTCGGGCGACGTCTTCGATGCTTGCTTCGCGCGCGAGCACGGCGACGGCCTCATCGCTCGCCGCACGCCACAATCGGCAGCCTCGGAAGGCCGACCATACGTCGGGCCTGATATCGCTCGGAACACTCATGGTAGTCCTCGCCGCCGCATTCCCTACTCAGTTTCGTAAAGATTCTTGCCCGAATTGACACTCGTCAAGGAGGGGCATCTTGCATGAGGGTACCGTACACGCCAGAAGCATGCAGGGACGGGCACGAGTCAGGCCGCACCGAACACGGAGCATCGACGGATGAACGAGCGCTTCACCAAGGCTATGACCGACAAGCAGATCAGACACGATACCGTCGTGGTCGCCGACTTCATCCAGATCTGGTGCGACGGGCACCACGCCGACCACGAACGCACTCTGGTCGCCACCGACGCGGCCAAGCTCGGCGTCTACGGTCGCAAGACGCCCGTGCTTTGCGAGGAGTGCTCCGACCATCTCGCGTACGCCGAGAAGCGGCGCGCCTTCTGCCCCAAGGACCCGAAGCCGTTCTGCGCCCACTGCGACACCCACTGCTACAAGGACGAAGAGCGCCAGTGGCAACGAGAGCTCATGCGCTACGCAGGGCCCAAGTCGTGGCGCAAGGGCCACGCGATCGACGGCATCAAGCACGTACTCGAGGGCCGGAAGTGGAAGCGCCAGATGGAGCGCGAAGCGGCCAAGCAGCCCCCGGCAACAGAGTAGCCACCATGCCCGAATCGCCAGCTAGAGAGGAACCAACCATGACCACCACCGTCACCCGCCAGATCGTCCGAATCGACGAGGAGCTCTGCAACGGCTGCGGCGTCTGCGTGTCGCCGTGCGCCGAGGGCGCCATCCAGATCATCGACGGCAAGGCCAAGGTCGTCCGAGAGGAACTGTGCGACGGCGCCGGCTTCTGCCTGGGCGTGTGTCCGACCGGCGCGCTCACGATCGAGACGCGCGAGAGCGTTCCGTTCGACCACGATGCGGTCGAGGCACACATCGCCGAGCAGCCCAAGACCTACATCCCGCAGCACTGCTTCAACTGCGGCCGGTCTGAGGACGACGGTCCGCTGCTGCCGGTGCGCAAGACCGGGGAGAGCACGTGGGTGTGCACCCGCTGCCTGCCCGCGCTCATCCACGGCTAGCGCTCACCGCGCGGCCGGTGCGGCACGCCGCCGGCCCAGGTCCGGCACCAGGCACGCCGCCGGCCCCCAGGTCCGGCGCTCAGACAGTCCTCGGCGGGGGCCCGCGGCCTCGCGGACGCGCCACGGCGCCTCCGCTCGGCCTGCCCCGCCTGCGGAACTCGCGGCGGACCTGGGACCGCCGACGCGCCACCTTTGACGTCCGACACCGCTATGCCAAAGGAGATGGGAATGACAACGCAGCTTTCAGAGATGTTCTGCAACCAGTGCGAGCAGGCCGCGAAGGGCACGGGTTGCGAGAAGGTGGGCACGTGCGGCAAGTCGCCGGACGTGGCCGCTCTGCAGGACCTGCTCGTCCACGCGTGCCGATCGCTGTCGAACACAGCCGTATACGCGCTCGACGCCGGACTCGATCTGTCCGAGGAGTCCGAGTTCGTCGAGGGCGCGCTGTTCACCACGCTCACGAACGTCGACTTCGACCCCGAGACGGTCGCCGCCAAGATCGACCGCGCGATGGAGCTGCGCGACTCGCTGATGGATCGGCTCACCGCGGCGGGCATCGCGATACTCAGCTCGGTATCGATCGCTGGATGCGGTGGCCGCCATGAGTGTCGCCGAGAAGATCGACCTTGCCGCTACGCTCGGCAGTCCGTGGGACACCTCGCGCGATGCCGACGTGCAGTCGCTGCAGGAGACCACGCTCTACGGTATGAAGGGCGTCGCCGCCTACGCGCACCACGCACGCGTGCTCGGCCAGACCGACCCCGAGATCGACGCGTACCTGTTCCGCACGCTCGCCGCACTGTCGGACGGCTCGATCGACCTGGGTGCTTGGGTGGGCATCGCGCTCGAGTGCGGCAAGGTCAACCTGCGCACGATGGAGATCCTCGACGCGGCCAACACCGGCACCTACGGCCATCCGGCGCCCACCAAGGTCCCGCTGGGCCAGCGTGCCGGCAAGGCGATCCTCGTCTCCGGCCACGACCTGGCCGACCTCGCCGCGCTGCTCGAGCAGACCGCCGGCAAGGGCGTCGACGTCTACACGCACGGCGAGATGCTTCCGGCGCACGCGTATCCCGAGCTCAAGAAGTACGACCACCTCGTGGGCCACTTCGGCACCGCGTGGCAGAACCAGCAAAAGGAGTTCGCCGAGTTCCCCGGCGCGATCCTGATGACCACCAACTGCCTGATGATCCCGCACGCCGAGTACAAGAGCCGCGTCTTCACCGCCGGCCCCGTGCAGTTCCCCGGCGTTCCGCACGTCGACAAGAGCGACTTCTCGGCGGTCATCGAGAAGGCGCTGGCCGAGACGGGCTTCGAGTGGGACACCAACGTCGGCGAGGTCACGGTGGGCTTCGGCCACAACACGATCCTGTCGGTCGCGCCCGACCGTCATCGAGGCAGTGAAGTCCGGCGCCATCCGCCACTTCTTCCTGGTGGGCGGCTGCGACGGCGCTCGTCCGGGCCGCAACTACTACACCGAGTTCGTCGAGGAGACGCCGAGCGACACGATCGTGCTCACGCTGGCGTGCGGCAAGTTCCGCTTCTTCGACAAGGACCTCGGCGAGATCGGCGGCCTGCCGCGTCTGATGGACGTGGGCCAGTGCAACGACGCCTACTCGGCGATCAAGGTCGCGGCCGCGCTCGCCGACGCGTTCGAGACCGACGTCAACGGTCTGCCGCTGTCGATGATCCTGTCCTGGTACGAGCAGAAGGCGGTCTCGATCCTGCTGTCGCTGCTGTATCTGGGCGTCAAGGACATCCGGCTTGGCCCCACCCTGCCGGCGTTCATCACGCCCAACGTCTTGAACGTGCTCGTCGAGAACTTCGACATCAAGCCGATTGCAGCCTCGCCTCGCGAGGACCTCATCGCGATCCTCGGTCATCCGGCGGCCTAGGGAGACACTCGTGAAACGAGCCCTCGTCATCACGGCCGCAGCACTCGTTGCACTGGCAATAGCCGGCGGACTCGTCTTCGCCTACGGCACGCCTCAGCAGCCGGACGTCACCGCATCGGCGGTGGCGCCCGGCGAGGCCGCCGTGGTACCTGGGGCGCAGACTCCAGCCGACGGCGCTGCGGCAGATGAGCCCGCGCCAGCGACCGAGGCTGCGCCCGCGCTGAAAGACCAAGCGGTGCCCGAGCCGGACCCCTCGGTACCGCTGGCAATCGAGATCCCCGGGTGCGTGTGCCACAGCGACGACCCGAAGGTCGTCAAGGAGCACAGCGAGTATCGTATGAACCAGTGCGCCGGGTGCCACGCCGGCGACACCCCCACGGGGATGTAGCGAGGTCGAACGAGATGACCCAGCACGAAGAGCCCACAGGCGTACCAGAGAGCACCAGCGCCGAGCGTGCCTCGCGCCGACCCCTGTGGGTGCGGGTTCTTCTCGGCATCGGGGCAACGATCGTGGGCATCGTGGTCCTGGCGCTCGTGCTCTACAACTTTGGCGGGATGGGTGGCTCGGCCAACGACCCGGCGATGAAGCAGCAGTACGAGCGCCTGGTCCAGGCAGGCGAGATCACTCCGGTGCGTGAGGCCTTCGTCATACCCATCCCCGGCTGCACGTGCCACAGCACCGATCCGCGCCTCACCGAGGAGCACCGCTACTACCACATGAACCAGTGCATGGACGCGGGCTGTCACGGGTAGCTAGGCGCGGACCGATTCCGGGTACGCTGTCGGAGTGGATATACGTAGCCTCAGAGAGCGCGTCTGCTCACCAGGGTTTCGCCGTGGCGCGATCGATGCGCTGACGCTGCTCGTCGCCGTTGCAGTCGGCGTGGCTGCGTTCGCCCTTGTCGCTCGTGCTCCGCTGACGGTCGGGCCGGCGAGACTCGAGTTCTCGGTGAATCCGTCGCTCTCGCCGCGCACCGTGCTGGAGCTACCGCCCTTCGGTCGCGTGAGCGCTCACACGCATCGCGGTCCCGTCACGTTCCGCGTCAGGCTCGAGGAGGTCGACGTACCGCGAACGCAGCGGATGATCGAGCGCGGCGAGATCTCGATTCCGGCGACGCTTGGCGTCGGGACCGCCTCGGCCCTACCGGTGCAGGGGCTGTCTCGGGCGGTATGGCGCGTGGTGGGCGGAGGGCTGATCGCCGCAGCCGCCGCGGGGGCGCTCGTGGGGCTGGCTCTTCGTCGCCGGCGCGCGATCGTCCTTGCGGCCGTCGCACTCGCGATGACGGTTCCGAGTCTGGCTGTCGGGACCGCGTACGCCACGTGGGACGCGACTGCGTTCCGGGAACCCACGCTCGAGGGTAGCCTCGCTTACGCGCCTCGGCTCATCGATGTCGTCTCGACACGAGTGGGATCGATCGAGCGCCTGCGTGAGAAGGCGGTCAAGGTGGCGCGCGATCTCGCCGCCTACTACGCCGACGACCGCTCGTTCGCCCCCGGGGGGCCGCTCGCGGACACGTACCGGGTCGTGCACGTGACCGACTTGCACCTCGACCCTGTTGGGGCTGAGCTTGCCCGGCAAGTGGCCCGCTCCTACGAGGCATCGCTTGTGATCGACACCGGCGACCTGCCGATTCTGGGCGCTCCCGTCGAGTCGGCGGTGTTTGCATCGCTCGTGGACACCTCGGTCCCGAGAATCTACATTCCCGGCAATCACGACTCCCCCGAGAGTCTGGCGGAACTGAAGCGGCTGGGCGTCACCGTGCTGACGAGTGGCACGGTGGATGTGGATGGCGTCCGGATCTACGGTGTGCCGGATCCCATCAGCCGCGGATTCGGCGTCGAGCCGGAGCAAGGGGTGATAGAGCGGGCCGGTCGCGCTGCGGGCGTCCAGCTGAGGGAAGCCCTGCGTGCCGGTGAGCCCACGCCCACCGTTGTCGCGATACACAACCCTGCGATGGAGCAGTCGTTCGTCGGCTTGGTGCCGCTGCTGCTCTCGGGACACACGCATGCTGCGCGCCTGTACACCAGCGACGGTACGGTTCGCTTGAACTCTGGCACCCTTGGGGGGATGCCCTACGACCCTCAGGCGTCGGGTAGAAGACTCAGGCCCTACAGCGCATCGGTGCTGTACTTCTCCGCCGATGAGCCCCGCCGGCTTGTCGCGATAGACCGCATCGCGGTGTTCCCAAACCGCACGACAACGGTCTCGCGAGACGTCTTCGACGAGACGCTTCAACCTTGATGGTCCGCGTACCCCGCCGCGTGCGATACCATGGGGAGCGGCGCACATTCGCCCGCGGCTAGTGAGGGACTCGCATCGCCGGGAGGCAGAGCATGGCCGAGCTTATCGAGTACGCACGGACGCTTGCCGAGGACATCGGTCCGCGCCCCGCAACGACCGACTCAGAGCACCGCGCAGCAGAGTGGCTCGAGAAGACATTCTCGGCGCATGGCCTTCAGACCGAGATGCAAGAGTTCGACTCGCCCCATACCTACACGTGGGCCTACGTGATCTACCACGTGCTGACGATGGCAGCCGCGTTCGCCGCTGGATACGAGGTCTATCCGTTCCTCGTGTGGCCCGCCTTCGCGGTCTCAGCGATCGTTGCCTTCTTCGTGTGGATGGATCTCGATACGCGCTGGGGTCTGACCCGAATCATGCCCAAGGGACCGAGCCAGAACGTGATCGCTCGTCACGTGCCTCGGGCACGACGAGGAGAGCGGCTGCGCAAGATCGTCATAGTGGCTCACTACGACTCCGCGCGCTCCTCGCTCGCGTTCGCGCCCAGCATGGTCTCTGGTTTCGCCACGACCTTCGGACTTCTGAAGATCTCCACATTCCTTACGCCCGTGCTGATCTTGGTCATGGCGCTACCCCTCAAGGCGCTTGACGTACTCGACCCGTGGCTGTGGTACGCGACGATGGTGGTTGCGGCCTACCTCATCATCCCCACCGTCATCAACATCCACCGAGAGCTGTTCATGCCGTTCGTCGCGGGCGCCAACGACAACGCGTCGGGTGTCGCCGCCATGCTTGGAGTCATGGAACGTCTGGTACCGGCCCCCGACGCGGATTCGCTCGCGACCGGCAGTTTCGCCTCGGTTCGCCGCAGCTACGACATCGCGGTCGAGGCAGACGTTGTCCCGGAAGGCGCGGCACTGTCCTACTCGCCTGCTGCCGCGCCGCAGCCGCTGGCTCAGCTTCCCGACGACTTCACATGGGCCGAATCGGTCGCCGAGCGCTCGCCCGATCAAGCGGTACTCGAGTTCGACACGATCGACTTCGCTGCCGTGGGAGAGACGTCGCGACCCTCAAGCAAGACGCCGCCGTCGAACCGCAAGCCGGCTTCGAGCGAGAGCGCACCCACATTCGAAGAGGGCGAGGTGCTCCCAGCGGATGTCGCCGGCGCAGCCCCCGACGAGATCGCTGCGAAGGAGGGCGCCGAGAAGCGCCGGTTGTTCGGGCTGGGTCGCAAGAAGGAGGCGCGAGAGCCTGAACAGGTGGCGGGCTGGCTCGGGGTCGACGACGATTTCGACGCACGCAAGGCCGGCAAGGACATCGGCAGCTGGGACAACTTCGAGGGCGACGAGGACGACGACGGATTCGGGTGGAAAGGCGGATGGGCCGGTGACGACCCGATCGGCGATCCTGAGTTCGCCGCGAACGAAGCGGCGCGTATCCGCCGCAGAGTGACCGAATCGGTCGACCGCGAACTGTCTGAGAAAGAGGTCTGGTTCGTGGCCACCGGCGCCGAGGAGGTCGGCACGATGGGCATGCAGGCCTTGCTCCGTGACTACGGTGAGGACCTGACCGATGCGCTGATCATCAACATCGACGGCTGCGGTGCCGGCCAACTGTACTGGGCGAGCGCTGAGGGCATGGCTCGGCGGTACCGAGCGGATCGGCGACTGGTAGGACTCGCGCGCCGAGCATCTCGCGAGACCGAGACGATGATCAAGCCGAGAGTCTACAAGGGGCTTTCCACCGACGCGTCGCCCGCGCTGGCCCGGGGCTATCACGCGATGAGCATCATGGCTTTCGATGCGGCGGGCATGCCCGTCAACTGGCACTGGAAGACCGATACCGTCGACAACCTCGACGGTGACCTGATCGAGAAGACGGCTACGTTCGTCACGGCGATGGTGCGCGAGGCCTAGCGGCCCTAGAAGTCGATGTCGTGTTCGACGGGCACGGTGCGCCGTACGGCGATCCTGCTGGCGTAGAAGCTCATCGCGGTGCCTGCCACGATCAACACGGAGCTCACCCAGAAGACCTCGATCATGAAGGCCGAGCCCTGCATCGCGACGACAACGATCGCGAAGATGATGAACCCCAAGTGCAGCAGCCCCGAACCGAGCTTCGTCAGGCGTCCCTCGGTCAGGTAGCTGGGCCCGCGTGCACCCACGGCGGTGAGCAAGACCACGCCGAGCTGGATCAGCGCGGCCAACGCAAGGTAGACGGTGAGCCCCGTGGTGAGTGACATCGTGGCAAGCCCCGTGGCCGCCCCGCACACGACCATCGCGCTGGACACCCACACGAGTAGCCGGCGCGAGAAGAGCCGCTTGGGCACGCAGAGCCCCATCACCACAACGAGCGCGATGACCTGCGGCGCTGCGATGACGTTCATCGTCGAGACGAACGCGTCGTAGCCGACCTGTTCCCAGGCAGGCACCGTGCGCTGCGCCCACCACACGTAGACCGTCCCGATGAAGGACTGGACGCCCAGCGACGCCAGTAGGATCACGGTGAGCACGGTGAGGCTGAAGTCCCACGTTCGTTGACGGATATCCTCCACGTTCACAGGCCCCCACCGCCCGTCGAAACGAGCGCCAGCAACCCCGGGGCCCCGAGTCCGGGCGCGAGCGCGTAGCTGTGCGCGCCAGGCACGATGTAGGTGGTGATGTAGGTGAGGACGAGGATCGCGAACGACAGAACGCTGAGCGCCGCCACCGCCTTCCACATGCCCTGTCGGCGAAGATAGAGCCGCGCGTGTAGTACGCCGGTGTAGAGCAGCCACATCATCAGCGACATGTTGACCTTGCCGCTCCACCACCACGCGTCGCCTTGCCACGCCGAGAGCGCCCACGGGAACCCAAGCAGCATGCCGAAGGTGAGCGGCAGATAGCCGAGGCGCGCCCAGCGGTATGCCGTGGTCTCGAAGCTGGAGTGCCGCGACCGAATCATCTGCAGCGTCGCAACGAACGATATGGCGAAGCATCCGTAGCTCAAGAACAGCAGCGGCGGATGGACCCACATGTACCACGCGTTGTAGTAGAACTGGCGGGCGCTCTCCATACCGTTGAAACCCTGAACCGACGCCTGCCCTCCCGCCGCCATGGCCTGGAGGTAGCCGTAGTACTGCCCGAAGAAGCCACTGAGCGGCTCGGTGAACGGCTTGCCGAGAAGCCCTGCCCCGGCCGCCAGGACCGCCGTCACCAGCATCACCCCGGGGAGCAGCTCCTGGCGCTGTCGCCGTATCATCGCTCCGAGCACGGCCACGCATAGCGCCCACACGAACAACTTCTCGCTCTCGATCCACAGCGGCACGGCGACACGTCCCGTCGTCGCCCCGGTGGCGGGATCGACTACGACGGCGAGATCGTAGAGCTGCGCGTGAAAACGCGCCAGGAAGAACTCGCCGACCACGAGCAGGGCGGCCATACAGGCGAGTGCGAGTCCACGCCATCGCCTGGCGGCCGGGACCACCGCGAAGAGCGCGAGCAGGATCGAGGCGACGATCAGCACCACTTCGTAGACGGCACCGAGCCCGGCGAGCGATGCCCGCAGAGCCTGCATGGAATCGAAGATAGCGATCGGGTTCATCGGCGGGTGTGCTCCATGTGGTCAGTATACGGTGCGGCACGCGGGGCAGGCCCGCGGGCGCTGGGTCGAGCGTTGGGGCGCGTCCTGCTACCCTGATACGCTGGTGCTCTCGGTTGACGCGCTATGTGGCCGCATCGAGTCCGGACGCAGGAGGCAAGTGCTTGCAGGAGTTCATCGCGTCGCTTCCGCCCTACCTGAAGTATGTGATCCTCGCCATGGTTCCGTGGATCGAGCTGCGCGGTGCCGTCCCGTGGGCGGTTCAGCAGGGCGAAACCGTCTACATCCCGATCATCGTAGTCGCCAACATCGCCGTGTTCTTCCCGACGTACTTCATTCTTGAGTGGGCCTACGAGCACATCCCCGAGGGGTCATGGCTCCACACCAAGCTCGAGAAGGCTCGTGCCAAGGCGCATCCACTGGTGGAGAAGTACGGGCTGCTCGGACTCGCGCTGTTCGTGGCCGTGCCTCTCCCGGGAACGGGTGCCTACTCGGGCACGTGCGCCGCGTGGCTCCTCGGACTGGGGTGGCGTCGCGCGCTTCTCGGAGTCGCGCTCGGTGTGGTGGTCGCCTGCGGTTTGGTGTGGGCGCTCTCCGAAACGGTCGCCTTCGGCTTCCGCATGGGGCTGCAGTAGCGTACGCGCCGCGGCTCTTGGCACTGCCTGGCGTTGGCGCCGTCCTCGGTGGCGCTCGGCGCGGCGATTGCCTGAGCGCGGTGGGCGCGGGTACACTCGTTGTCCCGCACTACTGATGCTTCAGACAGTGCATGACGCCGAGGGAGTCGCTGCCCGAGTGAACGCGAGCCGTCTGACCAAGAGGCTGACGCGAGCGCTGACGATCTCGTGGCGCGACCAGCCGAGCCGCTACGATATCGAGGCGCTCCAGGCGAACGTACGCCGAGTCGGACTCGTCGTACGCATCAGATGGGCGCTTCTCGGCGTCCTCGTGCTCTACTCGGTCCTCGCCGGATTCGCGTATTCGGCGCGCATCCCCTTCGCGGAACTCGTCGAGCTCATGGTGATTCCCGCGGCCACGCTCGGGTTCGTGGTGATCTACAACTCCTACTACTCGATCAACTACCGCCGTTTGGCGAATATCGCGGTGTGGAACAACCTGCAGCTGGCACTTGATGCTCTTGTCGTCACCGTCCTGGTCTACTTCAGCGGAGGCGTGAACTCCTGGTTCTGGTCGATGTACGCACTGTTCATCCTCGAGGCCACGTTCATTCTGCCGCGCTCTCGGGATGCCTGGTTCCACGCCCTCTTCAGCTGCGCACTGCTGAGTATTCTCGTGTGGGCGGAGTATCTGAGCATCCTTCCGCACCAGCAGATACCGTTCGCGCCTGCCGCCTACCATCTCGACGCGACGTTTGTCGCCGTGCGCTGGGGCTGGCAGATGGCGGTGCTGATGGGCACGGCTGCGGTCGGCACCCTGATCGTCGGGGAGTTCAGGAGCGAACTGGCTTCTCGGCAGATGCAGACCATGGTCGACACGGCGACGAACCTCTTCTCCCGCTCGTACTTCATCCGCACGGCGGTACCGGAAGTCCGCCGAGCGCAGCGCGATCACCGCGCGGTGCACGTACTGCTGATCGACATCGACCGCTTCGGCGAGTTCAACGAGCGCTTTGGATTCGACGCCGGGGACAGCATGATATCGGCGTTGGCGCACACCATCACCGAGACGGTCGCGCTCGCGGGGGATCTCGCGATGAGCACGAATCTGGTCGCTCGCTTCGGGGGCGAAGAGTTCGTCGTCCTGCTCGCCGAGGACGAGCGCACGCAGGCGGTTCCCACGATCGAGAACGCTTTGGGCCTCGCCGAGCAGGTTCGAATGGCCTGCGTCGGTGTCGCCGTCGACGGTGCCGGCGTGACGGTGTCGATCGGCGTGTCGTCGATGCCCGAAGACGGGATGTCCGTGCAAGAGCTTCTCGACAGCGCCGATGCCGCGCTCGTGTGCGCCTACGAGGAGGGCGGCAACCGCGTGGTCGCCGCCGCCGACTGCCGGCCGGAGATCGAGGAGCCCACCCAGACTGAAGAGCGCGAGGCGTAGCTGCCATGCGCGTCTTCGGTGCATGGGTCGCCGGAATCGTATTCGCGGTCGTGGCGGTCGGGATAGGTGTCGCGATCCTCGCGACGCCTCCTGCCACCCGAGCGCTGGCCGAGCAGTACTCGTTGGGCCAGTCTGCCGGGCTCTCGTACGAGGATTCGCTCGACGTCGCCGAGAGGGTCCGCGCTTTCGTGGTGCGCGGCAGCGAGGAGGAACTGCCCGACCTGGTGGCCGGACGTCCGGGTTTCGACGCTGCGGCCATAGCCCACCTGCGCGACGTTCGCACCGTCTTGCGGGGCGCACGCCTGGCCACACTCCTGCTCGCGGTGGGGCTTGCGCTGTGGGTCGCCTCCGCGATACAGGCTGGCGATCGCAGCCGCGTCGGCCTTGCGCTCTACGTCGCCGCAGGCGCATCGGCCGTGTTCGTCGTCCTCGCGGCCCTTGCAGCGCTGGCCGACTTCTCGGCGTTCTTCTCGGCGTTCCACGGACTGTTCTTCGCCGACGGCACGTGGACCTTTCCCGACGATTCGTTGCTGATCTTGCTGTTCCCCGAGCCGTTCTGGATGACCGCGGGCGCCGCGTGGGGGGCGCTCGTGCTGCTGATCGCGGCGGCCTACTGGATCGTCGGCCGCTCGCTCGTAGAGGACCTGTGAGCGAACAGGGCGTGACAAACGGGATTTCAGATGGGAGACTTTCGTGTGAAGCGAGCGACGACGCTCGTCTGCGGGGGAGACGACCGCAGCGGCTCGGCATCGTCGGGCAAGTATCGGTCGAACCTACAAGGAGGTGACAGCGCATGGCTGCCAAGGAAGGTTACTGCGTCAAGTGCAAGGACAAGAAAGAGATGGTCGAGCCCGAGGAGATCACGATGAAGAACGGGCGCCCGGCTACTAAGGGCACGTGCCCGGACTGCGGCACGAAGATGTTCAAGATCGGCAAGTAGCCGCATCTCCTCTTTAGTGCGAATGTGACGACGCCGTCGGCGAACACGCCGGCGGCGTCTTTGCGTCTCTTGCGCGCCGCGAGACCGCAGCACGCACCAGGCTCGCCGGCACGGTGGACGACGCTCGTGTTGACACCGCCGATTCGGCAGGCGTAGCGTGCTCGGAGTGCTCCGTGGGGGCGCATCGGCGACTGGAGGGCCTGGCTCCATGAATGTGATCCTGGTCGGGTGCGGACGCGTCGGCTCGCAGTTGGCGAACCTGCTCTCTGTCGAAGGCCACAACGTCACCGTCATCGACAAGGACGGAGACGCGTTCCGGCGCCTCGGCACCGCCTTCAACGGAGTGACCATTCGGGGCCTCGGCTTCGACGAGGAGGTCCTCGAGCAGGCCGGGATCCACGAGTGCGACACCTTCGCCGCAGTGACCGATCTGGACAACACCAACCTCATGGCGGCCGAGGTCGCCCGCAAGATATTCCACGTCCCGCACGTCGTTGCACGACTGTACAACCCACAGCGGGAACGCACCTACCAGCAGCTCGACCTCGACTACGTCTGCGGGACCACGCTCGTGGCCGAGCGGCTGCTCGACAAGGTCCAAGCGGGACACGGCCACCACGTCGACTCCTTCGGCGATGTTGAGATCGTCGTGTTCAAGTTGCGCGAGGAGGCAGCCGGCAAGCACGTGAGCGACATGTTCGTCGAGGGTCAGGTGCTCCCCGCGATCATCGCTCGAGGGAACCGGACGTTCATCCCGACGCTCGACACCGAACTCCAGATAGGCGACATCATGCGAGTCGCCGTCAAGAACGAGGCCTTGCACAAGCTCGCCAGGTTCATGGAGGAGTGAGCATGTACATCGTGGTCAACGGCGGCGGCAAGGTCGCCTCGTACCTTGCTCGCACGCTGATCGAGTCCGGTCATACGGTGGCGCTGATCGAGAAGCGCGAAGACGTGGCCGAGAAGCTCGCACAAGAGTTGCCGAGCGCGACGCTGATCATCAATGGCGACGGGTGCGACGCGTCCTACCAAGAAGACGCCGGTGCGTCGCGGGCAGACGTGTTCGTCTCGGCGACAGGGGACGACGACGACAACCTTGTTGCCTGCCAGCTCGCCAAGGTCGCTTTCGGGGTGCCTCGAACGGTATCGCGCGTGAACAACCCCAAGAACGAACACATCTTCAACACGCTGGGCATCGAAGCGATCTCCTCGACGTCCATCATCAGCCGAATGATCGAGGAGGAGGCGACGGTCGGCGACATCCACACGCTCACCACGCTTCGCAAGGGCAACATGGCGATCGTGGAGATCGAGCTGCCCACCGACCGCTGTGTGGTGTGCAACAAGCCTGTCTCGACGTTGACGCTGCCTCCCAAGTGCGTCTTGGTCGCGGTCATACGCGAGACGAGGTGGTCGAGACGGTGCACGGTGAGACGCTGCTGGGGCCGGGTGACACCGTGATCGCGTTCACGAGCGTGGACTCGGAGCGCGCGCTGAAGAAGATCCTCACTGGTGAGTAGGCGGGCGGCCAACGCCGGGGTCCAGCGCGTCGAAGCCTATCCAAGCCTCGCGGCGCGAAAGCATTGGCGTAGGTACGCCGCCGGCATGACCACCGAGTCCCTGTTCGCCTTGCTCCTGACGCTGGTCGGCCTTCTTCTTGCGGTCGTGGCGACCGCGATCTGGCAGTGATCGTACGCCCGCGAAAGGACGACCACCTCGTAGTCGGTAAGTACACCGGCAAGATCCTGGTGGGCGTAGGGCTTCTCATGGTTGTCCCACTCGCCACATCGCTCGTGTTCGCAGAGTGGGACACCGCCGTCGACTTCGTGATCTCGATGATGGCGTGCTTCGCCTTCGGCTACGGGACTCAGTACCTGTGCCATACCGAGAAGGACCTCTCGTGGAGCCACGGCCTGGTGGTCGCGTCCGGGTCTTGGATCTGGGCGACGATCCTCGGCGCGCTGCCTCACTATCTCTCGGGTCACGAGGGCAGCTACCTGGATGCGATGTTCGACGCCATGAGCGGCTACACCACTACCGGCATGTACTTGATCCAGGACCTCGACCACGTGAGCTACGGCCTGAACATGTGGCGCCATCTGCTCACGTACGCCGGCGGACAAGGGATAGTCGTTGTTGCGCTCACCTTCTTGTTCAAGGGTACGGCGGGCGCCTACAAGGTCTACGTGGGCGAGGGCAAGGACGAACGGCTGTTGCCCAACGTGGTTCAGACGGCTCGTGCCATCTGGCTGGTGTCGCTCGCATACCTCGTGATCGGCACCCTCGCACTGTGGGGCACTGCGATCTTCATCGGCCAGGATGTGGTGCGAGGATTCCTGCATGCGCTGTGGATCTTCATGGGCGGCTGGTCGACCGGTGGGTTCGCGCCGCTGTCCTACAACACCATGTACTACCACTCGCTACCATACGAGCTGATCTGTATCGTCATCATGATCGCGGGGTCGTTCAACTTCGCTCTTCACTGGGCCGTGTGGACCGGCAAGCGGCGCGAGATCATCAGAAACGTCGAGACCGTCAGCTTTGCCATCACGCTCACGCTGACCGTGCTGATCGCGACGTTCTGGCTCGCGAGGCTCGGCGTCTACCCGGAAGCGATGGCGCTGTTCCGCAAGTCGTTCTACCAGCTTGCGTCGGGGCATACCACCACCGGCTTCTCGACCATCTACTCTCGAGCGTTCGTGACGCAGTGGGGCCCGGTGGGTCTGCTCGCCGTGACGATCGCCATGGCGATCGGCGGCTCGGCGGCTTCGACCGCCGGCGGCATCAAGGGCATCCGGGTCGGCATCATGGCCAAGTCGCTCGTCGCCGACGTCCGAAGAATGACCGAGCCGGAGTCGGCGGTCGTGCGAGAGCGCTACCACCACGTTCGCGACACCTGGCTCGACGATGGCGTGGTCAAGACCGCCATGACGATCACCATCGCCTATCTCGTGATGTACGCGTTCACCGGGTTTTGGGGCGCTTTGCACGGATACCCGCTCACGCAGGCCCTGTTCGAAGGGGTGTCGGCGGCGTCGAACACGGGCCTTTCGTGCGGAGTGGTCACTCCCTCGATGCCGTGGGACATGAAGGTGCTCTACGGCGTGTGCATGTGGCTCGGCCGCCTCGAGTTCATGAGCGTGTTCGCGCTGCTCGGATACGGTATCTCCATGGCGAGAGGACGATAGTCGTGCGCGGTGCCGGGAGACTGATGGCGATCTGTGCCCTGGTAGCGGTAGTAGCCGCGGAACTCGTGGTCCCGGCCTGCGCGCTCGCGCTCGAGGGCCCCAACGACGTGTCCAGCATTCGGCTCATCGAGCGGCCAAAGAAGTACGACGGCACCCGGGTCACCTTCGAGGGCGAGGCCATCGCGCGAGGCCATGGTGCGAGGTGCAGACGCATGGATCCACCTCAACGACGACGCGTACATGTACAAGAACGTCGAGGAGGGCGCAGCGCTGGGAGGCTACAACACCGGCATGCCCGTGTGGCTCGCTTCCGGGCTCACCCAGAGCATCGGCACCTTTGGTGACTACAGGCACCAAGGCGACGTCGTCAAGGTGACCGGCATCTTCAACGCCGCGTGCGCACAACACGGCGGCGACATGGATATTCACGCCACCACGCTCGAGGTCGTTGCTCCGGGGCGTCCCGCGTTCGATCCGGTCAAACCCGGCAAGGTGCTTGCCGCCGTTGTGCTCACCCTGATCGCGGCGGGCATCTGGTACTCGGATCGGAGGCTCAGCCACAAGGAGCGCCGGGGGCTGGCGAGAGGCAAGTAGGCTCGCGAGCCGTTGCCCGCGTTCTGTGGCTGGGCTACACTTCACCATCGCGCGGGTGTAGTTCAATGGTAGAGCATCAGCTTCCCAAGCTGAAAGTTGCGGGTTCGAGTCCCGTCACCCGCTCCACCACAGCGTAGCGGTCGCCGGAACGAGATTCCCGGCGGCCGTTTCTTGTGTTCTGGACTGCGCTGGGCTATCTTGAATACGAACACACGTTCGTACCCTCCGATCCTCCCGCTCCCCGCCGAGAATGCGGGGTGCTTCAGATGCTCTCAAGACAGAGGATCGGTGCCGCGATGGTCGCGGTACTCGTATGGGCTTCACCGTGCGCCGCGATTGCCGCGACCACCCAGAGCGTCGTGCTGGGATTCGGTGCCTCGTATACCGCTCCGGACGGCGCCTCGCGCATACATCGGGGTCTCGACCTTGCGCTGTCCTCGGGCGAGGCGGTACGCGCACCAGTCGATGGCACCGTGGCCTTTGCCGGCCGGGTGCCAGGACCCCACGGGGGGACGCGTCCTGGCGATCACCCTTGACTCGGCTCATGGGAGGGTCTCGCTGCTGCCCTTGGTCGATCTTCTTGCGCACAAGGGCGATCGGGTCGCTCAAGGCGAGTCGCTCGGGAGTATCGCCGAGTCGGGAGATCCGTCATCGGAAGCAGCACATCTCCACATGGGTCTGCGCAAGGGAGACCTGTACGTCGACCCGGCTGTACTGCTTGAGCCTGTTGCGCCTGCGGCCGAGCCCGAACCGCAGCCACAGACGCAGAGTGCACCGCGGGTCTCCGCACCGAAGACAGCGAAGACGCGCCCGGTCCCGGCCACCGCACGTCCAGCCACACACGCCGTGTCCTCGCCTGCCCCCGAGGTCGCCCCGGGGCCTGCGAGTGCGCCTGCCCCGAGCCCTGCAGCGATGCCGACAGGTGTCTCGCTCGCCCCCACAGGCGACGCTCGAATGCAGCCAGTGTCGGTGCGGCCCACCGCACAGGCGGTCGGCTGGCCGGAGGACGCGGCGTCCGCGCCCACACAGCGCCTGCTACCGCTCGTCGAGAAGGCCGGCGTGGCCGCTCTTGGCTGGCTTCGCGCCGCAGGAGCTCTCGGGTTCGCCGGTATCGCAGCCGCCTGTGCGGCGTGCGCAGCTCTTCTCGGCAGGAGAGCTCTTGAGGGTCGCATCACATCGAATCCGCCCGTGTCAGACCGGTTGGGGAGACTGTTGCAGCAGCTGCGGGCCGGTGATACACTACGCGGGCTCACATCCTGCCCCGGGCCGCTGCCTTCACAGTCCCGGGGCCGTCTAGCCCAGAGGAGGTGACAAAGTGAAGGCTTACGAACTGCTGCTTCTACTCAACCCCTCCCTCGACGAGGAATCTCGTGCTGCCGTCTTGGACAAGGTCCAGGGACTCATCAGCGCAGACGGGGGCGTGGTGGACAACTTCGACTCATGGGGCAAGCGCAAGCTCGCGTTCGAGATCGACAAGCTCACCGAGGGCGACTACGCGCTCATCGACTTCCACGCCACACCGGGTTCTATCGCCGAGTTGGACCGCGTGCTGCACATCACAGACCCCGTGGTCCGCTACATGATCGTGAATCGCGAGGATCGGGACTAGTCCCGCGCGGTTGCGAATCAGCGGATCCGGGCAGAAGTCCGAATCCGTGAACGTAAGAAGGTGGTTTTGAGATGAGCATCAATCGAGTAGTCATCACCGGAAATCTCACCCGGGACCCCGAGCTGACCGCTACCGCTGGTGGCATGGCCATCCTCAAGATGGGCATCGCCGTCAACGATCGGCGCAAGAACCAGCAGACCGGGGAGTGGGAGGATTCTCCCAACTTCTTCGACGTCGTCGTCTTTGGCGCTCGTGGAGAGTCGCTGTCGCGATTCCTGTCGAAGGGCTCGAAGGTCGCGATCGAAGGCAAGCTTCGCTGGCACTCTTGGGAGACCCCCGAGGGCGACAAGCGCAGCAAGGTCGAGATCATCGCTGATGACATCGAGTTCATGACGTCCCGCAGCGAGGGCGGCGGCGGAGGCGGAGGCGGCTATAGCGCCCCGGCCCCGGCTGCGAAGCCCGAGACGTTCGAGGACGACATCCCGTTCTAGCGAACCACCGCACCCTTGAGGTGCTCGACGAGATCCCGCGAGAGGAATTCGCGGAAGGAGGGTCAGAACAACATGTCCGACTATGGTCGCAAGCCACGGCGCAAGTACTGCCAGTTCTGCAAGGACCACGCGGAGTACATCGACTACAAAGACACGCAGATGCTGCGCAAGTTCATGACCGACCGCGGCAAGATCAAGCCCCGCCGCGTCACCGGCAACTGCGCTCAGCACCAGCACCGGCTGTCCACCGCCATCAAGCGTGGTCGTGAGATGGCGCTGCTGCCCTATACCGTCCCGGTCGTCAGCGGTCGCGTTGGCAAGGGCCGCTAGATACCGCCTACGGAGGAGTAGCCATGAAGGTCATCCTGTTGCAGGAGCTCAAGGGCCGCGGCGGTGAGGGCGACGTCATCGAGGTCGCCCGCGGATTCGCCGTGAACTACCTGCTTCCGCGCAAAGTCGCCATCGAGGCGACGTCAGGCAACGTGAAGCAGCTTGAGCAGCGTATGCACAACATCAAGAAGCGCGAGGATCAGCGCCTCACCGATGCGGGTTCGCTCGCGTCCGCGCTGGCGGACAAGACGGTGACGATCTCGGCGAAGGTGGGCGAAGAGGGCCGCCTGTTCGGCTCGGTCACCTCGCACATGATCGAAGAGGCCATTCGCGAGCAGCTCGGTGTCGAGGTCGATCGCCGGCGCATCGAGACTCACGGACACATCAAGGAGGTCGGCCCGCACACGGTCGACATCTCTGTGTACCGCGACGTGAAGGCCCAGGTGACGGTCGACGTTGTCGCAGAGGGCGCTCCGGTCATCGAGACGGTCGTCACCGAGGTCGAGGGTGTCGGCGCCGACGGCGAAGCGTTCGTCGAGGTGGCCGAGGAGACCGTCGAGCAGGCCGGCGATACGGCTTCGCTCGAAGCGGCGACCGAGCAGGCCGCCGAGGAGATCTCCGAAGAGGCCGCCGAAGAGGCCGCCGAGTAGCCAGGCTCATCGTGTCGCACATGACGGCGCCGACCCGATGACGGGTCGGCGCCGTTTTGCTGTACCGGGCCGGGCGTCACATCTCGGCGGCCGTTCTGTGGACGACGGTGGATAACCCTCGTCGTCGCTGGCAGACACGCATGCGCCATCCACCGCGGGATGTGGACGCCCGCTTGGTGACCGAGGGCTTGTCGTAGGCGCGCGCTATCATCGGCGAGCACCGTCCATACCGTACGGAGACCGAGCCGGGGGAGAGCATGGCTGACGTGATCGAGAGCGGCTTGGTCCAGCGAAGTCGCGACCGGGTGCCGCCTCACAATCTCGAGGCCGAGCAGGCGGTCTTGGGAGCGATGCTGCTTTCCGGCGACGCCGTCGAGGGCGCGCTGAGCATGGTCGCGAGCTCCGACTTCTATCGTCCGGCCCACGCCCGGATCTTCACCGCGATGAGCGACCTGTACACACGCTCGGTGCCGGTGGACCACCTGTCGGTGGCCGACAGACTCGAGTCGACCGGCGAGCTCGAGGCGGCCGGGGGCAAGCCGTACCTGCTCGATCTTTCCGGCGCGGTTCCCACCACAGCCAACTGGCAGCGCTACGCCGAGATCGTCAAGCGCATGTCCATGCTTCGCCAGCTCATCGGCGCGGCGACTCAGATAGTCGCGATGGGATACGACGCCCCCGACGACCTCGACGAGGTGGTCGAAGACGCGGAGCGGCTCATCTTCCAGGTGACCAACAAGCGCGTGGCAAGCAACTTCCGCGAGATGAAGGAGCTGCTCAAACTCTCCTTCAACCAGCTCGAGGAGCTGTTCGAGCGCAAGGAGCACGTCACCGGCGTTCCCACCGGCTTCGGCGAGCTCGACAAGCTGCTCGCCGGCCTGCACGCGGGCGACCTGATCATCCTCGCGGCCCGCCCGTCGGTGGGCAAGACCGCGCTGGCCCTGAACATGGCGGTAAACGCCGCGAAGGCGGGCACGTCGGTCGCGCTGTTCTCGCTGGAGATGTCCGCCGAGCAGCTCGTCCAGCGCGTGCTGTGCGCGGAGGCGCGCATCAACCTGCAAGACGTGCGCACCGGCTACCTCAAGGAGACCGACTGGCACGCGATACACACCTCGATGGGCAAGCTCGCCGCGCTCGACTACTGGGTGGACGACACGCCATCGATCTCGATCCTCGAGGTGCGCGCCAAGGCACGGCGCCAGCTCAGGGGCAAGTCGAAGGGACTCATCATCGTCGACTACCTGCAGCTGATGCAGCCACAGAACAAGCGCTCCGAGAACCGACAGGTCGAGATCGCCGAGATATCGCGTGGGCTCAAGATCCTTGCGAAGGAACTCGGCGTGCCGGTCGTCGCACTCTCGCAGCTCTCGCGTGCGGTCGAGCAGCGCGCAGGCAAGCGGCCGCAACTCTCGGACCTGAGGGAGTCGGGCGCCATCGAGCAGGACGCGGACATCGTCATGTTCTTGGATCGCAACACGAACCCCTCGGCTGAGGACGAGGAGGGTCGCCCGCAGCGCGGCGTGGCCGAGCTCATCGTCGCGAAGCACCGCAACGGTCCTCTGGGAACGATCCCGCTCGTGTTCATGGAGCGCTTCACGAAGTTCGTCGACATGACGAACAAAGGATAGCGGCACACAGCGTCTGACCTGCGGTTTTGGGCGACCGACCGCTACTCGTGCTTGACGCGGGGGGATATGATGATTCGCGGTGCCCGGACACATCCGGTGTCCGAGACCCGCACTGGAAGGCTTCGCGTGTTGTCCAGCCGATACGACGTCATCATCGTGGGCGCAGGTCCGGCCGGCATCTTCGCGGCGCTCGAGCTGACGCGCTCCGGTGCCGGTAGTGTCCTGATCGTCGAGAAGGGGCACGCGATCTCGAAGCGACGCTGCCCGGCGCGCGAGACCGCGTGCGTGGGCTGCCGAACCTGCGACATCATGACCGGCTGGGGCGGGGCGGGCGCGTTCTCTGACGGCAAGCTCACGCTGACCACCGAGGTCGGCGGCTGGCTGCCGGACTACCTGGGCGAGGCGGAGCTCACGGCGCTCATCGACTACTGCGACGACCTGTGGATCGAGTTCGGGGCCACCACTCGGACGCACGGGCCCGACGCCGAGCAGGCCGCTCGGCTCGAGCAGGAGGCGGCGCGCGCGGGCCTGAGGCTCGTACCCATGACGATCCGTCACCTGGGAACTGACCGCTCACCGCAGGTGCTCGATGCCATGCGCGTCCAGCTGGAGCAGCGAGGCGTGGACGTCCGGACCGACATCGCCGCGGCGAGGATCGTCGCGAGCGACGGTCGGGTCACCGCGGTCGAACTCGCGGACGGCTCGACCGTCGAGGCGGGCGCCGTCATCGCCGCTCCGGGCCGCGAAGGCGCCGACTGGCTCGCAGCCCAAGCCCGTGAACTCGGCATCCCGCTCTCGAACAACGCGGTCGACATCGGTGTGCGAGTCGAGTGCCCGGCATCGGTGATGGAGCACCTTACGCTTCCGTTGTACGAGGCGAAGCTCGTCTACCAGACGAAGTCGTTCGGCGACTCGGTGCGAACGTTTTGCATGAACCCCTATGGCGAGGTCTCGACGGAGAGCTACGGCGACGTCGTGACCGTCAACGGGCACAGCTACGCCGGAGATGAGCACCGTAGTGAGAACACCAACTTCGCGGTGCTCGTGAGCCAGCGATTCACCGAGCCATTCAACGACCCGATCGCCTACGGTCGTTCGATCGCGAAGCTTGCGAACCTGCTGGGCGATGGCATTCTCGTACAGCGCTACAGCGACCTCAAGGCGGGGCGCCGCTCGACGCCCGAGCGCATCGCGCAGTCCGCTCACCGTCCCGACCATGCCTCACGCCACGCCAGGCGACCTCTCGGCGGTCTTGCCCTATCGCCATCTGACCGACATCGTCGAGTTCATCGAGGCGATGGACGCACTCGTTCCGGGGCTTGCCGGCCCCAACACGCTCTTCTACGGGGTCGAGGTGAAGTTCTACTCGTCGCGGCTGGAAGTGGGCGCCGACATGCGCACCGCCATCGATGGGCTCTACGCGGTCGGTGACGGGGCGGGAATCACTCGCGGCCTCGATTCAGGCGGGCGCGAGCGGCGTGCTCGCGGCCCGGTCGATCGCGCAAGCGAAGGCGCCGCTAGCCGGGCGGCTCCCAGTTCATGACGCGAATGGCGGCGTCGACGATCGCTTCGTCGGGGTCGTCGCCGAGCACGAACGAACTCATCATGTACCCCACCATCAGCGCCATGAGCGCGCGAACACGTGCAGGGCGAGTCAGGGCCGCATCCGGCACTCCCAGCGCCTCGTCGATCTCGGTCGCCTTCTCGGTGAGGGCGGCGAAGGCGGGCTCGATGACGACCGCGCGGTACTCCTGCAAGAAGCGCTCGTTCTTCGCTGCTGCCGGAAGGATGGCGCGCAGCAGCGGCCCGTAGAACCGCATCGCGCGACGCCGATCGGTCAGCACGCCGAGGAGTTGCTCGCGCAAGGTCTCTGCCCGGATCGAATCGACAAGCGCGAGCGTCTCGTTGCGCATGCGCCCTGCACCCACGCGCATGAGTGCCAGGAACAGCGCCTCCTTGCTCGGGAAGTGCCGGTAGAGGGCGGGCTCGCTCACCCCGACCTGCGAAGCGATGTCGCGCATCGAACCGGCATCGTATCCCTGCTCGGCGAAGACGCTGAAGGCGGCGTCGAGGATCTCGCCCTTGCGGCCGGTCTCGCCCTCGCCGAGCTGGTCTCGCACTGGCCCCGCTCCGGCCGTCGGTTCGCTCATGGTGTGTCTCCCTCACGCTCGCGTGCAACCAGGTGCACGAAGACGTCTTCGATCGTGGGTTCGACGGGCGTGACTTCGATCGCCGAGAACCCCGCCGAGGCCAGCCGCGCCGCAAGCTGCTCGGCGTCGTCGCGGGCCACCTCCCCGGTCGCGCTTGCGCCGCCCGGCTCACAGGCCGTACCGGGCTCGCCGACGACCGCATGCAGGGTGGCGCCGGAAAGGTAGGCTTCGTCGACCCCTGGGTCGGACTCGAGCGTCGCGAGCACGCCGTCGACATCTCCGGCAGTCGCCCGCACCTCCAGGATGCGCTGCTGCATGCAGTCGGTCCGAATCTGGTGCGGCGTCCCCTCGGCGATGATACGCCCGTCGTAGATGAAGCCCAGTCGGTGGCAGTGGGTGGCCTCGTCCATGTAGTGGGTCGTCACGAACAGCGTCACGCCGCCGGCCGCCAGATCGTAGAGCAGGTCCCAGAAGTGGCGGCGCGCGACCGGGTCGACGCCGCTCGTGGGCTCGTCGAGGAAGAGCAGGTCGGGCTCGTGGATCGTCGCCGCCCCGAGTGCAAGCCGTTGCTTCCAGCCCACCGACAGGTTGGCGGTCAGCTCGTTCTCGCGGCCCACCAGGTCGGCCATCTCGAGTACGTAGCGCCGACGCTCGGCGAAACGCTCCTTGGAGACGTCGTAGACGCCTGCGTAGAAGCGCAGGTTCTCGTCGACGGTGAGGTCTTCGAACAGCGAGAACTTCTGCGACATGTAGCCGATGCGGCAGCGAAGCCCCTCTGGGTCGCCCACGACGTCGAATCCGAGTACGCTGCCCGAGCCGCTCGTGGGCAAGATGTTGCCGGTCAGCATGCGGATGGTGGTCGTCTTGCCCGAACCGTTGGGCCCCAAGAACCCGTAGATCTCCCCGCGCTCCACGCGCAGGTCCACTTTGTCGACGGCGGTGAAGTCGCCGAACGTCTTGGTCAGCGCGTTGGTTTCTATCGCGTGCTCGGCCATCTCACACCTCCTAGTCGCTCAGCCGTTTGCGGAAGCTCAACACGGCGACCGAGAAGATGACCACCGAGAAACCGACGAGCGCCACCATGGGCACCCACAACTCGGTCACCGTCGATCCCTTGAGCCAGCCGGCGCGCAGGACCTGGACCGCGTAGCGCAGCGGGATGAAGTAGGTGAGCGGCACGATCGCCGCCGGCATCGCTTCGATCGGGAACAGGAAGCCGGAGAGCACGAAGAAGGGCAGAAGCACGAACATGACGGTCTGCTGCGCCTGCTGTCGGGTGCGAGACACCAGCGACACGAGCAGTCCTCCACCCAGCGTCGAGAAGACGAACAACGCCAGGCCGAGCACCACGACCCACGCGCTGCCGTTGAACGGGACCCCGAACCAGAAGCGGCCCACTGCGGCAACGACGCCGATCTGCAGCGACGCGATGATCGCGTAGGGAACCATCTTGCCGATGATGTACTCGCCTCGGGTGATGGGCGTGGTGAACATCTGCTCGAGCGTGCCACTCTCGCGCTCGCGCACGACCGCCTGGGACATCACCGTCATCGTCGATATCATCAGGATCGCGGCCATCAACCCCGGAATCATCGAGTTCACGGCTTTGAGCGAGGGGTTGTACAGGACGCGGACGCTCGTGGTGAAGCCCGGAGCGCGTGCGAGCATCTCGGCGGCATCCCCCAGCTGCTGGCGGCTGAACGCCGAGAGGATCTGCGACGCGTAGCCGCCTGCCACCGCCGCGACGCGCGAGTCGCTGCCGTCGACCACGATGCCGATCTCCGCGCGCTGTCCTTGCGTGAAGCGCCGCGACGTCCCTTCTGGGATGACGACGGCGACCTGCGCGTCGCCCGCATCGATGAGTGGGCGCAGAGCGCGTTCGTCGTCGGGGCGCGCGACTATCTCGAAGTAGCCGCTACCCGAAAGCCAGTCGGTCAGCTCGCGCGACATGGGCGTGCGGTCGAGGTCGACCACGACGGTCCTGACATCGGTGATGTCGGCGCTGACCACGTAGCCGAACATGATGAGCTGCAGGATCGGCATCATGAATACGAGCGGCAGCAGAAGACGGTCGCGGCGGAACTGCCGGAACTCCTTCCACAGGATCAGCCCGATGCGCTTGAGGCTCATCCGGACCGCCTCCCGTACAGGCGCGACGCGATGACGATCGTCAGAAGCGCATAGACCGCGAGCGAGAGCACCTGGGGCCACATGACGTCCCAGCCGGCGTCCTTGAGGAACACCGCACGTGAGATCTCAACCATGTAGCGACCCGGGAAGGCGTGGCTCAGTAGCTGCAGGAACGGCGGGATCGAGTCGAGCGGGAACGCGAAGCCCGAGAGCATGAACGCCGGCAGGAACGAGATAAGCAGCGCGACGATATTGGCGCTCTCGGCACTCTTCGCCCGGGCCGAGATGATCAGGCCGATCCCCAGCGAGCACAGGATGAACAGCATCATCGAGATGGCGAGAAGCGTCAGATCGCCGCGCAGCGGCACCTTGAACACGAAGACGGCGGCCAAGACGATGGCCACGGTGTCTATGAAACCCAAGACCGCCCACGGCGCCATCTTGCCGATCATCAGCTCCCACTGCTTGAGCGGCGAGACGACCATCTGCTGGTAGGTCCCCTGGTCGCGCTCTTTGACCAGTGTGACCGCGGTCTGCTGAACCGTGACGATCATGACGATCACGACCAGCAGGCCGGGAACGAGAAAGGCCGTGGACGACCCTTCAGGGTTGTACCAGGTGCGCAGACGCGGCTCGAGCGCCCCGGCTGCCGAGAGGTCGGCTCCGTTGCTCGTGGCCCACGCGAGTGCGACCTCTTGGTTGAGCTGGGCGTTGAGCGCGCCGGTGTAGGCCTGGCCCAGCTGCGCGCCGGTCGGCTCGGTGCCGTCCAGCAAGACGAGCACCTCGCCCTTTCGCCCCGCCGCCTGCTGAGCCTCGAAGCCCGAGCGGATCACCACGGCTGCGCGGGCCTGGTTGGATTCGAACGCGCGGTCGATGCCCGCCATGGAGCCGACGGAGCCCTGCACGTCGAAGAAGTCCGCGTTCTCGTACGCGGCGAGGTAGGCGCGGCTGGCCGCAGTCTGGTCCATGTCGAGCACGACGGTGGGCACGTTGGTGACGTCGTAGCCCAAGGCGTAGGCGAACAAGACGAGCTGCACGAACGGGATGATGAGAATCGCGATGATCATGCGCGGGTCGCGTCTGATGTGCACGAACTCCTTGACGCTGACTGCGCCGATGCGGTCGAAGGCGGCCTGGAGTCTCATTGCGCGCCCTCCTCGGCAAGGAAGGCGAATGCGGCCTCCATGTCGATCGGAACGGCACGCACGCGCGAGACAGCGAGCCCCGCACCCTCGAGCTCGGAACGCAGCTGCTCGGGGTTCGGACCGCCCGGGGTGACGAGCGCTCTGACGGCCTCGCCCAGCACGTTGGCGCTTGCGACGCCGGTCATCGCAGAGAGCGTGGCAACCGCCTCGCGCTGTGGCTCGGCGGCGATCTCGATGAGCGTGCCCGGAACGGTGCGCTTGATCTGCGCCGGCGTTCCGCGCTTGGTAAGCTGCCCGGAGTCCATGAACGCGATGTCGGTGCAGCGCTCGGCCTCGTCCATGTACGGCGTGGCCACGAACACGGTCTTGCCGGCGCGGTGCAGTCCGGCGATGATTCGCCAGAACTCGCGGCGGCTCACCGGGTCGACACCGGTCGTGGGCTCGTCGAGCAGCAGCAGGTCGGGCTCGGTCATCAGCGTAGAGGCGAGCATGAGTTTCTGCTTCATGCCGCCGGAGAGCTTGTCGGCAAGCCTGTCGCCGAACTGCGCCATCCCCATCTGCTCGAGCAGCCGCGGGGCGCGCTCGGCTCTCAGCTCGCGGGGCACCCCGCGCAGCCGCGCGAAGTACTCGAGGTTCTCGTCGACGGTGAGGTCGGGATACATCGAGAAACGCTGCGACATGTAGCCGATGTGGGGCTTGATCGCGTCTGGCTCCGACACCACTGACTCGCCCAAGACGAGTGCGTCTCCATCGCTTGGCAGCTGAACGGTCGCCAGCATCGTGATGAGGGTGGACTTGCCCGCGCCGTCGGGTCCGAGCAGCCCGAACACTGCTCCTCGGTTGACCTCCAGCGACACGGAGTCGACCGCGGTCAGATCGCCGAAGCGCTTGGTGAGCGACTCGGTGGCGATGGCGGGCGAGGTGTCGTGCGCCGTGGTGTCGAGGGTCGGTGTCACTTTGCGAGCGTCACCGTGACGGGCATGCCCGGGGTTAGACCCTCGGCCGAGGCCGGCTCGAGCCGCACCTCATAGACGAGCTTGGCGCGCTGGTCCTTGGTCTCCACGTTGCTCGGCGTGAACTGGGCCTGGGAGGCGATGAAGGTGACCCTGGCCTCGGCGGTCTTGCCACCGTCGGTGACGAGCGTCGCGGCATCGCCGATCGCCACTTGGCCGATCTGGACCTCAGGTACGAACGATCGTACGAACAGCGAGCCGGTCTCGGTGATCGTCGCCATCGTGCGCCCCGGGCTTGTCAGCTCTCCCTCGGCGATAGAGATCGAGGTGACGGTGCCGGTCGCTGGCGAGCTGACCGCGGCGTAGCCGAGCTGGATGCGCGCGATCTTCTCGGCGGCTCGCGCCTGGTCGAGCTGGGCTTTGGCGGCCGCCTTGTCGGCCTTGGACTCTTTGTCCTTGACCGCCTGCTTGTAGGCCGCGTCCGCCGCACGGACGCCGGCGGCCGCTTGGTCGACCTGCAGCTTGAGCGCTCGGCCGTCGATGCGGTACAGCGTGGTCCCGCCCATCACCACGTCGCCTTCGGCGAACTCAGCCTTGATCACGCGCCCACCAACGAGCGAGGTCACCTGGACCTGGTTCGCGTCGACGGTGCCCGAGACTATCACCGTGCCCGGGTCGACAGTGGTGCGGTTGTTCCACCAGTACCACCCGCCCACTCCCGCTGCGATGAGCAGCACGATCACGATGGGGACGATTCTTCGGCGGTCCATGTTCTTTGTCCTTCCTGTGTGCCGAGGGCCTCTCGGCGCTACTCACTGCGGTGGCGTGCTGAGGCCGGCTACTTCGTGCCCGGCCGGATGGTCACGTCGGCGGGCGTGCCCGCGGGAAGCACCACGCTAGGGTCGTCGAGCGTCACGCGTACGGGCAGCGCACGGGTCATGTGCACGTCGGTGGTCGACACCCACGACGGTGGATAGACCGCTCGAACGCCGATAAGGCTCACCGTCGCCGGATGCTGCAGGCCCGGATGCGAGTCGATCTCGACGAGGGCCGAGTCGCCCACGGTGAGGCCGTCGATCCGCTCGGGAGGCAGGTACACATCGACCGCCGAGGCGGCATCGGGCCGTATGCTCACGACCGGCGCGCCGGATACGACGGACTCGCCGTCGCGCAGGGCGGTTACCACGACTCCGGCCACGGGTGAGCGCAGGACGGCAAGGTCGCGCTGTGCCTCGGCGAGCCGGATGGCGACTGCGGTTCCGTCCGCCGCTACGCGTGCCACAGTGCGCACGCTGCGCAGTGCGGCGCGGGCATCCGCGGTCGTGGCCGACGCGTCATTGAGTTTCGCCAGACCCGTGCGCGCCTGCGCCAGGCCGGAGTCTATCTTCGCGATGCCGCCTTCGAGCTGCTGGATCGCAGCCTCGAGCTTGGCGATGCCGGCCGCGACCTCGCGTGGGTCGGGCAGGCCACCGGGGGGCACGGCTCCGGGTGGCGGCGTGCTGCCGGGCGGAACGCGCTTCAGCTTGCGCTGCAGGGCGCGCAACTCAGCGAGCTGCTTCTTCGCACTTGCCAGCTTGCCGACAAGGTCTGCCCGCGTCCGCGTGAGCTTGGCGATCGCGTCTCGCACCGTCGAGCGGTTCTCGGCGATCGTCGAGCGGGCGTCGGCGATGTCGTCGAGGCGTGCACCGAGCACGCCGACCTGGGCAAGGGCCACACGACGCGAGGCGCGGGCGGAGTCGATCGCGGCGACGAGCGCAGTGTCGTCGAGACGCGCCACGACGTCACCCGCGCTCACCCGGTCGCCCACGCTGCACCGGAACCGAGACGATGCGCTGGGCCTGGCCGAGCCCCACGACCGCCGCGACGGTCGCGGTGCGAGAGCGGGCGTTGGCGGCGATGGGGAAGGGTGTCGGGGCGGGGAGAACCGGCGCCGAGACGACCGCAACGTCGTCGACCACGCGTCCGGAAAGCTGTGTGCCGCTGCCGGATGCGCAGCCCGCGAGGGCGGCTACAAGCCCGACCACGGCGGCCGCGCAAACGACGATCGAGTTGAGTGGGCGGTGTACGAACACGCTCGCGCGGGCTCCTCACAGCGTAGGTTAGTTATCACTCACTAACATACACCGTGCCAAGAGCGGGTCAAGACCCGCACGCGCGCCTCCTCGATTCTGGACAGCTACTCGACGGGTGTCCTGAAGGTGAAGTTCTTGTGGCCCAGATAGGACAGGACGGCGCTGATGCCCACCGTGAGCAGTTGGCCCAGGAGAGGCGGCATCCCGATCACGCCGGAGAAGAGCCACAGCGTCACGGAGCTGAACGCTTGAAGCGGCAAGTAGACGAAGAAGGAGCGGCCGACCTCGCCGAGCCAGTGGCCTTTGCTGCGAAACGCGAGGTACTTGAGCGCGAGGGTGGACTGCGGGACCGCGACGACCCATGCGAGCCATTGGACTACGAGGTAGTAGTGTTCGCCGATCCACGCGACCAGTGCGTTTCCGGAGTTCGCGAGTGGCTGGAGCAGGGGTGCCAGAAGGAAGAGAAGTACCGCGAAGAGCACGTAGCTGAAGAGTGTGTTCCACGCGCCTACGACGAGGAAGCGGAACTTCTCGCCGTGCACGTCGTAGACGGCACGCAGTCGCTCGGTCTTTGACGCCATCGGCTCGGCTTCGCTCCATTGCTCACGCGCGCACCACGCGCGGCTGCGATGTCGCGGAGGCGGCGATTACTGTGCGGCCTCATTCTGGCATACTGACGAGGCATATCTCACCGATTCTTCCGAGGGACTCGCGTGCGCATCGCTGTGGTCGTTCCCACGTACAACGAAGCCGAGAACCTGCCCAGGCTCACGCACGAGCTCCTGGGTCTCGAGCCGCAGGTTGAGGTCGTGTGCGTGGACGACGACTCTCCGGACGGCACGGGCGCCATCGCGGACGACATAGCCGCCGAGCAGACGCGGTTCCACGTCATCCACCGCACGGGGCAGCGCGGCTACTCCATCTCCTCGAAAGAGGGCATGGAGTGGTGTCTGGGCCGAGGATTCGACGCGGTGTGCACGATGGACGCCGACCTGTCCCACGACCCGCAGGTCCTACCGCGGCTGGTGGCTGCGGTCGAGGGTGGCGCCGATCTGGCGATCGGCTCTCGCTATGCCCCCGGCGGCCGCATCGAGGTCGACTGGGGCCCTCTCCGCCGCGCAGTCAGCCAGATGGGCAGCGCGTATGCCCGCGTCATGGTGGACACCGCGACGCGCGACTGCACGAGCGGCTTCCGCTGCTATCGCGCCAGCACGCTCCGCAAGGTTCCCCTTCGAGAGATCCGCTCGGAAGGCTACAGCTTCCTGATCGAGCTGCTTGCGGCGCTGCGCGACCTGAACGCCACCGTGGTCGAGGTACCGATCACCTACGTCGACCGGCAGCGCGGCTCGTCCAAGATATCGCGCTCGATCATCTTCGAGGCTCTGTGGCGCACCACGCTCGTGGGCGTCGCGCGCCTGACCGGCTCTCGCCGCCGAGCCGCCGCGCGCGCGGCCAGTGCGGCGGAGTAGCCCCTTGAGCCCCTCCGAGCCAGCGCCGGCCGAGGCGCCGCGGAAGCGAAGCGGCATCTGGCTCGACCTCTCAATCACCGCTGGACTCACGACCGTCCTGATGCTGGTCGTCTTGCGCTATCTGCCTCTCTACGACAAGTCGCTGTTTTGGTACCCCGACGGCCCGGCTCAGCACTACCCCGCGCTGTACTTCCTCAACGACTGGCTGCGGGGGATGGCGTACAACCCCTCGGCCGGCGTTCCGCTGTGGTCGTGGCGCATCGGTCTGGGCGCTGACGTCATATCGACCATGTCGTGGCACGTGCTCGGCGATCCCTTCAACCTGATTAGCCTTCTGTTCCCGATGCGCTATCTGGAGTCCGCCTTCGCGCTGGCCTACGCGCTTCGGATCGTGGCCGCAGCCATCGTGTCGACGCTCTACTTCCGGCGGATGGGGGCCGCGACACTGCCGAGCGCGGTTGGCTCGGTCATCTACGTCTTTGCCACGTACCTCACGTACGGCGCCTTGCACCATCCCATGTTCTTCAACGGGATGGTGATGGTGCCGCTGCTACTGATCGGCGTCGAGAACGTGCTCGAACGCAAGCGGTCGTGGACGCTCACCCTGTTCGTGGCCGCCTCGGCAATCACCAACTACTACTTCTTCTACATCGCGACCATCATCACGGTGGTCTACGCCGTCGCGCGCTACTTCCAGCGTGCCGAGAAGGCGTCGCGCTGGCGCGGTTTCGTGCGCGAAGGCCTGCGCTTCGCCGGCTACTATGTGGCGGGCATCGCGATCGCTGCGCCCACACTGCTGCCAACCGCATGGGCGATCGCCAACACCTCGCGTGGGCAGGCCGACTACCAGCTCCAGCCGTTCTACGAGTTGTGGTCGTACCGCTCGATCGTGGCGTCGCTGTCTTCGAGCGTCGTCGGGGCCCGCTCGACGTTTCTTGGGTACGGCTACCTGGGGCTCGTGCTGGTGCCGGCGTTCTTCGTGGCGCGCAAGGCCAACGGCGCGCTCAAGTTCATGGTCGTCGCGTTCGCGTTCTTCGTGACGCTGCCGGTGTTCGGCTCGATCTTCAACGGCTTCACCTTCCCCTACAACCGCTTCTCGTTCGCGTGGGGGCTGTTCATCGCCGCCATCGCGGCCCTCCTGCTCACACAGGACCGGCCGTTCTCGCGCAAAGAGATCGCGGCGATGAGCTGGGGATACGTGGTCTACGTCACCTTCGTACTGTTCTTCTGCCAGCCGCTGAGCCAAGCGGTGCTGGCGCCGATGGCGTTCGGGGCGCTCACCATCGCGGTGTTTGCGCTCGAGGGGCGCGATGAGGGCGCCGGCTCGTGGGAGCAACGACGTCGCGGGCCGGGGTGGCTTCCCGCGCGCTGGCAGACGACCGCGAGCCGGTGGGCGGTCATCGGGCTGCTCGTGGCCAACGTGATCGTGAACGGCGTGTTCATGCTCGACATCCGGTACAACGACACCCTCACCGAGTACGTGGACGCCGGCGAAGTGCGGGGACTGTACAACACCAGCCGAACCGGGCTGATCGGAGAGCTGCCGCGCGACGAGGTCTACCGGGTCGAGAACACCAACACCACCGACAACGCGAAGACGTGGCTCTACTACAACACCGCACTCGTGAAGAAGTACATGAGCACCTCGTTCTACTTCTCGATCATGAACGGCTTTCTGACCGAGTACAAAGCGGAGATCGACAACCCCGCAGGGTGGTCGTCGTTCTCCTACGACGGCTTCGACGATCGCGCCATGCCGATGACACTCGCCGGCGCGAAGTACTACATCACCCGGCAAGACCAGACCGCGTTCGTGCCCTTCGGTTTCGAGCGCGACACGACGCGGGGGAAAGCAGTCGCGTTCAGAAACGCCAACGCCCTTCCCCTCGGGTTCGTCTACACCCAGGCGATCGATCGCTCGGACTACGAACCGCTCGTGCCGGTGGACAAGCAAAGCGCGCAGCTCCAAGGCGTCGTCATCGACGACGGAGTGCTGCCCGATCTGCCGCGCATCAAGCCCGTGCGCGACGCCGTCGAACTCGACTACGCCCTTGAGGGCACGTCGGGCGCCACCTTCGACCAGGCGGCCAAGACCATCGTTCGCACCGAGCCCGACTCACGGATCGACTTGTCGGTCGAACGCGTGCCCGACTCGGAGATCTACGTAGAGCTCACCGGCATCGAGAACACGATCCAGTCGCCGGGCGAGCGGCCCGACAAAGAGATCGGGGCGAACCCTTCCACGACCGACCAGGCCCAGTTGGGAGATCGCGATCGCATCTTCAGGCAACCGCCGACGATCGCGACCACGTTCTCGACCGACCGCGCTTCAAAGAAGAGCACGTTTCGGACCCAGTCGTCGCAGTACTACTGGGGCCGCACCTCGCAGCTCGTGAACCTCGGCTATCACAGAGACGGCGCGAGCCGCGTGTCGATCGAGCCGAGCCTGATGGGCACTCTCAGCTTCGACACGCTCAAAGTCTGGGCGCTTCCCATGGCCGAGTACCCGAAGCGGGTCGCGAAGCTGGCAGCAAACCCCCTGACCGACATCGAGCTCGGCACGAACCGCGTCACGGGCAAGGTCGACTCACCCAGCGACGGCGTGTTGTTCCTCGAGCATCCCGTACACGCCGGGTTGGACGGCGACCGTCGACGGTGAGGCGGTCGAGACGGTGCGCGTCAACACTGCATACACGGGCGTGCCGGTGAGCGCTGGCGAGCACGAGATCGAGCTCACCTACATGACGCCGTGGCTGATTCCGGGCATCATCATCGCAGCCGTCACAGGAGTAGGCTTCGTGGCGTTCCGGCTCGTGAAGCGCTCACGGCGCCGGGCTCGCGCGGAGGGGTGAGGATGAACGAGGAGAGCAGCTTGGAGGGCAGGCGCCTCCACTCGGTAGTCGTGCCTGTGTACAACGAGAGCACGGGCATCGATGCCTTTCACGAGCGGACTGCCGCGGTGATGTCGGGCATCGAAGACGACTACGAGATCGTCTACGTCGACGACGGAAGCACCGACGGGTCGTGGGAGCGGCTCTCGGCGATCGCCCGGCGCGACGCCCACGTCCGCGTGGTGCGCTTCAGCCGCAACTTCGGCCACCAGATCGCGATCACCGCCGGTCACGACTTCGCCATCGGGGACACCGTGACGACGATCGACGCGGACCTCCAGGATCCGCCAGAGGTCATCCCCGAGCTGATCGCCGCGTGGCGCGAGGGCGCCGATATCGTCTACGCGGTCAGAAGCGAGCGCAGGGGCGAGACGGCGTTCAAGAAGGGCTCCGCCTCGCTGTTCTACCGCATGATGCGTAGCCTGGCAGACGTCGACATGCCGGTCGACGTGGGCGACTTCCGCCTCATGAGTCGCCGAGCGGTCGATGCCCTGAGGTCGATGCCGGAACATCACCGCTACGTTCGCGGGATGGTCGCCTGGCTGGGCTTTCCCACCGCCTCGGTGAGCTACGTGCGTGACGCCCGGCACGCGGGCGAGACCAAGTACCCGCTGCGCAAGATGATCAGCTTCGCACTCGACGGCGTGCTCGCCTTCTCGGTCCGCCCGCTGCGCATCGCCACGTGGCTCGGGGTCGCTACGAGCGTCGCCGCGTTCGCCGCTGCGATCGTGCTCGTGGTGGGCAGGCTCACGGGCGCGATCCCGGTGGTGCAGGGCTGGACGTCTCTTGCGGTCATCCTGCTGTTCTTCTCGGGCGTGCAGCTCATCACCATCGGGGCGCTGGGCGAGTACACCGGGCGCATCTACGCGGAGGTCCGTGCCCGGCCGCTGTATCTGGTTTCCGAGCAGATCGGCCACCCAGAAGCGGCACGTGGGAATGGCACGCCGCGCGCCTAGTCAGGTGCTCGGTTCTACGGTCTGAATCCTACTGGAGGCCGAGATAGGGCCAAAGCGCCTTCGCTACCCACCTACTCGGTCTGGAACGTGAACTCCCCGCTGTCGTCGAGTTGCACGGGCGAGTCGAAATCGCGCTTCGAGAGCTTACGAACCAGCGCCAGCGACTCCTTGCCCGAGTCCTTCTTCGGCACGCCGGGGCTCGCTATGCGAATCGACTGCCACTTGCCGCCCTGCACGCTACCGTCCTTGGCGACTCGCACGGTGAGAAGACCTGACAAGGCAAGCTTCCCGCTGCGCGAGAAGTTCCTCCACCCAGCGAAGTTGCCGAGTGAATACGCGATGAGCCGGCCCTTGTACTCCTCCATCCCTCTCACCACGTGCGGCCCGGAGCCCAGCACCACGTCGGCTCCCGCGTCGATCACGGCATGCGAGAACCGCCGAGCATCGCCGCGGAATTCGCCGTAGGCCCGCTCCGCTCCCTTGGGGGTCCGGGTCTTGTCCGCGCCCTCAGCACCGGCGTGCATCAGCACGACCACCACGTCGGCCTTACCGGCGGCACTCTTCACGAGCGCTCTTCCGGCCTGGGGGATGTCTCCGATATTGTCGCTCCATGGATACGGCGCGAAGCCGAGGAACGCCACCTTGACGCCGTTGACTTCCTCGGATCGCCACGGTGCCGTCGAGCCCGGTGTAGGCGATGCCGTTGTCCTCAAGCGCGGCCCTGGTGGACTTGGCGCCTGCTGCCAGGTAGTCGTTCGAGTGGTTGTTCGCCAGGTTCACCACGTCGAAGCCCGCCCACTTGAGCGCTGCGGCGTTCTTTGGCGGAGCTTGGAACGCGTAGCAGTCGGTGGCCTCCTTGCTGCACTTGGAGCGCCCGCCGACCCCGAAGGTGCCCTCGAGATTGCCCACCATCAGGTCGGGCTTCGTCGTGTACTTTCGCGTGGAGGCGAAGAGCGCTCTGCCGTTGTCCGGGGGGTTCCCGTACTTGGAGCCCGGTGTGATGTCGCCCACCCACCCGATGACGACTTCCTCAGACGCCGTCGGCTCGACGGAGCTGCTCGGGGTCGTCGCAGCAGCAGGCATGGTGTCCGCGGCGGAGGCCAGGGTGACCCCCGAGGGTGTCGGCACGGATGCGGCGGTCGGCGGGGCCGAGGTTGCCGAGCGAAACGGTGACCACGCGGCGAACGCGACGCCGGCCGCGACGAGCACCAGAGCAGCTATTCCCGCCGCGGCCGCGATGCGCCTGGTACGCGCGCGACGCGCCTGCCCCTTCCACGCGCGGGAGGGGCTTTCCAGAAGCTCGGCGTAGCTTCTGGGATCGCGATCAGAGGGGTCCATAGGGCCTGTTGCTTTCCTCTACGGGTGCGGTCAGGTCGGTATTGGCCGGTCGCCTCGCACGATTCGTGCCGAGATGGACATCACTGCTCGAGAGAGTAGAGCACTTCTGTGAGGCGCCGCACCGCTTGCACCTGAGCCAGCGTCGAGTTGCCGATGGAGACGTCCTGCCCGCTCAAGCGCAACAGGTCGGCGTCGTGGACGACGACTACCTGCCCGTCGGACGTGCGCTGAACGTCGAACTCGAGACGGTCGGCTCGGTCCGCGCGCGCCTGGGCTACCGCAGCGAGGCTGTTCTCGGGGGCGTACGCTTCACCCGCGCGGTGCGCGATGAGCTCTACGTTCGCCGGATCAGGAGGCGTTGTCACCAGCGTCGTTGCCACGAGAACCCCGCCGGCGCCCGCCACCGCTGCAAGTCCAACCATGGCTGCCACGGCGAGCCACGTGGAGAGCCTCCGCTGCACCATGGTTCTCGGCGGGAGAGGTCGGTCAAGGGCAGCGAGATAGCGAGCGAGTACGAGCGACTGCATTCCGACAAACAGCGCGAGCGTGAGCCCAACGTTGGCGAGGACATCCAGCCCGACAAGAAGCGTCAGTACCCACGCGTTGGCGTCGAGGCCTTGGGCGAGGACCGCGTTGCTCGCAACAACACGGACCGCGGCACCTGCCACCACAAGCACCAGCCCGAGCGCGAGGATGGCTGCGCCCAACGAGATCCACCGGCCCTTTGTCAGGTCGTAGCTGCGGCGGAGGGCGGCGCGGCCCCGGTAGCCGCCGTCCACGTAGAGGGGGACGGCAAACGGCCAGCGTAGCGACAGGTGCGGCCACAGGACCACAAGCGCCAAGGCGAGCAACCCGGCGATCCAGAACAGCGCCTGCGGCTGGCGGGCGTACGCGCTCACCGGGTCGCGGAACCCGTATGCGATGAGGTAGGCGAGTCCGGCCACGGCGAGCGCCGGCACGCTGTAGGCGAGCATCAACCCGTACTGCCACAGGGCGATAGTCAGCAGGGCGAACAGCCGCCTGCACGCCTCGATCGTCGCGCGCCAGGCCCCGCGCGATCCGGCGAGCACCAGCAGGGCCGATGCGCCCGTCGCAACGCGGTCCGCCGAGATGGCCGCGAGCCCCGCTGGCGCTTCTCGCCCTCGTAGGGCATACTACGCACGCTCGCTTCATCGTGATGGAGCGGCTGCGCGCCTTCGGGTAGTTGCGCGCGCACGGTCCGGGAGCGGCTAGAGGGTCCGCGGGACCTACACTTCACGGGAGATCTCACACATGGCCGGAATCGTCCTTGTCGGCGCCCAATGGGGCGACGAAGGCAAGGGCAAGATCACCGACCTCATCGCAGACGACTTCGACTACGTCGTCCGCTTCCAAGGCGGAAACAACGCAGGCCACACCGTCATCCACGGCGGCCGCACGCTCAAGCTGCACCTGATCCCCAGCGGGATCATGTACCCGCACATCACGCCGGTCATCGGCAACGGGTGCGTCATCGACCCCAAGGTGCTGCATCGAGGAGATGGACCGCCTCGAGGCCGACGGCCTCTCCACGCACCGCCTGCTCATCAGCTGCAACGCGCACCTGATCATGCCGTACCACAAGGACCTCGACGGCGCCTCCGAGCACCGCCTCGGCAAGGCCGAGATCGGCACCACGCGCCGCGGCATCGGCCCCGCCTACATGGACAAGGCGAGCCGCCTGGGCATCCGCGTCCAGGACCTCCAGGACGAGCACATCTTCCGCAAGAAGGTCGAGGCCGCCCTCGTCCGAGAAGAACGACATCCTCTCGAAGGTCTACGGCCTGCCCACCTACACCGTGGACGCAGATCGCCGACGAGTTCCGCCCCTACGCCGAGCGCCTCAAGCCCCACATCGCCGAGACGAGCTCGATCATCAACCGCGCGCTCGACGCCGACCAGTGGGTGCTCTTCGAGGGCGCCCAGGGCACGCTGCTCGACCTCGACCACGGCACCTACCCGTTCGTGACCAGCTCGAGCCCCACCGCCGGCGGCGCGTGCGTCGGCGCGGGCGTGGGCCCCAAGCGCATCGACCGCGTCCTCGGCATCGCGAAGGCCTACATCACGCGCGTGGGCTCCGGCCCGTTCCCCACCGAGCTCGACGACGAGGACGGCCGCAAGCTCATCGAGATCGGCCACGAGTACGGCACCACCACCGGCCGCGAGCGCCGCGCCGGCTGGTACGACGCCGTCATCGTGAAGTACGCCGTCGAGATCAACGGCCTCACCGACCTCATCATCACCAAGCTCGACGTGCTCTCCGACTTCGACACCATCAAGGTCTGCGTCGCCTACGAGTACGAAGGCAAGCGCTACAACTCACTGCCGTGCCACCAGACCGCGTTCCACCACGCGAAGCCGATCTACGAAGAGCTCCCCGGCTGGAAGACCGACATCACCGCACTGCCGCACCTTCGAGGAGCTCCCCAAGAACGCGCGCGACTACATCACCTACATCGAGGACCTCGCCGACGTGCCCGTCGCGATGATCGCGGTCGGGCCGTCACGCGAAGCAGACGATCATGCGCCGCTGGGAGCCGAGACCCTAGGCTGCCGAGAAGACCGGCGAGCGACCGCGTAGGGCGGGCCGGCAGGGGTCCGTGCTCAGACAGTCCTCCCGAGGCCCCTCGGCACTCGAAAGCCGCCTCAAGGGCGGCTTTCTCGCACCTCCCCGGCTGCGGAACTCGCGCGGACCCCCGCCGCGCCCGCGCAGGGTGGTTGAATCGAACGCCACAACCCGAAAGTCACAGGTTCAAATCCTGTCCCCGCGACCAGTATTCTCTCAGGTCAGACATGGTAAACGTGTCTGGCCTGTTTGCTTTCGCAGGGCTCTTGTCTAACACTTGTCTAACACTTGTCGCTCCGGGGGGAACATGACACTCGAGAATCAACTCACCGCACTCAAGGCGGCCATCGACAATGCGATTCTTGCGGATGGTGCCGAAGGCAAGACCAGAATCATCAGGTCGTCCGCTCACATCCAGCTCCTGCATGAGCACGTGAAGTCGCAGTTCGTTGCGGCTGGCGTTCAGCCAAATCGGCTCAAGCCGGCAGTCGGCTCATCAAGGGGAGAACTGAAGCTGCAAGGAATTCTCATGCAGAAGAAGCAGGACGTCTGCGTCCTGCCGCCGGGAGTGTCTAGCCCGACCTCTGCGGCCCAACTGGAGCGAGCCATTTCCGTGAACGTTCGAAGTCAGCTCAGCAGTTCTGCCAAGAACAAGGAGACTCTGTACGAGAGGACGTTCGCAGAGGCCTACAACCTGCACGGTCGCCACAAGAAGATCGTCCTGGGTGAGGTGTACCTGATCCTGGCGAGTGAGTATGACGCAGACATGGTGAAGCAGAAGCAGGTTGCATTCTCGGCGAATGGATTCGTCGGCGAGTACATTGACCGATTCCATGCGCTGAACTCCCGTACCTCGCCGAACTCCAAGCCACATGCCTACGAGAGAGTGAACTTGATCGTCGCGGACTTCAGCGTCAGCCCGGTCAGGATTCTCCGATCGGCCACCGACTTCCAAGCGCTTGGTCTCTCGCCGACACAGTGCTCAAGAGCGACGGACATGCTGGACACCGACTTCGTCACTGATTTGCTTGCAGTGCATCAGACAAGATTCCCACAGCCTGGATGCCCGGCGTCTTCCCCGTGAACAGGGCCTTGGTGAGCCGAAGTGCGGTGGCGGATGAGTCTTGGCGTTGAGCCGCCGACGCCCAGGTGCCGTCGGACTCGCCCGTATGTATCAGTCTGGATCTGCGCCGCTTGGTCTAGAGGAAAGGATAGGGCTAACCCATGACGCTTGAGGCTCGGCTGACTGCCATCAAGACAGATATCGAGTCCGCGATTACGACCGCTTCGTGGGGTGGCACGCGGTACGAGAACGGCCAGAAGGCGAAAGAGGCGCTGATTAGGTCGAGCCAACTGATCTACCAGCTCCACGAACACACAAAGGACCAGTTCGTTGAACTTGGAGTCCCTCCTTCGAGGATCGTTCCGACACTGGGAGCCTCGTCACCTGAGCTGCGGATTGAAGGGTTTCTGAAGGCCAAGGCACAAGATGTCTGCATCTTGCCGGATGGGGCAGCACGTATGTCTGCAGATGAACGCCTTGCGCGGACGATCTGCGTGAACGTGAGAAGTCAGCTCAGCAGTCTGGCCAAGAACTTCGACACCCTCTACGAGCGCACCTTTGCGGAGGCGCTGAATCTACATCTGGCTTTCCCGAGCATGGTTCTTGGCGAGGTGTATCTCATACCGACTCACGAGTACGACGACGTAGCGATGGTTGCCAATAGAGTGGGATTCAAAGCCGCGTCAAACGTCGCGAAGTATGTTCGCGCATTCGCGGCGATCAACGACCGGGACACTCAAGACGGCGATGAATACAAGTACGAGAGAGTCAATCTGATAATCGCAGACTTCAGACAGCTTCCCGTGCGCGTCTATCGCAACACTGCCGACCTGCGAGCTGACGGCTTGCTGTCCGCTTCCTTCGCTGCCAACCCGGATCTGTGGGATGGCACCTTTGCGTTCGACCTCACGCGCCAGCATGACCTGCGTTTCGGCTAGACCGCGATTGTCAGTCCGTAGACACCCTCGAGCATGGCATCGGCCTCCAGCTGTGTCCCGCAATTGACAAGCCGGTGCATGCTTGGGCGGTCCATCTGGGGAATGCCGAATGGCTCGATGAAGTTCTTCTGATTTCTTCGCTTGTTCGCCTCGACGTCGCCCAGACTTGATGTCCGCTTCACCGCACGTCGAGCGATCTGAATCAACGCCTTCATAGTGGTGCACGACCACGTCCCGGAGCTGCGCCATCTCGGACCACGCGACGTCGGGCCGCGCGGAGCGGACCGACTCAGGCAGTCGCTTCGCGGCCTCGCCCAATTGCGTCAGGTTCCACAGAATCTGCTCGGCAAGTGGTCGGTCGGGCTCGCCGCCATCAACAAGAGCGGGCGCCAACTGGGTGAGCCGCTCGGCCGCCTGGATCATGTCGTCCAGCAGGAGCGACTCGTCACGCCTCCCAGACAACGATGACCTCCTTTTCGACGCGAGGGCGGATCCGCGCTTTGAGGAGTTCAGGTCGCACGAACGACCGGGCGGCTGAGCCACCCCTCGATGTCGATCGCCGCGCGTACCCGATCTCAGCCCGCCCGGATCGTCGGTCTCCACGAGCAAGTCCACGTCGCTATCGAGCCGCTGCCCACCGACAGCGAACGAACCGAACACACCGATGCGATCGAACTTGTAGGTGTCGCGCAACTCATCTGTGTGGGCCCGCAGGCGCGCGGCAATCTCGCCGAGGTCACGGACGGGCATGACGGCCGCGTCCGCTTGTCTCGAAGAGGCGGGCGAGGACGCCGAGTAGACTGCAGCTGCCTCCGCGGGTTCTTGGCGGCGTTGCTCACGAGCCACTCTTCGTGAGTCAGGCGACCATCCTCGTCGAGCGTGGATCGACCATTGCACTCGCGTGACCTGAAAGGGGCACGTACCGGAAAGATGGGAGCGCCGGTTGATGGTCTCGAAGTCACGAGCGCGGCGACCGGCAGTCGCGCCGCACGGCACGCCAGGGCATCAGCCGCGGCGGCGACCCGCTCGAGACTCGCGTTGCGATAGCCCACCGAAGGCCTCGCAGCGAGCGATCGCTGCTGTCGATGTCGCCGAGCTGTTCGGCCAGCTCGCGCTGTGCAGACGCCAGCAGCGCGGCGCTGTCGGGCGACACCGCTCGAGGTACTCGATGCGCCTCGGCGGTGATGTCGGTCGACGTCAGGATAGTGCGGATCGAGTAGCGCTGCCAGGGAGGACGTAGGTCCAGTCGAGCGTACATCAGCGAGATGATGTGAAGTACACACTCGCTTCCCATCAGCAAGAGACGCGAACGCCGATCGACGAAGAGCTCCTCGCCGGCAAGGAAGACCGACATCACCCACACGATGGTGCTGAACCGGGTGTCCGCGAGCACTTGGCATCCACTTCTCGCCGTCACTTGGTTGAGCTTCCGGCTGACGACTTGATCGGTAGGATCGAGCCATTCGGCCTAGCGCTCGGCGAGTGACATCGGCAGTCTGGATGAGGTCGAGAGGAACGGCGTACAGGGACTTTCGGGGAGTCCAGGGCTACACGGTGCGTCGAAACACGTCTGAGATAGCCCTCGCCGAGCGCTTCCCGTCCTATCAGCCGCCGGGTTTGCAGGAACAGATAGAGCAGCTCAAGGCCGGCACGCGCCAACAGGCATTCCCGCTCGTGGACAGAATCGAGCGCAGGCTGCGTGCGGCCGTGATCGGAGGGCTCAAGGCCGCGTATCGCGACACGGACGACGAATGGTGGCACATTCGCGCAGCTGGACAGGCTCCGAGAGATCGATGACTGGCTGACGGCTGCTGTCTCGGATTCGTAGGAGACGACTGCAACAGCATGAAAGAGCATCCTTGATCCAGCCGGTTGACTCAGCTACCTCGGCCTGCTCCTCTTCGATCAGGCCCGACCCGGGCTACACAGTCCCTGCGCCCACATCGCGTGCGCGCTCACGGGGGAGGCACTCATGAACCGTTTCCGCTCTTCACTCACACTGCTCGTCGCGCTCGTGTGCGCGATGGCGATCGCGACGCCGGCGCTTGCGCTGGCTCCGGGCGAGTCCGCCTACATGCACATGGAACAGATCTCGGCGATGTCGCGCATGGCCGGGTCGGCTGCCGAGTACGCCTCGGCAGGCATGATTGAGGACGCGTTCGAGGACGCGGGCTACTCGGCGGACATGCAGCTCTTCACCTACACGAGTGGCGGGAAGACCGGCTACTCGCAGAACGTAGTGGCCTCGCTGCCGGGGACGGGAGCCGAGCCGCGGCCGCTCGTCATCGTGGGCGCCCACTACGACTCGGTCACGGCCGGCAACGGGGCCGACGACAACGCGTCGGGCACCGGCTGCATCCTTGAGATCGCGGAAGACATCGCCTCCTACGAGCGCGACTACGACGTCGTGTTCGTTGCGTTCGGCGCGGAGGAGGTCGGGCTCAAGGGCTCGGCGTACTACGTGAGCCAGATGTCTGCGGCCGACAAGGCGCGCACTGTCGCCATGGTCAACTTCGACTCGCTCGCCGCCGGCGACATCAACTACATCCACGCGGGATTCAACGAGCTGACCGGCCCGCGCGACGCGATGCTCGGGATCATCGGCGACCTCGGGCTGCCCATCGAGACGCAGCCCGGTCTGAACCCGCACTATCCCGCGGGGCTCACCCCCGACGGCTTCAGCGACTACACCGCCTTCAATATCGCGCGGCATCCCGATCGTCGCGTTCGAGTCGACCAACTGGGAGATCGGCGACCTAGACGGCTACGCTGCAGACCGAGAAGTTCGGCTCGTTCTGGCACACGGGCAAGGACAAGCTCCACACGATCGAGCAGCGCTATCCCGGCCGTCCGCTCGCGCATCTGGCCGCATACACGACACTGCTGGAGGACGTGGCTGGAGGATCCGACGCCGTAGGGGCGGGTGCGGCCTACCTTCGTCGCAGCGCAGCCAAGATTCGCGGAAGGTCGCGGGTGACGGTGAGCCAGACAGCTTGCATGTCGACCGCATCGTAGGTGTGCGCGAGGCGGTTCCGCATGCCCGCCATCTGTGCCCACGGGACCTCGGGATAGCTCGACCTGACGTCATCGGGTACTCGGCGGGCCGCCTCTCCGACGACCTCGAGACACCGGATCACTTGGTCTTGGACACCTACGTCCGTGGCGAAGCCGTTGGCATCTACTCGCTCCACGTAGCGCAGGGCACGCTCTGAGTAGATCACGATGTCGGCGATGAGAGCCTCAGGGTCGCGCATAGAGCGTTCTCGCCGAGTCAAGGATCTGCGCCTTGCGCTGCGCGTTTCCGCTCGCCTCGACCCCTGCACGTGAGATGAGATCCACCGGCCGGCGCAGCAAGGCCGCAAGCTCCGTCTCATGGTCGGCGAGTTCGAGAAGCGAGGGAGCATAGTCCGGGTCGTAGGTCACGAGAACGTCGACATCGCTCCGCGGGCCGAAGTGTTCCGTGAGCACCGACCCGAACAGCTCCAAGCGCGTGATGTGGTGCGAGCGCGCAAACGCAGCGATCACGTCGCCGGCTACGGGGAGTCGGCGCACCGCGCGGGTCGCCTCGGCGTCTGCTCCGGGTGCAACGGGCAGGTAGGCAGCGGTCACATCCTCGGCCAGCGGCTGGCCCGCAGGGAGCTTCAAGCCGAGCGCCGCCGCGACTTCATCGACCCGATGCAACGACGCAGAGCGGTACGCTGTCGCTTCCCATCTGGCGATCTGCGGCTGCACCACCCCGAGGCGCTGTCCGAGCTCGCGCTGCGAGATGCCCAGCGCTCGGCGCCGATCGACAAGCTGCTGGCCGATGTCTGTGAGCGTCGTCATGGGGGGAAGATAACGCAAGAGTGATACATAACACAAATGATATTGCAGTGCGGGGCCGCGAATCGGCTCGACTCATGAGGGTATCCACCAAGAGGTGGTCGATCGGCTGAAGAGACGGGCCGGACAATCCGGGGAGCAGTCATGACGTCAGTACCGCGCTGCATGAGCACCCAGCATCCCGACAACGCGTCGATGCCGTTCTTCGCATCCTCGGCGGTGCTCGCGGGCGAAGACGAGATCCGCGAGGCGTACTACGCGTTCTCGCACCTGGGCTGCGACGAGCAGATGTGGGACGTCGAGGGCAAGGAGATCGACACCTACGTGGTCAAGAAGCTGCTCTCCCACTACCCCGAGTACTTCCGCGAGAACGTGTTGGGCGAGGACCTTCGCATCACGCTTCGCGTGCCCAATCCCACGGTGGAGAAGGCGGAGGCCAAGATCCTGCTCGAGACGCTCGAGAGCATCCCGCGCTCCTACGACGCCGCCCGCCTGTTCTACGACCGAGACGTGCCGCCCATCTTCGAGGTCATCTTGCCCATGACCACTTCGGCTCGCTGCATCGACCGGATCTACCGCTACTACACCGACCACATCATCGGCCGGCAGAACGACCCGCTGGGCGAGGGCGACATCACCATCGCCGAGTGGATCGGCGAGTTCGCCCCGTCGCGCATCCAGGTGATCCCGCTGTTCGAAGACGTCGCCTCGATGCTCAAAGCCGATCAAGTGGTCGCCGAGTACCTGAGCGGCAAGGACGTCGAAGACCAGCGCGTGTTCCTGGCGCGCTCCGACACTGCGATGAACTTCGGGCTCGCTTCGGCGGCGCTCGCCAACAAGATTGCGCTGGAGCGCCTCGACGCCCTCTCGCAGCGGATCGGCGTTCGGATCCACCCGATTCTGGGGATGGGGTCGGCGCCGTTTCGCGGCGGGCTGTCACCGCGCACCGCCCAGCGGGTGGGGCGCGAGTACCCCAGCGTGGTCACGTTCTCGATCCAGTCGGCCTTCAAGTACGACTATCCGGTCGACGAGGTGCGCGCCGCCTGCGAGCACCTGAAGGCCCGCAGCATCGGTCCGGCCGATCACATCGACGTCGAGCGTGCGGTCAACATCATCGAGCGCTACAGCGAAGCCTATCGCCAGCGTGTCGCCGAGCTCGCGCCCAGCATCAACCGCATGGCGGCCTTCGTCCCGGCACGCCGCGCCCGCAAGCTGCACGTCGGGCTCTTTGGCTACGCCCGCGACCTCGACGGAGTGACCCTTCCGCGCGCGATCTCGTTCACGTGCGCGCTGTACTCCCTGGGGCTGCCTCCGGAGCTGATCGCGTTCGACGCGCTCGACGACGAGGACCTCACCTTCGTGCTCGACGCCTACCCGTCCTTCCGCGCCAAGATCGAAGACGCGCTGTGCTTCTCGGATCCGGACGGCCCGCTGATGACGGACTCGCTGCGCGCCGCGCTTGACGCAGGCGGTTTTCGCTGCGAGGTGAGCGACGAGCACCTCGCGATCGTGGAGCGGATCCGCAGCGAACTCGAGCGGGGGAACACGAACCAGATCGGCGATCTCGTGGTTCGCGCGGCGCTGCTGCGCAAGTTCCTGGGGTAGGGCAGCGTCCCTCCGGTCGCAAGTTAGAATGGCCTACAGGCACACGAGGCTATGCCGGCGCGCTACCACGCCGCGCAGACGACCGAGCCAGGAGCAACCCTGCGTACTCTCTCCCAGAAGCTCACCTCTCTCTCCAGCGGCAGACTCGCGCTCGCCGCGCTGGTCCTGTTCGTTCTGTTCATGGTTTTCGCGTTGCCGGCGCAGTCAGCGGTGACGAGTCAGGAGCTTGGAGACGTCGGATCGCCCGACATGTCGTTCGTCTACTCGGCCAACGACATCTCGGGCTGGGCCGAAGCCTACGGCGCGAGCGGCCGGGAAGCCTACGTACGCGCGCGGTGGACGTTCGATCTTGTCTGGCCTTTGGCCTACGGCTTCTTCCTCGTCACGGCGATCAGCTGGGTCGGACGCCGCGCCTATCCGGCCGACAGCTGGGCGAGGCTGCTCAACGTGGTTCCGCTTTTGGGTGTGCTGTTCGACTACACCGAGAACATCCTGACCTCGTGGGTGATGCTCCGGTACCCGGCCGAGGCCGTGGTCGCGGCCACGCTCGCCTCGCCCGTGACCGTGGTGAAGTGGATCTTCGTCAACGGCAGCTTCGTCGTGCTTCTGGCAGGCCTCGTCGTCTGGCTTTGGAGGTCCCTGCGACGGGTAGACTGAACCTAGCGAGTGGCGCTGGTCTACGCCACCTTCGGGCGCCGCAGGGGCATCGAGCAGGCGGGGGGCCACACGATGCAGCCTCAGGATTGGCGCGGTCCGTGGTGGGCCGAACTCACGGTCTGGGTGGTTGTCAACGCGGTGTGCATCCTGCAGGCCGCCGGGTTTCTCTCCAGGATTCCCACGAGGAGCATGGCGATCAACCACGTGCTCGGCTACGTGATCGTTGCGCTCGCCGTGCCCGCGGCGGTCGCCCTCGTTGCGCTCGTACGGGCTGGCTCGGGATGGCTGTACTGGATCGGTCCCGCGGTGTATCTGGCCTTCGTCGCACTCATGATCGTCGTGGAATACGTCGCGCAGGTCGAATTCCGCTCGCCGCCCAACTATGCGGTGCTCGTGCCCTACCTCGTGCTCTTCTTCGGCTCGATCGTGCTGATGGGCATCCCCATGTATCGGCTGAACCGCGGGCTGTGGCTCGTGAACGTGGCGACCGCGGCGCTGTTGATCGGCGCGATGGTGGCTGCGATGAGGAAGGGCGTCGGCTGAGCGGCCTCGACGTCATCCGGGGTGTCCTCAAGCGCAGCAAACCTCGCTCACTCGCGCAGGAAGCCGCCTCCGCGGGCAGAAGCAACGGGTAGGGAGTCACCGTCGACCTTGGGGAGGGTTCGACATGAGACCTGCCACCTCGGCGTGCTGGAGCGCGCCCCTCATCCGACGTTGCTGTGCAGTCGCTGTTGTCACGGCGCTGATACTCGCGATGGGGGTGGTGCCTGCGAGCAGCGTCGCCGTGCTCGACCACGTCGTCAATGCGGAGAGGCTCAACGTCAGCTCGGCGGGCACTCAGGCCGACCACGACCTCCCGCCCAGCACGTCCTACTCACTTGCGGCGACGTACGACGGTCGCTACGTCTTGTTCCATTCCGATGCGACGAATCTCGTGGGCGACGACACGAACGCAAAGTGTGATGTGTTCGTTCGGGATCGTGAGACGGGTGTGACCAGGCGCGCGAGCCTGTCGAGCGAGGGGACTCAGGTCGACGGCCACGCGTACGCCCACGACATCAGCGACGACGGCCGCTACATCATCTTCCAGTCAAACGTTGCCGGCTTCGTTCCGGGCGACACCAACGGCCAAGCTGACCTCTTCATGCGCGACCTGCAGAGCAACACGACCACGCGAGTCGTGATGGGTGTTGGCGGCGTGCAAACCAACGGTGGATCCTACAGCGCGGACCTGTCGCCCAACGGCCGCTATCTCGTGTTCAACTCCGTGGCGACGAACCTCGTCGCTGTCGACGGTAATGGCGTTCGAGACGTGTTCATGCGAGATCTTGAATCCGGGGAGACGACACTTGTGTCCGTGAGCAGCGAGGGGACGCAGACCGACGTGGCCTCGACACGTGAGGCGCGGGTCTCGGACGACGGCCGCTACGTCGCCTTCCCCTCCCCGGCGACCAACCTTGTCTCGGGTGACTCGAACGGAGTCGAAGACGTATTCCTGCGTGATGTCCAGGCGGGCACGACCACACGGATCAGCGTCGATACGACGGGTGTGGGAGGGGACTACTACTCCTATGACGTCGGCATGTCATCGGACGGACGCTACGTCTGCTTCACTACTCCCAATGTCTTGGATTCGGCGGACACGAACATCTACGCGGATGTCTACGTGCGCGACACGGTGAACAACACCACGACGCTCGCGAGCAAGGGTGAGGGCGATGCGATTGGCAACCAGTCGTCGAGCCGCGGCGTCTTGTCGCCGGACGGCGAGTGGATCGCCTTCGTCTCTTCGGCCACGAATCTCGTTGCGGGCGACACCAACGGCAAGGCGGATGTCTTCGTTCGCAACCTTCAATCGGGAGCCATCGTTCGCGTGAGCGTCAACGCGAGCGGCGAGGGCGGCGATGCGAGCGCGTGGTGTCTCGCGCTCGGCGATGACGCGGCGTGGGCGATGTTCGAGTCGGCCGCCACCAATCTCGTGCCAGACGATACGAACGGTATGAGCGATCTGTTCGTGTCGGAGCCATGGACGGGCACTTCGGCGAAGATCTACGGTCCGTCGACAGCGCCGGGATACAAGTCGGCCGTGAGGCTGACCGCTCGAATCCGCACGACGAGAGGCGACGATGTGCGTCGAAGGGCGGTGGCCTTCGATCGCTGGACCGGGTCTGCGTGGCAGTACGTGGGTGCGGCCAAGACGAACACATACGGCACCGCAGTCAAGTACGTCCCGGGCATCGCAAGCACGACCAAGTTCCGGGTCAGGCTCGCACAGACGGCACCCTACCGGGCTTCGACTTCATCGTACGTCTCGGTGAAACCGAAGGCCCGCCTCTCGCGCTCGACGTCGTGGAAGAGTCTGCGCCGGTATCGGACCTACTACGCGAAGGGCTTCATCGCGCCGAGGCACTCGAAGAGCGACAAGAACAAGGTCAGAATCTACGCGTACAAGCGCAGGAGCAACGGAACGTACCGCTACGTGAGGTCGTTCAAGGCTACGTACTCGTACTACAGCTCGACGAAGACGCGCTACAAAGCGGCAGTCAGGTTGACCTCGAGGGGCACGTGGAAGCTGGTCGCGGTCCATCCGTCGGACTCGAGGAACGCGAAGACCTACGGGAGCGCAGACTACGTGAAGGTCAGGTAGCGCCGGAGCGCGTCGTCCATGCCAAATCCAAGGCCCGGGCACTTCTTGTACCCGGGCCTTGTTGCGTGCGTGTGTTCTCGGCGGGTGCGCTGCGGTGCCACCTGCAGCTGTAGTGGCGCCGGCGCGGTCGCTTCAGAAAATACCCCGTTGGGTATAGCCTGTACGTCAACGAGGGTATTCCAACATCCGATGCGATGCGCCGAGAGACGGCGCTGATAGAGGTGGTGCGGTATGGCTGGGACTCTGGAAGGCAAGGTTGGGCTGGTAACCGGAGCTGGTTCGGGAATCGGTCGCGAGGTGGCCTTGCTCATGGCGAAGAAGGGCGCGAAGGTCGTCATCTCCGATGTGGTCGACGATCACGGCGCCGAGACGGTCAAGATGATTCAGGACGCCGGCGGCGAGGCGGCCTACGTGCATGCGGACGTGGCCAAGCAGGCCGACACTGAGGCGATGGTCAAGTTCGCGGTGGACACCTTCGGCGCGCTGCACCTGGCGGTCAACAACGCCGGCATCGGCGGGCCCGCCGCGCTCATCGGCGAGTACCCGGTGGACGGGTGGCAGAAGGTCATCGACATCAACCTGACCGGCGTGTTCCTGAGTATGCGGGCCGAACTCCCCGCGATGGTTTCGGCAGGTGCCGGATCGATCGTCAACATCAGCTCGATTCTCGGCTTCGTCGGCTACCCATATTCGGTGGCCTACGTCGCGGCCAAACACGGAGTGATCGGACTCACGCAGAATGCGGCGCTCGAGTACGGCACGCAGAACATACGCGTCAACTCGGTACACCCGGGCTTCATCGAAACGCCGCTCGTGACCTCGGCAGGCATCGAGAAGGATGGCGACATCTGGAACCAGATCGCCGCCAAGCATGCGATGAATCGCTGGGGCCAGCCCGAAGAGGTCGCCAAGCTCGTGGTATGGCTGCTCTCCGACGAGGCGTCGTTCGTGACCGGCAGCCAGCACGTGGTCGACGGAGGCTATCTGGCGCAGTAGCCGCGCATCCCGAGGCGGTCGAACGGGCCACCGCGGTGATGTTCGGCCAGGTCAAGCACGACCTGGTCGACATGCAGATGGGCCTCGACAGGGAATCACGTCGCCATCAGCCCGCCGGTCTAATGGCGGGCTGATGGCACAGGGAAGGGGCCGGACGCTGGTGCGTCCGGCCCCGTCGAATCTCTCGAGCGGTGTCGAGCGTTGCTGCTACGGTATGACCTGTATCCGCCCCTCGATCATCGCGTTGAACGGCTGGGGCAGCTGCTTCACGTACTCGACGAACGCATCGAGATCGCTTCCCCAGTAGACCTTGTCGGTCGCCAACAGGAACGTTGAGAATCCGTCCCCGCCTTCGGCGAGGAAGTTGTTGGCGGTCAGCGTGTACGTCGCGCCCAGGTCGAGCGGCGCGCCTCCAACCATGATGCTCGTCGGGTCGATCTTCGAGCCCACCGGCGCCGACGCGCTCCAAGCGTACGAGATGCCGGATATCTGAAGCATCCGAGTCGTTGTGGGCTGCCACTGCTCTTCGAGCAGCGCATCGATCTGTGCTCCCGTGAGCTTCATCGTCACCAGGTAGTTGCTGAACGGCTGGACCGAGAACAACTCGCCGTAGGTGACCTCACCTGCGAGCACATCGGCCCGAATACCACCGGGATTCATGAACGCCATCTGCGTGCCCTGCTTCCAGCGCTGAGCATCGGCGACGAGATTGCCGAGCTCCTGTTCGCCCGCTGCGCTCGGCACGCGGGTGATATCGTCTGCGGCAGTGCCCACGGGCTGGTTCACGATGGGGGCGACGATCGCGCTTGCCCGGTCCACGATGGCTTGGACAGCCGGGTCCGGCGTGATCGCGTCAGAGATCGTCGTGGGGACGATCTCGGCGCTCTTGGAGACCACGTCGCCGCTCTTGCGGTCGATCACCAAGTCGACGTCGGCGAATGCCCTGCCGGCGCTGTGGGACTGCGTAACGAGCTTGCCGTCGATGTAGCCCCAGTAGCGTGCGTGGGTGTGTGCCGAGAACACGACGTCGACCTCGTCGTCCATCGCCTCAACCAGCGGGACGATATTGCCTGAGATCGGGCCTCCGGTGGTCGTACCGGAACCACCCTGGTGTGCCAGGACGAGAATCGTCTCGACACCCCGTGCCTTGAGTTCGTCGACACAGTCGTTGACCGCCTCGGCAGCGTCGGTGAACTCGAGCCCTTCGACGCCCGACGCGGTCACGATGCCCGGTGTCTCCTCGGTCACGACGCCGATGATGCCAACGGGAACCCCGCGGACGCGTTCAACCACGTAGCGCGGGAAGATCGACTTGCCCGTGTCCTCGTCCACGACGTTGGCGGCGAGGTACTTCATGTCCGTGCCGCCCCACATGCCGGTGATGTCGCTATACCCGCCGTACTGCAGCCGGTACAGCTCGGCGAGTCCCTCGTCGAACTCGTGGTTGCCCACGGTGGAGTACTTGAAGTCCATCTCGTCGAGCACTTCCATCGTCGGCTCGTCTTGCAGAAGCGCCGAGACGGCCGGTGAGGCACCGATCAGGTCGCCCACACCCAGGGTCCACGTGTCGGTGTTGGTGAGTTTGGCCTCGGCCCGCCGTGCGTTGAAGTAGCCCGCCAGGTTCGCCGAGCCGCCGAGTGTCGCGCTGTACGGCGCGATCTGCCCGTGGAAGTCGTTTATTGCGAGAATCTGCAAGCGCACCTGCTTTCCGACCGACTTGGTCGGAGCTGCCGCTGCCGAGTAGGGCAGCAGAGCAAGAGCCATCACCAGTGCGAGCAGGATTGAAACGATCGGCCGCGCTCTGTTGCGAGTGCAAGCCATGATGCATCCCCCCTTCGTCCAAAACGGATCCCGTCGATTTGCAGTCCACTTGAGTGTGTATCCATTTTGGCGCGCGAAAGAATTAACGGGATGCTGGTGAAGACGGAAAGAGCCAGCCGGTCGAGCCTAGCGGCCCGCCTACTGCGCGTGGCGCGGTCGGCCCGGGCGGTGCTCCGCATGCCTGGTGAACGCGACGAGGACGGCCCGCAAAGCGACGCAGATACCCACCGAAAGGGCGATCGCCCCGATGCTGATGAACGTCATTGGCGCCACAGGCGAGGGTCCAAGTGAGCCAGCATCGTAGAGGGCGAGGATCGGCGCCGAAACGAGCACCATGCCCAGAGTCATCGCTACTGGCCACAACGCTACTGCTATTGCCGTGCACACCCATCTCGGCATCTAACTCGACTCCCCCCGAAGTCGTGAGACGGCCTTGCGGGCCACATCGAGCGCACCTGCCCTGTCTTGAGCAGCGAGCGTTCCGTCTAGAAGGGCCGCCTCAATAGCGTTCTTTGCTAATCCTACTCCTTCTCCCTCATCTATGTTCAGCAAATTCATGATTTCCTCACCAGAAAGCGGCGAGGTCACGGGCGTTTCGGTACCTCGCTGCCGAGACGCGGCAATCGCTTCGGCGAGGCTTCGGCGCACAGGCTCGGCCTCCTCTCGGTGCGCCGTGGCTTCGAAGTCGGCCATCGTGAGTTCCAGTACCTGTTCTGCCGAGACGGCCGGTCGGCCGGTGTCCGCATCTCGTTGCCGCGAGTCGAGTTTGCGAACCGCCCGGTCTACAGCGCGTTCGTTGTCGATGTCGAGCTCGCCGAGCCGCATGTGCTCCTGGACGAGGTGCACGATTGCGGCGGTATCCGCCTTGGAGAGCCTCAACCGCCGGCACGCCGCTTCTGCGAGCGCGGCACCGGCCTTCGCGTGGCCAAAGAAGCGGATCCGTCCGCCGGCCTCGACGCTTCGCGTCGGCCCCTTGCCAACGTCGTGGAACAGTGCGGCCCATCGCAGAACCGGGGTGGGGGCGACGTTGCTCACCGTCTGGATCGTGTGTGCGAGTGCGTCGAGGTCGTGAAAGCTCGGCTGCTCGACCCCGTCGAGCGCCGCTACCTCGGGCAACACGACGGTGAGTGCTCCCGAGCGCAGCGCCAGGTCGAGGCCGCGTGCGGGATGCTCGGAGACGAGCAGCTTGGTGAGCTCGTCACGGATGCGCTCCACCGCCACGGCCTCGAGGCCGCTGGCCGCCGGGCTCAAAGCTTCGAACGTCGCGGCATCAACGTCGAATCCCAGCTCCGCGGCCAGACGCGCTGCGCGCAAGACGCGCAGCGGGTCCTCGCGAAACCGAGCCGCGGGGTCACCCGGTGCGCGCAGCAGCCTGTCGTGGATGTCGATGCGCCCGTCGAGCGGGTCGAAGCAGCGCTCCTGTGGCAAGGTCCACGCCCATAGCGTCGATCGTGAAGTCGCGAAGCTCTGCATCGGCGGCGAAGCGATCGGCGGTCGTGGTGCACTCCAGAGCCTGTGCCCGATAGCGCGACACCTCGACCACCGCGCCGTCGGACAGGACAACGCCGATCGTCCCGAAACGCTCGCCCACGGCAAAGGAGCTGCGAGCCCACTCGTCGCGCTGGACCAGTGAGCGGACCTCATGCAGGGCGT
>CAVOYK010000009.1:0-251064 GCA_963700665.1 uncultured Actinomycetes bacterium
AATCTGGGTAAGTTAACATTGTTTCTTTAGTAATAACTTTCTTCATATCCTCGAAGGCTTTTTGTTCGACAGCTGTCCACTTCCATGGTACTGTCTTAGATGTTAATTTAGTTAGAGGGGCCAGTAGATCTGATCTGCGTGGCCACATGTCTCTATAGTAATTAATCATACCTATAAACCTACGTAGTTGCTTACGCGTTTTAGGTATTTGGATGTTATGTATCGCCTCCACTTTCTTAGCTTGTGGGCGTACATTATGACGTGTAATCCAGAAACCTAAGTACTCAGTTTCTGTACGACCAAAAAAGGATTTCTCACAATTTACTTTTAGACCGGCTTCACCTAGTCGTTGTAATACGTTGTCAAGTTTTATACAGTGATCTGTCCAATCTCCTTTACTTAGGATTAGTAGATCATCTAGATAGGCTCGTATGTATTCCATACCTTGGAATAGATCTGTCATACGCTCCTGAAATATGTCAGGTGCACACTTAACTCCCATAGGTAGTCTTGTATACTCGTACTTACCCCACGGGAGTACGATAGTACACAGTCTACGGGACGCTGGTGTTAAGTGTATGTGATAATATCCCATATTTAAATCTAGGGCTGATGCATACTGAAAACCTTCTAGTTTCAGCATTAAATCCTGTATTTTAGGTAATGGATATGGGTTGCGAACTATACGCTTATTAAGTTCTCTAAAATCTGATACAAAACGTACTTTACCATCTTTCTTAGGTATTATGAAAGTAGGCGCAGCCCACTCAGAGTGGTTGACTCGCCGTAGTACGCCGATGCGTTCAAGTCGCCGTACTTCTTTCTTTAACGTTTCTTCGTGTATCTTTGGTATGGGAAAAGCACGTGAGTGATATGGAGTCACTCCGGGCTTTAATTTAATGTTTAACGGTTCAACGTTCCATTTACCTAGCGTACCATCAAACAACGGCTCGTGCTTTTGTAGTACGCGTAATAGTAATTGCTGTTGTACAGTGGTTAAATGTGTACACTGTTGTACTATGGCAGGTAGGTCTGCCTTATGATAATCATTGTCTAAGATCCTTGTCATTCGTGACGTAGCACTTTGTACTGCGTTACCTTCAAAGGATTGCTCAAACAAATCATTAATTGTTGATAGGTTGGTACAGAAAATTTCCCTATCGACCATAGGTACGTAGGCTGTATCCCAACGTACTACCTGTTCTTTATAATCGATGATTAATCCTAGTGCCTGACAAATGTCACTACCTAGGATCATGTCATAATAACAGCTGTCGGGAGCAGTCTGAGTATCAACATGTACTTTATATTCAATTATACGATCCTTATATAGATCCGGTAGGCGAAATTGAATTTTGCTGACTTCATCCGTAGTGAAGTTCCCTGCTTTAGTACGCCACTGTACTGGCTGAGTTTTCTTACAACGTAATTTTTGAGTAAAACTCTTAAGTATTATTGATTTAGTGGTACCTGAGTCTATGAGCACTCTCATAGGTCTACTATCAGGTTTACCTAGTCGCGTATTGATGTCTCCCATAACAATAGGCGATAAATGATTTTTCTTAATTTTTTTCTTAGGTGGTCGTCGTACGTGTACTAATGCATAATTATCGTACGGATTAATTAAATTATTTTTTATTCATTCTGAGTCACTGTCAGAATCGCTCACCTTGAGCTGCTTAAAACTCAACTCGTTCTCGTAGTCTGTCTCCTCGGTTTCACGAGGCTTCTTTTTGCCTGCAGTCTGCATAGCCTTGGAGACAGCCTTTTTGACTCTAGCCTCAACGAGCGAGTTCAACTCCTCTTTGTTCTTGGGGAGTTCTGAGCGGTTATATTTATTCCAACCGCGAGACCTATCACGGGTCTGCGATTTAGAAGCAGGAGCTTGTGCTAGCCACTGGCCTCGCATCTTCTTGGCCTGCTCAATCATTTTCTTGCACTCTGAGAAGTCATGCTCTTCAGTTGCGTGCAAATGGCACCAGGAATGGCGCAGACGCTTTCGCGTGTTTGTTTTGAAGACGCGCCCATTCCGGGCCTTAGGCTGTTCTGCCCCGCCTGTTGTTGACGTCCCATTCCGGGACCGTTTGGCTTTGCTGCCACGGTGCGCTTGTTCCGACATTTGTTCTGTCGTTTCAAGGCGTTCGAAAAATTCAATAATCCTATCAATCGGCTGTGCCACCACATCGAACCCTTGTAAGATCATGGCTCTTTCCCAATCGTGGGGACATGAGCTCACCACAATATCTGCAACCTCGTCCTCGGTCACTGCAAACTCGGGCTTGTAATCAGGATAATATTTGAACTGCTGAACCATCTCCAGGACCCTCGCAATGTATTGCCGAACAGTCATCGTCAATGGCTTACGCATCCATTTTCGCATCCAACGTTTCTGTGTAGCCAGAGCATTCCTCGGAAAAACATGTCGAGACACCGCTGCAATAGACTTGTTAAACGACTCTCGATCCACTCGGGGGTTATCGTCGACGTCCAAACAAGTAGCTGCAGTGGCGTTGAAAACTCTTAAAGCATCACCTTGGAGGTGCTGACGAGCAATAGTAAACTTGCCCTGCCAAGTACCGACACCTTGACCGGCAAACATTGTCACGAGATTTTCTTGGAGATGAATCCAATCTTCAGGAGATCCATCCTTGAAATAACGAACATTAATGTAGTTCTTCTCTGAGTCTGGGTCATCCGGGTTAGACAAAATTGCCACCTTGACAAACTCATCCTTGGCTGGCTTGGGTAACTCGACCTCCCGTAAAGGTACAGGAGGTGGCTTGTGCTCCAACCGCCGAGCCCTTTTGCGATCCGACTCTTCGAGAACCTTGTCAACTGGTTTTGAAAACACTTGAGGCATGTTCAACTTTCAAAACAACCTGAGTGATATCACTGTGCAGTATGCTCTTATGTAACGAGAGCAAAAGATGTAAATCAAGTCAAACAAACAAAAAGCAAAATAGTCTTGTGTGAAATTGTAAAATGAAAATTATAAGCTTATCCTTTTACTAAACTGAATCGACTGAAAAGATAATGAATGATCAGTTGAGCTTTCAACTGATGAGCTCAATCTTTCATTGAGATGAGCTTCTCATTGGTGTCCCATCTCCCTTGGATGGGATCCACACTTAGGAGAAGCATCATGCTTCTCCATTGGGTTTAGCTCGCATCCTTACTTCCGGATGTCGTGCGGTAAACCTTTTAAACTAATAATAATTTAAGCTTAGTACATATCCTACGTATAGTACTAGTCATGTCATCTCACGACTCATTCATCAGTTCATGGCCGTTGAGACGTGACAACCTTATTTTCCTTTAATTAGAGTTCGCATTAGCTCATCGCTAAATACTCATAACCTAAAGCAGGTTGCTAGAGCATTGGTATATTCAATGCACATTGCAGGGCGGAAGCCGTGTTGGGTGTGCGTATCCGAAAGAATTTTGAGAGAAGCCAGATGGTTTGTGTATCTTGTTGCTTGAGGTATTGGTAGGAAGTAGTATTGAAGGTAGTAGTAGTAGCGTGTAGTAGAGTTGTAGTAGATTAGTAGGAAGTGCGTACGGGTGAAAAGTAAAAGGTAAAAGATCTCTGTGGCTGACGCGGGGTTCGTGTCCCGTTGTCGCCTGTCGGTCGATCTGTCGTTCAGGACGCTCGCCGAGAACCGGCGAGTTAAGATCATCCGGCGGTGATTCTTCCAAGGGAAAGAGAAGCCGCTGGAGGACAATCTACTCCAAAGGGCAACGTCGACGTCTTGACATCGAGAAGGTTGTTGAAAGTCTTCGTAGGAATTGGTAGTAAAATTAGTAGAAATCACCCTGGCCTGTGGCCCGGGAATTAGCATTTAACGTATCTTCATACGGACGAATTGTAGAGGTCGAGGCCCTGGGGGAGGCCACAGGTGTAGTTGGTGCAGAGGTTGCAATGTTGGGTGTGGACAATGCAGACACGGTTGATGAGGTCCTTGGCTTTGAACTCAACGAAACCATTTAGGAGGTAGTGTATGGCTAGGAGGGTGAAGAATTGTTGTTCTGGTGTGACACCATGGCACATGCCAATCAATATGCCATAGCATGGCTCAATACAGCAGCATCACTCACCACACCATATCACGTCACCTACATATCATGCCACCACTCCTTGCCACAACTTCACTGCATGGCACCACACCAATCCACCACTCCATGGCACAGAACTTCACCTAGGCAAAGGGATCACCATTCTACCACCGTGAAGCAACACCATGGCACCTCAACATCAGATCATGGCATTGCACTGTGCCAGTACCATGGCACCACACCAAGTCACGCCCCCACACAATGGGCACACAATGGGCCATGACGCGGCATCACATCATAGCATGTGGAACCACACCAACACACGACAACGCTCTTTTGCATAACCTCACACCACAACAAGCCACGTCAACCTCCCCCCACTCTATCCCGTCACACCAAAACACAATGGAATGCAAGTGTTCCATGACAAGGCACCACTCCTTGGCACTTAACTATGACACTTAACCATGGCACCTCATTGTGGCACCACACCTTGATGGGACCTTACCATGTAAAAAGCACACAGAATGACAAAGGTACACATGCCAAAAAACATTTATTGGAATCTAAAGTGAGGCCACTATTCATACGTCCTCCACACCATCCCATCACAATTGAATGGAAGTGTATCATGGCAAGAAACCACTTCCTGGTTCTTATCCATGGCATGATGTGTTGTGGTTTGTTGTGTTGTGGTGCGAGCTGGTGTCGTGTGGCCTGCTGCGGTGGTGGTGGTGGTGTTGGTGTGGTGGGGGGGGGGTTGTGTGGTTTACCTGGAGGTGGGATCTTCTAGTGTGCTGAACGTTATGGCCACCTTTTGAGCCATTGCTCTCATCACATGTTCCACCATTGCAATCTTGGAGACAAAAACAATTTCCATGACAGCATCATCCTTGAAATCATCAGAGTGACCAAATGTAAAGCAATCTATGCCTCTGTACAACACCAATTGCTGAACTGGATCAGTCCAGTTTTGGAAGTACACGTGCTACTGCAACATGTGGATTCAATCACGTTTGGAGACATTGTTTCCCTCCTTGGTCAGTGGTGCCACTGACATCTGTGAAGTGTCAGCTATAATATCAACAATTGAACTGTTGCTGGCCTCTCATATGTTGTTGTCAGATATTACTATAAAGTATGGACGAGGATAGAATCCAAAGGGCATCATTCATCAGCTGCCTGGACATATGGTGGATGGAAAAAGAACAGTAAGGACCAAAAGCAAAACACCTCACCAACTATGTTACCTTCTACGTAGTGGCACAGTACATGGCAATGCCACAGCAGCAACACGATGCTGACAAATTTGTACCTAAAAACATACGTGCATGCTCCATTCATAACTTCGTGGCTTTGGCATAGAGTGCAGTGGTCCATTGCGCATTTGGGTGCAACTAGTCAGTGTGAAAATGTTTTTTGGCAAGATCAATCATGCAAGCCATTGTTTCCAAGTACTCAGATGTTGGTTATTCAATAGAAGACACAACGCCTCTATGGCACCACACCACGGCACCTCACCACTGCATCACACCACATCATCACAATATACATTTCCACCACACTGTTCCACCAAACTAGGCCACCACACCGTATGGCCCATTAATAACACACCATTGCACAGCATGGTGACACAGTGACACCACACATTAAACTAATGTTTAGGTCTTTTCGATATTTTTTATGTGCAATTTTGTCATGCATTAGGGAACATATCGACATCAAGCAGTGCAGTGGAGCATTCTGAGACGTCTGGTTGGCACACACATCATAATGCTTTTGAAGGAACCAATAACCTAATGTCATGAGCAACTTAGTTGCTATGCTCAGTTCTTTTTTTCAACACGAACAGTAGACAAGTTGTTGTCGTCAATACACCACTGCAACTTTTTTATATGGTAGCAAAGCTGTGACAGATATAACAGGTCAAACAAAAGCAGCAGAACAAAAGGGTGGTACGATACGGCTGCAGCCATCAGGCTTGTTCCATAATCACCTTCAATTCCCACTAGATAGGTGTAAAAAAAAACTACCCATGCCATGTCATCTCCTTCACATGTGTCAACTTCACCCATAGAAGGTGTGTTCAAGGTCTAAAATAAGAAATCACTAGTACTTGCCTGTGCAGTATTCACTACACATAGTGAGGATGTGCGAAAGTACACTGGGCATCTAGAAACAAATATTAGTTGTGACAAAAATCACTGTTGTTATGTTACAAGATCGCAGTGAACCAACGGAGCCAAGGACTACAAAGGTGGAACAAGTCTTGGTGGATTCCCAATCCGATATACTTCACTGCTAGCTCCGCAAATGCAAAAGCAGACAGCGGGCGTGAAAGCTGGACAGTGGTGTTCACCCTTACAGTTATCGAGCCCTCGCCCCCACCACACGCTTCTACTTATAAATGTGCAGTCATAATGCCCTCTCCAAACAAGGAACGGTAATGGGTGATAAGGCGATCGATCAGGCAGAGAGACAAGGAGACGTTGACAACATACTGGACGGCAACGGTAGTGGCACAGCAACGGCAAAAGTAGGACAGTACGAATGGCCAATGAAATTCTGCGCATGCATATCCTTGTGGCGGGCTGTGCTGTACACCACAAAAAGGCAGTCTCAACCACTTCGACTGCATGGCACGTCTGACTCACCATACATGGTGTGACTTGACGACGTTGTCCTTCACCATCTCCTACTCAAGCACCTCCGAGTTGGTCCTCTCCCCGACGCCACACGCCACCGGCACCGCTAAACGCAATCAAGGCGGAGGTAGAGGATGTGCTTTGCGTTGAATCAATGCCTGCTACATAACCAGCGCTGATGATGGCACGCCCCCACTTACCTCGTCTCGCGGAGCAAGAATGGCCAGCGGGACCGAAGGTGGCAGCAGTGCATTCCCTTCTCCACCCCATCTCGCCCCCACTCAGGCGAATCACGTCGTTTTCCTCATCATCCTGCGAGTCCATGTTTTTGCTCCGGCAGAGGCGGCCCACCCTCCACTTGACCCAAACAACGGGGAGGTCCAGTTGCTCGTGAGTGGGCTTGGCAGCACCGACAGCTCCACCCACCTGCGGCAGCAATGACCCAAGCGGCCCTGCAAAAGTCAAAAGGTACGAGTCGGAACCAACCAAGCGGTCCTGCGAACGTCAAAAGGCACGCGCCGGCACCAATCTCACCTCTGTTCAGCCATATGGCTCAGCCGGTTGGTGCCTGTTTGGGTGGTGTACGAGGAGGAAAAGCAGATCGCTTAGGGGCAGAGGCAGGGAATCGTGAAAAGAAGAACACTATACGTATTCCTGCCCGGCGACAGACGCCCTGGCGGAGTATATCCCGTCTTCCCCTCCGGTACTTCCGCGTAGGCATCATCGACGACATACATTATCGGCTCGTCGCCTCGTCACGCTGGTCCTCATTTCCTCCTCGGCCGCCGCCTCGTCTTTGTCCCTCTTATCCACAGCCGCGGTGGGAGATTCCTCACCCGTGTCGTACAACGCCGCGCTACGGGTCGGTAACTGCTGCTGCTGCTGCTTCCATCTCGTCGTTGTTGCCATACGCATTGTCATGGTCTATGGTCTCTCGTTGGCCGTCGAGGCTGTCGAAACAGCGTTTTGGGGGAGCGTAATGCCACGAACACTTCAATTGGCAAATGGACACAGTCACTTTTCCAAAATTGGGGGTACGGGTACCGCGGTACCGGTATCGGTACAGAAAAATTCGTGCATAAGCACGGCAGAAAGCAGCAAAACACGAAAGCAACAAACAAACAAGCCTTTGCCATCACCAACTCCGGCAAATCAATGCCACAACATACTGTGAGACTAAATTGAAATATAGTAATAGGTTTTGAATGAGCGTCTATTGTTTTCTTATCCGTTACATTTTTGCAAAGTGGCCCGCCAACAACCACCCATCCTAGAATCAACGTCCAGCACATCTGCCTCCGGCCTCTAACGCTCGACCCCAAACCTCTGATCTCCGGCCTGTGCATCCAACCTCCTCTTCCGCCTTTCGCCTTTGGTCACCACCCTCCAGACTGCGGCTCCGACCTCCTCCGCCGCTCTCTAGCCTCGCGCTCCACTCTCGGCCGTCCAACATCCGCCGTCGCCATTTTCCTCCGCGGCTCGGTCTGCGCAGTCCCCGTCCCTACCGTCGTCGCCGCCCGACCCCGTTGCTGTCCTCCTCCACGCCTCGAGTCGACCTCTGCCGCCGGCCTGACCCTCCACCTCAAGCCTCCCGTGCATTGCTCGCCAGGCATCACGCTTCGTGATGCCCCCCTCGTCTCGCTCGTCACTCTGACCTCCCATCAACTCCCTCTGGCGCCCTCCAAGTTGCCACCTGCCCTCGAGCCGTCGTCGCCTCCCCCACAGGTCTCCGGTGGCCGGCCGCTAGCCGTCGCCCGGCCCTCCACGCCACCGCCTGCCCTCGAACTGCCTCCCGTCGACTACATGGCGTCGTCGCCCCCCCCCCCCCCCCTCCTGTCTGCGGTGGTCGGCCACCTGCCGTCGCACGGCCCTCCACGCTGCCGCCTGTCCTCGAACCGCCTCCCATCGACTGCATGGCGTCGACGCCCTCCCCCGCTGACGGCGGCTGCCGGCCTCCTGCCGCTGCCCCCGTCGTCCCACCCCCTGCATCGTCTCCAGCCTCGACCGAGCCCGGGGTGGACGCGATGCCGAACTTGTCGGCACGGTACTCGACCTTGCCGGCCTTGAGCTCGCCGACGATCTGGCCGACGTCCATCGTCACGGTGCCGAGCTTGGGGTTCGGCATCAGGCCACGCGGGCCGAGGACCTTGCCGAGCTTGCCGACCTTGCCCATCATGTCGGGCGTCGCGACGGCGGCGTCGAAGTCGAAGAAGCCGCCCTGGATCTTCTCGACGAGGTCGTCGCTGCCGACGACGTCGGCACCGGCCGCCTCGGCCTCGCGAGCCTTGTCGCCCTCGGCGAAGACCGCGACGCGAACCTCCTTGCCGGTACCGTGCGGCAGCGAGACGCTGCCGCGGACCTGCTGGTCGGCCTGGCGGGTGTCGACGCCGAGCCGGAAGTGGACCTCGACGGTCTCGTCGAACTTGGCCGTCGCGCACTCCTTGACCAGCTTCATGGCCTCGAGCGGAGTGTAGAGGCGGTCGCCCTCGATCTTGGCCGCGCTGGCGCGGTAGTGCTTGCCGTGTCTTGGCATGGTGTACCTCCTGTGGTCAGCGGGGCCCCGGGCCGGCCCTCCCACTTCACGCGGCTCGTCGCCGCGTCGATCGTACTCGCGTGCGTGCCTAGTCGACGACCACGACGCCCATCGAGCGAGCGGTACCAGCGATGATCTTCATCGCTGCCTCGACGTCGTTCGCGTTGAGGTCGGGCATCTTGGTCTCGGCGATCTCGCGGAGCTGGGCCTGCGTGACCGTGACCGACCTTGTCGCGGTTCGGGCGCACCCGACCCGCTCTCGATGCCCGATGGCCTGCTTGAGCAGCACGGCCGCCGGCGGCGTCTTGAGTGATGAAGTCGAACGACCGATCCTCGTAGACCGTGATCTCGACCGGGATGATGGTGCCCATCTTGTCCTGCGTCGCGGCGTTGAACGCCTGGCAGAACTGCATGATGTTGACCTGGTGCTGACCCAGCGCAGGACCGACCGGCGGCGCCGGATTGGCCTGACCACCGGGAATCTGCAGCTTGATGAAGCCAACGACTTTCTTGGCCATCTTCTTGACTCGTCCTTATTCTCTCGCACGGCCCGCGCGCAGCCGCGCTTCGTGTCCTCTTCGAACGGCCTCGCCGCGAGAAGCTCCGGGTCCACTCCCGGCGCGGTGCGACCGAGCGTTTCCTTACTAGACTCGCGCGACCTGATCGAAACCGAGCTCGACCGGAGTCTCGCGGCCGAAGATCGATGACCATCACCTTGACCGTTGGCCTGGTCGAGGTTGACCTCGGCGATGATGCCGTCGAACTCGGCGAACGGACCTGAGGTGACCTTGACCGTCATGCCCTCGACGAAGTCCGTCGACGTCTTCTGCTTCGCACCGACCTCGGTGCGCTTCATGATCCGGTTGAACTCCTCGCGCGACAGCGGCACCGGCTTGCCCTGCGAGCCGACGAAGCCGGTGACGCCCGGCGTGTTGCGCACGACGTACCAGGACTCGTCGTCGAGCTCCATCTGCACGAGGATGTAGCCGGGGAAGACCTTCTTCTCGGAGGTGACCCGACGGCCACCCTCCTTGATGTCGGTCACGGTCTCGGTGGGAATCAGCACGTCGAAGATCTTGTCCTGCATGCCCATCGACTCGATGCGGTGCACAAGATTCGTCTTGACCTTGTTCTCGTAGCCCGAGTAGGTGTGGATGACGTACCACTTCTTGGCCATCGTCTAGCCCCGACTCGTGACAAGGCGCAGTGACCTGCACGACCAACGAGTCGACGATGAAGGTGAAGGCGACGAAGAAGAGGAGCGTGACGATCACGACGATGCTGGAGTTGATGACCTCCGGGCGCTGCGGCCACACGACACGCTTCATCTCGGAGCGCACGTCGCGGAAGTACTGCGCCAGCCGCGCGAAGACGTTGGGCTTGGCCGGCTTGGAGGCCTTCGCCTTCTGCGTCTTCGCCGGCTTCGTGTCGGCTGTCGTTTCCTTGGCCATCTTCTGTTCCGTCCGTTCCTGCGGTTGGATACCGCCACGCATCAACGTTGCGGCTTGGGCCGCAACGGTGTGATCTGGCAGGCCAGGAGGGACTCGAACCCCCAACATCCGGTTTTGGAGACCGGCGCTCTACCAATTGGAGCTACTGGCCTACTCCTCAGGCAACTCTGTCACGGCAGCTAGCGGGTCTCCTTGTGCACCGTGTGGGTCTTGCACCACTTGCAGTACTTCTTGAACTCGATGCGCTCCGGGTTGTTCTGCTTGTTCTTCTTGGTGGTGTAGTTGCGGCGCTTGCACTCTGTGCACGCCAGCGTCACCAACGTTCGCATGGATCCTCCTCGGGGCCGCGCTTGACCACGCTAGTGGGCGCAGGCGCGGTAGGGTACTCTAGCACCCCGTTTTCGGCACTGTCAAACCACGGACCGCCCTCGAGAGGCGGCGAAACGGGGCCCGGCAACGGCTTGCCGAGCCCCGCACGTTTCGCTCGAGTCGAGCAGGTTCTACTTGATGATCTTCGATGACACGACCGGAGCCGACGGTGCGGCCACCCTCGCGGATGGCGAAGCGCAGGCCGTCCTCCATCGCGATCGGCTGGATGAGCTCGCCGCGCACGCTCGACGTTGTCGCCGGGCATGACCATCTCGGTGCCCTCGGGAAGGTGGGCGACGCCGGTCACGTCGGTGGTGCGGAAGTAGAACTGCGGGCGATAGCCGTCGAAGAACGGCGTGTGACGGCCGCCCTCGTCCTTGGTCAGGATGTAGACCTGGCCCATGAACTCGGTGTGCGGGGTGACCGAGCCGGGCTTGCACAGGACCTGGCCACGCTCGATCTCGGTGCGCGCGATACCGCGAAGCAGCAGGCCGACGTTGTCGCCGGCCTGAGCCTCGTCGAGCAGCTTGCGGAACATCTCGACGCCGGTGACGACCGTCTTCTTGGTCTCGTCGTGGATGCCGACGATCTCGACCTCGTCGCCGACCTTGACCACGCCACGCTCGACACGACCGGTGGCAACGGTGCCGCGACCGGTGATGGTGAAGACGTCCTCGATGGCCATCAGGAACGGCTTGTCGATGTCGCGCTCGGGCTCGGGATGTAGGTGTCGACGGCCTCGAGGAGCTCGTCGATCTTGCCGACCCACGCCTCGTCGCCCTCGAGCGCCTTGAGCGCCGAACCCTCGATGATCGGGGTGTCGTCGCCCGGGAACTCGTACTCGCTGAGCAGCTCGCGGACTTCCATCTCGACGAGCTCGAGGAGCTCCTCGTCGTCGACCATGTCGGCCTTGTTCAGGAAGACGACGATGTAGGGAACGCCGACCTGACGGGCGAGCAGGATGTGCTCGCGGGTCTGGGGCATCGGGCCGTCGGCGGCGGACGACGACGAGGATCGCGCCGTCCATCTGGGCGGCACCGGTGATCATGTTCTTGACGTAGTCGGCGTGACCCGGGCAGTCGACGTGCGCGTAGTGGCGGTTCTCGGTCTCGTACTCGACGTGCGCGATCGCGATGGTGATGCCGCGCTCGCGCTCTTCGGGAGCCTTGTCGATCTGATCGAACGGCGTGAAGTCCGCCATAGCCCTTCTCGGCCTGACGCTTCGTGATCGCCGCGGTGAGCGTGGTCTTGCCGTGGTCGACGTGACCGATGGTACCGACGTTGACGTGCGGCTTGGTGCGCTCGAACTTCTGCTTCGCCATGAGTCTCCTCCTTCGGGGACCTCTTCGACGGGGCCGGCCGCTGCCGCTTGAGGGCCCGTCACAATACCTGCACTCGCACTCCTAGTAGTGGCACCTGCTTGACTCTATCAGCACCGCCTGCGGCGGCGCGCGTTCCCTGGTAGCGGTGGCTGGACTCGAACCAGCGACGCCACGGGTATGAACCGTGTGCTCTGACCAACTGAGCTACACCGCCGAGACGCCCGAAGCATGCGACCTCGGACTCGGTTATCAAGTGGAGCCCACAACCGGACTTGAACCGGTGACCTCTTCCTTACCAAGGAAGTGCTCTGCCGACTGAGCTATGTGGGCGCTTCGAGCGCGCGATTCGCACGCGTGATCGTTCGTGGTGGGGGCGCATGGATTCGAACCATGGTAGGCATAGCCAACGGGTTTACAGCCCGTCCCCTTTAGCCACTCGGGCACACCCCCACGTACGCAAAAAAATAGAACCTGTCTACACTTTTCAAGTTGCACGCCGAGGAGATGCCCTCGGCAAGGGCGAAGGGGATAGTAATGCATCCCTCTCATGGGTGTCAACGCCGACCACGGTGCCGGGCGTATCCAGTCAGGGCCCCTGAAATCGCACCACGGGCGAGCCCCAAACGTGTCACCTAGGTCGACAGCGAGCGAAACACCGGACCCACTATCTTGAGCCCCTGCACCGCGGAATCGATGTCTGCTCGCGGGACGAGCCGATACCACGCCGCGACACCACCGACGATGACCGGCCGGGCCTGGTAGTTGTCGGCGTTCGAGTCGAACCACGCGCGCGCGGCCGCCATGGGCATCGTCACAAGTTCGTCTCGGTCGACCTCGAGCTCCGAGAAGAACACCTCGTCGGGCTCGTTCATCAGTGCCCGGATCTCCTCCTCGGTCTGGCCGAGCGCGAGTCGGTAGTAGAACAGCTCGTCCGCGTCAGACCCAGACACCCATCCTGGCTCGCGGGTCGCGCTGTTTGCGATCGACTCGAACGCGTAGGCGGAGGCATCCGCACGATAGAAGGTGAGAGATCGGTCGGCTATCTTGCCAGGGTCGGTGCCGAAGTACGGGTCGGGCTTGACCTTGATCTTGTGCCGACTCCCCTGCCACGCGTAGGTGAGATCGACGGCGCGTCCACCGAGGGCTTCTCGGCCGGTCGCGTCCTGGACGTCCAGCTTTCCCCGCTCGCCCAGCCAGCGCGCGACGATGCGCTCGGCAACATCTTGAAGCAGAAGCATCCCGGTTATCGACACGTCTCCTCGTTCCCTATCGTCCGATTCGTTCGTCAGCGACCCTGCAGTCGCCGGCTCAAGACCTCGAGCAGCTTGATCGCGATCGAGGGATGCTTCTCGAGCAGCGCCTTGAAGTCCCAGCTCGAAAGCATGAGGCAGGTCGTCTGATCGAGCGCCCGGATCGTTGCCGAGCGCGGTGCTTGGTCGAGCAGAGACATCTCGCCAAAGAAGTCGCCGGGCCCGAACGCGCCCAACGATGTCCCGTCGCGCAGAATCTCCACCCTGCCGGAGAGCAGCAGGTAGAATGCCTGTCCCGGAGTGCCCTGCGTCACGATGATCTGACCGGGCTGGAAGTAGCTCTCTTGGGCGACTGCGACGATTGCCTCGATCTCCTCGGTGGTGCAGCTCGCAAAGATGGGCACGCGTGCCAAGAAGTCCTCGTGTGCCACTACAATCCCCCCGATCGTCGCCCTCTCGCCAGACCCGCGCGCTACTCACCTGCGAAGGATTCTACCGCAGACGGGGGACGACGTGATGCGTCACAATAGCTGGATGTGGGGCGTGGTCGGCTACGGAGGGGACCTATGGGCAACCGCGTGCGCAGAAACAACGAGGAGCTGCTGCACTGGCTACGGTCCGCCGCGATCGCGGCGGCAACCTACGGGGGCCTCGCGGGAATGGGCTTCAAGCCGGGCTGGGCAGCCGCAGGCCTGGCGATCCTTGCCGGAGTCGCAGCAGCTGGGTCGATGGATCTGGGCGTGATCGTGGCGGTACTGGCCCTGGCGATACCGGTGTCTGCCGCCAATCCCGTCGTCGGCATCCTGTTCATCGTGCTTGGCATCGTGGGAGTACGCTATCTCGGCGCAGATGGTGGACGCGCGTTCCTGATCATCGCAGCCTCCATAGCGGGAGCCTTCCTAGGCCCCGTGTGGGCAGCGGTCGCGATCGCCGGCTACCTGATGAGCGCGGGCTCGGCCGCGCTGGTTGCGGGGGTCGCCTGCGTAGCGGTAGAGGTAGTGATCGTCGCCTTGGACTCAGCCACGCGTCTGGCTGGCTCGACCATCAGTATGGGCTCCGACCCGATTCTCAACTTCCGCAATGCCCCCGATACGCTTCTGTCAGGCGAGTGGGCAGCGAAGTCGTTTGGCGCCATCGACTCTGGGATGGTCGACGGAGTGCTCTCGAGCATGAGCCGAGTCCAACACCCAATGGCCCTGATCGTACAACCGCTCATCTGGGGGCTTGGCGCCGTGGTGGTGGCGCTCGCGGTTCGCAAGGCGCGCGAACAGGAGAGCCAACTGCTTCTTTTGGCCGGGGTGGCCCTTGGCACGATCGTCCCGGCAGCTGGTGCCGCGGTCCTGTATACACTCCTCGACCTGAACTTCGCGTGGAACGAACTGGCGATTGCCGCGTTGAGTTCGATGGTGATCGCGGTCGGCTTCGCTGCGGTGTTCGAGCGCGCTTTCGCCCTCATCCCGGAGGCTCCTCGTGAGCCAGTCGTGCAGTCGGCCTCGATGGCCGCGGAGGATGCCGACGTCGACGAGCTGCTTCGTCTCGTCGCGACGTGCGAGGAGAAGCTCGCGACGCAGCACACCACCAACAAGGTCGTGATGATCACGGACATGAAATCCTTCTCGCGTATGACCGAGGAGGAGGGCAGCATCGTGACTGCGAAGGCGATACAGCAGCACCGAGACATGCTGCTTCCGGTCATCGAATCCTACCGGGGACACGGGAAGTCGACCGGGGGCGACGGAATCGTCGCAGCCTTCGAGAAGCCTGCCGAGGCCTTGGGGGCCGCTGTCGACATGCAGCGGGCCCTCGAGGCGCACAACCGGGCGCATCCCAGCGACAGGGAGATGGCCGTGCGCATCGGGGTGGCCCAAGGCGAGGTCATTTTGGACAAGGGCGGGCGACCGTTCATCGGTTCTGCGCTGAACCTGGCTGCCCGCGTGATGAATCTTGCGGATGGTGGCCAAGCGTTCGCCACCGCAGACGTCGCACACAAGGCGGGCAGAGGCTTCACGGTGCATTCCCACGGAGCGTTCCAGCTGAAGAACATCGCGTCGCCAGTGGAGGTCGTTGAGCTCCTCTGGCACGAAGAGCAGACCGCGCGCGAGCCTCGAGATGCGGATGATCAGCACTGACCGGGAGCAGCGCGCCGATCGGCCCTCACATGGCAGACGGCTCGGCTGACAAAGCCCAAGCCGCCCACTCAATAAGCGTATGGAGCTGGCGGGGGGACTCGAACCCCCAACCCCCTGATTACAAATCAGGTGCGCTGCCGGATTGCGCCACGCCAGCGAGACCGCAGAAGTGTAGCGCGACCCACCCTCGCCCGCCAGTACTACGCAGCTAGCACGCGTGACAGCGGTTCACTTGGACCTCCATCTTGCGCTTCACTCGCTGGAGGGCGTTGTCGACAGCCTTGGTGTGCCGTCCGAGTCTCTCGGCGATCTCCTGATACGACGCGCCCCCAGTGTAGAGACGCAGTACATCATGCTCGAACCGCGAGAGCGCCTCGACGACGCCGCTGCGGATGTAGTTGCTCTCCCACGCGCCGACAACGATCTCGGCGGGGTCGCAGATCTCTCGCGCCGCGATGATGTCTGAGAGCAACCGCTCACCGTCATCCTCGGGTGATGCGGGTCGGGACAGCGAGATGTATCCGTTGAGCGGCGAGTGCTTGCGCCGCGTGGCCGCCTTCACAGCGGTGATGATCTGCCGAGTCACGCAAAGCTCCGCAAACGAATGAAAACTCGCCTCGCGAGAAGGATCGTAGTCGCGGATCGCCTTGAACAGGCCGATCATGCCCTCTTGGATGATGTCGTCACGATCCGCCCCCACCAGGAAGTAGGAGCGAGCCTTCGAACGGATGAGGGCGCGATAGCGCCTCACCAACTCGCAGCTTGCCAGTTGATCGCCGTTGCGGGCAGCCTGCACCAAGGCCAAGTCCTCACCACGCGTGCAGTGCGAGTGGTGCCCAGCAATCCCCCGTTGTGCGCCCACAGCGATGCCCCCTAGAATCGCGCCCTCCCAATCGTCCGGAGGGGTGGACGGCGTCAGTTTCGACGCTACATTTGTGAACGTGCATTAGGAACGTAGCGTTAGCGGGCATTAAGGTCAAGCGTGCGTTCGCGAAGCATTTTTGCAGAGACGCCCGCCAGGCTACTCCTCGCCCCGCGCCCAGCGCGCAAGTCGCTCGCGCACACCGGCGTCGATCCTGTCTTCGATGGTGCCGCGGGTCTCTCCATGGGGAGAGTGCTCCCGCCACGAAGCTTCCTCAGCTCGAAGCTCGCCCGCGAACTCCGCCGAGGAGCGACGCGCCACGCCTCGGCCGAACACCGCCCATTGCGTCTGGGCATCGCTCGTGACCACTTCGACGTCGTCTCCGCGCTCTCGGGCCGTCCGCGCGAGCGACTCGATCACGGCATCGGCCTCGGTGCCGTATCGGGAGAACACGACGGTCAATCCCACCGCTTGGTGTGGCTCGCCAGTCGAGTGCGTGTTGTTGCCGCCATCGAAGACGACCGTGGCGTCCCACTCGTCGCCGGCATAGGCAGCCACGTCCGAGATCAGGGCGACGCGCGCGCTGTCAAGATCCGCTGTGGCGAGTTCGCGGTACGGCGGCGTGAGGCGAATCACGTTGTACCCGTCCACCAGCAAGACCTTGCGCCTCATCGGGTCTCCGGAGTGCGCCGCATCCACTCGTAGCACAGCGCGGTCGTCGCCTGGGCCACGTTGAGAGAGCCGATCTTGCCGACCTGGGGCAGCCGCACGAGGAAGTCACACGCCGTGACGGTCAGCCGTGCCAGCCCCTCCCCTTCCGAGCCCATCACAAGAGCGAGACGTCCCTCGAGTGGCGATTCCCATAGGGTCTTCTCGGCGTGCTCGGATGCGCCGGCGACCCAGAACCCGCGCCCTTCAGCTGTTCGCAGGGAACGCACCAGGTTCGCCTCTTGCACGAGCGGAACGTGTGCGAGTGCCCCGGCAGCGGACTTCCAGGCAGCGGCGGTCACCGCGGCGCTTCGACGCTTCTGGACGAGAACGCACGCCGCCCCCACGACCTCAGCGGTGCGCGCAACCGCACCGAGATTGCCGGGGTCGGTGACGTGATCGAGCGCGATCACCAGCGCCCGATCGACACCCTGTACCGCAGCGAGCACGTCTGCAAGGGGCGTGAACCGAAACGGCGCGGCCTCGGCGACCACGCCTTGGTGCGCACCGCGCTCACTGACGCGATCGAGTTCACGCCGTGGCACCAAAGCCACGGGCGTTTCAGCCTCGGCGGACCTGCGCTGAATCTCGTCTAGCGAGCGGTCCGCCTGCGCTTCTCGGCGAGCATCACGCGCGCGAGCGGCATGCCCGCACGAAGCGCCTCAAGAACCGCGTTTCTGCCCTCGAGTATCACGGCGGTCAGGCGCTGTAGCTGACGCGCGCACCCTGCGGCGTGTCCTCGACGCTGAAGCCAAGTCCCGCGAGCCCGTCGCGCACGGCGTCGGCCCGGCCCCAGTCCTTCTCGGCACGGGCGGCCGACCTGCAGGCCAGGAGACACTCGACTGCTTCTTCGGGATCGGTTCCCCCGTAGCTGGCGACATCGGCCGCGAGCGCCACCACCTCGACCGGGTAGCAGCATGTCTGCGGCTCGAAGATCTCGATGCCCAAGACGCCCAGAAGCTCGACGACGACCTCCTCGGCATCGAGCAGGGCATCCTTGTCCTCCACGCACAGGTCGACTTGGTACTCGGAGAGGAACACGTTGGCCGCCTTGGCGAGTTCGAAGACCGCAGCCAAGGCGCCTGCCGTGTTGAAGTCGTCGTCCATCTCGGCGGCGAACTTCTCCCTCGCCGCCTGTATGTGGAGAACGAGCCCTCCACACGCCTCGGGCGGCGCGCCGAGACCGCACGCCGCGAGCGAGCGAGCCCAGCGCAGGTTGCGCACGAGGTTCTCGAGCCGCTCGTAGGCATGCGTCGTCTCGTCGAGCCGCGAGTCCGAGAAGTCCAGCGGGCTGCGGTAGTGGGTCTGCAGCATAAGCAGCCGAATCACCGGGGTTGGATAGCGCTCCTGGACCTCTTTGAGCAGCAGGAAGTTGCCGAGCGACTTGCTCATCTTCTCGGCGTTCACCTGGAGCATGCCGCCGTGCAGCCAGTAGCGTACGAACGGCTGCCCCGTGGCCGCCTCGGACTGCGCGAGCTCGTTCTCGTGGTGCGGGAAGATGAGGTCGCGCCGCCGCCGTGGATGTCGAAGGTGACACCCAGTTCCTGCTCCGACATGACCGAACACTCGATGTGCCAGCCGGGCCGCCCTTCGCCCCACGGGCTGGGCCAGTGAGGCTCACCGGGCTTGCACGACTTCCACAGCGCGAAGTCGAGCGGGTCGCGCTTGCGGTCGTCGACCTCGACGCGCGCACCCGCGTGCATCTCATCGATGTCGCGACCCGAGAGCTTCCCGTAGCCGGGGAAGCTGCGAACCGAGAAGTAGACGTCGCCGTCGACGACGTACGCGTTCCCGCGCTCGATGAGACGCTCGATCATCCCGATCATCTGCGGAATCGTCTCGGTGCACAGCGGACGCACCGTCGGGTCTTCCACTCCAAGCGCGCGCATCGCAGTGATGAAGGCCTCGGTGTACTCCTCGGCGACCTCGGAGGCCGGACGGCCCTCTTCGTTGGCGCGATTGATGATCTTGTCGTCGACATCGGTGATGTTTTGCACGAAGCGAACGTCGAAGACCCTTCCACTCGAGATAGCGGCGGATGACGTCGAACGACAGGAAGGTACGCGCGTTGCCGATGTGGATGTGGTTGTAGACGGTGGGCCCACACACGTACATCGACACCTTGCCGGGGTCGCGCGGCACGAACTCCTCTTTGGACCGTGTCAGGGTGTTGTAGACGCGCATGTTCCTCGAGCCCTCCGTAATCACAGCTTCTTCTCGCTTGTCAGATCTCCCAGCGCCCGCCCTCGAAATCGACCGACAGCCCCCCGTCATCGTCGACAGGGCATGCTGCAGCCTCCTCCGGCTCCTCATCGACGAGACGCCTGCGCGCTCGGCATCGGCATCTCTCACGGAAGCCGACAGCTTCTCAAGTCGGTCGATGCGCCGCTGCAGACACCGAAACATCTCGACCACCGGGTCGGGCAGGTCCTCATGGTGCAGGTCGACTGCGTCGACCCGCTCGCCCGAGCGTACGACAACGCGGCCGGGCACACCGACCACGGTGCAGTTGGGAGGGACGTCATCGATGACCACCGCGCCGCCACCCACCTTGCTGCCGTGGCCGACGGTGATGTCGCCGAGCACGGCGGCACCGACGCCGACGACGACGCAGTCCTCGAGCGTCGGGTGGCGCTTGCCGGTCTCTTTGCCGGTGCCGCCGAGGGTCACGCCCTGATACAGCGTCACATCGTCGCCGATGATCGTGGTCTCACCGACGACGACACCCGATCCGTGATCGATGAAGAACCGCTCGCCGATGGTCGCCCCCGGATGAATCTCGATGCCGGTGAGCCACCGGGCGATCTGCGAGAACCAGCGCGCGATGCCGTGGCGCCCGTGACCCCAAAGCCAGTGGTTGAACCGATGTGCCCACAGCGCGTGGAGACCAGGGTAGTTGAAAAGGACGCTCAGCGTCGAGGTCGCCGCCGGATCGCGTTCCTTGACCGCGCGTATGTCATCAGCGAATCGCACTGCCACCGTCTGCCTGGCCGCCGGCCCCCGAGACTCCCGGCCCGTGATCGAGCCGCTTCGCACCAGTCTAGCAGGAGTGACGCCCCGTTCAGGCTCGTTCCAGAAGCGCAACGGCGTAGGCCGCGACGCCCTCGCGGCGCCCTTCGAAGCCCAGCCCTTCGGTGGTGGTGGCCTTGACCCCCACCCGCGCCCGATCGACACCCATTGCGTGGGCAAGGTTCTGCCGCATCGCATCGCGATACGGGCGCGATCTTGGGCTCCTCCAAGACCAGGACACAGTCGGCGTCCTCAAGCACGAAACCGCTGTCGCGTACGAGACGTGCGACCTCGCGCAGAAGCATCATGGAGTCCGCTCCGGCGAACCGCGGGTCGGTGTCGGGAAAGAGCTTGCCCACGTCGCCCTCGCGCAACGCGCCCAGAAGCGCGTCCATGAGTGCGTGCGCAAGCACGTCGGCATCGGAATGCCCGGCAAGGCCATGCTCGTGGTCTATCTCAACCCCTCCCAGAACCAGCTTCCTGCCCGCCTCGAAGGCGTGGACGTCGTATCCGATTCCGATGCGCATGGCCCCTACTTCCCCTCCTCGCGGCGCATGCAGCACGCCTTCGGCGAACGCTCGGTCCTCGGGCACCGTGATCTTGATGTTGTCTCTCGGCCCCTCGAAGACTCTCACAATGCCGCCACAGCGCTCGACCAGCGCCGAATCGTCAGTGGCGGCAAAGCCGTCGCGCAGAGAAGCCTCGTGCGCGGCGCGCAGGGCCGAGACGCGGAAGATCTGCGGGGTCTGCACCGCCCACAGGACGGAGCGGTCGGCTGTCTCGACAATGCGTCCCGCCTCCACGATCTTGAGTGTGTCTACCGAGGGGTGGCCCACGATCACGCCGTCCGCGTCCGGAGCCGATCTCAACATCGCGAGTGCGCCGAGTGCGGTCTCGGGCCTCAGTAGCGGCCGCGCACCGTCGTGAACGATGACGATCTCGATGCCCTCGGGCAGAGACGCGAGCCCCGAAGCCACGGACTCCTGGCGCGACTCGCCTCCACGAGCGAAGACGACCGATGTGGCGAGGGCAAGCGGATCGACCGCCTGGGCGCGATACTCGGCGACGCGATCCGGGTGACACACGACCACGATCGTGTCGAGCTCGCACGCATCCAGAGCGAGCAGCGACCAGGCGAGCACCGGTCGGCCCGCCACGAGGGCGAGCTGTTTGCCTTCCGCTCGGCCGAACCGCTCGCCCGAGCCGCCGGCGACGACGATCGCAGCGACGACAGCAGCTCACAGCGCCCCGGCCTCGGAGTAGGTCCCGTTCCCAGGCCGAGCGAAGATCATCCTGCCAGCCGAGGTCTGAAGCACTGACGTCACCTCGACATCGGAGTCGGTACCCACCAGATCGCGTCCATCCTGTACTACCACCATCGTCCCGTCCTCGAGGTAGCCGACGCCCTGACCGGCCTCCTTGCCGGACTTCGCGATGCGAAGGTGTATGGGGTCGCCGGGTAGGAAGCTCGGCCTGAGCGCCGCCGCGGCCTCGTTGAGGTTGAGTATCTCGATTCCACGCACGCGGGCGACCTTGCCGAGGTTGTAGTCCACCGTCACGACCACACCGTTCGTATCTGCCGCCAGTCGCATCAGCTTGTCGTCAACGGCGGCGACGTCGGCGTAGTCCATCTCGAACACGTCCACGAGATCCTTGTCCGGAAGGGCGGCGAGCAGATCCAGGCCACGTCGGCCGCGAGACCGCTTGCCCTCGTCGGCGGAGTCGGCCAGCGTCTGAAGCTCGGCAAGGACGAAGCGGGGCACGCGAATCCTCCCCGGCATGAATCCGATCTGCTGCATCTCGAGAAAACGTCCGTCTATGACCGCACTCGTGTCCAAGATCATGAGCCGCTCGTCCGCGGTGACAAGCTCTGAGGGTGCAAGCCTGGGGAAGATCGCGGCGAACTCGCGCTTCCGAGTCAGTGCGACCGAGATTGCCAGATACGCGATGACGATGGAGAGCAGGATCATCACCGAGGCGGCAAGTCCCGGTGGCTGCAGCAGTCTGAGCGGCTGAGCGGCCAAGAACGCGATCGACGAGACCGACCACCAGACCGATCGTCCCCAAGATGAGTTCGGCCGCCGAGACCTCTGAGATCCTCGCTTCGATGCGGACCCAAGCGGTTGTCAGTTCCCTGCCGACGATGCCGCCAAGCACGAAGCCGATCGCGCCCCCAAGAATGATGAACATGAAGATGACGTAGTTTTGGGGCAGACCGATGTTCTGTGCTTGCCAGTCGACGGCTCGAGCTACTGCATACCCGCCCAGGAGCCCCGCCACAACGAGCACGAAGCGGGTGATTGCCTGGAGCATATGCATGGCGTGAGCGGTTCAATCGACCGCTGCGCCCTCACCTCCTCTCGCGCCGGAACACCCGGCGCCGTTGCCGACTCAAGCGCCCGTGATGGCAACACGGCGTCGCTTGCCCACGTGACCGCAACCGACCGCGCCTAGACCGACACGTGTGCCCGGAGACGAGCGAGCCCGCTCGTGATAGCACTGGCCCGTCGCCCCCCGACACCGTCGACCGCATCCAGGTCGGCGTCGGAAGCGCGCATGATCTCGGGAAGCGTCGAGAAGCGCTCCACGATTCGCGAGACCACGCTACTAGGTAGCATCGGTATCTGCGCGAGCGCACGATAGCCCCGAGGGCGCAAATGTTGCTCTGCGTGCTCGGGTGACGTGAAACCGAGCTCGTGCGCGATAGCGTCGGCCTCGAGCAGCCTCTCGGGAGGAAGTCCCGACAGCCGGTCCTTGATCGCAGTGACGCGCCGGGGCGAGACTTCGGCCGAGTAGTCGCGAAGCACCAGCGTGTACTCCTCCTCGACACCTGCGGTCAGCTCGTCAGACTGCATCCGCACCAGCCGGCCTTCGGTGCCGAGCTGCAGGGTGTAGCGGCCGACCTCTCTCGATACCCTGCGCACGAGGTCGAAGCGACCCACCACCTCAGTGACGTCGCCCAAGGTCACGAGATCCTCGAACTCGAGTAGCGACAGGCGCTTGAGCATCTCGTCGAGTCGCTGCCGGTAGTTCTGCAGCGTCTGCAACGCTTGATTCGCCTTTGCGAGCACGACGTCGATCTCGTCGAGCGTGATCCGCCGCCCCATGAAGTAGAGGTTCACCTTGTTGCGGCGCTGCGAGATGGCGATCACCAAGCGCGTTCGTCTGCCGACTCACCCTCTCGGCAGTCCGGTGGCGCATCCCCGTCTCCGACGTGGGCAGCGAGGAGTCCGGAATCAGGTGCACGTTGGCCTTGAGGATTCTGTCGCACGGCGGGTCGAGCAGGATCGCGCCGTCCATCTTGGCCAGCTCGAACAGCCGCTGGAACGTGAAGGGCATGTCGATCACGAACCCGCCGTCGCTCACAGCGTCGAGTGCGCCTGCGTCCCCGATGACTATGAGCGCACCGGTCCGTGGCCGAGATGACCATGTCGAGCCCCTCGCGCAGCGGTGTTCCGGGCGCGACCTTCTCGAGTTCGGCACCCATCGCCTCTCGAAGCTTGCGCTGCTCTGCCACCAGGCCCCCCCTCGAGCGTTGTGGAGACAGGATACTTCTGCCACAGAACATTCCCAAGCGAAGCCGAGGGAGCTCAGGTCAACGCATCCAGCGCATCAGCGAGCATCTTGATCCGCACGAGTGCCCCCGAGTCCGAGCTCGCCAATGAGGGCACGGACGCGCCGAACACCCGCTCCAGCCCGAATCGCTCCGCCTCGCGCACGCGGGCCGCAGCCTGCGAGACCGGCCGCACGTGACCGGTCAGGCCCACCTCGCCGAAGGCTGCGACGTCCAGCGGGACCGCAACGTCGCGCAGCGCCGACCACAGCGCGATCGCCAAGGGGAGGTCTATCGCCGGCTCGGCGATCCTCAGTCCCCCGGCGACCGACACCAAGACGTCCTGACCCGCGAACGAGAGGCCGCATCGCCGCTCGAGCACCGCAAGGACCTGCAGCAGCCTGGCGGTCTCGATCCCGGTGGCAAGCCTGCGCGGCGCCGGCAGATAGCTCGGTGTGACGAGCGCCTGGATCTCGACGAGCAGCGGGCGCGAACCCTCGACCGCAGCCATCACGACCGATCCCGCGACCGGCTCAGTCCGCTCGGCCAGCAAGGCCGCCGATGGAGCGCCCACGCCGAGCAACCCGGACTCGGTCATCTCGAAGATGCCGATCTCGCTGGCCGAGCCGAATCGGTTCTTCACGGCACGCACGATGCGAAACGCGTGATCCCGGTCGCCTTCGAAGTAGAGCACCGCGTCTACCATGTGCTCGAGAACGCGAGGTCCCGCGATCGCCCCGTCCTTGGTGACGTGGCCCACGATCAGCGTCGTGACGCCCAGGTCCTTGGCGATGCGCGTGAGCCGCGCGGTGCACGCGCGCACCTGGCCGACGCTTCCCGGCGCACCGGCCAGCTCCGGGTCGAACGCCGTCTGAATCGAGTCGAGCGACGAGAACGGTGGGGCGCCTCTCCCTCACAGAGCGCTCCACCGCCGTCACGTCGAGCTCGGGGAGGAGCACGACCTCGTGACGAGTCCGCTCCGAGTCGCCGCGCGCGCATCCCGACCTGTTGCGGCGACTCCTCACCGCAGACGTAGAGGACCTCGTCACCGGCGCTCGCGATGGACTGGGCCGCCTGCAGAAGCAGCGTCGACTTGCCGATGCCCGGCTCTCCGCCGAGCAGGACGAGCGAGCCGGCAACGAGACCTCCACCCAGGACCCGATCGAGCTCGTCTACTGCCGGTCGGCAGGCGCACGGCCTCTTGCGCACCCGCATCGGTGAGCGAGACGGTCTGCGCCGAAACGCGAGCAGCCCGCCCCAAACCCGGAGCGGGCTGCTCGATCTCTTCTACATAGGTGCCGAACTCGCCGCATTCGCCGCACCGGCCCACCCAGCGTGGGGCACTCGCGCCGCACGTCTGACAGCGCCATACGGTGCGGACCTTCGCCACTACCGACTACTCGCCCGACGCCCCGCCGGCGCTCTGCCCGCCACGCGCTTGCGCGAGCGGCCGAGGTGCCGAAGGTGCCGTCTCGGCGGGCTCCTCATCAGGGTGCCGGCTCGCCGGGACGGCAACCACGCCCTCTCCCTTGCGGAACGCCAGCAAGCCGTCGTCGTCGACGTACGCCTCGATGACGTCTCCAGCCTGCCAGTTGCCCGCAAGGATCTGCTCGGACAGCGGGTCTTCGATGAGGCGCTGGATGGAGCGACGCAGCGGCCGCGCGCCGAGCGCCGGGTCGAAGCCCTCCTTCGCCAAGAGGAGACGGGCCTCCGGAGTCAGCGTGATGCCCATGCCGTGCAGCATGAGCTGATCGCGCGTGCGAGACACCATGAGGTCGACGATCTGCTCGATCTCGGCGCTCGCTCAGGTCGTGGAAGACGATGACCTCGTCGACGCGGTTGAGGAACTCGGGGCGGAACAGCGTCTTGAGCTCGCCGGTGACCCTCTGCTTGACGTCCTCGTACGACAGCCCGTCTGACGTGCGGGGGCCAAAGCCAAGCGAGGTGTTCTTGACGATGTCGCGCGCGCCGACGTTGCTCGTCATGATCACGATGGCGTTCTTGAAGTCGACCTTGCGGCCCTGGGCGTCGGTCAGGCGGCCCTCCTCCAGGATCTGGAGCAAGACGTTGAACACGTCTGGATGCGCCTTCTCGATCTCGTCGAACAGGATCACCGAGTAGGGCTTGCGGCGAACGAGCTCGGTGAGCTGACCGCCCTCGTCGAAGCCGACGTAGCCCGGAGGCGACCCGATGAGTCGGGAGACCGTGTGCTTCTCCATGTACTCGCTCATGTCGAGCGAGATCAGCGCGCTCCTCGCTGCCGAACAGGAACTCGGCGAGCGCCTTGGCCAGCTCGGTCTTGCCCACGCCGGACGGGCCGAGGAAGATGAACGACCCACCGGGACGGCGCGGGTCCTTGAGCCCGGCGCGAGCCCGGCGTATCGCCTTGCTGACCGCAGTGACCGCTTCGTCCTGGCCGACGATGCGCTCGTGAAGCACGTTCTCCATGCGGAGCAGCTTGGCGGTCTCCTCCTCGGTGAGGTCGGTGACCGGAACACCCGTCCACATCGAGACGACCTCGGCGATCTCGCGCTCGGTCACCTCGACGACGCGTCGGGCGTCAGGCTTGAGCCACTCCTCTTCCATCGCGCGCTTCTCGGCGAGGATCTGCTTCTCCTCGTCGCGCAGCGAGGCCGCCTTCTCGAACTCCTGCGCCTCGATCGCCGCTTCCTTCTCGGCGCGCACCTGGCGCAGCCGGTCGTCGACCTCTCGACGCCCGGAGGAGCGGTCATCATCGGATGCGCATCTTCGCGCCGGCCTCGTCGATCAGGTCGATCGCCTTGTCGGGCAGGAAGCGGTCCGAGATGTAGCGGTCGGCCAGCGTGGCAGCCGCGTCGATGGCCTCGTCCGTGATCGAGACGCGATGGTGCGCCTCGTAGCGGTCTCGCAGTCCCTTGAGGATCTCGAACCGTCTCGTCGACGCTCGGCTCTCCGACCTGGATGGGCTGGAACCGGCGCTCGAGCGCCGGGTCCTTCTCGACGTACTTGCGGTACTCGTCGAGCGTGGTGGCGCCGATGGTCTGGAGCTCGCCGCGCGCGAGAGCGGGCTTGATGATGCTTGCGGCGTCGATCGCGCCCTCTGCAGCGCCGGCCCCGACGAGCGTGTGCATCTCGTCGACGAACAGGATGATGTCGCCGCGCTCGCGAATCTCCTTCATGACCTTCTTGAGGCGGTCCTCGAACTCGCCGCGGTACTTGCTGCCAGCGACAAGCGCCGCAAGATCGAGCGTGTAGAGCTGCTTGTCCTTGATGGTCTCGGGTACCTCGTCGCTCGAGATGCGCTGCGCAAGTCCCTCGGCGACCGCCGTCTTGCCCACGCCGGGCTCGCCGATGAGCACGGGGTTGTTCTTGGTGCGGCGCGACAGGATCTGCATCACGCGCTCGATCTCGTTGCGCGCGGCCGATGACCGGATCGAGCTTGCCCTCGCGCGCCTGGCGCGTGAGGTTGCGGCCGAACTCGTCGAGTATCGACTGCCCGCCGGGGCCGCGCCGCTCCTCGCCGGCCTCTGGCTGCTTGCCGTAGTGACCGGAGAGCAGCTGGATGACCGCCGAGCGGACCTTCTCGAGATCGGCACCTAGGTTCAGAAGTACCTGAGCGGCGACACCCTCGCCCTCGCGGATGAGGCCGAGGAGGATGTGCTCGGTACCGATGTAGTTGTGTCCGAGCTGCAGCGCCTCGCGCAACGAGAGCTCAAGCACCTTCTTCGCGCGCGGCGTGAACGGGATGTGACCGGTCGGAACGAACGTCCCGCGCCCGATAAGGTCCTCGACCTGCGCGTGCACGTCCTCGAGCGAGATGTTGAGCGACTCGAGCGCCTTGGCGGCGATGCCGTCCTGCTCGCGGATCAGCCCGAGCAGCAGGTGCTCGGTGCCGATGTAGTTCTGGTTGAGCATACGCGCCTCTTCTTGGGCGTAGACCACGACCCGGCGCGCCTTCTCTGTGAATCGCTCGAACATTGAGCGTCCTCCCTATCACACCGGTCGCCACACGCGACCGGGAGCGGTTGAAGCTTGTATCGGAAGTATACCCGTCGACCATGACAGCCGCCCGGCGAATGCATGGAGAATGAGCAAGTGCGATGCCACACATCTAAGTGATTCGGACTCAGATTCTGTGGGAAGAGTGCAGGCTCAGGCCTCCGGTCGCATGTGCGGGAAGAGCAGCACGTCTCGAATGGACGCAGAGTCGGTGAGCAGCATGACGAGCCGGTCGATGCCGATGCCCAGCCCGCCTGCCGGCGGCATGCCGTACTCCTGCGCGCGCAGGTAGTCCTCGTCCACCCACATCGCCTCGTCGTCACCCGCGTCCTTGGCAGCGGCCTGGGCCTCGAAACGCTCGCGCTGGTCGACCGGATCGACGAGCTCCGAGAAGGCGTTGGCGAACTCCCGACCGGTGATGATGAGCTCGAAGCGGTCGGTGAGATCCGGGTCGTCGTCGTTGCGGCGCGCGAGCGGAGACGTCTCGGCTGGATAGAGCGTGACGAACGTGGGCTGCACGAGCGTGTGCTCGACGAGCTTCTCGAACAGCTCGTTGAGCAGCTTGCCCGGGCCCCAGCCTTCTCGGTCGGGATCTCATGCTTCTCGCACAGCGCTCGCAGCTCCTCGATCGGAGTGTGAACGTCGACATCGGCACCGGCAGCTTCGCTGGTCAGCTCGGCCATCGTCGCACGACGCCACGGTGAGGCCAGCGCGACCGCCGTGCCCTGGTACTCGATCTCCAGCGTGCCCAGAACCTCGCGCGGCCACGTTGGTGATGATCGCCTTCGGTGAGCTCCATCATCGACTGCATGTCGCCGAAGGCCTGATACGCCTCGAGCATCGTGAACTCGGGGTTGTGCCGAGGCGACATGCCCTCGTTGCGGAACGAGCGGTTGATCTCGTAGACGCGCTCGAAGCCGCCGACGAGCAGCCGCTTGAGATAGAGCTCTGGCGCGATTCGCAGGTAGAGCGGCATGTCGAGCGCGTTGTGATGAGTGACGAACGGCCGCGCGGTGGCACCGCCGGGAATGGGCTGGAGCATCGGCGTCTCGACCTCGAGGTAGCCCTGCGACTCCATGTAGCGCCGGATCGCCGCGATGATCCTGAACCGGGTCTCGAAGACGCCGCGGACCTCGGGGTTCGCGATCAGATCGACGTAGCGCCGCCGATAGCGTGTCTCGGTGTCGGTGAGCCCGTGGAACTTCTCGGGAAGCGGCGAGAGCGACTTGGACAGCAGCGTGACCTCGCTCGGCTGGACCGAGAGCTCGCCGCGTCGCGATCGCAGGACGATTCCCGTGGCGCCGACCCAGTCGCCCAGGTCGAGCTCCTTGGCCGCGGCGAAGCCATCCTCCCCAAGCACGTTCACCCGGCAGAAGAGCTGGATCTCGCCGGTGGCATCTCGCAACACGAGGAACGCCAGCTTGCCCTGGTCGCGCTTGGCCACCAGTCGACCCGCCACGGTGACGGTGTCTTCGGTCTCGGCACCGCTCTCGAGGTCCGCGTAGCGCTCGGCCAGTTCGGAAGCACGTGCGGTGACCTCGAAGCCGTTGACGAAGGGCTCGACCCCAGCCGCGCGCAATGCCTGGAGCTTCGCGCGCCTGACCGCGAACGGGTCGTCTTCGACCGGGGTGCCGGCGGTAGGCTCGTCCGACATGGCGCTCAGCGCTTGATCGACCGGACGACGTACTCGATGACCGAACCGCGCGGCGTCGTCACCTCGACGGTCTCGCCCTTCTTGCGGCCCATGATGGCCTGCCCCACCGGCGACTCGTTGCTGATCTTGTCTTCGCGGGATCCGCCTCGGCGGAGCCGACGATCTGGTAGTCGTGCTTCTCGCCGATCGCCGCCTCCTCGAGCTGACCTGGCAGCCGAGCGTGACCTTGTCGGCGCACTCTTCGGGCGTGTCGATGATCGTCGCGTTCGCGAGGATCTGGTTGATCTCGATGATGCGGCTCTCGACCCACGCCTGCTCGTTCTTGGCGTCGTCGTACTCGGAGTTCTCGGAGATGTCGCCGAACTCCTTGGCCTCCTTGATGCGCTCGCCGACTTCACGACGCCGAACGGTCTCGAGGTGGCGGAGCTCGTCTTCGAGCTTGGTCTGGCCCTCGGGAGTAAGGGCGATCTCCTTGTGCATCCACTGCTCCTGTGTGTGTCCTGGGCGGAACCGAGCACGCCTCGCCCGTAGCGTACGGGCTGCCCCGAAGAGGAGCAGCCCGCCGAAATGTCCACGAAAGTATAGCCGATGAATCGGCGCTGGCAACCCTGACCCGAAGGTTGTGGCGCCGGTGACGTCACAACGGCACGAGCCGAGAGACTAGACTGCGGTCTCCTCCGGCTTCTTGGCCTCCTCGGCGGTAGCCTCGCTGGTGGCCTCCGAGATCTCCTTGGGGGCCTCCTCTTCCTCTTCCTTGCCCTCCATGCCCTCTCGCAGGTCCTTCATCGCCTTGCCGAACATCTTGCCCAGCTTGGGCAGCTGCTTGGGGCCGAACAGAACGAGCACGATGAGAAGGATGATGGCGAGCTCAGTGGGACCGAGTCCGAATATCCTCATGACTTAGCCTACCTCCAGTCCAAATCGAAAACAGCTGATGCCGGTCAGCTGTGTGAACACTGCTCGGTAGCGTACCGCAACTATCATGCCTCTGCTACGGCCTCGGTGCGCGACAGGTAGTACAGGGTGTGAAGCAACTCGCGCACAGGGTCAGTGTTGTGGAGCGTCACGCACTCGGGAACCGCGACGAACGCTGGCGTGTAGTTGAGAAGTACCCGTATTCCCGCAGCGCACAACTCATTGGCCGCCAGCTGCGCGTGTTCCGACGGCACGGCGATCACCCCGAACCGGATACCCTGCTCGGCTACGACCCGGCGCAGATCGCTCACATCTCGGACGATGAGATCGCCGATACGCTGCCCGACCTTGCGCGGGTCGTTGTCGAACATCGCGCTCACGACGAAGCCGCGGTCTCGCAAGCCGTCGTAGCTTGCGATCGCCGATCCGAGATTGCCCGCGCCCATGATCGCGATGCGGTGCGCATGGTCGGAGCCCAGGATCTGCTGGATGTGGTCGATGAGCAGCGAGATGTCGTAGCCGACCCCGCGCTTGCCGAAGGAGCCGAAGAACGCGAGATCTCGTCTGATCTGCGCAGCATTCACATCGGCAAGCTCGGAGAGCCTGCGCAGAGGACACCGTCTGACGGCCCTCGCTCCGCAGGTGCAAGCAGCACGTTCAGATACTGGGGAAGGCGCTCGACCACCCCCTGCGGAACGCGGTTCTTGGTCTGCACGACACTCACGTAGACGCCTCGAATCGCTGCCGGACGATCAAGGAAACTGTACGGTCTCCATCGTAACAACTGTTACAAACACGAACAAGCATTCCACGATACTCGGCGGAGATGGGTCGGCAGACGGCGAGTTCAGGCGGTCGGCGGTCCTTCGATCAACCCCAGAACGTCTGCGCGCGTCACGATTCCCACCAGCCGCCCCTCGCCCACCACGAGCAGCGCTCCGGGCCGATCCTTGGCCAGGCGCCCGATGAGCCCGTCGACGGGCGCATCCGCAGACACCGTGAGCTCGGGCAGATCGGTTGAGGCGACGTCGACGGTGCGCACGAACGGCCAGTCCGCGCGGTCGATCTCCTTGACGTCGGGCAGCGTGACGAGACCGACGATCGCCCCTTCGCTCATCACGGGGTAGCGACTGTGTCGCGCGCCCAGGAAGTGCTGTTGCACCAGCTGATCGAGCATCAGCCCACCGTCAACGTACTCGGGCGCGGGCGTCATGATGCCCGAGACGTTGATTCCCTCGATTCGCGAACGAAGCAGCTGCTGACGGTACGCGTGGCCCGCGAGCGACGCGATGAACCAGCCGATGAGCCCGAACCAGATGAGATCCGCTCGACCGTTGAGCACGCCCAGGACTGCCCACGCGACCATCGCCCAGCCGATCAGCTGGCCGACCGCCGACGCCCATCGTGTGGCCTTGAGCACGTCACCCGTGATCGCCCACAGAATCGACCTGAGCACCCGCCCGCCATCGAGCGGAAAGCCGGGAAGAAGGTTGAAGACGCCAACGGCGAGATTGATCACCGCGAGATACTGGAGCGGCGCCCAGACCCACCACGCGGCACCGCTACGCCGCCGAGCCGACGTAGGCGACGAAGCACACTCCGCAAGCACGAGGCTCATCCCGGGACCCGCGGCCGCCATGAGGAACTCGCGTCCGGGTGACCGAGGCTCATCGTCCATCTGGGCAACGCCACCGAAGAGGAACAGGGTGATCTGGTCGACGTTCCCGCCCTCCGCCTTGCACTACCAGGGAGTGGCTGAGCTCGTGCGCCAGAACGGACAGGAAGAACAGCAGCGCGGTCATTGACGGCGACGACGAGCATCATCCACAGCGGCGCTCCGCTCGCCTCAGGAATCGAGGGAAAGTAGCTCCTCGCGAGGGAGAACGAGACAAGCCCGAAGATCACGAGCCAACTCGCGTTGACCTCGACCGGGATACCGAAGATCTTGCCGATGCGCAGCGAGGGAACGTCGAACACGTTCTGCCCTTCGTCAGTCTACGGGCGCCATCAGAGGCGCCCGTGCCTGATGTCTTGTCCTAGAACTCGGCCCCTTGGAGCGCGACGGCACACGGACACGTGCGCTCGGCAGGGAGTCTTGGGATCACGCCGTAGATGAGGCTCTTGACCTTGCTGTTGTTCTCGGAGAAGACACGGATGACCTCTTCGTTGCTGACCGGCGGCACGCCCTCCATCCCGGCATCGTAGTCGGTGATCGAGCGAGATGTTGCACGTAGCAGATCTCGAGCTCACGGGCGAGGTAGCACTCGGGGTACTGGGTCATGTTGATGACCTCCCAGCCCTGAGAGGCGAACCACTTCGACTCCGCACGGGTCGAGAACCGCGGCCCTTGGATGACCACGACCGTGCCCGATGGGTGCGCCGTGATCCCGAGTTCGCCCGCGGTGTCGATGGCGACCTGGCGCATCGTCGGGCAGTACGGGTCGGCCGAGGAGACGTGCGTGGTGATCGGCCCGTCGTAGAAGGTGTCCTTGCGGCCGCTCGTGCGATCGACGAACTGGTCGCAGATGACGAAGTGCCCGGGCTCGACGTGCTTCTGCAGCGAACCGCACGCGTTCGGACCGATGATCCGGGTCACACCCAGCTCCTTCATCGCCCAGACGTTCGCACGGAAGTTGATCACGTGCGGCGGAAGCTGAGTGGTCCTTGCCGTGCCGCGGGAGGAACGCGACCGTCCGCCCCCCTATCTCGCCCACCATCACGGGAGAGGACGGCGGGCCGAACGGCGTGTTGACCCGGTACTCCTTGGGATTGTCGAGCAGCTCGTAGAAGCCGCTGCCGCCGAAGACGCCTATCTCGACGCGGGGAAGCTCAGCCATGGGTGCTCCTCCTTGAAGCACGCGGGCAGTACTCGTGAACGCCAGAAACGGCGCAACGCCGATTCTAGACGATACCCACGCACCTCGGGCCCCACGCGCAGCTCGACCCGGTCAGGCGGTGAGTCGAAAGTGCTGAGCGTCCTCGTCCGCGCGCTGCGGTCGATCGTCCTCGAGCGCGCGCGGAGCGAACAGCGGCCGGCGGAACAGGTTCGCCGAGTCGGTCCAGACCTCCTCGGCGAGCGTTGCTCCCGACAGCACCTGTGCGAACCCAGCGGACTTCGCATCCAGGTTGTCGACGTGATGCAGCAGAAGGGCCTCGATCGTCGACGGCCGCTTGGGTGACCCCCACTCGAGCTCGCCGTGATGCGACAAGCATCGCGTGCTCGAGCGCGGAGCAGTATCGGTCGAGGTCGGTGCCAGCGCTTGGCAGCGGCCTCCCGAATCCGCTGTACGCCAAGCACCACGTGACCGATGAGCCGTCCTTCGTCTGTGTACCCGAACCCCGTCTCGAAGGTCAGCTCGTCGACCTTGCCGACGTCGTGCAGCAGCGCTGCTGTGACGAGCAGGTCCCGGTCGACCCCTTGGTAGCGCCCGGCGATGTGGGCGCAATGGTCCGCAACCGCAACCGTGTGTTCGAGCAGGCCGCCGAGGTACGCGTGATGGTACGACTGCGATCCCGGGCAGGCGCAGAATCGCTCGAACAGGGCCTTGTCGCCGAACACGGTCCGCAGAAGAGACTTCAGGCCGGGGTGCTCGACGGACTTCGCGAGAGTCATGAACTCGCCGACCAGATCGTCGACAGAGAGCGGACTCCTTGCCATGAGGTCCTCGGGGTTCCAGTTCTCGGCGGGCCGCATGGCGTCGACCGAGATCCTCCGAGTCCCGCGAAAGCTCGTGACCGAACCTTGCACGCGACACGATCGAGCCGACAGGCACGTCCAGAGCGGCTCCGGTCGGCCTGAAGTACACCCCGGGAATCGAGCCGGTCTTGTCGGCGAACTCCAGTGCAAGGTAGGCCTCGCCGGTGCGAGCGGCTCGAAGCTCCTTGGCTCTGAGCGCAAGCGTCGCCTCAACGCGCGCCCCCTCGGCATAGCTCCTTCACATAGCGCGCCTTCATGACCGCACCCTCCGCCGTGACCATCGCTTGCGCTCGAGCGTAGCCCGACGGTCTGACACGCTAGGTTGCCACCTTGATCCTTACCGCCGTCCCCGAGTCAGCTCCGTAGCGATCTCGGGCATCACCTTTGTTCACCGCGAGGGTCAGCCACCCCGACGAGTCGACGAGCGCTACCGGTTCGCCCTCGGCAACGTCGGCGTAGCTCCGCCTGAGGGGGACGAACAGGGAGTTGTGCCCAAGCGCGATCTCGAGCGTCTCGCCCTTGAGTCCCAGCGCCTCCATCCTGTCTGACGGGACGTTGAAACGCAGCGATCCGAAGCGATCGGCCTCCAAGACTTCGCCGACGACGTAGGGACCCTCCGCCCGGCACTCCCCGAACGGCGCTGCCACGAGTTCGGACGGGTCGACCGCGATCCCCAAGCGATGCAGGCTCGACACCACAGGCAAGCGCCGCGGCCGCCGGTGCTAGGACGTCTCTCGCGTGGAAGGTCGCGAGCGGGCTACGAAAATCGATCTTCGCCGGGTCGATGACGAAGGCGGAGCGTATCCCGCCCGAACGCTGTGCTGCGGGCAGCAGCACCCCGTTGTCAGGCCCGACGAGCATCGAGCCGTTCTGCGTGACGATGCAGAGGTCTCTGCGCCCCGCACCAACGCCAGGGTCCACTACCACGAGGTGTATCGCTTCGGGCAGCTGGTGCACGCCGGCAGCGGCGGTCGCCGCGCCTTTGCGGATGTCGAAGGGTGGGATGTGATGGCCCAGGTCCACTACCCGCGCCTGCGGGCACGCCCTGATGATGACCGCGTGACACACGCCGACCCATGTGTCGTCCGTACCGAAGTCGGACACGAAGCAGATGATCGACTGCACGAAACCTCCCCCATCGTCTGAGCAATCCGTATTGGACTACTATGATGGTACTACTCGAGCTGGAGGTGCCGGGGTGTCCAAGCTACGCAAAGCCTGTGCACTTCTTGCGTTGACCGCACTCCTCATGGTTGCCGGATGCGCCTCGGACGCTCCTCGGTTCGTTGATGCTGGCGCGAGCTATACCGAACAAGACGTGAGTTCCCTGTTCGACACTGTTGACGCGAGCTCCGCCCTCGGGGCACCTACGACAGATGCGCCGGCGCTGCGCAGCACCGCGCTCGGTGCGCTGAGGGGACAGGGCGACGCTGCGGCCAGCGCCGCGGAGGTCATAACCCGCACGTTCGCCGGCAGCGCGGCCGGCGTGCCGGTCTACGTCGAGAGTGCCCTCTACAACGGCGAGCAAGCACTCATCGTCGTTGAGGCCATAGGGCCGAAGAGTGGCGACCTCCGTGATCTGCGCATCTGGGTGATCAGCGAGACTGGCGACGTTCTGTACTCGGGCACGCGCTAGGGCTAGGCACACATCCGCATCCTGAACTCCTCCAGCACGTCGCGAGGCACCTTGTCGCTCCACCCGCGCTCAATCTCGTCCCAGACCGCAGTGGTATCACGACCTGACTCGACGAGATCAGCCACGACCGATGCGAGCACGAATCGAGCGGCTGCGGGCGAAGGAGAGCGGCGGCGCACGAGCCTGCGTCGCACGACCGCCCAGAAGTAGCTCTCAGCGCGTCGCTGCAGCACATCACGCGGGCACTCGGCCTCGCGCAACGCACGCGCAGTGACGTTGCGTGCTTCCGCGGCGATGTCGTCGGGTACACCGCGACCCACTGCGGCGGCAGCGAGCATCGACACGAGCGTGCTCAGCGTGCCCTGATCGGATTCCTCGGCCATGTGCCCACCTCCTACGAACGAGTGTTCGAACGCAGCATAGGAGGTGGCTCTGACATCATTCGTCGAGCGGGAAGATCACCGCGATCGCTTCGCGATTGATCGCGAGATAGGAGGGCCTGTACAGCTCGGCGCCGGTCACGGCGTCAGAGACGACTGCGTCCGTGAGCGCCAGGAAGTCTTTGGATCTCGAGTTCAATGAATCCGTCAGACGGCTGCCGGCCAAGACGTGCATATCGCCCTCGATACACCATCCGGCTGTAATGATCACGCAGCGGGTTCTGTCCTTTGAGGTGTACACGGCGCTCCCTCGTGGTCGAGATGATATGCGCGAAACGTACACGATTCGCGAGTGGTGCGTGTGCGTTCCGTCACAGAGCGCGCGCGACCCCCTCGAGCACCGCTCGCAGGTAGCCGGCGAGCGCGATCTCAGCAAAGGATATGGCCACCGCGATCACCACCGGCACGAGGATCCCTTTCAACGTATCGGCGCGACGATCGAAGGCGGGAAACATGGCCACCATCACCAGGTTGATGGCCCCGAGTGTGAAGACGATGCTCAGCGCCACGAGCAGGGGATAGCCGACCCCGAGCACCGGTCCCCCCCACCACACCACAGCGAACATCGCGGGAATCGCGGCCGCCCAGACCAAGAAACGCCACGCTGGGTCAAGCACGCGCGAGGAGTCTGACCTGCGCCACAGCTCGTCCTGCAACATAGGGAAGACAAGCACGGCGGCCGAGAACCCGGTACCAAGACCGGTGAAGAGCCGAATCGCGTTGGTGGTGGTCCGTAGCGCCGAGTAGGACGAGAGCCCGTCCCAGGCCATCAAGCCCAGTAGCACGCCCATCAGCGCCCACACGGGCCATCGCGGAAAGCCCCGCGGCCGTTCACCCGAGTGAACGAGCCCGATGAGCATCATGGAAGCCACGAAGCCGACGTAGATGCCCGTGTCCCGAGCGCAGACCGGGACCTGGACACCGCCCCCGAAGAACGAACGTTCGGGGAGCTGGTGGCACAGCCCAAAGCCCAACCACTGCAAGAAATCGGTGATCACTCGCACTCTCCGGCTGAAACGGGAACGGCGGGCCGTGAGCACGGCCCGCCGCCTGAGGTCGATGGTCGGGATGGCGGGATTCGAACCCACGACCTCTCGGTCCCGAACCGAGCGCTCTACCAAGCTGAGCCACATCCCGGCGAGGCGCTATGCTAGCACGCCCCCGCCCCCGCGCCAACCCCGAATACCTGCGAGAATCCTGACTCGAGGGGGTCCTGGTCGGTCACGAAACGAAAGGAGCCCGACCCTGTGTGGGCCGGGCTCCTCGGTATTCCGCCTGCAATGTCGACCCCTAGAGCAGGCCCCTCTTCGCGAGGTTGACGTGGCAGTTCGAGCAGTAGGTCTCCTGGTGGCAGTCGAAGCACGCGTCCGCGCCGTCCTTCTTGACGACGTTCGGGTGGTAGCGGACCCACGGCCTGTTGGTCGGAGCACCCTCGTGGTGGCACGCGTTGCAGTAGGTCGGCGTGTGGCAGTTCGCGCATACCTTCTTGTTGGTCTTCTTCTCCTGGAAGAGCTTCTGGTGCTCTCCGCCGTTGCCCTTGCCGGCCGCCCCGAAGCCATCCGGGTGAGGCATGGTCAGCTTGTGGCAGCTGTTGCAGAACTTGGTGGTCGGCAGCTTCGCCGGATCACCCGAGTGGCAGAAGGTACAGGTCTCCGCGCTCTTGTCGTAGAGCTGCACGTGGACCGCCATCTTGGAGCTGTAGTCGCGCACGAACTTCGCGTTCCTGTGCGATGCGGGGACCACCTTGCGGGCCTGGTGGCACTTGACGCAGAACGATGTGTCGGTGCCCGAGTCCCCACCGTGACACGTCAGGCAGTCGGTCGAACCGTTCTTGTTGACCGAGCGCCCGTGCACCCTGATCCACGGCGCCGTGAACGACGAGTCGACGTGGTGGCAGTTGCTGCACAGCTCAGGCCACGTGTGGCACCGCTTGCAGTTCGCCGGCTTGCTCTTGCTCGACACGTGATTCTTCTTGAACTCGTCGGGGTGCGGAAGCTCCTGACGGTGGCAGTCCTTGCAGAACTTCGCGTCCATCCCGCCCTCACCGTGGCAGACCGCGCACGACTCCATCGACTTCGGCGCCTCGACCGCGTGGATGGCGGATGGCTCGGCCGGCTTCTTGCCGTAGACCGTGACGGTCGGCGTCTTCGGACGGAGCCAGTTGCGCTGCTTGTGCGATGCGGGAACCACGTTCTTGCCCGTGTGACAGTCGACGCAGAACTTCGGCGAGTGGCAGTTCTCCGTGCAGGACTTGACGCCTGACTCTGCGACGGCCTTCGGGTGCAGGTTGGTCCACGGTGGCGTCGGCTTGTATTCGAAGTCGATCGCGGTGCCGTGGTGGCAGCTGTCGCAGAAGTGCGTCCTTCTCGTTCTCGCCGTGACACATGACGCACTTCTCGGGCTTCTGCTTCGAGATCACCGGGTGGCCCGCCGGATCCTTGACGTCTTCGGGCTCCTTGAACTCGGTCGGGTGCGGCATCTCCATGCCGTGACAGTCGATACAGAACTTCTCGGTGTGACACGTGCCGCAGACGAATATCGTCTCGACCTTGGGCAGCTCCTCGCCGATGCTGGCCGCGTCAGGCGAGTCGTACTTGCGCTGAGCAGCAATCACCTGGGGAACGTCTTCCTTCGAAACGGACTCAGCCTCCCCGCCACCACCTGAAGCGTAGGCCTTGTCGGCGGTGAGGAAGCTCGTCTCGTCGGACTCGGCCGGTGCTTCGCCGCCTTCCGTGCCCGAGCCCTCCTCGCCCTCGCCCTCGGTGGCCCCACCCTCGGTGGCCTCACCCTCGGTGGCCTCTCCTTCTGTGCCTTCGCCGCCGTGAGCCTCGGCTTCCGCAGCAGCGACCTCGGCCAGGGCCTCTGTCGCCATCTCAGCATGACCCTCCGGGTAGAAGCCGGGTTCGCTGTGGCTCGGCGGCTTGAGGTTGAATCCGGGAGTGTGGCACGCCACGCAGTCGCCCGGTGCCGCAGCACCCTGCTCCAGCCCGTGACAGCGGAAGCACGCCGTCATCGACATGAAGTCCGCGTGCTTCTGGTTTGGCTCTCCACCCTGCTTCTCGGGATTGGAGAGGGTGAGATCGAAGTCCTCTACGTGCGCGACCCGGTTGTGGCACACAGGACACGCCGCGTTGACCTCGGCGTGAGGTTCGTGCTCGATCTTGATCCCCTTGCTGGGGGTGAAGACCCGGTTCTCCATGTTGTGACACTGGGTGCACTGCGTCGACGCCATGGTGAGCGAGACTTCGCTCTCGGCGTTGAGAGGCAGCTCGAAGTTGTCGGTGACGGTCATGTAGAGCTCGCCGAGTGCCTCGGCCTTGTGCAGGATGAACACGATGGGATTCGCATTGGCGGGCATGTGGCACGCCATGCAGGAGATCTGGGAGTGAGTCGAGCGCTCGTAGGCGATGATCGTGTCGTCTTGGACCTTGTGACACCCCTCGGCACAGAACCAGCGGGTGGAGGTCACCCCCAAGGCGACGATCATGACCGCAGCCAGGACCAGAACGGCGACACCGGTCCATATGATGTAGCGCGGTCTGCGGACCGGGTCTTTGAACCCGGTCAGGGAGATCTTCGCCATGTGCATCGCTCCTTGCTGAGTGCCCAGACCCAACGTGGTGTGTGCGTTTATGCGCCGTTCATGAAGACTCTATAAGAATCGCGCTCGTCAGACAACGAAAATCGAGCGTATTCATGAGTGCCTTCGACACGGGGGGTCGCTCGTCCTGCCTCCCGCCGACACCCTTCCGACGATGAAGTCGCGAAACGAGCACCCGTTGAGGGCATGAGAGCACGACCCGAAGACGTCCGGGGAGGAGCCCCGGACGGGCCGCGCTACTTGGTGACCAGCGCGTCGGCCAGCCGATTCAACTCAGCCATCGCACCCTGGATCTGTCGCGAGGCCTCCGCGGCCTGCACTGACACCTGCGCCATCTCACGCATCGATACGACAACCTGGTCCGAGGCGGTGCGCTGCTGCTGGGTGGCGATGGATATCTGCTTGGCGGAGTCGGTCGTCTCTTCGACCTGACTCACGATCCGCTCGAGGGAAATCGCGGTCTTGAGCGCGAGGTTCCTGCCCTCATCCACCTTGTTCTGAGCGCGTTCGGTGGACATGACCAGCGACGAGGTGCTGGACTGGATCTCGCGAACCACACGGCCGATCTCGGACGTCGATTCGGTGACCGAGTCGGCGAGCTGGCGGATCTCCTCGGCGACCACCGCGAAGCCCTTCCCCGCCTCGCCGGCGCGCGCCGCCTCGATCGCAGCGTTCAAGCGCCAGGATCTTCGTCTGCTCGGCGATGTCATCGATTATCACGAGCACGCGGCCGATCTCTTGGCTTCGCTCGCCGAGAGCGAGAATCCGGTCGGATGCGACCTGATTGCTCTCGCGGATGTCCTCGATGCCCGCAGTCGTGTCCGCGACGCTTTGCATCCCTTCTTCCGCGGAGGCGAGCGTGTTCTCGGCCACCGCAGCGACCGACTGGGAGTTCTCGGCGATCTGCTTGGAGGTCTGCGCGAGCTCCTCGACAGTGGCGCTTGTCTCGGTGACCGCGGCCGCCTGTTGTGCCGCGGCAGACGCCTGTTGCTCGGTGGCGGCCAGCACCTCCGCGGTGAGCTGACGCAGATCGGTGTTGACGGCGCGAACCTGGCTGAGCACGCTGGTCAGGTCGCCGAGAAGGCGCAGGGTCTCCTCCCGCATGGCCTCGCCTGTGCCGCTCATGTCGACCGACAGGCCGAAGCGGTCGTGTGCCTCCTTGAGCAGCCCCGCCAGTGAGCGATCGGCCGCCCGTGAAGCGTAGAGGGCGAATGCCACGCCGAGAACCGAGCCCGAGATAACGCTAAGCGTCCAGAAGGCCACTGCGCTCGCAGCGTCCTTCGGCTCGACCAGGAGGGTCGCTCCCAGCGCGAGAAGGAGACCTGCCAGTGCGCCGAGCGCACCCATCGTGACCAAGAGTCGACGCCGGCCTTTATCAGTGTGTGCCTTGGCCACCCTGCCTCCACTCTGTCGTGAGCCCGTGCCCGACCTGGGCTCATACTACCAGCACGTACTGTGTCGGGCACTCCACAGAAGTATCGGCCGATGTGTTGCGTGGGCGATACCCTGTGGGGTATACTCCTTCCGTAGCTGAGACTCGACTAGCTGAGATGTCCACGTATGTGAGGAGCCGACCCGACGATGGCCAACGTTCGAATCGACAACAGCGCGTGCGATCGCTCGCCCGGCTGCCCGGCACGGTATGTATGCCCCCGTGGAGCGATCGTTCCGGTCGCCGGCGGGCACTACCCGGGTGCGAACGGGTACACCGTCGTTGAAGACAAGTGCACAGGATGCGGAGTCTGCGCGCGTGCGTGCGCCGGTGGTGCCGTGTGTCTCAACTAGAGGGAGGAACGATGCCAGGCCCAGTTATCGTCGAGGTATACGACATCCCCAGCGCGGCCGACTGCTTCTCCGGCGGTTGAGGACCGTCCTGGTCTCCGGAGGAGATCACAGCGATCGTCCGTGCCGAGATAGAGCGACGCTACGGCGACGACGCGCAGGTTCTCTACCACGACGTAGAGAAGGGCGAGGCGCGAGAGAACCACGTTCGCATGGTCGAGGAGATCGAATCCCGGGGCCTTCTCTACCCGGTGACTGCGGTCGACGGAGTACTCGTGTACGACGGCGCCGTGAGCTACCCGGCCATCATGCGAGCAGTCCACAACAAGCTGCTCGAGCGAGAGCAGGCGCAAGCCTAGACGCCTCCCATGCGCTAGACTCGGCCAATGCCGATCGTATCTACGACACGCTGCGCGGACTATGAACCCGATCACGTAGCACAATCTCTGGACGCTGCCCTCTCTCCGCTCGGCGGGATGGCAGCGTTCGTGTCTCCCGGACAGCGCGTGCTGCTCAAGGTCAACATGCTGGCGAAAGCGACCCCGGAGCGAGCCGTGACCACCCACCCCGAGATCGTCAGAGCGCTCATCCGCTCGGTACGTTCGGTCGGCGGCGCCCCATTCGTCGGCGACAGCCCCGGCGGGCCCAACACTCCGGGGATGGTGCGCCGCGTCTGGGAACAGACGGGAATTGGCGCCGTTTGCGCCGAGGAGAACGTCGATCTGGTTCTGTTCGACGACGACTGCACCCGCGTGACCAGCAAGGATGCAACCCTCTACGGCGCTTTCACCTTGGGGCGAGCGGTCGTGGACGCGGATGTGATCATCTCCTTGCCAAAGCTCAAGACCCACGGGTTCATGATGTTCACGGGAGCCGTCAAGAACCTGTTCGGTTGCATCCCCGGACTCGACAAGGCGCAGTACCATCTGAAAGTCCCGGACCGCGACGACTTCGGCGCGATGCTCGTCGACCTGATGCTGACGTGCAGACCCAGCCTCGCGGTCATGGACGCTGTCGTGGGGATGGAGGGAGAGGGGCCCGCCGGTGGCGAACCGCGACACATCGGAGCCCTGATCGCTTCCGCCGACTTCTTGGCGCTCGACGTGGTCGCCTCGGCGATCGCCGGACTTGACCCCATCGAGGTCTACTCGAACAAGGCGGGCGTGCGCAGGGGCCTGTGCCCGGCATCAGCCGACGAGGTCGAAGTCGTTGGGGTACCCTGGCGTGAGCTCGCCCCCGAGAGACTTCGCGCTACCCGAATCGCGACGCCGCCGCGAAGCTGCCGCCGTGGCTGGGCCGGCGACTGCGCGCCTGGACCACGTCGAGGCCCATCCTGGAGCGCGCGCACGAGTGCACGAAGTGCAAGCAGTGCGAACAGGTCTGTCCCGTCGGCGCGGTCCGCGTGGGACCTGGGGGGCCGACCTTCGACCACAGCATCTGCATCCGGTGCTACTGCTGCCAGGAACTCTGTCCGCCGCAGGTGATCGGACTCGAGGTGCCCAGAGTAGCCCGCCTCATGACGAGGGGCCGGAGCAAGTAGGTCTCTAGGCGCGCCCAGACCCGTAGCGGTCGAGAAACAGCCCCACGAGACCCCGCTCCCAAAACAGGTCCCATCCGTGCGCGCTCTCAGGCAGAAGTGTGGCGTCGTAGGCGCGGCGACGCGCCGGGTCCCCAAGAACCCGGTATGCCTCGTTGACTTCTTGCATCCGGCGGTTGTCGCGACTCGCCTCGCCGGTCGCCCGATCTGGATGGTACTTGCGGGCAAGCGCTTTGTAGGCGCGCTCGATGACCTCGGACTCGGCGTCGCGAGTCACCTGAAGGACGCGGTAGTGATCGACGCTGTCTGACACCTAGAGCCTTCCTGTCAGTGGAGCTTGCAGCCTCTTTGGGAACCAGCTCCGGCCGGCAGCCAGAATCTCCACGGTATCGGTGCACCGAGGGTTCGCCGGCTTCATGGAGTCCTCGGACAGATGAAGACGCTCGACCTGCAGCCTGCGGCGCAGCCAAGGTCACCCGTCGCTGTCAGCAGCGCGCGACTGGGCCGACCGCGTCCTTCATGAACCGACTCCAGATCCGCGCCGGGAAGCTGCCCCCCGTCACTTTGATGCCGTGAACATCGGTCATGGCGACCTGAGCCTCTGGATAGCCAACCCAAACCGCGGTGGAGATGCCTCCCGCCCACCCCACGAACCATGCATCCCGATAGGACTGGGTAGTGCCCGGTCTTTCCGGCGGCCCACCGCCCGATGCGAGCGTCCCGACCGGTCCCATGCTCAACCACGTCGTGCAGCATCAGGCCTGCCTCGACGGCCACCGGCTTCTTCAGGACCCGCTTGCGCTCCATCTTGCGGTCCAAGACAAGTCGACCATCATCGTCGGTCACGAGCCCTATTCCGTTGGGCTTCACCCGAACGCCTCCGTTCGCAAGTGTGCCAAAAGCGCTCGACATCTCGAGCGGTGATACGCCCTGCGAAAGACCGCCCAGGGCGATCGCGGGATTCGGCTCTAGAGGGCTCGATATCCCCATCTTGCGAGCCACTTCGACGACGCGTTGCGGCCCCACCTTCATGATGAGCCTCGCATAGACCGCGTTCACCGACCAGTTCGTGGCCTCGTGCAGCGAGAGCGAGCCGCCGGTGTAGGCGTTCTCGTAGTTCTCAACGTTCCAGGTGCCGTCCTTCACGGGCACCGATAGCGGCGCAGCACTGAAGGTCTCGTTCGGCTTCACACCCTTCTCGAGTGCAGCCACCAACACGAAGGGCTTGAACGCCGATCCTGGCTGTCTGCGACCCTGGGTTGCGAGGTTGAACTGGCTGGCTTGCGTAGTCTGGCCCGCCGACCATCGCCAAGATCGCACCGTCTGAGTGGCGTAGCGCCACCACGGCGACTGCGGGATCATCCTTCTTCGAGAGCGTTCTCGCGGCACGCTCGGCGGCACGCTGAATCTCCGGCTCAAGTGTCGTGTAGACGTGCAGCCCGCCGCCATATGCCCGCTCGGCCCCGAGGCTCTTCACAAGCTCCGCCTTGATGTACTCGACAAAGTAGGGGGCGAACTGTGGGACGTCGCGAGGAGTGGCAAGGCGCAGCTCCTCCGAGGCCGCGCTTCGCTCCTGCTCCGACGCTGATGTAGCCCTGCTCTCGCATCTGTCTGAGCACGAGGTCGCGACGAGCACGGGACTCCCGCGGTCGAGCGACCGGGTCGTATCCCGCAGGCGAGCGGATGATACCGGCCAGCAGCGCGCTCTGAGAGAGAGTCAGCGAGGAAGCGCTTGAGTCGAAGTAGCGCCGAGCAGCGCTCTCCACCCCGTATGCGCCGTTGCCGAAATAGACCGTGTTGAGATAGGCGGTGAGAACCTCGTCCTTGTCGGCATTGCTCTCCAACTCGTAGGCGAGCAGCGCCTCCTTGACCTTGCGAGTGAACGTCCGCTCGCCGCGGGTGAAGAGAAGCTTGACCAGCTGCTGGGTGATGGTGCTTCCGCCCTGGCGCACCGCACCGGCATCAGCGTTGACCTTTGCCGCGCGCAGCATCGCCTGCGTGTCCACACCATCGTGGACGTAGAAGCGGCGATCTTCGATGGCCACTACTGCGCGTTTCAGAACGGTGGGAATCTCCTCCGAGCGGACGATCCTGCGGTTCTCGTCCCCGTGCCACTCGGCAAGGACACTGCCATCGGCGGCATACACGATGGTGTTGCGGGGCGTGTACGCAGACGGCTTCGTCTCGACGAGGTCAGGCAGCGAGAGCGAGAGGTTGTAGAGGTAGACACCTGCCCCGGCAGCGACGAGCGCGAACAGCGCCAGCGCACCGCACACAACCCACAGCAGTGCGATGATGCGGCTTCTACGCAGCATCGTCGCCTCCTCGGGTCGTCGAGTGTACTTCCAGTGGCAATAGCCGACAAAGAGCGCGCGCGGCGAGCGTGCCGCGACAGCAGCCGGAGCAGACAAAGATGGTAGCACGGCTCAACACTGGCAATACGCTCATCGGCACGCTCGGCACCCACCTTGAAGCGGCGCTCGAGCGGCTCCTCTCTCTCGGCGGATCCAGGGTGTCGGCAATCCCACACGACATCCGCGCTGTACGCGAAGGCGATGCCACAGTGCTTCACAACACAGCGGCATTGATTCGAGGAGCCACGTGCCTCTCTGGCAGGCGGGTCGGCTCGGGCGGCAGTCTCATGACGTGGGCGGGCCCCCGGGTTCAACCGCAGACGTTGTTGGGGGATTCGGTTGGGCGGGGGGTCTCGAGCGTCGGGTGTTCGCGATCCTGCTCTCCCGGACCTAGATCGGCGCCGGCTGGTCGACCATCCTCGCTCCGATCTCGGCGACGACCACACCACCAAGCACCAGAGCCGCTCCTGCCAGCTGCAATGGTGCAAGCTGCTCGCCGAGAAACACCGCGGCGAGCACGATCGTGAACAAGGGCTCGAGCGTCGAGACGACCGCCGCCTGAGCAGGCCCAAGACCCGCGATCCCCTCGAGGTACAGGACGATAGCGGCGAACGTCGGCACCAGCACGATCGCGCCGAGTAGCCACCATGTCTTGACCGTCCACGCCGAGGTCGACAGCGCAGCTCGGCCCACCGCCGAGCAGTGCGCCGGCTGCCGGGAGCAGCGCGGCTATGCCAAAGGTGTACGCCATCATGGTCAGCCGCGATCGCCCGGGAATCCACCGAGCCGACAGCAGGTTGAACAGCGTGTAGCCTACGGCTGCGCCCAATCCGAGTACGACCCCCTGCCACGCCGCATAGCCCTCACCTGAACCCAAGCCCACGACGAGCGCACAGCCCAGGAACGTGACGACCACCGCAGCCGCCTGCTGCCATGAGGCTTTCTCACCGAGGAAGAGCCAGCCGGCGAGCACGACCAACGCCGGATACGCGTAGAGCAAGACGGCCACGACCGACGCATCGGCAAACGTCAGCGCATAGAAGAAGCAGACCGACGCCGCACCATAGCCGGTGAGCGCGAGCAGGGCGTAGCGCCCCACGTCAGAGCGGGGTACCGCGAGCGACCTGCGGTCGCGTACGCCGGCGACCACTGCGAGCAACGCCGAAGCGATGACGAAGCGCCACGTGAGCAGTGCCAGCGGGGAGACCGGTTCTGGGGCCGAGTCGTAGGCGAGCGGGGTGAGGACCGCCAGAGTCCCGAAGCACGCCGCCGAGACGATCACTGCCGCCAGTGACCATCGTCTCTTCATCGTCGCCCCCCCATTTCGCCGACCGGACGCATACGCTCTCACCCAGACCAGCACCCGTCAAGGCTCGTGGTAGACTCGCGCGGTGTCTGCTCCCCGCACATCCAGCGATCAAGCCGTGGGCTCGGCCCACTCGCGACGCTCGCGCCTCGTCCGATGGGTCGGCGTTGCGGTGTGGGCCGGGGTCATCTTCGCGATGTCCTCGATTCCCGGATCGAGCGTCCCGGGGCGCGGCGGCACGCTCGCGCACTTCGTTGAGTACGCCGTCTTCGGTGCCTTGCTCTACAGCGCTGTGAGGCTCGACGCACCCAAGGGCCGCGCGCTACTGCTCGCTGTAGCGATCGCGTCCGTCTACGCGCTCACCGACGAGTTCCATCAGTCCTTCGTGCCGATGAGGGTGCCGGATCCGCTCGACTGGGCCGTCGACACCATCGGTGCCGCGGCGGGAGCGATCACCGCGTCGGGAATAGAGCGAGCCGCTCGAAGGCGCCGAGCCGCGAACGGCTAGTAGACGCCGCTTTGCGCCGCCGACTGCGGGTCGATTCCCAGATGCCTGACCTTGATCTTGAAGTCGTGTGCGTTCTGCGACATGGCGATCGCGTCGTCCAGCGTGATCTTGCGCTCCTGGTAGAGCTTCAGCAGCGACTGATCGAACGTCTGCATCCCGTAGTACTCGCCTTCCTCCATCGCGTCGCGAATGAGGTAGGTCTTGTCGGGATCGTTGATGTACTCGCGAATCGTCCCGGTCATCACGAGAACCTCGACCGCGGGCACGAGCCCGCCTTGATCGACGGTATGAGTCGAAGCGACACGATTCCCTTCAGCGTGGCCGAGACATGAGCCGGACCTGCTTCTGCTGGTAGGGCGGGAAGAAGTCGATGATCCGGTTGATCGTCTCGGTGGCGTCGATGGTGTGCAGCGTCGAGAGCACGAGGTTGCCGATCTCTGCCGCGGTCAGCGCGGCCGACACGGTGTCGTGATCGCGCATCTCGCCGATGAGGATCACGTCGGGGTCCTGGCGCACGACGTGGCGCAGGGCGTCGGCGTAGCTCTCCGTGTCGATTCCGATCTCGCGCTGGTTGACGATGCACTTCTCGTCCTTGTGCAGGACCTCGATCGGGTCTTCGATCGTGACGATGTGGCCCTCGCGGGTGTGGTTGATGTGGTCGATCATCGCCGCGAGCGACGTCGTCTTGCCCGAGCCGGCAGTCCCGGTGACCAGGATCAAGCCACGCGTCTCATCGGCGAGTCGATTCAGCACCGGCGGAAGGCCGAGCTCCTCGATGGTGGAGCGCTCAGTCGCCACTCGCCTCAGCGTGATGCCGACGCTCCCGCGCTGGTGAAAGACGTTGACTCGGAATCGGCCGACACCGGCGAGCGAGTAGGCGAAGTCGGTCTCGCGGTGGTTCTCGAACGAGGCCTTCTGGCGCTCGTCCATCATTCCCATCGCAAGCATGCGAGTCTGGTCGGGATTGAGCGACGGAATGTCGCTGAGCAGAATGAGCTTGCCGTTCAGACGGATAGCCGGCGGGCTGCCGACCTTGATGTGCAGGTCGGAGCTCCCACGGTCGGTCATCACCTTGAGCAGTCCGTCGATCTCGGCCACGCGAGTCATCTCCCAGTGTCGTGCGTTGCGTTTGCCAGGGCGCTGAGTCACACCCCGAGAGGCGCCACGTGACAGCGCCCCCGTACTCGCTATCGGAGAACGGAGGCGCCGACTGAAGTGATATCTATCACGCTAGGGGCGGCAAGCTCCCGCGTAGTTGCTCCGATTGATCGACGCGTAGCGGACCACGTCGCCTGTCTGGGGCGCAGTGAATCATCATTCCGCCCCCCACGTAGAGACCAACGTGGTGGATCGGCGAGCCGAAGAACACCAGGTCACCTGGCTGGAGGTCCGAGCGGCTCACGCGCTGACCGGAGTGGATCTGTGATCGCGAGCTGTGGGGCAACGACACGCCCACCTGGCGGTAGACGAACATCGTGAACCCCGAGCAGTCAAACGAGTTGGGGCCCGAGGCGGCCCAGCGGTACGGCGCGCCGAGATAGCGCTTGGCGATCGAGACCACCTCGCTGCGCGGTGCGCGAGTTGGCGGCGGGAACTTGCGGCCTCCCACCGCCGCCACCGCGACCACGAGCTGACGGTGCGCGCCCGCGCGGCCTCCTCGGCCGCCTTCAGCGCAGCGATCTCGCGCTCGAGGCCGGCGAGCTTGCTCTTGCGCTGAGCCAGCTGCGCACGGATCGAGCGCTCGTTGCGCCGCATGACGGCGGCCTGCGCGGCGGTCGCCTTCTCCTTGGCGGTCAGCTCGCGATGCGCTGCCTTGGCCTTGATGCGCAAGCTCTTGAGCTCCGCCACGGCAGCCGCATCGTCCGAGTTCAGATCCCGGAGGAGATCCCATGTCGCCGAGAACTCCTCGAACGACTCGGCGCCCAGCAGCACGTCCACGAACGCCATCGGGCCCGTCCGGTACATGTTGTTGGCCCGCGTGTTCAGATGGCGCTGGACAACGCCCATGCGCTTGGTGACCTTCTTGAGCTTCTTGGCCGCCGCGCGCTTCTGCTTGAGGACCTTCGCGTGCTTCTCTGCGGCCTCGTTGTAGCGCTCCGAAGCGCGCTCGACTCTCTCGTCGAGCGTATCGATCTGCGACTTGACCGCTCGCGCCTGGGCCATCTTGCTGGCAGGAACGGCGAACGCTGGCACCGCACTGAACATGAGTGCGGCCGCGATGATGAGCGCTGACAACGCCCTGAATCGGGTAGTCAGTTCGTTTCCTCCCTGGCTGACCGGGGTCGTGGCATACCCGCGCATTTTAGCACGGGGAGACCTACTCAGTCGAAGACCGAGCAGACCGCGTCGAGCAGCCTCACGGCCGCTCGCTGTTGATCGAGTTCGTCGCGAGCGCCGGGTTCTCCAAGCTCGAACACCAGCTCAGGGCAGTCGGACTTTGCCGAGGCCACCGCTGTGAGAAGACGCGACGCAAGCGTGTCGGGTGCTTCCACTCGAACCACCGGACGACCGGTTACAGCAGATGCCGTGCCGTGACCACAGATCCACAAGGTAGTAGTGACGTCGGATGCGACAGCCTCACCCGCACTCACCACTCGCACGCGGGCGTCCGGATTGCCGGCGAGAGCGAGATTCGCGAAGCGCTCGGCCACCAACCGCCCCTCCTCGTCGAGCCCACCCACCGCGAGTTCGACCCGTGACAGCCCCTCGCACGCACGCGCAGGCGCCATGCGGGCCGCGGAGTGCGACGTGGGGTCCTTGCCCTCCCATATGTGCCGCAGCGCCTGCAGCGCCCCGACAGTGTCGTGCCCGGCGATACCGTCGGGAGGCAGCCCGACGTTTCGTTGAAACTGTCTCACCGCGCTCTCGGTATAGGCACCAAAGATGCTGTCCGCCCGGCCGCATGCGAAGCCCAACGCGTTGAGCGCCTCCTGCAAAGTCCCAACGTCGTGTCCATGGAAGTAGGGAATTCGAAGATAGAGCATTCGGTCGCCCAAGATGAACGTCGCGTCCACGAGAGCCGGCCACGTCTCGTCCCCGACCAGACCGTCCTCGGGAAGACCCCGCTGCGCCTGGAAGGCTCTGACCGCCTCTGAGGTGCGGTCCAAGAAGACTCCGTCGATTCCCGTGGGGCCTAGATCGTATCCGAGCATGCGCAGGCGGCGTTGTATGTCCTCGACGGCGGCGCCGCGATCGCCGATTCTCACCGGCTTCATCGAAAGCAGTCCTCTCACGCATGCGCTATGCGCCCGAGCCGTACCGCCCTCGGAAGCGATCGACGCCGCGCTGCAAGCGGGCGTCTGACCCTCCGGCGACCCGCAGGTACCGGCGCACCTCGAGCGAGAGCACCGGGTCGGGCGAGAAGATGCATTGCGTGGAGCGTGGGTCGCCGTCGCAGTCTACCACGTACCCACTGGCGAGAGCGCACAGAACGGACTCCACCCGCGGGAGCGACACGCCGGTCCCGCGACCTATGCGTTCGACATCGAAGCGCTCGCCTTCGTGTGACTGCAGGTAGGCGACCACAGAGCGCGCCGAGTTGCGCGTCGCAAGATCGTCGGGCAGCGTTGCGAGTGCCCTGCGCAGACTCACGGTGACCTACCTCCCCCCTCCGCATCATACAACCGCGGCGCTCGGTGCAGGGGCACTTCTCGCGTCGGCAGCGCCCCTATTGCTCCTTCTTCGGCGCGGCTTCGCGAACCCTTTATAGTGATGTGCGCGAGGTCATCTTTCCCGCTGCGCGGCACCGTCAAAGGGAATGCTCCGACTGCCCCCGCGTCACAGGTGGAGGCGCGGGACTTCTCGCGCGAGAGGAGCCGCCAGATCTGGCGGCAGAGCCGAGAGCCGAGACGCCTATCGGCCTACGTAGCTGTGCGTGGCACCGTGGCAGTTGTTCGTGCAGGAGCCACCGCCGGCAGGCACGTGGACGAATCCGACGTCGTCTCGTATCAGGTGGGGCAGGCTCGCTCCGTGCGAAGTATGGCATGCCGAGCAGCCAATCCCGTTGGTGGAACCATGCAGAAGGTGAAGACGCCGCGGCTGAGGATTGGGCCGGTAGAACCGGCTTCCCGTGGTCATCGACCGTGTCCGCCGTCCCGGTGTAGTAGACGTCGTAGCGATGGCAGTCGTAACAAAGCCCGTCGGCAACCGATGGCGCCACGCCAAGGTACGGAGCGCTCAGCATCGGCGCCTGCGTCGACGCGTGCGGGCCCGCGTGCTTCGGCTCCGTCCGCGTTGCCGTGGCAGTCCACGCAGTAGAGTATCGAGTCATTCGACCACGGGGTCGCAGCGGCGACGAAGCTGCCCGGAATCACCTGGCTCGACGTCGACGTCGCCTCGACCGCGTGCACGGATGCGTTGCGCGTGTCGACCTCCCACGCGATGTCACGCGTATCGCCAGCCGACGCCCACGCGCCGTGGCACTTGAGGCACAGCTCGTACTCGTAGCTCACACCACGCTTCTCGGCGTAGGTGATGGTACCGGCCGGCGCGTTGTCCACCGATACACCCCACGTGCCCTTCAGCGACCCGGGCACCGCCGGTGCTGCCGTGACCGTGCTGGTCGCCTCGTGCACGTTGTGGCAGTCCGCGCACTCGACGTGCCGAGCAAACCCGACGGTCTCGGTGGAGACGTGGGTGTCAGGCGTCCGGTCGGTCGCGTGCCGCGACAGCCCGAGTTCCCCAAGCTCCACAACAGCCACCCAGGCCTGGCCGGGAACAGAGTCCGCGGTCTCGACGCCCGCCGCGGGATAGAACGTGGTCCCCGCGATGGCGGTTCCGGCTGCGTCCGCCTGCACGAACCTCGAGCCCGGCGGGAACTCGCTGGGGAACGATCCCGCGCGGGCGAGAACGAGCTCGTCGTAGGAGTCGCCGTCCACGTCACCGGCGGCCATTTCGGCGGGGTTGCTGAATCTGGTGAGGCCGAGCGTGAGAATCGTCCCGAAGCCACCGGCGGAGGTCTGCGGGAAGATATCCACCCGAGCGCCATCCGCCTCGTCGGCGAAGGTGACGGCGACCTCGGCCTCGCTACGGCCCGCCGCCTGGAAGCCCCACAGCACGTTGTTGATCAGGGCGCGCTGCGCATGCTGATTGCCAGACGTGTTGCCTGCTGCAGCCAGCTGCGCCCCCGCGCCGTCGTAGACCTGCAGGACGTCTTGGTTGTCGCCGCCTATCGCGACCGCTATCTCCGCCTTGCCGATACCATCAAGGTCACCCACCGAGGGTCCTCGAGGGAGATGACCGTTGACGAGATACGAGCCGTCGAGCGCGAGGGAGCCGGAGCCTCCTGTGGCCACGACGATGCGGTTGTCGGCGTCAGCGGCGCCCGTGGTGGTGGCCACGATATCGTCGGCGGTGGTCCCCACAACATCACCGGTGGTGATCCCGGTGATTGTGGACGTGGCCGAGACGGCAGCCACCGGGGCGAGCGCGACACCGTTCCACCGATACACCCTCAGAGTCGAGCCGTCAGCAGCTACGACCTCGTTGAGGTTTCCGATATCGCTGAGAACGTCGCCCACTGCGATGAAGGCGGGCTCGGCCAGAAGCGTGAACGGTCCAGGCCTCGAGGTGACTCCCGCCAGAGCCGAGCGCCGAATGATCGACACGGTCGGCGACCCCGCACGAGTCACGAGGACTTCCGCCTTGCCGTCGCCGTCGATGTCGCCGCTCGTCATCGGACCGATGTCAGCTTCCAGCGCAGGCCGAGGGCCGAGCAGGCTCGTCGACGCGGCGGTCTGCCGCGTGTAGACCTGCGCCAACCCGTACTGCTTGAGGTTCGTCGCGGCCCCATAGGCCCCGACGACCTCGAGAACGGGCGCACCGGCCGTAGCGTAGACGGAGGCCACGTCGGTCGCGATCGTCGAGCCGGTCCCGTGGCAGCCGTAGCACAGCCCGTCGCCGTCAGCCTTCGCGAGCTTGGCGATCGGAGCGCCCGATCCGTCGTCGGCGCCCATCGCAACGTGGCACGTCTGGCATTCGCCGACGAGACGCTCGGCGTCCGGGTCGCCCACCGGCAGCCGTGTGGCCCACTCGGTGCCCACGGGGACCGTCTGCGATGTCAGCCCGTGAGAAGAGGCCTTGATGGACGAGCCCCCCGGCGTAGGTCGCCTGCGCATTCGCGTGACAGCCGTAGCACAACCACCGATCGTTTGCGGGCACGGCGGTCGTATCGGTCACCGACGGCGTGGGCGGAGCCAGTTGCGTGACGACGAGTGCCGTATTGCTGGAGCCGTGCGGCTCGTGGCATATCGAACATGTGATCTTCGTCCCATCCGTGCGAGCCAAGGCGCGCGCATGAGCGGTCTGGTCCCATACCGAGGTGCCCGGGAACAGGTTTCCTGGTCGCACCCCGTGACACGCCGAGCAGTACGCGTCCCCTGAGCGGTAGTACGTTCCTGAGGGGTTTCGCGATTCCAGCAGCGCCGGATATGGGTCACCGTTCGTGTCGCGCTCGGACCCATGACTGTCGTGACACGAGTAGCAGCCCTTGGGTGAGGGTCCGTAGTCCGAGGTGTCCGGGGCGATCAGATGAGCGGAGTCCGACTGGAATTCCGTGTAGGTGTCGTAGTCAGAGCCGAGTCCGTCGTGACACGAGAAGCACAGCTGCGTGTCACCAGCCGCACCATCGTACGTCCCGACGATCAGCGCGTTGACCTCCGCGCCGAGCGTCAACGTGGGATCGGCAGTGATCGTAGACGCAGAGGAGTGGCTTCGGTGGCAGATCGCGCACGTATCGGTGTCGCGAGTCAACGCAACGTGAGGGGTCACGGCCAGCGCCGGCCGTGCGGATAGAGCCGCTGTCGCGCACAACAGCGCCGCGGTCGAGACGAAGAGCGTTCTCCGAATCGTCCTCATCATGCGTCCCAGTTCCGCGCATCCTTCAGTGGCTCAACGGCTCGCGCCGACAAGCCTGCGGGTGGTACTCAAGCCTTCAGTGTAGCCCCTTGCACGCCGGTAGGCATCACCGCACCGTCACATAACGCCAGCTGGAGTATGTCGGGAGGTGTCCGCCGTCGTCGTGATAGGCACGGACACGCCACCTGCCCTTGTAGGGAATCGCGTAGCGTGCCTTGACCCGAGAATACGAGGAGTAGTTGTACGCGCTCGCATACCTGGTCGTGTAGTGACGCCACTTGCCCTTGTAGTAGCGCTGGAAGTACATCTTCACGGGCTTGCCGGAGTGGCGTGGCTTCAGGTTGGCGTACCAGCTGTACGTCCGCTTGCGGTATACCCTGCTCTTGTGCGGCCACGGCCTGCTCAGATACACCTTGGGATCGACGTAGCGGCTGACGGTCCACACGCCGTCGTAGCCCGTCGCGCCGGCGAAGAGCAGGCGGTAGTAGGTCTTGGTGTAGTTGTAGCCACTCGAGCTCGCGGGAACGGAGAACCGCACGTAGCCGTTCTCGTCCGTCTCCGCCGAGGTGACGTCGATCCACGAGCCCGAGGTGCGCCCGGACAGTCTCTGGAGTATGACGGTCTGACCCTCCAACGGCGTGTCCCCACTCTTGAGAACACCGGAGAACGCAGCTGTGCGGCCGTAGGAAACCCGCTGGTAGCCGCTGAGGTACGAGAACCACGACGTCGCGTTCGCCACCGAGAAGTTGATCGTCTTCGTGGGTGACCAGTTCCCGTCTGCGTCCTTGACCTTGAAGGCGATGCTGTAGGGATCTTCGCGTGGTCCGAAGACTAGTTCTTTCGTCGCCGCGTTGACGGTCTGAGGTGCCCCGCCATCCAGTCGATACTCGATGGCCGCGATGGGCTGACCGGGTCCACGTATCGGCGATGGTGAGCTGCTTCTCGGAGTGCTGGCCGTAGCCCGAACCCTGACCCATCGGGTCCCACGCCTGGACTGCGTACGTGTAGGTGCCCGGCGCTGCGGCATCAGGCATCTCTCGGACGCTGGCTCGCTCCGACTCGCTCGTGAGCTCGGCCCATGCGCCGGTCCCGGACTTGCGCCACACGCGGTAGCTCATCGGGCGCGTATCGTCAGACGCATCCGTCGGCGAGTTGGGTGGGCGGCCCCACACGAGCTTCACCTGGCCCGAGTCCGTGCCCGAGAGGTTGACGGTGGCAGTTCCCTCGTAGTTCTCCTGGTAGTCCGCCATGGCAACCGGGATCCCGCTACCAGGAACCAGCGACATCGAACCCGCGGGCACCGGGCCGTACTTGTAGCCAGATGACCTTCAGGTCGTCGATCGCAGGTCCTTGGCCGTTCTTGACGCCACCCGCGCCGGGGGTCATGTCGAAGAACTGGAACCACAGGGTACCCGCCTTGCGCGCGAGCTTGACGGTGTTGCCGTTGGACAGCTCGCGGGTCACGCCTTGCCACGAGCTCCCCGTGGGGAATCCGTAGACGCTCTCGTTGGTACCCGGGGCGCCCGATGCTTCCCAGTGAAGGCTGAAGATGTCGTTCGTGCCGAGGCTTGGCATCAGGTAGTAGTAGGAGAGCCACGACCGGTAGTACTCCGACAGCTGTGGCAGCTGGATGGTCGCACTGCCGCGCGTGCCAGAACTCGGCCACTTGTAGTTGACGTAGACCGTGGCTCCGTTCGGAATCACCGTGTTCTTGCGAGCGATGGTCGTGTAGCCCTGGGCGTTCACGCGCGACCACGTAGTCCGTGTCCCTCTTGTACTTGACGCCACCGACGGCCAGGCTCCAGACCTCTATGCTCGACACCTCGCCGCCGAAGGCCCTTGGAAGGTGAGGGCCGTGGGGTTGGTGCTGGTGAGCTTGATCGGCTCCCTCGTCTGCTGAACGTAGTCGTAGAAGGCAGGGTAGAGCGGGAAGAACGTCGAGGGGCCGAGCGTCGGGTACTGCTGCGTGCCGGCACACCACAGGCTGTATCCGGACGTGCCTCGACGTACGTTGGTGATCCTGCCCCAGTACGCGCGGGCAGGGCGCTCGCTGGGAATCTCGGCGAGGGCGAATCCGCCTGCATCCGAGTTGAAGTCCGCCGATACGATCGTCTGCTGCGCGGTGGGTGGATCACCTGCCCACGCGCTCGGAACGAGTGCGAGCAGAAGAGCAAGTGCGATAGCGACGATCCATGGACTTCTCGGAGGCATTGCCGGATCCCTCCTACAGGGTGTCCGGGAAGGCCTTGGCAGCCTTCTCGGCTTCATTGCTCAGACTCGACGGCTTTCCATCGAGCGTGGTCAGGACTACTTCGAACACGTAGCGTCCGCGCACGTAGACGACTGTCGCAAAGCGCGTGCCGTCAGTGCCGAAGTACGCAGTAGAGCCGTCGACCTTGAGCGTCTTGGGGTTCTTGGCGTACAGGCTCTTGCTCACCTTGTTGACGAACGTGAGGGCGTCCTTGTTGCTCTTTCGGTAGTGAACCGCCCACAGCGCCCGAGATCCGATCAGGTCGGGTCCGTTTGGGGTCCCCGAGACCGTCGCATCGTCATCGACGACGACCTTCTGGCCCAACGAGTAGCCTTCTGCTGACGGCGGCAGAAGCACGCCGAGATCGTCAGTTGGCTTGCTGAACGCCGGGTCGTCGGCCTTGGGGGCCGCAGGCTTCGGCTTCTGGCTGCTCGAGCTGCTTGCGCCGCCCGATGAGGAAGCCGCCGCGTTCGACTGAGTCGTCCGCGCGACCTGCAGAGTCTGCACCGCCTGTTGATTCGTCGGGTCCGCGGCGACAACCTGTTCGAGCAGGGCGATCGCTGCGGTCGTATCGCCCGACTGCAGTGCCAGCTGAGCACGTCCGTAGAGAAGATCAGCCTCGGTTGCGGCGTCGGTGGTGGCCGCGAGGTTGGTGTCGGGCGCCTGCGTGGCCTGTGGCTCAGAGAGGGCCGATCCGACAACGATCACACCGGCCAGGATCAGCACACCGACCACGCCCGCGAGAACGCCCCGCGCCTTCTTGGGAACCCTCTCGACCAGACGCGCGAGGCCTCTTCGAATCTCGGATACTTGTCTGAACTCTCCTGCTCACTACGCTCCAGTTCCCTCTGTGGCAACGGCTCGTCCCGCCTCCAGGGCGTCGTCGTCCAATGAGGCGGCTCCTCGTGACGCAGCATCCTCGATCGCCGCGGCAGCCATCGTCACAAAGGAAGTCAGGCTTCCTTGGGCTTCCCTCGCAAGTTCTGCGAGCACGGGGTCTGCCATCGTCATGGGAGGTTGCGAGATCGACGCAGCTTCAAGCCACAAGTCGATCATGTCGACTGCTATCTCATCTGGCGCGTCCTGGAAACGCTCCAACCCCGGGAAGTCCCACTTGAGCTGTGTGCCGGCCGCGAACTGCTCTTCGAGTTCCGGGACTCCGCCCTCGTCAAGCAGGAAGACGAAGACCGCGTCGATCCTGCAGCATCCAGCGCATCTCATTGAGCGTCACGACGATCGTCTGGCGCAGTTCCGGGGCGATCTGCATCCAGCTCTCGAAGCTGTCGTAGATGATCACCAGCTTGTCGAAGCGGGTGGTGGCCAGGTTCGCGACAGCCGAGAGGGTCTTTCGCGGAGCCTTGGTCACCTTCCACTCGGTCGACAGCGCAGCAAGCCCGCGATCGCGATAGACGCGCAGGCCGCGCGCAACCACCTTGGACAGGTGGGTGGAGGTGTACTCGATCAAGATAGTCGACGACCGCCTGCCGCTTGAGGTCTTCTTCCTCTTCGGCCGAGGGAATGGCGGCGGCCGTCCCCGGGGCGTCGCCGATCGTGACGTCCACCTCGGCAGAGTCCTCCGACTCGTCGGCGTCCTGATCCAAGCCCGCGACGCGGATGTCGGCCAACTGCGCCAGCGCGGGCTGTCGCTCGATCTCAGGCGTCCCAAAGTACTCTCGAGTGACCGCGACCGGATCCGCCGCGAACAGGTCTGCGAACTCGGACAGTCCTTCTGCGCCCAAGACCTGGAAGGCAGCCAGCTGCTCGTCAGGCTCGGCGAGCATCGTCGCGATGTAGGAGGCAAGCGTCTCATCGAAGGAGCGGAAGGCGACACGCTCCCCAACGGCTCCCAGCGTGGAGCGCACGCGTCCCTTGCGCATCATGTAGAGCTGGATGTAGGCGTGAACCACGTTCAGCGAGTCGTCGCTGCCGATGGCGTGCTCGACGTTGCCGATAGCGCGCAGCGAGTACGAGGAGGGGACTTCGGCTCTTGGAGACGACGATCGGCTTGGCCTCGATCGGTCGCGGCGGCCGCGGCGATCGCAGCAAGCAGGCGATTCGAGGCGGCCGCGACTTCGAGAAGGGTTCCCAGTGCCCCAACCTTCCGTTGTAGGAGCTGCGAAGGGATTCGCGACCAGCCCCAAAGAGCGGTACCGAGCAATGTCGTGGGAAGCTTCCGAGTCGTTCGTCACGGTCTCTCCTCGAATCGTGGTCGAAGTACGTTTCAGCATAGCGTGATGTGATGGAGAAGCTGTGTACGCGGTGCGTGATGAACCTGTGCGCTCCGTGCACGACAGCCGACGAAGGGCCCCGGACCGTTTGGTCCAGGGCCCCATCGTCCTCAACAGGTCTCGAAGAGCAGACCCGCAGCGCTCAGATGAACGCTACTTGTTGTGGCAACGCTCGCACACGCCGCGCTCGTTGGCACGGAGCAGTGCGCTGGTACCGACGATAGCCGGATCGCCAGGGATGCCAGGTGCACCGGACTTGTCCGGGCTCACGCCAGGAACGCCGTCCTGGACAGGAACGACCGTGCCGGCCGAGTTCGTGGTCAGGCTAGCTGCAGCCCATCCGCTCATCGACGTGGAGGCACCGTGTGCCCTGTGGCAGGTCAGGCAGCCGATGTAGTTCTGGTAGAAGAGCGAGGTGTCGCCAGGGGTGTTGCCCTCGTCAAGCTCGAGCGGCACCCAGTCGCCGTCTTCTCTGACCTGCTCCTGCAGAGCACGGCCAGGACCGAAGCCGGCGGCCAGCGTGACGTCAACCGGGTGACGGTGACGACGCTGAGCACCAACAACGCCGTCCTCCGAGTTCGGAGCACCGGCGCTGCCGTCGTAGTCATACGTGGCCAAGAGACCACCGTTGGCGGCGGTGTTGCCCGCAGACGTGGCGTAGTTCTCGTGGCACGCAGCACACCAGACCGACATCGACTCGGCACCGGTAGCATCCTGGTGCAGGATCTTGGTACCGCCGGTGTAGTCCGGCTTGTAGGCCGCCATCTGAGCAGCGCCGTCCTCGTGCTTCAGCCAACCCTTGTTGGCGCCCGCAGGATCCGGGTAGCCGGTCTCGTACGAGAACACGAACGCATCCGGGGTCTCGCCGTCGGCCTCGTAGCCACCGACGGTGTTGCCGTTGACCTCAGCCTTGAGCAGGCGGTAGTTCGACGTGCCGTGAGGATCGTGGCAGTCGGTGCAGGTCAGGTTCGCCCACGTCGGGCACGGAGGTGCCGGCGCCCCAGAGGGGACCAGCGGCTTCCATGCTGTGAGCCGACGTGGCAGCGGCGTAGCTGACAGTCGCGCGTGTCTCCCACACGTACGGGTCTGGCATCTGAGTGAAGCCACCACCGTTGAGCGGAGCGTCGAACGTCGACTCGGACTCGTACTGCGACGACAACGCCGCCGTTGTCCGCCGCCGACGAGCATCGCCGATCAGCACCCGTGGGGCCGCAGTCGAAGACGCCGGAAACGACGTTGGTCGAAGCGCCAGGAGCGAGGTCGCCGTGACACGCGTTGCAGAACTCGGTCATCGTCGTCGCGGAACCGACGAGCAACGCGCTCTCGTGCTCGGTGCCGAGCTGGTCGGTCCAGCCGACGAGTCGAGAACGACGTGTGTGCGCGGTGACAACCGGCACACGAATCAGTGTCGTCGACGTAGCCACCGTGAGGGCCGAAGTTCGCGTAGGCCGCCCCGGCGAAGACGAGCGACAGACCGATTGCCAGAACGAGAATGGTAGAGATTCGCTTCAAGATCTTCACCTCCTAGTGGCTAGTGGACCGCGCAAGCGATGCACGGGTCGAAGGACTGGGCAACACGCAGGGCCTCGACTCCACCCTGGCCGGAACCGGCGGTCCCGTCCTGCTTGGTGAAGCTGCCCGAGTTTCCGGCGTACGGAACACCGATCATGGCCTGCTCGATCGGGCCACGGTTGCCAAGGTAGTCCTTGGGCGAGACGTTCCACGTCGTCGGAACGATGCACTGGTACTTGGTGATCTTGCCGTTGACGATCGTGCACTGGTGCATGAGGGCACCACGCGGAGCCTCGGTGCCGCCCCAGCCCTGCTTCGTGCCAGTCGGGATCGGCTTGTCTCTTCCACGTATCGCCAGTGGCGTACTTGAGACCACCGATCCAGCCAGCCGTGTCGTCCGCGCCGAACGCCAGCGTGGCGCCGGACTTGTCGACGGCACCGAGAATCGCCTGAACGAGGACGAGCGACTCGAGTGCGCGAGCGCGAAGGCGGTCGATGGTGGAGAGACCACCGTTGATGCCGACCACGTGACCGGCAATGGCGCCGCCGATGTAGGAGCCGGCCTCGCCGTAGAGTCCCGAGATCGTGGCAGCCGAGCCAGGACCGGTGGGACAGTTGGCCTGAGTGACCGGCACTCCGAGGCTCGAGCCCTCGAGCGTCGCCAGACCCGCGCGAATCAGCGCGACGGCGATATCGGCAGCGACCATCTTGGGATCGAGACCCGCAAGCTTGGTGTAGTGCGCGTGTAGCCAGGAACCGTTGCCGGCAAGCGGCGTACCGTCGATCGGATAGTAGCCGGCGACGACGAGGCGAGCGAACGGACCGACCTCGCGAGCGACGCCGCCCCAGCGCGGGGCCTTGATGTACGTGTAGCCGTTGGCACGATTCGGCTCGGTGCGGGAAACGTCACCAGGATAGGCCTGGCAGGTTCGCCATCGTACTCACCGAGGCTGTCGCGCGTAGCGCGAGTTGGTGATGTCCTCTTGAGGTTCGTCGGGACGCTGTTGGCGCCAGCGACGAAGTTCGCGAGAACGCCGGCCTTGTCGGTGACGACAAAGTCGGTTCCGCCGGCCGGCTCCACCGGTCCACACGCCACCGGGAAGGGCGAGCGTGTCGTCGGCGGGGTTCGGGAACGCGCCCCACGCGAGGAAGTTGCCCACGCCGGCGCCGTAGCCCAGGCCGCCGGTGTTGTTGGTGTTGTCGAACGTCGGGTAGAGCACGCCGAGCGCCAGAACGATCGGCACGTACTCCTGGACGACGAAGCGTCCGACCTCTTCCATGATCGCACGGAACTTGTCGCAGCGTGTCGGCGAGGTCTTGCGGTCTTGTCGACGGTGACGCCGCCACCGATGTAGCACGAGGTCATCGGCATGCGTCCGGCGAACAGCGCGCCGGCCTCGAAGGTGAGGCGACGGATGCGCAGCGCCATGACGTAGCTGCGGATGACGGTCGACCAGACGTCGGTCGAGCAGGCCATCGTCGTTGTCCGGAACGCGCACGGCCGTTGGACAGCAGCGCTGCGGTGTAGTCGGCGGTGGCGAAGTACGGGGTCCACGGCGGAATGGCCGGGCCCTGAACGTAGCTCGGTGCAGCCAGGTGATAGAAGTGCGTGATGCTCGACATCAGGAACTCGGAGCCCAGCACGAGGTTGCGGATGTAGACCGCCTTGGCCGGCACGCCGTAGGTCCCGTCGTCGGCGAACGTGATGTGGTTCTGGCTGTAGCCGAGAACCGCGTCAGCGGCGTACGTCGACGTCATGCCGTGAGGAACCGGGCAGACGCCGCAGATGCGCTGCGTGAACGTGATCGCGTCGTTGACCTCGCGGCCGAGCAGGAAGTTCTCGAAGCCACGCCACAGGTTGCCGTGGACGTCGGCTTCGGTGATGATTCCGCCGGCCTCGGTGACCTTGACGCCCAGGTGACCCTCGATACGTGAGATCGGGTCGACTTCGATACGTTGCCTAGCTCGATCTAGCCATTATTCCCTCCTTCCCAGTTCTCTAGCGCGCCACGAACGGCACGAAGCTGTCAGGATAGCCCTTCTCGGTGCACGCCATGCAGGGGTGACCAGCCGCGTGCAGTGACCGCCGGTCTTCTGACCGTTGGGGGCTAGGTTCGTCGTCGGACCGCCGTAGTTCCAGGCGTCCGGGTTCTCCGGCTGCTGGTTGTTCCAGCCGTGCATGCCACACAGCGAGTTCGTCGCGGGGCCCTTGCATCCGATCTTCTGCAGGCAGCCGGGGTCGCCGGGCTTGGCCGCGAAGTCGCCCTTGACGTAGTCGCGATAGCGCGGGCAGTACGGGCCGTGGATCGGCGTGCCGTAGACCATCTTGAGGCGACGATCGCCGTCGATGGCGTTGGCGTTGAACGACAGGTCCTGGTTGACGATGCCCAGAGGACCGTCGGTCGCCGCGAGCGGGCCGTTGACGAGGTCGACGAGGAACAGCACGACCGTGAGGGTGAACCACCACGGGTTGGTCGGGCAACCAGGAACGTTGACGACCTTGTTGGCGGCGGCCGTGTGGCCGTGCGCAACGAGGTAGTCGTAGGTGCCCATGGCACCGGTCTGCGACTGCAGCGGATCGAAGCCCGCGGTTGCAGCGCTGATCGGGGGCTTGCAGCCCGGATAGCCGCCGAAGGTGGCGCACTGACCGATCGGGATGACCGCGACGCAGGTCGCCTTGGTCGGCGAGCGTCGACGACCGTCTCGGCCATGTCGTGCTCGATCGGTGCCGTCGGCAGACATGCCGATGGAGCACCACGGAACGCTCGTGTCGCCGTGTCGCCCCACGCGCCGCCACCGGCAGCGTCCTGAAGCGCACCCTCGACGACGAGCACGAACGGCCGTCGCCGGGTTGGGCCGCTGATCCGGGCACGTAGTTCCTGAAGTCCTCGAGCCACTGGGCCGCGAGGTCGCCGCCCATGCCCATGACGGTCTCGTGGTACTGCAGGTCGATGACGTCGACGACGACGTCGGCGATGTTCATCGCCGAGCTGTCGCCCTCGACGTTGTAGCCCGGTCGCGTGAAGCGTGAAGTCGCGCGCCACCGAGCTGCGTCGGCAGGATGCCCGCGCAGGCCCGCGGCCGCACCTGTCGTGATGTCGGTGCCCTCGACCGCGATGCCGCCGGTGTCCTCGAAGATGCCGAGAAGCGACGTCGAACAGCCAGTGCACTCCGCGCCGTGGATCCAAACGACCCGCGGCTTGCCGAGCGTGCCGCCGAGATCGGTGCTGCCGGTGCCGAAGGCGAACGCTCTCGACGAGCTTCGAGACTTCGGCCTGGCTCATCCCGACGGCGGCGGCGAGCGCACCCAGGCGGGTGACGAACTGTCGCCTGGTTATAGCCATACTCTCTCCTCCTTCACATTACTCGTGAACAGTCCTCAAATTGCATACGTGCCCGTGACTCCGAGCGTGACGAGTAAGAAAACGCCACCTCCTTTCGATCCACAGCTCAGAGGACCGGATGGAGATGGCGCGTCATCGACGCTATGAAGGCTGCTGGCGGACCCTTACCCTTGCGACGACTAGACTGCAGCGAGGTATGAGACGTCTCCGACCAGGCGGGTCTTCGTGCCGGCTCCAACCCGTTGGTCCTTCTCGGAATACCCCTCCTTCTCGGGTAACGGTGCACGTGCGAACGACTTGTAACAGAAGTTACAACTGAGACTCTAAGCCCTGCGACGCCCTGCGTCAACACCGAATCTCCATCACGAGTCCAACAGTTCTCCGAACGACTTCTCAGCTCCACTCGCGCAATGCGCCCCCGAGGGCTCATGCCGACCCCGGGGGCGCCGTGACGTCTACTCTTCGATCGGACCGTCAGTGGGCTGGTCCGCCTTCTTCGTGAAGCGCTCGATGAACTCGACGCGGTTGACGACGTCGACTTCGAGCGTCTTGGCCAGACGCCGCAGCTCGGCGTCCTCGGTGGCGAAGACGCGCGAGCGCTGCGCAAGCGACAGGACGATCGCCTGCTCCTCGGTGATCTCGAGCTTCTCCACGAGCGCCCGGACGTCGGACTCCGAGTACTCCATCTCGGTGAGCAGCTCGCCATGTCGACGTCGTCCTGCGTGATGTCCTTGAGCCGCTCGTAGTCCTCGGCGGTCACGAACCACTCTGCGGTTGCGAGCAGGCATGAGATGCGCCTCCTCGTTGTCCACCATGATCTGGACGAAGTCCGCGGTGGCGAAGAACTTCTTCTTGCGCAGCAGCAGCAGCAGCGGCAGGAGCAGCAGCGGCAGCAGGCACCAGCCACCAGTTCTGCGGCAGGCGGGGAATCGGCACCGGGGAGACCTGGTCCGGCCAGCCCCACACCTGCACGCGCCCGTTGGCCGTGTCGGTGATGAAGATCTTGTTGCGCCCGCCGACGCTGACGCCGTTGGGATAGCTGAACTCGCCGTCGAGCACGCCCTGCTCGCCGAAGTTCACGAGCTTGTCGCCGTCGGACGACCACATCGTCCCGTCGTGTGCGAGCGTGTCGACCACGACGAAGCGCGCGGTCTTGGTGGTCTCGTCCGACGGGAACGGCGCCAGGAACGAGATGCCTCTCGGCAGACCCTGGGTCACGATGATGCGATCGAACTCTCCGTTCTTGTCGAAGACCTGCACGCGACGGTTGTTGCTGTCCGTCACGTAGACCTCGTCCGCGGCTGAACGCGATCCCGTTGGGGAACTGGAAGAGCTCGGGCCCTGCTCGGCATCGTCGACGATGCCCGAGCGTGCCCACCGACTTCTGGAACTCGCCGTCGGGGTTGAAGATGAGCAGCCGGTGGCCGTTGAGGATCTCGGTCACGTACATCGTCCCGTCGTCGCCGAACGCGATCGCGACCGGCGCCCACTGGACTCCCGCCGGTCTCGAACGTCGGGCAGCTCGTCCTTGGGCAGCTTGGGGTCGAACTCGCCGCAGGTACTTGCCCGTCGGGCTGAAGATGTGGATGGTGCGCGCGCGCCGGTCGGACACGTAGAAGTTGCCGTCCTTGGGGTTCTTGGCGATGTAGAGCGGGACGACCGTCTCAGACGTGCCGAAGCTCCGCAGGTAGTCCCCGTCGGGATTGAAGACGCCGATCGTGTGGCGCGCCGAGTCGACCACGTAGACGTTGGCGCCGTCGGCGAGCACGCCGACCGGACGCTGCATCCGCTGATCGGCCGCGCCGCCGTTGAACGAGTAGAGGAACTGCGGCGGCTCGATGATGTCGCCGCTGACCGGGGCGATGTCGAACCCGAGCTTCTGCGTGCTCTGGTAGTACCTGTAGTAGAGCGCAAGGAGCAGCAGCAACAGCAGCATCGTCACGACTATCACGATCTTGCGCTTCTGTGCCTTGGTCAACTGAGCCTCCGGTTCGATCAGTCGACGGGCCGACTGGCTACTTCGATGCCTTCTTCAGTCGAGCGACTGTCTTCTTGAGATCCTCGTTGGCGGGGTCTTCCTTGAGTGCCTTCTGGTAGACCGCGAGCGCGTCTCGTGGGTGCTCGGACTCGATCTGAGCGATGGCTGCGAGGACGGCAGCGTCCTTCGCATCGATCGCGAGCCCCTTGCGGTAGACCTCGAGTGCGTCCCGGAAGTCCTTGCGCGCCAAGAGCACCTCGCCGTGGGCCTTGACCGCTTCGACGCTCTTGGGATCGAGATTCGTCGCGATGAGCGCCGCGTCGAGCGCCTCGTCGATCGAGCCGGCTTCGAGCTCGCTGCGCGACCGTTCAACCCAGTCGGACGAGGGGCCGAACGCCGCCAGCGCCTCCTGCGGCAGCTCCTCATCGGGAGCGAGGTTCGCGGCCTGGAAGAAATGGTACGAGGCGTTGACCTTGTCGCCCTTCTGCTCGTAGACCTGCCCGAGCGTGTAGTGCGCCTCGGCGAAGCCCGGATCGAACGCGAGGGCGAACTCGAGATTGGAGATCGCCGCGTCGTAGTCTTCCAGACCGCGAAGCGCGCGCGCGAGGTAGCAGGTAGGTGTCCGAGGCGTCCTTCCGGATGCGCAGCGCGCCCTTGAAGTAGCCGGCCGCCTCCTCGTACTCCTCTTGCTGCAGCGTGATCACGCCCAGGTTGTACAGCGCATTCTCCCGGCGCTCGTCGACCTGCGAGAACTGGGCCGCCTTCGGTGAGCTCCAGGACCTTCTTGAAGTAGAGCTTGGCCTTGTCGTCCTGATCGTCGAGCATCGCCACCATGCCCAGATCGAGATAGGCCCCGATGTGCTTGGGGTCGATCTTGAGTGCGGCGTTGAACTGCTCGATCGCCTCGGGGTACTTGCCGGCAGCACCGAGCGCCTCGCCGAGCCTCACGCGCAGGATCACGTCGTTCGGCGACTTGCGTACCTGCGCCTCGAGGGCCTTGATGACTCGAGTGGGTGCGTTGGTCAGCTCCTGGCGCTGCATGTTCTGCCACACGCGTGTAGCCGAACCACGCCGGCCAAGCGCAACGACGGCGACCACGAGCGCGACAACGGCCACGTTCAGGCCGGTATCGAGACTCCTGGCGGGGCTCAGCTGGCTGCGGCATCTCCTCGTACGCTTCAGTCATGCTCTCTGCAACCTCGATTCGTCTCTGGCGCGGAACGACAGAAGCCTGGCCGTGCCAAGCACGAGCACAGAGGTAGATGCAAACTAGACTCCAACGTCCGTGTGACAGCGAATACAGAGCGACGCGCCCTTGTAGGGGGCTATCTGCCGGTTGAACGGGTCGAGCGCACCGTGGCAATCGTAGCAGAGCCGCAAGTCGTGCCCTTGCTGTGCAGCCGCCTTCTGGGCCGCCTCGACTCTCACCAAAGCTCACGTGACACTCGTAGCACTTGTAGGGCTTGCCCTTCTCTTTGGCAACGTTGAAGTGAACGGCGTGCTCGGCGATCCCCTTGTGCTGGATCGACGTCGCCGGCTTCTGCTTCGCGATCGGGTGACACGGCGACGCAGTTCTTCTCGACCAGCTCGGCGTTCTTCACGTTGCCGTGGTGGCAGTCTTGCAGCTCTTGCGGTCACGATGGCAGATGAAGCAGTCGCTCGACTCCGACGCCCGGAGGCGGCCTGTGGTCGGCGATGAAGGCCGGCGTGTGCGGGACCACGGTCTGGTGACACCTCTGGCACGACGGGCCCGTGTGGCAGACCCCGCACGTCCAGGAGCCCTCAAGGAAGAGCTTGCCGTGCTGGCTCCGCCACTTCGCGTCCTTGTGGTCGGCCGGGAATCACCGGCTTGTCGGGGGCGTAGGGTCCGCTCCCCTTGCCGTTGTGACAGTCGATGCAGAACTTCTCCCCGTGACACATCGCGCAGTACGCGGGGTCTTTGAGCGCTCTGTTCTTGTGCTTGCCCTTGGCGAACTTCTTCGTGTGGTTGGCGGGCTTGAGTTCGAACGACTTGGGGTGGCACTTGTCGCAGTCCTCTGTTGCGATCTGGCCGCCTCTCGCGTGCTGGAGTCCGTGACAGCGGTAGCACGACAGCATGTCGGGCGTCTGCACGCCGTCGGGGTTGTGCGGGAACTCCTGGTGACACGCCTCGCACTGGTAGTTGCGAACGAGGTGGTCGGCGTGGGCGAAGATCACCGTCCCGGGAGTGATCGCGTCGAGGTCGGGGTGACAGTACACGCACTGCGACATCGAGACCGGGCCGTCGGGGTAGATCTTGACCGACGGCGTCCTTGGGTCGCGGCTGGAACACCGTGTGGTAGGCGTCGGGCATCTCGGGTACGTCCGGCGCCTCGTCCGCATGACACTCGTTGCAGTCGGTCGATGCGTTGTGGCACATCATGCACGAGTTGACTCCCTGCGCGATCGCCGGCCTTGGCATGAGGCTTCTTGGCCCAGTCGTCGCCGTGGTCCTTGGGACGCAGATCGAATGACTTGGTGTGGCAGTCCTTGCACTCGCTCGTGGCCAGCTCGCCTTGGGGGCCGTGCTCGACTCCGTGGCAGGCGAAGCACACCTCCATGGGGATGCGCTCGGTCACGCCGTCTCTGTGCGGCAAGCGCGAGTGGCAGCCGTCGCAGCTGACCAGCAGGTGGTTGCCGTGACTGAACTTCAGCCCGGGCACGTTCACCGATCCAAGATCCAGGTGACACGGTGCGCACTGTGTCGGCTCGACCGGCGCCGCTGTGTCGATCACCGGGTCCTCGGCGGCGTCTCCCATGGGCGCGGACGCAAGCAGGAAGGCGGCCGCGATAGCAATCGCGACCACCCCCCAGAGCAGTAGCCTTCTGTTGGTCCGGCGCAGCAACCCTGCCGCCCGTCTCCTTATGTTGCGACCCCTAGCCGCCGCCGGTGATTCGCGAAATCAGCTGCAGCAGCGGATTGTCCTGGGTCTTCTGCGCTTTCGTATGGATGAGCTCAGCAGCAGCCGCGCCAAACTGCTCGTTGGAGCCCTGATGGCATCCTTCTTTGCCGCACGTCTCCCCGACGTTGGCGGGATTGACGCTCGATTCGGGGTCTTCTTTGGACAGCACTTTGTGTGAGTTGTGGCAGTCCCAGCACGCCGGCGCGTCGGATGCGCCGGACTTGTACGCCCTGCCGTGGTAGTAGTCGTCGTAGGTGTCGTACTCGTCGCCGTGCTGCTTGCAGCGCGCGCACACGCGATACGAGGACATGTGCATCCGCTGCTTGGCGAGCTCGGTGTCGAGGCGGTAGATGTAGTGGCCGCCATGGCACGACCCGCACGTCGCCGAGTCGTAGTTGCCATCCTCGAGCGCCGCCGCATGGGTCGACTTGTTGTACGCCGGCACCACGTCGCTCAGGTTCTTCTCCTTCTGCTCCTCGTGACAGGCGCCGCACGCATCACTGGCGTTGACGGTCCACAGCTGACTCGCCTGCGCCTGGTCGTCGTAGCGGTAGTCGGGGTGGCACTCCTGACACGTGACGTCGGTGTGCGCCGAGGCGTTCAGGCCAACGACCTCGAACGACCTCATCCCGGTGGCCGAGCGCTTGTTGAGCGCGTCTCCGTGGCACGCAAGGCACCCGTCACCGGCGTTGTAGTCCCAGCTCGCGGGCGCCCAGACGACACCCTCTTGGTCGTGACACTCGGTGCACGACTCGGGCTTGTGGCACATCGCGCACCTGGTGTTGAACTCCTTCTCGGCGGGAGCCACGTGCTCCTTGCCTGCCCAGCCGTACGTGTGGAAGGCGGGACGCAGTCGCTCCTTGGGGGTGACGTGGCAGTCCTCGCATGCGTCAGAGGCGATGATGCCCATCGGCCCGTGCCGTACGCCGTGACAGTCGAAGCAGCCCTTCATGTCCGGCCGCTCGATCGTCGCGTCCGCTCTGTGAGGGAAGCGCGGGTGACAGGCGCTGCACGACACGAGCTGGTGATAGCCGTGCTGGAAGATGATCGACGACGAGTAGTTCTTCGTCTGCGCGATGTTGCCATGGCACGTCAGAGTGCACGCGTCCTTGTAGACCGGCGTGTCCTGAAGCGTCTGGAAGAGCTGCTCGAACGATTGCGGGTCGGCATCGGTGGGTGCCTCGGCGGCCATCGCGACGCTCGCACCGAGAACCGCCGGCGAACGCCAAAGCTGCGAGAGCGACCCCGAGCATCCTGCCGAGGCGATGTCGGAACCTGATCGCCATGTCGTCGTACCCCTTCTTCCCTGCGGAGCGGACCCCGCAAACGCTACTGGAACAACGCTGCTATGTTCTCCAGCGCCGCCGAAATACCTTGCTTCGCCGAGTCGTAGAGTGCCCACAACGGGTTCTGCTCGAGAGCGTCTTGCTTGCCGTGAATCAGCTCGGCGTACTCCACGAACTCCTCGTTCACGTCCTGGTGGCAGCCCTCTTGCCCGCACGTCTCAACGAGATTGTCCGGGTGGACGGGCGAGGCCTTGTCGCTGGCGGGCAGAACCAGATGGGCGCCGTGACAGTCCCAGCAGGCTGGGGCGTCCCACGGAGCGCCCTCCCGATAGGCCGCACCGTGGTAGTAGTCGCTGTAGGTCTCGGCGCCGTCCGTGTGGCAGTCGCCACAGATCTCGATGCCATCCTTCTGGAACGCCACCTGTGCGGCAGTGTCCTCCTTCGACGGCACTGCGTGACCTCCGTGGCACCCGCCGCACGTCGGGATCTCGGTAGGCTTCCCCTCGGCCTCTCGCACTGCGGCCTGCTGCTCGGCCGTGACGTTGGGCGGGAGAACCGGCGAGTGCGCGACCGCCGTTGATCTCATCCTTCTGCCCGACGTGGTCCTTGCAGCTCTGGCACGACGCTGTTTGCCACCGCCTTCCACGCGTAGCTGTCCCCCGCGTTCTCGTGCGGAGTCTTGAGCGCGAAGTCGACGTGGCAGCCCGTACACAGAGCCTCAGGGTGAGCCGACGCGTCCAAGACCACCTGGTCAACGTAGAGCGACGACGTCGTCTCCGCGCTGGTCTGCTGCAGGCCGGGATCCCCATGGCACACCATGCAGCCGGACTTGCCGGCCGTGGGCAGCGTCCAGTCCAGGTTGTAGGTCCGGCTCGACTCCTTCGACGAAGCCGCGTACGCCGCACACGGCAGCAAGAGCAAGAACGCCGCAACCAAGACCACTATGGCGTGCCGTGCTCTCACGTGCGCGCGAACCTCCCTTATGCGTGTTCTGCCGACGCGTACGAGGGAGCCGGCTCGTGACCGTCTCCGCCGTGCTCGTCTTCGTCAGTGTGTGCAACTTTCCGGCCGAGACCGCTCATACCGAAGAAATCAAGGAACGCCGGGAAGTCCTCGGTGACCGAGAGGTACACGTGGATCGTGGTCAGGATGATGAAGAGCCAGTTCACGATGTAGTGGCCGGTCCGAACCCAGAAGATGCCCTCGGCGCCGATGAGTCCGGCGGAAAGCTGGTACAGACTCGCGTTGATGATCGGCAGCGGCAGACGCCACAGCATCAGACCCGTGATCGCCTGCACTATCAGAAGCGGCACGAACAGCGTGTAGGTGCCCTTCTGCATGACGTTGTACTTGCCGAGGTGGGGCTTGGAGGGCTTGACGAAGATGTAGTAGAGGATGACTTGGGGCGCGGTCGTGATGTCGCGCTTGGTGATCGCGAACTCCTTGTAGTCACGCTGCCGAGAGGCGAACGCGTACCACAGGCGCCAGATGAGGTTCACGATCACGATCCACATGAAGATGTAGTGGGCCCAGCGCATCGGAGTCCGGTTGAACTGGGGGAACCGGATGAGCAGGCCCGTGACGGCGAGCATGATCATGCTGAAGACGTGCATGAAGTGAAGGAACTTGGGCAGGAAGGGAGGATGGCTGTCGTGGTGAGGCCATTCCCACTGCTTGCCAAAGCGGCGCTTCGCGCGCCCGCTCAGGATATTGCCGATGAAGTGACACGACAACGCGATCAAGATGACCACGTAGAGCGACGTGAACACCACATCGAGCCAGACATTCAGTTGCGTCAGTCCCATCGACTGACACCCCCTACTCCCGTGTCGCGCCCGGCCTGGGCATGATGACCCCTCAGCTCCCGTGGCGTGACTCCACCTAGCGACGCTGTCCGGGCGCCGAGATACGGGGCTGAAGGCTTGTAACACCAGTTACGAGCAGAATAGGGGCGCTGAGCAGGAGTGTCAACGAGAACGCAGTCTCTACACATCTTCGATAAGGGTCTTTCCTGCCACCATTATCGCTGCCCGCTCCAGGTACTCCTCGGCACGTTTTGCCTGCTCAGGCGGTATGCGCAGGGCGATTCCGCACAGAGCGCCGACGGCCGCTGGTGACGGAATCGGGACCACGTCGAGCCCCATGTCCTCGAGCAGCGCCTCCGCTCCCAGAGCGTCGTGCGTCGACGAGAAGCCGAGCACGACGAAGGTGCGCGGACGTCGACCGTCGTCAGCCACGGGATGCGCTCAATAGGTACTCACGAAACGCCTGGGCAGCCCGCGTCGGGGTTCCTTTGGGCAGTACGACGAGGAGCGGACGCGAAAGCGGGAGCCCGTCGGCATCGACCCGAGCGACCGAGCCAAGGCTGATCGCCTTCTCGGCGACATGCCGACTCACGATCGCTACTCCAAGCCCGCCCTCAACCGCGCTCACCACGGCCTCACCGGTACCCAGCTCGACCACGACCCTGAGCTCTTGAGGTTCGACGCCACTTTCGGCGAGCAGGGCCTCGGCCACTTGGCGCGTCCCTGAGCCCTGCTCTCGCTGGACCCACGGCTCGTCGGCGAGATCCGCGAGGGGCACCGACGTGCGCGACGCGAGCGGACTGCTCGGCGGGCAGATCAGCACCAGATCGTCGCTGCCGAACTGCTCGAACTGCACCCTCGCTCCCTTGACGACAGCGCCCGTGATCCCCAACTGGGCACGGCCCGCTTCGATGTCCTCGACAACGTCATAGGAGTCGCGAACCTTGATGGTCACCGTGACCTCGGGGTGCTCGGCGAGGAAGCTTCCCAGGAGCCGAGGCACCACGTAGTCGCCCGGCGTTGTGCTGGCAACGATGTTCAGGTGTCCGGAGACGGTCCCGGACAGCGACGAGATCTCCTCGCGCGCCTCATCGAGCTGCTCCAGGACTCGCTTCGCGTGCGGAAGAAGGGTCCGCCCGGCCTCGGTGAGGTCGACCTTCCGATAGCGGCGGTCGAGCAGTGTCGTGCCCAACGCGGCCTCGAGCGCCTGCACCTGCATCGTGACCGCAGGCTGCGAGATATCGAGCTCACGGGCCGCCTCGGAGAACGAACCGCGCTCGACGACGGCGACGAAGGTGCGAAGCTGCGTGATGTTCATAAGCGCATGCCTTCCTCGGTGACTGAAACGATAAGAACAGACTATGGACCGATTCTACGCGCATCCGGACTCGAAGGGGCGAAACGTGGGGTATACTCACTTAGTGAGAATGATTCTCATTTGGCTTGGGGCGCGCGAGGGGGCGAGACATGGGCGATGAGCTGCGATCCGCGTACGGGCGTGGACGACTCACCGCTCAAAGAGCCGCGATCGCCAGAGCGGTCACCGGCATCCCCTCCGCCTTCACGGTGGAAGAGCTCGCCGCAGTCGTCCGACGAGCCGACTCCGGCGCCGGCGCCACCGCCACGGTCTATCGGGCAGTAGCTGCGATGGAGTCATCCCGTTTCGTAGAGCGTGTCGGCTCTCGCAACGGCAGCGTTCTGTACGCACGCTGTGCGACCCCCTCTCACCACCACCATATCGTCTGCGACGGCTGTGGCCGTATCGCCCACGCCGAGTGTCCCGTCGTCGCGGGCGTGGAAGCGAGACGCGGCGACGGCTTCGTGATCACCAGGCACGAGGTCACGCTCTACGGGCTGTGCCCCGAGTGCGCCGAGAAGAACGGCGGGGCGTAGCGTGTCTCACATCCACATCCCCGACGGCATCTTGCCACTCTGGCTGGTAGCGCTGGGCTGGCTTGCGACCGCTGCGCTGGTGACCGTCGCGGTTCGACGTGCCAGCGCACAGGACGTGCGCCGGCGCATCCCACTTGTGGGAGCCGTCGCCGCGCTGATGCTCGTGGGCATGTCGAGCGAGATCATCCCGATCGCCTACCACATCAACCTCACGGTGCTCGCGGGAATCCTGCTCGGACCCTGGCTGTCCGTGATCACGGCGCTCGTGGTCAACGTGATGCTGGGGCTGGTGGGCCATGGCGGCGTAACGGTGATCGGCCTGAACACCCTGGTGATCTCTGCGGAGATGATCGTGGGCTGGGCGCTGTTCCGCGGATTCGCCAGGGTCCTGGGGCGGCGCCGGGCCGGGCTCGCCGCTGGGGCGGCAACGATCCTTGCGCTGGCCGTGTCGACCTCACTGCTCGTGGTCATCGTCGCGCTCGGGGGCAGCCCCTCGGCAAGCCGTGAATCGGGCGCCTTCGACCCGGGGACGCTGAGCTTCGAAAACCCGCTGCGCGGTGGAGTGTTCACCAACGTCATCGTCGCCGGCGAGCAGGAGGCCGAGGCCCCGCAGCAACTCTCGGTCGCACGCTTCGCCGTGACGGTGTTCGCGCTCGGATCGATCGGCTGGATACTCGAGGGCCTGATCACCGGCATTGATCGTCGGATTCGTGGCCAGGGTACGGCCGGGGCTCGTGTTCGATGGCGCTCAGGCTGAGCCTACACGAGGGCCCGTTGGCGACGAGGGGGTGCACACGTAGTGGACCTCTCCCGAGTCGATACGTCCGCCACTCTGGGTACCTCAGCCCTGCACCGCACAGTCCCGAGAGCCAAGCTAGCCGCGTTCGCACTGGTGCTCGTGGCGGTCGTGGTGAGCTCGAACGTGCTCATCGTTGTGACCGTTGGCTGCTGTCTGATGGCAGCGGTTGTGGCACTTCGGCTGCCGCTGAGACCCATCGCGCTGCTGGCGGCATACCCGGGCATCTTCGCCGCGATCTTCGCCTTCGCGGCCGCGACCGACCTGCTCTCCGCGTCACTGATCGTCGCAAAGGCGGTCACGGCGGCGCTCGCCGCCGTGATTCTCATGTTCACCACCCCGTACCCGCAGGTGTTCGCGCCCGTACAGCGCGTGGTACCGGAAGTGATCGCCGACGCGCTGCTCATGACGTACCGTTCGCTCTTTCTGCTTCTCGAGCGGTTCGGTCACACGCTGACAGCCGCACGGCTTCGGGCGGGCGTAGTCGGCCGCAACCCCCTGAGATCCGCGGGCACGATCACTCGCTCGCTGGGCGGCGTGCTGCTCTACTCGATCGACCTGTCGCAGCGCACCCACGACATCATGCACCTGCGCGGCTACGACGGCAGGCTGGTCGTCACCGCGCAACCATCGGTGTCACGGCGGCTCGATCTGGCCACCGTGGCGTTTGCCGCGTCACTGTGCGCCGTCGCGATTGCTTGGCGGCTGTGGTGGCCGGCCCTCAACCCCTATGCATGGGTGCCGCTCGCGGTCTCGCTGGCGGCGCTGCCTGTGGCCCTGCTCCTCGGCGTGCTTCGAAAGGACCACCCGTGATGGACGCGCATACCCACGCCCACGCCCACGAGCTCTTGCACGCCACGCTCGACGAGGTGGCGCGTGTAAGCTGCGTGCGCCACCGCTACGAAGACGGCACCGAGGTCGCGCTGTGCGGTCTGGACGTCGTCGCGCACAAGGGCCAGCGCGTGGCCGTTCTGGGCCCGAACGGCTCGGGCAAGACGACGCTGCTCTACCACCTCCTGGGGCTGCTTCGCAGCGAGGAAGGCCTGGTGCGCGTCTTTGGTGTGGATCCCGCTCGCGAATGGAAGAGTATCCGCCAGCGGGTCGGTGTCGTGCTGCAGAACGTCGACGAGCAGATACTGGCCCCCAGCGTGCTCGACGACGTCGCCTTCTCCCCTCGGCAGTACGGTGTGCCGGAGGCACAGGTCCGCGAGATGGTCCAAGAGGCGCTCGCCCGCCTCGGCATCGAGCACTTGGCGGGGCGCGTCCCGCACAACCTCTCCGGCGGCGAGAAGCGCAAGGTCGCCCTGGCCGGCGCGCTGGTGATGCGCCCCGAGCTGCTCGTCCTCGACGAGCCGTTCGAGGGCCTCGACCCGGCGAGCCGCGACGAGCTGATCGCGATCGTGGGCGAGCAGGCCAAGGGCGGCGGCACCGTGATCATGTCGACACACGACATCGACACCGTGCCGGAGTTCGCCGACTACTGCTACGTGCTGCTCCAAGGGCGGTACCATCGTGCTCGAGGGCACCCCGGCCGACGTGTTCGCGCAGGCCACGATGCTCGCCGGCGACAACATCCGACCGCCCCTGATCGCCGAGATGTTCGCGCGTCTGGCCGAGCTCGATCCCAGCGCGCCACCTCCGGCGCTCACCGTCGAGGACGCTGCCGAGAAGCTCGCCGAGTGGAAGCGCGGAACCTAGCGCGACGTGCGGATGCGACTACTCGTCGTCCGAAGCGGCCGGCATCCGACCCATCTCGAGCACGCGCTCGCCGAACGCCGCTCCCCACGCACGCGCGGCCTCGATGTCCGTCGGCGACGGCGCGTACTTGCAGGTGAGGTCGGGTTCGGGCATCTCGAAGCCCGATCTCCTCGAGCCGCGCCGTCATCTGCTTGGTGGCTCCGCTCGACCAGCCGTAGCTGCCGAAAGCGCCCGCGATCTTGTCCTTGGGCTTGAGCCCGCACAGGTACTGCAGGTAGCCGGCCGGGCGGTACAGCATGCCGTGATGCAGCGTCGGCGAACCCACGAAGCAGAGCTCGCGCGTCGAAGACGTGGCGCGTGACGTGCGCGTAGGGTGTCGACGCGAGATCGAACAGGCGGACGTCGACGCCGGCTCGACGTAGCGCCATCCGCGATCTCGCGGGCCAGGACGTCGGTCGAGCCCCACATGGTCCCGTAGGCGATGACGAGCTTGTCGAACGTGTCGCCCGAGATGCAACGGTCGTAGGCGTCGACAAGGGTGGGTACTTCTCGGCCACGCCAGATGACACCGTGGCTCGGCGCGATCGTGTCGCACGTCCAGCCTGCCTCGATGACCTTCGCAACCGCCTTGCCCACCTGAGCGCTGATGCGGCATCAGGATGTTGGCGAAGTAGACGATGAGCTCCTCGACTGCTAGCTCCAGGCCGACCTCGTCGGCGAAACGTGAGCTCGAGGCAAGGTGCTGCCCGAAGGCGTCGTTGGGCATGAGGGTGCAGCGCTCAGGGCAGTAGGTGAACATCGAGTCCGGCCAGTGCACCATAGGCATCGGCATGAACTTGAGGGTGAGGCCACCGAGGTCGAGCGAGTCGTCGGGACCGACGGCTGCCACCTCGATGTCGTCGCCGTGGTAGCTCGGCGATGCCACGAACGCCGCCGGCGCTCGCGACGAGCTTGGCGTTGGGCATGCGCTCGGCGACCATGCGCATGCCGCCGTTGTGGTCGGGCTCGATGTGGTTGACGACGATGTAGTCGATCTGGTCGAGCGGAACCACGCTCGCGACGCGCTCGAGAAGCTCGGGCACGAACGGCACCTTCACGGTGTCGACGAGAGCGATCTTGTCGGCACCGACCACGAGGTAGGCGTTGTACGTCGAGCCGCGAGGCGTCTCGAAGCCGTGGAAGTCGCGCAGGTTCCAGTCGATCGCACCTACCCAGTGAATATCTGGCGCAATGGGGACAGCATGCATTGGTTGGCTCCTCGAAAGTGGTGTTCGTGATTCCTTGTACCCGTTCGAACCGCGATGATAGGCCCGCTCGGCCGCTTTCGTCGCTAGAACGCGCCCTCTAGAGTCCGGGCGATGATGTCTCGGCTGTCCTGGTTGACGCGTTTGAGGGACTCCAGCGTCGCGCGCAGGTTGTCGACGTTCTCGTCGACCGAAGCAGCCGCTACCACGTCGTCGACAGGCCCGCCAACGGACTCGTCCATACCCGCGAGGCGGAGCAGCGGTGTGTCGACGGCCTCGGCCAGGCCCGTGAACTTGAGCCGGTAGTACTCGCTCGTGAACAGGGCGACGACCGGCGTGCCCACGTAGAGCGAGACCAATGCGACGTGGTAGCTCGTGGTGATGGTGGCCCGACACGCCGCGAGACGCTCGGCGAGTTCGGCGAAGCCCGTCGGCCGAGCGAGTGATCGAATCCTCGGCGAGCCGCTGGCCTCGATTCCCCGCTCGATCGCAACGCTCTCGTCGAAACGGGGGTTCTTGACCATCCCGAAGGCGATGGCATCGAGACCGCCGGCTTCGAGGAATCGATCCACCGACCTGACCAGTGCCTGAGCGCCCTCGTCGTCGAGCCCGATGTAGGTGCCGGTCCTGAAGTTGAAGGCCACTGTCCGACTGTTGTCGCCGCGGTGCCGCGTCATCGACGGAGAGTACAGCGCGATGCTCTCGTCGAACGTGAAGTCCCCGCCGACCCCGTCGACCACGCTGCGGTCTCTGGTCCCGAAGACAAGTGACTCACGCGCGATGCCAGCGAGTTCCTCGGCTTGCGAGCCCTTGAACGGCCCGAGGCCAAGCCCGGTGAAGGCGACCCGGTTTCTCGGCAACCCCTGGGATATCAGGTGGCGGTAGAGTCCGATCTTGGCCTCGTACCAGTACTCGTTGAAGTAGCCGCCGCCGTAGTAGTGCAGAAGCGCGATCCGGGACGGATCGATCTCAAGCGCGTCGAACGCTCGGGAGTCTTCGCCGACGTAGATGAAGCCGTCGTCAGCCCGTTCGGGCGGGTTGATCATCGCGACTACGACGTTGAACCTGTCGAGATAGTCGCGGTAGAACCGCAGCGTGGATTCGAGCAAGAACTCGTCGCCCAGGTTGCCAAAGCCCCCCTCACTGCCCGTGACAACGATGTAGGGGCGAGACAACGTGCCGGTCGTGCGCCGTCTCCACCACTCCCGGTGCCAGGGTCTATGCGAAGAGCGTGGACTCACCTACGAGCTGCGCTTGACGAAGAAGTCGGCCATCGACAGCAGGAGTCCCTTGGCCTTGGTCTTGGGCAGCGCTGCGTCCAGCGCGTCCTTCGCCGAGACGACCAGGTCGCGCGCGTAGCCGTTTGCGAACTCGCACGGAGCCGGACTGCTGCATGATCTCGACAGCCTCGCGCCAGTACCGCAGGATCCGTCTCGCGGGCCGAGAGGATCGCGAGCAGCCTGTCTCGATGTGGCGAGTTCTGCAAGGCGTGCACGGCGACGAGCGTGCGCTTGCCCTCGGTGATGTCGCTGCGGAAGTCCTTCTTGGTGGCCTCGCGCGTGCCCACGAGGTTGAGCACGTCGTCTTGGATCTGGAACGCAAGGCCCGCAGCCATGCCGAAGGAGCGCAGCGCGTCGACCTGCTCATCGGTCCCGCCGCCGACGATCGCGCCGATCGCCAGCGGCACGGCGCCGGAGTAGAACGCGGTCTTGTGGTTCGCCATGACGAGGTAGTCGTCGACTGACAGGTCGAAGCGGTCGTCGCGCGCCCAGCCGATGTCGAGCGCCTGCCCCTCGATGGTGCGGGTGGTCATCTCGACGAGCTCGTGGAGGACCTTGAGCTTGGTGGCGTCGTCGAGAGCCGGATCGTCGACGACGGTGCCGGTGACGAGCGAGAGCGCCAGGTCGCCCGCGTTGATCGCAAGTCCCTCGCCCTCGCTGACGTGCATGCACGGCTCTCCTCGGCGCGTGAGCGAGGAGTCCTCGATGTCGTCGTGGATGAGCGCTGCGGTGTGGAAGTGCTCGATCGCCGCGGCCGAAGTGCGCGCCTTCTCGGCGTCGCCACCGACCGCCTCGCAGGCGAGCAGGCAGATGAGCGGACGGTGGCGCTTGCCGGCGTTGTTGCTGTAGCGCAGCCAGCGGACCGTAGAGGTAGCGCTTCATGTCGGGATGCGTTCCGTCGATGAAGAAGGTCGCCAAGTAGTCGTCGAACTTCTTCGAGTTTCGCTTCAGGTAGAGCTCGAACCCGGTCAGCACTGACCCCTCCTCGGCGGTTTCGGGCGTAATCGTAGCAGACCGGGATGCCCGCAGTGCGCCACCGCGGCGAACGGACGAACCGACAAACAGGTAGGATATGGGGCAGGGATAGGGAGCCGCGCGCGGTGCGGCGACACAGGAGGGGGGACAGATGGATCCGACTACGTCGTACGACCCAGCTGCCGCAGCAGGACTGGCTGCCTTCTGGACCACGTACATGTTCGTGCTGCTCGGCTGTGGCGATCCTCATGATCGTCGCGTACTGGAAGGTCTTCACCAAAGCGGGTGAAGCGGGGTGGCAGTCGATCATCCCGATCTGGAACACGATCGTGTTGCTCAAGATCGCGGGACGACCCTGGTGGTGGCTCCTGCTGATGCTGATCCCCTTCGTGAACATCGTCATCTTGATCATCTGGTACAACGACGTCTCGAAGTCGTTCGGTCATGGCTTCGGATTCACACTCGGCCTCATCTTCCTCGGGCCGATCTTCTGGCTGATCTTGGGCTTTGGCGGATCGAGATACGTTGGCCCTGGTGGCATGGCGATGGCCCCGCCGGTCCCGGCGTACGCACCGCCCGTACCGGCTGCGACGCCAACTCCAGCTCCGGCTCCGCCCGCACCGGCGGCCCCGGTCATGGAGCCCGCTCCGCCGGCACCACCGCTTGAGAGCGCTCCACCGGCAGCGCCGACCGAGCCTCCGGCACCACCCGCGCCACCGGCCGAGTAGCCGCTCGAAGCCGATCAGCGCTCAGAACCACGCGCCGCCTCCGAGCCAACGGGGGCGGCGCTTCTCGTTGCATGCAGCCCGCGTCTATCGCGCGTCGGCGCGTCTGCCCTTCTCGAGAAAGACGCCATCGGAACTGAACCGACGCTTGTAGGTCAGCAGAACCGCCACCACGCTCCCCAGCGCAGTTGCAGCCGCGACCATGAGCATCACGACGATCTGATAGCCGGTCGCGGTCACCGGGTCGGCTCCGGCGAGAATCTGTCCCGCCATCATGCCGGGGATGAAGACGATGCCGACCGCAGCCATCGCGTTGATGGTCGGGATGAGACCGGCTCGCAGCGCATCGCGCACCGAGGTGTGCGCCGCCTCCCATGGAGTCGCACCGAGGGCTGTCAGTGCGAGCACTTCGTCTTGCCGCAAGTCGAGATCCGAGAAGACGCGCTCGAGCGCGAGTGCGATGCCGGTCATCGAGTTGCCGAGCACCATACCCGCAAGCGGAATCACGTATCGCGGCTCGTACCATGGGTCGACCTGAACGATAAGCCCGGTCACCGCGAAGGTGACGATGAAGCACGTGACAGCCATGGCGATCACCGATGAGGTGAAGATGCGCCCCGGAGCATCGGGGCTGCGTTTCACGATGATCTGCGCGGCCATCAGAACCATGAGCACGAGGATGCCGAGCACGAGCCACGGCGAGTCGATACCGAAGACCCAGCGCAACACGAGCCCCAAAGCCAGCAGCTGAAGGTACGTGCGGACCGTCGCGATCGCGAGGTCCTTCTCGATACCCAGTGACAGTCTGATCGAGATCACGCCCACGAACAGCACGAACCCGGTGGCGAGCAGGAGCTGCGGCCAGCCGATGACGATGGCGCCCCCTGCCACCTCACTCACGACTCCACCTCCGCGAGTCGGCCTGCCTGCAGCCGCAGCCGTCGCGACGCAAGGCCGTCGCTGCTGCGGTGCCGCACGCGCACGACCCCGCCGCCCGCAGCCGCGAACTCGCGCGCGATGCACGCCACGGCGTCGGCGCTCGCTTCGTCGAGCGCCGCGTCCGGCTCGTCGAGCAGCAGCGCGCGAGGAGAGGTGAGCAGCACGCGGCACAGTGCCACGCGCGCCTGCTGCCCGACCGAGAGCCGGGCGGCATCGCGCTCGAGGGCGATCTCCCCGAGACCCACCGCGGCCAGCTGTTCGAGCAGGCGCTCGTCGCTGGGTGGCGTCTCGGCGGCCCGTACCTTGAGCTTCCACGGGAGAGAGAGGTTTTCTCGGACAGAGCCCTTGGCGATCGCGGGCTTCTGCGGCAGCAGCGCCACGGCCGAACGCCACCTCTGCGGCGTCATCTTCTCGGCCGGCATCCCGTCGAGCTCGAGGTGCCCGCGAACGCCCGGGAGCAGCCACGCCAGCGCGAGGACGAGCGTGGTCTTGCCCGCGCCGCTGGGTCCGGTGACATCGACGATCTCGCCGGTCGCTACATCGAGCGAGATGCCATCGAGCACCCGTACGTCACCCGAGTCTCCCGCCACGATGGCGTTGAGGTCGCGTGCGCGAAGCAGAGGTGTAGCGTCCTGGGCAGGCATGCCTGCCATGCTACTCGCTCCAGCGCTCCTGGCACACGTACGCGGGCTCGAAGCGCTCTGCGGGCGGCTTGGTCGCCGCGGGATGACCGATCGCGATCATCGCCATCGGTTCGATGCCCTCGGGGATCTCGCAGATTCGCCGGATGGTGCCGGCGCGGTCGGCGATAGGATGAACGCCGATCCATACCGCTCCCAAGCCCGTGGCGTGAATGGCCAGCAGCGCGTTCTCGATCGCCGCCGAGCAGTCCTGGACCCAGTAGCCGGGATGCTTCTCGTTGCGCGTGTCGCCGCAGACCACCAGTGCCACGGGCGCGCTCGCGATCATGCCCGAGTAGGGAGTCGCCTTGGCGAGCACCTCGCGCCTCTCGGCGCTGCGTACCACAACGAAACGCCAGGACTGATTGTTGCCGGCACTGGGGGCGGCCATCGCAGCGCGCAACACCACCTCGAGCTGTTCGTCGGTGACGGGCTCGTCGGTGTAGCTCCGAATGGAGCGGCGGGACATGATCGCGTCGAGGCAGTCCATAGCGGTTCCCCCTTGGTCACTGGCGGTCCGGGTCGGCAGTCCGCCGCTGGTTCAGCGCCCCTACTGGACGGCGGTCACCACGTAGTCGAGCTGGGTCGTCGATGTCTCGATCCGCGAGACTGTCACGAAGCCCTCGAGGGCATCACCCGTCACCGTCAGCACGACGCTTCCGGCATCCTCCCCGCCCGTTTGCTCCTGCGCGACCTTCCACCCGGCCTGCTCGAATCCGGCGGCGATACCGCTGAGCACGTCCTCATAGGGGTCTGAGGTCACCAGCGTCAGACCGTACGCATCTTCGGTACCCGCGGACTCGAGCACCTCAGCTCCGGGCCACAGGGGCAGACCCTCAGGGGTGTCGGCTGACAGCTCCCCCATCACCTCGGCACCAGCGACGGCTACCGTCGCTTCTTGAGTGACGACCTTGGGGGGAGGCGTGAATCGCTCCTCGAGGCTCTTGCAGCCAACCAGCGCGAACAACAGGACGGCTGCCAGTGCGGACAGTGTGATGGTTCGGCGGTTCATGCGAAGTCTCCTCGGACGGTCACCGCAGCGCCGCGACGAGTCGGGCGCAGACCTGTATGTGGCGGAAGCGTCTGGAAATCGAATCCAGCCAGGAGGCTCTTCACCCCCCACGACGGTTTTGAAGACCGCGGAGCCCACCAGGACCCATCCGCCTCCGTCGGACGATTGTGGAGAGGACGCCGGAGCGTGTCAAACACACCGCACAATTGGGCAGCTACTGCACGACGAGAGGGGTTCGAAGTGGCGAAGAGGCCGTTGGTGGTTGCGGTGACCGTATTCCTGGTGATCGCGGCACTCATCGCCGCGTTCGTGGGAACGGCGCTCGCGACCGACAGACCGCAGTTCTGTCCTACGTGTCACGAGATGAAGCCCTACTTCGATGCGTGGGCCGCTGGTCCCCACAACGAAACGTGGTGCATCGACTGCCACGTCGAGCCCGGGATGACTGCGCGATTCGCCCACAAGTTCGTTGCGCTCCAGGAGGTCTACTCCCACGTCATCGGCAACACGTCGTTTCCCCGCGCCGTTCCGCCCGTAGTCCCCGACGCCCGGTGCCTTTCGTGCCATCCAAGCGTACCCGCCTCGATCGACGGATTCCCGCACGCGGCGCACGCCGAGAAGGGCTACTGCGCGCAGTGCCACTACAACACCGGCCACGATGTCACCGACGAAGCGCTACAGGCTGCGGGTGTATTCGATCCGGCGGCCACGCCGCAACGGCTCGGCGGCGAACTGGCCACCGTCGGCAGCGGCAAGGCGAACCTCGCCGGCCACAAGGCCGTGAGCTGCTCGAAGTGCCATGACATGCAGGCGACCCCCTGCGCTTCGTGCCATTCGCCGCGCGGCGACGAGCATCCCAAAGTCGGCAAGGTGGCCTGCACGGAGTGCCACCCGACAGACGGCGGGTCGTGGGCGTTCGCACACCCAAACGTCAAGGGCGATTGCGCTGAGTGCCACAAGGCCCCCGCGAAGCACCCGGCGGGCGCCTGTGAGGCATGCCACAAGAACTCCGGCCGCTCGTGGTCGTTCGCGCACCCGCGCGCCGGCGAGCACTCGTACCGCAGCTTCCCGTGCAAGAAGTGCCACCCAAGTACCTACGACAAGGTGTACTGCACCTGCCACAAGGGCCGTCCTCCTCGCGACTAGGAGGCGTTGGCGCTGCTAGCGGGCGTGAGAGGTTTCTCATCCTGGTCTCATGTGGCGTTCACCGTGCGAGCCGATGCTAGGTGTTGCACGCGCCTCGGCAACCATGGAGAACCGCATGTCTCAGGTACGGAGTTGGGCGGCATCGCACAAAGGACTGGCGGCCACGTTCGTTGTGGTGGCCGTTCTGCTGTCTCTCGCCGCCGCCATCGGGGTCGCCCAGGCAACCGACAAGCCCGCCTTCTGCGGCGCGGCTTGCCACGAGATGGGTCCGTACCACTCGGCGTGGAGCCAGGGGCCCCACAGCGAGATCGAGTGTGTCGAGTGCCACGTAGAGCCGGGCACCGTTGCACGGCTCACACACAAGGCCGAAGCGATGCGCGAGCTATGGGTGCACCTGTCGGGCGACCCCAAGTTCCCGCTGCCGAGCACGTCCGTCGTGCCCAACGAGCGCTGTATTCGATGCCACGAAACGGTCAAGACCAGCGATCTCGACCACGCGAAGCACGCCAAGGACCGACTGTGCATCGACTGCCACTCCGATGCGGGACACAAGGTCGACACCGCAGCGCTCAGCCAGGCCGGCGTGTTGAGTACCGCGACCAGCCAGACCACGGTGGCCAGCGATACCGCGGTCGCGGTCGTGAACGGTGGATCCGCCAACGTCGCGGGACACGTCCCGGTTTCGTGCTCGCGCTGTCACGACATGGCCAAGACCGGGTGCGACGCGTGCCACGACTCCAAGCACGAGAAGACGGGACCCGCCGAGAAGAGCGCCGAGTGCACTACGTGCCACGCACCCGGCACGGAGTTCACCTTCGTGCATCCCGAGGGCAAGTTGGACTGCAGCTCGTGCCACGACCAGCCCACGACCGATCACGAGTTCACCGGTGAGTGCACTGACTGCCACGCTCAGCAGGGAGCGTCGTGGGCATTCGATCACAGCGGGCGCTCCCAGTGTCAGAACTGTCACGAGGCTCCCGAGAAGCACCGCGCGGGAGCCTGCTCCAAGTGTCACAAGCCCGGCCCGAAGTGGACCTTCAAGCATCCGGGTTCGTCCTCACAGTGCACCGCGTGCCACACGAAGCCCGCGGGACACCGCGCCGGTGCCTGCGCGACGTGCCATCGCACCGGTAGCTCCTGGGCGTTTCGCCATCCCAGCAACAGGTCGTGCACGAGCTGTCACAACCGCCCGTCCGGGCACCGCTCCGGCTCCTGCACGTCGTGTCACCGCGCCGGTGGCTCGTGGGCGTTCCGTCACCCCAGCTCAGGCTCGTGCTCCAGCTGTCACAAGCGCCCCTCGGGGCACAAGTCCGGGTCGTGCTCCTCGTGCCACCGCTCGGGCCGCTCGTGGGCGTTCCGTCACCCTGGCTCGGGCGCGAAGTGCACGAGTTGTCACAAGCGCCCCTCGGGGCACAAGTCCGGGTCGTGCTCCTCGTGTCACCGCACGGGTCGCTCGTGGGCGTTCCGTCACAGCAGCTCGAGCCGGTGCTCTTCATGCCACAAGGCACCCTCCAAGCACTACGGATCGTCGTGCTCGTCGTGCCACTCGCCCAGCAGGTCCTGGCGGAATGCCAAGTTCAGCCACCCACGGATCCGTGGCGGAGAGCATTCGTATCGCAGTTTCGCTTGCACGAAGTGCCACCCAAACGGGTATGGTTCGGCTACGTGTCGAGCGTGTCACAGCACTTCGGGCGGTCCAAAGGATGACGACGATTAAGCGACGACCAGCACGTGAGGGAGCCCTGCAGGCGCCCGCAGCGCAGAGGACGGTGGTGATCGCAGGCGCCGTCCTACTGCTCGTTATGGGGAGCGGTCTGGCGGTCGCCGCCGGAGCGGGCAGCACCACACGCGCGTCGACTCCGACGGTGATCAGGTCGGACCGCACCGTCGAGCCGGTCCCTGTCGCAGCAACGCCTGAGTCCCTCGCCACCGACGCACAGCAGGCGCCCAAGACCACCAAGCCGCGCGCGGACAAGCCGTCCGCCGCCGGCTCTGGCCCAGCAGCGAAGAAGAGTTCGCGTAAGTCATCGGCCAAGCGCGCCGAGAAGAAGGACGACGATAATCGTGAAACCGTTCGTCCGCCCGTTCGCGACGAGGACGACGACGAGGAACACGAGACCGTTCGTCCGCCCGTTCGCGACGAGGACGACGAGCACGACTCCGACTAGCTCGGTCAGAGCACGCTGAGGGGAATGTAGTGTCGAGGGCAAAGCTCGTGCGCCCAGCGCCGCAAGGGAGTCGCATTGAACATCCTGCTCGTCGAAGACGAGGACAACATCGCCTCGTTCATGTCCAAAGGCCTCACAGCCGAGGGCCATCACGTCGAACGCGCGGCAACGGCCGGTGACGGCGCGGCGCTTGCCGTGACCTACGACTTCGATGTCGTGCTGCTCGATCTCATGCTGCCTGATGCCAGCGGACGAGACGCGCTCGAGCGCATACGGCAGGTCAAGCCGGATGTCCCCGTCATCGTTGTCTCGGCTCTGGGTGAGACCGAAGACAAGGTCGACCTGCTCGACCTTGGCGCCAACGACTACCTCGTCAAACCATTCGCTTTCGCCGAGCTTGCTGCGCGAGTGAGGGCGGCGGGCAGACAGGGCGCAGCGTCCGGCCGTCTGCTTGAGGTGACGGATCTGACCCTCGACACGAAGACCCGAGTCGCTTCGATGGGCGATGGCCGCAAGGTGGACCTGCCCACACGCGAGTTCACGCTACTGGAGTATCTGATGCGGCACCCCGGCCAGATCTTGAGCCGACAGCAGATCCTCGACGCCGTATGGGGCATCGACTTCGACACGGACAGCAACGTCGTCGACGTCTACGTGAGCTACCTTCGCCGCAAGCTGGATCTCGGCGATGGGCCTTCGGTGATCGAGACCGTGCGCGGAGCCGGCTACCGTGTCAGGGCGTAGGCAGCACTTCTCGGCAAGTGCGCGCGTCCTGTTCGCGATGGCGGGCATGCTCGCGACCGCGATAGCGCTGCTCGTCTTGCTTGCCTATACGGTCACGTGGCAAACGCTCACGTCTTCGCTCGACGAGACGCTCTTCCGCGAATCCCAGGCCTACTCGGCGGCCATGAAGGGCGCTCCTGCGGGCGACGCGCTCTCGGATGCCACCCGTTCCTACCTGAGCGGGCGCACCGGTGGAGAGGCTGGCGGCGTGTCCCCCATCTTGCTCGTCAGGCTCAACAACGGGCGAGTGATATCGAACTCGAACCTCCGCATCGAGGACGCGGCGGGGTCACCAGCCACCGCCACTGCGGCCCCGGTCTATACGACAGTGACCCTCGGCGGCGACGTCTATCGCACGCTCGCGACACCGCTGTTCGCGCAAGGCGAGCAGGTGGGCCTCTTCGAGGCCGCTCTCGCCTTGGGTCCCATCCAGCAGACGGCGTCCAACGTGGCGACGACGCTGTCCGCGGCGGGTCTGATCGCACTCGCGATCATGTTGCCCCTCGCCTACTTCGCCACCCGAAGAGCGCTCTCCCCACTCAGGCGCATGGCCCAAGATGCCGCCGTGGTATCGCACGCTCAACCTGGTCGGCGCATCGACTACAACGGGCCGCGCGACGAACTCGGATCGCTGGCCGACTCGCTCAACAGCATGCTGATGCGACTTGAGAACTCCTTCGACGACCAGCGCCGTTTCGTCGCTGACGCGAGTCACGAGCTGCGCACGCCCGTAGCCGTTGTGCGCGGCAACGTCGAGCTTCTGCGCTCCGGGAGGTCCACTGGCGCGGAGGCCACCGAGAGCCTGGCGATGATCGAGAACGAGGCCGTGCGCATGACTCGGCTGCTCGACGAGATGCTCGCGCTTGCCCGGCTCGAGGACCCGGATCGTCTTCAGTTCCAGCCGCTCGACGCCAAAACGCTCGTTGAAGAGGCCGCTGCCCGTGCGAAGACGCTCGGGACGCGGCAGATCGTACAGGCCGATGTGTGCGACATGTGGGTCGAAGGCGACCCGGACCTGCTAGACCGCGCACTGCTGAACCTCGTGAAGAACGCGGTCGCCCACACGCATGAAGGTGGCCGGATCGTACTGGGGTGCACGGCCGACACCAAACACGTGCGGATCTCGGTCACCGACGACGGTCCCGGCATCCCCGCGCCAGAGCTTGACCGGGTCTTCGACCGTTTCTATCGCGCTCACGGTGGGCGCCGAGACGACGCGACCGGCGGGGCGGGGCTCGGCCTGGCCATCGTCCGCCGGCTTGTGGAACTGCACGGCGGCACGGTGCAGGCAGAAAACGTCGATCCCCACGGGGCTCGCTTCACCATCGAGCTTCCCCGGATCACCACGCCGACCTAGCCTACGTCGCCGTGCGTCTGGGGCTCCTACCCGGACCTCAGCACTCTGAGGTCGCCTTCTCGGCGAGTGACGCCCTGGGCGTCGAAGTACTCCAGCAACGGTATCGCGTACTTGCGGCTCACGCCGAGCACATCACGCAACTCAGCGGCGGTTGCACCGGTGGGATGCTCCTCGAGGTAGCGAATCAGACCCGCCTTCGCGCCGTCCATCGCCGTGGCCGAGAAGTGGAGCTCGCTCGAGACCCGTACGACGGCGCCGTTGCTCACCAGTCGGCCCAAGACCTTGCGCGCGGTGCCCGCGTCGGCTCCCGCCTCGGCCGCCAACTCGGCCACACTAGCCGGAGCGAGGCCTTGGCTTTCGAGCAACGGTAGCAGTCGCGCCTCGGCCTGGGCCTCGGCCGCCAATGCACTCACTGCGGCCTTTGGATGGCGGACCCGGCCCTTCTCGGAGATCGCCACGCCGCGATCCTGGGCGACGCCGAGCACCGCGTCGAACGCCTTGGGTGAGAGACGCCGGTCGACTCGATCTCGAAGTGCCAGCGTTGCGATGCCCGTGGCCTTGGGGTCGGCCTCGTGGAACGAGACGAGCTCGGTGTCCACCTGACCGACGAGCCGGTCGAGCGCCTCGGGTGTGACGAACGCCGTCTCGCCTGCGACCTTCACGCGCTCGAGCGTGGCCTTGTTGAGCTCGTCGGCAACCTGCGCCCTTGGCACCCCCAAAGCCGTGGCGACCTCGGCGCTGGTCATCGGCAGGCCGCGCGATGCCAGTAGCCCCACGCTTGCCGAGGACAGATCGTGTGCGAGCAGCGCATCGAGTAGTTCGCGTTCGTGCGCTCTCAAGACAGTGCGCCGAGGCGGCAGTGCGTCGAGCACGACTCCGCCACCGATGGTGTAGACCGGCGAGTAGCTCCGCACGATGAAGCGATCGTCGTACCTGGGCGCGAGCGGCTGCTCGAGCCGAACCTGGGCCAGCGCGCTAGCGCCGGGCACAAGCTTCGCGGCATCCATGAGCAGTACGCGGCCGAGCACCTCCCGCGTCCCGTGGTGGACGTGCACGCGAGCGCCGGACTCGAACGGCCTGTCTTCGCCAGGCGTGCCGAGGTAGGTGAAGCGCGCATCGAAGCGGTCGGTGACGGTGAGCGTGCCCGGCGCGGCGACGATGTCGCCACGGCGGATCTGGTCGCGCTCGATGCCCGTGACGTTCATGGCGACGCGCTGGCCCGCATGCGCGCGCTCCACCCCCTGCCCGTGAACCTGCACGCCTCGAACACGACCGCCCACGCGGCCCGGGTAGATCTCCACGGGATCGTCCTTGGCGGCGGACCCGGACCACATGGTGCCCGTGACCACGGTACCCGCACCGGCGATGGTGAAGACCCGGTCGACAGGCAGGCGCAGGGGGGAGTCCGCGTGTTTGCTCGGCGCATCCACGGCGACGGCGTCCAACGCCGCGAGCAGCTCGGGAAGACCGGCGCCGGTCTTGGACGACACGCCGACGATGGGCGCCCCCGCGATGGAGGTGCCCGCGAGTAGTTGCTCCACGTCCGAGCGAACGAGCGCGAGCCAGTCATCGTCGACGAGGTCGGCCTTGGTGAGCGCGACGACGCCCCGCTCGACGCCGAGCAGGTCGATGATGGCGAGATGCTCGCGCGTCTGCGGCATGACACCGTCGTCTGCCGCGATCACGAGCAGCACCACGTCGATGCCGGTCGCGCCGGCGACCATCTGACGCACGAACTTCTCGTGCCCTGGCACGTCGACCACGCCCATGGACCGGCCGCTGGGAAGCTCAAGGCGGGCGAAGCCCAGCTCGATCGTGATGCCGCGGTCCTGCTCCTCCTTCAAGCGATCCGGGTCGGTCCCGGTAAGCGCCTTGATCAAGGAGGACTTGCCGTGGTCGATGTGTCCTGCGGTACCGAGAACGAGCGAGGGCATGGGCGCACCCAATCTGGTCGACCTGCGGATTCGCGTAGCGTATCAGGAAAGACCGTTCGCCGAGGAACGCTGCCGCAGCGTCGAGGTTGGCCAGCACGCAAAGCCTTCTCGGATGTCGTACCATTGACCGGCGTACCGCACGTGCAATGCGCGTTGGGGTCGAACGGGTCTCGGGGCCCGACTGTGGCCGCCGTCCACATACACCTGCTCAGGAGGTTGCCTGTGTCGAAACGAGTGATGCTGAGTCTTGCGATCGTGCTTGCCCTGCTTGGTCTCATCTTCGCGGCCGGCTGTAGCGCCACGCCCGCCGAAGAGACCCAGGAGCCACCCGCCGTACAGACAGAGCCGGAGCAACCGGCGGCCGAACCACCGGCGGCGAACCGGCGTTCCCTCAGTCACAGGCAGAGCTGGACCAGACCACGGAACTCAAGATCGAGGACCTCGTGGAAGGGACCGGCGCCGAGGCCAAGACGGGCGACCTCGCAACCGTTCACTACACCGGCTGGCTGACGGACGGAACGAAGTTCGACTCCTCACTCGATTCGGGCCAGCCGTTCCAGTTCAAGATCGGCGAGGGCCGCGTGATACCGGGATGGGAAGAGGGCGTTGCCGGAATGAAGGTGGGCGGAACTCGCAGGCTCATCATCCCGCCCGATCTGGCCTACGGTGCCCAAGGTGCCGGCGGAGTCATCCCTCCCAACGCCGTCCTGGTCTTCGAGGTCGAACTGACAGGCGTCAACTAGCGGTTCGATTCCGGTAAGCACCTCCCCGTACCGTCCCCCCATCGCCGGATCGCTGGCACGAGGCCAGTGACGGCGCGTCGCTTGGGGGGATGCGTCATGAAGCGCTCGTTTGTTCGATTCACGCTTGCCACGCTGCTGTTGTTCTCGACTCTCACGGGCACGGCGAACGCCGCCAGCGCACGAAGCGGCGCCCTGCTCAACGAGCCCGGTCTCTCGGCCGAGAGCGAAGCTGGGATGCGTGAAGCGACCGCCCAGAAAGAAGCCGCGTACGGAATCGGGGGCGGCGGCGGGTTCCGCGCCCTGTCCTTGAACAAGTACGGGCTGCAGACCCGACCGGTCACGAACTACAAGCAGGAGAGAACGTACTGGTGCGGACCTGCATCCGTGCGTCAGAGCCTGAGCTTCCACCGGAAGGACAGCGGATCGGGTACGAGCCTTCCCTCGCAGACGACGCTTGCCAGCGAAGATCGGCACGACCAGTAGCGGAAGCTCGACCGCCGCGATGGCCTCCGCTCTCAACCGCTACAGCGGCATCTTCGGCACGGTCAGCTACATCGCCTCCGACATCACGAACACCTCGAACCCCTACGAGACGTTCGTGAACCGCGTCGGGACGATGCTGCGCTCGATCACCGTGAATGCCACAACGCCGATCATCCTTGCTCAGACCAAGTACATCCCGCGCTACAAAGGCGTGTCTTCTCGGCACTACATGACGGTGTGCGGGATCAACGACAACGTGAGCCCCATGCAGATGCGCAGCGCGGACCCCCACTACAGCAGCGCCTACTACGGCGTCCGGTGGGAGAACGTCGGGTCGACGAGCACCAACGGCCTGTGCAAAGCGTGCTACGAGGCGGATCGCGCAGGCACGAACAAGGCGATGGCATGGTAGCCCGCCGCTGGCTTCGATGTTTGCTGGTCGCCTCGCTCGGCTTGATGGCGGCAGCGTCCGTCGGATGTGCGCAGCCCGGGGGCAGAACCGGCCACGCGAGGGCCGAGGACGCCGTCCCGTACACGGTCTCGACCGTGGAGCTGCCCTATCGCGCCTGCACCAAGCCGCAGAAGGTCGGCTCGAGCATCTACACGGCGGTGAGCCGTGGCCAGGACGAGGGAAGCTCCATCGTTCGCTACGACCTGGACTCGAAGCGCATCGAGACACTGGTCGAGACGCTGGACCCTGATTCAATCGGCTGGTTCGTTGTCAACGAACGGTGGCTGGTGTGGAGCGTGGGGCGCCAGCTGTTCGCGCGCTCGCTCAGCACCGGCGACGACCAGCTGCTCTCCGAATCGCGTGACCTCTACGCCCCTGCGCTCTACGGCGACCTCGTCGCATGGGACGATCTGACCGAGCAGCGCACTCACCAGATCGTCGTTCGCGACCTGGCGAGCGGGGACTCCACGGTTGTAGCGCCTGTCGCACTCGCCGACCTGTACAACAACTTCCCGGCGTGGGACGAGGGTCGACTCGTGTGGACCGACGTGGTCGACGGGATCGGCGTCTACCGTTCCTACGATTCGAGTAGCGGCATGATAGATGATCACGCCCTGACGGAGGGGGACTTTCGCTACCCTGGCTACGCGCAGGCCGCGGGAGAACGCATCTACTCGATCAACTTCGACCGGATAGGCGTATGGGACTGGGGGGTACAGCGCGTAGGCTACTTCTCGGTGCCTGAGCAGCGCTTCGTCCCGATCGTCCCCGAAGGCTTCGTAGCGAACTCGCTCGACGTTGCCGGCGGGCTTGTGGCGATCGTCGACAGCGAGCAGGAACTCACCCTGCGGTCGATTGACGAGCCCCAAGGCACCATCTATCGCCCGGTTGGCGGGAGAGTCGACTTCGTCCAAGTCTCTTGGGACGGCACGCTCATCGCGTGGCGAGAAGCGGCCACCGACTCCGGGCGCTGCCGGTTGTTCCTTATCGAGAAGTCCTGACAAGGCCGTGGCGTCCCGGCGCGCCACGGCCTCATCCCTCGGCCGACGCAGCACGGTGGTGACACAATGGTCGGTGCGTCACGGAGTCTGACCACGACCACATCGGAGAGATGGTGGAGACCGAGCGGCAGCGTGTCGAGAGAGTGACACGAGAGCGCATCGCGATCGCAGAGTACGACGAGAGCTGGCCCGCGCTCTTCGAGCGGGAGCGGCGCCACCTGCTGACATGCCTTCCTGACGACGTCATCGTCCGGATCGAGCACTTCGGCAGCACGGCGGTCCCCGGACTCGCGGCGAAGCCGATCGTCGACATGCTTGTCGAGGTGCGCGACCTTCAGGCCGTCAAGGACAGAGTCGTCCCGATTCTCGAAGCGCAGGGCTACGAGTACTTCTGGCGCCCGAGCTTCGGAGATGACGGCGAGCCGTTCTACGCGTGGTTCATCAAGCGCGACCAGCGCACGGGTGAGCGCACGCACCACATCCACATGGTCGAGGGGAGCTTCACGGAACACTGGGACCGACTGCTGTTTCGCGACTACCTGATCGAGAACCCCGAGACGGCCGCCCGCTACGAGCGACTCAAGAGAGAGGCGGCTGCAGCCTCGCCCGACGACCGGGTCAGGTACACGCAGGACAAGACGCAGTTCATCACCGAAGTGACCGAGCAGGCGAAGCGGCGTCGGCCCTAGTCACGCCGGGGCCGCTGCGGGCCACCTGCCGCTCGCGCGAGTACGAGCGCGAGAGGACCCAGCACGCGGAGATGGCCTGAGACGCCCGCTGGGTACCCGCGCGAGTGGGGTACTCTTGGGAAAGAACACGAATCGTCGAGAGCACGACCGCCACGAATACGACGCCGCTGGACGCTCTCGGCCATCAAGAAGGGCAGCAAGGAATGCGGACCAACATCGTGCTCACCCTGACCGGCCCCGATCGCGTAGGAATCGTCGAGGAGGTCACAAAGATCCTCTTGGCCGCCGATGCGAACGTAGAGACGAGCCGCATGGCGCACCTGGGCGGCGAGTTCGCGATTCTCATGCTGGTCGCTCTCCCCGCAGAGCAAAGCGCGGGAATCGACGAAGCCTTCGGCGGTCTTGTAGCCCAGGGCTACGTCGTCAGCACTCGCCCGACTCAGCAGTCCTACGCGCAGGCACACCCTGGCTGGGTCCCGTATCGCATCGAAGTGCGGGGGGCCGACCACGAGGGCATCATCCACGAGATCGCTCACGGCCTGTCCCAAAGCGGCATCAACATCGAGTCGATGGAAACCGGCACGAGCCCGGCATCTGTCAGCGGCGCGCTGCTGTTCACGATGAGGGCGGTTGTTGCCGTTCCGACGCGTCTGGCCGACGGTAGCTGGATCTCCGATCTTGAGGAGGCGTGCCGGCAGGCGAACGTGGATGTGGTGATCGCGCCGGCCGACAGTGACTGAGACGGACCTCGCTCTTCTCGCCGAGCACGCCTCTTTGTCCACGACCCCTTCGCCTGCGGGCTAGGGAGCGATCGCCCTGGAGAGTGCCGCAGCGACGAGCTCGTCCTCGCCTGTGACAAGCGTGCGCGGATCGAGCAGCAGACGACCGTCCTTGACTCGGGCCACGATCGCGGGCTCAGCGGCGAGTCGCAGACGCTCCTCGAGTTCGACCACGCTGACCGTGCGGGGAGCAACCGCTGCAACCGCCGTGGGAATGTCGGTGATCGGGAGAGCGCCGCCGCCGGCGCGTGCGATGTCATCGAGCACGACGACGTCTGCAGCATCGCCCACCGCCGAGCGGACCTTGTCGGCAAGGTGCTGTGCGAGCACGCGGCACTCTTCCAGCGGCATCGCCAGCATCCGCAGGGTCGGTATCTCTCTGACGGCCTGCTCCTCGTCGAGATAGGCGCGCAGGGTGGCCTCAAGCGCCGCAAGCGTCATCTTGTCCAGCCGTAGCGCGCGGGCCATGGGGTGCTTCTTGAGGCGCTGGATCACGTCGAAGCGCCCCACCAGAATGCCCGCTTGCGGGCCCCCCAGGAGCTTGTCCCCGCTGCAGGTCACGACTGCAGCGCCCTGCGAGACGCTCTCGGCGACGGTGGGCTCGTACGGAAGTCCGTAGTGTCTGAGGTCGACAAGCACGCCAGAACCCTGGTCCTCCATCACCGGCACGCCGTGCGTAGCACCGAGCTCGGCCAGATCGCGCACTTCGACCTCGGCGGTGAAGCCGACGACTCGAAAGTTGCTCGAATGGACCTTGAGGAAGAGTCCCGTGCGCTCGGTCAGGGCCGACTCGTAGTCCGATAGGTGCGTCTTGTTCGTGGTCCCGACCTCGACCATCGTTGCTCCGGACTCGCGCATGATGTCGGGGATGCGGAACGACCCGCCGATCTCGACGAGCTGTCCGCGACTCACTATCGCCTCTTTGTCGCGGGCGAGCGCGGCAAGCCCGATCATCACCGCTGCGGCGTTGTTGTTGACGGCCATGGCCGCCTCGGCACCGGTGAGCCGGCACAGCAGCTGTTCGCAGTGCACATGCCGGCTGCCGCGCTCGCCGCTTTCCACGTCGTACTCGAGAGTCGAGTAGTGCGTGGCAACCTCGTTGACCGCGCGCGAGGCAGCCTCGGAAAGTACGCTGCGGCCGAGATTGGTGTGCACGATGATGCCGGTGGCGTTGACCACTCGCCTGAGAGACGGCCGCGACGCGAGGGCGGCCCTGCCAGCTGCATCTCGCGCAGCGTCTTGGGCTGAGTACTCGATCTGCTCGCCGCCGAGGATGCGGGCCCGGGCGTCTTCGATCGCAGACCGCACGGCGTCGACCACCAAAGCGCGAGGCATACCCTCAAGCGAATCGGAGAGTTCCGGACGTGCGAGAACCTCGTCGGTCTTGGGGAGCGCCCTGAGCAGCGAGTTGGTGTCCATGCGCTCGATTCTACCCGAGCCGCAGCAGGAGCGGCTCGCCTTCAGGTACCCTCACCGTCGGAGGTGATTGTGTGGGACCCGTCATCATCGAGACGCAACGACTGAACCTGCGCGGATGGACCGCCGAGGACGTGCCGGCCTTCGTCGAGCTGTTCAGCCACTCGGACGTCAACCGCTTCATCAGTCGCGGAAGACCCGTCACCCCCAGCGAGGCGGCGACGTTCGTCGAGCGCTCCCAGCGCTTGCAGCACGAGCGCGGATGGTGCCGGTGGGCTATCGAGCCCAAGGAGGCCCCAGGAGAGATCGCCGGATTCTGCGGCGTCGGGTGCACCTTCGCCCCCGACGCGGAGCTCGGCTGGACCCTGAGGCGCGACCGGTGGGGACACGGGTTCGCCACCGAAGCCGCACGCGGCGCCCTTGCGTACGCGTTCGGAGTCATCGGTTTCACCGCGATGATCTCGGCGATCGACCCTACGAACGCACGCTCACGAGCGGTCGCGGAACGCCTCGGCATGCGCGTTGTCGGCGAGATCGACTTCGAGGGCTCCGCGCTTCTGCGCTACGCCATCGACAACCCGCTGCCTGTGGGGGAATGCGATCCACGCTATCGGCGCGACTGCGAGGGAGAGACGCCGGGGAGCTCGCTCGCCCCGCCGGAAGCGCGGGGGGACACATCCGCCTAGCAGATCGTGACCACGTCGTCTGCGCTCAGAAGCCCGGCGACGCTGTCGGGCATCGTCCCTACCTCCCCGACAGCGATGCTGTCTTTGAGGTGCAGGAAGTCCAGACACGTGCCGCATGCTGTAACGACCACACCCTTCTCGGCGAGTAGTCGCAGATCGTCAAGCGAGTCGGACCCCTCGCAAGCCAGGCGCACGCCCTCGTTCATCAGGACGATAGCCTTGGGAGTCGCGTCATTTCGCGCCAACGAGTACAGGAAGCTCTTCATCAGGATCCGCCCGAGTTCGGCGTCACCGCTGCCCAGGCGATCCGACAGGACAAGCATTCGTTTCGACATATGTGGCTCCATAGGTACTCGTGCCTGAACAGTATCCATTCGGGTTGTAGTAGTCCTCACGACCACACGGCACCAAGCGCGTGCCATCCACCGGTCAGGACACGGTGATCGTGCCGGCAGGACCCGCGACCGCGCGCCCCACTCGGGCCGCCAGTACCCCACGGACCTCGAGGGCCACGCGCAGCTGATCGACCGCGTCTTCGCTCACGGCCATCAGGAGTCCGCCGCTCGTCTGGGGATCGCACAGCACCCGCATCCACAGGTCGCGCTCCGCGGGATGCCGCCACTCGACGAAGTCGTCAGCCCACGCGACGACCTCGGCCGTCCGCCCGGGAACAACGTCGCTCTGCGCCCATTCGAGCGCCCGCTCGAAGAGCGGGACCGACCCGAGCGCCATGTGCGCCGAGCAGCCACTTGCCGTCACCATCTCGTGAAGGTGGCCGAGAAGGCCGAAACCCGTGACGTCAGTCGCCGCATGAACGCCGATCTCGACCATCGCCTCGCACGCCGCCTTGTTGAGCGCAGCCATCGACTCGATGACCTCGCGGGCGTCGTCCTCGTCGACGAGCCCGCGCTTGAGTGCGGTGCCCCATAGCCCGGTGCCGATGGGCTTCGTGAGCACGAACGCGTCCCCGGGTAGCACTCCCGTGTTGCGAACCACCTTGTCAGGGTGAACGACGCCAAAGACCGAGAGACCGAACTTGGGCTCCTTGTCGTCGATCGTGTGCCCGCCCACCGTGACCGCACCGGCTTCCGTGACCTTCTCGGCGCCTCCCCGAACGACCTCACCGACGATGTCAGGGCCCATCGAACAGGGGAACGCAAGCATGTTGAGGGCGGTCAGCGGCGTGCCCCCCATCGCGTAGATGTCGGACAGCGCGTTGGCGGCGGTGATGCGGCCGAAGTCGTAGGGGTCGTCCACGATCGGCGTGAAGAAGTCGACGGTGAGCAGCGCCGCAGTGTCGTCGCTCAACCGGTACACGGCGGCGTCGTCGCTGGTCTCGAAGCCGAGAATGAGCGCGTCCGAGTTGCCGGGCGCGATTCGGTCGAGCACTGCCTGCAGGTCCTCCGGACCCCACTTGGCTGCTCAACCGGCCTTGCTCGACATCTGTGTGAGCTTCACGCGCTCCGCGTCCACGTCGCCTCCCCCCGTGACCTGGCAAGCCTCTCCATCAGTAGCCGAGCTTCAGGGCAACCGCAGCGTTGGGACCGATCGGCACACCGAAGACCTTGCCGTTCACAGCCACGGGTGTGCCTCCTCGTACGTCTGCAACGGACTTGACGCGCCGATCGGTGGACAGGGCGACGTCGAGTTTGGCCGTGGAGTGGTTGAGCAGCACGAGCACGTCGTCTTTCTCGCCTTGGAACAAGGCGACCTCCACGGCCGGCTCGCTGCAGGCCACAGGAGCACCGCACCCCGCGCCCCGGGCGACCGCGCCGTACACCTCGCGAATCATCCTGCGAACCGGTGCGGGCGTCGCCCACGGATCTCCCTGTGCGATCGCGCGCTCGATGGGTACGGCGACATAGACAGCTCGCCCTTGACCCACCTGATCGACGGTGAGCAAGCGGGTTGCCCTCGGCGTCGGTCGCGACCACGGTCGCGGAGTGGCTCGACAGCAGTGCGTAGTTCGGGACGTCGAGCGACACGTCGAAGCTCCCCAGATCCCCGAGAACGTCAGGCTGCGCGACGCGGCACGACAGCGTTGGCCGAGGACCCCCGTCGCCGAGGAACTCCAGGCCGAACAGATCGCGGATCGCCGGGTGGGCATCGCCTCCGCCGTAGCTGAGTAGCACCGTTCCGCCACTCTGGACGAAGGAGGCCAGCCTCTCCCACGTGTCATCAGACAGCTCGAATACGCTCGGCACGATCAGAACGAGGTAGTCAGAGAAGTCATCGGACTCGCGGATGACCGTGACCGGCACCTGCGCGCGCTTCGCGGCGACGTAGGCCGCAAGACAGGCGCGGGGATCGTAGAGCCCCGCAAGGCTCGGCAACGGACGGTAGCGCTCGTCGGGCATCACGACTGCGGATCGCTCGGCGATGAGCGAATGCGTGCTCAAGTCGATTCTCGCCGTGACCTTGATGAACGACCCGATCTCCGAGAAGGACGGCTTCACGTTGCCGCCCGAGTCCGCGAGGCCCACGAGCGACTCGAACGGGTCCGAGAAGTACGGCTCGCGTCGCTCGGTGTCCATGTCGCGCATCCGCCGGCCCATCGCGCCCGCGGCGCGATTCATGAAACCGCCCCACAGCCCCATCCGCATGGCAGTCGCCTCTTCGGCGGCCGAGTGGTCCAAGCCAAGCGTCCCGACGTCGTCGAGGAGGACGGGGCGACCCCTGTGCGCCACCCGCAGCAGGAACGAGTCGAGGTAGGTCGACGGGCCGCTGGTCAGCGGGCCCTCGGCGGCATACGCGCGATACGCCGCAGTCTGATGTGAGACCACGAAGTCGGACGCGTCCACGGTCTCGCGCGCATCGACGCCGGTCAGCGCGAAGAGTGCCTCCGCATCCAATCCGACGCCTATCGGTCTGACGTCATCGACTTCGCGGATCGCATCGCGCAGAGACCTCGCTCCACTGCGCCAAGTCCTCGGCCGAGCCGAACCTCGACAGAAACGCTTCGTTGCCCAGTTGCCACGCGAAGACGCCCTTCTCTCCCGCGAGATGCGACACGACCTTGGTCACCAAGGCGGTCTCGCGCTGGATGAGGTATGAGTCCGTCCGTCGGGTCGCGCTTCGTGCCCCACGAGACATCGGTGAGCTCTGAGTGACGGTCGTCGGCGAAGAAGACCACGATCGCCTGCATCTTGCGCTCGCTGATCTGAGCGACCATCTCGGCAAGCCGATCGAGCACTTCAACGGAGTACTGCGCGACCTGTGGCTCAAGAATGCGCCAGCTGACGAAGATTCGAACGAGCGAGCAACGGGCCGACGCCAAGGCGTCCAGATCGTCGGTGAGGTCGCGCGCGTACCAGTCCTCTGGGCTCTGCGTCTCCGAGTCGAGCGGGTAGAGCGACACGCCGACCGGGAAGAGGCGGTTGCGCGAGACCCGGGGCGCCTTGGCGGGCTTCGGCGCTGACTCGGCTGGGGCCGGCTCGGAGGGCTGCTGCTCGGCGACCGGCTCGGGGGTCGGCTCCGGACGGCTCGGTCTGGATGGCCTCGGTCCGCCTTTGCGGGTGGGCATCGCTACTGCCTCCCCTCGGCGTATGCGTCGTAGAGCCGCCAGAACAGCCCTTGGCGTCGGGTGTCGTGGTACGCGGCTCGACGGATCTCGTGGACGCGCGGGTGCGTACTCACCTTGCGTGAGCAGCGCCGCCGCGAGCCCGAAGCGCGCCCGCACCAGCGTCGGATCGAGTTCGACCGCCGCGTGGTACTCATGTCGCGCCTGGCCGTAGCGCTGCAAGCCGAGCAACGACTCAGCGAGCAGCACGTGCGGCATCGGATGCTCGGGGACCGCCCTGGCGAGCGCGCCGAAGACCCTCGCAGCGTTGCGGTTGAGTCCCGGACGCTTGGCGAAGGCAGCGCCGAGCACGTAGACCGCGGTCGGCGTCTTGGTGGACACGGAGAGAGCCCTCAGGCCCACCGCCATCGCCTCGTTCACCGAGTCCTGCTTGAGATACAGGTAGCCCGCGAGCGCGAGCGCCTCGGCGTCAGTCGGGGTTCTCGTCCAAGATCAGGCGAATCAGGTCGACAGCGCTGAAGTAGTCCTCCTCGTAGGCGAGCGAGAAGGCTGCATCGAGGCGGCTGTTGCGGTCGGCGCGACACGTCGGCGGGATGAGGCGCCGGTACGCCGTCGTCGTAGACGCCCGCGAGCGCGAAGAAGAAGTCGTCTTGGCTCGGGTCGAGTTCGCCGGCGCGCCGGAATCCCGGCAGAGCCGTGGCCATCCCCTCCCGCTTGAAGGGCCGCGACCGCGAGGTTGTACATCGCGCGAGCCTCGTGGGGGTCGATCTCGAGCGCGCGCTTCCACGCCTCGATCGCCTCCTCGTCGAAGGCCGCGGCAGCGAATGCCTCCCCCAGCTGAACGTGAGCGGTCACGAGGTCGGGAACGACCTCGGCCAGCTCGTGCCACACCAGTATCGACTGGTCCCACATGCCGCCGCGGCGGTCGTAGGCAAGACCGAGCGACAGGTAGGCAGGAGCGCACTCCGGATCGAGTTCGATCGCCCTGCTCGCTGCCGATATCGCCTGCTCGAAGAAGTCGCCCTCCAAGAACAGGTCGGAGAGCAACGCGTGCACGAGGGGGTCGGACTCCTCGTCGCCGAGCGCCTCGTAGCACGCCGACGACCGCCGGCGCGACCTGGCCCTGACGTGCAAGGTCCTCGGCAAGGATGACGGCGGCGCTGCGGGCGATCACCGCGCCGCCTCCCGTGTGCTTGGCGGGGAGCCCGACGCGCGCCACCAGCTTGAGTGCGCTCTCGGCACCTCGGATGACTCCGTTGGCACCCACGCTCTTGGCCAGACCGACATCGGCCGAGAACGGCGCTCCGGCGACGAACAAGGCGAGGTCCTCTCGGCCGCTCGCGCGAAACATCTCCCGTACCCGCGACGACATCGCGCGCCGTGCCGATCGTCTGCGCGAACACGATGACGATCCGAGCACCCGTCTCCTCGGCGCGCTCGAGAAACTCGGACGGCCGCACGTCGACTCCCAGGTCGATCACCCGATGCCCGGCCTCTTTGAGCGCTCCGGCCGTGATGTCCTTGTCGATGGCGTGGAGGTCGTGGTGCATCGTGCCGACAAGAACCGTGACGCCCGAGTCTTGAGCGGTCGACGGTGCGATCACGAAGCTCGTGACCTGCTCGGCCACGACCGCCGCCTGCGTGAAGGTGTACTCGTCTATCTCGCCGCTCGCCCACGCGCCACCGAGGATCGACATGGCAGGCGCGAAGAGCTGGTCGAACAGTCGCCGCTGCGCTACCCCGGCGGCACGCTGGCGACTCGATGACGGAGATGGCACCGTGCGGGGTCCTGACTGACGAAGGCCTGGTACAGACGCGCACGCAGCGTCATCTGCCATTTCGACCAGACCTCCCTTCGCTCGCTGTCCCCATCAGCCGCCCAGATTCCCCGTTCAGCGGAGCTGCGTGTCTCAGTATCGCACTCACGCCTCGCGCGCCTCCACGACTCCGGACAAATGCACGCGATCCCACGCTGGTGGCGGCGGTGGGATTCGAACCCACAAGCCCCTGGGGGCCAGCGGATTTTAAGTCCGCCTCCTGTGCCCGTTCGGATACGCCGCCCGTGACGCGTGGTGACCTCCGTCGCCGCGCATGCCGGCGACTTCGTCGTCTGACTTCATTCCTGCAGGTCGCGGTAGGTGTCCAGTAGTATCCCATACAGAATGTCGTGCTCGCTGACGGTCATCCGGTCCAGACCCGAGAGCGCGAGCACGGTCTCGAAGATGAGCGCACCCGCAACGATCACGCCTGCCCTCTCGGGATGCAGGCCAACCACGTTCCGGCGCCGTGCGAGCGGCAGAGCTGCGAGCATCTCCACGCAGTTCCGCAAGGTCGGAGCCGCTCAACTCGTAGCCGTGGACCTTCTCGGCATCGTAGTCGGCCAGCTCGAGCTGGATCGCCGCCAGCGAGGTCGCCGTGCCCGCGAGCCCGATCATCCGACGCGGTCGCTCGATCGAGCCGGTCGAAGAACGTGCGCAGCTCGCCGGTGGCCCATTCTCGCGCCGCGTCGAGTTCGGCTCGCGTCGGCGGGTCAGTGTGCAGGAACATCTCGGTCATGCGTCGGCTGCCCACGTCGACCGATCGCGCCGAGTCCACGGTGCGCACGCGTGTGTGGCCGTCGCGAACCGCACTTCCGACGATCAGCTCGGTCGAGCCGCCGCCGCAGTCCACCACCAGCAGTCCCTCGCCATCGCACCGGGCGGTCGCGCCGATGAACGCGAGTTCGGCCTCGCGTGCACCGTCGATCACGGTGGTGGCAACGTCGCGCTCTGCGAGCATCGCCACGAACTCCCGGCCATTGTCGGCGTCTCGACTCGCGCTTGTCGCAAGCGCCGTGATAGCGATCGACGTCGAGAGCGCGCATCACTTCAGCGTACGATTCGATCACCAGCGCGACTCGCCGCATCGCATCGGTACCGAGACGACCGGTGGCGGCAAGTCCCTCGCCAAGGTGCGTGATGTCGGTCGACCTCGCGACCTCCTCCTCGACGCCATCGGGCCCCACGTCGGCGACGAGCAGCCTCGTCGTCACCGTTCCGATGTCGATGGCCGCGATGCGCCGAACGTCACTCATCCATCCTCCCCCTCGCTCGCCCGGGCTGCGAGCGCCGCGCACCTCTCATCGGGACACGTGCAACCTATCTTCCCGAGCACGCTCTCGCCGATCGGGTCGGCGACTCCAGCGAGCGCGAGTGCCGCGTGCGCGTGCAGGCACTTCACGCCCAGGGGGTCGCGCTGTCCGGCGATGCCCACCTCAGCGCACGCGTCGGTGCCGCCGCTTTCGACCGCACGTCTCGACCGCACCTCCGCCTCTGTCGCTCGCAGCGCGGCAGCCAGAGACGGGTCCTGCGCGGCCCGGCGAGACCACGCAGACGTCTCGCCCGCGGACTCCAGTTCGCCGAGGCGATCGGTCAGCCAGGGACACGTGAGCCAGGCCAGGGTCGGGAATCGAGAGCCATCGTCTAGGACGGCCGGCGATACGATCGCGCTCGGGTAGCCGAAGGGACAGCGCGCCGCCACGCGCCACGGATCACGCGGCACGCGACCCAGCTGGGCTGCGACAAGCGATAGCTCGCAGAACCGACCTGCCGAGCGGTTCACTGCACGCCAAACACGATATCGAGAAAGGCGGTCCACGGTCCGACCGGCCCCTCTACCGCCTCGTCGCCGTCGATCTGGGGGACCGCAAGAGCGGCCGACGCTTTGGCGGCCTCGTTGCCATCGACGACCATGGCCACGCTCTCACCACGCTTGACCAGGCCGAGCTGGCTACGAGCGTAGTCCTCGACCCCTTCGGGAGTCCTGAGCCGAGCAACCTCGGCACGCAGTCTCGAGTTGCGGGCCTGCAACGCGGACAGCTCGGCCTCGAGTCGCGCCTTCTCCCGTGTCTCGCGGTACTGGACGCGAGCAACGGGGTAGTAGGACCACGCGAACGCAGCGAGCAGGACCACCACAGCAACCGGCAGCGCCCACCATCTGCGTGCCTCAGCCTGCGATACTCCGCGCGCTTTGGGGTCCGCGCCACGCGTACCGGTCTGCTTGGGACGTTTTGCGGCCGAAGAGCGTGACGCCGATGACTGCCTCTTGGCGCCACCACGGCTGGCCGATGAGTCTCTCGAACGCGACGAGGACGACGAGCGCGAACTACCCTTGGCGGGCGTGCGCTTCGTCGCCGTCGTAGCCCCGGTGCGCGTGTTCCTCGGTGCCATGAGCCCCTGAGAAGTCGTGTGAGAAGGCCAGCGATGACGATCCGACCACGGCGGCCGGAACTGACAGAATCGTAGCACGTGCAGGAACCGATGTCGCCTAGACGTCTACTTGAGGCTTAACCATACGAACACCTGTTCGTGAGCTGTCCTCCGAGGGTGCCTGGTGACCAGAGGTTCCTACTAGACGGTCCGAACGTGGATGAAGTCGGTGCCCCCGCGAGTGCGTGTGGACAGACCGGCGGTGATCGCCACCAGCTCGCCGCGCTCGACGAAGCCTGCCGCGGCGAGTGCCGAGGCCCCCTGGTCCAGGAGCACGGACGTCTCGTCCGAGAAGGGAAAGACCACCGCTTGCACCCCCCACGCCAGGGCGAGCCTTCGCACCGTCTCCACGAACGGGGTCGCCGCCACTATCTGCACGTCGGGGCGATAGCGAGCGACCGACATCGCCGTCGCGCCGGACTGAGTCAACGGCACGATCGCAGCGAGTTCGAGGTCGGCAGCCAGATCGCTGACCGCGGCGCTCACCGCCGCTTGGACGTCGCTGCCGTGCGCACTGCGAATCGGCCGAGGCGGAGGCGACGCCTCCTCGGCTGCGACGATGATTCTCGCCATCGTCTCGACGGATTCGGTGGGGTAGCGGCCCACCGCGGTCTCGCCGGACAGCATCACGGCGTCGGCTCGGCCGAAGATCGCCGTGGCCACGTCGCTGGCCTCGGCTCGGGTCGGGCGAGGGTGTTCCCGCATCGAATCCAGCATCTCGGTCGCGATCACGACCGGCTTGCCGGCAGCCCGTGCGCTCGCGACGATCTCGCGCTGCAGCACGGGCACTCGCTCGGGCGAGGTCTCGACGGCCAGATCGCCTCGCGCAACCATCACCGCGTCGGCCGCCGCGACTATGCGCTCGATGTCCCCAGCAGCCTCGTGCTTCTCGATCTTCGCGAGAATCGGGATCTCGCGTGTGGTCATGTACTCGCGCATCTGGTCGACATCGTCAGCGGATCTGACGAACGACTGGCCGATCCAGTCGATCTCGTTGACCATCGCCCATGCCAAGACCGTCTTGTCGTAGCCGGTGATCACATCAACCGACAGGGTCACTCCCGGTACGTTGACACCCTTGTGGCTGCTCAACGGACCGCCGTTGACGATCTCGGTTCTCACCTCGCCCATCGCCGTTCCCAGCACGCACAGTTCTATCAACCCGTCGTCGAGCAAGATCCTGTCGCCGGATCGCACATCGTTGGCCAGCTCGCGGTGAGAGATGCACGCGTGGGCCGAGTCTCCAACGCACTCCTCGGCAAGCAGACGAAACGGGGTGCCGGCCTGCAAGCACCGTGCCGGGCTCGACGTCGCCTACGCGGATCTTGGGTCCGGGGAGATCGAGCAGCACGCCGATCTCGCGCCCCACGCGCCGCGCGGCCTCACGCGCCGACCGAAGACGCGTCGCGAGCTCGCCGGGACCGGCATGCGCTGCGTTGAGGCGTACGACGTCGGCGCCGGCCGAGATGATGGCGTCCAGGACTTCGGTGCCGTCCGTGGCGGGCCCTAGAGTCGCAACGATCTTGGTGCGGCGCATGAACGCTCCTCGCTAGGGGCTGGTGGCCGACGAGCAGTACCTACCCTCTAGCGCGCCGGCACTACTCGACCGCGCGGGGAAGTCTGACCAACTGGATGCCTTCATCGGCTCTTCTGACGGTCACTTCGTCCCGAGCCAGCCTATGCGCGGCAGTACGCAGGTTGCCGTAGAGTCGCTCGGCTCCCTTCGCGTCGGTCTTTACCAGAATCGCTCGATCGCCGCCGGTCAGGAAGTAGCGGACCAGGCGGGTCGCCGAACCCCTGGGCGCAGGGTACGGCACCTCAACCACGCGGGCACCGAGCTCCCACACGTCGTCGGGCAGACACTCCTTGCACCACGACGAGACCCCCGCTTCGAGGAGTATCGCCCGCTTCTGATCCTGCTCCCCGCACACGCCGTTGGTGACGATTCTGAGCCTGACATCGAATCCTTGCATCGCTGCAGAACGGGCAAGATACGCCCAGTCCATCGATCCGTCGTCGTCGAGCAGCATGATGATCCGGTCGGCCACATGCTCCGCAAGGACTGTGAGTAGCGTCAGAAGCCCGACGCCTCTTCGGGGCGTGAACGTCACCACCGCGGCGTCGAAGAAGGCTGCCTCGGTGAGGTCCTCTACCATGCCGAGCATAGTCCCAAGTCGAGGATCGTTTCTGACGTCCGAGGAGAGCAGACGTCGCAGCATCCCCTCGGAAGGTTCGAGCGCGGTCAGCGACTTGGAGACCTGCAGCAAAGGCCGCGTCAGCAACCCAGCCGCGGCGCCTACCTCAAGGATGTGGCTGTCTCGCGGAACGGCTTCGAGCAACGCCTCGACGAGTTCAGGGAAGACCCGCTCTTGACCGAACGTGTAGTCGTAGCGATCGGCCAGGCGCTCTCGGCGGGCCAGAACCGACTCTATGGGCACACCGAACTGGTTGTTCGATGCCTCGTTGGGTCTCCTGGTCCTGTCCTTCACTCAGCCGCCTCCACCGCAGAGCCGATCGGGGCTATCCCTTGAGGTTGTAGAACGCGCTCTCTCCCGCGTAGGTGCTCGAGTCGCCGAGCTCCTCCTCGATGCGCAGCAGCCGGTTGTACTTCGCCACGCGATCCGAGCGCGCCGGCGCGCCTGTCTTGATCTGTCCCGCGTTGGTGGCGACCGCCAGATCGGCTATCGTCGTGTCCTCGGTCTCGCCCGAACGATGGCTGATCACGCACGTGTAGCCGGCCTGCTTGGCCATCTCGATGCATTCCAGCGTCTCGGTGAGCGAGCCGATCTGGTTGAGTTTGATCAGGATCGAGTTGGCGACGCCCATCTGGATGCCGTGGCTCAGACGCTCGGGGTTTGTCACGAAGACGTCGTCACCGACCAGCTGGACTCGGCCGCCGATCCGCTCGGTGAGTAGCCTCCAGCCCTCCCAGTCCTCCTCGGCCATGCCGTCTTCAAGGCTGACGATGGGGTAGCGATCGACGAGGTCCTCCCAGAAGTCGACCATCTGCGAGCTGGTGAGCTCGCGACCCTCGCCGGCGAGCACGTAGACGCCGCGCTCGGCGTCGTAGAACTCGGTGGAGGCGGGATCGAGCGCGAACTTGATCTGCTCCCCCAGTACGTAGCCGGCCTTATCAACGGCCTCGGAGATGATCTTGAGTGCAGCTTCGTTGCTCTCGAGATCGGGCGCGAAACCCCCCTCATCACCGACGCCGGTGCCCAGCTTGCGGTCGTGTAGGACCTTCTTGAGCGTGTGGTAGATCTCAGCACACCAGCGAAGGGCCTCGGAGAAACTCGACGCGCCGACCGGCATGACCATGAACTCCTGCAGGTCCACGTTGTTGTCGGCGTGCGCCCCGCCGTTGAGGATGTTCATCATCGGCACGGGAAGTACGTGGGCGTTCGCGCCGCCGATGTAGCTGTAGAGGGTGAGCTCCGTTGACTCGGAGGCGGCTTTGGCGCAGGCCAGCGAGACACCCAGGATGGCGTTGGCGCCGATACGGTTCTTGTTCTCGGTGCCGTCCAGCTGCAGAAGCAGCGCATCGATCGATCGCTGGTCGCTCGCGTCCATCCCGACGATCTCGTCGGCAATCGCGTTGTTCACGTTCTCCACCGCTGTTCGCACGCCCTTGCCGAGGTAGCGAGCCGAATCTCCGTCGCGCAGCTCCACCGCCTCGAACGCACCCGTGGACGCACCCGACGGGACCGCCGCACGTCCGAAGCTGCCGTCGTCGAGAACCACTTCGACCTCGACGGTGGGGTTGCCGCGTGAATCGAGTATCTCGCGCCCGTGGACATCGACGATGTTGCTCATGACCTCTCCCTCTCCTTGGCGAGCCGCCAGAGCTCCTCTTGCTCCTGCAGCGTCATATCCCCTACTTCTCGGCCGACTCGAGCGGCCTGAGACTCCATTGCAGCCCAGCGGCTACGGAACTTGTCGCATGTTCCCCGAAGCGCAGTCTCGGCATCGATACCCTGCTTGCGCGCAAGGTTCACGACAGTGAACAGGATATCCCCTATCTCATCCGCTGCCTGCGCACTGCCAGGCTCTGTCTGTGCGAGTTCGGCCACCTCTTCGTACAGCTTGTCGACGACACCATCGAGTGACTCCCACTCGAACCCTGCGGACACGGCTTTGCGCGAGATCGTCTGCGACAGCATGAGCGCAGGCAGAGCATGCGGCACATCATCGAGCAGGCCCTTGCCCGATTCAGCCTTCTCGGCGCGCTTGATCTGGTCCCACTTGGTGTGGACCTCGCGAGCGGTCCTGGCTTCCGTGTCCCCAAAGACGTGCGGATGCCGACGGTAGAGTTTGGCGGTGATGCCTGATACCACGTCGTCGATCGTGAAGTCGGCGTCGTCGGCTGCGATCTGCGCGTGCAGCACCACCTGGAGAAGCACATCGCCGAGCTCCTCTCGGAGCCCGGCGATGTCTTCAGCCTCTATCGCATGTACGGCCTCATAGGCCTCTTCGACCATGTTCTTCGCGAGCGTGCGGTGAGTCTGCTCGCGGTCCCACGGGCAGCCCTCGGGCGAACGCAGCCTGGCGATCACCTCGACCAACTCGTCGAAACCGTGTCCCCCCACCGCTCGCCCCGACCGCCGCGCGCCGGTTACGGGGTCGCTGTGGTCGTGTTCGACGCGGCCGGAAGCTTGAGCTCCTCGACGAGAATCTCGATCTTGGCGTTCTTGCGCAGATCGTCCAGGTACTTCTGATAGGCGTCGGCCCGGGTCTGCTGGACGAGGATCTGCTGGATCTGATCCTTGACGTCGGCCAGCTTCTGCTGCGAGCCCTTGCGCTCGTCGGTCACCCTGATGATGTGCCATCCGTAGGGTGTCTGCACCAGAGCGGAGGTCTCGCCCTTGTCGAGCTTGGCGAGCGCGGTCTCGAACTCGGGAACGTAGGGCGTTGTCGGCCAGCCCAGATCGCCGCCCTTGCTCGCCGTGGCGGTGTCGACCGAGTTCGCCTTTGCCAGCGCCGCGAAGTCCCCGCCATCCTCGACCTGCTTCAAGACGGACTCTGCCTTCTTCTTGTCCTCCGGCTTGAACAGGATGTGTGAGGCGCGCTTGGCTTCCTTCTGGAAGAACTGGGTCTTGTTCGCGTCGTAGTACGCCTTGATCTCGGCGTCAGAGGCCGTGCTGTCCTTGGCAAGCGACTCCACGATCTTCTGGGTGAGCAGCTGCTCTCTGACCTGCGCCTTGAGGGACTCCTCGGTCATGCCGGCGCTCTGTAGCGCCGAAGTGAACTGAGCGTCGTCCTTGAAGCCGGCCTTGAGCTGATCGATCTGGGTCTGCACGGCAGCGTCGTCGATCTCGATGCCCTTGTCCTTGGCCGCCTGTTCCAGCAGCTTCTGGTTGATCAGGTTGTCCAGGATGCGCTGCTTGAAGTCGAGCAGTCGACCCTCAGCGTCGGCTCCCTCGAACATCTGCGGGTACTGCTTCTTCAGCTGATCGACCTGCACCTGCAGCTCTTCGACGGTGATGACCTCGTCGTTGACCTTCGCAGCGATGTTCTTCTGGCTGCAGCCGACGACACTGACTGCGAGGAGGGCCGCAAGGGCGGCGGCCAGGGCGAGACGAAGCGGCTTCATCGGGTCATTCCTTCCAAGGAGTGCGATTGGGCTCAGCAGAGTATATAGCACCAAGGATACCGAGAACGGCTCCGGACACGGAGTCTCCATAACCTATCGACGAGGACAACTCCTTCTTGCGCTCGACGTAGACGGCGCCCAGCGCACCCATGCGGCCCATCTGTTCGTCGTCGAGATCGACCTTGGACACCGTGATTCGGTGCCGGACGACCGCCACGTTCGTGATTCCAAGGTCTGCGGCCAGCGCCTTGATTCGAGCTATGTCCACGAGGTTGCGCGCCGGTTCGGGGAGCGCGCCGTAGCTCTCCCTGAGCTCGGCTGAGACCGCGTCGACCGACTCGATGGTGGGCGACCCGGCCAGGCGCCGGTAGTAGCGGACCCGCTCGTCGACCTCGGCCAGGTACTCCTCGGGGATGAAGGCGGAGATCGGCAGATCGACTCGGACGTCTGGGTGAGCGACCAGGGGTTCGCCTCGCGCTTCGGTGACCGCCTCCATCAGCATCTGGGCGAACAGGTCGAAGCCGACCGCGGACAGGTTGCCGCTTTGCTCGGCGCCGATGAGCGAACCGGCCCCCCGGATCTCGAGGTCTCGCATCGCGATCTTGATGCCGCTGCCCAGGTCGTCGTGGTCCCGGATCGCAGTCAGGCGTTCGACAGCCTGCTCGGTGAGCGATGCGGTGCGCGGGAACAGGAAGTACGCGTACGCCTTGACATGGCTGCGACCCACCCTGCCCTTGAGCTGGTAGAGCTGTGCCAGGCCCAAACGCTGCGAGTCCTCGATGATGAGCGTGTTGCTGTGCGGATTGTCGATGCCGCTCTCGATGATCGTCGTGGCCACGAGCACATCGGCCTCGTTCGCGGCGAACTGCTCCATCACGGCCTCGAGTTGCTTCTCGGACATCTGCCCGTGCGCTACCGCGATGCGCGCCTCCGGTGCCGCGTCGCGCACGCGCGCCACGGCGTCGTCGATGGTCCTGACGCGGTTGCTGACGTAGTAGACCTGGCCACCACGCTCGAGCTCGCGACGGATCGATCCGGACACGACGTCCTCGTCCCACTCGCCTACATGCACCTGCACGGGAAAGCGGTTGGGCGGCGGCGTGTCGATGACCGACATGTCCCGGACTCCAGAGAGCGACATCTGCAGGGTGCGAGGTATCGGCGTCGCCGAGAGGGTCAGAATATCAACCTGCTCGCGCAGGTTCTTGAGTTGCTCCTTGTGCTCCACACCGAAACGCTGCTCCTCGTCGATGACGACGAGGCCGAGGTCTTTGGGGGTCACGTCGCGAGACAGCAGCCTGTGCGTACCCACGAGTACCGCGACCTCGCCGACGGCGAAGCCCTCAAGCGCGGCTTTCTGCTCGGTGTCGGTCCGAAAGCGGCTCATGACCTCCACTCGCACGCCGAACGGCTCGAACCTCTCCGAGAAGTTCGTGTAGTGCTGTTGCGCAAGAATCGTGGTGGGACACAACACCATGACCTGCTTTCCGTCTTGCGCCGCCTTGAATGCGGCACGGATCGCAACCTCGGTCTTGCCGTATCCAACGTCGCCACAGACCAGACGGTCCATCGGCTTGTCTGACTCCATGTCCACCTTCACGTCCGCGATGGCCGCAAGCTGGTCCGGCGTCTCCTCGTAGGGGAACATCGCCTCCATCTCAAGCTGCCACGGCGTGTCTTGTCCGTATGCGTGGCCGGTCACGGTCGAGCGTCGCGCGTACAGGTCGACCAGGTCGAACGCGAGCGCACGAGCGGCCTTGCGAGCTTTGCCGGTAGCGCGACTCCAGTCCGCGGTGTTGAGCCGAGTGATCCGCGGAGCGCCGCCATCGGGGCCGACGAACTTGGTCACACGGTCGATCTGCTCGGCCGGCACGAAGAGGCGATCGCCCTTCGCGTACTCGAGAAGCAGGTAGTCGCGCTCGGCGCCCAGCACCTCTTGGCGCACCACGTCTCGGAAGAGCGCGATGCCGTGGACGGCATGCACGACGTAGTCGCCGGGCACGAATGCGAACGTCACCCGGGTCGGATCGATCTCTCGGCGGCGCCGGCGCTGCGTCGAGCGCGGGTAGACGTCGTCGATCGACACGACAGCGAGCCTCGCGTCGGGCACGACGAAGCCCGCCGGCACGTCGACGTCGGTCAAGTCGACAGTGCCCGGCTCGAGCCGACCGAGAACGGGCAGATCATCACCGGAGGTTCGGTCGCGTTCCTCTGCGACGGAGAGGCCAGCCTCGGCAAGGGCGTCGCCGACCTTGCGCCGAGTACGACGATCGGGCACGGCCAATGCGACTCCGTAGCCTGCCGAAAGCAGCGACCTCACGCCACCGACGAACTTTTCCTCGCCTCCCGATACCTCGGGCCTGCGAGCGACGAGTTCCCCGTCCACGCCCGCGCCGGCGCGGAGCAACGAAAGCAGGGTGAGACGCTGGCGGTCGCCAAAGTCGATCTGCGCCGGCGAGAGGTAGAGCCCTTCCAGGGCCGGCTTGGCAGGTGCTACCGAATGGTATCCCGCGGCTTTCGCCGCGGTCTCGAGCTCTTCTCTGCGCCGGACGGTGTCGTCGAACAGCGAGCGCGGCTCGGCCACCACTACGAGGACCTCCGAGCCCAGGTACTCCGTGGGCGCCGCCGTCCTCTTGTAGAGCAGAGGCAGGAAGCGTTCGACACCGTTGAACGGGATACCTTGGCCGAGCATCTCGAGCTGGCGTGCCAGTTCGGGGTCCTTGAGGGCTCGATCGCCGAGGGCTCGCTCGGCTGCTTCAGCGCCGCGTTGGGAGAGAGTCAGCTCGCGGCACGGGTAGGCCTCGACCGGCTCGCTGTCGCCGATCGTCTGGCCGGTGCCCGGCACGTAGCGCTTGAGCGTCTCGATCTCGTCGCCGAACAGCTCGGCTCGTACCGGATGCTGGCTGCCGGCGCTGTAGACGTCGAGGATGCCGCCTCGGATCGCGAAGGTCCCCGGCTCGTCTGCGGCCTCGGCTCGGCTGTAGCCCATGCTCACCAGCCGCACGGCGGCAGCCTCGAGGTCTACGGTCCCGCCCACCGCGAGAGTGAGGGGATCGAACACGCGGCTGCCCTGGGGCGGGACCGCGCGCAGAAGCGCGCGCGCGGCGGCCACCACGACCACGGGGCGATTCTTGTCCAGCGCGTACAGGGCGCGAGCGCGAGCGCCGACCTCGCCCAGGTCGGGGGCGCTTGACGACCACGGAGTGTCCGACCGATCGGTCAGCAGCAGCACTCGCTCCCGGCCGAGGAAGGCAGCTGTCTGGCGCCAGAAGCGCTCGGCTACCTCGGTCCCCGCTACCACGACGAACATCGGACGAGGGCTGAGGCGGTAGAGCGCTGCAACAAGCGCCGGGCGCACGAGTCCGGGCGCCGAGAGCGTCGCGTCCGAGCCGTGCGAGAGTAGTTCGGCTATGGCACCGAACGAGGGCGCCTGGCGTAGAGAGGCTGCGAGTCTGTCGATGAGCATCTGGCGATGGCTCCTCATTCGGGTCAAGAACAGCACGAAAGCCCGCGAACGGGCGCTCGTGCGCTTCCGTTCGCGGGGACGGTTGAGACTATCCCCGCTCTCGGCGCGGGTCAAGCGACGCACGCTCGACACAGATTCGCGCCGCCCGGCCGGAGAGACTAGACTTCCTCGCCATGGACACAGAACAGGAGCAGCGGGCGAGCAAATCCGAGACGGGCGACAGTCCGGCGCTCGAAACCCGCGAAGCCGACGTCGAGGCTCCGCCACAACCCATCGTTCGAAGAGCCGGCACGTTCGAGTCCTTCAAGCACCGCGACTTCGTCTGGTTCTGGTTCGGCGCGCTGGTGAGCAACGTGGGCACGTGGATGCAGAACTACGCACTGGGCATCGTCGTGTTCGCATTCCGAAAATCCGAGTTCGACCTGGGTCTCATCAACTTCATCTCGGGAATCCCGGTGCTGTTCCTCGCCATCGCAGGCGGTGCACTCGCGGACCGCGTGAACCGGCGCAAGCTCCTGATCTGGGTACAGGTGGTGCTCATCGCACAGGCCACCGCGCTCGGCTGGCTCTACACATCCGGCCGGCTCTCTGGATCGGACCCCGTCGTTTCGCTTCTGTGGGTGGCTCTGCTCGGCGCCATCGCCGGCGTGTTCGCCGCATTGCAGTTCCCCGCGTGGCAGGCGATGCTTCCCGACCTCGTTCCGCGTGCAGTCGCTCTTGAACGGCATCGCGCTCAACTCAGCCCAGTTCCAATCATCACGCCTCATCGGCCCGCTTGTCGCGGGAGCACTGGTCGTGGCCGGGGCCGGCATGGGCGAGATCTTCTACGTGAATGCGGCGTCGTTCCTGTTCGTGATCGCGTCGCTGTGGGTCATCAGGCCGAATCAGGACCGTAGCCACGCGCCGCGACGAGGCAAGACCATCGAGACGCTCCTGGGCGGTCTGAGCTACGCGCGCAAAGAAGACACGGTCAGTCGGCGTGCTGCTTCTGAGCACCGCGATCATGACGATCTTCGGCTTCCCGTACATGACGCTGCTACCCGCCATCGCCGACAAGTCCCTGGGCTTCGCCTCGGGCACCGACAGTTACAACCGCGCGGTCGCGGTGATCATGGCCGCGAACGGCTTGGGGGCCATGGTCGGCGCGCTCTCCGTCGCGAGCCTGCCGTCCACCGTTCGGCGCAACCGGATCATCCCGCTGTCACTGCTGAGCTTCGGCGTGCTGCTCTTCGGCTTCTCTCTCTCACGCACACTGTGGGTGAGCGTGGTGATCTCCGCGTTCGCGGGAGCGGCGCTCATGACTACGAACTCGCTCGCGAACACGTCTATCCAAGCGTCGGTGCCTGCGCAGCTTCGCGGCAGGGTCATGGGGCTGTTTGTCATGTCCTTCATGGGCATCATGCCAATCTCAGGACTGGCCTTTGGAGCTGTCGGCGAATTCATCGGTCCATCCAATGCAGTGCTCGTGGGTTCGATCGCGCTCATCGCATGGGCGGCTCTCCTGGTCGCTAAGCCCAAGTGGCTGCAGTCGAGCAGTGATGAACCGACGTCCCGGACGGGTATGGGTTCCACGAACTGACCGACGAGCCACGGGAGTCCCCATGTCCGCTGCGCGAGCCGCCGAAGAACCCATCCCCGACCTGCCGCAAGAGGAGCGAGAGCGACTCGCACCGATCTACGCCGAGCGGCTCGCCGACGCGTACGGCGACCCGCATGCAGCGCTGCACTTCGAGAACGCGTACCAGCTGCTGATAGCCGTGATCCTGTCCGCGCAGACCACCGACGTCGGGGTCAACAAGGCGACACCTGCGCTGTTTGAGCGCTACCCCACGCCCGCGGACCTTGCGGGCGCACAGCAGGAAGAGGTGGAGGGGTACGTCAAGACACTCGGCTTCTACCACCAGAAGGCCAAGCACATCATCGCGACAGCGCAGTGCATCGTCGCCGAATTCGGAGGCCACGTGCCCGACACGATGGAGGGACTGACGTCGCTGTCAGGGGTGGCTCGCAAGACAGCGAACATCGTGCTCGGTGAGGCGTTCGGCAAGGTCGAAGGCATCGCAGTCGACACTCACGTGTTCCGACTGGCACACCGCTTTGGCCTCTCCACGCACAACGATCCCAACAAGGTCGAGCGAGACCTGATGTCGCTCTTCCCACAGGACCACTGGCACAGGGTCAACTACGATCTCATCACGCACGGGCGTCAGGTGTGCACCGCCAAGCGACCGGCGTGCGGAGCGTGCTTCCTCTCCGACGAATGCCCCAGCGCGTTCAAGCCCGCCAAGTGGCGGCAGGAGGTCTGAGCGCCAAACGCCCGAAGCGCGATCGACACCAGCCCGGCGCGAACGCTACTCCGCGACTTTTCGCTCCTCACGTACCTGTGCGCCCGCAACACGTTCGAGGGTCTCGGTGTACTCGACAAGCTCGATCTCGCATCCCTCGCCGAGCGTGACGCGTGCTCCACGCACGACCTTCGCTGTCGTGCTGATCAGGTAGACGTCGTCGGCCTCGATCGAGTCCGCCACCAGGCGCCGGTCGGAGAACATCGAGAATATCGACGTGAAGCCCTCGGGTACGCGCAGGGTGATGCGCTCGCCACCGATCTCACGAGCCGAGCTACGGCCGTGGAGCTTCAGGTCGATCACGTCGGCGTTGAGCAGGCCGTTGACCACAAAGCGGCCCTCGCCGGTGAACGACTCGCTGGTCAGGTCGCCCCCGACACGAAGCTCACCGCGAACGTCGACCTCGTGGGCGGCCAGCCCGCCGTCGAGTCCACAGGTGCCTCGAACCAGCAGACGGCCCACGCCCACTCCGGCGTGTATGTCGGTCGAGCCGTTGACCTGCATCTCGCCGGCCTGCACGGTTCCATCGAAGGTGCCGGCGCCGTTCACAGAGATCGAGTCGGCCTTGACCGAGCCCTTGCACTTTGCCGCGCCGTTCATCTTGAGCTCGCGACACTGTACGTCGCCGGTCACTGTCCCCGCACCGTTTATGGTTATTGCGCCGTAGACGCCGCCAGAGATGGTGCCGTCGCCAGCGACTCGCGCATCGTTCAGAGTCTCAGCCATCACAGATCCTTTCACTACTTCAAGCGGGCGCCGAGCGCCTCTGTCGCTTCCTGCAGGTTGATGCGCGCGAGCAGCTTGGTGCCCCCATCGAAGACAAGCTCGGCGCTACTGGGCGCCAGCACGCACATCGCGACGCCCATCTTCCTGATCAAGACGATGTCGCACTCGCGCGCCTTGCACGTCTCGTGACCCTCTTCGAGTGTCGCCAGCACGAGCGCGCCCTCGTCGAGGCTCACGTCTCCGGTCTTGAGAAGCTGATCGGTCACGTACGCCGACAGCAGTTCCCCGTAGCGCAGCGACTCGACCTCAGGTCGCCTTGCCGAGAACACCTCAAGCGCCGCTTGCGAGACCACCCCGCGCTCGACGGCCTCCTCGGCGGTGAGGCTGACACCGGCTAGGTCCGGGGTGACCGCCTCGGCGATCTCGTCGAGTGAGACGTCTTCGTCCTTCATCGACTGTATGCGTCCGATGCGGGCGATCACCTTGTCGCGAGGGAAGAACGTCTCTTGACCGGTGAAAGTGGACTTGCGCACGAACCACTCCTCGGGGATGAGGCCCTTGCGCTTCCAGCGGTACAGCTGGCCGTAGCTGATGCCGGTGAGCTGCAGAAGCTCCTTCTTCGAGATCAGATCCGGGTCCATCGGGTCACACCTCCTCACGCGGAACGAAGCATCCCGTCGTCTACGACGCCGACGTCGCCGAGTTCGGAACGGGTGGTGCCGGCGGCACGCTGGTCGCGGTGAGAGGCTCCTCGGGAAGGAGAATCATTGCGGCCACATAGAGCACGAGACCGGTGGCAACACCGGTGAGCAGCGTGAAGGCGACGTAGGCGATGCGCACGATCCACGAATCGACGCCGAGACGGGTTGCAACGCCGCCCAGCACGCCGCCCACCACCCTCTCGGAGCGAGACCGGAAGACGCCTCCGATGCCGTTGACGAGGCGACCCCGACCGATGATCGCAACACCAACAGCGATCAGTGCGAGCGGCCAGACCAGCGCGCCGAGCGCGTGCAGCGCAGCGTGGAGCGGATACATGAGCGGTCCGAGTACCCGCTCGAGCAGCAGCCACGCGCCGATTGCGACCAGCGTGATGCCGGCGAATGCGAGCAGTCGGGTCCTACCGGTTGTCTGGCTCATTGAATCCTCCTACTGAAGTCCGAGCAGAACGAACAAGTTGCCTGGGACCGACGCTCCGGTCCAAGCGGCAGACACGGCGAACAAGAGTGCCGCCCAGATGACCGCCGGAGCCAGCGCACGCATCCAGGTTTGGCCTGCGGCCCTGCCGATCAACCCGATGCCGGCCGCGACGAGCAGAACCGGCCACAGGCTCAACGCCACGAGCCACATTTCCCATCCGATGTAGCCGGTCGTGTTGCCCAGCAAGATGAGGCCGATCAGCACCGTGCCCAGCCCGTCAAAGACCCGCTCGACCCTCCACCCGCGCCGCGGGCCGGGTATCACGATCTGCACCACTCCTGCGGCGACTATCGCGAGCGGCCACAGCGTCCAGGCAGAGACACCGGGCGCCGTGCGAGCGACCATGATCGTCGCGCCGAGCAGCACAAGGAACACACCGGCCCCCACCGCGCCGCTGCGATAGTGTTCGACCGGAGATACCGGCCACTCCGCGCTCACCATCTGACCCTCGCTCACTGTGGAACCCATGACGTCTGCACTCTCTCTTCCCTGCCAACGACCCCTGCGTACTCCTACCTACCTACCTACCTACCCAGCGCTCGGCTATCGTAACATCACATTGTTACGCGGTCAATCAATGAATCGATACCAATCCCGAGCAGGGGTTTCTAGCGCGAGAGCGCTATTCGGTAGTACACGCCCCACCCGAACAACAGGAGGAACAGAGGTACCGACGCGACCGCCCACAGCCGCTGGCGTTTCGAGAACTCGTCCACACTCATCCGGTCCGACACGCGCCGCCAGGCCAGACCATTGGCGCGTTTGCCGAACCAGGCCTGCGCTCCGATCGTCGCTGCGACCACGAGAGTCGCACCACCCACCACCGCTCCCCCTCGGCCAGACGCGGAGGCGATGACGCTATCCATGAACAGCCACATCGGGAGGAAGATGGCACCGGCCCACTGTCCGTTCGCAGGTCCCCACACCGGCGGCACGAGAAACGCGGCGACGTTGAAGCGGGGCAGCACCGGCAGAGGCTCGCCGACGCCAAGCACGATCTGCCCGGTGAGCGCCTCGGGCGGGTGCTCGGGATTGCGCATGCAGCCGCCCTCTGCGGACCGCTCGACGATTCTGTCGCACAGCACGCAGTAGCCGGCCGAGCGCAGCCGGACGCGGGCCGACTCGAGGCCAGCGGGCCCGGCGGGGCCCGGCGAAAGACCGGGCTCAGCCAAGGAAGCCTCCCACCACGGCGGCGATGATGACCGCCGGGAGCATGTTGCCGACGGGCAGCCGCTTGATACCGAGCAGGTCGATGCCGATCGCCATGATCAGCCCGCCACCGACCGCCGAGATCGACGCGATGACGGCCGGGGTGAGAACGGGTTCGAGCGCATGCGCACCCAGCGCGATGCCACCCTGGATCACCAAGACCGGTATCGCCGAGAAGCCGACGCCGACACCCAGTGTCGCGGCCAGGAACAACGCGGCGAAACCGTCGAGCGTCGCCTTGAGATAGAGGATGGACGGGTCGCCCAATCCGTCTTGAATCGAGCCGAGTATCGTCATCGCGCCGACGCAGAACAGCAGCGAAGCGGTCACGAAGCCTTCCACGAGCGTGTGGCCCTTCTCGCCCGGTTCGTCGCGCGCGGTCTTTGGCACGGGTGCGAGCCACGGCAGCTTGTAGGAGAGGTCTTGGAGAACAAGGCCAAAGCGCTCGAGCCAGTACTCGATACGCAGCGCCTCGCCTGTAAGCGAGCCGATCAGCAAGGCACCGACGAACACGAGAAACGCGTAGCCTCCCATGTCGGTCTCGCCCATCTCTTTGAGTCCCCCGATACTCATCGATGCGCCGATGATCGTCGTGGCGAGACCTATGGCGAGAAACGCGATAGCGCGGAATCGCTCGGAGATCGCCTTGCCGAACAGCAGGCCGATCGCGGTGCCCACGATCACGGTGATGACGTTGACGATGACTCCACTCACGAGCGCCTCTTCCCCATCAGTCGTCTTCGGACAGCCAGAGCTTCTTCAGCTCTTCTGTGATCTCGTTCGCACCCTTCGGCATTCCTGCGTCGCGGGCGATCCGTGCGCCTCCCGCCTTGCGCGAACGGGCGCTCAGCACTCCCTCGAACACCTCCTCGGCGTCGAGGAAGCGTACGTGTCGACCCACGTCTTGGCTGAGGCGGGCCCGCAGGCGAAGATCGCTCGTGACGACCGAGACCTCACCGCGAGCCGCGGCGCACCTGCGAACGATCTCGTCATCTGCGTCGCTGGCGTAGACCTCCTTGACCGCCCCGGAGTGCTGCGTGCTGTGCCCGAGCTCCGCTTTGGCATCAAAGACCACGACGACTTGGCCGCGGGGCGCCAACCGGGGCGCGTGCACCCGTAGGCGCGCCACGAGCGCGCTGCGCTGCCCCTCTTTCGACAGCGCGGCAGTGTCAGGGTCTCTCATGGTGACGTTGTAGCCGTCGACGAGTAGCAGCATCGCCCCATGGTACCGCAGGCGTCGACGCTACAACGCGGGCTCGGGGTATCTACTTCCTTGCGCACTGAAGCCTTCCCAACACCTACCGAGGAGGACCCTTTGACATCCGCTCAGATGCCCCAACCCGGCGAGGATGCACCGCCGATTCAAGCCGAGTCAACGAATGCCGGGGCCTTCAGCTTGGATGCCCACAGAGGCGAGTGGGTGGCGGTCTACTTCTACCCACGAGCGATGACTCCCGGTTGAACACACGAGGCAAAGGACTTCCAAGCGCACCGTGACGCGCTCGAAGACCTCAACGCCCTCGTGGTGGGCGTAAGCGCCGACACGCGCGAAGTGCAGCAGCGGTTCGTCGACAAGTACTCGCTCACGTTCCCGATGATCCCCGACACCGAGCGGCAGATCATCGACGCCTACGGCGCGCGGGCGGTGCTCGGAGTCGCCGCCGTGCGCTCGACCTTCCTGGTCGATCCTCAGGGCAAGATCGCCCAGGTGTGGCCGAAGGTGAAGCTCGAAGGCCACGCTGATGACGTCGTCGCCACGATCCGCTCGCTGGCCACGGGGGCGAGCGCGACATGAACCGAACGCGTCACGCGTCTGCCTGTCGTGTCGCGCTCGCAGCAGCAGCGCTCGCGCTGCTGCTGGCCGCCGCGGGCTGCTCGCCCGCTCGCGAACCAGCCCCGATGCCGGCGGCCGACCCCGCGGCGGGGGGCAGCGACACCGCGACCGGAGCGGTCGGGGCAGGGCCGGTATCGCTCGATCAGCTGCAGCTGGGTCTTGAGCCCGTAGCGCGAGGATTCGATGCGCCGGTGTTCGTGACTCACGCCGGCGACGGCACGGACCGGCTGTTCGTGGTCGAGCAGCCCGGGCGAATACGAGTGGTGCGCGACGGCCAGATCGTGCCCGGCGCCTTCCTCGACGTGAGCGGATCCATCAGCGCCGGTGGCGAGCGAGGTCTTCTCGGCCTGGCGTTCTCGCCTGACTACGCGACCAGCGGCGAGTTCTACGTGAACTACACGGACCAAGACGGCAACACGAACGTCGCGCGCTTCGTGGCCGCAGACCCGGAAAGCGACTCGCCATCCCTCTCGGGTCCCACGATCGTACTCAAGGTGACCCAGCCCTACTCCAACCACAACGGGGGATGCATCGTCTTCGAGCCCGGTTCTCAGCGGCTGTGGGTGGGCATGGGCGACGGCGGCTCCGGGGGCGACCCGCAGGGCAACGCGCAGAACCCGCGCTCGCTGCTGGGCAAGATGCTCGTGCTCGACTTCTCGGCGGGCGCCTCGCCAAAGCCCGAGATCGTCGAGTCCGGCGTGCGTAATCCGTGGCGCTTCTCGTTCGATCGCGAGACCAACGCCCTATGGATCGGAGACGTCGGTCAAAACGAGTGGGAGGAGATCGACTACGTCGAGCTGGACGAGGCGCGTGGGATCGACTGGGGCTGGAATCTGTGGGAAGGCACGCATCCGTTCCCCGCCGGCGCGACGCCCTCGAAGACCGGCTTCACGTTCCCGATCACCGAGTACAACCACGGCTCCGGTCAGTCGGTCACGGGCGGCTACGTGTACCGCGGCAGCGCGTACCCCGCGCTGGTCGGAACGTACCTGTACGGCGACTTCTCGGCTGGCTGGATCGCCGGGCTCCAGCGCACCTCGCCCGACGGCACCCCGTTGGCCAAGGTCCGCGTCCGCACGCTGCTGACGGACGCCGGTATCGCTCCGTCGTCGTTCGGCGAGGACGCGGCCGGAGAGCTCTACGTGTGCGACTACGGCGGGGTGCTTCTGCGCGTGACCGCCCAAGCAGCCAAGTAGCGTCTCGAAGAAAGCTGATCGAGCGCGCCCAACCCTAGAGCGCGTCGAGGAGCGTGTCGACGTCGGCAGCGGTGGTGTCCCACGAGGTGACCCACCGCACGACACTGGCGGGCTCGTCCCACACGTAGAAGTGGAAGCGCTCCACCAGTGGCGCGATCTTCTCGGCAGGCAGGATGGCGAAGACCTCGTTGGCCTGTGGTTCCTGGGCAAGCCTGATTCCCTTGTCCTGCGCGCCGTGCGCCAGCCGGGATGCCATGGCGTTGGCGTGGCGTGCGCTCTCAAGCCACAGATCGCCCTCGAACATCGCCGAGAACTGCGCCGCGACGAAGCGCATCTTGCTGGAGAGTTGCGTGAGCTGCTTGCGCACGTACTTGAGGTCGTCAGAGCGGGCATCGCCGAGCAGCACGACCGCCTCGCCCGCGAGCATCCCGTTCTTCGTCCCACCCAAAGACAGCAGGTCGACGCCCGCGTCGGTGACGAGCTCGCGCAGCGTGCAACCGAGCGCGGCGCAGGCGTTCGCGATGCGAGCCCCGTCCACGTGGAGCAGCAAGCCATGCGCGTGCGCGAAGTCGGCAAGCACGCGTAGCTCGGCCGGCGTATAGACCGTACCGAGCTCGGTCACGTTCGACACGCTGATGACGCGCGGCTGGGCGGCGTGCTCGAATCCCAGGACGCTCAGGTGCGGCTCGACGAGGTCAGTAGTGAGCTTTCCGTCGACTGTCTCGATGGGCACGAGCTTCACTCCTGCGACGCGCTCGGGCGCCGCACACTCGTCGCAGTTGATGTGGGCGCTCGTCGGGCAGATGACGCTCTCCCACGGTTTGCACGCCACGCCGAACGACACGCAGTTGGCACCCGTGCCGTTGAAGACGAATGCGATATCACACTCGGCGCCCAGGTGGCTTCGAAGAGTCTCGTGGGCCGCGGCGGTCCACGGGTCGTCCCCATAGGGATGCGCGTGCCCTTGATTGGCCGTCGCCATGGCCGAGAGGACCTGGGGGTGCACGCCTGAATGATTGTCCGAGCCGAACCCTCGCCACGTCATTCCGTATCCCCTTCCGAAGGAGTGGTCAGCGCCGGCCCGAACTGCTCGTCGCAGATCGCGACGTAGTCTTGGAGCACCGTGGGGAGTGACTCAACGTCACCGGGGGCCGGCATCGGCGCCGAGTTGTACGTGTCCCAGAACAGCACCTGCTGGTCGTCGAGCTTCCCGGCCGCCGTGTCGCCGAGCAGGGCCGCGAGCGCCTTGCCGGTGTAGGTGGTTTCGAGTTTGATGCCCAGCGCAGAGGCGGCGTCCACCGCGTCGCTCGTGACGGGCGTGACGACCCCATAGCCCGGCTCGAACCAGTCGTCCCGAAGCTCGAAGGCCAGATCGTCAGGTGCCAGCGGCGGGAACGTCGAATCGAGTCTGCGCAGCATCTCGACGGTGTCGGACGCGAGCCTGTGGGCGAAGGACGGGTTGGCGACCTCGCCGGGCGTGACCCGGACCGCCACCGTTCGGGTTCGCGCGCCCGCTGCGGCGAAGCCGATGGCAAGTCCGATGGCCGTCCCGAGCGTGCCGCCCGCCACGTAGACGATGTCGGGCGGCGACTGAACGTTCTGCGCGAGCACCTCGAAGGCAGCGTTCACATAGCCCGTCGCCCCGACCGCATTCGTGCCTCCCATCGGGATCACGAGCGGCTCGACGCCGTCGCGCTCGGCCAGCTGCTGCTTCGCTGCCACGGCCTCGCGACGACCGTCCCATCCGTCGACCAGGTGGATCACCGTGCCAAGGCCGGCGTGAGCGCGCAGTGTCGCCGCCGCGAACGGCCCGGGCTCCTGCGGCGAGAGGACGACGTGCGGCTCCAACCCCAGCGCACGTGCGTGCACCGCGGTCGCGAGCGCGTGGTTCGAGCCGTAGGCCCCAAACGTCAACACTGCTTTGCGCTTCTCGGCGAGCGCCTGGCCCAGCAGGAACTCGAGCTTGCGGACCTTGTTGCCACCGTAGACCGCGCTGGTCATGTCGTCGCGTTTGATCCGCAGGTCGGCCGGTGCCCCGTCGATCGCGATCGAAGCGATCGGCGTGGGCAGCGAGCACAGCTCGACTCGGGGAATGATCGCGGTGCCGGGAAAGCGCTCGAAGAGCGGCAGAGCCATGCGGGATCCTCTCGGCGGACCAAACGGGCTGGCCTGCCCATTCTATCGCCTTCCCGTCGGTGCACCGGCCGATCTGTCTGCGGTGGCTGGAGTCTGCGGCCACGAGGTGTGTACGATGGTGACAGCGAGGCGCACGACCCGATCGTGCCAGAAGGCGGGAGAGCCATGCTCATCGATCGCCGAGAACTGATCCGGCTCGCAGCGCTGGGAGCGTTGGGCGCGAGCGTCCCGAGCCTGGCTGGGTGCGCGCGCGTGCTCGAGTGGTCGGAAGCGCAGCGCCAAGCCCCTGTCCGTCGTGAGTTCGGCCGCGAGCCCGCGAGCGCCGAGCAAACCGCTTCCGCGCCAGCGACGGGCTCCGCGAGCGCCACCGGCACGCCCGCCGCTCCGGCCCCGACCCGACCTGGCGGTGCTGCACAGCGACGACCCCGCGGCAAACGCCGCTGCGGCGGTCGGTCTTCTCGGCGGCATGCAGCGCTTCGTTCGCAAGGGCGACGTCGTGGTGATCAAACCCAACATCCTCACGGCCCGCGAGCCCAAGTACGCGGCAACCACCAACCCGGCGGTGGTCGCCTCGATCGTGAAGATGTGCTGGGAAGCGGGCGCGAAGTCCGTCGTCGTGTTCGACCACCCGACCGCGCCTCCTCGGCAGGCATACCAGGTCTCGGGGATCGCGAAGGCGGTCGATCGCGTGGACGGGCGGATGAAGGTGCTCTCCGACAGAGACTACGAACTGATCGAGATCCCCAAGGGTCGAGCGCTCACCGAGTGGCCGCTTGTGACCGACGTCTTCGACGCCGACGTCTTCATCAACGTGCCCTGCGCCAAGACCCACGGGCTGGCCGGGCTGACGCTGTCGATGAAGAACCTCATGGGCATCATGGGCGGTCGCCGAGGGCAGATCCACCAGAGTTTCGACACCAAGATCGTCGACGTGAACACGCTCGTCGTGCCGCATCTGACCGTGCTCGATGCCACCCGCCTGCTCGTGCGCAACGGCCCCTCGGGCGGCAGCCTGTCCGACGTACGGCCCGGGCGCACCGTCGTGGCCGGAACCAACCAGGTGGCCGTCGACTCGTACGGCGCCACGCTGTTCGGACGCAAGCCGAAGAGTCTGTCGTACGTGGCGCTCGCCGAGAAGCGCGGGCTGGGCACCGCGAATCTCGACGAGCTCACCATCGAGGAGCGCACTGCGTGAGCGAGAGCACCCGCCCCCGAGGAGTTCACGGCCGCCGGCGCTGGTTCCAAGCCGCTTCGCTCGTGCTCTTCCTCACGCTGCTCACCCTCACGGTGTGGCCGCTCGGACAGGTGTTCCTCGGAGCGTTCCTGGTGACCGACCCGCTCATCGCGCTGAACTCAGCGGTCAATGGCGTGGTAGTGGGGCCGCTCGTGGTCGCGGCGGTGCTGATGCTGGTGGCGCCGCTGTTCGTGGGTCGCGGCTTCTGCGGCTACCTGTGCCCTACCGGTGCGCTGATCGAGTGGCTCTCGCCGAGCCAAGGGCATGGCCGACTCTCGCCCTCGGCCCGCTCGGCGCTTCGCAAGGCGCCTGCGTTCGTGCTCATCGCAGCCGGCGGCCTCGCCGTGTTCGCCAGCGGCATCTTCTTGCTGTTCGACCCGCTCGCGACACTCACCCGCACCGCGACGCTGCTGCTCTACCCCTTGGTGGATCGCGTGCTGCGCGTCGTCGCCGACGTACTCTACCTCGCTCCACCGGCCCGCATCCCCGTCGACTTCCTCAACAACCTCGCTGCAGGGACGACTGATCTTCCAGCGGCCCCTCGCCTACGATCTGCAGCTGTTGGTCCTGGGCATGGCCACGGCGATGGTCGGGCTGTCATGGCTCGAGCCGCGGCATGTGGTGCCGCCACCTGTGCCCACTGGGCGCGCTGCTGGGCCTGACCGGGCGCGCGGCGCTCTTCGGCCGTGTCGTGGACGCCGAGAAGTGCATCGCGTGCGGAAGGTGCGACGGAGTCTGCCCGCTGGACGCCGTCGGCGCCGACTACCTGACCACCGACACGAGCCGCTGCCAGCTGGGGCTGGAGTGCGCCGACATCTGCCCGACGAATGCGATCAGCTTGGGCTGGAAGCCTTCGAGCGTGAGCTACCTCCCCCAGCGTCGGAGTGTGGTGGTCGCAAGCGGCCTCGCACTGGCCGCGGGCTTCTTCTCCTACACCGGCCTGGCACGCGCCGAGCGCAACGCCCGTCTCATCCGTCCGCCCGGCGGGGTAGACGAAGACGCGATGCTCGCCTTGTGCTCTCGCTGCGGCCAGTGCATGAAGGTCTGCCCGACCAACGTCATCCAGCCCGCCGTCTCCAGCGCCGGCCTCGGCGGCTTCTTCACGCCTCGCATGGACTACCAAGCCGGGCAGTGTGAATGGTCGTGCAACGAGTGCGGCAAGGTGTGCCCCACCGGCGCGATCGAGCCTCTGGCCCTGCAGGTGAAACGACGGACCGTCATCGGCCGTGCCTACATCGACGAGAACCGCTGCATCCCGTGGGCCGACGGGCTGACCTGCCTCGTGTGCCAAGAACTGTGCCCCGTGGCCGAGAAGGCCATCGTCATCGACGAGGCCGATTGTGACGACGCCCAAAGGCACGAAGGCCCGGCTCGGAAGACCCCGGGTGATCGCGGAGCGCTGCATCGGATGCGGCGTGTGCGAGCACGTGTGCCCGGTGCCCCACGAGTCGGCCATCGCCGTCTACGCGGTCGGCGCCGAGCGTCGTGGCGGCTAGCTCCCGGGGCAGGAGCTACTCGTAGGCTATGGCGTCTCGGATCGAGACCTGTGAGGCGCGCCACGCCGGCAGCAGGCTCGCGACGGTCGCGATTCCCAGAACGAGCGCCAGCCACAAACCCACACCCTGGTATGAGAACGAGTACGACAGCGGCAGCGACATCGCGGTACCCAGCGCGTTGACCAGCCACATCGACATCGGCCACGAGAGAACCGCGCCGAGCCCCCACGCCATGAGCGCAATGACGACTCCCTCGGTGATGTAGATGCCGAAGATCGAGCCATGGCTCGCCCCGATCGAGCGCATGACACCGATCTCGCGTGTGGACTCAAGCACGTTGATCGTCATCGTGCCGGTCAATCCGATCACGCCAACCGCAGCCAGAGTGGTCGCCATGATCACGAGAAACGTCACCAGGATTCCCAGCTGGTTGGCGATCGTCTCCTTCTGCGCTTCTTGGGTCTGGGACCCCGAGATGGGCAGGGAGGCCTCTTCGAGCCGGCGCTCGAGCTCGCGCGCGACGCGCACCTGCTCGTCGGGTGAGACCGCTTGGGACTGGACGAGCAACCGCGTGACCGTGCCCCCTGCGCCGATGGTCTCGTCGAGTCCTTCTCGGTCGACGAACGCGACAGGTCCCATGAGTTGTCCGGTGGCGATGCCGACGACCTTGAACTCCTTGTCGACACCTCGAACGGTCGCGTACATCGTCTCGCCGACGCCCAGATACGGCTCCTGCTTGACGACGTCGGTGTTGAGCACGACCTCGTCGTCGGCGCCCGGCTCCAGCCAGCGGCCCGCGACGAGCTCGGGCGTGATGAAGCGCGTGTCGACCGGCACGCCCAACGCGAAGACCTCTTGGTTCTCGCTGCCGTCGGGACGGGTGACCGAGACTTGCGACTCGAGCCAGGTCTCGACCGCGGTCACACCGCTGACGCGCGACGCCGTGCGCTCCAGCTCTGCACGCGGGCAGCGGCCGCGCCATGAATACCTGCGCGTCGTAGCGCCACCACGAAGCCATGTCCTCGACGGTCTGCAGCATCGACGTGCGAACCGTCATGACCCCCATTACCACCGCTGAGGCGAGCACCAGCGTGGTGAGCGTCAGCGCGAGCCGACCCTTGCGTACGAAGGTGTTGCGCAATGACAGGGCGACCGGCCGCGGCAGCCCGCGGATCATGCCCAACACGCGGTCGACGAGCCCGTGTCCGAAGTGCACGCCCGGTCCGGCCGCATCGAGCGCGCGCACCACCGACAGGCGCGCTCCTCGGCTGACCGGGAACGCGGCGGCGGCGATCGGCACGAGCACGCCGACGACGAGCACCAAGGCTATGACCCACGACGGGGGCGTGTCGCTGGCGAGCCGGAAGTTCAGCACGCCTGCTGCATAGTCGGTGAACTTCGAGCTCGCCCACAGGCCCACCGGCAACCCGACGGCGACCGCGAGGACGCCGTAGACGGCGACCAGCGCGAGGTACATCCACGAGATCTGGGTACGTCGCCCGCCCACCGCCTTCATGATGCCTATCTGGCGCACCTGCTGCGACATGATCGCCTGCACGGTGGTCACCACGAGAAAACCTGACAGTGCCAGTGCCATGATGCCCAGTGCGAGCAGCAGCAGAGAGACGGCCTTGAAGATGTCGCCCAGGAAGTGGCTTCCCGGCTCGGGCACTTCGGTGCGCAAGGTGCGCACGTCGGCGGCGAGCAGGTCGACATCGCGGACATCGGCCGCGATGCGGCTGGCCGCCGAGCGAGAGACCGTGGGTCCCAGCAGCAGCGCCAGGTGGTTCAGCTCCTCCGGTTCGCCGAGTCTGGCGAGCGTCTCCATCGAGACGAACCCGGTCGCTGCGCCTTGGAACTGCGCCGGTACGGAGTTGATGTCGTGCGCGAACCCTTCCACGCGCAGCTCGGTCCTCGTCCCGTTGGACGCCTCGACCGTGATCGTGTCGCCCACCGAGAAGCCCTGCGACCTGCAGCGCGCTCTTCTCCAGAATCACGCCGTCGGGACGAGGCGGCCACGACGCATACTCCTCGCGCACGAGCTTCTTGACGCCACCGCGTCCGAACTCGGGGATCGCCCACAAGCGCAGCGTCTCCCACCCGGCGGTGGAGGCTTGGGCGTCGACGGAGTCCGGGGTGTAGCGCACGGTGACGCGCCTGCGCCCCTCGGCAGCACGCACGTCTTCGCGCTCGGCGACCTTGTCTGCCAACGCCACGTCGAAGCCGGTCGTGTCCAGCTCGGCCGAGGGAGGGATACTCGCCTCGAAGTCGACGTCGAACTCGCTGAGGAGCACTTCTCGGCCGCCCAGGACCACCGCGATGGCGAACACGCCTACGGCGATCGACAGAACCACGAGTGCGGTACGTATCTTGTGGCTTGTGAGATCGCGGATGACCTTGTGCCAGCGCGGCGCCATCGTCCTAGTTCGCCGTCTGTTCGGCCGACTCGATGGCGACCTCTTCAGCGAGTTCGTCCTCAAGCCATCTGCGACGGTCCTCCACGATCTCGCCGTCCGCGACGTGCAACGCACGGCTCACTCGACTGGCGAGGTCGTTGTCGTGCGTGACCATCACGATCGTCTTGCCCCGCTCCACGAGCCGCTCGAACGCCGAGAACACCGCATCGGCGGTCTTGGAGTCCAGGTTGCCGGTAGGTTCGTCGGCGGCGATGATCGGCGGGTCGTTGGCCAGCGCGCGTGCGATCGCGACGCGCTGCTGCTGGCCACCGGACAGCGCCGAGGGCAGCTTGTTCGCCTGATCGGCCATCTCGATCTCCTCGAGCAGGTCCATCGCCACGGCCGGCCGCTCGTCGACGCGGTGCACGTTGCAGAAGTCCATGGGCAACATGACGTTCTCGATCACCGTGAGCGTCGGCAGCAGCTGGAAGAACTGAAACACCACTCCGATCGTCTTCCCTCGCCAGATCGCCAGCTTGTTCTCGTTGTAGGTGTGTACCGGCTCACCGCCGATGACCACCCCGCCCGATGTCGGGTGGTCGATACCCGTGATCATGTTGATGAGCGTGGTCTTGCCCGACCCCGACTTGCCGATCAACCCGACGAACTCTCCAGCACTGACATCCAGGTTGACCCCGCGCAACGCGGTGAACGGCACCTCGCCGGTGTCGTAGGTCTTGACCACATCGGTCAGGCGGATGAGCGACCCGTTGGCCGCTGGGTTCGTGTCGGGCATGCGCGCTCCTGATGAGTTGGGTCCCGCAAGGGAATCTACCACGCGAGCGATGCACCAAAGCAGCGCAGGTCATGAAGGAGATTCCATGTGTTCGAGCCCGCAGCCCGTCAGACCGAGCGACGAGGCGTTCCTGCGCAACCTCAAGGCGCCGATACCGTTCGGCCGCAAGGTCGTACTTGTGGTCAGGAACGCCGCACTCAAGGTCGTGAGGCTCAAATCGTGCTGCGGTCACGCCGGCGAGCCGGGCTGTTGAATGTGAACGATGCGCCCGTCGGGCGCCCTACCGGCCCGATTTGCCCTTGGGCTCGGTCTTGTAGTAGCTCTTCACGGCCTTTGCGATCTTCTTCATGGCCTGGTCCTTGTCGCGCCACGCTCGCTCGTCTTGCCGGCGGGCAAGCCGCGAGAGCTCAGCGGTCAAGCGCCGATAGCTGTCCAGACGCCGGGCGGGCAGCTCACCGCTCTCGACTGCGGCGATCACCGCGCAGCCCGGCTCGTTCTCGTGCGCACAGTCTCTGAACCGACAGCGCTCGGAAAGCGCTTCGATCTCGGGAAACGCCGAGGCGAGCCCCTCTGAGGAGTCCCACAACGCCAACGCACGCATGCCGGGCGTGTCGATCAGGACTCCGCCGCCGGGCAGCGAGATGATCTCACGAGCCACCGTGGTGTGGCGCCCCTTGTCGTCGCTCGAGCGCACCTCGGCGGTCTGCTGGACATCGTCGCCGACAAGGTGGTTGAGAAGCGTTGACTTCCCCACTCCCGAGCTGCCGAGCAGTGCGGCGGTGACACCGACGGGCACGTGGCGCCGAACCTCCTCGATGCCGACACCCGACACCACGCTTTCGACGATCACGTCGACGCCGAACGCCAGCTCCTCGGCGAGCAGGCGCTGCGATTCGGCGTCCTCGGCGAGATCGGCCTTGGTCAGGACGACCACGGGCCTCGCACCGCTTTCCCAGGCCACCACGAGCTCGCGCTCGAGTCGATTGGCGTTGACCCCGCCTCCGGAAAGCGACTGCACCACGAAGACCACGTCGACGTTCGCGATCAACACCTGCTCGCCGGTCTCTTCCCCGGGGTCTTGGCGCGTGAACGCACTGTGGCGAGGAAGGATAACCTCGATGATCGGCATCTCGTGCCCCTCCGGGCGTGCGAGCGCCACCCAGTCACCGACGACCACCCTACTGCTCGATGCGTCGGCCGACTTCACGAGATGAGTCGCAGGCTCAGCGCGCTCGATTCCGCTCTCGCTCACGACCAGCGGCAGCCCGCGATCCACCCGCGCCACGCGCGCAGGCTCGAGGCCTCCCTCGGCAAGCGTGGCGAAGAGCGCGCGCTCGCGATCGGAGAAGCCGAGCTGCTCGAGGGTCCCCTCAGGGGCCGGTGTCGTTGGGTCGGTCACACGCAGTAGGATACCCCGAGCGGGTACATCCGCTTGTGGGTGCCCCGCTCGAGACCCCAAGGAGCGCGTCATGGCCGAGAAGACCGTCGCCGAGAAAGCCCGGGTGAAACCGGGCACGCCGATCGCCGTGCTGAATCCGGTGGCGGGAGTCGTCGACTCACTCGGGCTACCCGAGGGCTGCACCATCGTCAAGGACTTGCGCGAAGCCGCTCTGGTCTTCCTGTTCGTGAACACGCGCGCCGAACTCGAGGCTCAGATGCCTCCGGCAGCAGCGTCGCTCGCACCCGGCGCCGCCCTGTGGGTCTTCTACCGCAAGGGGTCCAAGGCGGCCGGTCTCGACATGAGTCGTGACACCGTCTGGGCCATTGCAGAGCGCCTCGACATGCGGCCGCTCGGCCTCGTGAGCGTCGATGGGACGTGGTCGGCATTTCGGCTGAGACGGGCGCCCTGACCGGGGATGCGTCGGGCAACTGCCCCATAGCTCCGATGCTCGGCCAATCATCGGCTACTCGGCCGGGCGCACGACCGCGACCGCAGTGTCGGCCAGCAGATTGGGCCACAATCCCACCCTGCGCACCTCGATCCGATGCCAATTCTCGGTGATGAGCGGTATCTCACGCTCTATGGCACCGCCGTTGGCGCTCACGAAGTCTCGGAAGTCCTTGAGCGTCGTGTGGTGGATGTTGGGCGTGTCGTACCAGCTGTACGGGATCGAGCGCGACACCGGCATCCGGCCCTTGCTCGTCAGGTAGCCGCGCACCTTCCAGTACCCGAAGTTCGGGAACGAGACGATGCCCTTCTCCCCCACCCGCAGCATCTCACGCAAGACGAACGCGGGTCGCTTGAGCACCTGCAACGTCTGAGAGAGCACCACGACGTCGAACGAGCGGTCGCGGTACCCGCCGAGGCCCTTGTCCAAGTCGTTCTCGACTACAGAAAGCCCGCGCGACAGCGCAGCTGCGATGTCGGTGTGATTGACCTCGACACCGCGCACGGTGCACCCGCGCTCCTCGCGAAGGTGCGCCATCAAGGAGCCGTCCGCGCACGCAAGGTCGAGCACACGGCTGCCTGGGGGGATCAGCTCGGCGACCAGGCGAAGGTCGGGGCGCAGGAGGTCCGCTGCACTCATGACGCGTCACCCCTTCCGGCACGGCTATCGTGAAGGACTCGGGCCAAGAACGGCTGCACGAACGCGTGCTGCTGTTCCGGCTCGAGCAGGAACGCGTCGTGACCGTACGGCGAGCTGATCTCGGCGAAACTGACCTCTTTGTCGTTGGCGCGCAGCGCATCCACCAGCTCTCGACTCTGGTAGGTCGGGAAGAGCCAGTCGCTCGAGAACGAAAGCACCAGGAAGCGCGCGGTGATTCCAGCGAGCGCATCAGACAGGTCGGCGGAGCCTTCAGACAGGTCGAAGTAGTCCATCGACTTGGTCATGTAGAGGTAGGTGTTCGCGTCGAAGCGCTCGGTGAAACGCTTGCCTTGGTAGGCCAGGTAGCTCTCCACCTCGAACTCCGTCACGAAGTCGAAGGCGTGGTCGTCTCGGCCACGAAGCCGCCGACCGAACTTGTCGTGCATCGACTCGTCGACTGAGGTAGGTGATGTGGCCGATCATGCGCGCGATGGCCAGCCCCTGGCGCGGAACCCCCGTCTCGTAGTAGTCCCCTGCCCGAAACGCCGTATCGCCAAGGATGGCGGTGCGCCCGACCTCGTTGAAGGCGATCGCCTGGGCAGCCAGTCGCCACGTGGTGGCGATGGCAACGCACGAGGCGACACGGTCCGGGTGGTGCCTGGCCAAGGCGAGCGCCTGCATGCCGCCCATCGAGCCGCCCACGACCGCGAGGAGCCGCTCGATGCCCAAGAGGTCCAGGAGCGCCACCTCGACGTCGACCATGTCTTCGACGGTCACCACCGGGAAACGACGAGCCCGTAGGGCTTGCCGGTCTCAGGATTCACGCTGCTCGGTCCGGTCGTCCCCGAGCACCCGCCGAGCACGTTGGTGCAGACTACGAAGTAGCGGTTCGGTGTCGATGGTCTTGCCCGGCCCCACGAACGGGTCCCACCAGCCGGGTTTGGCCGCCGAGGCCGGAGCGGCATCCGGATCGCCCGTCGCCGCCCCTGCAGGGTTCCAGTCGTCACCCTGCTCGGGCGTCCAACCGGCAGCACGCGCATCGGCCTCCCGCCACCCTGCAACGTGCGCGTCGCCCGACAGCGCGTGGCAGACCAGGATGGCGTTGTCTCGCTGCGGCGACAGCTCGCCGTAGGTCTCGTAGACGACGTCGATGTGCGGAAGCACGGCACCCGAAGACAGACGCACGTCTGCAAGCCTGACGGCGTGAGAGGCGACGACGCCGGCGGAGCCGACCTCGTCCCACGGTGCGCGCTGCGATACCGGGCCCACGGCCTAGACCCTTCCCAGAGCCTGTTCGAGGTCGGCGAGGATGTCGCCGATGTCCTCGATGCCCACCGAGAGCCGCACGAAGTCCGGTCCGATGCCCGCTCGGACCAGTTCCTCGTCGTTGAGTTGGGAGTGTGTCGTCGACGCAGGATGGATGACGAGGGACTTCGCATCGCCGACGTTGGCGAGGTGGCTGAAGAGCTCGACCGAGTTGATGAGCGTCTTGCCCGCCTCGAGGCCGCCCTTGAGCCCGAAGACGACTACGCCCCCGTAGCCGTTGCCCAGAACCGCGTCAGCGTTCGCCTTGGTGGGGTGGGTGTCGAGACCGGGATAGGAGACCCAGCCGACCTTGGGGTGCGCAGCCAGATACTCGGCGACGGCGAGCGCGTTGTCGCTGTGACGCTGTACGCGAAGCGAGAGCGTCTCGACACCCAGAAGGAACTGCTGGGAGTTGAAGGGCGACAGCGCGAAGCCGAAGTCCCGCTGCAGCTGCACGCGGGCGCGGATCGCGAACGCGACGTTGCCCAGACCCGGGAAGTCCGCCGAAGACCTCCCAGTACTTCAGGCCGTGGTAGCTGGGATCACCCTCGGTGAACTGCGGGAAGCGACCGGAGCCCCAGTCGAAGTTGCCGCCGTCGACGATGATGCCGCCGATCGAGGTGCCGTGACCGCCGATCCACTTGGTGAGCGACTCGACGACGACCGCCGCACCATGCTCGAAGGGACGGCACAGGTACGGGGTGGCGAAGGTGTTGTCGACCACGAGCGGGACGCCGAGTTCGCGACCGGCATCAGCAAGCCCCCTGATGTCGGGGACGTCGAGCCGAGGATTGCCGATGGTCTCCACGTACCACGCCTTGGTGGTCTCGTCGGTCGCGTCGATGAAGCCCTGGACGTCGGTAGGCTCGACGAAGCGCACGGTGATGCCCAGGCGCTTGTACGTGTGCAGGAAGATGTTCCAGGTGCCGCCGTAGAGCGAGGTGCTCGAGACGATCGAGTCCCCTGAACCTGCGAGGTTGAGCAGCGCGAGGTTCTCCGCGCCGTGCCCCGACGACACCGCAAGGGCCGCGGTGCCGCCGTGCAGCCCGGCGATGCGCTGTTCGAGCACGTCGTTGGTGGGATTCATGATCCGCGAGTAGATGTTGCCGAACTCGCGCAGTCCGAACAGGCTCGGCGGCGTGATCGGTGTTCTTGAAGTTGTAGGCGACGGTCTGGTAGATCGGGACGGCGCGCGAACCGGTGGTGGGATCCGGCTCCTGTCCGCCGTGGATGGCGAGAGTGTCGAAACGGGGTGCGGTCGAGTCGCTCATGGCCGTTCTCGCTTTCTGGATTCGTGACACTACTGATGGGAACGATACCCGACCGCGGCCTAGCGGTCGGTCATGGGCCGCCCGAGTCCGGCGAATACGCCGATAGACCCGGGCCGGGTCATCATCATGTCCATCATCACGAAAGCGGGAAAGCGAACCATGACTGCTCGATCACACCTCCTTCTCGCGAATCGGGGCCGCCCACGGCGACCGCGCGAAGTTCCGCACATTCTGGCGGCGGATCCTCTCGCGGGTCAAGGGGCACGCCGTCCGCGCCCATTGCGATCAGGCTCGCCGGTCAGACGAGCGACGTGTCCCGACGGGATAGACTGACGAGAACACACCCGACCCCGGAGGATTCACATGAAGAAGCGTCTTGGTCCGATCGAGCGGCTCTTTCCGATGCCATGTGCCTTGGTGGTCGGCGGAAGCCTGGAGTTCGCTGACACCCTCGCGGTCGCCTGGATCAACATCGTGTCGTCGACCCCTCCCACCGTGGCCATGGGACTGCGCGAATCGCGCAACACGCTCGACCTCATCCGTCGCGGCGGCACCTTCACCGTGAACATCCCACCCGCGTCACTTGCTGCCGAGGTGGACTTCTGCGGCACAACACCGGGCGCCAAGACAGACAAGTTCGCAGCCACTGGTTTGACGCTGACCCCCTCTGCCCTTGTCGCCGCACCGCTGATCGAACAGTGCCCCTTCAATCTGGAATGCCGCGTGACCGAGGAAGTCGAGGTGGGCTCGTACCGAGTGGTGCTCGGCGAGATCGTCGAGGCTCACGCCGATACATCGGTGCTGAGCGACCCCGGCGGCGATGTGGTCGACATGGCCGCGCTCGACCCGCTCGTCTACATCGCAGGCGCTCGCGAGTACTGGCGACTTGGCGGGAAGGTGGCCGACGCCTATTCGGTGGGTCGAGCGTTTTCCGCGTCCGAGTCGTAGAAGCCTTCCGCGAGAGAGATCTTGAGAGGAACCTGAGGAAGCCGCCCCGGGAGCCGACCTACAACCCCCTGTAGGTACGGCGTCGCATCACACGGAAACGCGCTGCGAGCACGCCACTCAGTGCAAGTACGACGACTGCCACGATCCCTTGGACGGGTTGGATCGGGTGCTCGCGTGGCACCGACTTTCGCAAGGCGCGGATCGATGTGGCGTGCACGTCCAAGTCGCCCCCGTGCTCGGCGTCCGCGACGTTGTACACGCCCACGACCTCGAGGATGGTGCCGGTACGGCTCCATTCACCGAGCCCATCGATCACCTCGACTTGCTCGACGGGAACCAACACGCCGATGGCGACGCCGTCGGCGAGCACGTTGACCCACCGGTGATCGCTGCCGGCATTCAGCACGTCTCCGATGGCCTCGCCCGTGAACCGAACGGTCTGCCCGTCGAGCGCGCCATCGGCAGCCGAGAGAGCGGTCGTATCGGTTGGCACGGGTGCGGGGAGTGCGTGCGCGGAACCCACCCACAGCACCACGAGCAGCAGGACGATCGTCGGTAGAACCATGGGTGCAAGCAGCCGGGAAGCGCGCATCTACGCACTCCCTCGCCTGCGGAACACCGAGGTGAACACACCGAGGATAAGCACGAACAGCGCGAGGAACTCAAGGCGACCCACCCACATCTGGAGCATGTAGACGAGCTTGAGCCCAAGCGGCATCGATGGCCCGGTTATGCCCGCGCTCAGTCCGACATTGGCCGTCGCCGACACCGACTCGAACAAGGAGACACCGGGTGGGTATCCGTATGCCGCGCCGATCAGCGCGCCCGTCACATAGGTGAAGAAGTACACGATGAACAGCGTCATCGCCGAGGCGGTCACCTCTGGGGTGAGAACCCGCTCGGTCAGGTGGTGGTACTTGGTCTTGACCACGGCGCTGTCGGGCGCGAGCGAGCGGCGAGCCCCATCGATGATCGACTTGAAGATCAGGCCCAGCCTCAGGGCCTTGATGCCACCGGCGGTGGAGGAGACCGCGCCACCAGCGGCCATAGCGAGAACGACAGCGAAGAACGCCCCCGCGCTCATGGTGTTCTCCCATTGCGCAGCGTAGAGCGTCTGGTGGCCAGTGCCGGAGTGTGCGGACAGCACGTGGTAGACGCCTTTGCGGACAACCTCCCACGGCCCGTTGAGGTAGGGCGACACCGCTAGACTCGCCGCAACAAAGACCACCAGGATACTCATGTTGATCGCGAGCGTGCGTGTCTCGATGTTGCTCAGCAGTTCACCGGGATCGCCCCGCCAGACGTCGGCGTGCAGGTTGAAGTTGAGGGTACCCGCGAGCATCAGCATGACTGTGATGAACTCGAACACGGGCGAGTGGTAGTAGAGCGCGTTCATCGACTGTGGGGCAAAGCCACCGGTGTCGTAGCAGGCGACGGTCAACCAGAAGGCGTGGAGTCCGCTGCGCAGCAGCGTCATCCCGTTGAACATGTTGAAGACGAACAGGGCAAGGGTCCCCAAGGTCACGAAGACCGCGGTCACGAACCATATGAAGCGAGTGGTGTGCATGATGTTCGGCAGAATCCTCTCGTCGCGGCCCTCGGCCACATACAGAGAGACCGCCCCGCCGCGTCTGCCAAACGCGAAGGAGAGCGCCGCGACCACGATTCCCTGACCGCCGATGAGGTGCGTAAGATGCCGCCACATGTTGTGCGCGTAGCTCATGTGGTCGAGGTCGATCACCACGGTCAGCCCGGAGGTCGTGAAGCCCGACACGGAGTCGAACAGTGCGTCTAGGTAGGTCGCGTAGTTACCCGAGAACGCCAGCGGAATCGCGGCCAACGCAGACGCCAGCAGCCATCCGAGGGCGGCCACGAGCATGCCCTGCCGGCGGTCAACGCCGGTGGGGCGCGGCTCGACGAGCATCATCCCGATGCCAGTCGCCAGAGTGACCGAGAAGCCCAACAGATAGTCGAGAGCAGGATCCCACTCGGCGAGTGACAGCGCCGTGACGAGCGGCACCAGCATCGCCAGCGCAATACCGACAGAAAGGACTCCCAGGTAGTGCGCGACTGTGCGCGCGTCGTTCGTGCGCAGCGGAACCCACACGGCCGCTAGCCCGCCAGCCAGACGACAAGGACGGCGAGCAGCGCCAAGGCGACCGCGAATCCAGCTATGGCGGTCAGTTCGATCGCCAGACCGGAGAGCCAGTGCTTGTACGGGTTATGAAATCGTCGCTCCATCGGCTCCTCGTGCCCGCGAACACCATGTCGGCTCAGGATACCCTCGAAGCATCCTCACGCAAAACGCACGCCGCGGCGCATCGTAATTCTTACCTACTTCATCAGAATTGACGTGGGTCAATGGCCCACGGGTCCTGTGGTGGTATCCCTAGGGCGAGAACACATCCGTGAGAGGAGTGGGGCAATGACGGTCACCGCTGAGACAACCATCTACGAGCTGGTCGATGCATACCCCTACCTTCTGGACTGGCTCGTCGACTACGACTCGCACTTCTCGGCGCTCAAGAACCCGGCACTCTTCAAGACCATGGCGCGCGTGGCCAAGATCGAGACCGCCGCGTCGATGGCCGGCGTCGATGCCGACAAGATGCTCGACGACATCCGCACCGAGATCGCCACGCACGAGATCGCAGCCGAGGAGAACTCGAATGCACCGGCGACGCCGGTCGACCCCGAGGTCCTGGCTGCTCGTCAAGCGGCGCTGAAGTCCATCATCCGCAAACTCCACGACGGGGTACCGGTCGAGACGGTCAAGGCGGAGTTCGATGCGCTGATCGTCGATGTCGACTCGGCCGAGATCGCCCGTATGGAACAGTCGCTCATCGCCGAGGGCATGCCCGTCGAAGACGTGCAACGCCTCTGCGACGTCCACGTGACCGTGTTCAAGGAGGCGCTCGACGACAAGCCCTCGGCGGCGGTCGACGCGGGCCATCCGATCGACTCGTACAAGAGGGAGAACGAGATCGCGACCCGGCTCATCGCCGATCTCAATCTCGTTGCAGAGCGCGCTTGCGGCCGCGACCGACGAGTCGGACCGCGACGCGGTACTCGAGGCCCTGTCCGCCAAGCTCGGCGAGCTCGCCGCGATCGACACGCACTACACACGCAAGGAGAACCAGCTCTTCCCGGTGCTCGAGACCCACGGGGTCGAGGGCCCCACCAAGGTCATGTGGGCGCTCGACGACGACATCCGTGGCCGCATCAAGACCGCGCGCTCGCTTCTGGCGGCCGGGCGACGTCGCCTCACTCGCGGCGACGCTGCCCGAGACCCTCACGATGATCGACGACATGGTCTACAAGGAGGAGAAGATCCTCTTCCCCACCGCGCTCGATGTGCTCACCGCTGATGAGTGGGACGACGATCGCCGCAGGAGATGCCGAGATCGGCTACGCGTGGATCGAGGGCCCGGCCGGCGAGGCGCCCGTCGAAGCGGTCCCGACGCCCGGGCCGGCAGGCGCGGGCGGCGAGATGCTGCTGCCCCTTCCCACCGGCGCGCTCACGCTCGGCCAGCTCGACCTGCTGTTCCGCGCGCTGCCGTTCGACGTCACCTACGTCGACGAGAACGACCGCGTGCGATTCTACTCGGAAGGCGAGCGGGTCTTCCCACGCTCCCCGGGCGCCATCGGCCGAGAGGTCCGCAACTGCCACCCGCCCAAGAGCCTGCACAAGGTCGAGGAGATCCTCGCTGCGTTCAAGGCCGCCGAGAAGGACGTCGCCGAGTTCTGGATCGAGATGGGGTCCGCGTTCATCCACATCCGCTACTTCGCTCTGCGCGACGAGACGGGAGCCTACAAGGGTTGTCTCGAGGTCGTGCACGACGCCACGCACGTGCGCTCGCTGGCCGGTAGTCGGCGAATCGTTGACTGGTAGGCGGCCTTCGGGCGACGCGACAAGCCACCCCGTCGCCCCTAGAGCACGTCCTCCAGCCAGTCGACGAGTGGTCGCACACGCAAGAAGCGCTCGAAGCACCAGCTCACGAACGCCTCGCTCTCGAACTCGACCGGCACCGGCGAGACCTCGTCGATCGCGTGAATCGCCGTGAACCTCAATAGATCCGCCCTCGGATGGTCCGCGGAGAACCCTCGCGGCGCGCGCGCTATGGTTCTCTCTCCCAGCACGTAGCCGTCGCCTTCGAGCCCGGATACGATGTCCGCGAGTACGCTGCCGGTCTTGTCGGCGACGACCGCCGCCCGATATGTGGCGAGGTCCGCCGGTGTCATGAAGTGTCGACCGCCGCCCGCCCAGATCGCATCCGGCGCTATTCGGACGAAGTAGCCCGGTGACTGCTTGCGGTCCTCCCCGACCCAGAACCACATGTCGGCGTAGGTCTTGTACGGGGACTTGTCGCGCGAGAACCGCGTATCTCGGTTGATGCGGTAGATCGATCGGTCGACTGCCGGTTCACAGCGCACGCGTGAATCGACCGCCGAGAAGGCCTCGCCTACCGCGTCGACAAACTCGCGCTGCCGTCCGAGAAGCGCGCTCTCGTACCGATCCCGGTTCGCCGCGAACCACGACCGGTCGTTGTGGGCCGAGAGGTCGCTCAGGAATGCCGTCGTGTCGGACGCGAAACCTTTGAAGGCCATACTGTGAGCCCTTCGCCTCGTACTCGGGACACCAAAGCCGTACACGAGTATCCTTTCCCACATGCGCGACCGACGGCTCCTCATCATCTTCTTCGTGGTACTGGTGGACATGCTGTCGTTCAGCATCGTCTTGCCGTTGCTGCCCTACCTCGCCGACAGCCTCGGTGCGACGCCGTTCCAGATCGGACTGCTGGGCGCGATGTATCCGATCTTCCAGTTCATCGGTGCGCCGATACTGGGCAGGCTTTCGGACCGCTACGGTCGCAAGCCGATCCTGATTCTGAGCATCGCAGGAACGGTGATCGGCTTCATCGTGCTCGCAACAGCGCAGTCTCTGTGGATCCTGTTCATCAGCCGCGCCTTCGACGGGTTGACCGGGGGCAACATCAGCGTTGCGCAGGCCTACATCGCAGACGTGACCCCGCCCGAGGAGCGTGGCAAGGCGCTGGGGTTGATCGGGGCCGCGTTCGGCATCGGCTTCATCTTGGGTCCCATCAGCGGCGGGCTGCTCTCCGGAATCAGCTACTCGGCGCCCGCGTGGCTTGGCGCGCTGCTCGCCACCATCAACATCGCGCTGGTAGCCACGATGCTCCCCGAGTCGCTGTCCGCCGAGGACAAAGCGCGACTCGCCGCCCGGGGAAAACGCGCCTTCGACGCCAGCGGCTTGATCGCGGCGCTGCGCCACCGCAAAGTCGGCCCGCTGCTCTCGATCCGGTTTCTGACCGGCATCAGCTTCGGCATCTTCGAAAGCGGCTTCGCCCTGTGGGCGCTCGCGGCGTTGGGACTCTCCGCACGCACGAACTCGTTCGTGTTGGCCTACGTCGGGGTGCTATCCGTGATCGTCCAAGCGTTCGTCATCGGTCAGATCACGAAGCGCTGGAGCGACGGCGGACTCCTGCTCACCGCGCTATCGATCGCCGCGCTCGCGCTGACGCTGTGGGGGTTCGTCACGCAACTCGCGATCCTGATTGTGCTCATGCCCCTGCTGTCCTACGGGCTTGCGGTCAGCAACACGATCTCTACGAGCGCTCTCACGAAGTCCGTCCACCGCGACGAGGTGGGCGGAATCTTGGGAGTCAGCACGTCGATTCAGGCGATGACGCGGATACCGGGTCCAATCATCGCCGGTGCGCTCATCGACTACGCAGCACCCTGGACGCCGGGAGTGACCGCCGGCGTCGTCACCGCCGCGTGCGCGGTGTTCGCCGGATTCACATTGTGCTGGCGACCTGGCTCCAAGGCGTGCGACGAGTACCCGTCAGACCAGCTCTACGGCGCACCCACTGGTGCAGGCGAGTCGGCCGACTAGGCAACCCGGCAGCGAGAAAGCGCGAGCTGCAGCCGCAAGATCGACTCGCGCGATGAACGCCGAACCACGAAGGGCCCCGGCGATACCAGGGCCCTTCGCGCTGAGCGTCGTGCGGAGGCATGCCTAGTAGTGTCCGTCGGTCCCCTGCGTCATGTCGATCCGACCGGCGTAGGTCCGGTAGATCAAGAAGAAGTAGAACAGCACGAGGGGGACGCCGATCGCGGCGATGATGAGCATGACTGTGAGCGTAAGCTGCGAAGACGCCGAGTTCGCGATCGTCAGAGCCTCGCCCGGGCCGAGCGAGGGGACGAGCTGCGGGAATATCGACACTGCCCAGATACCCACCAGTGCGACACCCGCAAGCGACGACCCGTAGAAGGCCAGGCGGTCGTTGCCGCCTGAACCCACTCGCACCACGATCGCACCCGCGATCGCGAGCACGATGAACAGCCAACCCGCCGGGCTGGCGACAACGGTCGAGAAGGCGTTGGGGACCAGCAATGCGGTGGCTGCCGTGGCGATTGCGAACAAGCCCGCGAACGCGATCAGCATCACGCCACGCACCCGCTTCACGCGTTCGTAGAGGTCGCCCGTGGTCTTGAGCCCGAGCCACGTGGCGCCCTGCAGGACGATCCAAGCCAGGCCAAGCACTCCGATGACGAGCGAGTACGGGTTCAGGGCGAACAGCAAGTTGCCGAGGAACACCGGCGCTCCACCACCAGCGATGAACTCGCCCTCGGCGGTCAAGGGAAGTCCCCGGATGATGTTGCCAACGGCCACCCCGAACAGCAGCGCCGGAATCGCGCTCCCTACGACGAACGCCCAGTCCCACAGCCTCGCCCAATCCGGATCGATCGAGCGAAACTCCAGGGCGACCGCTCGGAAGATCAGCGCGAACAGCAGGAGCATCAGAGCGATGTAGAAGCCGCTGAACACCGTTGCGTACACGGCGGGAAACGCAGCGAACAGCGCACCTCCAGCGGTCAGCAGCCACACCTCGTTGCCGTCCCACACCGGCCCGATGGCACGACGCATGACGGCTTTGTCCTCCTCGGACTTGCCGAGGAACGGATAGAGCACCCCGACACCGAGGTCGAACCCATCGAAGATCGCGTAGCCCGCGAACAAGACACCCACTAGCACGAACCAGACGATTCCGAGACCCATCTAGAGCACCTCCTCGGAGTCGGCAGAGAATGCGGTCGATGCACCTGTCGGTGCGCCCACGGGCGCTGGGACCGGCGCCGAGGACGGCCCGCTCTCGGGCAACTGCGGGCCCTTCTTGATGAAGCGGAACACCACGCGCGCCCACGCGATGTAGATGATTGCGTAGAAGAGGGTGAACAGCACGATGGTCAGGATGATCTCACCGGCGGGCACCGCCTTGGAGATGGCGTCGACCGTACGAAGCTCCTGCCAGACGATCCACGGCTGTCGACCGACTTCCGCAGCCGCCCAGCCCAACTGGATCGCGAGCATCGGGAGCACCGGCGTCCACATCAGGAACGTGAGCAGGCGCCGGTTGCTCTCCAGCTTGCCGCTGCGGTTGACCCACCACAGCAGAGCGATGAGCGCCAGCATCGCGCCCCACAGCAGGACCATCCAGTGATACGTCTGATACGTGAGCTGCAGCGGCGGCCGGTCTTCGGGAGCGAAGCTGTTCAGGCCCGGGTACGAAACGGTTCGGCTGAAGTCGCCCGCGAGCATGTTCACGCCGCCGGGAATCTCGAGCGCCACCGTGCGCCCGTTGGCCTCATCGATGAAGCCGATGATGCCCAGCGGGATCGGACCGTCCTCCCAGTGCCCCTCGAACGCGGCGATCTTGCTCGGCTGGTTCTCGACCACGTTGACCGCCTGCCAGTGTCCCATCGGCAGCATCAGCAGCGTGGTGATCCCGGTAATGGCGATGCCCGTCTTCATGGTCTTGCGCCCGAAATCGAGGTTCTCGCCCTTGCGCAGGTAGTAGGCTGCGAGCGCGATGGCGACGAAGCCGCCCGCCATCAGCACCGCGTCTATGGTGTGGAAGTAGCGCGGCAGAGTCGACGGGTTGAGCGCCGCGGCGAAGAAGTCGGTGAGCTGCGCCTTGGAGCCCTGGGGGGTCTCAACGACCTTGTAGCCCGCGGGAGTCTGCATCCACGAGTTGGCGATGATGATCCACAGGGCCGAGAGAAGCGAGCCTGCCCAGACGAGCCACGTCGAGACGTAGAAGAACTTCTTCGACACTCGCGAGCGGCCGAACAGAAGCACCGCAAGGAACGTGGACTCCAAGAAGAACGCGAACAGCCCCTCTGCGGCCAACGGGGCACCAAAGATGTCACCCACGAACCGCGAGTAGGTAGCCCAGTTGGTGCCAAAGGCGAACTCCATCGCGATACCGGTGGCCACGCCGACCGCGAAGGTCGCCGTGAACAACTTGATCCAGAAGTCCGACGCCGCCTGGTCCTCCGGCCGGCCGCTCTTGTAGAACCGTCGCTCGGCAATCACAAGCACGAGCCCGACGCCGATCGACAGTGGTACGAAGAGGAAATGGTACATGACGGTCAGCGCGAACTGGAGTTTGGAAAGCGCTACAACGTCCATCCTCCCACCTCACTTCCGCTCGTTCTCAGACAGACCCGCCAGGGTCTTGCTTCCAAGTAGCGCTCGCAGCATCTCGTCGGCCTCCCGCCAGACGCGATGGACGTTGCAGCCACCCGCCATGCTGCACCATCCGGGATCACTCGCGCACACAGCGACCGACGGCTCTCCCTGCATCGTGGCGACGATCTCGTAGAGAGTGATATCCGCTGGCTTTCGCGCAAGCACAGCGCCACCCTTGGCACCACGAACCGTCGTGATGAGCCCTGCTTCGACGAGGTCGCGCTGGACCGCGCGGGCGAACGCGTACGGCACCTGCTGGCGCTCGGCGAGTTCGCGCACCGACACGGGACCCCCTCCGGAGCGGACCAGCTCCTGAAGCAGCCGGATCGCATAGTCCGTCCTTCTGGTTATCTCCACTCGCTACCCCGCTGACCTAGTATCTGCTACTGCCTTTATATCATATACCGTCGGACAGATAGGTACGAGTCCGGACTACGGCGCTGTGAATTCCCGACAAGACCGGCGCCCTACCAACCGCGCTACACGCGCAGTGCTTCATTCCGGGCCCCGCCGCATGCGAGGGGCCCGGACAGACGTCCGGGCCCCGACCGCTCAGTGCGCGTCCTGCGTCGGCCACGACTACTCGGGCGACGACTCCACGGTTCCCGCCGTCTCGCCAATCGCGATCTTCGTGGTCTTGGGCTTCGCAGCCTCAAGCGCCCGCGGAACGGTGATCTCGAGCATTCCGTCGTGGAAATCGGCGTGTATGCTCCCGGGGTCTACGCCCTCCGGCATCGCCAGCGACCGCTCGAACCTGCCGAAGTTCGACTCGCGAACGAGCCAGCCCTCCTCTTCGCGCTGTGTCTCGGCCGTACGCTCTCCTCGAACGGTGAGCACGCCGTCGGTGACCTCGATGTCGACGTCTTCGGGTTTGATACCGGCGAGCTCGACGTGAATCGACATGTCGTCACCGGACTGCTTGACGTTGATGCGCGGCATCCACGCCGCTGGCGCAGGTGTCCCCGCGCCCTCAGACGTGCCCATGCGCGCGAAGATGCGGTCCATATCGCGTTGCATCTTCAGCATCTCGCCAAACGGATCCCATCTCACTATCGCCATGACTACATCACCTCCGCTTTGTCTCAGGTGCGTTCGCCCATGGCGCGACGCGAACCGCACCGTACTCCCTACCTGATCTCGTAGCCTGTCTCGCTCGCGTCGATCACGACGGTGTCGCCCTCGTGCACCGTGCCTTCGATGATCGCCTTGGCGACGCGGTCGACGACCTCGCGCTGGATGAGCCTCTTGAGCGGCCGCGCTCCGTACACCGGGTCGAAGCCATCGAGCGCGAGGCGCTCGGTCGCGGCGGGTGTGAGCTCGAGCGCGATCTTGCGCTCGGCCAGCCGCACGCGAACCGACTCGAGCTGCAGCTCGACGATCTCGGCGATCTCGTCCATGCGTGAGCGCGTGGAACGTGACCACGTCGTCGATACGGTTGAGGAACTCCGGCCGGAACGTCGACCGCAGCGCCTCCGGCCAGCATCTTGTCGGTCTCCTCCTCGTCGGCACCGCCCTCGGCGAACGCCTGGATGAACTGGGAGCCGACGTTGCTCGTCATGACGATGATCGCGTTCTTGAAGCTCACCACTCGTCCCTGACCGTCGGTGAGCCGCCCGTCGTCGAGCACCTGCAGCAGCACGTTGAAGACGTCCGGGTGCGCCTTCTCGATCTCGTCGAGCAGGATCACCGAGTAGGGCCGGCGCCGCACCGCCTCGGTGAGCTGGCCGCCCTCCTCGTAGCCGACGTAGCCGGGAGGCGCACCGATGAGCCGCTGCACGCTGAACTTCTCCATGTACTCGGACATGTCGATGCGCACCATCGCGCGCTCGTCGTCGAACAGGTAGCTCGGCGAGCGTCTTGGCCAGCTCGGTCTTGCCCACGCCGGTCGGACCGAGGAACAGGAAGCTGCCGATGGGCTTGTCCGGGTCCGAGAGCCCGGCTCGCGAGCGCCGTATCGCGCCGGCGACCGCGCTGACCGCCTCGTCCTGACCGATCACGCGCTCGTGCAGCACCTCTTCGAGACGCGCGAGCTTGGCCATCTCGCCCTGCATCAGCCGGGAGACCGGCACGCCGGTCCACGCCGAGACCACCTCGGCGATCTCTTCCTCGGTGACCTCTTCTTTGAGCATCGCGCCGCTCTCCTGCAGCTCGCCCAGACGCGACTCGGCCTCGGCGATGCGCCGCTCGAGCTCGGGGATGCGCCCGTAGCGGATCTCGGCCGCTCGCTGCAGGTCGCCCTCACGCGTCGCGCGCTCCTCGTCGGTTCGCGCCTCGTCGAGCTCGGCCTTGAGCTGCTGCGAGCCCTCGATGACCTCCTTCTCGGACAGCCACGTCGCCTTGAGGCCGGAGAGCTGCTCGGTGACGTGCGCCATCTCGCGCGCAGCGCCTCGAGCCGCTCCTTGCTCGCGGCGTCCTCCTCACGCATGAGCGCCTGCTCCTCGATCTGCATCTGCGTGAGGCGGCGCTCGACCGCGTCGATCTCGGTGGGCATCGAGTCGATCTCGATGCGCAGGCGGCTCGCAGCCTCGTCGATGAGATCGATCGCCTTGTCGGGCAGGAAGCGGTCGGCGATGTAGCGGTTCGAGAGCTCGGCTGCCGAGACGATCGCGCCGTCGGTGATGCGCACGCCGTGGTGGACCTCGTACTTCTCCTTGAGACCGCGCAGGATCGCGATGGTGTCCTCGACGCTCGGCTCGCCCACGACGATCGGCTGGAAGCGGCGCTCGAGCGCAGCGTCCTTCTCGATGTGCTTGCGGTACTCGTCGAGCGTCGTCGCACCGATGGCATGCAGCTCGCCGCGAGCGAGCGCGGGCTTGAGCATGTTGCCCGCGTCCATCGCGCCCTCGGCGGCACCGGCGCCCACGATCGTGTGCATCTCGTCGATGAACAGGATGATGCGCCCTTCGGCCTGCTCGACCTCGCGCAGCACGGCCTTGAGGCGGTCCTCGAACTCGCCGCGGTACTTCGCGCCCGCGACCATCGCGCCCAGGTCGAGCGTGACGACGTCCTTGTCGCGCAGGCTGGAGGGCACGTCGCCGGCGACGATGCGCTGGGCGAGGCCTTCGACGATCGCGGTCTTGCCGGTACCGGGCTCGCCGATCAGCACCGGGTTGTTCTTCGTGCGGCGCGACAGCACCTGGATCGACGCGGCGGATCTCCTCGTTGCGGCCGATGACCGGGTCGAGCTTGCCTTCGCGCGCCATCTCGGTGAGGTTGCGCGCCGTAGCGCTCGAGCGCCTGCATCTGGCCCTCGGGGTTCTGGTCGGTGACCTTCGACCCGCGGCGCAGCTCGTCGACCGCGGCCTGCAGCCGAGCGGCGCGTCACGCCCGCGCGCTCGAGCACCCGCCCGCGTCGCCCTTGTCCGCGGCGAGCGCCACGAGCAGGTGCTCGGTCGAGACGTAGGCGTCCTTCATCTTCTCGGCGGCCTTGAACGCGTCGGACAGCACGGTGTTGAGCCGAGGCGACACGCCCATCTGAGCGGCCGCTCCAGCTGACCTTGGGTGCAGCCGCGAGCGCATCCGATGACCGCCGCGTCGAGCGCGGCGGCGTCGGCGCCGACCTTCGCGAGGACGGGGCGCACGATGCCGTCGGCCTGGTCGAGCAGCGCCTTGAGCAGGTGCTCCGGCTCGACCTGCGACGGCGAGCTCTCCTCGGCGATCCCTTGCGAGGCCTCGAGGGCCTCCTGCGCCTTGATCGTCAGCTTGTCCAGTCTCATCTTCTCGTTCCCTCCAGGAACGTCATCGCTTCACGCTTCAAGCGGGGGCCGTGCGGTTCTTGAACAGGCGTGACCACACCCAGGCGACCGCCGCTCAACCCGGCCCGCCCGGGAATCTCGCCGGAGCGCACGCCTTCGAGCCATCGCACCAGACCGCTGCGCGGATCGCCGTCGGTGTCTCTCGTCAGTCATCGCAACCCCCTAGGCATTGCGACGCACCACGGCGCCACCGCGGACGTGCACCAGGGCGGTACGCACGTGTGCCGAACGCGCCTGGTCGACCGCGACGCGCTCGGCGCGAGCGGCCAGAGCGCGAGCGGCATCGAGCTCCGCTCGAAGCTCTTCGATCTCCCGCTGCAGGTCCATGATCCGCGTCGACACCGGCCAGGTTGATGCCCTTCCACCTGGGTGAGGTGCTGGATCAGCCGCAGCCGCTCGATGTCGGCCTCGGAGTACAGCCTCGTGTTGCCGCCCGAGCGCTGCGGGCGAGATGAGCTCCTTGCGCTCGTAGATGCGCAGCGTCTGCGGGTGGACTCCGGCCAGCTCCGCGGCCACGCTGATCATGTACAGAGGCCTGTTCCTGTTCGTCCGCGCCATCGTCGCGGCCCTTCCTTCTCGCGGGGCGAGCAGTCCCCGCCCGCTACTTGATGTGACTTCTCAAGGTGTCCGGCCCGAGTTCGGAGAACTCCTCGAGCAGCTCGCGCTGGCGCTCCGTGAGCGAGGTCGGCACGACGACCTTGGCCTTGACGCTTAGGTCGCCGCTGCCGCTGCCCTTGAGCTTCGGAGCTCCCTTTCCGCGCATCCGGAACGATCTTGCCGTCCTGGGTTCCGGCGGGCACCTTGAGCTTGACCTTCGTGCCATCAGGCGAAGGGATCGTCACCTGCGGTACCAAGGGCCGCCTCGTCGATCGAGACCGGCAGGTCCATGGTCACGTCGGCGCCATCGCGCCCGAAGTACGGGATGCTTCTTGACGTGCGTGAGCACGTACAGATCTCCCGCAGGACCCCCGTCCACGCCCGACTCGCCCTTGCCCTTGAAGCGAAGCTTGCCGCCGTCGGTGGCTCCGGCCGGAACGTTGACCGTGAGAGGCTTGCGGCGTACCACGCTTCCGGTTCCACGACACACGCTGCACGGGTTCTCGATGATGCTGCCCCGCCCCCCGCACTGCGGGCACGCGCGAGCAAAGCCGAACAACCCCTGACCCTCGCTCACGCTGCCACTCCCCTTGCAGGTCGGGCACGTGGTTGGCGTGGACGGCGGCTTCGCGCCCGATCCCTTGCACGTCGAGCACTTCTCGGTGCGCTCGATCTCAACCTTGGCCGAGGAGCCCTTGAACGCTTGGTCGAAGGTGAGATCCAGCGACACCTCTACGTCGCGACCGCGCCGAGGCCGCGGTCCGGCCTGCCCGCCGCCGAATCCGCCGCCCGAAAAGACGCTGCCGAACAGATCGCCCAGATCTCCCAAGTCGACGTTGTCGACACGAACGCCGCCCGCGCCGCCCGGCCAGCCAGCACCACCCGGGCCGGCACCCGGGGGCACCTGGCCACCGAAGTACTGCCCGTACTGGTCGTACTGGGCGCGCTTCTCGGTGTCCGAGAGGACCTCGTACGCCTCGTTGATCTCCTTGAACTTCTCCTCGCCGCCGCCCGCGTCGGGGTGGTGCTTGCGCGCCAGCCGCCGAAACGCCTTCTTGACGTCGTCGGCCGAGGCGTCCTTCTTGACGCCGAGTATGTCGTAGTAGTCTGCGGTTGGCGCCATGCCAGCCTACTCCCCGGCGGGTCCTCCGGTCGAGACGACGACCATCGCAGGGCGCAACACGCGCCCGTGCATCTCGTAGCCCTTCTGGAACACCTCGACCACGGTGTGATCGGGCACCTCGAGCTCTTCGCGCATCTGTACGGCGTTGTGCTTGTGGTGATCGAACGGCTGCACCGAACGGATCGATCACGCTGACAACCTTCACGCGCGAGCACGTCGAGCAGCTTGCGACGCACTGCGTCGAGGCCCTCGGCGACATCGGAACCGTCACCGACGGCATGATCGATCGCTCGGTCCAGGTCGTCGAGCACCGGAAGCAACGCCTCGACGATGCGCTCGCCAGCACGCAGGAGCGCATCGGCGTGGCGCGCTTCGAGCCGCTTGCGCGTGTTCTCGAAATCGGCCTGCGCGCGCATCGCCTTGTCGCGCCACTCCTCGGCCTGAGCGAGCGCCTCGTCGAGCGCGGCCTCGAGCTGGTCGCCCCTGAGGGGCAACTCAGCTCCAAGGTCCTCGGCAAGTTCGGGGTCGAACTCGTCTTCAGCCCTGCTGGGTGTGTTCTCGTCACGCGCCATGGCTACTCGTCCTCGTCCACGACCTCGTAGTCGGCCTCAACCACGTCTTCGTCGGCGCTCGAGTCCTCGTCGGTGGGCTCTGCGCCCTCGGCAGAGGCTGCCTGCGCCTCTGAGTAGACGATCTCGGCGAGCTTGTAGCTTGCCTCTTGGAGCTTCTCGGTGCCGGCCTTGATCGCCTCGACGTCGTGCCCTCGATCGCCTTCTTCAGCTCTTCCATCGCGCTCTCGCACGTCGCTCTTGGTCTCCTCGGGAACCTTGTCGCCAAGATCCTTGAGTGTCTTCTCCGTGGCATACACGAGGCTGTCGGCGGTGTTGCGCACCTCGGCCTCTTCCTTGCGCTTCAGGTCCTCGTCGGCATGCGATGTCGGCGTCCTTGACCATGCGGTCGACTTCCTCGTCGGAAAGCGCGGTCGTGCCGGTGATGGTGATCTTCTGCTCCTGGCCGGTGCCCATGTCCTTGGCCGAGACGTTCACGATGCCGTTGGCGTCGATGTCGAATGCGACCTCGATCTGCGGAACGCCACGCGGCGCGCTCGGGATGTTCATCAGGTGGAACTGCCGAGCGTCTTGTTGTCGCCGGCCATGTTCGCGCTCGCCTTGCAGCACGTGCACCTCGACCGAGGTCTGACCGTCGGCGGCGGTGGTGAAGATCTCGCTCTTGCGCGTCGGGATCGTGGTGTTGCGCTCGATGAGCTTGGTCATCACGCCGCCGAGCGTCTCGACGCCCAGCGAAAGCGGGGTGACGTCGAGCAGCAGGATCGAGCTCTCGCCCTCACCGGAGAGCACGCCACCCTGGATCGCAGCGCCAAGCGCGACGACCTCGTCGGGGTTGACGCCCATGTGCGGGTCCTTGCCCGTCATCTTCTTGACGAGCTCCTGGACCGCAGGCATGCGCGTCGAACCGCCGACGAGGATGACCTCGTCGATCTCGCCCATCGAGACGCCGGCGTCCTTCATGGCCTGCTCGACCGGCTTGCTGGCAGCGGTCGAGCAGATCGGAGGTGATCTTCTCGAACTCGGCGCGCGTGAGCGTGTAGTCGAGGTGCTTGGGACCGGACGCGTCCGCGGTGATGAACGGCAGGTTGATCTGCGTGTTCTGAGCGCTGGACAGCTCCATCTTGGCCTTCTCGGCCGCCTCCTTGAGGCGCTGCAGGGCCATCTTGTCGTTGCGAAGATCGATGCCGTGATCGCCCTTGAACTTGTCGGCGAGCCAGTCGATGACCTTCTGGTCCCAGTCGTCGCCGCCCAGGTGGTTGTCGCCGAGGTGGAACGAACCTCGACGACGTTGTCGCCAAGCTCGAGCACGGAGACGTCGAACGTGCCGCCACCCAGGTCGAAGACGAGTACCGTCTGCTCCTTGTGCGCCTTGTCCAGACCGTAGGCCAGCGCGGCCGCGGTCGGCTCGTTGATGATGCGCAGCACCTCGAGACCGGCGATCTTGCCGGCATCCTTGGTGGCCTGACGCTGCATGTCGTTGAAGTACGCCGGGACGGTGATGACCGCCTGGGTGACCGTCTCGCCGAGGTACTTCTCGGCGTCGGCCTTCAGCTTCTGCAGGACCATCGCCGAGATCTCCTCGGGCGTGTAGTTCTTGCCCTCGATGCCGACCTCCACGCGTCCGTCCTTGCCCTTGACCACGTTGTAGCTGACGGTCTTGATGCTCCGAGGAGACCTCTTCGTACTTGCGCCCGATGAAGCGCTTGATCGACTTGATCGTGTTCTCCGGATTGGTGACCGCCTGATTCTTGGCGGCCTTGCCAACGATCCGCTCGCCCTCCTTGCGGAATGCGACCACCGAGGGTGTCGTGCGATCGCCCTCGGCGTTGATGACGATCGTCGGCTCCCCGCCCTCGAGGATCGCCATCGCCGAGTTGGTGGTCCCGAGGTCGATTCCAATGACCTTGCCCATCTTCTATCGCTCCCCTTTCATCCACGACCTCGTCGAGAGGTGGTGGTCGGTACAGACTGTTGTTGTTGGTTGCCGCTCGAACCCGCGGCCTGCGCAAGACTAATATCTAAGTGCATCATTGTCAAGTTATCTTCCAAGACCGTTGGTATTCTACCCGGTGTAAGGGCAAGCCTAACCCGGCGCGCGCTCAACAGCGCGTGTTCACTAGACCCCACGGTCCCTCGTGCACGCTTGTCAGCGCAGAGCGCTCTTTACAGTCAGGAGTGCGCTCTGTATGGTACGCACGAAAACACGGCGGCGCGGCTGCCTGAGCAACGCCGGAACCGAAGGAGTCAGCATGCCTCGACCCATCATCAGTGAAGACGACTGCTCGGCCTGCGGCATCTGCGTGGACGCGTGCCCCAACGATGTGCTCGAGATCGTGGGCGATGTCGCCGAGCCGGTGAGAGACGAGGACTGTGACGCGTGCGCTGCCTGCATGGAAGAGTGTCCGATGGGCGCGATCACGGAGATCGAAGAGGACTAGGCCTCCACACCGGAGTCTGAGCATCAGAAGGCGCCCGCGGGCGCCTTCTGCGTTTGGGCCGAGGAAACCTCTAGAAGACCGGCCCGGGCGGCACGGCGAGCTTGATCTCGTTCCACGCCGCGCGCTTGAGCGTGTCTTTGCCAAGACTCGCCTCGAAAGCGTTGACCGCCACCAGTCGTCGCCCAAGCGCCTCTGAAGGCCGACCGGGCCGCGGCGGGTCGCAGCCAAAGGCGTGCGCCACGTCCTCGGCAGCCTCCGAATCGAGCGCCACTACCACGCGCGGATCGACCGCTTCAAGCTGGGCGCGCAGACGGCGTGCGCAGCGCGCTGGCTCGAGCGCCGCAACCGGACGCGAGAGCGTGAAGAAGATGTGAGCCCGATCCCACCCCAGGGCCTCGAGCGCTTTGGCCGCCGCTTCGCCGTCCGCCCCCGAGAGCGCCTCCCCTCCAGCGGCCTCAGCGGGTCCCGGCAGCCCCTTCACGAGCGCCACGTCGGCGAGCAACGCGCCGCGGTACTTGACGGTGTCGGCGCCGGGACAGAGCGCATCGGCGGCTGCAAGCTCAGCGCGAGCGCGCGCCTCGAACATCGCCTCGATGTCCTTCGCCAACGACGGGTTGTCCGGACGGCTCGTCACCTTCGCGACGCGAACCAGCGCCACGTGAGTGCGATGCCGCTCTCAAGCTCTACGTTCGCGCTCCAGCCGAAGACCTCGGCAGCACGGGAAGGGTCCAGAGAGCTGTGCAGGATGTCTCCCTCGCGGGCCGGCGCATGCTCGGCAGGACCGAAGTAGCTCGCGGCCTGACGCAGCGCCATCAGGAGTTCGTTGACACTGATTGTCGCGCCAGTGGACACGTTGTAGGCAGCGCTTTCGCCCGGCGCCGAGGAGAGCCGGCCTTCGTAGAGGGAGGCCATCAGGATGGCCGCGACCACGTCACCCACGAAGATGAAGTCACGCGTCTGCGAGCCGTCACCGTAGATCAGCGGGGGCTCGCCTCGGCGAATCCGGTCCGAGAATATCGCGACCACGCCGCCTTCTCCTGCGGCGTCCTGCCTCGGCCCGTACACGTTGCTGAACCGGAAGCTCGCGTAGTCGACGCCCGTGCCATCGAGTTCCGAGGCGAGGAGCTCCTCGGCCTCGAGCTTCGAGGAACCATAGGGGCTGGTTGGCTCCTTGCGAGATGATTCCTTGAGCGGCAGCTCTGCCGGCTCGCCGTAGACGGCGGCCGAGGAGGCCGAGATGACCCGTTCAGCTCCTGCTTGGCGCGCTGCGGCGGCGACGCGGCGCGTTCCCTCGGCGTTGACCGCACGGTCGCGCGCAGGGTCGCGCATCGAGACAGCCACGCTCGCCTGCGCAGCGAGGTGGACCACGACGTGTGGCGCCAGCTCTTCAACGAGGGCGGGCAAGGCATCATCGAGGATGTCGAGACGCCGGAATCCGGCGCGAGGGTCGAGGTTCTCGGCGCTACCGGTCGACAAGTCATCGACCACCGAGACGTCGTGCCCTCCGGAGAGCAGGGCCCTGACAAGATTGGAGCCGATGAACCCTGCACCACCGGTCACAAGAACGCGCATGCGGACTCCTGTGTCGAGAGAGGGGGCGTATGAGGAGGCATCAAGCCGAGCGGGCCTTGCTCTTGCGTGGCCGCTTGCGCTGTCCGCACGAGTCGACCAGCGCCTCGGCCAGCACCTCGTCCATCGTCGATACCGGGATGATCTCGAGCTCATCGCGGACGTGCGGAGGAAGCAGGTCGAGATCTCGGACATTGTCTTTCGGGACGAGCGCCGTTGTGATTCCGGCCCGGTGTGCCGCCAGCAGCTTCTCCTTGAGGCCACCAATAGGGAGCACCCGCCCGCGCAACGTGATCTCTCCGGTCATCGCCAGATCGCGGCGCACAGCACAACCCGTGAATACCGAGGCCAACGCCGTCGCCATCGTGATGCCGGCGCTCGGCCCGTCCTTAGGAATCGCGGCTGCCGGGACGTGAATGTGGATGTCGAACTTCTCGGCGAGGTCCTCGGGAATCTCGAGGGACTTCGCTCGAGTGCGTATGTAGGAGAGGGCCGCCGTGGCGGACTCACGCATCACGTCGCCCAACTGACCCGTCAGCGTGATGCCGCCCTTGCCGGGCATCGCTGTGGCCTCGATGAATATGACATCGCCGCCTACCTCGGTCCACACCAGGCCGGTTGCCACGCCGACCTCGTCTTTCTCCTCGGCGAGTCCGTATGAGAACTTGGGCGGGCCCAGATACTTGTGCAGCGTGCGCGAGCTGACAGTGGTCTTGCTCTTCTTGCCCTCGACAACCATGCGGGCCACCTGGCGTGCCACCGCGGCTATGCTGCGCTCCAGGTTGCGGACACCGGCCTCCCGGGTGTGGCGCCGAATGATCTCGCGAACCGCATCTTCGCGGAACTCAAGCTTGCTCGGCGATAGCCCGTGCTGCTTGACCTGCTTGGGAATCAGGTACTGCTCCGCGATGTGGACCTTCTCGTCCTCGGTGTAGCCCGGGAAGTGGATGACCTCCATGCGGTCGCGCAACGCCGGCGGAATCGGGTCGAGGAGATTCGCTGTGGTGATGAACATGACGTCGGACAGGTCGAAGGGAACCTCGAGGTAGTGGTCTTGGAACGAGTAGTTCTGCTCGGGATCGAGCACTTCGAGCAGTGCCGACGTGGGGTCACCTCGAAAGTCCATGCCCACCTTGTCGATCTCGTCCATCATGAACACGGGGTTGCGCACTCCGGCTTGGCTTATCGACTGAACGATACGGCCCGGCAGCGCCCCGACATAGGTACGCCGGTGGCCACGGATCTCAGCCTCATCCCGCATGCCGCCAAACGACATGCGGATGAACTCCCTGTTGAGCGACCGGGCGATCGAACGACCAATGGAGGTCTTGCCAACGCCTGGAGGGCCCACGAAGCACAGGATCGGGCCGCGCATCTTGTCGGTGAGCTTGTGGACCGCGAGATACTCGAGGACTCGCTCCTTGACCTTATCGAGACCGTAGTGATCGTGGTCGAGAATCCCCTTTGCCGCCACAAGGTCGAGCTTCTCCTCGGACTCGGCGGTCCACGGCAGCCCGACGAGCCAGTCGAGGTACGTGCGGATCACGCTCGTCTCGGCGCTCGCTGGTGGCATCTTCTCGAGACGGCCCAGCTCCTTGAGGGCCTTCTCCTCGACGTCCTCGGGCATGCCTGACTGCTTGATCTTCTCGGTGTACTCATCGATCTCGGCCTGCATCTCATCGAACGTGCCGAGCTCTTGTTGTATCGCCTTGAGTTGCTCGCGCAAGAAGTACTCGCGCTGAGACTTGGTCATCTGCTCCTGCACGCGGCTCTGGATCTTGCTACCGAGTTCCAGGATCTCGAGCTCTTTGCGAAGAAACCGCGCGGCTCGCTCCAAGCGAGCGCTTGGCTCGATGGCTTCGAGAATCTCTTGCTTCTCATCGACCTTCAGACTGAGATGGAACGTGATGAAGTCGCCGAGGCGTCCGGGCTCCTCGATCGCCGACGCCGCGATCAACACTTCTTGCGGGATCGGCTTGCCAAGCTCGGCCGCCTTCTCGAAGTCGGTGACGAGCGCCCTCATCAGCGCCTGGGTCTCGACATCGGCGACAACGTCCTCTTCGATAGGCTCGATGCGCACGAGGATATGTGGGTCCTTCTGGACGAACTCGAGTATCCGAAAGCGCTGCTGGCCTTCGACGAGCGCCTTGGCGGTGCCGTCAGGGAGCTTGAGTTCCTGCATGACCGTCGCGAGACAACCTATCTCGTAGAGATCCTCCGCGCTGGGGTCCGCAGTCTCGGCATGCCGCTGGGTCACAAGAGCGACGACGTGGTCTTCGCGCATCGCCGCTTCCAGTGCCTTGATGGAGCGCTCGCGGCCGACGAACAGCGGCACGACGAGGTTGGGAAACAGAATCAGATCCCGCAACGGGATAAGCGGCACTACCTCAGGCACCTCGGTGACGTTCTCTAGCTGCGACATGCTCTGCAGGGTCCTTTCGAAGCCGACATGCGATAATCCTCTTGCCCGTATTCCCATCATGGTACACGTCCGTGGGCGCTCGCCCGCTTGGTCCTCCGATCCAGGAGCTCTACTCGATGACTCGGCCGTCAGCCACCAGAGCACGCGGCGTTCTCGGGCCCTTGCTCGCTGTCGCAGTGATGCTGCTTCTGGTGCCTGCGGTTGCCCGGGCCGAACCGGTACAACCCCTACTTCGCCGCGTGTCTTCTCAACCCTTGGGCTCGGTGACCGCGACCGCGGGTCCGGCCGCAGCGACTCTTGAGCCGGGGAGTTTCGCCTACGCCGCCGACTCCGGGTACTCCTTCACCGCGAAAGTCCGCGTCCCGGGCAAGGCGGACTTCGTCCAGATGCGCTTCAAGGTACTCAACCCGTCAGGCAAGCTGATGATCCAGCGCACCGTCATCCAGTCCAACGTACGGACCGGTCAGGCGACCGCACAGTTCGAGAGGGAGCTCTCTGATCTCGAGCTTGCACCCGGCAGCTACCCGGTCTCGCTTGAGGTCCGCGTCGCGCAAGACGGCCAGATCACCCAGACGACCCTGGAAAGCGAGCTGCGTCTCTACGATCCCGAAGGACCCCGCGTACCCGTCGTCTTCGCTGCACGCATCTCCGGCCAGCCGCTGGCCGGTCCAAGCGGCAAGTTCGTCGCGGATCCTGCGATCTATACGCGAGCACGCGATGATGCACGAAGCGTCGCAGCGTGGGTGCTGGGAAATCAGGAGGCGCGAATGACGCTCGCGATCTCTCCGCTACTGCTGGAAGAGTGGCGGCGCGTCTCGGAAGGATACGTCGTCACCGGCCCCGAGGGGGACACCAGGGTCGAGCCGAACGAGCCGGTTCCTCTTGCCTACGCCGAGGCCCTCGACACCATCCGACGTGCGGTCGATACCACTCGACTGGAGCTCGCGCACCTGGGCTACACGGACCCGAACCTGAGCGACCTGTCGCTGCACGGACTCGCGAGAGACGTCCGGCCGCAGTACGCGCAGGGCCTCTCGGCCACGTTCGCCTCACTCGAAACCACTCCATCCACGGGAACGGTGGTCGCAGGCGGTTGCATGCCGCCCGAGACCGTCGAGTCGCTCGTCGCCGAAGACGTGTCCTACGGCATAGTTGAGCCCGCATGCACCCGTTCGGGGAAGAGCACGGCAGCTCCGGGCGCGTACCGCGTGAAGGGCACGACGTTCGTCGCCCTCGTGGCGGATGAGCCAGCAGAAGTGGCGCTAGGCGCCGGAGACAACGATGCGATCGCGGGAGTGGCCTTCCAGCGCCGTGCTGCCGGCAGCTCTTCGCCTCTGGTGATCCGAGGAAACGTGGGCCCTGGCGCATTGGCGGTCGAGGAGTTCACGCAGGTCGCTGAAGCCATAACCTCGCAGACGTGGACTCATGCCCTGCTTGGAAGAGAGGCCTCCGCGCCCAAGCCACGCAGGACACTGAGCCTTCGCGCCGGACGCGGGTCTCCCAAGACGCCGCCCGACTACTGGGATGACGTGCGCTCAGGCAGGGCCTGGGCGGGTGCGCTCGCAGCGGGACTCGGCCCAGACACCCCCGAGACCGTGACCGCGCAAAGGGACTCGCTCGTCGCACAATGCTCGGCGTGGGCAGGGCCCGCCGGAGACTGGGCACTCGCCGATCGTGGGCGTGCGTTCGCCGCCAATGCCACGCGGCTGGGCAGGAGCGTCTTTGACGGAGTCTCTCTCGCGGTCAAACCGGTCACACTCGCCGGATCCAGCGGCGAAGTACCCGTCATAGTCTCGAACGCCTCGGACTCGGTGCTGAGCCTCAGGATCACCGCCATCCCCTCCCGAGAAGTCAGACTGGGCAGCAAGCGCAGCACGCTTCTGGAGGTATTGCCGAAGGACAACTTCATCGAGCTGCCGGTGGATCTTCGCGACGCCCTTTCGGGTCGGCTCACGGTAACGGTGTCGGCCGGCAGCGTGGTGCTCGAGCAGGACTCCGTCACGCTAAGGGCCTCCTACCTGGACAGGCTTGTGATGATTCTCGGCGTCGTGCTTGTCCTGGGGGCAATTCTGGCGTTTATCGTCAGACGCGTGCGAGCCGTGGAAAGTGCGGGGACTAACAACAAGGACGCTACCGACCGTGCGAGGCCCACGAGCCCGGGGAGTGACACGTGATTCGCCGCAGCATAGTGATCATATTGGTACTTGCGGTGCTGGCCGTGGCCGCAAACGACACGTGGCGCTACGTTCAGGCCCAAAGACGGCTGCGGGACACCACATACACCATCGCCAGATGGGCTGCCGAGAATGCGCCCTCGTCCAGCAGAGATGCCATCGCAGACGAACTCGTGACCATGGCCGCTCCGGCGGGGGTCACGGTGACGATGTACGGGCAGGATGACGCTGGCGTCCAGGTCTGGACCAAGACCGACGTGCCGGGCCTCATAGTACTGGGTACTGCCATGAATCTGGCACAAGGCAAGTCGCTTGGAGAAGCAATGAGCACGTCCCCTTCGGTCAAGGACTTCCGCAGGGCCGGCATCAGGTGAGGTTGACTTCGGGTACTATGTCGCTTCCAACAGTTGTTGAAGGGTAGGACATGAGCAAGGTCGTCATCCTCGACACCAACGTGCTGCTCGCAGATCCCAACTCCATACTGTCCTTTCCGCGGTCCGAACTGGTCATTCCCGAGACCGTCTTGGGCGAGCTCGACAAGCTCAAGACCGCTCGCGTCGATCCTGACCTCCGCTTTCGTGGTCGAGAGATCAGCCGGATGCTTTTCGACCTGTCCGAAGACGGCTCCTTGGTCGACGGTGTTGAGCTGCCCGATGGAGGCACGCTTCGCGTCGCCCCCTTCGACAGCGAGAAGCCGCTCCCCGCAGGCGTGGGGTCCCGCAACGCAGACGACCGCATCCTGGCGACCGCGTACCAGATATGGAACGGATCGACCGACGGCGACGTCACTCTGGTCACCAACGACCTGAACATGCTGCTCAAGGCTCAGACACTGGGCGTTCCCGTCGAACGACACGGCGACGGTGTCGAAGGCGGCTTCGCGAAGCGCTTCATCTTGCGTCCCGTGCAGAGGTATCGAGTCCCAATCACGATCCTTGCCGTGGCTCTGGCCGTCTTCGTCGCGGTGATCGGTATCGCGCTCTACACCCAGCAGAGAACCAGCGTCGACGCCGCCCTGCCCTCCGAGTTCAAGGCGCTTCTCAACCCGGGTCAGCTACAGGCCCTCGACGCACTCACCACGCTGCAGTCCAACCCAGACGACCCTGAGGCCCTGCTCAAGATGGCGAACTACTACTTCGACAACGCCGAGCAGGCGCGGATCGCTGGAAACCAAAGCGTGCTCTTCCAGGTCGGGCCTCAAGGCGCACGCTACTTCCAGCGCTATCTGGCGGTCTCCCCGCAGGACAACGAAGCGCGTGCTGACTTGGCCACACTGCTCTTCTACAACGGGCAGACGGACCGCGCGATACAGGAAGTCGGCAGGGTGCTCTCGGCAGACGCCAACCACGTGAACGGGAACTTCAACCTCGGAATCTTCCTCGCGCAGGGCCGTGGCGACTTTCCAGCGGCGGCGCAGCAGTTCGAAAAGGTGATCAGGCTAACCGAGAACGACCCGAATCAACATTCGGTCTACCAAAGCGCCGTGGCCCTGCTCGAGCAGGTCAAGAAGGCCGCCGAGAGTGCGGGTCAGTCAATCGACAGTTCAGGAGCGACCCAATGACAACGCCGGAAAGCATCGACATAGCGATCATCGGCGGTGGTCCGGGCGGCCTCGCCGCAGCACTCTACGCGTCGCGCGGGCGCGCAAAGACCGTCGTGTTCGAGCGCGGCATCCCCGGCGGCCAGATCATCACGACCGACTGGGTCGAGAACTACCCCGGCTTCCCACAAGGACTGTCCGGTTCGGAACTCGGCGACCTCATGACGAAGCAGGCCGAGGAGCACGGTGCGATCCTGCGCACCTTCTCGCCCGTGGACAGCCTCACCCAAGGTGGTGAGGGGTTCTTGCTTACGAGCGAGGGTGAGCATTTCTCGGCAAAGTGCGTCATCTTGGCGACAGGGGCCGTGCCTCGCAAGCTGGGTGTTCCAGGCGAGGCCGAGTTCACGGGGCGGGGCGTGTCATGGTGCGCAACCTGTGATGGGGCGCTATTCAAGGACAAGGTCGTCGCGGTGGTAGGCGGTGGCGATGCGGCCGTCGAGGAGGCCATGTTCCTGACCAAGTTCGCCTCGCGCGTCCACCTGATCCACCGTCGCGACGAGCTACGTGCAACCAAGTGCATCCAAGAGCGCTGCTTCGCCAACAGCAAGATCGAGCTCCATTGGAGCCGCACGCTCACCGAGATCATCGGGGCCGACGGCAAGGTCGCGAGCGTGAGGCTCGAATCCACCGCAGGCGAGCCCGAGAAGCTGCTACCACTCGACGGTGTCTTCATCTTCGTAGGCGTACACCCCACGAACGAACTCGCCGCGGGTCTGTGCGAACTCGACGAGAGCGGGTACATCAGAATCGACCACGATGGAAGGACATCCGTCCCAGGGTTGTTCGCGGCCGGCGACGTGACCGACTCCGAACTCAAGCAGGTCATCACCGCCGCGGCAAAAGGCGCTTCGGCGGCGTTCGAAGCACTGAGGTACATCGACTCAGGCGTGACGTGTGCGATCTAGCTCAAACGAGAGGGGTTACCCGATGTCAGACCTGGTACAGGTAACGGACGCGAACTTCGCCGAGACGGTAGAGGGGAGCGCGACCGCCTTCGTCTTGGACTTCTGGGCGCCGTGGTGCGGTCCATGCCGCATGATGGAGCCGGTGCTCAAGGAGGTCGCGGCCGAGTACCCAGGGGTCACCGTCGGCAAGCTCAATGTGGACGAGAACCCTGCGATCGCCACACGATTCGACGTCCTCTCGATACCGACACTGCTCGTCTTCAGTGACGGCCAGGTGGTCAAGAAGCTGGTCGGCGCGATGCCCAAGAAGCGACTCGTCGACGAACTGTCTTCGTGGCTCTGATGCCGAGTAGCGACTAGTCTGCCCCGCGGAATCTGATCGCCATCAGAACCATGGCCGGTCCCTGTCCGCGGCCAACGAAAGGAACTGCAGATGTGCCAGAAGGGCGTCAACACAGACCAGATGAAGCTGATGATCGGACAGGCGGACGACGCGCTGTCCATGGCCCAGCAGTGGCTCGAGCAGATCCACCACCTCGCAGACCACGCGGACCTCGCCAACCCCAGCGCGTCGGTTGCCCAGGCCTCGGTACTTCTCGGCGAGGCGCGCGGCAGACTCGACACTGCGATAAACGCTCTGGACAGCGAGGAGAGCTCGGAGGCCAGCGTAGAGCTCATCTGATCCTGGCCCGCAGAGGAACCGAGATCGGTCTAGCCGCACAGCGCAGGGCGGCCACTCCTGCTGGCGACCGGATGAACGCACGGCTGGTAGAATCGGCGACGTGAACCCGAAGAAGCCGAGACCTCCCCAAGCGCGCACCTCGAACGCGGGCACCCCGTTGTACTGGGAGTGTCCGGAGTGCGGCTTCCTGTCCACCGACGAGCGCTTCGCGAGCGGCGAGGCGCGATGCCCCGCGTGCGGCGCGTCGGGCGACCATCGACGGCAGTTCCCCCCCGACCGCCTGCGAAGGCTTGACGCACGCATCCGACGGTACCAAGCCGACGGCGAGGACGAGATAGTCGTCATCTTGGCCGCGACGTTCCTCGAGTCGCTCATCGAAGACATCCTCGCCCGGATAATGGAGGCACAGGGGGCGGGCGTTCGCTTGCGTGCGACCGTGCTCGATACTCAACGCTCCGTGGGGCAGCGGATCGGCAAGTTGTTCCCGGCTCTTACCGGCGTGCAGTTCGAAGATGCCGCCGCCGAACTCGGATTCAGGGAGTTCCCCCGCAGATGGCGTGCACTTCGTGCCGAGCGCAACGCCTTCATCCACGACTCGTCGTTCGAAGGCGCACGCGAGGAGCTGACGGAGTCCACCGCCAACGAGGCGATGACCCTCCTCGACCAGGGCTACGGGTTGTTCGTGATGATCAACAACCGGTTCGTGGCCGACGGGCGACATCGCCAGCAGCGCGGCCGGTCGCCGATGAACGCAGTCCAGCTGCACGTCACAGGCATCGTGCAGGGCGTCGGGTTCCGACCGTTCGTCTACAATCTGGCGGTCGAGCAGGGGCTGGCCGGATGGGTCCTGAATGCCAGCGACGGGGTCCACTGCTTTGTCGAGGGCCCTGCGGAAGTGGTCGCGTCGTTCGCCACGCTGCTGCGGGACCGCGCACCCGCGATGTCTGTCATCGAGTCGATCACGGTCGAGCAGGTCGAGCCCGAAGGGTTCTCGGCGTTCGAGATCCGCGAGTCGCAGGCCGAGCACGGCGCGATGACGCTGGTCTCCCCCGACATCGCTACGTGCCCAGACTGTCGTGCGGAGCTCTTCGACTCCGGTGACCGGCGTCACCGATACCCCTTCATCAACTGCACGAACTGCGGCCCTCGATTCACCATCATCGCGGACGTGCCATACGACCGTCCGATGACCACGATGCGCGACTTCCCGATGTGCCCCGAGTGCTCCGCCGAGTACGGCGACCCTGCGGACCGGCGATTCCACGCGCAACCCGATGCGTGTTTCGTCTGTGGGCCGCGGCTGTACCTGAATCCTGGTGGGGGCGATGCGGCGGGGGGCGCCGTGCTCAGACAGGCTTCGGCGCCTTCGGCGCCTGCAGGACTGCGCGCGGCGCCCCCCGCCGCATCGCCAACCGGCTTCACGTACGAGCCTGAGTGGGTTTGGTCGCCCGAACGCGAGACTGTGCCGCGTCCGCATCGGGATCGCAAGGCCGAAGCCGCGCGCTCCGACGCGATCCTCTCGGCGGTGGCGGAACTGCTTCGGGACGGCTCCATCGTGGCGATGAAGGGCCTTGGGGGGTTTCACTTGGCCTGTGACGCCACCAGCAGCGCTGCGGTGTCCCGGCTCCGAGCGCGCAAACACCGCTGGGGCAAGCCGCTCGCGATCATGGTGCGCGACCTGGCAGCTGCCCGCGCGTACTGCGATATCGGTGAGCGCGAGGCAGGGCTGCTCGAAGGGGTCGTGAGGCCGATCGTCTTGCTTCAGAGGCACACCGGCAGCTTCGCGGCCGCGCCCGGAGCACCAGCTCCGCTCGCCGACAGCGTCGCCGGAGAGCTCGTCGAGGTCGGCGTGATGCTTCCGTACACGCCCCTGCATCACTTGCTGCTCGACATGGTGGAGGGCCCGCTGGTGATGACGAGCGGCAACATCTCGGACGAGCCGATCGCGACCGGCAATTCGGAAGCCCTGAAGCGGCTCGCCCCGATCGCCGATGCGTTCCTGATGCACGATCGCGACATCTACAGCCGCTACGACGACTCGGTCGTTCGCGTTGTTGGAGAGATCACGGAGCCGGTGCGTCGGGCGCGCGGCTACGCGCCGCATCCCATCGGCCTGCCGTTTCGGACCGACCTCGACATCCTCGCCGTAGGGCCCGAGCAGAAGAACACCTTCACCCTCCTGACCGGTGAGTACGCGTTCGTCTCACAGCACATCGGAGACCTGGAGAACGCCGAGACCCTCGAAAGCTACGAGCACACGGTCGCGCTGTATCAGGACCTCTTCAGAGTCAGGCCTCGACTCATAGCCCACGACCTTCACCCCGAGTACCTCTCGACCAAGTGGGCGCTCGAACAAGACCTTCCCAAGGTGGGGGTGCAACACCACCACGCCCACATCGTGAGCGTCACGGCGGAACACGGTATCGACGAGAAGGTCATCGGCATCGCCTTCGACGGCACAGGCTACGGCGAAGACGGCAAGATCTGGGGCGGCGAGGTACTCGTCTGTGACTGGCGCGGCTACGAGCGCGCCGCCCACCTGCGCTACGTACCGATGCCGGGCGGAGCCGGGGCGATCAAGAGGCCGGCGCGCATGGCGATCGGCACGCTTCACGAGTACGGCCTGCTCGGCCACCCTGGGGTCGACGCGCTGCGATCGCGGCTTGCCGAGGGCGAAGAGCGCACGCTTCTGGCGATGATCGAGCACGGGTTGAACTCTCCGCTCACGAGCTCTATGGGGCGGCTGTTCGACGCAGTGGCCGCGCTCATCGGCGTAGCCGACGACGCCCGCTATGAAGGCGAGGCCGCCATCCTGCTCGAAGCAGCAGCGGATCGTTCGGCGCAGGGTGCCTACGAGTTCGAACTCGCGGGCGACGACACCGGCAGCTTTCCCCTGACGATCGATGCTGGTGCGATGCTTGCAGATGTGTTGGCGGACCTTGAATCCGGCACGCCTCGCGAGACGATCGCCATGAGGTTTCACCGAGCGGTCGTGGGGTGTATAGTCGCCGTCAGCCAAGCGGCCTCGGCTCGCACGGGCATTGCCCACGTCGCCTTGGCTGGAGGCGTGATGATGAACCGAGTCGTGCTCGGCGGGGCGGTCGAAGCGCTGAAAGTCGCTGGGCTGACGCCGCTCACCCACTTGAGACTGCCGGTTAACGACGGAGCCGTTTCTTTCGGCCAAGCTGTCGTAGGATGGGCCAGACGGCAAGAAGCGTAGTCACCGACAACGACGGTCGGTGACAAGAAGGAGAGTCGAAACTATGTGTCTCGCAATCCCCGCTCGAATCGTCAATCGCGAAGAGAACACGATGGCCAACGTGGACATCATGGGAGTGAGCCGCACCGTCTCGCTCGACCTGGTGCCCGAGGCGGTCGAGGGCGACTTCGTGCTCGTGCACGCGGGATTCGCCTTGCAGGTCATCGACGAAGAAACCGCTAACGAGACGCTCGAGCTGCTTAAGACCTTGCCGTTCTTCGCCGAAGACGAGGGCCTCGTCGCAGAAGGGGCGTAGGTCCTATGGACCTCAGCGCGTTCAGGGACCCCGAGATCGCCAGGGGTCTGATCGAGGCCATCAACGCCACCACCACCGGGCCTGTCAAGATCATGGAGGTGTGCGGCACGCACACCGTCTCAATCGCGAAGAACGGTCTTCGCGCCGTCATGCCCGAGCGCGTCACCTTGCTCTCCGGCCCCGGATGCCCGGTCTGCGTCACCGCGAATCACGACATCGACACCGCCGTCGCGCTTGCCCAGCGGCCCGAGGTCATCGTCACCACCTTCGGTGACATGATGAAGGTCCCGGGCAGCTACTCCTCCCTCGCTCGCGAGAAAGCCGACGGGCGTGACGTGCGCATCGTCTACTCGCCTCTCGATGCGCTTCAACTGGCCGAGAAGGAGCCCGATCGCGAGGTCGTGTTCATTGCAGTCGGTTTCGAGACCACGGCGCCGCTGATCGCAGCGGCCATTCTGCGTGCAAGAGAGAAGAACCTCGGGAACTTCTCGGTGTTCTGCGCCCACAAGACGGTGCCGATCGCTCTCGAGGCGCTCATCAACGACCCCGACGTCGAGATCGACGCGTTCATCTTGCCCGGTCACGTGTCGACCATCATCGGCAGCCAGCCCTACGAGTTCCTCGCCGAGAAGTACTCGGTGCCAGGTGTCATCACAGGCTTCGAGCCGGTGGATGTGCTGCAGGGCGTCTACATGATCCTCAAGCAGATCGAAGAGGGCCGCGCCGAGATCGAGATCGCGTATCACCGGGGCGTCGCCCCAGAAGGTAACCCGCACGCCCGAGAGATGGTCGACACCGTCTTCGAGCCGATCGATGCCGACTGGCGAGGGATCGGTGTCATCCCGGGCACCGGACTGGGTATCCGCGAGGAGTTCTCGGCCTACGACGCCACCAAGAGGTTCACTCTCGAGTTGCCGGAGCCCAAGGAGATCAAGGGCTGCCAGTGCGGTGAGGTCCTCAGAGGCATAACGCTGCCGTTCGAGTGCAAGCTCTTCGCGCGCGGTTGTACCCCCGAGCACCCCATCGGCCCGTGCATGGTCTCCTCGGAGGGCAGCTGCGCGGCGTACTATCGCTTCACCGACTACGGCCGCTCGGACTAGCTCCTCTTCTCGACTGTCGACTCGGAGGTCCCCCATGCGTTCTGACCGCATCCTTCTCGCGCACGGCTCCGGCGGCACCATGATGCGCGAGCTGATCGACGACATCTTCGTCGCCGAGTTTCACGAGGACGCCCTCAAGCGACTTGACGACGCCGCGTCGCTGCCCTTTGACGGCGACAGGCTGGCCTTCTCAACCGACACCTACGTCGTGCACCCGCTCTTCTTCCCCGGCGGGGACATCGGCCGCCTGGCGGTGTGCGGCACGGTGAACGACGTTGCGACGAGCGGCGCGACCCCGCTGTACCTGTCGGTGGGCTTCGTCCTCGAAGAGGGATTCATGGTCGACGATCTCAAGCGGATCCTCGTCTCCATGCGCGATGCCGCACTCGAAGCCGGCGTTCACATCGTCACAGGCGATACCAAGGTTGTTGAGAAGGGCAGCGGCGACGGGGTATTCATCAACACCGCGGGCGTCGGCGCACTCGCTGAGGGCGTCGACCTCTCCGGCTCCTACTGCAAGCCCGGTGACAAGGTGCTGCTCTCCGGCACGCTGGGCGACCACGGTATCGCCATCGTCTCGACGCGCGAAGGCCTGGAGTTCTCGACCGACATCGAGACCGACGCAGCGCCACTCAACGTGCTGATCGCCAACGTACTGGCGGCCGCTCCCGATGTCCGCTGCTTCCGCGATCCCACGCGCGGCGGTCTGTCCTCGACCCTCAACGAACTCGCGATGGCCTCCGGTGTCTCGATCACCGTGACCGAGACGGACGTCCCGGTCCGCCCCCAGGTGCGGGGTGCGTCCGAGATGCTCGGCTACGACGTGTTCCAGGTGGCCAACGAGGGCAAGATGACCGCGATCGTACCGGCAGAGCAGGCCGAAGCCGCGCTCGCCGCCATGAAGGCATCGCCATACGGACAGGACGCGGCGATCATCGGCGAGGTGGCGGAGGGACACGCCGGCAAGGTCTACGTCCACACCGCGTTCGGCGCGACTCGCATCATGGACATGCTTGTCGGGGAGCAGCTTCCTCGCATCTGCTAGTCCGCAGTTCCACTGACAACGATCGACCGACGGGTCGCCACTGTGCGACCCGTTCTTGTTCCCCTCACGCCACCAGCGGGGTGGCACACGACAACTCTCAATGTTTACAACTTTGTGAACGTTGGGAACAGTACAACTACGGCTCTCGATCGGGTGGGGGTTCCTCTTGTCGGTCTCAGACGAACAACACAGATCCGAGGTGCTCGACCGGCTCTCCCACACGTTGGAAGACACGGGATTCCCGCGATCGATGGCGCGCATCTACTCGGCACTTACTCTGGCCGAGGGCGAGGGTCTGTCGACCAGTGAGCTTGTAGAGTCGCTCGGCATCAGCAAGGCCTCGATAACCAACTCTATGCAACTGCTGCTTGGCTTCGATCTTGTCCAGCGCTATCACGTGCGCGGGTCCCGACAGGCCCACTACCGCGTGCTCAAGGGCAAGTGGGGCGCCATCATGACGCGCAAGTGGGCCGCCATCGGAGCGGTACGCAGCTCCGCCGAGGAAGCACTGGAGTTCACCGACTCGCCGGCCGCGCGCGCACGGCTCGAGGAGATGCGTGACGTCTATGCCTTCTTCGAGAACGAGCTTTCCGAGGTCACGAAGCGCTGGAACACGCGTCACGAGGAGGAGCGATGACACAAAGAATCGCATCACAGATGGCGATCGAGGTACAGGACCTGTGCTTCAGCTACGGCGACATCGAGGCCGTGCGCAACGTCAGCTTCGACGTACGTCCTGGCGAGATCCTCGGCTTTCTCGGTCCAAACGGCGCAGGCAAGTCCACGACGATAAAGATGCTGACAGGCCAGCTCACGCCCAAGAGCGGCACTGCGCGGATCTTGGGCCACGACGTGACCAAGGACGATCCCGAGATCCAAGCGCAGATCGGCGTCTGCTTCGAAGAGAAGAATCTCTACCTCAATATGTCTGCGCTGGAGAATCTCGACTTCTACGCATCGCTGTTCGGCATCAAGCAGCCTGATTCGATGGAGGTGCTGCGTCGCGTAGGGCTTGCAGACCGCGCCAAGGATCGAGTGCATAGCTTCTCCAAGGGCATGCGGCAGCGCATGATGATCTCGCGCGCGTTCATCAACAAGCCCAAGGTGCTCTTCCTCGACGAACCCACTGACGGTTTGGACCCGGTGACGTCGGCGGCGATCCGCAAGACCATCAGGGAAGAGGCCGAACGCGGCGCCGCTGTGCTGCTCACCACACACGATATGTTCGAAGCCGACGAGCTGTCCGACCGCGTCGCGTTCATCAACGAGGGGCAGATCGTCGCGCTCGATACCGCCGAGAACCTCAAACTCGAGTATGGCACCCGATCGGTGAAGGTTCGCCTGCGCGACGGTGACCAGGTCAACGAGGAGCGCATCCCGCTCGACGACCGCGCTTCTTCTTCCCGCATCGCCCAACTTGCCGCCTCGCCCGATCTCATGACGATTCACACCGAAGAGGCGACGCTCGAAGCGATCTTCATCGAGCTTACCGGGAGGGGGCTGGCCTAGATGAGCCGACCCGTCTCACGTCCCGCGATAGTGGGTGCGCTTCTCAAGAAGGAATTGAAGGCCTACTCACGCGACAAGGTATACCTGTTCCTGACCCTGCTCGTTCTGATCGCGATCCCGGTCATGTTCCGATTCCTGCCCGACACGGTCAATGAGACGATCTCGCTTGCCGTCTCGCCACCCATCAACTCGATGGTCGCGGACGCGAAAGACACCCTGAGGACGATGGGCGCCACCGACGCACAACTCGCCGAACTCGACGACACAGACTTCTCGGAGCAGGAGGAGGGGCTGCGGCTCGTCGAGTTTGAGGACGAACGGCAGATGGCACAGGTCATAGAGGGCACGCTCGAGGCGTGGCAGACCGAGAGCGGAGAGCTCATCGTACGCGACCCCGATTCGGACGAAGAGAAGCCCGCGGATGCCGAGCTCCTCAGCCTCGACATAGGCATCGCGTTCCCTGACGGCTTCATCACCGATGTCTCAGCGGGAGATCAGGACGTGAAGGTCACCGTCTACTCCGACGCAAATGTGCCCGCCGAGATCCAGGGCGCGATGACGAGCTTCGTGCGCGAGGCGGCCTACACGCTCGCCGGACGCGAGTTGCCTGTCACGATGCCGGACGAACGGACGATAGTGCTGGGCGAGGACCGTGCGGGCGATCAGATCTCCGTGCGCGACAAGATGATTCCCGTGCTCGTCTTCATGGTGCTTCTCATGGAGACGTTCTCGATGACGTCCCTCGTCTCGACCGAAGTGCTGCAAAGGACCGTGACCGCAGTTCTGGTGACGCCCGCCAAGGTCTCGGACTTCCTGGCATCCAAGACGATCTTTGGCACGTTCATGTCGCTTGGCCAAGGCCTGATCATCTTGCTGCTCGTGGGGGGACTGACTTCGGACAACTGGTCTCTGGTGCTCTCGGTATTGTTCTTGGGCGCCATGATGTTCACCGGGCTGGCGCTCTTCGTCGGCTCAGCCGGCAAGGACTTCATGGGTCAGCTCTTCTACGCGATGCTGTTCACCATCCCGCTGATGATCCCGGCCTTCGCGGTGTTGTTCCCCGGCACGGCGGCAGGCTGGATTCGCGTCATACCGACATACCCGATCATCAACGTGCTCGAGGGAGCCATCAACTACGGCGCCAGCTGGGCCGATTCGTGGCAGTCGCTCGTCTACGCGACGCTGTGGCTGATCGTGCTGTTCGGGGTGGGAGTGTTCGCCCTGAAGCGGAAGGTGGAATCGCTATGAGCCTCAAACTCACGTGGAAGGTTCTGCGCAAGGACCTCGCGCTTGGACCGCGCTCCCCCATCTTTCTGTGGGCTCTCCTCCTCCCGTTCGTGCTCACCTTGGTCCTTCAGGTCGCGTTCGGCTCCTTGTTCAACCCTGAACCGCGTCTTGGCATCGTCGATGACGGCAACTCCGAGATAACCGCGGCGGTCGAGCAGATGCAGGGCATCCGTCTGACGATTCTCGACGATGCGGCCACGCTCAAGGCACAGGTCGAGGCGAACGACCTCGATGCGGGGCTCATACTTCCGTCCGGTTTCGATCAGGCGATCCGAAGCGGTGCGCAACCGGACATGCAGTTCTACATAAGTGGCGAAAGCTACGCATCCAACCGCATCATCCTGACGGTGACCGCCCTCGATCTCGTTCGTGAGATCGAGGGCAGCGAAGCGCCCGTCGTCGTTGACGTCGTGAGCTTCGGCAATGAAGGGTTGCCGATTTCCGTTCGCCTCGTGCCGGTCATCGTCTTCTACGCGTTGGTGATTGCCGGTCTGTTCGTGCCAGGATCGAACCTCGTCGAGGAGAAGGAGCAAGGCACTCTGATGGCGATGCTGGTCACGCCGGTCAGGACCGCCGACGTACTCGCGGCAAAATGGGCACTGGGCGCGCTGTTCGCCTCGGTGATGGCGACGGTGACACTGGCGCTCAACCGGGCCCTGGGAGTGAACTGGGCGGAGACTCTGGTGGTCGTCTTCGTAGCCGCTGCGCTTTCTGCAATGCTTGGTCTGCTTGTCGGCGTATTCGCGAAGGACTCCACGGTTATGTTCGGCATCGTCAAGGGCGCGGGCATATTCCTCTTCGCTCCTACGCTCTTCTACATCTTTCCGGAATGGCCGCAGTGGATCGCGAAGCTCTTTCCGTTGTACTGGATCATCGAACCGATCTGGCAGGTCTCTGTCATGGGCCAACCGATCAGTAGCGTGTGGGCCGAGTTGGCTGTGGCCGTCGGGATAACGGTGTCGCTCATCCCGCTGATCGCATGGCTCGCCCGCAAGATGCAGACGCAGATGGCCGCCCAGTAGTGGGCGGCGGGCCAGAACCGCGGGGAAGCGACGGTCCACAGCGGACCGCGGCGCGCGGGAACAGGTGGGGGTTTCCCGCCGTGCTTCGGATACACTCGCTTGCATGACCCACGACCTCCACCCTGAACCCCGCGAACGCTTAGCCGGGCTCGCCCGAGTAGCGGCAGCAGGGCTCATCTGGGGCACGATTCCGCTGATACTGCGCGCGGTCGACGGCGCCTCGGTGATCAAGGTGTTCTTCAGGGTCTTCGCGGCCGGTGCCGCTATCGGCGCGTGGATGCTGGCTACGGGCAGGTGGCGCGAGCTTCCCACGCTGGGGCGGCGCAAGCTGCTCCAAGTCGCCGGACAGGGCCTGATTCTCACGCTCAACTGGTTCCTGTTCCTCACGGCGCTCGATCTGACTTCGGTGGCGACCGCAGAACTGCTGGCCTACACCGGACCGGTGTTCGTCGCCGCGCTGGCACCCTTCGTCACGGGAGAGCGCTTCGACAAGCGCATAGTCCCACCGCTGCTGCTCGCGATGGGCGGCATCGCCGTCGTTCTCGCGCAGCACGGTCTGGAGATGAACAGCGGTGGCGAACTGCTCGGAGCGGTGCTCGCGTTTTGCTCGGCGCTCACCTACGCCACCCTCCTGCTGCGCTCGAAGAAGATCCTGAGAGGCATATCCAGTGGGTCGCTGATGCTGATCGAGTACTCGGTCGCGTCCTTCGTGCTGCTGCCGTTCGTCATCGCAGCGTACGCTCGAGGGGACGGACCGAGCGTTCCTGGATCCTATACGGCACTCGTCACGCTCGGTGTCGTGCACACCGCATTCGCAGGCTTCGTCTTCTTGGGCGGTCTGAGGCGAGTGCGGGCCGACCACGCCGCGATCCTTACCTACGTCGAACCCGTCAGCGCGGTGTTGTTCGCCTCGGCGTTCCTCGGCGAAGCGCTCACACCGGCCACCGTGATAGGCGGTGCGCTGGTGGTCGGCGCGGGCGTGCTTGTCGCCCGCATCGAGACGAGAGAGGGCATCGAGGTAGTCCCGATCGAGGTCGCTGCTGCCGACGAGGATGCAGGGTAGCCGTCGGGCATATACCCGCTGATGGAACCAACGAAAGGGGCCGGACAGTGTCTGCTCTCGATAGGCTCTTCGCACTCGATGCTCCCGCCCGTCTCGCGGCGCGCGACGCATCGCTGTTCGCCGAGGACGACGCCGTCAAGGAAGAGGTCGTTCACAACCTCGGCTGGACACACCTGGCCGCCGATGCCGCTGCCGAGATACCCGGTCTCGTTCAGCTGGCCACCACACTTCGCGGCGAGGGACTCGATGACGTCGTGCTGCTTGGCATGGGCGGCAGCTCGCTCGCGTCGCTGGTCATCGGCAGCGTGTCTGGGGAGCTTGCACAAGACCGGCCCAGACTGCACGTACTCGACACCACCTCCCCCACGACCGCTCGTACCGTCTTGGACTCCATCGACTTCGCGAGGACGGTCATTCTGGTCTCGAGCAAGTCCGGAACGACCGTCGAGCCGTTGTCGCTCTACGCTGTCTTTCGCGCTTCAGCGGACGCCGCGTTGGGACGAGAAGCGGCCGGTGATCGCTTTATCGCCGTCACCGACCCCGACTCGCACTTGGAGCGTCTGGCGGCGGAAGAGGGCTTTCGGTCGGTCGTCTCGTCCCCGGCGAACGTGGGTGGGCGCTACTCGGCGCTCACGGTCTTCGGGCTGCTGCCGGCTGCACTTCTCGGTATCGATCTCGAACGGTTCGTGGACAGTGCGCGCTCTATGGAGACGGCCTGTCACGAGCCGGTGCGAGAGAACCCGGGCACGAAGCTCGCGGCTTTCGCCGTCGATGCTCACGGCGCGGGGCGCGACAAACTGACCGTGATCGCCTCGCCGCCACTGGCGTCCTTCGGCTTGTGGGTCGAGCAACTGGTGGCCGAGTCGCTCGGCAAAGAGGGAACCGGCATCGTGCCGGTCGTGGAGTTGAGCGCGGACAAGCCCGCGGGGTACGGGCGCGACCGAGCCCTCGCCGTCGTACGCTACGCGCACGACGACCGCCTCGCCGGATGGGCTGCCCAATGGCGCGATCACTTCCCCGTCATCGAACTGGTGCTCCAGAGCGCGTGGGACCTCAGTGCCGAGTTCGTGCGCTGGGAGCATGGGGTGGCTCTGATGGGGCCCCTACTCGGTGTGAACCCGTTCGGGCAGCCCAACGTCGCCGCAGCCAAGGCTGCCACCGCGGCCGTACTCGACGGGTCGATCGCCGCCCCCGAGGCGCAGACCGAGGTCGACGGGTCGGCCCTCACCTATGCGGGTGCGCTCCCATCCCCCGGCCACCCCGAGACGAGCCTGGGAACCGCCATCGGCCACGCAGTCGCAGCCATGCGCTCGGGCGACTTCCTGTGCGTTTTGGCCTACCTTCCTGACGACCCGGAGCTGCTCTCCCCGCTCTTCTCGGTCGTGACGCCCGCTTCGGCCGAACTCGGTGTCCCCTTCATGCTCGAGTTGGGTCCGCGGTACCTGCACTCGACGGGGCAGCTGCACAAGGGAGGGCGAAACAGCGGCGTGTTCGTGCTCGTCTCCACGTCGGATTCCGCCGACGTGCCGGTGCCCGGACAGCCATGGGGCCTGAGGGCATTGCACCGCGCTCAGGCCGAAGGCGATCTCGTGACGCTCGCCGAGAACGATCGGCGTGTGATGCGCATCGACCTGCCGGACGCCTCGCCCGGCTCGATCGCTGCTCTCGTTCGCGGTATCGCCGACGCAGCCGGAATCGTCATCGAGGAGCAGTAGCGCTGCGTGGTCCGCACTAGTCGAGGTGGGGTGGGCCGATCCGGTCGAGGGCGACGATGCGCGCGTGTACCGCACGGCGCTCGCCGATCTCGACGATTCCCACCGTGCGGCTGGGCTCTCGGCGCCGCTGCGAGGCCGAGCCCGGGTTCACCACCAGCACGTCGCCGTGGTACTGGATGCTCGGCCGATGCGAATGGCCGCACACCACGACGTCCACGTCTTCGGGCACGGGGCCCAGATCGTGCAGGTCGTGGATGACCAAGAAACGCACTTCCGCAACGGTCGTGCGCGCTTGGAGTCGAAGATCCCAGCCATAGCCATCGAAGTCGCAGTTGCCCAGTACCGCCGTGAGCTCCGGCGCGATCGTCTGCAGCTCGTAGAGCACGCTGTCTTTGCCCACGTCGCCGGCGTGCAGGATCATGTCGACGCCCTCGAGGGCCTCGTGCACCCTGGGGTCGACCCTGCCATGGGTGTCGGAGATGAGTCCCACGCGAGCGATGACGCGATCGGGAGCGAACGTCATGGCCCCAGTGCCTATAGCCCAAGGGCCTTCTTGAGCGATGGAACGCGACGCCTCGACACGGGGATCTGTGTTGCGGCTTCGTCGGTCAGCGTCAGCAGAAGGGTGCCGCCGTACATCGGCACGACTTCCTTGACGCGCGCGAGATTGACCAAGTAGCGGCGATGGGTGCGGAAGAACCCAGCGGGCTCCAGCTTGGTCTCCAGGCTGGAAAGCGACATCGTCGACAGATAGCGGTCCGCCGTCGTGTGCAGATAGCTGTAGTCGTCCTTGGCCATGATGTAGAGGATGTCGGCTACCGATACCAGCAGCTTCTTGCCTGCCTTCTCGACCGGTATCCGCTCCACTCGTGCAGGCGCCTGCTCCGCCACAGGCGTCAGGCGCGAGATCGCTTGCTTGAGGCGTTCCAGCTCGACGGGCTTGACCAGGTAGTCGGTCGCCTTGACCTCGAACGCCTTGACCGCGTGCTCCGAGTGGGCGGTCACGAAGATGATTGCGGGAGGCCTGGGGTGGGCGGCAAGAGCCTCCGCGAGCTGCACCCCGGTGAGTCCGGGCATGTTGATGTCGAGGAAGATGACGTCGTAGGGGATGGCCTTGATCAGCTGCATCGCCTCGATGGCGTTGCTTGCCTCTCCGATGACTTCGACACCGCCAGCCTCGCCAAGCAGGAATCGCAGTTCCGAGCGCGCCGGTGCCTCATCATCGACAACGAGTGCCTTGAGCATCCACGCCTCCTCGGTAGCGCCCTCGCCCGCAGCGGCAGGTCCTCACGCTGTACGCGTCCTCACAGTGTATCTGCAAACCGTCCAAGCGCACAGACGACCGGCCGCGCGCGGCGCTCAGGCGTCGCAAGCGGCCAGGATGTAGCACTCGGGAAGCTCGACCAAGCCCGCGGAGGCGTAGAACTCACGCGAAACCGAGTTGTCCTCCTGCGTGCACAGGGTGACTGCGTATGCGTCCACCGCTTGAGCCCACAGCGCGGCATCGAGAAGGAGGGCGCTCGCAAGTCCGCGCCGTCGCGCGGCGGGGGCTACCGCCAGGCGCCCGACCGTCACGGTCGCACCGTAGCAAGCGCAGGTCGAGTAGCCGTAGATCGCCCCCTGCTCCGACTCGACCACACAGACCCGTTCGGCGGCCAGCGACTCTTCGAGCTCGGCCGAGCCGTAGCGCCAGAACTCCGTGAAACACTCCCCGTCGACTCGCTCGAGGTCGGGCACGTCAGTCGATCGCGCTGGCCGGATTCGCACCCCTTCCGGCAGTTGACGGGCGTGAAGGCGCGCCACCTCGCCTTGGAGCGCGACGATGCGCTCGACCTCGGACATGCCTGACGCAAGGTAGGCATCACGTGTCTCGCCGCTCGCCAGTGGCGACAGCACGACGCTGAGCCCCTGGGCGCGCGCCACCGAGCGGGCGTCGTCTACGAGGTCGGCGAGGCGGTGCGGTGCGCTCCACAGCCCGCGAATCGCCAGCACGTCCAGATGCGCGCGCCACCTGGCCACGACCAGCGCCTCGCCCGCGTCGTTCACTCGCACGCGCCATGGGGCCGCATCGCGAAATGCCGAGAACTCCTCGGCGCTTGCCATAAGATGCGCAGCCTTGACCGCTGGCCACAGGGCGTAGATGTCCTTCGCGCTGGCAGCTCGCGTGGGCAGGCTCATCCGAGCGCCGATCCGATCTCGCTGACCGCGAGCCACAGGCCGACCACGATGAGCAGCACCGCGAACGCGATGCGTACGCGCTGGTCCCTCGCCCCCTGGGTGATGTGGGCCCCTACCATCGCGCCGGGCACGACACCCAAAGCGAGACCCAGCGTGATCCTCCAGTCGATGTTGCCGAGAACCGCATGGGTGATCGTGCCAGGAATCGCGAGCAGCGAGATGGTCACCAACGACGTGCCGATCGCCCTCTTGATGCCGAATCGCGCCCAACGCGTAAGCATGGGAACGAGTACGAACCCTCCGCCCAGACCAAAGAAGCCCGAGTACAGACCGGTGAGCGCGCCGATACCGACAAGCAGCGGTACCGGCGGCCTCGGAGGCTCTGGGGCGCTGTCCCCTTGCGACGCCCCTGACGTCGCATGCGAGCCACGGTCCGCCACTATCTGAAGGATGGTATCGACCGCTGCGTACAGGATGAGCGCAGACGTGCCGATCAGTACGACCGAACCGCCCAGTCGCGTTGCGAGGATCGCCCCCACCACCGCCGTACCCGCGCCCGCCGCGCCGAGTATCAGGCCGGAACGGACGTCCGCCAGGCCCTTTCGGTGATACGACGCAGCACCGGTCACCGCGCCCGGGATGATGACCGGCAGCGGCGTGCCAACGGCTATCAGAGAGGGTACGCCCAGCACCAGTCTGATCGCCGGCGTCGTCACGATGCCTCCTCCAATGCCAAAGGCACCGGAGAGCACACCGGAGGCAAATCCGATTGCGACGGCGAGCGCCCACTCACCCACGGCCGTCTACTCCGCCGGCGGTACCACGGGGAATCGGCCGGTAATCGCGGTGCGGTCCACCCGCCGCTCGCCGGTGAACAGACTCGAGAGGGCGACATCGTCCCAGAGAGCTTCCATCATGATCGGCCAACGCCTCTGGAATTCGAAGTAGTGCTGGCAGTGCTCACGCGCATAGTCGCTCGCGTCTCGCACTGAGTGCAACGCCGCCTGGAAGTAGGCGCCCTTCTCGGGACGCGCAACGGCGCGCAGCATGCCAGTCGCGAACGCACGCCAGCCCACCGAAGAGTCGATGAACTCGCCCGGATAGGGCGCCATCGACTTCGGGGTCACTTGGCGAAGGTCGACCTGCGACTTGGCGAACTCGATCTTGCGATGCTCGTACACGAATCGGATGACGTCCTGGCGAAAACGCAGTGCTTCACTCACAGGTTCCGGCGGCAGATGGAGCGCGTTCCACTCATCGTCGATGAACACGTCGCCCCCGTGCATCCGGACGTTGATGACGTAGTCGATGTCCTCGCCGCGGCTCACCCACGGATCGAAGCTGACCGACATGTACATGCGGTTGTGAAGCGCCATGATTCCGCCGAAAGCGATCTTGGCGCGCTGCAGGCGCGGCGGCTTCATGACTATGTCGAGTGCCGCATTGTACGCATCGCTTTGACGCCAGAACATGTCGGACCAGTGCGCCCGGTCGTGACGCTGCCAGCGACCCTGGTCGTCCACGTAGTAGCCCGTCTTCGCAAGGAGCGGAGTGCCGTCTTGCAGCTTGGCCCCCAGCCCGTACAGCGCCTTCTCAAGGAAATCGCCGTCGAGCACGACCTCGTCGTCGTCAAGGAAGACCACGGCCTCATGGCCGAGCACGGCGGCTGCGATCAGGCCCAGGTTGCGTACCGCACCATAACCTGTGAGCGTGAGGCCCTCGATCATGTCGGCGAACTCAAGCTGCTCCAGCCGCCGGTGAAGCGAACCGAGTTCGGCGGGCCCGAAGACGAACGCAAGAATGCCGGGGAAGTCGTCGACTATCTCGCGGACACGGTCCTCGGCCTCGTGCGCGATGGCCGCATCGGTGACAGCCACCACGACCACCACGCGACCCAAGCCCCTGACCTGTCGAAGCGACTGAAGGCAGGCGACCAGTGACGGTTCGATCTCGTCCAAGGGTATCGGGTGGTCGTAGACAGCAGCGCGTTCGTCGGTCGAAACCCGCTTGCGGCCGCCGGTGCGACGAGTCCAAAACGTGGGGATGACGACAACTGGTTCCACCTGTGCGGCTACTCCTGTCTCAGTCTCGGATGAGGGCGAAGCGCTCGATGCCCCCGCATATGATAGCGCTACCGCAGCCCGAACACCCGCCCTCCGGCGCGTGCATGGACTTGTGTTGTCTCGCGGTGCCTACCGCGCGCTCGACACTGTGACGGCTACCTGTCTATCGTCGCTGGTGAGCCCTCCGCTGCCGTGGACTCCCCCACCTCGGAGTCGACCGACGCGGCGGCCCGCTCGGCGACGTTGAGCTCGCTGACGAGGCAGCGTTCTATCGACGCCTTCAGCACCTCATACGGACGCGTCCCGATGAGCAGCTCGTTGCAGATGAGCGCGCTCGGCGTCGCCGTGATCCCCAGCTCCAACGCGAGATGCCGGAACTGGTGCAGCCGCTCGTCGTAGCGCCCGTCAGCAAGCGCGGCCGAGACGTCCCCGACGTCGAGCGAGTGCTCCTCGGCGATGCGAAGCAGTACCTCCTCGCCGCCGATGTCTTGATCACTCGCGCTGTACGCCGAGAAGATCGCCTCGTGGACCCGCTCGTGAACCTCCGGCCCGGCATCGCGAGCGTACTCCCCCAGTACGAGTGCGCGGTGCGTGTTTGGCACGAATGCGGGAAACACCAAGCCGATGTCGGCCTCTCGTGCCATGCGTCGCATGTACTCCTCGACTCGCTCCGAGTGACCGGCTCCGATCTCAGAGAGGGGCTCTCCGTCGACCGGCAAAGAGGGCCGAAGCTCGAAGGGCACGAGGAACAGCTCGGCACCGTGCTCGGCCCTCAGCCGCTTGAACCGCGGCCAGTCGAGGTAGCAGAACTGGCACGAGTAGTCGAAGAAGACGAGGACACGCGGTGCGACAGGGGCGACTTCACGCGCTGACTCACCGCCTGCGGGCAGGTGGGCGCTATCGTCGGACATGGACGGCTCTCTTCCGCGGATTGGCTGGCGTTCCTTGCAGACTCTACCCGCAACCGTGCACGCGTATGTTGAGGCCAGCCCCGCACGCCTCGCAGACACCGTCGCGCCCAAGCCCACTCGCCCGAGATGAGAACCCATGGCGGGCAACCGCAACAGCCCCGCATTCGGGGCAGACTGTGTCCTCTCCACCGGGGTAGTCGATGTTGCCGAGGTAGATGTAGCGCAGCCCTTCTTCGGCTCCGATCTCGCGCGCCCTGAGCAAGGTGGAGAGAGGCGTCGGGTCGAGGTGCGCGAAGTCCAGATACGGCACGAATCGCGTCACGTGCCATGGCGTGTCCTCACCGAGGGACTCCGCGATCCACCGGGATACGGCTCTGAGCTCGACCTCGGTGTCGTTGATCGTGGGAACGACGTTGGTGACGCACTCGACGTGCATGTCGTGGAAGTGACGCGCCAGTTCCGCCGCCTTGCGAACCGAGTCCGGATGACCCACCCCACACAGTCTCTTGTAGGTGCTCTCATCGAACCCCTTGATGTCGACTCGCCAGACGTCGATGAACTGCGCGAACAGGTCGAGTCCTGCAGGCGTCACGTACCCGTTGGTCACCATCACGGTGTACAAGCCGGCTTCTTTGGCCGCTCTCGCCGCGTCAAGAACGTACTCAAGCCAGATCACGGGCTCGTTGTAGGTGAACGCGACACCGGTGCATCCGGCGTCCCGGGCCAGTCCCACGACCGCCTCCGGCTCGACGCGGCGAAGAGGTACCGAGCCGTCGTCCCCCTTGGGTCTGGAGATCTGCCAGTTCTGGCAGTGGCCGCACCGCATCGAGCACCCGACGCTGCCAAGGGAGATCACCCGAGTGCCAGGGCAGAAGTGGAAGACCGGCTTCTTCTCGATCGGGTCGGCTGCTATCGAACTGACCAGACCGTAGGTGAGCGCGCGCAGTCTCTTGCCCACGACTCCGCGCGCTCCGCACACGCCGCGAGCACCTTCTGCGATCAGGCAGGCGTTGGGGCACAGCCCGCAGCGAAAGCGGTCTCCCTCGGCTGTGGCCAACAACGCGTCATGCACAAGCGCCCTCCCTGGATGAAGGCGAGCATCTCAGCACATCTCAAGAGCGATCCGGCAGCGGTCCCTCTATGTGCTTACCCTGCTGCGAGCTCCACGCGGTTGCGACCCGAGCGCTTCGCGGCATAGAGCGCGGAGTCCGCACCGCGCAGCAGCGAATCGGCGTCGCGATACGCCTCGCCGAAGGAGGCGACGCCGACCGAACACGTCGCGTTGGCCTGCAGGCCCTCATCGGTGTCGGTGGCCAGCGTGCGCAAGCTGCCCAGCACCTTCTCGGCCACCGCCCAGGCGCCGGTCTTGGTGACCCCAGGCAGTACCAGCGCGAACTCGTCTCCGCCGTATCTGACAGCGATGTCGGCGGTACGGAGCTCGGCGCGGAGCAAGACACCCACGGCTCGAAGCAGAGCGTCGCCCGCGGCATGCCCGTAGCGATCGTTGACCTCTTTGAAGTTGTCGAGGTCGAGCACCACGAGCGAGAGCGGCGTCCCGTAGCGCTCGGCACGTGCGGTCTCCTCGGCGAGACGGGCGTCGAGCGCGCGCCGATTCAGCAGACCGGTCATGTCGTCGGTCAGCGATGCCTCCGAGAGGCGCTCGTGTTCGCGCAGTAGCCGTTTGCGCTCCAGCGGGAAGCACATCGCCCACGTAGAGTTGCCGAGCCAGACGGCCTCCGCATGCGCCACGCACGTGTCGTAGCCGCACAGCCCGCAGTCGAGGTGCTCGGCGGGGCTGGTGAACTCGCCTGCCGCGAGCACGTTGTCGATCTCTTCAGCAGTGGGCTGGTGGACCGGGGCCGGCTCCGCCGCGAACGAGCGGTGCAGGTCGATCTTGGGCAGCGCCGAGAGGAAGGTACGGCTGTCAACGGCGGGGGGTGGCTGCCGTTCCCGCTCTGCAGCGTCGATCGTTCGCTTGGCGAAGACGGACATCTCGGGACGCACGCATGGCCCGTCGATGCACCCCTCACAGGACAACATGTCGACGACGGCCGGAGACGCCTCGCCCCGCCGTATGGCGCCGAGCAGTCTGTCGATCTCGACCAGCCCCCGTGCCACGCTCAGGTCGCCACCGGTCATGTCGTGCGCTCGGAGCGCCCGCCGAGGAAACCCGTCGGTGCCAGACAGCTCCTTGGATGCAGTCGGATGGCGCAACACCGGCACGTCTGCAGGTCGGCGGGGCACCCCCTCGAGCAAGGTGCGCAGCTCGTCGAAGCCGATGGCAACATCGACGGCCTGCTCGATCTCGTCGCGGTAGATCTCGTCCTTGCGCGCCCAGCACGGCGACATGTATACGATCGCCACATCGCCGGGGTACATCTCACGAATCAGTCGGGCTTGCGCGACATAGGGCGGCGCGATGGGCGCAAGTGACGGCAGGAGATCGGGATAGAACTTGCGGACCCAGTCGGCGGCGACGGGGCAGGTAGACCTCAGTTGGAGGGCGGGTGCCTCCCGCTCGAGTGCGGACTCGTAGGAAGCGGCGACCATCTCCTCCCCCAGCACGGTGGTCTCGACGCCCGCGAAGCCGACCGCTTCTAGGGCGTACTCGACATCGGTCGGTGAGAGCGGATGCATGGCCGCGATGAACTCGCTGGCGAGCATGGCGACCACGGGAACCTCGCCGTCCAGAAGCTGTCGTACGCGAGCAAGATCGTCTCGGACCTGGTTGCCACCACGACCGCAGCCCGACACGCAGGCGCCACAGGCGACGCAGCGCTCGGGAATGACTTCGACTCGGCCGTCTATCACGCGCAACGCATGCGCGGGACAGTGCCGGACGCATGCCCAGCAGCCGGTACAGTCGGTGCTCTGTTGGGAGATCAGCGGCGCGGCAGGGCGAGCTATCCGGCGCGTGCTGCCTCGGTCGATCTCCGACAACTGCCCTCCCCAGACTCCCTGGCGGCTCGACCCTAGGGTTCTATCGGTCGCAGCCGCTTCAACGCCACGAGCAGCGGCCACCCGAGCCCGTACATGACCACCGCCTGGCCTACCGCGATCGTGACGACCCCGAACACGTACATGGGGAGCCAACGACCCTCCAAGTCTACGCCAATCAGGGGTATCTCATACAGTCCCAAGCCCTTGACCAGCCACGGAAGGTAGGCTGCGACGATCAGGGAGTTGCTCACTACCGGACCGGCCAACCCCAGCGCCGTGTTGCTGCGAAACCGCCACGTCCACGCAGCGCCGACCAGTGTTCCGAGCGAGCCGAAGACCACGTCCAGCAGCGCGATCGGGCTGCCGAGAAGGGCGAACGAGTAGAGGTTCGCGACCGCCGAGCCCAACGCCAGACCCGGCACGGCCGCCGGAGTGAAGAAGGCGACGACGGTCAGTGCTTCGCTGACGCGCAGCTGGACGGGGCCGATCGCGAGAACGTTGAGGAACTGCACGACAAGGATGGTCGCGGCTGCGTAGACGGCGGCTATCACGCCGGCCTGTGCGATGTAGCGGGTTCTGTTCACGCGTGAAGCCCCTCGAGAGGCAACGGGAGAGTGCCGAGGGTGGGAGCGCTCGGGACAGCGATTCTACCAGCCGGCGGGATGCGGGGCTACGGTGGTCGACAGCGGGCGGGCGGGAATCCTAGGCTGGCAGATCCGGGGTACTGCGCAGCTCCTCGGGCAGAAGCAGCCCGGTCGAACCAGCGAGCGCCATGCGATCGAGCAGCGACGCGAGGGCCGCGACGACCTTCGGGTCGAACTGCGTCCCCGAACCCGCTTCGGTCTCCGCTCGCGCCTGCGCGATCGTCATCTTGGCTCGATAGGGTGTGTCAGCGGTCATCGCGTCGAACGCATCGGCAACAGCGAGAACCCGAGAGAGAAGCGGGATGTCCTCACCGGCGAGCTCGGCAGGATACCCGGACCCGTCCCAGCGCTCGTGATGGTGCATGATGACCGGCGTCAGCGACTTGAGAAAGCCGATCTGGTCGATGATCGAGGCACCCAACTCAGCGTGGCTCTGTGCTTTGAGCAGCTCCTCGGGGGTGAGCCTGCCCGGCTTGAGCAGTATCTCTTCGGGCACACCCGTCTTGCCGACATCGTGAAGCAATCCGGCAAACCGCAGCTTCTCTACCTCCTCGTAGCCCAGCCCCATCTCCTCGCCGATGAGCATCGCATAGTCCATCACACGGCCTGCATGGCCCGACGGCCCGTGCTCACCCGCGTCGAGCGTCGCCGAGAGTGCCGCGATGGTACTCGCGTAGTCGTCGCGGATGCGGCTGAACAGCGCCGCACGGCCGAGCGCCGAGCCGCAGTGCGCCGCGATGCCCTCGAGCAGCGCACGGTCCTGGGCGTTGTAACGTGCGCCGTCACTGCGTGCGACGTACAGCCACCCAACGTCGAGGGCGCCGTACTGGAGTTCGACCACCGAGATGGCCCAGTCCTCCGAGGGCTCCTTCTTGCTGATCGAGCCGTGCTTCGTCACGAATCGGACCTTGTCGAAGGGATGCTTGACGACGTCACGACCGGACACGACGCCTAACACGTGATCGATGTCGACGCTGGCAACCTCGCCTACAGTGACCACGTCGGCTCGGTCTCTGCCCCAGCTCGTGAGCACCAGTCCGGCGAGCTGGAAGTCGAACGAACGCTCGAGAACGCCTGTGACGATGTTGGCGACCCCGTCGATATCGGTCTGACCACCAAGCTCGGCAGCAAGCTCATTGAGCTGACCGTAGCCCGTCATCGCTCTTTGCACCGCCGCCCTCTCGTCTTCCCGCTCGAGCGCGATGGCAACGAACTGGCCGAAGCGGCCCAGCCTCGAGAGCTTCTCGGGTGCGAGGGGCAGTTCGGTCTGGGACAGGCGGACCTCGAGGACTCCGAGGGTTCTGTCGCCCAGCGTGAGCGGCAGGGCGAGCGTGGCGCTCGCGGTGTCCTTGCCGGGTGCGACCACGACCTTGCGCGAGTCCAGAGCGCGCCCTGATGCGGTGGACCTGCGGGATACGACGGCCCCTACCTGCCCCCTCCACCCTTGCGTCCGCGCGACGACCTCAAGCGCGTTTCCACGCGGCCGGAGCACGGCTCCGACCTGCCCACCGACGAGCGCGACCGCCTCCTCGGCGATGTCACCCAACGACGTAGCGTCGAGAGACGTGGTCGATACTACCTGCTGGCCTGCGGAGACGAAGAGCTTGAGCTCCTCGATCCTCTCGGTCGATGCAGTGCGCTCGAGCGTCGCCTCGAACACCGTGTTCGCGCAGGCCAGGGCCATCTGGAGGTACGACTCGGCCTGGGCTCGCGCGATCACGGGCAGGGTACGGATGTTCCTGCGGGCAGCATCCTCGCTGACCCCGCGCGACAACAGGTTCTCGTAGCGCCCGCGGCGCTCCCTGGTCGAGGTCACGTAGCCGCTCACCACCACGTGCGCGACGACGTCCTGGCCGTGAACGACGGGGGCATACAGAACGGGCAGTCCTGCTCGGCACATCACCCGGCCTTGATCGGCATCGGGCTTGGGGCAGCGGTCGAAGCAGGCTTCCGGGTCTGCCGAGGTAAGTCCCGTCGCGACGTAGCAGTACGCGCATGTCACATCGCCACACAGCTGCTCGGGTGAACCGAAGTCGAGGACTCGGACGCTGATGCCCGTCGCTTTGAAGATGGCGTCAGCGGCGCTCGCCCATTCGGGCGACGCGAACGCCCTTTTGGCTATGGCTCGGTTCTGAGCGCGCACTCGGCCCAGCCTCTCCCAGGTCGTGGATACCTCCGAGGTATATATCGGCCACGCGGCGCCGCTCCTTGATGGCTCGACTCACATGCGGCCGCGCGGCACCGTGATGGTGAAGACAGTGCCCTCGCCGACCACGCTCTCGACCGAGATGGTCCCACCCATGCTGTCGACGATGCTCTTGGCAATCGCCAGCCCCAAGCCGAACCCCGCCTCGCCCTCGGCGCGCGCGCTCTCGCTGCGGAAGAACCGGTCGAACAGGCGAGGCAGGTCCGCTGCGGGAATCCCCTTGCCCGTGTCTGAGACGTCGATGGTGATCTCGTCACGCCGCCGATGGGTTCGGACCGCAACGGTCCCCCCTGAGGGGGTGTACTTTCCCGCGTTGTCGAGCAGGATCGCCATCACATCTTCGAGTCGGTCCGGATCCCCCAGCATGAACAGTGACTCGTCCTCGGGCCCCTCGAACTCGATCTCCTTGTCGAGGTAGCGACTCGCAGTGACCGCGAGTCGCTCGCGAGCCACCGCATTGACGTCGAATCTCTCGGTCTTGAGTCGGAGCCCCTGGTCGGCATGGAGGAGGTTGAGCAGCTCGCTTGTGAGCCGTGCCATCCGACCGGATTCCCGATCGATTGCATCGATGGCCTCTTCGAGCACCACCGGGTCCTCGGCGCCCCACGCCCGCAAGATACTCGTGTAGCCTCGGATTCCCGCCACCGGCGTTGCCAGCTCATGCGACGCGTCCGCCACGAAACGGCCCTGCGCTTCGGCGCGTCGTTGGAGGCGCTCGATCAAGTGGTTGAGCGAGCGCGCGAGGTCGCCGATCTCGTTTTCGCCGGACTCCGGAAGCCGGTCTTCGAGACGTCCGGCATCGATGGAGTCCGCGGCCTTGCGAAGATCGTCAACAAGGTTGAGAACCCACACCATCGAGGTCTGCATCAGAACGACCATGATCAGCATCGCCGACAGGGCCAGGATGGTCATCGGCAGCCGGATGGCGTCGATCACCGTCTCCTCGCTGTCGGGAATGTAAGTCACGTCCAGCACGCCTTGATCGCCACCGGGCAGCTCGATCGGGGTATGGATGACGCTTGCCCCAAGCTGTGCGTCTGTGACGAGGCCCGCTATCAAACCTCCCGAGCGCATCAGCGATCTCGTCGGCTCTCCGCCGCTCACCGCCCGCTGTCTGGCTCCGTTCTGGGCTGGGTGGATCGCCTCGGGACCGGTGGCCCAGACGAGGTCCATGTCCGGACCGTAGACAGCGAACTCGGCGCCCGACAGACCCGAGTGCTGCAGAGCATCAGGCAGGTTCCGAGCCAACTGCTCCCTGCCGAGGCGAGCCCTCTCATCGTCACCGAGAGCGAGCGAGCCCACCGCGTTGCCGGCCTCGACGACAGCCTCCCGCACTACCGCGATCACGGAGACCGACGCTCGCGCGGCCGTGTCGGACGCCACGACCTGCATGCCGTCCGAGACGATGACATAGGTCGTCAGTGCGACGCCCCCGACAACGAGGACGGCGAACAGAACGGAGACGACGAGCAGCCATCCCCTCAAGGACCAGTCACGCATCTACGTCCTCGAGAAGAAGTAGCCCACGCCTCTTATCGTTCGGATGATCTGGTTGTCGCGATCACCGATCTTGTTGCGCAGGTGGCACACGAAGACCTCAATCACGTTGCTGTCGGTCGTATGCTGGCCGCCCCAGACCTTCTCGAGAATCTCGTCTCGACTGATGACCCTGCCTGCGTTGGCCACGAAGAACTCCAGCAAGTCGTATTCCTTGGCCGTCACGGTAATCGGCTCGCCAGCGACGGTCACGCTACGTGATGCCGGATCGATCTCGATGTTGCCCACTTTGTACTGAGTGGACGGCCGATCGTGCTCGGAGCGCTTGAGCAAGGCGCGGACCCGAGACAGCAGCTCGGGAATCTCGAACGGCTTGCGCAGGTAGTCATCTGCACCTGCATCGAAGCCCGTCACAACGTCTTGAGTCTCCGAGCGAGCCGTGAGCATGAGAATGGGCACCGTCGCCCCCTGGAAGCGCAGTGACCGCGTGACCTCGAGCCCGTCCATTCCCGGAAGCATCAGGTCGAGCAGGATCAGATCGGGCGCATACTCCTGGGCGGCGGCGAGCGCGGAAACCCCGTCGGCCACCTTCATCACTATGAACCCGGCGTGCTCAAGCTCAAGCTCGACCAGCCGAGCGATCGTCGCATCGTCTTCCACAATGAGGATCTTGGCTGTCCCGTCCGTCATCGCTACACCGCCCTGTCCGCCGACTACGACTACTACCTACCCGCGCGAGATCCCTGTCTGGCCGAGCAGCGCCTCCGCGATCTGCACCGCGTTGAGAGCTGCTCCCTTGCGCAATTGGTCAGCTACGACCCACATCGAGAGCCCGTACTTCACGCTTCGATCCACCCGGAGTCTTCCAACGTACACATCGTCGCTGCCCTCGAGCAGAGCCGGCATCGGGTACTCCTGCTCGGCTGGATCGTCGAGCAGGGTTATCCCGTCGGCATCCGAGAGGGTCTCGATCGCCGCGCCCAAGAACACGGGATCCTCGAACTCGACGTTGATCGCCTCAGAGTGGCAGCGCAGCACGGGAACGCGCACGCAGGTTGCCGCCACCTTGAGATCGGGAGCGTGCATGATCTTCTGCGTCTCGACGACCATCTTCCACTCCTCTTTGGTGGACCGGTCGCCGAGGAAGACGTCGATCTGCGGTATGCAGTTGAACGCGATGCGGTGCGCGAACTGTTCTACCTTGAGTTCCTGGCCTACGAGGAAGTCGCGTGACTGGGAGTAGAGCTCATCCATCGCCGCCGCACCCGCGCCGGACGCGGCCTGATACGTTGAGACCACGACCCGCTTGATCTGAGCGATGTTGTCAAGCGGCTTGAGGGCTACCACCATCTGGATCGTCGAGCAGTTGGGGTTCGCTATCACCCCGGAGTGCCACGCGATGTCCTCGCGGTTGACCTCAGGCACGACCAGCGGCACGTCGTCGTCCATCCGAAACGCCGACGAGTTGTCGATCATCACCGCGCCCGCCGACACCACCGCATCGCGGAACTGCTTGCTCACGTTCGCACCTGCCGAGAAGAGCGCGATGTCGACGCCTGCGAAGCTCTCGGTCGTCATCTCCTCGACAACCAGCTTGCCGCCGGCGAACTCCACGCTCTTGCCCGCGGAGCGGGCGGATGCGAGCGCGACGACGCGCTCGGCGGGGAACTGCCGTTGCTCGAGCACCTTGAGCATCTCTCGACCTACGGCACCCGTAACGCCAGCGACAGCGACGACCGGACGCTCTGGCATGGGCTTGTCCCAGGCCATCTGACTCACGTCCCCTCTCGTCCCGCCGAGGACATCTCGGCGACCACCTCAGTGTCCTCGAGCCCGAAAGCTCTGTGCAGCGCTTGGACCGCGGGTGTCACCTGATCTCCCGAGATGACGCACGAGATGCGGATCGGCGAGGTGGATATGAGATCCAAGTTAACACCAGCGTCCGCAAGCGTCTGGAACATCAGCGCCGCGATCCCCGGGTGGGTACGCATTCCCGCGCCGACCAGCGAGACCTTCGCCACGGACTCGTCCACCGACCATTCCCGCGCGCCGAGTTCGTCGACGACTTCGTCGAGCGCGCGCTTCGCTCGAACGAGATCGGTCTTGGGCGCGGTGAAGGAGATGTCGGTAGTGCCCTGTTCGGACACGTTCTGGATGATCATGTCCACGTTCACGTTGCTGCCCGCAAGCTTGCCGAAGACGGCGGCGGCCACACCAGGGTGGTCGGGGACGTCCCTGATCGTGAGCTTCGCCTCCGAGGTGTCGTGCGTGACACCTGAGATTATCGCCTGTTCCATGGTCTCGTCGGCCTCCTTGACGATGGTCCCGGGCAGATCGGTGAAAGAGGATCGGCAGTGAATCACCACGCCGTGGTTGCGTGCGAACTCCACGCTGCGCATCTGCAGCACCCCCGCACCGCTAGCGGCCATCTCAAGCATCTCTTCGTAAGAGATCGCATCGATCTTGCGCGCTTCGGGCACGAGCCGTGGGTCTGCGGTGTAGACACCGTCGACGTCGGTGTAGATCTCACACACGTCTGCGCCGACTCCCGCCGCCACCGCTACCGCCGTGGTGTCCGACCCGCCTCGGCCAAGCGTGGTGATCTGGCCGTCAGCCGTGATGCCCTGAAACCCGGCGACAATCACGATCTTGCCGGCGGCCAACGCCTCTTTGACCCGATCGCCGCGCACCTCGGTGATCTTTGCCTTGCTGTGGACCGAATCGGTTACGATCCCGACCTGTGGCCCCGTGAAGGAGACGGCGTCATAGCCTTGGGCGTGGATGGCCATGGCCAGCAGCGCGATCGAGACCTGCTCGCCGGTGGAGAGCAGCATATCCATCTCACGCTCGGGAGGGTCGTCGCATAGCTGTCTCGCGAGTTCGACCAGTTCGTCGGTGACCCGACCCATCGCCGAGACGACCGCGACCACGCTGTCACCAGCGCGCTTACGCGCTATGAGTCGTTCCGCGACCACGCGGAGACGGTCGGTCGAGCCGACCGACGTCCCGCCAAACTTGGTCACGACCAGTGCCATGCCTGCCCCCGATGAAGCTGCGGGCCGCTCATGACGTGCGTGAACGGCCGCGCCGACGCTCGTTAAGGTTTGTCGCCAGTGTAGAGCCTCGCACGTACGCACGCCAGCGCGGACGCTCGAGACGCCTGCTCAAGAAGAGCGGACCAAGAAACCCGGGCTCACGAGCACGAAGACCCCGGCCGAGGCCGGGGTCTTCGTATCTCCACGCAAACAAGATGCGAATCACGTTTCGCAGCTGCACCGCGCCACCACGTAGGCGAGGTAGCGATCGACCTCGGCCTGGATGGTCTCGAGAAGTTCGGCGTTCTCGGGCTGGAATAGGTGCTTGAAGCGCCCCTGGGGCTTGAGGAACTCCTCGATGGGCTTCTGGTTGGCGACCTTCACGGTCTGCTTCCACGCACCGTTCTCGACCTCGAACAGCGGCCAGAATCCGGTCTGGACGCCGGCCTTGGCGATCTCGACCGACTTGTTGGGCAGCGTGCGCCAGCCGCGCGGGCACGGCGACAGGATATTGAGGAACGCCGGACCTTCGACGGAGAAGGCCTTCTCGGCCTTCATGGTGAGGTCCTTCCAGTGACTCACGCTGGCCTGCGCGACATACGGCACACCGTGATCGGCGATGATGGAAGTGAGGTCTTTGCGGCGCTGGATCTTGCCCTGCTGCGCCTTGCCGACCTCGGCGGTGGTCGCCCACGCACCCAAGGGAGTGGCCGAGGAGCGCTGGATGCCGGTGTTCATGTACGCGCCGTTGTCGTAGCACACGTAGACCATGTCGTGGCCGCGCTCCATGGCACCGGAGAGCGACTGCAGGCCGATGTCGTACGTGCCGCCGTCGCCGCCAAACGCGACGAACTTCGTGCGCTTGCCCGCCGGGATCTTGCCGGCACGCTGAAGCCCCTTGAACGCAGCCTCGATGCCGGAGACAGTCGCCGCCGAGTTCTCGAAAGCGTTGTGGATGAAGGGCACGCGCCACGATGAGTACGGGTAGATGGTCGTGGACACCTCGAGGCATCCGGTAGCGCACCCCGCGACCACGGGAACGTCGCCCGCAGCCAGCAGGACTTGGCGTACGGCGATGGAGGCGCCGCAGCCAGCGCACAGGCGGTGCCCGCCGGCGAGGCGGTCGGGAGTCTGAGTCAGCTCTTTCAGAGTGGCCATCTGCGTCCCTCCTATCGGGTGCCGAGGTAGGTCATGCCAAAGGATGCGGCTGCACCCGAGGCGATGTCGGACAGGTCGGAGTAGACGCGCTCGATCAGCTCGAGGCGCACATCGGAGCCGCCGAGGCCGTAGATGTAGTTGACGACCGGGATGCGGGTATCGAGATCGTAGAGCGCGCTCTTGACCTCGAGAAACACCGGGCCGCCCTCGGCGCCAAAGCTCTCCGAGCGGTCGAGAACCGCAATCGCCTTGACACCCTTGAGCGCCTCGCGGAGCTCTGCGGCCGGGAACGGACGGAAGCAGCGGATCTTGACCACGCCGGCCTTCACGCCTTGGTCGCGCAGGCTGCGCGCCACGTGCCGCACGTTGCCAGCGGTCGAGCCGATGACCACGATGGCCACCTCGGCGTCTTCCATTCCCCAGGTCTCGATGACGTCGAAGGGGCGCCCCGACATGGCCGAGAACTCCGCTCCCACCGACTTGACGACCGCCATCGAGGCGTCAATCGCGACACGCTGCTGCTTCTTGAACTCGAAATACGGCCCGCCCAGACCAGCGAAGTTGCCATGGCTGACCGGGTTGTCGGTGTCGAGCAGAGCGTACGTCGGGACATAGTCGCCAACGAAAGCGGCGACCGATTCGTCATCAAGCGTCTCGGCGCGGTCGATCGAATGCGTGGTGATGAAACCGTCGAGGCAGCTCATTACCGGTAGCAGCACGTCGGGGTGCTCGGCGATCCTGACCGCCATGATCGTGTTGTCGTACGCCTCCTGTGCCGTCTCGGCGAACAGGAAGATCCAGCCCGAATCACGCGCGCCCATGGCGTCGCTGTGATCGCAGTGGATGTTGATCGGCGCTGAGAGTGCGCGGTTGGCGTTCGCCATGACGATGGGCAGGCGCATTCCCGCGGCGATGTAGAGCTCTTCCCACATGAGCGCGAGACCCTGGGAGCAGGTCGCGGTCATGACGCGCGCTCCGGCAGCCGACGCGCCGACGCACGCGCTCATCGCGGAGTGCTCGGATTCGACGGTCACGTACTCGCAGTGGGTCCGTCCCTGTGCCACGAACTTCGCGAACTCCTCGACGATCGTGGTCTGCGGTGTGATCGGGTACGCCGCCATGACGTCGGGCTTGCACTGGCGCATCGCCTCAGCGACGAGGACGTTACCGGTGGAGGCGACGATCTTGTGTTCGGCCATCTCTACTCCACCACCTTGAACTCGCACGGCTCGGGCACCATCTCGATGGCGCTCTTCCCGAACTTGGGGTTCGTGGGGCACTCGTTGGCGCAGATCCCACAGCCCTTGCAGTGGTCGAAGTCGAAGTCGACGACCTTGTCGCCCTCCAAGACGACCGAGGTGTCGGGACAGAAGACCCAGCACAAGAGGCACTGCGTACAGATCTCATCGTCGCGGTACGGACGCTCGCTTCTCCAGCCACCGACGTTGTAGTCGTCAGAGTTGCCGCCCTCGGGAATCACCGCTCCCCGTGGGAACTCATCGGCCTTCCATTGGTTGACACGAGAGATGTCCCAGCTCACGCCACAGTCACCTCCTCGAATGCCCGATCGACTGCCGTGAAGTTGGCGTCGATCATGTCCTGCCCGAACTTCTTGCCAAGGTTCTTCGCAAGAAGACCCTTGAAGACCTCGACGTCGATGACGCCGGTGACCCTCGCAAACGCACCCACGATCGGGGTGTTGGGGATGTCGCGCTTGATGGTCTCGAGCGCGATGCCGCTCGCGTCGACGCACGCGACCTTGACGCCGTCCCCCACCTTGAGTGCGCGCTTCACGTCGGCCGCCGGCGAGCAGGTGTTGATGATGATCGTTCCATCGCCGGCGATGCCTTCAGCGACATCGACGACATCGACGAGTGACTCGTCGAGGACGATCACGACGTCGGGATTCTCGATGTTGTTGTGGATCTCGATCGGTTCGTCGCTGATGCGCGTGAACGCCTTGATCGGCGCGCCCATGCGCTCAGGACCGTACTCGGGCATGGCCTGCATGTACTGGTCGGCCGAGAGTGCGGTCTCTGCGACGACCTTCGCCGCGGTGACTGCGCCTTGGCCGGCGCGTGCGTGCCAGCGGATCTCCGTCAGCTGCATGGCGCCCCCTTTCCCTCCGGGATGCTTGCCTACCCCATCGACCGGCGCGAAGGGGTTCGTACAGGATAGTGGCGACCTCGGTCAGGGGCCGCGTGCGGCACAGCACGCACGGTCGACGGTATCATCTCGTCGGTGAACGGTAGGTAATTGTTGGAAGTCTAGCCCGCCGATGCGCCTCGGCCCATCGCTCGCCGGTACCACACCCTCGTACCCACTCCGGCTCGCAGCGTCTCGGGTTCACGCTACATCTCGCGACGAGCCTCCATCGCGCGTCCCAGCGTGACCTCGTCGGCGAACTCGATGTCGCCTCCAACGGGCAGCCCACTCGCGATCCTGGTCACCTTGATGCCGAGCGGCTTGATAAGACGGGCGAGGTACAGGGCGGTGGTCTCGCCCTCGACGTTGGGATTGGTCGCGATGACGATCTCGACCACGTCCTCGGCGCCCACTCGCTCGATGAGCTCTCGAACCTTCAGCTGATCGGGACCGATCCCGTCGATCGGAGAGATCGCCCCGTGCAAGACATGGTAGACACCACGGTAGTCGGCCACGCGCTCGACCGCGGCCAGATCGCGGGGCTCCTCGACGACGCAGATCGTCGACGAGTCACGCTTCGAGTCCGCGCACACCTCGCACAGGTCGCCCTCGGCGAAGTTGAAACACCGTGGGCAGAAATGGATGGCGTGCTTTACGTCGGTGATGGCATCCGAGAGCCTCTGAGCCTCGACGGGCTCGACGGTCAATAGCCAGTACGCGATGCGTTGCGCGCTCTTGGGGCCAACGCCCGGCAGACGTTCGAGCTCTTCGAGAAGCCTGGAGATCGGGGCGGGATAGCGCATGCGCTACATGAGTCCCGGGATGTTCATGCCACCGGTGACCGACGACATCTTCTGCGCCGCAAGCTCCTGTGCGGCACGCAGCGCTTCGTTGACCGCGGCCGCGACCATGTCTTCCAGCAGCTCCACATCGTCAGGGTCAACGGCTGCCGGGTCGATGGTCAGCGACTGGAGCTGTAGATCGCCGCTCATCACCGCGACGACAGTCCCTCCGCCGGCGGAAGCCTCGACGGTCTCGCCCTTGAGCTCCTCTTGGACCTCGGCCATCTTGGCCTGCATCTGCTGGGCCTGCTTCATCATCTTGCCAAAGTTCACTTAGCCGTCCTCTCCTTCGGGTGTGTGCGGGTGTTCCGAGACGATCTTGGCACCCATCTGCTCGAGTACGCTCTCCAAGTCGTTGGATGTCGTCGCAGAACGCTCTCGAACCGGCTCTGTCAGCCCGGTGGCGGTCTCGTAGTGGTCGGCGACGGGCTCCTCTTGCGTGGCGGGCGGCGCCTCTTCGGGCGACACATCGGTGCGCTGTGTCGCTGGTCGCGCCGCCATCTCGTCGGGCGGACGCACCGCCCCCCTGCCCAGTTGGTAGCGAAACGGGGGCGCCGATCCAAAGACTCGGCCCAGCGCGGCCCGCAGAAGGTCGCGCATCTCGGGCTCCTCGGCCATCTGCAGGGAGAACTCCTGGTCGCTGGGGAACTCGACAACGAGCGTGGAGCCGTCCGCGTCCACGTCGACCTCCACGGTCGCGAAGATGTTCGCGCGGGCCGGCTTGGCCTTCCTCACCTCGACCAGCACCGCCTGCCAATTGCGTTTCGCGCTGCCTCGGTCGAGCGGCCCGGCATGCACGACCGGGGTGACAACGACCTCCGGCTCAGCTCCAGTTGCTTGCTGCGCCTCGGCGTCCCCGGCGGGGGGCGAAGGTGCCGCTGCCGCCGTGTCGGTGTCCGCGGAAGCCTCCCTGCGGGGGGCGTCTTCGCCGGCGGAGCTGGTGGAGACTCCGGGCGCACCTGCGGTGGCGGGGGCCGAGCCGCCAGCGGCCGGGACGCCAGCAGCGGCTGCGACGCTCGCTCCGCGCTCAAGCGCCTCGACCCGCTCGGCCAGCGCCTCGAGCGTCATCTCGCCCTGCGGTCTCGCCATCCGAGTCAGCGCGACTTCGAGCGAGAGGCGAGGATCGCTCGACCAGCGCATCTCGGCTGCAAGCTCGCCGAGCAGGTCGAGCACGCGAGCGAGCCTGTCAGGACCTCCAAACTCGGCGGCCTGCGCTTGGAGTTGCGAGAGCTCCTCGGCCGTGCGATCGACGATGCCGCTTGCGTCTCCCACCGCCGCGACCATGAACAGGTCGCGCACGTGACCGGTGAGCTCCCGCACGAGCTCGGCGAGGTCGGTGCCGGTCTCGGAGGTAGCCGCGACCCATCGAAACGACCCGGCGATGTCCCGGCGGGCGACAAGCCCCGCAACCTCGAAGAGCTGCGCCGAATCGACCTCGCCCAAGAGCCCCTCGACGTCGTCGACGGTCACCTCTCCGCCCGTGAACGACGCCAGCTGCTCGAGCGTGGTGATCGCATCGCGCATACCGCCCTCGGCGTGACGGGCGATGAGCGTGAAGGCGCCCCGGTCCACCCGATAGCCCTCCGACTCAGAGATGAAGCGGAGCCGATCGGCGATCTCTTCGATGCCGATGCGGTGGAAGTCGAAGCGCTGGCAGCGCGAGTGAATGGTCTCGGGCACCTTCTGCGGATGAGTCGTGCACAGGACGAACACTACGTGCGGCGGCGGCTCCTCGAGTGTCTTGAGCAGCGCATTGAACGCCGCAGTCGACAGCATGTGCACCTCGTCGATGATGTAGATCTTGTAGCGCCCGCGTGTCGGCGCAAACTGGACTCTGCCGATGATCTCCTCGCGCACGTTGTCCACGCCGGTACGCGACGCTGCGTCGAGTTCGAATACGTCGGGGTGACGGCCCTCCGCCACCTCGAGACACTGCTCGCACGTGCCGTCGGGCTCGCTGGTGGGTCCGCGATCGCACAACAGCGCCTTGGCAAGAATGCGTGCGGTGGTCGTCTTCCCCGTTCCGCGGGGACCCGTGAACAGGTAGGCATGCGCAACGCTCCCATCGCCCACGGCGTTGCGAAGCGTTCGCTCGATATGTTGCTGGCCGACGACGTCGTCGAAGGTGGCCGGCCGGTACTTTCGGTACAGAGACTGGTGCGCCATGCGGCCTCGAAAGCCCCCTGGAGAAGGTCGTCGTGTCTGCCGAGGAGTATACCGCCGAGGGACGACATCGGCTCGGCGATCGCGAAGCGCGCCGAGCGGGCCCGGACGCCCGGTAGCGGCCGCTTATGGCTGCTTCCTTCCGGACCTGACCAGGTTCACGACGTGCCGTCGTCCGAACCCGCTCGGCGCGCTCACGCGCGAGGGGACAGTATACGACTCGGCCGTCCCCTCGTCACCCGCCGCGCGGCGGCTCGCCCGCCGATGTTCAGGCCACTCGACGCGAGACGCCGAATGGTGGGAACACTCACTACAGTGGACCTGCTTTCACCGTCCGGCACATGACGCCGGGCGGTTCGTCGTTTCACGACGCGAAGGGGGCATCGCCGATGGATACACTCGACCGCGACGCACTTGTCTCACTCTCCGCCCACGCTGGCTGGCCGTCGATCTCGCTGTATCTGCCCACTCATCGCAGCGGGAGCGCCAAGGAGCAGGACCCCATTCGCTTCAGGAACCTCCTGCGGTCGGCGTGTGAGCGTTTGATAGCAGACGGCATGCGCCAGCCAGAAGCCGAGGCTTTCTGTGAGCCGATCAACTCCACGCTCTCCGACGAGACCTTCTGGCGTGACACTGAGGACGGAATGGCAGTCTACGTCGCGCCAGTGGGCACCTGGGTCCTCAAGCTCGGCGTGCCGGTGAAGGAGGCGGCGATAGTGGGCGACCGGTTCTACCTGCGGCCGCTCCTCGCCGCCAGAGGGAGTGACAGCCGCTTCTTTGCCCTTGCGCTTAGCAAGAACGGATGTCGACTGTTTGCGGGGGACGCAGCTTCGATCGAGCAGGTCGAGATCCAAGATGCGCCGGCGTCTCTTGCCGACGAGATCAAGTACGACGAGCGGGAGGAGTCGCTCCAGCTCACGTCTTTCGCGGGACAGCAGGCGACTGCGGGGGCCGGACGTGCAGTTGGGATGTTCCACGGTCACGGCGGCGAGAAGGATGTCGACAAGATCCAACTCGAAGGCTACCTGCGCAAGGTGGAGCACGCGGTCGCGAAGACCGTCTCCTGCGACAAGGAAGCGCCACTGCTGCTGATGGGGGTCGACTACGAGATCGCGACATACCGCGCTCTCAACACCTGCGATGCGCTCGCAGACGAACAAGTGAGCGGTTCACCCGACAAGCTTGCCGCCCACCAGATCCACGCGAGCGCACTTGAGGCCCTGAGCGAACGCTTTGAAGCCCGGGTCCTTGAGGAGCTGCAGGAGTTGTCCGACAAAGAAGGCTCGGCGCTCACCAGTCGCAACCCCGCAGAGATAGTCGCGGCCGCAGCAGCCGGCCGGGTCAAGACGATCTTCATCGACGACGGCGACGGTCCCTACGGCCTGCTCGACCGCACGACGCTGACGGTCGAAGCCATCAGCGCCGACCCGCCCCAGATCTTGCGGGAACGTCCGTCTGACGCTGCAGGGGCCGAGGCAGGGTGGGACCTTGTCGACCTCGCTGCGGCCGAGACCACGCTCCACGGCGGTGAGGTGCACGCATTCGCCGGTGAGGGGGCACCGGTGCGGGGAGTCGCCGCGGTCTTCCGCTACTAGAACCTACTCGCAGGAGCTGGGCGCAGCCACCGGCGAGCCGGTCTTCTCGGCCACCCAGTTGCGGACCGCTTGCGTGTCCCAGTCGTGGGAGGCCTTCACGTCCTTGATCGGGGCGGTCAGCTCCGCGCCGCTCACGCCGAACGCCGCAGCGAACTCGCTGACGGGTATCCCCGTTGCCTGCGACACCTCTTGCATGCTCATGTAGCCCTTGATCAGCGACACGTCGACCGGTCCGCCCGCCACCGGCGCAGAGGGGCTCGGCGCGGCGGAAGCACCCACTGGAGCGATCTGGGCGGTGAGGCTGGGCATCGTCAGTCGCATGTCGCCAAAGACCATCGAGACGGCGATCACGCCGACCATGATCGCAGCGCTGGCGATCGTCAAAGCGACGGGCGTGAGCACAGATCCGCGTCGGCTCTCGACATTGAGCGCCTCCGACTTGGGGCAGGCCGCCACGCATTCACCGCACGCAAGGCACTCCGAGTCTGACACCACACTGGGTACCGACGACACATCGATGTTGACCGGACAGATCTTGTCGCAGGCTCCGCAGTCGATGCACGCGTCAGCACTGCGCACGACTCGGTAGAATCCGAGCTTGTTGAACAGGCCGAGGAAGGCACCCATCGGGCAGAGGTACTTGCAGAAGAACCGGTCGTAGAGGAACGAGCCTGCAAGCGACACGCCCAGCACCGCGGCGCCGATCCCGAACGTGGTGAAGAGCTCCGCCGAGGTCAGGTGGTGGTAGGCGACCCACGGGTCGTACGGCCGGATCACCAGCGACGCCGTGAGCCACGATAGCCACGCAAAGACGCCGAACACGAGGTACTTGAGGAAGCGGGCGGGCACGTCCACGACCTCGGGGATCTCAAGCCTCGACACGCCGAGCTTGGCACGCAGCGACCCGAACAGTTCCTGGAGAGTCCCCAGCGGGCAGAACTGGCCACAGAAGGCTCGACCGAACAGCAGGTTGAGTCCGACCGAGGCACCCAACAGCACGAAGCTGCCGACGGCGATGCGCTTGAGCAGATCACCGCCGGATAGGACCGCCCACAGTGACTCGATGCCTCCGAAGGGGCAGAGAGCGTCGACGCTGACAACCCTCAGCTCAGGTGCCATCTGATGAAGCAGGCCCAGCGCAGTGCTGATCACCAACACGGAAAGCAAGACCACCCAACGCACCACACGGAAACGCTGGCGATCCGCCCGCTGCTGCGAAACCTCGCTCATTTCTCTCCTCCGCTAGAGGGCGCCACGTGAGTGGCGCTCGGCTCGCTTCCCTCGCGACTCTAGGCACGCGGCGTGCATTCGTGGTGCGTGTCTTGTGAACGTGTTGTGAACCCGCTGCCTGCGAACCGGGCCGAGCCGAGCACACGGGCATAGGGTAGATTGCCATATATGGCCAGCGGCGGGAGGCTGCAACCGGTGACACACGACTCCGAGAACCACCGCGAGGCTCACCTTGCATCGTGGCTGAACGCGACCGCAAAGCGTCGGTCGAGACGAGTGTTCGACGGAGCGAAGGCGTCGCCAGAGGCGATCGACGCCCTCGCCGAGACATGCGAAGGGTTTCGGCCGTTTGGCGATGCCCGCGTCGTCATGGTCGCCGAGCCTGCGATCGACCCGTTCACGGGAATCGCCGGCGCGTATGGCAAAGTCACCGGTGCCCCTCACGTCCTGATCGTCATCGTGTCCCGAAGCTCACAGGCGGCACAGGCACACGCTGGCTACGTCGGTGAGGCCGCCATCTTGGAGGCAACAGCGCTGGGGCTCGACACATGCTGGGTCGGCGGCTTCTACGACCCCAAGAAGGCCGATCGCCTCGCGGATCTGGGAAGCGATGAGCGCATCGTCGCGATCTCGCCGGTGGGCTTCGCGCGTCGCGATTTCACGGCAACCGAGCGCACGATGAGGTCGATGGCGGGCTCGCACAAACGAAAGCGTCTCGACGAGATCGCGAAGAATTCGAGTGAGTGGCCGGAGTGGGCCCGAGCCGCAGCAGAGTGCGCGCTCATCGCGCCGTCGGCGATGAACCGGCAGCCGTGGCGACTCCGCTTCGAGGACAGGTCACTCGTCATCGCCCGCGACAACGTCTTCGAGACCCCCCGCGTTACCAAGGCCCTCGACTGCGGGATCGCGATGCTCCACGCAGAGCTGGGGGCGTTCGGCGCCGGAGTGTCAGGCCGATGGGCCGACAGTGATGACAGGCTGGACGTGGCGCGCTTCACACCGGAGCTGGAGGACCGCTGATGGCCGAGCAGGCGACAAGCCGGCCTACCCGCCGACGTTGGTGGCTTCTGGCGGCGGTCCCCGCGGCCGTCGTGCTCCTGGCGGTTGCCGCCTTCTTGATCTGGGCGCTCAATCCCTCTCCACCCACCGCCTCGGCCCTTGCCGCTCTTGAATCGGACAGTGCCGTGGCTGTTACCGAAGTCTCCGGTGGCTGGGTGTTCAAGCCCGCTATCGGCTCGGAGGAACCGACTTCGGGCCTGGTCTTCTACCCGGGAGGTCATGTCGACGCGCGAGCGTATGCGACGTACGCTCGCGATGTCGCGCAACAGGGTCATGCCGTCGCCCTGGCGAAGATGCCGCTGTCTCTGGCGGTCTTGAAGCCCGATGCAGCCGACGAACTGCTGGACGCACCGGAACTCGCCGCGACCGACACCTGGGCCATCGGAGGGCATTCCCTGGGCGGTGTCATGGCCGCCCGCTACGCTGCCTCGAACCCGGACAGGATCGGCGGCCTTGTCTTGCTCGCGTCCTATCCGGATAGCGCCGCCGACTTGAGTGCCTCGATGATCGCTGCCACCAGCGTCACCGGCACGCTCGACGGCGTGCTCAACTGGGAGGCGTGGGAGGCTGCCAGGCCCCTGATGCCGAGCGGCAGCACCTTCGTGAGTATCGAGGGTGGCAACCACGCTCAGTTCGGGGACTACGGTCCTCAACAAGGAGACAACCCGGCAACGATCTCAGCCCAGGAGCAGCGCGCACGTTCCGTGGGAGCGACTGACGACGTGCTCTCCCGGCTCGGGGAAGGTCGTTAGCATGCGAGTCGCCATCGCCGGTGGTAACGGTTATCTGGGGCGGGCGCTCACGAGCGAGCTGCTCGAGGCTGGCCACTCCGTGGTCTGGCTCTCACACCGGCCGGGGCGCGTGACGCCGCCGGCCGGCGTCTCGGAGCGAGCGTTCGACCCCGCGGACCCCCACGGCGCGTGGCGAGATGTCGTCGCGGACTCAGACGCGGTCGTCAATCTTTCGGGCTACCCGATTGCCAGCCGTTGGAACGCACGCGTGAAGCAGATGCTCCGAGATAGCCGCGTCGACACGACCCGCGCCCTGATCGGCGCGATGAAGTCGGTGGGTTTCCCCGCCGGCTCCAGGGTCTACGTGAGCCCGTGCGGCATCGGCATCTACGGCGACGCAGGCGACACCGTGGTCGGCGAGGACGCGCCCCTGGGAGGCGACTGGCTTGCCGATCTGGCCGTCGAGTGGGAACGCGAGGCCTTGAGGGCGTCTGAGACAGGTGCGCGCACGGTTGTGCTTCGGACGGGGCTCGTACTGGGCAGCGAGGGCCTGCTCCCCAAGCTGCTGCTCCCGATGCGGTTGTTCGTGGGCGGTCCTGTGGGCAATGGGCGACAGTGGCTCTCTTGGGTGCACGAAGACGATGTCGCAGGCGCATTTCGCTTCGCGATCGAGAACGACGCCCTGAGCGGAGCGGTGAACCTCTGCGCACCTGAGCCGGCTCGGATGCGCGACCTCACCGCGGCGCTCGGTCGTGCGACTCACCGTCCCTCGTGGTTCCCCGTCCCCGAGTTCGTGCTCCGCATCGTGCTGGGCGAGATCGCTCCGTACACCCTGATGAGCCAGCGCGCCTCCTCGGCGATGCTCTCCTCGGCAGGCTACGACTTCCGATTCCCCAGCCTCGACGGCGCCCTCGACGATCTCGTGGGCGGCGGGTCGAAGCAGCCGCGCTAGAGCATGCGGCTGGCAAGCCTTGCGAGCGCATTGCGGAAGCGCCACAGCCTGCTGCGGTCCTGAATCGAATCGAGGGTGACGACGCTGCACGCCTGAGCGTCCTCTTCGAAGATCGCATCGTGGGCGGTGGCCACACCCTCGTCGTAGAAGAACACAGACAGCTCGTCGTGGAGCATGAAGCTGCGGATGTCCATGTTGGTCGTACCGAGGACCGCTATCCGCCCATCGATGGTGAGCGACTTGGAATGGAAGAAGCCCGCTTGGTACTGGTAGGCCTTGCCACCGGCGTGGGTGAAGGTGCGCAGGTACGAGAAGGCCGCCCACCACGGCAACCGCTTGTCCGGGATGCCCGTCATCATGAAGCGCACATCGACCGCGGCCAGCGACTCCGAGACAAGTGCGTCCATCACCCCTTGATCCGGCACGAAGTACGGCGACTGGACCCACACCCTCGACTCCGCAGAGGCGATCGCGAGCACGAAGGCCTGCCGTATCGCCTCCCACTGGGACTCCGGTCCCGAGACCGCCAGCTGGGCCCACGACGCCGAGAACCCCGATTCGACTGCCTCGACCGCGTCGTCTCCAAGGTGCGGGAAGTACTGCGCCGAGAAGAGGTCTTCCTGGGTGATCTCGAACCACCGCTCGCAGAAGAGCCTCTGTAGCTCCGCGACGAGGGGGCCGCCAAAGCGGATGTGGGTGTCTCGCCAGGTGGCGAAGCGCTTGCCGCCGTCGGCGTACTCGCTTCCCATGTTCATGCCGCCCGTGTAGGCGACACGGCCGTCGATCACGGCGATCTTGCGGTGGTTGCGGTAGTTGATCTTGTACCACTGCGCCGCGTCGGCATGAACGTAGGCGCCAGCGTCCTTGAGCCGTGCCAGCTGGTCCTTGCGGTACGGGAACGAACCGACCCAGTCGTAGAGCACGCGTACCTCGACGCCTTGGGCGATCTTCTCGGTAAGTAGCTCGCACACGCGCCCGGTGAGCTCGTCGTGCTCCCAGATGAAGTACTCGAGGTGCACCGAGTGTTCGGCTGCCTCGATGTCGCCCAGCAGTGCGGTGAACTTCTCGGCGCCGGTACGCATGATCTCGAGCCCGGTGCAGGGCAGCAGACGCGTGCCGTTCTGCGTCTGGATGGCCCTCGACACACGAGCGACGAGGCTATCAGCGGCCACAACGGCGCGGGCGCTGTTCGCGTATCGCTCGTAGAGCGGCCTGATGGTGCGGTGACCGCGCTCGAAGGCCACGAGGGCACGTCGGTTTCGTCGGCCCAGCCGGCGCCAGTTGCGTCCGAACAGGAAGTACAGGACGACTCCGAGGCCCGGGAGAACGAACAGGACGAGCACCCAGGCGAGCGTCGTTGAAGGGTCGCGTTCGTCGTATATGAGCGAGAGCGTGATCAGTATCGCGACCACATACAGGATCGCGCTGAAGACCTCGACGCTGGTGAGTCCGACTGTGTTCATCGCCACGAGTCTACCGAAAGACGCCCGGCGACCCACCTTCGAAGCACGGTCCGAGCGCGAACGGCTCCACGCCTCTATACTGTGGGCATGACATTCGAACAACTCGGGCTCAACGCCGACACACTCGCGGCGGTCGCCGCACTGGGATACGAAACGCCGACTCCGGTCCAAGAACAGGCCATACCCCTTGTTCTCGAGGGCCGTGACGTCGTGGCCGCCGCTCAGACTGGCACCGGCAAGACCGCGGCGTTCGCTCTCCCGCTGATGCAGCGCATCGGCGGCGGCGCAACCGCCCCGCTCGCGCTCGTCGTCACGCCGACCCGCGAGCTTGCCGCGCAGATCGAGCGCGTCGCCTCGGCGGTGGGCGAACACACTGGCCAGCGTGTGGCTGTGGTGGTAGGTGGGGTCAAGTACGGACCTCAGGTCGGCAGAGTCAAGGCGGGCATCGACGTGCTCGTCGCCACTCCGGGTCGGCTGATCGATCTGGTGGAGCGAGGCGACGTCGACCTGTCGAAGATCGAGATCCTGGTGCTCGACGAGGCCGACCGCATGCTCGACATGGGGTTCTGGCCCTCAGTGCGCCGAATCCTGCGCATGCTGCCAGACACCCCGCGACAGAACCTGCTGTTCTCGGCCACGCTCACCGAGGAGATCACGCAGATCGTGAGCCGGATGCTCCACGACCCGGCCTACGTTGAGATCGCTCGCCGAGGAACGACCGCCGAGGGTGTGGAGCAGGCGATCATGCCGGTGGAGCAGTCACAGAAGCCGCAGCTGCTCGCGGCGCTGCTACGCGAGCGCGGTGCCGACCGAGTGCTCGTCTTCACGCGCACCAAGAGCCGAGCCGACCTGGTCGAGACCATCCTCAAGAAGGACGGCTTCAACGTAGGTGTCATGCACGCCGACCGCTCGCAGATCCAGCGCGACAAGGCGTTGCTGAAGTTTCGCGAGGGCAAGATCGACGTGCTCGTAGCCACCGATATCATCGCGCGCGGCATCGACATCTCCGACATCACCCACGTGGTCAACTACGACGTTCCCGAGAACCCTGAGGACTACGTCCACCGAATCGGACGGACGGCGAGAGCAGGCGCCAGCGGCTACGCGCTCACGCTGCTGGGCCCCGACGAGATCACCCAGTTCCGCGAGATCGAGTACATGCTGGGCAAGCTGCTGCCGGTGCACGATCTGCCGGACTTCCCCTACCGAGACGGCCGCATCGTGCCCTACCCGACTCGGCCCGTGAAGAAGGCCAAGCGCGCAGCGTTCGGCGGGCGCGTGATGGGCAGGCGGATCGGGCGGCGCTAGACCGGGACTCGGTTGCGGTTCTCGCGCGCTAGCGGACAGTGAGATAGCGCGGCGCGGCGTACGTCGTGGCGTGCCACGTGTCCGCCTTGGTCCACGCGACGAGCTTCCATTTGCCTCTGTGCGGCAACGAGTATCTAGCGTAGTAGCGGGTTCGGGCCTTGACGGTATCGTAGCCCTGGTTCACGGCCCACACCGTGTGGTGGTAGCGATACCTACGACGCGCCGAGTCCCACTTGTAGCACTTGATGCCAACCGACTTCGCGCCCTTCACGTGCTTGGGGCGAATGTAGCCGTAGCTCGAGAACCGTCGGTTGCGAATCACCTTGCGAGGCACGGTGGGCTTGGTGACGACGGCTCTGGGCGTGATGGTCCTCGTGTAGCTGGTGACCTGCACCAACTCACCCTCGCCCGCGAAATGCACCCGATAGGCGGTCCGCTTCTTGGGCGATACCCTCGCTTGGTACCAGCCGTCGGCACCCGTCGTAGCCGTCGCCACCGTGCTCCATGCCGAGGAGCCGTACGGCCTTGCTTCGACGCTGACTTCGCGACCAGCGAGGAACGGCTCGACATCCGACCAAAGCTTGCCCTTGACGAGCGCGGTTCCGCCCCAGCTACAGGTGGTCGGGGCGGCAAGCCCGATACTCGTCCCGACCACATCGAGTGCCCGGTCCGGCCGCACGAGACCGTAGCCGTATTGCCAGTCGAAGCCTGCGGAACCCAGATCCTCGGCCGAGTCTTTCATCGCTTGCTCGACCGTGCTGGCGGTCCAAGTCGTGTGAACGGAGCGAAGCAGGGCCGCAACGCCGGACACGTGCGGCGTCGCCATTGACGTACCTGACGCAGGAACCAGATAGCTACCCGGATACAGAGACCAGATGTCTACGCCGGGCGCCACAAGATCGAGCTCCTGAACCGTACTCGGAGAAGCTGGCGCGCACGGAACTCTGATCCACGGCACCCACAGCAATCACGGCAGGATACCTAGCGGGATAGAACATCTCCCCGGGAACGTAGCCGGAATGGTCGGCGTCGTTTCCTGAGGCCGCCACGACTACGCAACCTTGAGCCACCGCGTAGTCCACGGCCTCCTTGAGCGTGGGCGAGCCGAGAGGTCCGCCGACGGACAGGTTGATGATATCCGCGTCGTGGTCTGCAGCCCATCTGATGCCGTCCGCGACGCCCGTGTCATCGCCCAGGCCAAGAGCATCGAGTACGCGGATCGGCAGAATGGTGACGTTCGGAGCCACACCGGCGACTCCGATCGAGTTGTTCGTCGCCGCCGCTATCACACCCGCCGTATGGGTTCCGTGACCGTTGAGGTCCTCGGCAGTGTAGTCATCCGAGATGAAGTCCCGATCGTTCACCGTGTCGATGTGCACCGGATGATCCGCGGTAGTGAAGTCCAGTCCGGTGTCGACGACAGCGACCTTCACGCTTGGACTGCCGGTCGTGACCTCCCACGCCGTAGGCATGTGGATTCGGAAGAGGCCCCACTGGTTGGGGCCACCGGACGACGATGTGGCGACGAAGAACTCGTCGTTGGGGGTCAAGAGCGCCCGCATAGGACGCACGGGTTCCGCGTACCGAATGCCCGGGGTCTCTTCCATCTGGGCTGCGAACTCGTCCGCGGAGACACCGGCGGGCGGATCGACCACGATCACTCCGCTCTGCTTCGAGCGCCTCTTTAGCGACGCGCCCTTGCCACGCGCTGCAGCGATGGCCTTGCCCTCGCCGCCGCCCGCGTAGTACGCGACCGTGACGTCGCCGGTTGTCTCGGCGAGCGTGGTTGGCGTGACGTGCTTCGGCCGAGCCAGCTTGATCGCGGGCGCGGCGCCGGCAGCGGGCGCGAACGCGACGACCGACATGGCCATCGCAGTCACGACTATCGTTGTGAGCGTCTTTCGCATTGGTACCTCCGCGCGGACAACGAGCGATTGCCGCGCCAACCGAGCCGACTGGCGACGACCGTTCGGGGCAGAGCTACCTGACCGTCACGTAGGTAGCACTGCTCGTGGTGGCGGCGTGGTAGCCGTCGGCCGGGGTCGTGGCGACAAGCTTCCACCTGCCGGCGTACGGCAGCTGCATCGAGGTGCCGTACTTCGTGTAGGAGCTGTAGTTGTAGTTGCGTGCGTAGCGCCACGCACCCATGCCGGAGCGGTACGCCGTGATCGTGACGCTTCTGGCTCCCGCTCCGTGGCGCGTCTTGAGGAAGCCATAGACCCAGAAGCTGCGGTTGCGATAGACCGTCCTCGGGGCGTAAGGCCGAGAGAGATACGCGTGCGGCTTCACTGCCACCGGAGCGCCGTGCCTCCAGCCGTGGGTAGCGCTCGGCCACACGACGGCGCGGTACTCCATCTTCCTTGTGATGCCGCTGACCGCGTAGGTGAACCTTCCAGCCGCATCCGTGCGGGTCTTGGGCGTCCCATCGGAACCGTAGTTGAGCGAGGTCCAGCTGCTGTCCGAGCCCGCTAGACGCTTCTGTACCAGAATCGGATTCGACGCAAGGGGCGTACCTGAGAGCGAGGCCACTCCGGACAGGGTCGCCGAACCGTTGTAGCGCACAACTGCATGATTCGCGGTCATGCTGAGCGTCGGCGCTATCATCTGCTCGATCGACCACGTGAGCGTGTAGGCGCCCTTGTTGGGAGACGTGCCGGGGTCGCTGAATACGTCGAGGTAGTACGTCCCGCCCGACATGACCGGGTACCAGAGCGACTCGGTTGACGTGCCTTTGGTCTGCGAGGAGTTCGCGATGTGCGGCTCGGGATTCGAATCGTGAACCGACGTGCTGCCGGGCTTCCACAGCCACAGGTCGAAGTCGGTGCCCTCGTCGCCGGTCATCGAGACGTTCAGCTTCTGGTTGTAGGTCAGGTCCACGCTGTAGACATCGTCCCAGTCGTCGATCCCAGCGGTGTCGTCGAGCTTTCCCGCCACCGGCGACGGCGGGAGAGGCACTCCGGGGATGTTGCCGTTGGCCTCGGTAGCCAGGGCGCTGAGGTCGGAGGACGGTGCGGTTCGAGCCTCAGGGCCAGGCCGCTCGGCCGAGCCCGTCGTGGCCCACACCCCTGCCGGAATCACCAGCGCGCACAGCGCAGTGGCAAGCACAACGCGCACGCCGGTAGCAGGAAACAGGCCTCTCGGCGTTGTACGGCCCCACGAGCGCATCGCTACTTGACCGTCACATATGTGGAACGGCTCGTCGTTGCGGCGTGGTAGCCATCATCCGGAGTCGAAGCGACAAGCCTCCACTTGCCAGCGTATGGCAGGACGATCGTCGTCTTGTACTTGGTGTGGGTGGCCGAGTTGCTGACGCTCTTGGCTACTCTCCACACGCCCGCATCCAGCCGCGACGCCGTGATCTTGACGTGCTTCTGGCCGAGCGGATGACGCGGCTTGATGTAGCCGTATACCGTGAAGGAGCGACCGTGGCGTTTGGTCCCCGAGTACCACTTGGGCGCACCCAGGGCAGCCTTCGCCTTGACGGACTCCGGTTCGCTCACACCGTGCGCATAGCCGGGCTCATCGGCGACGCAGACGACCTTGAAGCGCGTCCATCTGGTGACAGTCGTCTTGAACGTGTAGGAGCCGTCCGCTCCCGTGACGCCTGTGAGCTTGCGGGTGAAGGTGTCGTACGGGTAGCCCACGGCCCACAGCTCAACCGCTTGGTCAGCCATAGGGCTGTCGCTTCCGTCCTTGACGACGCCGGTGAGACTGACTGATCCGTCGAAAGACACCGTCGAGGCCGACGAGCTCACGGTCACCTTGGGCGCGTCGCCGATAGCGTATTCGAGGACGTAGGGATACGCGGTGGTGTCAGACGGCGCGTCCAGCAGGTAGACATCCAAGTAGTACGTGCCGGTGGCGGGCGCCACGAACTGCTTCTCTGTCGCCGGGTCGTACAGCATGTCGGGGGAGCTGTACTCGGCCTCGGCCCTCGCAAGCGGAATATCGGTTTCGACGCTGGTAGCGCCGATTCCGAACAAGTACAGATCGAAGTCGGCTCCAGATGTCGGGTTGCTCACCCGTGCCGAGAGGGTCTCCCCCGCGTTCAGAACGACCGAGTAGACGTCATCGTAGTCGGTCTTGAACGTGAGCTGCCCATTCACCGGCGAAGGCGCGGGAAGCGGATCGGCAGTGGAGATGTCGCCGTTGTCGTCGATGTCGTTGGCGACAAGAGCGCGCACCGGGGCAGAGCCAGAAGCACTCTGGGCCGTCCTGCGGCTATCGGCGCCAGCGGACGCCGGCAGGTTCAGGGCCGCCACGAGCACAGCCAGAACGATCAGTCGAATGCTTCTACTCGTAGTGAAACCCATCACCACACCCCGTCACGTCGCCTCGGACGTCTACCAGCAGTATACCCGGGCAAGCGCTGTGCCCATGTGACGGGGTGCACGGCTGCGCCTGCGCTGCCTGCTAGAAGGTCTCCAGTACCGGAGCTCCGACACCCACTACCACTCGAGCCGTCGCAGGCGAAGCGCCTTCTCGTCCCACCACATCCACTCTCGACTGCGCGGCGTTCTTGCGAAGCTCGATGAAGTAGCCCTCAGCCGCTTGGGTCAGCTGTCCGTAGTCGACGATCGTCCAACTTCGCGACGTGTAGGCACGGCTGTACCAGTCGCGCAGCGTCTCGGGCGTGGCGTCCACCTCGACCTCGTAGTCCCACGCGTCTGGCCCCTGCGAGTTCGCCGATATGATCTTGCCTGCCGGCACGGGAACCTCGACGGGGAATCCTTGAGCAAGCATCGTCTTCTTCGCCTCGGGACGCATCGCCTCGACTTGGGCCGGAGCCGAACCGCTCGAGGGATCCTGACCGGTACCCGCCTCAGCAGGTGATGAAGGCGCGGGTGCAGGCGCGGGAGCCGCGCACCCTGTCGCACCAAGCCCGAGGACGACCAGCAGGCCGGCAAGGAAGAGCCCCTTGAAGGTGCGTATCACGTGCGTGGCTCCTCTCGGACGGCGGCGCTGGCGTGACGCGAAATGGCCGCGGCGATATACAGTAGTGCACAGACGTCCTACCCGACGGGACCTAGATGGGACCGACAGCAAACATGCAGCCACGGAAGCTCGACTTCGCATCGCGCGTCGCCGCAGCGGACGCAGCGGCGCCTCACGCCGAAAGCGTAGAGGAGATCATGCTCAATGTGGGTCGGCGCTGCAACCTCGCCTGCTCGCATTGTCATCTCTCGTGTTCGCCATCGACGACTGAGGCCATGGACACCGAGACGATGCTCGCGTCCCTAGCACTCATCGAGCGTCTGGCGCCTTCGCTGGTGGACGTCACCGGGGGCTCACCCGAGCTGTGGCCACACCTCCGAGAGCTGGTCGAGCGGCTCTCCTTCCTGAACATCCCCATGCGAATGCGCACCAACCTGGTGGCGCTCGACCCTCCCGAAGGGAGCGATCTCGCCGCCTTCCTCGCGGCGAACGGCGTGGGCCTGCTGGCGTCTCTGCCAGGCACGGACCCTGAGCAAGTCAATCAGCAGCGAGGGGACATCTACGCTCGTTGCGTGACCGTCCTGCAGCATCTCGCCTCGCTGGGCTACGGGGCCCCCGACGGGCCACCACTCGAGATCGCCTACAACCCCCCGGCCGGCGAACTCCCCGGGGCCGAATCCGAGCTCGAACAGCGCTTCGCCGAGCACTTCTCGGCAATCGGCGTCCCCAGCGGCAGGGTGCGCGCGATCGCCAACGTGCCTGTCGGTCGCTTCGGCGACGCTCTGTCGCGCGCCGGCGAGCGAAGCAGCTACCTCGACCAGCTGGCGGAGCGCTTCAACCCCGCGACGGTCCTGAGCATGGCGTGCCGCCGCTCGGTTGAGGTCGCATGGGACGGGGGCCTCTACGACTGCGACTTCAACCTGGGGGCAGGCCTGCCGGTCGTCGACGGCCCGCACACGGTGTTCGAGGCGTTGCAGGATGCCGAGAGCCTCGTGGGCAGAAGAGTGGCGTTCGGGCCGCACTGCTTCGCTTGCACCGCCGGCGCAGGCAGCGGTTGAAGCGGCACCGACCGGCCCCGTCGGGGCTCGGAGACGGATGCCGCGTGAGTCGCCCTCCGGCCACTGTGGTGATGCTGACCCGGTTCCCGCGCCTGGGCGAGGCGAAGACCCGCATCGGGGCCATCCTCGGCGACGAGGCAGCCAAGGACCTCCACGACCGCATGGCCCGTCACACGCTTCGCGCGCTAATGGCCTTGCAGGTGTGCGGTGAGGCGCGAGCCGAGGTGCGCACCGACGCGGCGTTCTCGGGAGTGGTGCGGGAGTGGTTGGGCAAGGGGCCGGGGATCCGCTACCAGGGCGAGGGAGACTTGGGGCGCAAGATCACGCTGGCGTTCGCGAACAACTTCGGCCCCCGTGTCGAGAAGGTCGTGGTCGTGGGCAGTGACTGTCCCTCGATGGACGCGCGCCACCTGCGGGAGGCGCTTGCGGCGCTCGATGCCGTCGACTGCGTGCTGGGTCCAGCCACCGACGGTGGCTACTACCTGGTCGGCCTACGCCGTTCGGCATCGAAGCGAGCGCTCGGTCCGCTCTTCGCCGAGATGCCGTGGGGCAGCACTGACGTGCTGGTGCAGACGCTGCACGCTGCCCGGAAGGCCGGTGTCACCGTCTCGCAGCTCGAGGAGCTCTCCGACGTGGACCTTCCCGAGGACGTGCCTGCCGCCGAGGCCCTGCTCGGCGCAGCAGAGATCCGCCCGGACTCGCCGGTCAGCGTAGTCGTGCCCGCACTCGATGACGAACAACTCGTGGGCGCCGCCGTACGGAGCGCGCTTCTCGGTGGTGCCGCCGAGGTGATCGTGGCCGACGGAGGTTCGCAAGACGCGACTCAACGGGCGGCCCGCGAGGCCGGTGCGCGCGTCATCGACGCTCCTCGCGGCCGTGGTTCGCAGATGAACGCAGGAGCCGCTGCGGCGACCGGTGACGTCGTGTGCTTCCTGCACGCGGACACGGTCCTTCCACACGGGTGGGCCGCTGTTGTTCGCGAAGTCCTCGCTCGAGACGGAGTGGTGGCAGCAGCGTTCGACTTCGCGGTGCCTGCGAGCGCCCGCTTCTCGGCAACCATCGCGATGGGCGGGATGGCGCGCTGGCGACTGACCGGAACGCCCTACGGCGACCAGGCCATCTGCGTCCCGCACGCGGTGTGGGAGGCGCTGGGGGGCTTTCCCGACATACCGGTGATGGAAGACCTCGAGTTCGCGCGCAGGCTCAAGCGGTTCGGGCGCATCGGCCGGGTTGCGCTGCCCGCCGTGACTTCGGCCCGGGTATGGGAGCAGCACGGGCTCGCCTTGCCCACGGTCGTCAACGCGGCCGGCATAGCCGCGTACCGAGCGGGAGTGTCGCCGGGCCGCATAGCCGGGTGGCGGCGTCGGATCTCGGCGCGCTAGCAGTCCAAGAATGCAGGCTCCGTACCGTCATCGGCTGGACTCGACTACCGCACCTGGGGCATACACAGGGTGTGACCGGACCCCCTGACACCCCCGCACCGCTTGCGGCCTATCTGCTCGATGCGCTGCGCGCCCGAGCCAACCCCGACAACGTCGCCGGCATGGCTCGCTTCGGAATCAGCACGGCTGGCACGCTCGGTGTGACCGTCGCCGACGTGCGCGCGCTCGCCCGAGACGGCACGCGCGCGCTGGGTCGCGACAAGACCGCTCACCACGAACTCGCTATCGCGTTGTGGGCGAGCGGAGTACACGAGGCCCGCATCATGGCCACCGTCATCGAACCACCCTCGCTCATGACCCGGGATCTCGCCGAAAGCTGGGTGCTCGACCTCGACAGCTGGGACACCTGCGACGGGCTGTGCGGCAACGTCTTGTGGGCCACCGATTTCGCGTGGGAGCTGCCCGGTGCGTGGGCCTGCCGACCGGAGCTGTTCGTGAAGCGAGCCGCCTTCGTCGTCGCGGCCCAGCTCGGCGTCAAGGACAAGAAGGCTGCCGACGAAGCGTTCGAACCGCTGCTGAACCTCGTCAAACGCGAGTGTACCGAGGAGCGCAACGACGCGAAGAAGGGCATCAACTGGGCGCTGCGCCAGATTGGAAAGCGCTCCGTTCGATGTCACGCGATGGCCGTCGAGGCGGCCGAGCAGATCCTCGTCGAGCATCCTGACTCGCGCTCGGCACGCTGGATCGCGCGAGATGCGCTGAGGGAACTCAGGAGCGAAGCGGTGCTGACGAAACTCGGGCTGGCCTCGCCAAGCTAGCGGCGAAGGGTTGCCACGATCCGCGCGGGCTGCGACAGAAGGGACAGCGCGTCGAGGATCGAGGTCGTGACGACGTCCGCGACGGCCAGGAGCGGTCCCGCGGCGCCCTCCGCTCCAATGACGGCGATACCCAGTGCGGCTGCTCGCACCATGTCGACATCGTTGGCGCCGTTGCCGACGGCCACCACCTTGTGGGCACCAAGCTCCTCGACGAGCGCTTGCTTCTGCGCGCCCTCCTCCCCTTGCAGGATCACGCGCACTTCAATGCCGAGCGCGTCACGCAGGCGAGCCGCCGTACCGTGGGTGTCGGCCGTGATCGCGACGACATGAACCGTCGCTGCCAGCGCTTCGACCGCTTCGGCAACGCCGGGTACAAGACCGCCGCCGGCTGCGATCGTGCCGTTGACGTCGAGCACGAGATGCTCGAGAACCAGGTGGTCTGAGCCGGGGATGTGGACGTCAATCACGGAGATACCTGCCGCGCGACTGAGGGCGGCACCGCGCCGGCACGCGGTACCGTGTGAATAACATAACCCCTTGAGCCGCATTTGCGCGCAGTATTATTCATAATGAAGCGCCGCCACGATATCGAGCCTCGCCGCGCTGCGTGAAGGAATGACCGCGGCAACGAGCGAGAACGTGAATCCGATGACGACCCCCGCGACGATTCCCGCCCACGGGAAGTGGTAGGGCATCTTGAAGCCCACGTTGTTCATCGCCTCGACCATCGCGTAGCCCAGCGTCACGCCGGAGACGAGCCCGAAGCTGACGCCCACACTGGCGAGCAGAAGCGCCTCGGCCATGACCATGCGCCTGATCTGCGAGCGGGTCGACCCCACGGCACGCAACATCCCGATCTCGCGGGTGCGTGAGATGACGCTCATGGCGAGGTTGTTGAGCAGTGCGAGCAATGTCGGAATAGCGAGTACCACCACCAGCCCGTACATGCCGATCATCGTCTGCGAGAGCGTGGCGGCCTGCTCGGCTCGGAACGACAGCGTGTCGTACAACGTGAGCTGCGGGTAGTCGGCGACCAGCCGAGAAAGCTGCCGGTCCACCCGCTGCGCGTTCGCACCGGGCTCCAGGTTCATGAGCACCATAGCGTTGTTCTCGGTGCCGAAGTCCTCCTTCATGCGCTCCTGGGAGATGTAGACCGTCCCGAGCTTCGCGTTCAGGTAGTCCGAGCCGATCGCCGCGACCTCGTAGCTCTTCTCCCCGTTGACCGTGGCGACTTGGACCTTCTGTCCCACCGAAACGCCGTTTTGGGCGGCGAAGATGCCATTGGCGATCAGTCTGCGCCCCTCGGATAGCGTGCCGATGTCTGAGGTCTTTCCGTCACCGGAGAACTCGAACGTCGCGAGCTTGGGGTAGTCCACGGGGTCGATGCCGATGACCTGCAACGGTGCATCGTTGACGCGGGTCCTGGCTATGCGCAACGTGGCAACGGTCTGGATGCCCGGTGTGTCCCGAACCTCGGCCACGAGTTCGTCGCTCGCGCCTACATTGCCGCCGGCGAGCAGTAGGTTGGTGGGCAGGTAGATGAAGTCTGCGCCTGCAACACTCTGGTCCACGTAGTCGAGGAATCCTTCGGTGAGCGAGGTCATGACGCCCAGCAGGCCGATGATGATCGACAGCGAGATCATGACCGCCGAGGCGGTCGTCGCGGCCCTCGACGGCTGCCGCTGCATGTTCGAGCGCGCAATCTCTCCTTCAGAGCGGAAGACCAGGTCGACGATGCCCGCGAACGCCGTGCTGATAGGCGCCACCAGCTCCGGCGCCACCAGGACGAGCCCCACGAGTACGCCGACCGACCCTGCGCCCACCGCGCCCGCATTCTGAGAGAGCATCGCCAACGCGGAGAGCACCAAGATGCCCACACCGATCCAGGCGCGCCGCCCCCGTTCGCGCTCTTCGACGTCGCCTATCTGGGGGCGCAACGCTTCGAGCGGAGTGATCCGCGATGCGGCCAGTGCGGGAGACAGCGCACCGAGCACGGTGACGCCGATGCCCAGAACCACTGCCGTGATGAGCGTCGAGAGTTGGAACTGCGGCCTGCCGACGGTCATGTTCACGATTCGCGAGTACAACGGGTTCAGCGCCGCGATGAGTCCGTACGCCATCGCGGCCCCGAGCAACAACCCAAGCGACGTGCCCAGTACACCTTGAATCAGCGACTCGACCAAGAAGATGTTGAGGATCGTGCGCCTGCGTGCACCCACGGCGCGTAGCATCCCAATGTCGTGTCGGCGCTCGGCCACAACGGTCCGAAACGTGTTGAGGATGATGAATCCGCCCATGGCCAGGGCGAAGACGCCGAACATGTTGAAGATGTACTGACCGATCTTGAGCGACGAGAGCAGGGCGCTTTCGGTCTCGATCCCGCCCACGGTGTACTCCTCGCCCAGCGCACGCCTCACTCGCGCCTCGACCGCCGTGCGATCCGCGCCATTCTCGAAGCCCGCCTCGATTTCACTCACCCGCTGGCCTTCGTCGAACATCAGCTGCGCGTCCGGAAGGGTCACGTACGCCTCTTCGGTCCCCGCAGCAGCGACGGTATCGAGGACGCCGATGACCCGCAGCCGCCTCAAGCCCCGCGCTGTGGGCAGCTCGATGAAGTCGCCCACCTGCAGATCGAGTGCTCGGGCAAGGCTCGAGCCCACCGCCGTGACCCCACGGTCGCCAGGCGAGAGCATGGCGCCCTGTGCGATCGGATAGTGCCGTACCTTGAGCGCGCTCCGAGGTTCGATCCCGATGACTTGGACGTTGCCCACGGCCGATCCTCGAGGCATACCCACCTGTCGCCTGAGTACCGGTGAAGCCGCGCGTACGCCGCTCACGCTCGTGATCTCATCGGTCACCGAGCCGTCGAACGTCGATCCGCTCGTGCTGGTGATGGTGAGGTCGACCTGCCCGGCGCTCGCGAACAGTATCTTGGTGAACGTGTCGACCATCGTGGGCAGAAGCGAACCGAGTCCGAATATGACCGAGACGCCAAAGACCACCGCAAGCGTCGTGAGTGCCGTGCGAAGCTTGCGGCCCCACAGGTAGCGCCAGGCGAGTGTGAACGCCATTCTCACAGCAGCCCGACCTTCTCCATCGCTTCTCGTGCATCGGCAGGGCCACTGATGCGCGCCTCGTCGACGATCGCTCCGTCGCGCATGAAGACCATCCGGTGCGCGTAGGCGGCGATACGCGCGTCATGCGTGACCATGAGCACGGCCCGACCCCAGTCACCCGATGCTTGCGACAGCAGCGACGCGATCTCCTCGGCCGACTTGCTGTCGAGGTTGCCCGTTGGCTCGTCGGCGAGCAGGAGCGCGGGGTCGGTCACGAGCGCCCGAGCCACGGCGACACGCTGTTGTTGACCGCCCGAAAGCTGGTCGGGCCGGTTGCGCAGACGGTCTGAGAGCCCTACGCGCCCCAGCCACTCCTCGGCACGGGAGTGGGCCTCGGAGGTGGGCACTCCGTCGAGCGTGAGCGGGAGCGCTGCGTTCTCGGTCGCGTTGAGCACGGGGATCAGATTGAAGAACTGAAAGACGAACCCGAAGCGCCGACGCCGAAGCTTGGTCAACTCGTCGTCGCTCATGTCTGCTACGAGATCGCCGTCGATGTGGATGGTGCCGTCGGTAGGCGTGTCGAGCCCGCCCAAGAGGTTCAGCAGCGTGGACTTGCCGCAGCCCGACGGGCCCATCACGGCAACGAATTCGCCTGGCTCGACCGCCAGGTCCACGTGATCGAGCGCCACGACCTCGGTGGTTCCCGTTCCGTAGACCTTGGTCAGGCCCTTGGCCTCGACGATCGCCATCGGACGGTCTCCTCGCCTGCCGCGAGCTAGGGTCGAGCCGCAGGAGAGAGGGGCGCGGCGTCGCTCCGCTCTCCAAACCTACATTCTACGCTCGCCGTCAGCAGCGCGCCTCCACGGCCAACGCCCATCGATCTCGACCTCGAGCGACCATGAGAGGAAGGTGCGGATAATCACGAGCAGGCCGAGCACGAGCAGGTTATCGATCGTAGGCTCCACCGCCACGGTGCGGATGATGTCGGCGGCTACCAGAACCTCGAGCCCGAGCAGCACACTTCTCCCGAACGTCGCGCGCATCTCCTCGTAGCCGCGCCGATATCCTGCGCGGCGGGCGCACATGACCGCTCGAACTGAAGCAACAAAGAATCCTATGACGATGATGCCGACGCCGATCAGCTCGAACGCACGCGAAACGGTGTCCATGGCCTGCGTGAAATCCGCCGGAATACGCCTCCCTCATTGTCCGCCGTTCAGTGGATACCCCTGTGAAGGCCACATCCAGACGCCGGCAGCAGGTTGCCGAGCATCACCACAGTCGGTACTCGCCGTCTCGTTCCTCTACCTCGAGCGCAAAGCCGAACAGGTCCGAGAGTACGCCATCTGTGAGGAGTGACTTCTTCGCACCATCAGCGATGATGCGCGCATCGCGCATCAGCACGACCCGCTCGATCTGGCGCACGACATCCTCCACGTGGTGCGTGACGAGGACGAGTGTCCTGCCGCCTTTCGCAAGCAATCGCATCGATTCGCGGAGATGCCATGCGGCGGTCGGATCCAGACCCGCCGATGGCTCGTCAAGAACGAGGACGGCAGGATCGTGCACGAGCGAACGCGCTATGAGTGCGCGCCGGGCCTCCCCGGTCGACAGCGTGGTCATGTCGCGCTCAGCAAGCTCCGCGATACCCATCTCCGCCAACGCGGCGCGGGCTGCGATCCTGTCCTCGGCCGTGACCGAACCCAGCAGGTGCGGCGGGACCCCCAGAGCACCGAAGCGGCCGCCCAACACTACGTCGGCCACCGGCAGACGCACGCGCACCGTCTCCTGCCAAGCGCTCGAGACCACGCCAAGCAGCCGACGCGCCTCGGCGAGTTCGATGCGGGGCTTGCCACGGAACAGCACCGGGTACGGGTCGGCCCACAGCGGGTGAACCTCGCGCGTGAGCAGGCCTATCAGCGTCGATTTGCCGGCACCGTTGGGGCCCAGGATGGCCACGTGTTCGCCCTCGCGCACCACGAACTCGTCCACGTGCAGAATCGTGCGCCCGTCGCGCACGACTCTCGCATCACGAACACTCATGAGCTCCTGGGCGGGAGGGGCCACGCGGACACCTTCCTGGTCGGTGGACAGCCGGGTGTAGGGTAGCGTACCAAGCGCCCCGCCACGTGCGGAGCGCTTGGTGATGGACACTGTGTAGCCGAGGCTAGTTGTGAGAATGGCGGACGAACGGTACGAAGTCCCCGCGCACGTCCTTGAGCACCTGCATCCTCGCGACGGGATCGAGTTGGGCCAGCTGCGCGCGAATATCGGCCTCCACGTCGCCGATGAGGACACCGCGCCGATGCGCGAACCCGGTTCCGAGCAGCGCTGCGCCGCCGGCGATCAGCGCGATGGGGAGCAGCAGCGCCCACACGCCGCGGCGACCACGAACGTATTGGGTTATGCCAAACGCGACTCCCCCGCTGACGAGCGTCCAGCCTGCAGCGCTGGTCACCACGTCCCGGTCTATGTTCTCTTGGAAGCGCTCCCTGATCTCCTGCGCGCGTTCCATCAACTCTTCTCGGCGAGCCATGATGTCGTCTCGGCGAGCCATGATGTCGTCTCGTGTCAGCATCGCAGACACCTCCTTTATGAGGTACGTACCCCCACTGAAGCGCTCGGGCACGAGACGCGCGCGATATACTCTCGGCGTTTCAGACGGACGGCCCGGGCGAGAGAGAGCGACGGTGGACGGATCAGACGACACGGCGGCCCGCGCAGACCTCAGCGAGCGGTTTCGCGTACCCGGAGCCGAGATCCTGTCCGAGGACACGTGGGCTGAAGAGCCGGAGACCTGCCCCAACTGCGGGGCGCGAGTGGAGCAGGGCCGGGCACAGTGCTCAGAATGCGGGCAGTGGCTCGAGCGGTGCGGGAGATCGTGCCCCAGTTGCGCGTCGCCGCGCTGTGTCGGGGGCGAGCGCGACCAACAGCCGGAGTAGCTCGAGCGAGGAATCGGGCGACTGGCGCGACGGGCGTCGCGGACTACCCGACGATCAGGCCCCCTTGGGCGCGCTGATGAGGTCGAGGATGTTCTCGAGGAGCTTCATGTTGTCAGCCGAGTTGATGCCGACGTTGGCGAAGATGGCGTCGTCTCCCAACACCACGACGCGACCGCTGCCGACCGGCGCGACGCCCACCACACCGAAGGGCTGTTGCTCGTCGCCGGGATCCAGCTGACCGTTCGCATTGGTGTCCGCGGCAACGTTGCCCTTCGCAAGTACGACGAGCTTGGCGGTCGACAGCTTCGTGGTATCCGTCGCCACCGGCCAGCCCGAGACGACCAGAACGCTCTTGACGCCCTTGGTGAGTGGGTCATCGACCACGGTGCTCGTGCTGAAGACTCCCGGGTCGCCTTGGACGTCGGGGCCGACCATGGTCATGACGCCAGTGCGGACCGGCAGCCCCCATCGCGCGGGCATCGCGAGCACCGGGTACGGAACGTGAATCGTCATGACCACCGTTCCACCGCGCTCCAAGTAATCGTCCAGTAGCGTCTGTTCTTCAGGAGTGAACGGGCGCATGGGTCCCGGAACGTAGAGTGCCGCGACCCCATCGAGCGTCTCGGCGGTGATCTTCTCGGAGTTGACCTTCACCTCGTAGCCGCTCTCCCGCATCTTCTCGACCGCGGCAGACTGGCCGAGTTCGGAGGTGTCGTCCGGAGCGAAGATCTCGCCGTGAGCGGCGTCAAAGACGATCACTCCCTTGGTGGCCTCGGGCTGCGACTGGGGAGCCGACTGCTGCTGAGCAGAGGGTGTCGTCGTTTCGCCAGCACACGCGGCAAGAGGCAGAACGAGAAGCAAGATGGCCGATGCAACCGTGGTGCGGACGTTCACGAGGCGGCTCCTGGGAAACGTAAGTGGGCTCTTGGTGGTAGCAATTAGACTACCACCTCAGCTCCGACCGCCGCACCCTCGTAGATGAGGCGAAGCCACGGCCCAAGGGACCGATCTCCGACAACTAGCGTCCCCCACCGCTCGTGAGCATCGCGTACGCGAGCTCTCGGTCGTCCCCCGCCAAGGCAAGCCGTGATGCCAGCTGGTGCGCCGCCTTCTGACGGACAGCGGCGGCCGCGTACTCGTCGCGCCAGTGGGACGGAGCGTTGCGCACGCGGTCGACGTAGGGCTCCAGCAGCCGTGCGGACCAGCGCGCCCGCTCAAGGGTTCGTGCAACGAACGCTGACTCGAGGTCGGCGGTGTAGCGCGCACTCCCCCCTACGTGGATCAGCTGTGGGGAGCGCCGCCATGCGGCAAAGCTGCCCAGCGTGCCTCCCACCTGGCCCACGTACGCGGGGACCGTGGTCTCTATGTAGGCGTATCCGCTCCCGCGCATGCCGGAGCCAAGGCACCGGACTCCGACCGCCGCATGAGCCTGCGAGTCGAAGGCCCACACCGCCGTGTCGTACCCCTCGTGAACCAGCAACGCCGCGAGAAGAACGCTCTTGTCGTCACACACACCGGCACCGTTCGCCGCGATCTCGACGGGCAGTCTCACCTCTGTGTCGACCGTTCCGTACGGGATCTCTTGGACGAATCGCGCAATCAACTCGACGTACGTGTCGTCGTCGAGGTCGAGGTCGTCACGTATCGTGCGCAGCTCGCGTGCGATCTGCCCGACCGTCTGGCTGCGCCCGGTGGCCGCCACAAGGTTTCGCACGTAGGTGTCACGAACGAACCCGACGCTCGAGAACACCCTCGAAGTATCGAGGTTCCGTGCTGCAGCGAGTTCGGCACTGTCGATCGAGACTCGGACGAACCTCGTTCGCCCGCGGAATCTGAAGTGCATCGCGACCTGTCGGGCCAGCTCGCCCTGTGCGCTCGCCGTCGCGAGCTTCTCTGCGCGAGCCACGAACGTAGCGAGTCTCCCAACGGATAGAGCCGCCCCAGCGAGCGCCATCACGACCAGTCCGCAGGCCAACAACAACCCCATCGTGCCGAGGGGCCGCGATACGAACCGTCTGTGCAGCACGTCGACCATCTGCACCCATCGCGAGCGAATGACATGCCCTTGGCTGTCGGGCCCTACACCAAGTACATACCACGCGCGGGAGCATCGAGGGTTGACCCTGACGATACGTGAGGGTTTACGCTCTCAAGCCAGGAGGAAACGACGATGGCCTACACCGTGGGAGAAGTCGCCAAGATGGCGCACGTGAGCGTGAGGACTCTGCATCACTACGACGACGTCGGAGTCCTCTCGCCATCGGACCGCTCAGAAGCCGGATACAGGCTCTACACCGATGGTGATCTGGCGACGCTGCAGCAGGCGCTCTTCTACAGGGAACTGGGATTCGGCCTCAACGAGATCAGGGACCTGTTGGCCGACCCTGCGTTCGACCGCCGAGAGGCCTTGCTCGGACAGCGTGAGCTGGTGGCGGCCCAGCTCTCACGATTCGAGGCGATGCTGGGCCTGATCGACAAGACGTTGATCGCACTTCAAGGAGGACTCAACATGACCAACTCGGAGATGTTCGAGGTGTTCGGAGAGGGATTCGACCCGAGCGAGTATGAGGTCGAAGTCCAGCAGCGCTGGGGCGACACGGATGCGTACAAGCAGTCCGCCAAGCGGGCCAACCGCTATACCAAGGACGATTGGGCCCGCTTCAAGGCAGAGAGCGACGCGAACAGTACGCGGATGGTAGAGCTGTTCGATGCGCGCGTGAAGCCGGACGATCCACTCGCCATGGACGTCGCCGAGGAGGCCCGGCTGCTCATCGACCGCTGGTTCTACCCGCTTTCGCGCGGAATGCACGTGCACCTCGGCGAGATGTACGTCGCCGACCCGCGTTTCAAGCAGAACTACGACAAGCAGCGCGAAGGCCTCGCACAATGGCTGAGCGACGCCATCAAGGCGAACGCCGCGCGCGGCTGAGTCCGACCTCTGTGACTTTGCTCACTCCTGAGCACGGCGTGTGACATGCGTCACTAATCCGCTGCAGCACTTCACCGATACGGATTCAGTACGGATTGAGCGAGTCCCCACTGGATCCGAGGAGGTCGCGGTGCTCAAGCGTTTCGGTCTGACGACCGCGGCAGCCCTCGTATTCGTGACCGCGTGGGCCCCTCTCGCCTTCGCGTCCGATTCGCTGAGCGAACCCCCGGCGCCCAACGCTGAGCTGGTGCGCAGAGAAGTCGCCACCGGCGTTGAAGCAGCAAGCGCGGTCCTCGAGACCGTCGACTCGGTACGAGTCGGTCAACAGGCCACAGTGATCACGGTTCGCGGCGACGCGGGCCCACACCCGATCACCGTCGACTACAGCGAGGTCGCGCAAGACCGAAAGACCGCCGGCGTGGGCTACCTTGCCGGCGCATACCTCGTGCTCGGAATCCTCGCTCGCCTAGCGCGAGCAGTACGTGGGGCATCGGGGTTGCTCGGCTGAGCAACCCGTCACGAGTCGCCAAGCTTGGCGGAGCAACGAATATGGCTCACGAGCTGGCGGTCAACCTGCATGATGTGCTCGGAGAGCCACTGCTGCATCAGCGCGATGAGTTCGCAGGCGTCGGCGCTCTCCCCCATCCTGTGGGCCAACACCAAGTCCCTCGTCTGTCCAGAGAGCCGCAGGTGTTCCTGCTTGTGGGTGCTCGTCAGGCCCTCTGGGTAGGCGTAGCGCTCCATGAGGCGTTCTTCCTCAGCGAAGTGGGTGGAAACGTAGTCGCTGAGCCTGACAAGCACGCCAGCGACCAAAGCAGAGTCGCAGTCTGCGTCCTGTAGCGCGACGAACTCGTTGATCAGTTCGATGATCTCGCGGTGCTGACGATCGACGGTCTCGTGCCCCGTCTCGAGGCTGCCGTCCCACAACATGCTGGGCAAAGCGCTGCCTCCGGTACTAATCGGGCGGGTACGAGAGCGTGGGGCTGGGGTAGGGGAAACCACCGGGCTCGACGCCGCCGGTGGAGACCCATATCTCTACGCGCGTACCCCTGGGTTCCAATGCGTCCGGAGCCGGATCCTGGTAGTAGATCTTGCCCTTGCCCGGACCGGTCGTGACGGGTCCGTACTTCACCGAGACGCGGTAGCCGGCGGACCTGAGAGCGGAGACTGCGCGGTCCTTGGACAGCGCCTGAACGTTCGGGACGCTCTGCGCGACGTAGGTGCCGCGCGGGGTGTCCTGGTCGCGCAACGTCGACCCACCGTCGATCTGGTCTGCCTCAAGCGCATATCCCGAGACCGGCGGCTCTCCGGCGCCAGTGTCAGCGCTCCCGCCAACAGGCCGCGCAGCGAGCGCAAAGTCGATCTCGGAGCCCTTCATCACCCTCACCCCGCCGAAGGGCGCCTGGTCGGCAACCGCACCTGGCGGCTGCTGCAACGACCTGACCTCGGTCACCACGCCGGTCATCAGCGATGCCTCGCGCAGGCTACGGCGCGCCTCGACTTCTGAGAGACCGGCAAGATCCGGAACGACGGTGGTCTGAGTGAGAATCCACCATAGAACGATGAGGGCGACGACCACCGCGATGAGAATCGCGCCGCTGCGGCGACGGTTCTCTTCGTCACGGTCGGCGCCAGTGGGTTGGACCGTCATCGGTGTGTCGGTGGGGTTGTCGATGTCCGTCCCGAGTTCCTCTCCGTCACGGCCAGCCGAGAAGACCCGCGGACCGTGAATATCTTGTTTAAGGATACAACGGATGGAGCCATCTCGTCGCCTGTGCAGCAGGCACCCGTCGCGAAACGGCCTCAAACCCGTTCACCACGTTCGCGTGCGACGTTCACTCGGCATTCACACCGCATGAGCATCATCACTGGTGGAAGCGCAAACGAACCACCACCAAGGAGGTACGAAGATGAGCAAGAGAAAAGGACTGGCGATCGGACTCGCCGCTCTGATGCTCGGGCTGACGATCGGTGGAGTCGGTACCGCTACGGCGGCGACCACCACGGCGAGCACGAATCCGATAGTCGCCGGCGCGTGCGGTCTTGGACTGAGCATGGGCGCCACCATACGAGAGTCCGGGGCACGCTTGATAGACATCGTCGCCAAGCTGACCGGACAGAGCGTCGAGGACGTGGCAGCAGCTCGAGCGCAGGGAACCTCCCTCGAGAAGATCGCCTCGGAAAAGGGCGTGTCGTCGGACAAGGTCGTCGACAGCGCACTCGACGCACGCAAGGAGCTTCTTGACGACAAGGTGAAGAGCGGCGCGATCACTCAGGCCCAGGCCGACGCCGCCTTGAGCACCATGGAGAGCCGCCTTACCGAACGCGTTTCTTCGACGACACCCGGACGCGGCGGCATGGGCGCAGGACGTGGTGGCGGCATGGGTCGCGGCCGGGGAGGCGCTGCGGGATGCGGCGGTGCCTGCACACCGGTCTCACCTGCACAGTAGCCTGCGCGAGTCAGCGCGAAACGCGGACCCGCGGCCGCGGGTCCGCGTTTCGTATGCGCGCCGAGTCACTGCGTTGAGGCATACTCGGCAAGAAGGAGAGGGGTGATGGACAGTGCCGACGGTTCTGGTGGTTGACGACAACGAGAAGATCGTCGACGTCCTCTCCGAGTACCTTCGCGCTGACGGCTACGACGTTCTGCCCGCACTGGACGGAACGCGCGCGCTCGAGCAGGCCACCCGACACCGGCCGGACTTGGCACTCGTCGACGTGATGCTGCCTGGAGTGGACGGTCTCGAGCTGACGAGAACCTTCCAGTCCCAAGGCATCCCGGTGATCCTCGTGACCGCTCGCAGCGACGAGGTGGACCGACTCGTAGGTCTTGAGCTGGGAGCAGACGACTACGTCACCAAGCCTTTCAGTCCGCGTGAGGTGGTCGCCCGCGTGAAAGCTGTCCTGCGTAGGGTCAACCGGGCGACAACTTCGAGCGACGTGATGACCGTTGGTGACCTTGTCGTCGACCCCGAGCGCCGAGAGGTGCTCATCGACGGCCAGCGGGTCGAGCTCACACGCACGGAGTTCGACATCCTGGCCACGATGGCGGCTCACCCCGGGCGCGTCTACACGCGGCTTCAGCTCATGGAGGCCTCGAGTGACGACGCCTTCGAGGGCTACGAGCGCACGATCGACGCCCACATCAAGAACCTGAGGCGCAAGCTCGGCGAAGACCCAAAGTCGCCTCGGCACGTCCGCACGGTGTTCGGCGTCGGCTACAAGGTCGACTCATGATCCGAGGCGCAAGCGTCTTCTGGCAGGTCTTTCTCGCAGTGCTTGCCGTGGTGCTCGGTGCTGTGACGATGCTGGGACTGATCGCGCGCTACGCGCTCTCCGCGGCGTTCGACGCATACCTGCAACAGATACCCTCGGGCTCGAACGCGATGGGGCGGCCGCGAATGGGCCGCATGATGCTTGGACAAGCCGAGCAGACCTTCATCGCGACCGTCGACCGGAGCGTCGTCATCGGCGCGATCATCGCGGTCGCGCTGTCCGTCGTTGCCGCATACCTGATAGCGCGCCTCCTCACCCGGCCGATCAGGGACCTCGAGTCGGCGGCACTGCGGCTGGCCGATGGCGATTTCACCTCTCGGGTAGAGATCACCGGTCCCGAGGAGGTCCAAGCTCTCGGCGATGCGTTCAACCACATGGCCGACTCGCTCCACGAAGCCGAGGAGCTGCGCCAGCGCCTCGTAGCTGACGTCGCCCACGAGCTTCGAAATCCGATCGCCGCCGCTCGCGCGCAGGCCGAGGGCATGGCTGAAGGCGTGCTGACTCCAGACGAGGCAAGGCTGGCTTCCATGGTGGAGGACATGGAACACCTCTCGGCGCTCGTTGACGACCTGCAGGTGCTCTCTGTCGCCGAGGCCGGCCAACTCTCGTACGACATGGCAGAGATGGACCTGTCCGCCCTCGCGCGGCGCGAGATCGAGCGCGCACTGCCGTCCATCCGTCCCAGCGTCTCGCTAGCCGGAGAAGGTCTGGGATCATCCGCCAGCGTGCACGGCGACGAACGGCGCCTCTCAGAGGTCCTCAGAAACCTTATCGCGAACGCGAGCCGCCACACCGTGAGCGGCACAATACGAATCGTACTTGCACGTGAGGAGTCGGCGTGGCGTCTGAGTGTCATCGACACCGGTGAAGGCGTTCCTGCCGAGGACCTGCCCTACATCTTCGAGCGTTTCTATCGCGCGGATGCGGCGCGCGCAGAGCACACCGGCGGTGCCGGGCTGGGGCTGGCCATCTCGCGACGCATCGTGAACGACCACGGAGGCGAGGTGTTCGCGGCCCCTACTCCCGGCGGCGGCGCCACAGTCGGATTCACACTGCCTCGTGCTGGCTAGGCGCGTCCGGGCGCGAAGCCTGCTCGCCCGCCACGGCCTGGACTAGGCGGGCTGCCAGAAGCAGCGCTTGGGTCGTGGCGTCCATGGAGCTCCTCTCGGCCGATCGCGTCCGCACGAAGATACCTGTAGCGACGTGATTCTGACCGGAAGGGCTCGCGCGGCGTGCAGGGAGAATCCCGTCCTGCGTCGAAGCAGAGCTGTGTTGGATGTAGTTCGTGGCGATCGGTCGCACCAACAATCGGCGTGGCTGGAGCCCGCGCCGAACGACACCACGTGCTCGGACGTGTTTGGGGGGACCATGGGCCTGCTCGAATTCAACGTGTGGCTCGACGCGGTGTTCACGACGCTCTACGTATTCGTGGTCGCGTTCCTGATCTTCCATTTCGTGCTGTTCGTGGCCAAGGGTCGCTTCCGTAGATCCTTCATCGAGGGCAACTGGCCCGAGCATGACTCGCGCCCACCGGCCACGCCCAAAGCGCTCCACGCGGTTCACATGGTCTCGATGATCATCTTGGGTTTCACCGGAATGTACCTTCGCTTCCCCTTCTTTCAAGGTGGCCGCACCACAATGCGCACGGTCCACTACGTGTTCATGATCATCGTTACCGTGATCTTGGTGTGGCGCGTCGCCTATGCGTTCCTGTCGAAGAAGAACGCCGACTGGCGCGAGTTCGCGATCGGCAAGAAGGACCTCCAGTCCGCGATCGGGGTCCTGGCGTACTACGGCTACTTCAGCGACAACAAGCCCCACGTCGCCAAGTACAACGTGCTTCAGAAGATGTCGTACATGCTCTTCTTGTTGATGATGGTCGCCCAGGCGTTCACCGGCTTCGCGTTGGTCAGGCAGAACATCATCTTTGGGACCAGCCCTCGAGATCTCCTGATCGGCTGGTGGCTCGGGGCATGGGTCGGAAGCCCCGCGCTCGCGCTGTGGATCGCCCGGACAGCCCACTACGTCCTCAACTGGCTGTTCATCATCATGACGACCGTGCACTTCTATCTCGCGTTCAGTGTCGACATCCCGTGCGCGCTGGACTTCTTCGGCATCAAGGAGATGCCGGTTGTCGAAGGTGGGCACGGTCATGGCACCCACGACCGCGAACCTGACGAGCCGTCATCACCCTTGCCCGTACTCGAGCCAACGCCCTAGGTCTCAGAGCCGACAGTGCACAGCCCCTCGGCCGGTCCGCCGAGGAGCGCCCGAGGAATTCCTACGGATGGGTGCCGACGCACCATATCCGAGGATCTAGGGAGTAGACTGGCCGGCGGCTTGGATTCCTCCTGTGCGAGAGGCTGGCGATAGATGGCCCGTGACCGCTTGTCGTGGAAGATCACCGTTGCCCTCGGAATTGTCGCGTCGGTCGCCATCGGAACACTCTCGCTCCTGGGCTTCGATGTCATCTGGACCGAGTATCGTTGGTTCGCGAGCATGGGCCAGGAATCGGTTCTCGTCACCCGCGTGGTCACGCAGCTTGGGGTATGGCTCCTGTGCACGGGCGTCGCGTCCGCGTTCCTCTACACAACAGCTCGGCTTGCCGGACGACTTGTGGGAATGGGCCCCCGCTTCAGATGGCTCGCGCTTGTCCTGTCGCTGCTGGTCGGTGGTGCCGCAAGTGTGACGATGGCGCAAAGCTGGATGGTCTTTCGCCTGGCGCTGGCACGATCCCCCTTTGGCGTCGTCGACCCACAGTTCGGCAGGGACGTGAGCTTTTTCGTGTTCACGCTGCCCGCCCTTGAGTTGCTCAGCTCGTGGTTCAACGGACTCATCATTCTGGCCATCATGCTGGTCTTCGCGATCGTTGCCATTCCGAACCGAGACAGCTTCACACAGAACCTGGGCGGCATCGGCTGGCAGATCAAGCCGCTCGTCTCGGTACTCCTGGGCCTACTCATGCTCTCCGTGGCCTTCAACTTCTGGATCCAGATATGGCGCCTGACGTACACATCTCGCGCCCAGCTCGTTGGCGCGTCGTACACGGACGTGCACGCACAACTTGCCGCCGACTGGATGATGGTCGGGCTGAGCGTCCTTCTGGCCATCCTGCTGTTCGCAACGGCCCGCTCGAAGCAGTGGAAGCTCCCGGCCGCGGCGTTCGCTGGGTGGGCTGTTGCCGGCATCGTTCTCGTGTCGATGTGGCCGGCAGTCGTACAGAACTACATCGTCACGCCGAACGAAGCGGCACTTGAGGCGCCCTACATCCAGCGCAACATCGACATGACGCGGGCGGCTTTCGATCTCTCGCCCGTGACGGCGGATGCGTATCCGGCGCAGGAGAGCCTCTCGGCAAGCGCCACGGCTCGTGCCGCAACAGCGATGAGTAGTGCCCGCGTGTGGGAGCCGAGTTCGGTCAAGCAAGCGTACTCGCAGCTGCAGACGATCCGGCCGTACTACCGGCTCTCGAAGATCCAGACCGATCGCTACCGTGTGAACGGTGCGCTCCGCCAGGTCTTGGTCGCGGCTCGAGAGATCGACACCTCGAGTCTTCCGAAGAAGGCGAAGACATGGGTGAACCAGCACCTGGTCTATACGCACGGCTACGGCCTGGCGATCAGTTCAGCCAGCGAGACCACGTCGAGAGGCTTTCCGCGCTTCCTGGTAGGTGACGTGCCACCCCGCGTCTCGAGCGACGTCGCATCCGGTTCGCCAGATCTTGTCGCAGCCCAGCCTCGCATCTACTTCGGTCCGGCGGCCACGGACTACGCGATCGTGAACACCGCCCTCGACGAGTTCGACTACCCCCTCGGCGACAAGAACGCCACCTACCGGCATGAGGCGGCTGACGGGGTACGCTTCGGCTCGTTCTTCGAGAGGGTGCTTTGGGCGATTCGCCTGCGCTCCGACCAGGTGCTTTTCTCGGACTACATCAGACCGGACAGCCAGGTACTGATGTATCGCGCCGTGAAGACCAGGGTGAGAAAGATCGCCCCATGGCTCGAATACGACAAGGATCCGTATCCCGCGATCGTCGATGGCCGTATCGTCTGGATACTGGATGCCTACACTTCCAGCGACCACTTCCCGTACTCCCAGCCACTCTCGGACGGCACCAACTACCTTCGAGACTCGGTCAAGGCAACAGTCGATGCGTTCACGGGTGAAACCCGCTTCTACGCCAATGGGGACGACCCGATCCGCGATGCGTGGGCTACGATCTTTCCCGGTGTGATCACACCCCAGAGCGAGACTCCCGCCTCCCTGGCCGCGCACTTCCGCTTTCCCGAGAGGCTGTTCTCGGCACAGGCATCCGTGTACCGCACCTACCACATGACCGACCCAAGGGTGTTCTACAACAAAGAAGACCAGTGGCAGATCGTGGACGGGAAAGGCGGCAGGCCCCTCGAGCCGTCGTACTTGCTGCTCGACCTGCCGGGCACGAAGAGCGGCCCCGGCCTGTATCTGATGCAGCCGTACTCGCCACCGAAGCGCGACAACATGATCGGCGTCATGGCCGCCGCATCGGAGCCCTCCACCTACGGCGAGCGCCGCGTGTTCGTCCTGCCAAAGGACCGAGTCGTGCTCGGACCGCAGCAGGTGGTGGCGCGCATCGAGCAGGATCCCGTGATCTCACCCCAGCTCTCACTGTGGGACCAGCGCGGCAGCAAGGTGGTCTTCGGCGACATGATGGTCGTCCCGGTCGAAGGCTCGATCGCCTATATCCAGCCCATCTTCCTGCAAGCCCAAGAGTCAGCGATCACCGAGCTGGCTGCCGTCGTGGTGGTGGCCGGTGATCGCGTACAGATGGACCGCACGCTATCCGGCGCGCTGAGCAAGGCGTTCCCGTCGGCGGACGGTCAGTCCACGGTGCCCCACCTAGGACGCGGACTCGCAGCTGGAGCGCAGATCGACGTGCTTCTTCAAGAGGCTCTCACAGCGAAAGAGGCCGGGGACTGGTCTGTGTACTCGGCCAAGCTCGACGAGCTGCGCGCGGCCTTGGACGCCGCCGGCACGAGCGACACTGGGCTCCAGCCGAAGTAGACCAAACCCCTCCTGCTCGAAGGAGCCGACCCTTCCGGGGCGAACCATGCGAGCAGGAGGTCTTTGATGCTCAACGTCATCGTGTTCGTCTGTGGAGCGGCGCTCATGGCGCTTGAGTTGGTTGCTGCACGCGTGCTCGCTCCGGCGCTGGGCAATTCGATCTTCGTGTGGGGCAGCGTCATCACGATCGTGATGGTCGCCCTCAGCGTCGGCTACTGGCTCGGCGGCCATCTGGCCGATAGGGAGCGGCCGTCACGCGTCCTCGCACCTGTCATCGCCGCGGCGGGAATCCTCACCGTGCTAGCGCCGGTGATCGCCACGACGGTGCTTCCGTGGGCGGCCGACCTTGGGCCGCGTCTCGGTTCGCTCGCCGCCTCGACGCTGATCTTCTTCGCGCCCGCCTTGTTGCTGGCGATGGTCTCGCCCCTGGGGGTGCGACTGGCAGCATCACGCGATCCGGAGCGCATAGGCCGATCCGCAGGCGGCCTGTACGCGATCTCGACCAGTGGCAGCATCGTGGGCACGCTTGCTACGTCGTTTTGGCTCATCCCCTTGCTGTCGCTCGAGCCGCTTGTGATCGCGATCGGCTTCTCGCTGTTCGCGAGCGCTCTGCTCGCACTCTCTCTGCCGGCCCGGTATTCGGAGAGCGGCGGCGCCAAGAAGGCGGCTCGGCCTGCTGCTCCCTACGTGGCGGTCGTTCTGATCGCGGCTGGGGCGATCGTCGGCGGGTGGGTCCTTGCGAGCATCGCCCCCGCTGCAGCGACCAACACAGCGGGCGAGAGGGTCCTGTATCGCGCGGACACCCAGTACCACCGCATCACGGTGACGGAGGCCGACGGCATTCGGCACCTGCGATTCGACGCCAGCAACCAGTCAGCGATCGACCTGCGTGACGGCTACACCAGTACGATCGCATACCCCAACTACATGGACATCGCGCTTGCGCTCCACCCTGACGCAAAGCGCGTCTTGGTCCTGGGGCTCGGCGGTGGGGCGGTGACCAAGCGCTGGTGGCGCGACTACCCTGAGACATCGATCGACTCGGTCGAGATCGACTCTGCCGTCATCGATGTATCCCGCCGATTCTTCGGCCTGCCGGAAGACTCTCGCATCCGCGTGTTCAATCAAGACGCCCGGCGGTTCGTGCAGACATCCCTAGAAACCTACGACGTCGTGATCGTCGATGCGTACTACGCCGATTCACTGCCGTTTCACCTGACCACGAGCGAGTTCCTGAGCGAGGTCAAGGCACGAATGGCTCCTGAGGGAGTGCTCGCGTACAACGTGATCAGCTCAGTATCCGGGGACGGCAGCAAGCTGTTTCGCAGCATGTATCGGACGGCCTCGTCGACGTGGGATCACGTCTGGGTCTTCCCGATCGGGCTGGGGGCCACCGGCGAGACGACCCAGCGTCGCAACATCATCGTGCTGGCCACGGACGCAGCGCTCACGCCAGGCGAGCTCCGCGCCCGGATCCGCTCCCGAGTGGGAGGCAGGGTCACGTTGGCTGAGTTCCCGAGCTACGCGCAGGACCTCTACGAAGGCATCGTCCCACTCGCCGACGTGCCCGTGATGACCGACGCGTACGCGCCCACCGACTCGCTGATAGAGGTGCAGTAGCGCGCAGTGCCCCCCCACCGGGCGCTACTGCACTTCGCCCCTCGGGGCAGCCTCGACCGAGTCCACGACCCAGACACCGTCAGGCGTGCGAACGACGGTGTAGGTCGTGTCGTAGCTGGCGCCGTAGTTGTCGGTGAGCACGGTCTGACCGTCTGCCGACAGGTAGCGGTACTCCCACTCCTCGCGAGCGCCCAGGACAGCACGGGTGCCTTCGACGCTCGCCGGTCGCGCATCGAATCGGATGAGGCGTTGGTCGATTCTGCGGCTGCGCTCCTGCAAGTTGTACTGGACGTAGGAGTCGACTCGGACGCTCTCTTCAGGGGTCATGGTGTGTGACGCCACGTCTGATACCCCGATGCGGTAGGCGTACGAGATCCAGTCGAGGTACGACCTGACGGCCGATGCCGGCGTGGAGAGATCGGCAGCATCGGGTTCGGTCGAAGACGCGATGGTCTGCCCGGAGGTGTCGGGTGCCGGAGCAGAACACCCGGATGCCACCGCGATGCATACGAGCGCCGCGACGCACACCAAAGCCAGCACGCTCAACGAGTAGGGTCGAGACTGCATCAGCATCCCGCTCGTAGGAGGGATATGGGACGTTCGAGCATGTCCGCCAGATTCTATCAGGGCTTGGGTGTCGCGCCACATCTCGACGTGTCGCCCGTCTCGGCGCAACCCTCCGCTCGATTCGGCGCAGCGTCCGCCGGCGACCGTGGCCTCGGCGTATGATGGGCGCCGTGACCGCCCCCGCGAAAGGCCGCCGATGAACCACAAGGTGATCGCCGCTCAGAACGTCAGTCGCATGTGTATGGTGTGCGGCGCACAGAACCCGTGGAGCCTCAAGGCACGCTTCTACGAGCTTGAGAACGGCGAACTCACGGGGGTATTCCAGCCCCTCGAGACGCATCAGAGCTACCCGGGACGGCTACACGGCGGCATCTCCTCGGCGATTCTCGACGAGACGATCGGACGAGCCATCAACGTGTCCGACCCTGATGCTTGGGGGGTCACCGTAGAACTCACCGTTCGGTTCAGGAAGCCGGTGCCTCTCGATGGCGAGATCCACGCGGTGGGCCGGATCACCAAGGACTCGCGCCGCCTGTTCGAGGGAACCGGCGAGATCGTGCTTGACGACGGCACCGTGGCGGTCGAAGCCTCGGGCAAGTACATGAAGCTGCCCATCGACCAGATCGCCGACGGTGACTTTGGCCGGGAGTGGTTCCCTGACGAGCGCGAGATGCCGGATTCGGTCCGGCTCTGAAGTGCGAGGCTCCACCGTCCGAGCGGCCTTCCGAGAAGTGCAGATCGAACGGACTCGCCTTGCGAGACCGATTCGCGGCACAATGACCGACCCAGACCTCGAAGAAGAGACCAGCCGATGATCCGACTGCTTGGGACATACCTGCGGCCCTACACCAGGCAACTCGTGCTGGTGATGGCGCTGCTGCTCGCTCAGGCCATCACGAACCTCTACCTGCCGAGCCTGAACGCCGACATCATCAACAACGGCATCGCGACCGGCGATATCCCCTACATCCTGCGCATCGGTGCCGTCATGCTCGCCGTGACCGCGCTCATGGGCGTGACCGCGGTCGTGGGCGTCTACTTCGGGTCGAAGACGTCGATGGCGTTCGGCCGAGACGTGCGCGCCGCGATCTTTCGCAAGGTCGAGACGTTCTCGCAGACCGAGGTCAACCAGTTCGGCACCCCGTCGCTGATCACTCGCAACACCAACGACGTCCAGCAAGTCCAGATGGTCGTGATGATGGCGCTGAACATGATGATCCTCGCGCCGGTGATGGCGATCGGCGGAATCATCATGGCCGTGCGTGAGGATGCGGTGCTCTCGCTGATCCTTGTGGTGGTCCTACCGCTCATGGCGGCGTTTCTCTACTTCGTCGTCTCCCGCGCCATGCCGCTGTTCAAGGCGGTGCAGATCAAGATCGATCGTATCAACCAAGTGACGCGCGAGACGCTCTCCGGAGTACGCGTGATCCGCGCCTTCGTGCGAGACGAGTACGAGCAGCGCCGCTTCGAGGTCGCCAACTCGGACCTGACCGACACGTCGATCAAGGTCAACCGCATCTTCGCCTTCATGATCCCGTCGCTGTTCGGCATCTTGAACCTCACGACGGTCGCCGTGATGTGGTTCGGCAGCCTGCGCGTCGCAAGCGGAGCGATGCCCATCGGCAACCTCACTGCATACCTCACCTACATCGCGATGATCCTCATGGCTGTCATGATGGGCACGGTGATGTTCGCGATGGTCCCGCGTGCTGCCGCCTCCGCCGAAAGGATCCAGGCGGTCCTCGACGTGGAGCCAAGCGTCGGCGACCCGGACTCCCCCACGTTGCCGCGTGCGGACTTCGCGGGGCACATAGAGTTCCGCAACGTCGAGTTCCGCTACCCGGGCGCCGAGGATCCCGTCCTTCGCGACATCAGCTTCTCGGCAGGTCCCGGCGAACTCACCGCCATCGTCGGCTCCACGGGCAGCGGCAAGTCGACTTTGGTCAACCTCATCCCTCGCTTCTACGACGTGAGCGGCGGCGCAGTGCTCATCGATGGCGTGGACATCCGTGAGATGCGGCAGGAGGACCTCTGGCGCACCATCGGCTTCATCCCGCAACGCGCGTTCCTCTTCAGCGGGACCGTCGGAAGCAACCTGCGATACGGCGACGTGGACGCGACCGACGAGGAGCTGTGGCGAGCGCTCGACATCGCGCAGGGCCGCAGCTTCGTGACTGAGATGCCCGAGCAACTTGCAGCGCCTATCACTCAGGGTGGGACGAACGTCTCCGGCGGACAGCGCCAGCGGCTCGCGATCGCACGTGCCCTCGTGAAGCGCCCGGAGATCTACGTATTCGACGACAGCTTCTCGGCGCTCGATTTCAAGACCGACTCACAGTTGCGCGCCGCACTCAAGAAAGAAACCCTCGAGGACACCGTCATCGTGGTGGCGCAACGAGTGAGCACGATCATGAACGCCGACCGGATCATCGTCATGGACTGCGGGACGATCGCGGGCATGGGCACGCACGACGAACTGATGGAGTCGAACGCGACGTACCGCGAGATCGTCTACTCGCAGTTGAGCCAGGAGGAGGTCGCGTGAGCGAGCGCAGCGACACGACCTCCGAGACAAAGCAGCCACCGCGGCGCGGCGGAGGGTTCGGCCCGGGTGGCGGGCACGGCCCTGGCGGAGCGCCGGTCGTCAAGTCCAAGGACTTCAAGGGCTCGGGCAAGCGCCTGCTCAACCTGCTCAAGCCGCACGCCTTCACGATCGGGCTCATCATCGTGCTCGCGATCTTCAGCGTCGGCTTCAGCGTCGCCGGCCCCAAGATACTTGGGAACGTCACGAACGTCCTGTACCAAGGCGTGATCAGCGCCCAGATGTCGGCCGGGATGACCCAGGCCGAGGCGGTCGCGCAGCTCGAAGCGAGCAACCAACCGGGCTCGCAGCAGATGGCACAGATGCTCTCGTCGCTGACGCTGACGCCCGGGCAGGGGCCGGACTTCGCCCTCATCGGACGCATGCTGCTTCTGCTCGCGCTCGTCTACCTCCTGAGCGCCGTCTTCCAGTGGCTGCAGCAGTGGCTCACCGTGGGGATGTCACAAGGCATCGTGTACCGGCTGCGAAACCAGGTCGACGAGAAACTCTCCCGCTTGCCGCTGCGCTACTTTGACAGCCACCCCCGCGGCGACACGCTGTCGCGAGTAACCAACGACATCGACAACATCGCCAACACGCTGCAGCAGACCCTCACACAGATCATCACCGCGTTTCTCACCGTCGTCGGCGTGCTCGCCATGATGTTCTGGATCAACTGGCTGCTTGCGACCATCTCGCTGCTGACGGTACCGCTTTCGGTCGTCATCACGATCGCCATAGCGAAACGCTCTCAGAAGCAGTTCGCCGCCCAGTGGGAGCGAACGGGCACGCTCAACGGCCACATCGAAGAGATGCACACCGGGCGCAACATCGTGAAGGTCTTCGGCCGCGAGAAGGAGGCCTCCGAGAAGTTCGACGAAGAGAACGAGGCGCTCTACCAGGCCAGCTTCAAGGCCCAATTCATCTCGGGAATCATCCAGCCTTCGCTGAGCGTCATCGGCAACCTCAACTACGTGGCCATCGCGGTCATCGGCGGCGTCCAAGTCGCGACGGGCACCCTGTCGCTTGGCGACGTGCAGGCGTTCATTCAGTACTCGCGCCAGTTCTCTTGGCCGATCATGCAGCTCGCCAGCATCGCGAACGTCATGCAGAGCGCCGTCGCGTCTGCCGAGCGCGTCTTCGAGCTGCTCGACGAGGCCGAGGAGTCGCCCGACGTTGCGAGGCCGCGCTTGGTGGAGCGCTGCGGCGGTGCTATCACGCTCGAGAACGTCTCGTTCCGCTACACGGCAGACGAGCCGCTCATCGAGGATCTCTACCTCGACGTCAAGCCGGGCCAGACGGTCGCAATCGTCGGTCCGACCGGCGCCGGAAAGACGACGCTCGTCAACTTGCTGCTGCGCTTCTACGAGATCGACAACGGTCGCATCTTGGTCGATGGCACCGATACCCGCGAGATGAGCCGAGACGGACTGCGCAGCCTGTTCGGCATGGTCTTGCAGGACGCGTGGCTGTTCGGAGGCACGATCCGGGAGAACATAGCGTACGGCCGAGAAGGCGCCACCGAAGAGCAGATCATCGCGGCCGCCGAGGCTGCCCACGTCGACCACTTCGTGCGAACCCTGCCCGACGGATACGACACCGTCCTCGACGACGACGCGACGAGCGTCTCGGCGGGAGAGAAGCAGCTGTTGACGATCGCACGCGCCTTCCTCGCCGACCCCCAGGTGCTCATACTCGACGAGGCGACAAGCTCGGTCGACACGCGCACCGAAGTGCTCATCCAGAAGGCGATGGCACGCTTGATGGAGAACCGGACGAGCTTCGTCATCGCTCACCGCCTCTCAACGATCCGCGACGCCGACACGATCCTCGTCATGGATCACGGGCGGATCATCGAGCAGGGAACGCATGAGGCGCTGCTCGAAGCGCGGGGCTTCTACCACGACCTGTACAACAGCCAGTTCGTCGAGGCGTTCGACCAGGCCGTCTAGCGAGTCGGAGCGCGATTCACGCGGAGGCAGGCGGCCTCGCGGAACCGCACGACAGGGATGTACCGCCGACAGTCGAAAGGGACTGTGGTCGGAGGTGATGCGGGTCGTGCGGGCGCTTAGGTGGAGTGTGGCCGTCGTCGTCGGCGTCTTGGTCGCCTGGGCACTCATGCACGCGCTGATCTCGCCGGTGAACCCGCGCCAGGAACCGCCCGAGAAGCACGTGGCGGGCCCCTGCTGGGCGTGCCACCTGGTGCTCGAATCCGCGGAGATCGTCGAAGAGCAAGCGCGCTAGAGCAGGGTCGGCAGGTGCAGTCGGCTACTCGCGCCAGTACTCCACCTTCATGAGGGACCGGGCCACGCGCACGCTGCCGTGCAGCGTGCCCAGCGTGCCGGGAACCAGCTCGGCGACCATCCACGCATCCGCGACCTCATCCGGGATGGGATGGGGCGCGACCAGCCCGCGAGGAGCCGCCGGCTCGAAACCGAATCGCGGGTAGTACTCGATGTGGCCGAGCACGAACACGGCGACCGCACCCATGTCCCGTGCTTGCGCGAACGCGCGGCGCACGAGCGCCCCACCTACCCCCTGCCGCTGCGCTTCGGGCACGACGGCCAGCGGTGCGAGAAGGAACACCGATTGCTGCTCGGCACCCTCGACCGCCGCGCGGGTGAGCAGGATGTGGCCGGTCGCGCGCCCGGCCTTCTCGGCGATGAGCGAGATCGTCGGCATCGCGGACGGATCGTCCAGAAGCGCTTCGACCAACTCGGCCTCTTCGCTGCCGCCGAAGGCCTCGCGCTCCACGCGCAGCACCTCTGGCAGGTCGTCGCTGGTTGCGGGTCTGATCTGCACGCTTCGGCCCTCCCGGCGGGGACGAGGATCAGTCGAGCGGCTCGCGCCAGATCGGGCAGGTCATACAGTGGCACCCGCCTCGGCCCTTTCCCAGCTCGGAGCCCTCGATCTCGATGACTTCGATGCCCGCCTTGCGAAGGGCGGCGTTCGTCTGCGTGTTCTTCGCGTAGGCGAGCACGACACCCGGCTCGATCGCGACAACGTTGTTGGCGTCGTCCCACTGCTCGTGGGCCATACGGAACGCGTCGCCGCCGGTGGGGACGACACGCAGCCGTGAGACCCCCAGCGCGTCGGCAACCGCCTCGAGAAGGCCCGCCTCCTCGGTCACCTCGAACTCGTCGGGGCCGTCGGCGGGGCGGACGCTGTAGGCCTTGATCGACTCGACGAGCGGGGGGTAGAGCGTGACCGCATCGCGGTCGAGGAAGCTGAACACGGTGTCGAGGTGCATGTAGGCCCGTTCTTGAGGCATGCGGCATGCGATGATCCGCTCGGCGGCACCGCAGGAGAACAGCGACCGTGCGATATGCTCCACCATCCGACCGGTGGATCGCTCCCCCATGCCGATAAGAACGGTCTTGTTGCCGATCGGCATCATGTCACCACCCTCGAGCGATGCTCCCTGCCCGAAGTCCTCGACCGCGAACCCACCCGCATCGCCTTCGGGCGGATACCAGAATGCGAACTCGGCGTCGGTGAATCGAGGGTGGTGCCGATAGATGGTCGAGGTGTTGACCACTTCGAAGCGGCGTGTGTGCCAGAACAGCGGCGGCAGCACTACCCCGCCATAGAGCCATGCGCTCGAATCGCGCGTGAACAAGGTGTTGGGAAGAGGGGGCAACACGAACGTGTCGGCATCGGCCAGCACCGCGCCCAACGAGCGACGGCTGAGCCGAGGGAGATCCACGCCTTCGAGCTCGGAGATGATCAGACCCGCGACCAGAACCTCCGCAAGACGCTCGGGCGTGAGCGCAAGGAGAAACGCGCGCAGATCGGTCACCAGCGACGGCCCCACCGTATAGCTCGATACCGCGCGCGCCACGATGTCACCGCGCGCGGTCTCACACGCGGCCAGAGCCTCGGCGAGCATGTCTTGCAGGTAGAGGACCTCGACACCGCGATCGGTCAAGGCGTCGGTGAGCTGCTTGTGCTCGGCGCGTGCTCGCTCCACCCACACGAGGTCGTCGAAGAGCAGCTCGTGTCTGTTGGCGGGCGTCAGGCGCTCGAGCGCCAGCCCGGGCCGATGCACGAGCACGGTGCGCAACCGGCCAACCTCGGAAAACGCCCCGATCTGGTTCACAGGACCACCTCACCTGCCGCCGCATGCCCGTATCGGCCGGCCGCCACGCCCCAGCTCGTCCGAACCCGCCGAGAAGGGTACCAGAAGCGTACTCCGCGGCGCGCCGCCCGAAGCCGCGCAGCACTACACCCGAACCCCGAAGGTGCCGATAAGCGTAGTTGATGAAGCGATTGCAGGAGGTTGTACGCTGCTGACGCCGGAAGACACCCGCGAGCAGTCCCTAAACCAGCTCAGAGACGCCGGCGTGCCGGCGGTGGCTGACGATGCTGCGCGCCGCTACCGGGTCGACGAGCTCAACGCTCAGGCGCGGGCGTCGAAGCGCGTCGACTACGACGTCCTCAAGGCGGCGGCGGAAGAGGCCTTCGAACTGGCGTGCCAGACCGACGAAGATGGCGGCCAGTACGAGTACGGCATGGCCGAAGCGCTCAGTCTGCTCGCTCACCGCAACTGCATGCTCGGCGAGTGGCAAGTGACGCTCTCGCAGGCCTCGCAGGCGCTGGCTCTGCTGGCCCCGTTCGCGTCGGGCCCCATCACGGCCGAGCTCTACGACTCTGTCGGCTGGACGCACTTCTACATGGGCGACTACGTCGAAGCGCTTCACCACCTGATGCGATCGCTCGAAGTCGCTGAGGCCATCGGTGACCGGAGCATGCAGGCCCACGCGCTCGATCGCATCGCGAATGTGAACGCCTCATCGGGACACCCCGATGTCGCTCTCGAAGCACAGGAGCGCGCACTCGCGATCCATCGCGACCTGGGCGACGAGCTTGGCGAAGCGATCGTGTTGAACAACGTCGCATACACGCTGCGCGACGTGGGGGACTTGGACTCCGCACTCAGTTGTGCCCAGAAGTCGCTGGAATACTGCGAGCGCACCGACCGGCCATACCTTCATGTAGGAGTGCTCGACACCATGGCCGAGATGAACCTGGCGCTCGGCCGGATAGACGCCGCCGAGGAGTACGCCGCGAAAGCCCTGGAGATGGCGCGCGAGCAGGCCAACGAACCCGACGAGACCAACTGCCTGATGGCGCTCGGACGGATCGCGGTCGCCCGTGGAGACCTTGCACGCGCCACCGAACTGCTCGAGGGCGCGGCAGCGCTCGCCCTGCGCCGAGGCCAGAGCGTCGAACAGTTCGAATGCCACCGCCTACTCTCCGATGCGTACGAACGGCGCGGAGACAACCGGGAATCGCTTCGGCACTTCAAGCGCTTCCACGAGCTCAAAGAGGCGAAGATCAACGGGGAGACCGAGAGTCGCTTGGCCAATCTGCGCGTGCAGCACCAGGTCGAGTCGGCGCGCAAAGACGCCGAGATCCTGCGGTTGCGAGGACTCGCGCTGGAGCGGGAGGTCGAACGCAGAAAGATCGCCCAAGCCGAGCTTGAGGCACAGGCATCCCTCGATCCTCTCACCGGGTTGTTCAACCGGCGTCACCTCGAGGTGCTCTCGGAGGAGCTCAACATCGCCCTGGCCTCCGGCCGTCCGGTGTCGCTGATGATGTTCGACATCGACGGGTTCAAGCGCATCAACGATTCCTACGGACACGGTGCGGGCGACCGCGTGCTCGTCACCATCGCCGGCGAGCTCACACGCAATGCGCGACGGGCAGACGTGCCGTGCCGCTATGGCGGGGACGAGTTTCTGGTCTTGCTGATAGACATGGATGCGCATGCCGCCGGTGCTGCAGCAGAGCGCCTGCGAGAAGTGGTGTCCGCCTCGCCCGTGAGCTACGACGGCAGCGAGATCCCCGTCACCATCAGCGCCGGCGTGGCGAGTGCGGACCTCGACCGCAACACACCGCTCAACGAGCTGATCGAGCGCGCGGACAAGGCCCTGTACGCGGCGAAGCAGGGCGGCCGCGACCGCGTCGTCGTCTACGGTCGCGACGTCTAGAGCTCCCCGCCCACGCCGTCTCGGTGCTCAGGGCGACCCAAGACCTCGTGGCAGTCGGGACAGCGCGCTTCGTAGTAGTCGGCTCCCCCCACAAGTACTGTGGGCGAGTCCCACGGAGCGGGCGCTCCGTCGATGATGCGCTGAGTGCGCGTGGCCACTCCATGGCACTTCTGGCATATCGCGGTCAGCAGCGAGAGTTCATCGGCAAGCGACATGAGGTCGGGCATCACCCCGAAAGGCTCACCTCGGAAATCCTGATTCAGGCCCGTTACGTAGACCTGCCGCCCCTCGGCTAGAAGGCGATGGACGACAGGCACGAGCTGCTCGCCAAAGAACTGGGCCTCCTCGATCGCGACTACGTCGCTGGCCTCGCCATGGATCTCCGAGGGGCTTGAGACGACCCGCGCCTCCATCTCGGTGCCCATACGCGAACGCGCTTTCTCGCCGTCGCGGGAGTCGACGGAGTGCTTGAAGATGACGATGCTGTCGCCGATGACCCCATGGCGCGAAAGCAACCGGATCAGCTCTCCGGTCTTGCCGCTGCTCATACAGCCTGCGATTACGTGCAGTCGTCCGAGGCCGTCTCTCACAAACCCTCCCTCGTCGGTCGTGTGGACTGCGTCCGTGACGCACGGTCTCACGCTATCAGAAGACGCAGCTCTATACTGGGTCAGTCAACTGAAGCGGGGGGTCGGATGCAGGCGCTTTGGCTTGAGGATGGGCAGCTCACGATACGCGACGCAGCGCCGCCGCGCGCGGACGATGAGGCGCTGATACGCGTGAGCCTTTCGGGAATCTGCGGCACCGACCTGGAGCTCACGCGCGGCTACTACCCGTACACAGGAGTCCTGGGCCACGAGTTCGTGGGAGAGGTCATCGAGGCGCCGGACCGCGACTGGGTCGGCGCGAGGGTCGTGGGCGAGATCAACGCATCGTGCGGCTCGTGCGAGCAGTGTGGAAGCGGGCGCCCCACACATTGCGAGCAGCGATCGGTACTCGGAATCGTGAACCGCAACGGTGTCCACGCGGAATACACCTCGCTCCCGCTCGCAAACCTTCACCGCGTACCGGATTCGGTCAGTGACGAGGCTGCTGTCTTCACTGAACCGATCGCCGCCGCGCTCGAGATTCTGGAACAGGTCCGCGTCGCCCCAAGCGACAGAGTCCTCCTGGTGGGCGCGGGTCGTCTCGGGCAGCTCGTCGCCCAGGTGCTTGCCCTCACCGGCGCCCACCTGAGAGTCGTTGCGCGTCACGACAGCCAAAGGGAGCTGCTTGCCTCGCGCGCGATAGCCACGATCGAGGCGCACGACGTGGCCGAGAAGCGCTGGGACGTGGTCGTGGAAGCGACCGGGTCGCCCTCGGGTTTCGAGCTGGCGCGTTCGGCCGTGCGCCCTCGAGGCACCCTCGTTCTCAAGTCGACCTATCGCGGGACACTCACGCTCGACATGGCCCCGTTCGTGGTGGACGAGATCACCATCGTCGGCTCGCGCTGCGGTCCGTTCGCGCCGGCACTGAGGCTGCTGGAGCGCGGCGACGTCGACCCCGTGCCGCTGATAGCCGAGCGCCTGCCGCTTGCGCACGGTGTTGAGGCGATGGACCTTGCGGGCCGCTCGGGCACGATGAAGGTGCTGCTCGAGCCGTAGCATGACGGATGGCCGTCCGCGCCGAGCTATCGCTCCGACACCCTGCGGACCACCTCGCGAAGGAAGCTTGCAGCATCCGCGATCAGACCGGGATCGGCAAGCTCCACGGTGTCGCGTTCGCTGTGCGCGTAGGCGGCCATGAACCCCTCGATGTCGCTCGACGCGATTGCGATCGCCGGCCGTCCGTAGATACCGAAGATCGCGTGGTCGCTTTGGAACCACTGCGGCCCCTCGGCAAGCTCTGTGCGCCCGATCATTGCCTCGCGCACGGCACGCTCGATCGGCTCCGGACACGAGTAGAACGACACGTGATTGATGGTGTCCTTCTGGCCCGCGTCATCGATGTTGACGCCCAAGACGATGTCGTCGAAGCGGCCTTCGTTGTGGGCGACCCACAGCATCTCACCGGGGTTCGCGTAGTTGTCTTCACCGTTGAAGGGGACGACCTCGATCGTGTGTTGACCACGGTAGTCCGAGAGGAGTTCCATGAGCGCCAGCAGCGTCGCAACTCCGCTCGCATTGTCGAGCGCACCCGGTGAACCCTTGCGACTATCGATGTGCGCGGTGAAGACGATCCTGCCCTCTCCCGTCCCGGGCAACGTGGCGACGATGTGCTCGGCGGTCGTGGGGATCCGACGCGACTCGATTCGAAGCGAGACCGTCGAGCCCGCATGGGTGACCAGCCTCTCGCCGTCGACGTCTGTCGTATAGGCGTTTGGGACGTCGAGGTCGCCGTCTTCGAACAGGGGGAACGGGTACTGGCTGCCCACCATCTGGGAGTCTCTTCCCGTAGCGGCAACAACCGCGGCCGGGGCGAAGGACTCCAGCGCCCGGACGATGCGCTTGTGCGCTTCAGGGTTGTAGAAGGTGAAGTTCTTGGGCATCACCTGCCCCGCAGCGATCGGACCGTGAAGGAGCACTACCTTGCCTCGAACCGACTCGGACTCGAGCTCTTCTACGCTGGAGACCGCGGCGAGTGGAGCGGTCGTCTCGATTGGCAGCGAGTACGGACCTACCTGAATCTCGAAGGACTCAGAGCCGACTTCGATACGCGCACGACCGAACTCCCACTCGACGCAGTCGAACGACTCGACCTCGACCCCGAAGCCGAGCTCGCGCGCCTCGGGCGGCGAACATCGCGGTCGCGGCTTGGTTGCCGGGCCCTCCGACGTGTCGATCGGGATGCGATGTCAGGTCGCGAAGATAGCGCTCTATCCGCCCAATGGCCTCGCCGTCCGACTCCGGCGTGGCCGGATTGACCGCTCCCACGTCTGCCGCCTTCCCCTTCGTCGAGTGGAAGGCGCCCCTCTCCGACTCGGAGGGGGCGCCTGTCCTGTCAGACACTGCGCCACTGGCCCCAGCCCGACCGGCTACTCCACGGCGGCGTCGATCTGCGCCTTGAGCTCCTCGGCCTGAGCGTCGACCTCCTGCTTCATGACCTTGGCCGCCCTCTTCATGAGGCGATCCACACCCTCTTCGATGGTCGTGAATCCCACGAGCACGACGCCCGCTTCTCCGTCGTCGAGCATCTCGCCGATCTCCTTGACGTCCTTGCGCTTGAGACCGCGCATGATGTTGCCGGCAAGAGCGCCTGCGCCTGCTCCGAGCGCACCCATTCCAAGAATGGACGGCGGGAAGATCACCCCGATCACCGCGCCCGAGATCAGTCCGACCTTGGCGCCCCATCCGCGCTCGGTCGCGTCGGTGTCCAGCACCTTGACGTCGCCGTCGGCCTTCTTCTCGAACAGAGCCGACTCGTAGTCGCCGATGAACTTCTCCTTCTTGAGCAGCTTAATCGCATCGAAGTCCGCACGCGCGTCGTCGACGCTGGCGTACGAGCCGAAGTACATGACCACACCATCGGGATCGCTCATTGTTGCCTCCGATTCATCAGGGCGACTGCATGTCGCCGTTGCTTCCGGATGAGTTGATACCCGTTCGCGACACACCGCTGCGGCACAAGTCCGCACATCGGGAGTGGGAACGCGTTCGCGCGAAGGCGACTCAGTACCGCACCTTGTCAGGCATACTCTCCCACTCGTCGAAGACCTCGGCGGCTAGCGGAAGGTGAAGATGCACGCAAGGGACTGCTCGCCTGTCGGCGGGCAGTCTCAGTTCGTCGTAGAGGTAGCGGTCGTCAAACCCTATGTCCGCCGCATCGGCGGTGCTATTCGCGTAGTAGACCGTGGATATCCTGGCCCAGTAGATGGCCGCGAGACACATGGGACATGGCTCGCAGCTGGTGTAGATTGCCGCGCCCTCCAACGAGAAGCTGTCCAGCGAAGCGCACGCAGCTCGTATCGCGTTCATCTCGGCATGCGCCGTCGGGTCGTTCGTACCCGTGACGCGATTCCAGCCCTCGCCCACGATTCTGCCGTCGAGTACGACCGCAGCAGCGAAGGGGCCGCCTTCGAGCGCACGCATCTTCGTGCGGCTCAACTCGACGACGTACTCCATCAACGCCTCGTGGTCCACGTCACTCCCCTCCCCGCGAGCGTCATCGCTCAGCACTTCGGGCTGCCCGCTCCGTGGTCCTGGAGCATGTCGAGGCGGCCGCCGCCTCGAACGTGCAGACACTTCCGCGTGTCGAAATCGAGCGTGCGCCTGCCTTCTCCATTCGAGTCAATGATCTCGACGCGGATGTTGTCGCCGCTGATGGTGACGAGGTTGTAGGAAGGCGGGATGCTCGCTCGCGTACGCCACGTACACGCGGTTCCGCTGGTGCAGACCAGCATCCCGCCAACCGGCCAGACGTACGGAACATGCTTGTGACCGGCGAGAACGAGATCCACATCGTGCATCGAGAGCATCTCGAGCACGTCACCCGCGTCGAGTACGATGTTGCGCTCGCGCCCCGTGCTGGGGATGCCCACGAGATGGTGGTGGATCACGACTATCTTGAAGACGTCCTCGTCAGGATCGCCGAGGCGTTCGGCAAGCCATTGATAGCGATGTCGGCCCACCTCGCCATCGTTGAGATCCGGCTTGGTCGAGTCTACCGAGACGATGCGGACCTGCTTCGTGCCCGCTTCCGAGCGCTCGACGCCCAACTCCATCTCTCGTGCGTCCCACCGCTGGCCGAACAGCTCGACGAAGTGCAGGTAGCCCACGTTTCTGCTGTCGTGGTTGCCCGGTATGACGATCACGTCGGAACACTGGATCTGCTCGAGGTGGGACTGGGCGATCTCGTATTCGTCTCGATACCCGTCGGCGGTCAGATCACCGGGGACCACCACCAGGTTGGGTTCGGCCTCGTTGATCTGGCGAATGACCCGCTCGAGCAGGTGCTCGTCGAATCGTGGTCCTCCGCAGTGCAGGTCCGAGAGCTGCGCGATCGTGAAGTGCTCTGGGTTGCGGTGGGGCATCGGCCCCTCCCTTCGTACGTGACGTCCTGACGTGGTATGTCCCCATGCATCGAACGACCACGACGGCACGCCGCAGGCCTGGCGCGCTGCTCCCGCGTTACGGCTCTCGTCGCATCCGCAGCATCGACGTCAGCCACGATCCAAGAACCGCACACCCATCGGTGGTGAGGTGATGCGACGCCGTGTCGTCGAACATGATCTCGGCGCGCGCTTCGAACTCGTCGTCGGCATCCCACCACAGGAGCGTCAGCGGCACTCGGGGAAGCGCGTCGATCCTCCACGCCCTGTCGGCCAGTCCCCCAAGGGGGCGCGCTCCAAGTGTCTCGGCGGCGCGGCCAAGATCCTGCGGCTTCTCGGCGAACTCCCGAGCGAGAACGGCACCCGTGTAGCCACGAAAGGCCTGCACGTAGAAGCGGCCATCCGGAAGATCTCCGAACGAGATCGCCCGCCCGCCTGGTTCAGTGCCATCGCTACGCCCGAGATAGTAGACGAGCAAGGCGACCATGTGGTCGGGCAACGGCGGCGTACCCGGTACCACCTCGAGTCGCGGCCACGTGAGGCGCAGCACGCTGCCGAAGAACGCGAGTTCGAACGCGCCCTCCTCGGTGGTGCCTTCGAATACCGCGCCGCTGTCACGGGCCATCTCAAACGGATCACGGGCGAGAGCGAGCTCGCGCGCGACGCGCAGGGCATCGGCCCCCATCCGCTCTCCCTTCGCCGCCGCGTTCCCACTCGTTCGTAGTGTACGGCAGGCGCATCCCATCCAGCCGATCGCCGTAAGACACGCCCTGCCGCCCGGATGTGGTAGAACTGGCACCATGCGAACTCACTACGCCTACCTGAACGGCCGCATCGTCCCCGAGCAGCAGGCCGCGATCTCGCCACGCGACATAGGACTGCTGCGTGGCTACGCCGTCTTCGACTTGCTGCGGACCGTCGGCGGGAGGCCCTTCTTGCTCGCGGAACACCTCCGCAGACTCCGCCAGTCGGCGCAGCACCTTGGTCTGACCGTGCCAGCCTCTGACGCTGATGTCGCCGGCGCAGTCAGCGACTTGCTTTCCCGCAACGACCACCGTGAGGCCACCGTTCGAATCGTGGTCACGGGCGGTGTTTCGCCAGACGGCATGGGGTTCGACCCGACGACCCCCACCCTCCTCATACTCACGCACGAGCTTCACGAGCCCCCGGCTGCTGTCTATGAGACAGGGGCAAAGCTGCTGACTCATGAGCACGAGCGCGAGATCCCGCTGGCCAAGACGACGGACTACCTGACGATGCTCTCCAACCGCACGCGCGTCGCCGCCGAGGGCGCGCTGGACCTGCTCTACCACAAGGACGGACGAATCTCGGAGGCGGCAAGCGCAAGCTTCTACCTCGTTCGCGGACGCACGATCCTTGCCCCTGCCAACGACGTCTTGTGGGGAACGGTTGGGGAGTTCGTACTCGGCCTGGCGAGCGAGGAGTACGCGATCCAGCGAACGGAGCTGACGTTGGAAGACGCGTACGAAGCCCACGAGGCCTTCCTGACCTCGACCACCCGGGGAGTCGTGCCGATCGTCTCGCTCGACGACAGGCCCATCGGCTCAGGAAGCGTCGGGCCCGTGACGACCGACCTGGTCGCGCGGTATCGAAAAGCTCTCGCCGAGCTGGGCTAGAACCTCTACTCGATAGCAGAAGCCTCGCCGGTCTGCGCGTCGACGCGCACCTGCTGCATCCCCTCGGTGCTCGTACCCTGCGCGAACGTGAGCGTCCAGTCGCCCGCTGACGGGCACCTGAGCCCGCGCGGCTTCACGCACGGCCCCGTGTCCACGGCTCCGCCCAGGCCGGCACCGCGCTCCACGCGCGTCTGATCGCCTCTCGGTGGCCCCGCGCGTCGGGGTCGAGTCGCTCGAGTTCGCGCCAGAACGCGGGCGAGTGATCGTGGTGCCGCAGGTGCGCAAGTTCGTGAAGGATGACTGCGTCCACGAGCTCGCGCGGGAGGAAGAGCAGGCAGCGGTTCAGCGTGATCGAGCCCTTGGCCGAGCAGCTGCCCCACCGGCTCTTCTGCCCACGCACGCCGACCCGCGAGTAGTCCAGCCCGGCGCTCTCGGCTTCGAGCTGGAGCATCGGTAGCAGGCGCTCCTTGGCCCTGACCTGTAGCCAGCGATTCAGAGCCGCAAGGCAGGCATCCGCGTCTGCCGTGGCTCCCGCGACAGTGAGCGTCCCGTGCGCGTCGCGAGCACTGACTCGCGCCGAGGACGTCGGCCGATACTCGACAGACCACGCCTCTCCGGTCGCGGGAAACACCACGTCGTCGGGGAGCAACGTGGCATGATCCGCCGAGTAGGCCTGCCCCGCGTGCGCGAAGCGCTCGAGGCTCGCATCGATCCACGCTCGTTTGGAGCGAAGCAGCCGCGACGGGTCGAAACCGCGCACGCTCTGCGGCACGACGACAACGAGTCCCTCGTGAGGCGTGACGGTGAGCCGGACGTGCTTTGCACGCAGGCTCACCCTCAGGATGTAGGCTGGCAGATCACCTTGCGCGGGGACGCGCGTTTCTCGCGCAGGCCTCTCGCCGGATGACTCTGGCCGCACGGCGGTCTCCTCTCGGCTCTCTGCCCTCGCAGCTCACCCTTCCACGACCCCCAGACTACCCCCGCCCATGTGATACCGTTTCGAAGTCAGCGATTCGCCTGCCGCGAATCAGACTTCACGACCGAGGGGACACAAGCCGTGACTCTGTACACCGTCTGGATCTTCGTGCTCTACATGTTCATCGTCGGCATAGCAGCCGGTTGGTTCGGCTGGGTGGTGACGGGCAAGAGCAAGGCGCTGACCCGCGCGGACCGCAAGCCCAACTATGCTCTGCTGCTCGTGCTCGGCCTGGTAGGCTCTTTGGTCGGCGGCCTGCTCGGCAGCCTTCTGAGCGGCAACGGCTTCGCGCTTCATCCCAGCGGCTTCATCGCGTCGGCGATCGGCGCGGTCATCGTGGTCGCCGCCTACTCCGCCATCAAGAGCCGCTAGTCGACGTTGCATCACCTGAGGGCGCGGCAGATGCCGCGCCCTTGTTGCGTGCGTGGCTACTCGGCTGGCGGGTTGTACCTCGCGATCGCGTTGTCCGCAGGACCGAGCAAGATGAGCCCGCCGTCCTTGCTGAAGTTGAACCTGACGGCCGTTGGGAGCGTAACCAAGTAGTCGCTCTCGCGCTTCATGTCCGCTTCCGGACCCGCCATCATGGTGCTCACGATCTTGTCCGAGATCGTGATCTTGTCGCCATCGGTCGTGTACGTCGTCGAGTAGGTGTTCACCCCGGAGTTGCCGCTGAGCGTGCCGTCCGCCTTGAACTCAGCCGTGATCGGTGGGGACTCGGGCACCGTCTGCGGCGAGTCGGCCACGTTGAACTCGAAGCAGTTCCACGTGACGCCCACAAGCTGGTCGGCGGTTGCGGCGGGCTGAGTGGGCTCCGTCGCAGGCTCTGCGGGCTGCGAGCATCCACCCAGCATCAGCAACAACACGATCAATAGGGCGACTGCGATGTGGTTCCGTCTCACTCGACTACCTCCGTCTGCCTGACCCGGATTCCCAGCGCCCGGGATTGCATGCCGCGTGAATCGTCGGCGTTCCCCGCTCACCTGCGCGCGAAACGTCGCGCCACCGACTCTGACCACGATACCGCTCACGAGCATCGCCGAGAAGGGACTCGGACTCTTCGGGCATAATCGTTGTCGATGGCATCCACCACCAGCGCACAACGGTACCGCCGAATCATCACCGTCCTTGTCGACGAAGGCTTCGGCACGGCCTTGGACCAGCTGGGGCTCCGCGTCCCGTTCACGGCATCGTTGCGCCGCGTGCACCCCCACGACCGGGCGTCCGCCATGAGCGTCGAGGAGCGACTGCGCCGGACGATGGAGCGACTCGGTCCGACGTTCGCCAAGATCGGCCAGATGCTCTCGGTGCGCCCGGATGTGATCCCCCCGTCGTTCGCGACCGAACTGGCGAAGCTGCAAGACGAGATGGAGCCGTTCCCCTTCGAAGACGCGAAGGCCCAGATCGAGGCCGAACTGGGCGCGCCCCTCGACGAGCTGTTCTCCGAGTTCGACCAGACGCCGAAGGCGGCAGCGAGCATCGGCCAGGTCCATCGTGCCGTGCTGCCCGACGGCACCCCTGTCGCGGTGAAGGTCCAGCGCCCCGGGATACGCGACGTCGTCGAGGCGGACCTGCAGATCCTGCGCACCCAGGCGCGGCGAATCCAGAACCGTACCGACTTTGGCACCAAGCACGACGTCGTCTCGCTCGCCGAGGAGTTCTCCCGCGTCCTGCACGCGGAGTGCGACTACCTGCAAGAGGCCGAGAACGCCGAGAGGCTCGCGCGCGCCTTCGCAGGTGACGAGACCGTTCACTTCCCTCGCATCTACTGGGACCTGACGACGTCGACGGTGCTCACGATGGAGTGGATCGACGGCATCGGCTTCAACCGACTGGCCGAACTGGACGAAGCCGGCGTCGACCGGCAGGAGATCGCCCGGCGGGGCATCACCTGCTACTACGAGCAGGTCTTCATCCACGGCTTCTACCACGGCGATCCTCACCCCGGGAACCTGTTCGCCATGCAAGACGGCCGAGTCGCGTTCACCGACTTCGGACGCTGCGGCGTGCTGACAGACGACGCGCGCAACAAGGTTGCAGACCTCCTGGTCGCCATCATCGACCAAGACGGCGAGCACGCGGGCGACATCCTGCTCGAGGTGAGCGGCGCCACCGCAGACGTGGACGCTGTGGGCCTCAAGCGCGACGCGTCCACCCTGATCTCCAAGTACTACGACATGAAGCTGCACGAGGTTGACACCCACGAGCTCGTCAGCGAGATCATGTCGCTGATCGGCAAGCGGGGACTGACGCTGCCCTCTGAGTTCGCGCTGTTGCTCACCACGCTCGCGACGATCCAGGCGCTGGGGACCTCGGTCGATCCCGAGTTCCACTTCGTCGAGTCCGTGTCCCCGTTCGCACGACGCATCGTCGACGAGCAGCTGACTCCCACCGCGTTGCTGCAAGGCTGGGCCTCCACGGCCCGAAAGACAGCCAAGGCGGTCCAAGGCCTGCCCGACAACGTGAACCGCGCGATCAAGCGCGTCGCCGACGGTGACCTCAAGATGACGGTTCGCCCCGGCGGCTACGACCAGGTGATGGCACGGATAGAGGAGGCCATCGACCGGCTCGCCTTCGCGCTGGTCGTCTCGGCGTTCGTCTTGGGATTCTCGTGGCTGCTCTCGCCCCGAGAGATACCGTGGTGGCTCGAGGTGATCGCCGGCTT
>CAVOYK010000010.1:0-8303 GCA_963700665.1 uncultured Actinomycetes bacterium
GCATGACGGCGTTGGGAACGTAGCGCGTCGTCCTGCCGGCGTTCAGCAGCCCCAGCGCGACGGTGATCACGCCGATGAGTACCGTCAGGGTGGCGAGGGTGACGAGGAGCTGGTCAGACGGCACACCGGCCAGCGCGTCGCCGACTGCGACCGCCATCGCGGCAGTGACAGCGACCGTGAGGTAGTCCGAGCTGGTCGTGAGCGCCGAGACGGGCGTGCCGGCCATGAGAGCGTAGAGCCCTCGTACCGGGCTGACGCCCGTCAGTACCGCGTTGGCCATGGCGTCAGGGACGTTGGCGACAGCGGTCGTGAGCCCCGCCCCCAGATCACGCAACAGCTCGCTCAGGCGCGAGCCAGGGGGCGTGTTGGCCGGTGCGGGCGGGAGGTCGCCGTCGGCCGCATTTGCAGCCGGGATGCTCGCCTCTTGCTCGCTCACACTGTCTCCCGATTCTCTCGCCACCGGCGTCGTTGCAGCTCAGAACACACCGTAGCACTGCGCGCCACATGCGAGCACGGACGCTGCGACACGTCCTGTGCGCGATGAGCGCAGAATACGACCGGGCCGATGCGGTGGCGACCGTTCGACGCGAGTAGGATCCTTGTTAACGAAGTTGAATGCCCCCGCGAGTTAGTGCATGATGTATGTTGCGCGTCGAGCGGCTCATTGTCGCACGTGTCGCGAAGAGGGTCTCGCAGACGCTCGGGGGAGCTCGCTTCGGCGAGGCGCAACGCAGCATGGCCCGGCGCAGGAACGAGCGCCGGGCCAATATGGGCGGGCCGATGCGAGGGGGTCTACGGTGAGGTTGTCTCTGCGTTCTTGGATGCCTAGTCGGCGGCGGTTCGGGTTGCCATCGTCCTTGGGTTGATGATCCTACTGGTCATGCCGGCCACTGCGGTGGCCGTACTCTCGCAGCAGGGCCGCTTCGGCACCCGCGGAGCACGGGACAGTTCGACACGCCGAAGTCGGTCGCCGTCGCCCCGAACGGCAACGCTACGTTGCCGATGCCATGCCGGGAGGGCGTCCTAGTCTTCAGCCCTGACGGCACATTCCTGTCTCGAGTGGATCACCGGATGGGGACTCCCCAACCCCGACTGGTTCGACCCGCAGCAGATCGCGATCAGCCCGAGCGGCGACGTCTATCTGACTGTAGGCATGGCGGCAAACGGCGAGGTCTTTGTTGCGCGCTATGACCTGAACGGAAACAAGCTTGGGGAGATCGGTCGCTTCGGCACCGGGCCCGGGCAGTTCACCCACACTGAGGGAATCGCACTCGACTCGGCCGGCAACCTGTATGTGTCCGACACTTCAAGGGGCATCATTCAGAAGTTCGCCGCCGATGGCACCTACCTCGGTGTCTCTTGGAACTATGCGCCCGTCCCGTCCGGGTTCTTCGACTACTCGTACCTCGCAGTGGGCCCAGACGGCAACGTCTACGTGTCGGACGAGGCATTGGGCACCATACAGGTCTTCAGCCCCACCGGATCTCTTCTCCTCACCATCAACAACGCAGCCAACGGCTGGTTCCTCACGCCCCGCAGCATCGCGTTTGCGCCCGACGGGTCGCTGTACGTCGTCGATGCGAGCCACCATAGAATCGTTCACCTCACGGCGTCGGGAACTTTCATCGACGAAACGTCGGTCGTGGACGGCACCGACATGCTGACGGGCCTGACTTGGGGCAACAGCCGGCTGTACAGCACCGAGTTCGGAGCCGGCGCCAGCGTGCGCTACTTCTCAGAGGGCGGCACGACTCCACCGCCGCCCGGAGCGATTCCCGTTCCGACGGGCGGCCCGGTGGTCGTGCCTCTGCCCGGCGCGGTGGATCCGTCAGCTTCCCCGACGTCCCGGATCCCGGAGGCTACATCACGATCACACCGGCCACAGGGGGCAGCGACCCCGACAACTTCAGAATCGTTCGTGGGGCGTACTACAACGTCGCCGTCAACGCGGCGTGGACTGGAGGCAAGGCGACGGTCGCACTCCCCTACAACGAGGCCGACCTCGTGGGCGTCAAGGACCAAGCCGACGAGCTGAGGCTCAAGCTCTTCCACTGGAAGGACAATGGGTGGGAAGACGTCACGACCAGCGTCGATAACGTGAACAACATCATCTACGGAGAGGTCGACTCCTTCTCGCCCTTCGCTGTGGCCGAGCCCCCTACGAGCCGGTGGTGGTGTCTACGCCGGCCTCTTCGGTATGGAGTCTCTCTCTGCTTGCGCTCGGCGGCTTGGGTGTGGCTCTCGCGACGCGGCGGCGGGCCACCTCTCTCTAGGCGCGATGCTTCAGATCTGAGAGAGCCGTCCTCTGAGGCGGCTCTCTCGACGCGCTGCGCTCGCAACGGCCAACTAGCGCCCTCGGCCACCCGAGCGTCCCGTGGTGGATTCGCCCGCCTTCGCGCCCTGCCTGCCAGGCGTGTTCCATCAGCAGCAGCACGTTGCCGCCCGGAACGGGATAGAGCGACGTCACTATGGCCACGCTGCCTCTCGCAGTGGAGACCAGATCGGCTTGCAGGTGCTGAGGCGCGCCTGTCTCGGCGGCAGCCTGTAGCGCTTCGGGCACCCCAAGCATCGCGGCCATCGGCACTGCAACGTCAAGGGGAAGCCCACTCACAGAGTCGTGGTCAGCGTCGAGGACGTCTTGTAGCGCGGCTTCGTTCATCCACACGACCGTCACGGTCCCGGGTCGATGAGGACCGCTTTCACCCTCACCGGCGCGTTGGGCTCCTCGGCGTTGCGCATTCCTCGCCCTTCACGTCGCGGCTTGCACGTTCGGCGCCCCGTATCACCCATCATCGTAGGCCTTCCCAACGTCGTCCGCGAACTGATGGCGCAGCCCAAGCCATCCCGATGAGTGGCCGAGAACGGCAATGGGGTACAAGCTCTAGAACGGCACCTGCATCAGCTATGCGGGTGCCGAGCGACTCAGGCGGAGGCCGAGGTGCCAACACACATTCGGATGGTTCACGCGCACGAGTTCATCCAGGCGAGCCCCGAGGGTACGGTCGATCTCGCCCGCAGCAAGGAGCTGCTCGTCGGCATCGCCGCCCGCTCGGCGCCGGAGGACGACTACGACATCATCCTAGACACCCGCAGCGCCCAGATGAAGCTGTCAGTCACCGACCTCTGGGACTTGGCGGCAGAGCTGCACAAGCACTCGGAGGCTTTCGCCCGCAAGACGGCGGTCATCGTTCCTCGAGAGGACTTCGATCACGCCGGCTTCTTCGCGCTGTGCGCCCAGGAGCGGGGCTTTGAGGTCAGCGCATTCACCTCTCCCGGAGACGCGATGGAATGGCTCGCCAGACGTATGATCATGGCAGACCGGCGAACTCGCGAGGATGGGTAGGTCGCTGCAGATGTCGACGCCTCGAACCCATGCGGAGTCGCCCGCCCCCGGCTACGCCACTGCGAGTGAGCGTGACTCTCTGGGCAGACAGGCCCGCGAGCGAGTCCCTCGGCACACCCACGGCGTGTGGGAGCCGCCGGGAGACCGACCCGACCCCATCGCCCTGCTCGAAGAACAGGCGGCCACGCGCGTAGCGGAACTGCTCCCGATCCGCTACGGACGCATGGCCTCCTCCGCATTCTCGTTCTTCCGCGGGGGCGCCGCCATCATGGCATCGGATCTCGCGGGATCGCCCGACTCGGGATTCGTGGTCCAGATATGCGGCGACGCGCATCTCGCCAATTTCGGCGTCTACTCCGCTCCCGACCGCTCGACCGTCTTCGATCTGAACGACTTCGACGAGACCTTGCCCGGTCCGTGGGAGTGGGATGTCAAGCGCCTCGCGGCCAGCTTCGAGATTCTCGGGCGCGAGCGGGGCTTCTCCGAAAAGCAGAGTGCTGAAGCCGTGCGTGCGGTGGTTCGGGTGTACCGGGAGTCCATGAGAGGCTTCGCCGAGCAGGGCAACCTCGCGGTGTGGTACTCCCGCATGGACGTGGCACCGCTGTTGAAGGAGCTCCGAGAGCGAGCGAAGCGGAAGCAGTTGAGGCAGACCGAAAGGGCGCTTCAGAAAGCGCGCGACAAGAGCAGCTACCGAGCGATCGCGAAGCTTACGCACCTCGTTGATGGCGAGCGACGCTTCGTGAGCGATCCTCCGCTTGTCGTACCACTGTCCGAGCTCTTCCCGGCCGCCAAAGCCGAGGAGATCGAGCGCGGTCAGCGGGCTGCGCTTGCTTCGTATCGGCAGAGTCTGCCCGCAGACCGGCAGCACCTGTTGGATTCGTATCGGTTCGTCGACCTGGCACGCAAGGTGGTGGGTGTGGGCAGCGTCGGTGCTCAGAGCTGGGCAATGCTGCTAGTCGGGCGCGATGACACCGACCCGCTCGTGCTGCAGATCAAGCAGGCGCAAGCGTCGGTCCTAGAGCCCTACCTCGGCTCAAACTCATTCGAGAACCACGGACAGCGCGTCGTCGAAGGGCAGCGTCTCATGCAGGCCACAAGCGATGTGCTGCTCGGCTGGCTGCGTGCTCGAGGTGTCGATGGTCGGGAGCGCGACCACTACGTTCGACAGCTCTGGGACGGCAAGGGCTCAGCCGACACGGAACGCATGACGCCCGAGTCGATGGCCATCTATGCCCGCATGTGCGGATGGACGCTTGCGCGCGCACACGCGCGGGCCGGTGACCGGATCGCGGTCGCGGCGTACTTGGGCGGCGGTACCGAGTTCGAGGATGCGCTCGCGGTCTTCGCACGGCACTACGCGAACCAGAACGAGCGCGACTACCGATCCCTCCTCGACGCGATCGAGAACGGCCGGCTAGAGGCCACCACCGACGTCTAGGGAGATGCAGTGACTCCGTTTCTCGGTTTTCAGCGCCGCATGGGCGCTCGGACTGAGGGGGGCGTCGCCTAGGGGCGACGGCACGTTCACGTCTGCCGGTCAGCGTATCCCGTCGCTTCTGAGTCAGCCTCGCGCTCACCGTCCCAATCGCCACGATGGGTCGATCGCCGTGCCGACATCCGCGATCAGATCACGTTCAGAAGTCCAAGGTGCTGCGGAGTGTTGCCAGCTCTTCGCCTGTGGGCATCCATGCCAGCGCCGGATCGAGGTCGTAGGTCCAGGGCGCAGAGTTCTTCCAGCCATTCCTCATGCGCTTGCCGTGATAGACGCTTTCGGAATCGTCGACCGTATCGCCCTCGAAGCCATCGATGATGTTGTACACGGCTACAAACCCCGCTTTGGCCAGCATGTTGATGGCGAACGCGCTGCGCCCACCCGACCGGCACATCGCTACGATGGTGTCGTCGGGCTGGAACGCGTCCTTGAGATGGTCGATGAAATCGGGGTTCAGCTCGAAGCCATACTTGCGCTTGTCCGCGTGCCATTCGTACTTGGGGAAGGCCACTGGAATATTGACCGCCGTCGCCGCGTGGCCGAGAAAGACGTACTCTTCGACCATGCGCACGTCAAGCACCTTGATCCTCTCCGGATCGGCCTTCCACATCTCGTAGGCCTCCAAGGCCGTTACGTAGAGCTCCAGGCTGGTCAGCTTCGCTTCTGGCACCTCGTGGCTTCCATGAAGCGTAGATACTGTCGGCATCTGCTCATCTCCTTGTTCATGCTTCTGACTAGCTCGGTCACAGGCGAGCGCCAGAACAGTGTCTTGCGGAGTCCGCCGCCCATTCTCCACCTGCCCCTGCGGTCCTGCCTAGGGCAGGACCGCAGGGGCTTCAGGAACCTCTTGGTGTAGTGCGAGCTACCCCATCCGCGTGCCTTCAACCTCGAGCCCGCCGCCCGTGGGAGCTTGCTCCAGCTCCTCTTCTCCCACTCTTCCTTCAGGACTTCGGTCGCGGCCTGCTCCAGGAACTCGGGCGCCGCCCACTCGTCCACGTCGAAGTCGTTCTTGATGTAGCCGTGGCTGAACATGAAGTCCTTGCCGATCTTGACGCACTCCAGGTTCTGCGCGCTCAGACTCGGCACCATGTCGACGTCCTTGATGCCCTGGTAGGTGTGCTCGGCATCCAGGTAGAACGTCTGGCGGTTGAGGATCTCCGCTGCAGCGTGCTTGTTCCGGTTCGCCCAAAGTCCGACCTTGATCATGGCCTTCATGTAGGCGATGACGAGCTCGGGGTGCTCATTGGCCATCACGTCGGTGCAGGTGATGACCGCGGGAGTGTTGGCGACCTGGATCGTCCAGTCCGGAAGCTTGGACAGGTCGAAGATGGACTTGATCTCGCCAGTCGCCTCGGAGAGCTGTCCCAGTTGTCCCATCTGGTTGTAGATGGCATCGACGGTGCCGTCGAGCAGTGCCTTCTCCAGCGGGCGGAAGGCGTAGTCGTGCTTGTGGTCACGCCGCATCCACAGCTCGGACGGGTTGTTCATCGGCGGGGCCAGCATCTCGGGCTTGTCGTACCAGTCGTCCGGGTACGGGAACTCGACGAGCTCGATGTCGTCCATGGTCATGTCGTTCAGCATCAGGATGTTCTCGATGCCCATGTGTTCTTGGATGCGCCACCAGTCGGTCTTGATGGTGTTGAGGCTCTTGGTGATGCCGATCTTCTTGCCCTTCAGGTCCTTCACCCGGAAGATCTTGTCGCGGGCGCGCACCTGCATTACGCCGCCCTCGTAGACCCACGTCGCTCCCAGCAGCACGGTGCGGCGCATGTCGGCATGGACATGAATCGGGGGATACAGGCCGCCGAAGCGGATCAGGTTGTCGAGGTTGTGGATGTAGTGCGGGTACCAGTTGTTCTCCGGCGCGTGCCGGAAGTACGCGTACTCCACGCCGATCTTCTTGAACTCCTCGCGGCACCATCCCAACTCCTGGTCGACGTTGTTCGCCGACACCATCGGGCAGTTGGTGAACCAGACCTCTTCCCAGTTCAGCGGGACTGTGGTGGACACTTTGTCAGTCATCGCCGGCTCCTCACAGTAGTGGTCGGTCTACGTGCCGTCCTCAACGGGGTGCTCCACCCCGGTCGCTCACGAAGTAGACTCTCGCTTGCTTCGCAGCAGTCGCCAGACAGATGCCTAGCCGCAATGCCTCGCTTGCGCACTCGCTGGGACAGACGCGTCGGCATCTGTGCCCACGATGCGTGCGACGACTGCAGTATCAGCATGTCATTGGGTACTGAAATACCCATACGGTTACTCCCCTAGTCGCGAATCCGGTCTGTGACAGTATGCAACAGCGACGACCCGTCCGACTTGCAGAACCCGCGCTCGAGATCAGGCACCACTGCTCGCCCGGCCTCAAGCATCGGTAGGAGAGTCACCGGCAGAGGTACGGTCGCCCGGCTCGCCTCGCTGTTCGAGGTCATAGATGACGCCGCGAGGCATCGTCCGGTCGAATCTGACGGTCTTGTTCTCGAACGAGCGCGTTTGGATGCGACACGAGGACCCCTCCCCGTTCAGTTGTGGCTTCGACACCAACAACCGTTCAGGACGGGGTCCTCGACTGTCGACAACCTATGTGGGAACTGCAACTAGTCCGCCTTCTTGCGTCCTGCTGGACGGCCTTGTTGAGCAGCAGGCGGGATCCTCGCAACTCGGCAGCGATGGCGGCGACACTCGCGGCAGCACTCATCCAGACAGCGATGGGCCCTACGCAAGACCCAGCTCACCGGCGGAAGCCTGTGGGCTCGGCCGCAACACCTTCCGACTTGTTGGTCCCCACGTCCGCGAGGTAGTCCGTGTCCCAGGGCCGTCGGCTTCGTCTTGATCAGGGCCACACCGGTCCACACGAACCACGCGATCAGCATCAGGCCGAATACGATGGCGACATCGTGCAGGCGGAACGACCGAGGCCAGGCCGGCCACTCCAAGGACGATGCCGAACCAGCCGAGGAGTCTGGGCAGGGTGCCGCTTCGAGCGCCACGAGGCTCACGAGCAAGACCCATAGCCCGCCGAGGATCTCGCCGCCGGCCCCGCCGAGCGCTTGCGCGACCGGCTCGATCGACTGCCACACCAGTCGCGCCTGCGCAGCGTCTGTCTTCGCCAGGGCCACAACGGTGGTCATTCCGTAGTTGAAGACCATCCCGCTTGTGACCAGCGCAACCGACCACAGCAGACCAATCGCGGTGGCGACACGCATCGTGGCGGGCGCGATACCCTGCAGCCTGTCGTGGAGCGCGAACGCCAGCACACCGAGCGCAATCCCGTAGAACACGTAGGTGACGAGGTACATCGCATACATGCTCGCGTAGTTGGCGACCACGAGCGCGATCTTCTCGGCAGCCGTCACCGCAGCCATGTAGTCGACCACGAGCAGGAAGTACGGCATCGCGGCGAGCAGTGCGAGCGCGATATAGAGCGCGGCCGCTCCCCCCACCTTCTGCCGCCTGGCGTCATCGCGAGTCAAT
>CAVOYK010000011.1:0-380361 GCA_963700665.1 uncultured Actinomycetes bacterium
GAGGGGTAGCACAACTATGCTACTATGAGGTGCACCGATCCCGAGGAGGACGAGATGACTCAAGCGATGAAGCTCAGACGGGCCGGCGGGTCCATCAGCGCGACGCTTCCTAAGGATATGGCCGACCGGCTCAAGCTCGAAGCCGGTGACACCGTCTTCGCGATCGAGACAGAGCGCGGCATCCTGATCACCCCCTACGATCCCGAGATCGAAGAGGCACTCGCTATCGCCGGCAAGGTGGCACGCAAGTACCGCGGCGCGCTCAGAGAGCTGGCCAAGTAGTGGCGGAAGCCCTTGGCACTCCGCGGTGGCTTGGGCGCCTGGTCCTCGACGCGATCCATCAGGATCTGATCGCGACGCACGGTGGACTGCCCGGCGTGCGGGACGATGGGCTCGTGGAATCCGCGCTGGCACGGCCCAGACAGGCGTTCTCCTACGGCAGCGCGCCCGACGTCGCCGCGCTCGCGGCATCGTACGGCTACGGCATCGCCCGCAACCATCCCTACCATGACGGCAACAAGCGAATCGCTTTCGTCGCGATGGCGGTGTTCGCTGAACTCAACGGCTTCGAACTGGAGGCGGCCGAAGCCGACGTGGTCGACGTGATGCTGAGACTCGCGGCAGATGAGCTCGACGAAGACCAGCTCGCGGACTGGCTGCGCGCGCACCTGCTCGCAAGGGGCGACAGTCACTCCCTCTAACGTGGTGCGCATCAGCAAACGCCGAGCGCCTCACTTCCGCAGTCTAGCTCGCGGCGTTCTGTTGGATGCGCTGGTTAGCCACGCGCCGGTTCATCTGGTTGTTCAGGAAGCTGGCGCGAATGCCAAACCGCGACGATCCAGACTGTGTCGCCGACCACCCTGTGGAAGAAGCGGTAGGGCGGAACGGGCAGTTCTCGATGCGGCAGGTCGGGGAACTCCGGAATCTCGTGACCCGAGTTCGGGTGCTTGCCGAGTTGGGCAACGACCGCCTCTGCGCGCTGTTGGACGCTGGTCGCTCCAGCGGGGCTCTTACTGCGGACATAGCGCAGCGCGTCGAGATACTGCTGATCCGCCTGGGGCGTGAAACGCACGCGCACCGGACTAGTCTTCCGCCAGCAGCGCGCGGGCCTCGACCATCACGTCTTCAGCGTCACGTCCGAGCCCGGCAGCGATCTCCGCATCGCCACGGGCCAGGACGCGCAGAATCTCATTCTCGTGCTGGGTGCGCTCATAGGCGTCCGCGCTCACCAGCACCGCCGATGCCCGTCCGCGCTGCGTGATGACGACGGGCTCGTCCGAGGCGGCGACGCGCCTGATGATGCCGGCCGTGTCCTGGCGAAGATCTGATATGGGGATGATTGCGGGCAGACCACTCATTGGATGCACCTCCTAAGGTACAACCAATGATACCACGACTCGCGCCGTGGCTAGCGTGTTTGGCATGAGCTGCGCGGACTCAGGATACCGCGAAGCGGGGCGCGCCTCTGCGCGCCAGCTCGATGCGCTTGTTGGGCGTCAAGACTATTCGTCCGGCGCGAAGTAGGCCCCGGTCACCCTGCCAGACTCGCTATCACGCACCACGAACAGCGTGCCCGATCCCAGATCGCCGGCGATACGCGCTGAGTTGGGCGCGTCGCTTTGCGAGGACTCCAGCCCGAAAGCCGAGGAACCGATATGGCGGACCATGCTCTCGCGTAGGGGCCGAAGGTCCTCAAGTTGCATGGTCGACACTGCTTCCAGACCCGGTTCATCCCACATGAAGAGAGCGCCGGCGAAGAAGGCGGGAACTTCGTGACTGCTCGAAGGAGTGCTGAGCCTCGCCTGCATCGCCTCCCTGTCAAGCCCCGCCATCTCCCAAGCGTTCAGTGCGAACAGCCCTACCAGATAGAGCAGATAGAGCGCTGGCGCCGCGAGCAGTCCAATGCCCACGACCCGGGCGAGGCGACGAGGAAGCGGTTCTTTACCATCCCGGGGACCGGCACTCAAAGACAGCACCGCGAGGATCAGCCAACCCGATCCCACGAGGCTCAATGCTGCGCCGACGGCGAGCACGAGAAAGGAAGCGATCGAACCGAGGTCCTCGGCGTCGATTCCCGGGAGCGAGGCGATGACTAAGACGAGCCCCAGGATGACCAGAGACAGACCGGGCAGTAGAGCCAAGAAGCCGAAAGAGATCCGTGCGAGGCGGCTCTTCGACATGACGACCTCGGCCTCCTCTGGTACGCCCAACGTGTTGGGCATGAGCAGCGGCGCATGCCCTTCACTTCCGCAGTCTGCCCTCTGGCCGACTGCTCGATGCCTTTGTTAGGCGTTTCCGGGCAGCTCTGGATCCATCAGGCGCTCGCTTCGCCACACTCTGACGATCGTCACAGCATCTGCGTCGCGCCGGTAGACGATCCGAAACGGCGGATACTCGAGCTCACGCAGCCAGGGGGTGTCGAATTCCGGGACCACACGGCCGCTGTCCGGGAACGTGCTCAACTGGCGCAACCGATCCCGGATCTCAGTGACAAGTCGCACGCCGACGTGGGGCACATCTTGGGATGTGTACCACTCGATGATGTCAGCGAGATCGTCGCGTGCCGATTGGGCCAGGTCGACCCGCACACTCCCCATCATTCGACTCCGAGAGAGCGCATGGCATCTTCAAGTGACATGACCCGTCCGGCCTCGACGTCAGCCAACCCGGCCACGACTGCACGCATGAAATCGCGCTCTTCCTGAGCGGCCTCGAACTCACCGAGCGCCTGGACGACGGCAACGCCGCGGCCGTGGCTGGTGAGCAGCACCGGCCGGCCTGTCTCGTCGATGCGGCGCACAATCCTGCCCGGATTGACCTTCATGTCACCGAGAGGAACGACATCCTCCGAGAACCTCACAGCCCTCGCATCATCAAACTGCTCCATTAGGTGTGATGGCCCCTCACCGCACCCTCGTGTCGGCATGATCCCGTCAGCCTGGCGCGATGCGTCTGCACTCAACGCGTTGCGCGTCAGCGACGCCAGCGCCTACGTTCGTCGCAGGCAACTGCAGCAGATCGCATGGATGCGCTCGCTAGAAGTCCCCAGCTGACTGGACCGACTCCACCTCGCGCAGCCCAGCCACAGCATTGATCGGCGCCGCTCAGCACCCTGGGTGCAGGCGACGAATGACGGTACTCCCGTTGAGGTAGAAGGAGTGACTCCCCAGGCCAATGCCGCAGCCGTGGCTACCTCCTACGCTGGGTCCACTGCAACTCGTCCAAGGAGATCGCCATGAGCAAGGTACGGACTCTTTCGTGATTGACGCGGTCATCGCTGCCGCGTTGCTTGTCGCAGGGGCGAGCGCCATCGCCTTCCTGGTGCCGTTCTCGGCAATCGAGTTCGCCACAGCCTCGGTCGAGGCGACCTTCCTAGGCGTGAGCTACGGCGTGTGGCAGACCCTGCACAAGTACTCCGGGCTGGTGATGATCGTGGGCGGACTGCTCCACTTCGGGATGCACTGGGGCTGGATGACCAAGGCCGCCAAGGGGATTCTCCCCGCCGCCAAGCGCCGTGACCGCCGTACAGATCCTGCGACCGACGTCACGACAGACGTCGCGTAGCCGACCGAGTAGATGTGGAGCGAAACGATGTCTGCAACATCGATGGATAGAAGAGATTTTCTCAAGGCGACCGGATTCGGTCTGGCGGCGCTCACGTTCGCGGGCATGGGTGGACTGCTCACCGAGAACGTGGCAGTCGTCGCCGCCGAGGACTTGCCGCTGTCACGCATCGACACGGACGTACTGGTGATCGGTGGAGGCTACGCCGGCGCGTTCGCTGCGGTGGAAGCCAAGAAGGCCGGGCTGAACGTCGTGCTGGTCGACAAGGGCACCGTCGGTCGCTCGGGTCATGACGCCGTGGGCCAACGGGTTCAACGTCTTCGACGAGGCGGCCGGTGACGACAAGTGCCGACATGACCGCGCAGGTCGCGATCTCGAGCGAGTACCTCAACAACCCCGACTGGCTCGAGCTGCAGTTCGAGGACTCGAAGGCCCGCTGGGACGACATGACCGATTGGGGCTTCCAGGACCCGAACTGCGCCACCCCCACCTCGCGCTGCGCGACAAGCTGGTGGAAGAGCGACAGTCCAGCTCGTGGAGCGCACGATGCTGACCGAGCTCCTGATGGACAACGGCAAGGTCGTCGGTGCCATCGGGCTTCTCGCTCGACTCCGAGGAGACCGTCGCGGTCGTGGCGAAGGCCACGATGCTGTGCGCCGGCGCCGGCTCCGTTCAAGGCCTCTGGGTTCCCGATCCAAGGGCTGACTTCCGATGGCGACGCCATGGCATACCGTGCTGGCTCGGTCATCTCCGGCAAGGAGTTCGTACGACTTCCACTCTACGATCGACGGAAACGCCCGCGGACAGCTACGGACCAGTGGGAAGGCATGTGGGAAGCCGGCGGGAGCCGAGACACACGGCGCGTCGGGTGGCGGCATGCTGCTCACCGAATGCGCGTTCAGCCGCACACACCGGCGAGACATCGTCAGGCGGTCCAGGTGGCGGCCCTCCCGAGCGGCGACGGGCGAGAGCGGTCGACCCGCTGGCCGCCCCCGGACGGGGCGTCCGGTGGCACCGAAGGCGGACCGCCTGACGGTGGCACCCGCGGGAGGACCCCCCGAGCGACGGCGAGTCCGAAGGCGAAGGCGCCCCGGGCAGTCGCGCGGCACGCAGGTCAGCGGCGCGGCGACGGGTCTGGGCATCCACAAGGCCGAGGGCGTGTGGCCCACCGACATGACCGGCGCGAGCAACGTGCCGGGCCTGTGGGCGGCCGGTGACGGCATGGCCTCCATGCTCTGCGGCGCGTCCTACGCGGGCGTGGACTCTCGAGTTCCGGCTCGGCCGTGCAGGGCGCGCGCGCAGGCGCAGGTGCTGCCGCGTACGCCGAGCCAAGGCCAGAGCACCCAGCATCTCCGACAGCGCAGCTCGACAAGCATCCGGAGCGCGGTTCATCGCGCCCCGAAGCCTGCGAGAGCGGCTTCTCGCCGACATGGGTGACGCAGCTGCTGCAGAACGCGATGTTCCCGTACTACGTGCTTGCACGGTGAAGAAGCAAGACCGTCTTGAGGCGGCGCTGACACAGATCATGTTCCTGCAAGAGCACATGGTCCCGCTGCTGGTGGCCTCGGACACGCACGATCTCAAGCTCGCGCACGAGACGCAAGAACATGCTGCTCAACGCAGAGATGAAACTGCGCGCGTCGCTCTTCCGCACGGAGAGCCGAGGCACCCACTACCGGGAGGACTTCCCGGCCCGCGATGACGCGAACTGGCTCGCGTGGGTGCTGATCGAGAAGGACAAGGACGGCGCCATGGCGCTTCAGCAAGCAGGACGTACCCGAGAAGTGGCATCCGGACCAGAGCGTCGACTACCAGACCCGATACACCAGCGCGGTTCCCCGGAGAGCTCGCGTTCCTGGGCCTCGAGTAGAGAGAGGAAGAGAGATGGCTATCCAGAACGTCGACCCGCGCCGGTGCATGGGATGCAAGACCTGCGTGGTCACGTGCCCCACAGACGTGTTCAGGTTCGACGAGAAGTCGAACCAGGCGATCGCGAAGTACCCGAGCGAGTGCCAGATCTGCCAGATGTGTTCCAACTTCTGCCCGGTCGGAGCGATCACGGTCACCTCGGACAAGAGCATGCCGATTCTGACGGCGTGGGGCTAGACGAGATTCGAGGTTGCTAGGCACAGACCACTGATGATGAGAAGGAGGAGACGACATGCGAACCACCAAACAGAACCAAGTGACACGCATCGGCCGAACCACGGCTGCAGTGCTCGCGCTCATGGCCGTACTCGCGGCGGCAGGGTGCTCGACAGCTCCATCGGATGCGGCCCGCACAGGGACACAGTCCGCGAGTGTCGCCGCGTCCACTACCCCAACAGCGGGCGTAGATCCGAGTCCGGGCGAGAAACCCGAAGGAGCTCCGCCCGAGGGCGCCGAGAAGTCCGAAGACGCCCCGCCCGAGGGAGGGAAACGGCCTAGCGGCGCAGGCCGGCCACCTGCTGGTTCCAAGCCGCCCAGCGGAAACCGGCCACCACCGCCGCCGCCAGCAGAATAGGCGCAGCGACCCCTCCACGTTGCACTGCGGCGTGTGACACTAGGGTGCTAGGAGTGGGCGGATCTGCGGTCTGCGCCGCACTTGTCGGCAGCAGTATGCGGTCTGTGTATGACACATCGCAGCGTGAGTGTGAGGCGTTGCGCACCGGTTCTGCAAGCTGGGCGGACAGTCACGTATCGCGCGATGCTCCCAAGAGCCCGTCTACCGGACTCCGCACGCCGCTACCCCCGCGGTTCAGCACGTGCGTGTAGATCATCGTCGTGCTGACGTTCTTGTGGCCGAGCAGCTCTTGAATCGTTCGGATGTCGTAGCCGGAGTCGAGCAGGTGCGTCGCAAAGGAATGCCGGAGGGTGTGGCATCCCGCATTCTTCACCACGCCGGCGTGGCGTACCGCATCCTTGACTGCTCGCTGCAGTACCGTCGGATGCACGTGGTGTCGGCCCTGACGTCCGGTCCTGGGATCGCGCCACCGGCCTTGCTGCGGGAATACCCACTGCCAGCGCCATTCCGTCGGCGCGTTGGGGTACTTGCGTGCGAGCGCCTCCGGCAGCATCACACGACCCCATCCGTCGGCCATATCGCGCTCGTGGATCTCGCGAACGCGAACGAGGTGCCCTCTCAACGGAGTCTTCAAAGACTGGGGCAGCATCGTGATCCGATCCTTGCCGCCCTTGCCGTCTCGGACGGTGATCTCGTTGCGGTCGAAGTCGATGTCGAGCACGCGCAACCGCAAACACTCTGTCAGCCGCAGACCCGTACCGTACATCAGGGACGCCATCAGCCACGCGTCCCCGTCAAGGGCGCTCAACACGGCGCGCACCTCCTGCCGGGTCATGACCACGGGCAGCCGCTTGGGCGTCCGTGCTCGAACCACGTCGCGCAGCTGCCCCACCTCGATACCCAGCACGTGCCGGTAGAGGAAGAGGATCCCCGAGAGCGCCTGGTTCTGCGTCGATGCCGAGACCCGCTCGTCCACCGCGAGGTGCGTGAGGAACTCGTTGATCTGGACCTCGTCCATGTCGGCGGGGTGCCGGCCACCGTGGAACACGATGAAGCGCCGCACCCACAGGCAGTACGCCTGCTCCGTGCGCCGGCTGTAGTGGCGAGAGCGCAGCTGCTCGCGCATGCGGTCCATCAGTCTCGGCGGGCTCATGCCCACAGGGTGCGACTCGGCGCTTGCCTGGCGCTTGCCGCAAACCAACCCGCGGCCCGCGCTCGCCTACTCCCGCGCCCGGTCGAGCAGGGGTCCGCCGCGAGTCCCGCAGGCGGGGTGAGCCGTGGGCGGGGCGCCGGTGGCGCGCCGCACGCGGCGCGGGCCCCCGCCGAGGACTGTCTGAGCGCCGGACTCCTGCCCGACCGGGCCTCCACGAGCGGACGAGCGCCCGCTAGCGTCCGAAGCGCTCGGCGATCTGCTCGGCGATCTGCTCGGTCGGCAACCGCTCGATGTCGGCGACGGGCAGCGCGCCGAGGAAGTCGCGCCCGTAGCTCATGCGCAGCACGCGCGCGTCCCCGACTACCAGACAACCTGCATCGGTACTCGACCGGATGAGACGCCCTGCGGCTTGCTTGAGTTCGAGCACCGCCTCGGGAAGCACGTAGCGGCTCCAGGCGGCGCGACCTTCTCGGAGTTCACGTTCCTGCGTGAGCGGATCGGTCGGCCGGCCAAACGGGAGCTTGGGCACGACGACACAGCGCAGCGTGTCGCCCTTGGCGTCGAACCCCTCCCAGAAGCTCTTGAGCGCGAACAGCGAGAGGCTCTCGTCGGCCAGGAACTCGTCGCGCAGCCGCTTGGCGCTGAGTGCCCCGCCGCTGCACGATCACGTCGAGCCCGGCCGACGCAGTCTCGGCTCGAGCACGGCGTGCAGCCGCTCCATGTCGCGCCGGTTCGTGAACAGCGTCAGCACGCTGCCGCCCATCGATACGTGCACCCGCTCCAGCAGCGCTTCCAGTGCACCCAGATAGCCGCCTTCTCGCGGGTCGGGCATGTCGGTGGGCACGAACACCGCCATCTGCCGCTCGAAGTCGTAGCTCGACGACAGCCTGAGCGCGCGCCACGACTCCTCAGCGAGCCGGTTGAGCCCCACGCAGCGGGCGAAGTGCGCGAACGAGTCGCCGGTAGCCATCGTCGCCGACGTGTACACGACGCTTCTGGTGCGGGGATACAGATCCTCCGCGAGCGCCTCGCCGATATCGAGCCTGGCAGCGACGAGCTTCTCGGTCGTGGCTTGCGGCCTTCGGTCCAGCACCGCCGAATACACCAACGCCTCGTCTTCGCCGTCGACCACGGCGACGAGTCCCGCGTGCTGGTCGGCCAGTCGTGTGAGCAGCCCTGCCAGGTCGGCGCGCTGGTCGGTCAGGTCGCCGCCCCACTCTTCGAGCTGGGTCATGAGCTCGCGCCCCTGGGCAAGGACCTGCTCGAGGCGCCTTGCCAGCGAGCGTCCGGTCGACTCGACGGTGCCCCACGGCCCGGACTCACGAACCGCCGAGGTGACCCACAGCTCCGCCCCGTCGTAGTCGCTGTCCCCCGCAAGCGGGGCCAGGTCCTTCACGAACGCGAACAGCGACTCGGCCAGCGTCGCGCAGCGCTGGCACTCCTCCTCGATGCGAGCGATCAGCCCCAGAAGCGACCCGGCGTGCTCGCTGCCCCGTAGCTTCTTGCGCACCGCCTCGAGCAGCCCGCCCCGCTTGCCGTGAAGCGCCGACAGCACCACTGACAGCTCGACCTGCGACGCCCCGAGCGTCAGCTGCTTGCGCGCCTCGCTCTCGGCGGCGTGCGCCTCGTCGACGATCCAGTGGCGAATCGGTGGCAGGATCCCACCCATCGCCACCACGTCGCGGAACAGCAGCGCATGGTTCGTCACCACGATATTGGCGCTCGCGGCGCGGCGCCTCACGCCGTGCAGATAGCACAGGTTCGGGTAGTAGCGGCAGCGCTTTCGCGTGCAGTCCGCCTGGCTGGCCTGCACAGCCCCGCGCACGTCGCGCCGCCAGTGCGTGTTCACGCTGTCCAGATCGCCCCACGCGCTCTGACTGGTCCATGCGAGCAGCATGGCGACAGCGCCGATCTTGTCGGCGTCCGCGCTGTCTTCGAGCTCGCCGGCGAGCCGCTCGAGCTTGCGCAGACACAGGTAGTGGTCGTAGCCCTTGAGCGCCGCGTACCGAAGCTCTCCGCCCAGCGCTTCGTTGAGCCGCGGCAGTTCGTGGTAGATGAGCTGGTCCATCAGCGCGTTGGTCTTGGTCGCGACCCCCACGCCCACTCGGTTCTCCGCCGAGAAGAGCGCCGCCGGCACGAGATAGGCGACCGACTTCCCCACGCCGGTACCCGCCTCGATCGCCAGATGCGTGCTCGTGTCGAATGCGCCGAGCACCGCTCGGGCCATCTCGACCTGCTCGGCGCGTTTCTCGAAGCCCGGATACATCGTGCCCGCGATCCCGCCTGCCGAGAACTCGGAGGCCACCTCTTCCGCCGAGGGACACACGCACGCGACCTCGTCGGCATCGTGCATCGCCTCGGCCTTGTCGGCGGCCACCCGCGACCGGCGCACTTCCTTGAGGTCGTAGACGTCGTGGCCGGTGGCAGCACTGACGCGCGCGATCCAGTCGCGTTCCGGCCACTTCGCACCGGGAGCGAGCCCGGCGATGCGCTCAAGGACGCCGCGATCGAGATCGGCGATGCCCGCCAAGGCTGCCCGCCACACGGTGCACAGAGCGGCAACATCGTCGGGCGCTCGATGCGGACGGGGTGCGGGTCCCTCCTCATCGGCGGCGAACGCAGCACCAAGGTCTCCCAACCGGTGCGAGCGCAGCCTCGGCATACCCACTCTCACCAAGACGAGCGAGTCGATCCACTCACCGGGCAGGACGCCCCTTCCACCCACGCGCTCTATGAACGCCCGGTCGAAGCTGCCGTTGTGGGCCACGATGTCTCGCGCGCCCACGAACTCGGCGAGCCGGGCGACTGCCGACTCGGCGCTCGCCGCACCGGCCACCATCGTGTCATCGATGCCGGTGAGTTTGGCTATCTCGACCGGCACCGGAATGAGCGGGTCGACCAGCGTGGTGAACCGGTCGAGCACCTCAGGCCCGCGCATGATGGCCGCAGCCACTTCGATGATGCGGTCGCGGTCCGCGTCGTAGCCGGTTGTCTCGATATCGAGCACGCAGATCTCGTCCTCGAACCCATGTGTCTCGTCGAGCGCGCGTGTCGCGAGCGTCTCGTAGGAGGCGATCACATCCGGGTCGGTACCGGGGACGATGAGCTGTTCCAGGGCGGGATTCACGGACGCCAGCGTAGCACGCGATTCTGACGCCACGGAGATTGCTCGAGCGGTTCGCGGGCGCAGCGGAAAGAGACGATCGGAAACGCGAAACGGGGCGCCCTGGGGCGCCCCGTTCACACGGTACTGCGTGCCGGTACTACGTTGCCGGTATTACTGGCCGCCCATGGTCCGTGAAGCCACGAACCACTGATCTCCAACCTTCTTGAAAGTCCACGTGTATGCGATAGGCATCTGCGGAGTGACCTGGGTCGCCGAGATGGTGACCGTATCCCCGTCTTCGACCGGAGGCTGCATCTCGTACGCATTGATGCCGTATGCCTTCACCTGGTCGCCATACGCCTTCGCGTCGCCGTAGCTCTGCTGCTTGTCGAGCGGAAGCATCTTGTATGCCTCTTCGTACTTACCTGCGATGACGTCCTCGTGGTACGCCTTGATCAGGTCCTCGGGAGTCATACCGGCCGGGACCTTGGTCGCGGTCTTCGCATCGAACTCGGTCGAGGCGGCTGACGGGGCACCCATGCCTGGAGGCGCACCCATGCCAGCGGGAGCGCCGGTGTCGGTCGGTGCCGCGGCGGGCGCCGTGACGGTGGGGGCCGGGACGGCCTGGGTCTGCTGATAGATGATCACGCCTACGATCGCCGCGAGAAGCACCGCGATCACAACGAGCGCGATCACGATCATCTGCTGAGGGTTGCTCTCGGTCTGCTCGGACATACGCTTCCTCTCTTCGGTGCTTGCCTGAACAGCGCGCCTAGCGCGTCCGGACAGTCTACAAGGTGGGCTCTCAAGCATACAGGTTCGTAGCGCGCCGTTCGGTGAGCGAATGGCACGCCAAAGGGTACCTCACCGAAGTGTGCGTCTTGTGATGGCCGAGAAGCGACGTTCAGTCGGCGTCGTCGGCGGGAACGTGGCCAGGGGCACTCGGCGCCCACTCGGCGCTATGGGGGTCGGTGAATAACCTCATCTCGGGTGAAGCGACGAAGCCCAACCGTTCGTAGAGTCCCTGGCCTGCCGGGCTGTAGTGCAGCGAGACCACATCGGCGCCATGCTCTCGCGCGTGGTCGACGGCGACCTCGATCAGCCCGCCGGCAATGCCGAGCCGTCGCTTCTCAGGAACCACGTACATGCTCATGATGTAGGCCTGCCGGCCGCTCAGATTGCGCACGGTGGGCGGCACTCGCTCCCACAGAAGTCCGACCGCGCCGACCACCGCCCCGTCCTGCTCGGCGATCCATGCCACGAAACCACCGTCGGCCAGATGCTCGCGTACGTACGCGGCGTACAGCGGTGAGAGCACCGCGAGGCGCTCCTCGTCGGTCCAACCCATGTCTCGAAACATGTTGAGTCGGAACTCGACCAAGGTCTGCAGATCGCCCGGGTGCGCTTCTCGGATCGTGAGATTCTCGCTGGTCATGCTCGCATTCTAGCGCTCGAGCGGCGTCCCAGGGTGCTCTTCGTCACGGCGTGCCTCTCGGCTAGGAGGGGAGGCCACCTCCGTCTTGCAGCTCGTCTTGCACAGCGTGCACGAGCCGGAGCACCCCTCGACCTTGAGCGCGTTGCAGCGCGGACAACGAATCTCGGCTGAGGCCATTCCGCACGACGGGCAGGTGGGCAGCACTACCACGGTCTACGCCACCCCCACCAGGTTGAGCAGTCGCCATACCAGACCGCCCACGAGAAACGCGACGACGATCGAACCTGCGAACAGGCCGGCGAAGTACGCCGCACCGCGCTCTTTCCAGATGACCATCGCGCTTGCAACGCACGGCACGAACAGGGTGATGGTGATCATACCCACCAGCAGCTGAGCATCGGTGAGGCTCATGGTGAAGAAGCCGGCGGCGCCAAAGTCACGACGCACAAAGCCCATCACGAACGCAGTGGCCGCTTCGGCAGGCAAGCCGAGCCAGGCGATCATGAACGGCGCGGACACGTTGATGATCCAGTCGAGCGCTCCGGTGACCTGAAGTACCGAGATGATCAGCGCGCCCGCCGCGAAGAAGATCGTGACCTCCTTCATGAAGTGCCACACCTTGGTGAAGCTCTTGCGCACGACGTTGTCGAGGCGTGGCACGCGAAGTGACGGCAGGTCGATAAGCAGGTCGGTCGACTTGCCGGGCACGATCTTGTTGAGCACCGCACCGACCGCACCAAACACCAGCAGCAAGAAGCCAACGTAAGCCGCCGAGTACCACGCGCCCGCCGCGGCCATAAGGCCGGTGATCACCGCGATCTGCGCGGTGCACGGCACGGCGATGGCCATGAGCGCGGTGGCGATGAAGCGCTCTCGCTTCGAGCCCAGGATGCGCGTCGTGAGCGTACCCATCGTGACGCAGCCAAGGCCCAGGATCATCGGGATGATCGCCCGACCGTTGAGCCCAACGGATGTCAGTGAGCGGTCCGCCAGCGCCGCGATCCGGGGCAGATAGCCCGAGTCTTCGAGGACTGAAAGCAGCAGGTAGAAGCCGATGACCAGCGGGAGAATCACGCCCAGAAGGTACGTGGGCGTCATGGTGAGCACGCCGAACTCGCCCACGAGGATGGTGTTCAGGGCTGTGCCCGGGGCAGCGAACGAGGCCACGACCCCCTCGATGAAGGGCACCCAGTAGCCCAGCATGATCGTCTCTTCGGTGATGCCCACGACCCCGCCCGCGATCCACTGACCCAAGACGATCCACATGGCGTAGAGAAGAGCCAGCAGCATCGGGATTCCGGTGGCCGGGTGCATCATCCACTGCGACAGTCTCGCCGAGAAGCTCGCTCCCTGCGTCGTCTCGGAGATTACGTGGTGGCAGATGTCGTTCACGCGATCGCGCCGGCGAAGGTATATCTCGTCGCGTTCTGTTCCCGGCTCGATGCCGTGCCGCTCGCTCACCACCGAATCGCCTTCGAGTACCATGAGCGCCTCGGCCCTCGATCCCACGCGCGACGCCATCTCGACCAGCGCGCCCTCGAGGTCGTGATCCGAGTGTCCGGTCCGCGCGCAACCGATCGCATCCTTGAGGGCATCGAGTCCCTCGCCCTTGACCGCGACGGTCTCTACGACCGGCACGCCCAGCAGGTCCTCGAGCAGGTCGCGATCGACGGCCAGGCCGCGCTGGCGGGCCTCGTCGGCCATGTTGAGCGCAACGATCATGCGCTTGCCCATGTCGACAAGCTGCAGTGTCAGGAAGAGGTCGCGCTCCAGATGCACCGCGTCGACCACGTTCACCACGACATCCCCGGTCAGGATCATGTCGCGCGCGACTCGCTCCTCGTCGTTGAAGCTCGAAACACCGTAGACGCCCGGAGTGTCGATGACGTCGATCTCCCCAAAGTGGCCACGAAGGAGCTCGACCGTGGTGCCGGGGAAGTTCGACACGTCGACGTAGGTCCCGGTGAACGCGTTGAACACCACCGACTTGCCCACGTTGGGGTTGCCGGCCAGCACCACGGTGTCAACGCCCTCGCGCGCCGCGGCTCCGGCCGGATGGCAGTGGCACAGCGCGTCTGCGCTCTTGGTCTCAACTGATGCGGGCATCGGGTGGCTCCTCTAGCTTTGGGCGTTCGCTTCTTTGCGGGAGCGGGGTGTGCGGGGCGAGCTGCGAAAGACGGATGTGGACGCTTCTAGTGCACGCCGTGGTGGCGTCTGCGCACCTGGATGCGACCCGCAAGCGAGCGTCCGACTGCGATCTCTTGGCGGCCGCTCTTGATGACGATGGGTCCGGCTGGGATGCGCGTGATGCACTCGACACACGCCCCTTGTGACATACCAAACCTCAGAGCCTGCACGCGTGCGTGGTCGTCGTCGACCGACATGATCTCAAGCAGGTCTCCCTTGCGAACGCTGCTCAGAGCGCACGTCTCGCACAGTCTGGGGTCGGTTTCGGTGCGATCTAGCTCGGCCATCTCGGGTGCTCCTCAGTGCGTATCGCGGGTGGTGTTAGTACATACTAACTCGGCGTAGTTGCAGATACTATGCCGATGTGTTCGACTCGTCAAGATATCGGGTGATCGACCTGCCGCATTGCCGCGTGGGTGCTTCTCGGGTACCTTGCGAGAAGTCGAGGGGGAGTAGCGCCCGGCGCGCGAGCGCGGGGAGGCAGGCCGACAATCCCGGACGCTCGCGCTTCAGGCGAGTTCGTCCCGGTCCTGCCCGTGAGCAGCGAGACTCTCGGCGGTATCAGTCCGCCGAGTCCGCGCGCCACAAGGAGCCGTGAATGAACGAGTCCGCATCGTCTGCCCTCGATCCTGTCCCCTCGCCTGAGGTCGCCCGCACCCCTTGGCACACGCTCGCCGCCAGCGAGGTCGCACGGCAGCTGGATGCCGATCCCCTGCAGGGCCTCACCTCTGAAGAGGTCGTCCGGCGCCACGCCGAGTTCGGGCCAAACCGCCTTGAAGAGAAGCAGAAAGCGCCGGCGTGGCGCCTGTTCGTCTCGCAGTTCCAAGACTTCATGATCTACGTCTTGCTGTTCGCCGTGGTCATCTCGGCGATCGAGGGACAGATGATCGAAGCCGTCGCCATCCTTGCGATCCTGCTTCTCAACGGGGTGCTCGGCTTCGTCCAGGAGTACCGGGCCGAGCAGGCGCTCGAAGCGCTCCAGGAGCTCTCCGCTCCCACCGCCACCGTTGTCCGCGACGGTGTTGAGACCGACGTGCGCGCCGAGGACCTCGTGCCCGGCGACGTGGTGCTGCTCGAGTCGGGCGACCGCATCCCGTCCGACGGGCGGCTTGTCGAGGCCGCCGCTCTTCGCGTGATCGAGAGCGCGCTCACCGGCGAGAGCGAGCCGGTCCGCAAACACAGCGACGTCATCGAAGGCGAGCACGTGCCGCTCGGCGACCGGCGCAACATGGTCTTCGCCAGCACGTCGGTAGCGGTCGGTCGCGGCCGCATGCTCGTGACCGGAACCGGCCAGAACACCGAGATGGGCCACATCGCCGACCTGCTGGCCGGCACCGGCGACGAGGTCACGCCGCTCGAGGCCGAGCTCGAAGTCGTGGGCAAGCGCATCGCGATCATCGTCCTGATCGTCGCAGCGGTCGTCTTCATCGAGGAGGTCTTCCTCGCGGCGCAGGCCGAGACGGGCTCGTTTCTCACGATGTTCCAGCACGACGCCTTCCGAGAGAACGTGACCGAGGGGCTGCTCGTCGCCGTGTCTCTCGCAGTGGCCGCCATCCCCGAGGGGCTGCCGGCGATCGTCACCGTGGCGCTCTCTCTGGGAGTACGCCGGATGGCGGAGCACAACGCGCTCGTGCGTCGCCTGCACGCGGTCGAGACACTCGGCTCGACCACGTTCATCTGTTCGGACAAGACCGGCACGCTCACGCTGAATCGCATGACCGTCCGCTCGCTGCTCGTGGGGGCCGACGCAGCCGCCGTGACGTCGGACTGGGGAATCGAGCCGAGCGCCGCAACGCCGCATAAGCCGGACTACGAGCTCCTTCTCGAGATCGCCGCCGCCTGCAACGACGCACACTACACCGCCGAGGGCGAGCTCGTGGGCGACCCCACCGAGACCGCGCTCATCGCGGCTGCGCACAATCTCACGCCCGGACATCTCAAGCCCGCGCGCGTGGGAGAGGTGCCGTTCGACTCCGAGCGCAAGCGCATGACCACCGTGCACCGAGTCGACGGCGGTCGCGTCGCCTACGTGAAGGGCGGCGCCGACGTCGTGCTCGCGCTGTGCACGAGCGCGCGCCTGCGCGGCGAGAACGTTCCCATGACCGAGGAGCTGCGCGCCCGGCTCTCCTCGGCCAACGAGCAGCTCGCCTCCACGGGGTACCGCACGCTCGCCTTCGGCATGCGACAGCTCGACGCTGACGAGCCCGACGAGGGCGAGGAGCTCGAGCGCGACCTGACGTTCGTCGGCATCATGGGCCTGGTGGATCCCGCGCGCGCGGAAGTCCCGCAAGCCGTCGAGGAGTGCCACCACGCCGGCATCAAGGTCGCGATGGTCACCGGCGACCACGCGCTGACCGCGCGCGCGATCGCCGAGCAGGTGGGCATCCTCGACTGCGACCGCGTCGTGACCGGCGTCGAACTCGAACAGATGACCGACGACGAACTCGCGTCACAGGTGCGAGGACATCCGCGTCTACGCGCGCGTGAACCCCGAGCACAAGCTGCGCATCGTCGACGCGCTCAAGCGAAACGGCGAGGTCGTCGCGATGACCGGCGACGGCGTCAACGACGCGCCCGCCCTCAAGCGGGCCGACATCGGCGTCGCGATGGGGCTCGTGGGCACCGACGTCTCGCGCGAGGCCGCCGACATGGTGCTCTCCGACGACAACTTCTCGACTATCGTCGAGGCTGTCCGAGAAGGCCGCACCGTCTTCGACAACCTGCGCAAGGTCATCCTGTTCTTGCTCTCGTGCAACATGTCCGAGGTGCTCGTCGTGGCCATCACGGCGCTCTTCAGCCCCCAAGCGGCCCTGCTCCCGCTGCAGCTGCTCTGGATCAACCTGGTGACCGACGGCCTGCCTGCGCTGGCGCTTGGCGTCGACCCCGCGGACAGCCGAGCGATGGACCGGCCCCCTCGCGACAAGGACGAGTCGATCCTCACGAGGAAGCGCCAGCTCCAGATTCTGTGGCAGGGCTTCGTCATGACCGCGGGCGTACTGATCCTGGGCTACGTGATCGCGCCCGCGCTCGGCGCCACTCAGGCCGAGTCGCGCACGATGCTCTTCTAGCGCGCTGGTTCTCACCCAGCTGTTGCACGCGTTCAACTTCCGTAGCGAGACCGGCACCGTCTTCTCGGTCGAGTCGCTGAAGAACAAGTGGCTCGTCTTCGGGTTGCTCGGCTCGATGGCTCTTCAGCTCGTGGTCGTCTACTTGCCCGGCGCCGAGAAGATCTTCCGGACCGTGCCGCTGCCCGCCGAAGACTGGGTTGCGGTCGTTCTCACCGCCGTCGTTGCGATAGCGGTGATGGACGTGACCAAACTGCTCGTCGCCCGCTTCGGTCCGGCCGCACGCGCGACGAAGGCGGCCTGACGGTGACCGTGCAGCGCCCGACACCGACACGCGAGCAGCTCGCTGTCTGCGCGCACGACCTGAGGGGCTCTCTCACCGTGATCGCCGGCTACGTCGCGCTCCTGCACCGAGACGACCTGTCGAACGAAGACCGCACAGCGGCGCTCGACGGCATCGAAGCTGCCATCGGGCGTGCCGACTCGCTGCTTGCCGACACGTTGTCCGGAGTCGTGCGCTCCCCCAAAGACGCCGAACCGCTCGACGTGGCGGACGTGGCCGCAGCGCGCCGCCGCAGACCAGATGGCAGCGACGCAGCGCGAGGTGCGCGTCGAGATCGCTGGCAACCCGGTCGTATCGGCAGACCCCGTGGCGCTACACCGGATGCTCGACAACCTGCTCGGCAACGCCGCCAAGTACGCCCCCACCGGGCCGATAGACCTGCGCGTCAGCGAGGAAGGCGAGCGAGTGGCCATCGAGGTCGCCGACCGAGGTCCCGGGATACCCGCCGAGGAGCGCGAGCGCGTGCTCGAGCCGTTCGCCCGCCTCGATCGCGACACGGACTCACCGGGAAGCGGGCTGGGTCTCACGGTGGTGCGCAGCGTTGCCGAGAGCGCCGGCGGGCGCGTTGAAGTCCGCGGCAGAGACGGCGGCGGGACCGTCGTGCGTGTCGAGCTGCCCTCGGCGTGAAGCGCGTGACGCGCTGCTAGCTCCTCCCGCTGCTACCTGCGCGGCTCCAGCGCGAGCGCCACGAGGCGTCTGCACAGCCCGGGAAACTCGATCCCGGCGGCCCTGGCGGCATCGGGCAGCAGCGAGGTCTTCGTCATGCCGGGGATGGTGTTCGTCTCGAGCAGATAGACCTGCTCGTCCTCGGTGACGATGAGGTCTGCGCGCGACATGCCCCTGCAGCCCAGCGCGACATGGGCGGCCACGCTGAGGCGCTCGCATTCGTGGCGTGCGCCCTCGCTCACACGCGCAGGAATGATGTGACGGCTTCATGCCTGGCAGGTACTTGCTGTCGTAGTCGTAGAACTCGTGCTCAGGAACGATCTCGAGCGTGGGCAGCGGGAGCGGATGTTCGTTGCCGAGCACACCGACGGTCACCTCGACGCCTGCCACGAACTTCTCGACCAGCACGTTGCGGTCGTACTTGAAAGCCGAGCCGATCGCAGCGGGAAGCTCCACCGGACTATGCGCGATCGTCACCCCGATCGCGGAGCCCTCGTTGGCGGGCTTGACCACGGTCTTCTCGCCCAGCGCGTTGGTGATCTCGGCCGTGTCGAAGTCGCTGCCACGGTGCAACACGACATACTCGGGCGTCGGGATTCCCACGAGCGTGAAGAACTGCTTGCTCATGACCTTGTCCATGGCCAGCGCGCTTGCCAGCACGCCGCTGCCCACGTAGGGAAGCTCGATCAGCTCGCACAGGCCCTGGACCGTCCCGTCCTCGCCGAGCCGCCCGTGCAGGCAGATGAACGCTACGTCTGCCTCGCTGCGCACCAGCTCGACCACGAACTCGTCGTCGCCCGTGTCGATCTCGACGACGTCGAATCCGCTCTCGCTCAGAGCGGCGGTCACTTCAGCCCCGGTGTTCAGCGATACTTCGCGCTCGGCCGAGCGGCCGCCCTTCAGTACGGCTACGCGGATCTCTTCGGGTCGGATCGACATCGGGTGCCTCTCTCTCGCTTCTCGGCTACAAGGGTGTGCCGAGGCGGATCTGGTCGAGCACCATCAAGGCGGCCCACCACATGGTGACTCCAAGCAAGGTGGCCACGGAGCCCTTCACGAGCGCCGAGATGAACAGTCGCCCTTTGGTCGAACCGGGCTTGCCCCACGAGGCGATCCACGACACGAGGATCAGCAGCGGCCCCGCGCCGACCAGGATCACGCCCACGAGCAGCGCGGTCGGATAGAGCTCGGCCTCGTAGACCGGGGTGCCGGCCGGCAGGGTCTGGAACTGCCAGATGAGCAGCCCCGCGAACGCGGCCCAGAACAGGTCGTAGACGACGAAAGGCCAGATCGAGACTGCGTTGGCCGAGCGGTCGTGGACGACCTCGACTGCGGCCGCTCCCTCCGCTGCCACCGTGCCGGGCGCAATGTCGTCGAACGTCGACTCGCCTTGGACATTCTCGCTCGCGGCCGCGACGGCCGCCGCGACGTCGTCGACGCTCTCGTCCTGAGCGTCGGCCTCGGACTCTTCGCCGGTCGGCTCAGCTGGCTCGGGCTCTTCGCCGGTCGGCTCGGATGGCTCCTCGGGTTCCTGGGGTGCCGGCGCCTCCGTAGCGCCGGTCGCGCCTTCTGCCGATGGTTCCTCAGCGAGCTCATCCGCAGGTGGGACTGCAGGCTCAGATGTGGGCTCGGCTACGAGGATCGTCTCGGCCGCCGCTGGATCGTCGGCGGGAGCCGGACCAGGCCCGACCGCCGCGGGTTCGGCCGGAGGGTCAGTCGGAGGCTCGACCGCCGGGGGCTCGGTCGAGGACCCCTCCACGCCATCGAGGGACGGCCCCATCGCAGGGTCGGATGCGGGCCGATCGGCAGGGAGGTCCGGTGCGACGTCCGGCTCGTCGCCGGTCACTCGCGGCTCGTCGATACCGGCCTCGAGATTCTCGTTGTGCTCTGCCTCGTCCGCCACTCCCCCTCCTCCATGTCGCTGCACGCCAGTCTACGGGTTGGGTCGGCCACCCTCAACCGAGTCGGACTCGCGCCCGAACCACGACAGTGCCGCCGCGCACAGGGCGATAGCCGCTCCAACCCTCAGCGCGGTGGCCATGCCCGCCGAGAACGTCTGAGCCACCGCCATCGGTACCGCTCCCGAACCACCAGGCAACCCCTCCCCGCCCACACTTGCTCCGACGATCGCCGCCGTGAGCGCTATGCCCACCGCCATTCCGACGTTGCGGGCCTCCGCTGTGAACGCGGAACCCACCCCCACGCGCGCCGGCGGGGTCGCGCGCAGCACGCCGGCGGTGTTCGGGGTTTGGAACAAAGACATCCCGGCCCCGACAACGGCAAGCACCGGAACCACCGCCCAGACCACGCTGTCCGGCGCGAGGAACGAGCCCCCGAGCAGGCCGGCCGCCAGAACCAGTACTCCCACGGTGGCGATCGTGCGGCTACCTCGCCGATCAGAGGTCCGGCCCGCCACCGGCGCCAACACGGCCATGGCCAGCGGGGTCACGGTGAGCATCACGCCGGCTAGCCGGGGGTCCAAGCCCTGAACCCGCACGAGGTAGAACGGCATGGTGAACGTCACAGCGAACAACGACATGTACGCGAGTGTGGCCGCTCCTATCCCGGCCGAGAAGGCCCCGATGCGAAAGAGGCGCAGGTCCACCATCGGGTTGGGCGCCCGCCCCTCCCAGCGCACGAACGCGAGACCCAGGATCACCGAGGCGGCCATCGGCCCGATTACCTCGACCGACAGCGCACCCGCTCGCTCGAACCCGCTGAGCCCCAGCAGCAACGAGGCGAGAGCGCCCGCCGCGAGCACCGCTCCCGGGATGTCGAACTGCTCGGCGATGCGGCACTCGTCGGGGAGCAGCCGCCACGCTATCCCCGCAACGATCACCGTGAGCGGCACGTTGATGAGGAAGATAGAGGGCCAGCCAAACGAGCCTACGAGGAAACCGCCGAGTGCGGGTCCGATCGTCAGCCCCGCCGAAACCGCCAGCGAGATGTAGCCCAGCGCCCACCCTCGGCGATTGGCCGGAAACGTGCGCGAGACAAGCGCGGGCCCGGCGGCGAACAGCATGGAGGCGCCCACCGCCTGGAGTACGCGGGAGGCGACCAGCGCCTCGATCGAGCCCGAGAGAGCGCAGACGAGAGAACCCAACCCGAAGACGAGGAGCCCCCACACGTACAGACGCCTGAGTCCCCACACGTCTCCGAGTCGACCCATCGGCAGCAGCAGCGACGCGGAGGTGAGCAGGTACGCTGTGGTGACCCAGCTGACCGCCGAGAGACTCTCCCTGAACTCGGCGGCCATCGCCGGCAGTGCGATGGTGACGATACTCGAGTCGAGCGGCGCGAGAAACGTGCCGATGACCAGCACGATCAGCACCGCGGTGGGCTTCTGTTCGCTCGGTGAACATGTTGTGGCGTCTTCGTGAACTGTCGCCATCTGGGGGTATCCTCGCTGTGAGCTTTACGTACACATCATCGCACGGGCGCGTCGCCTGCGCGCCCGCCCAAGAAGCTACGAAGCAAGGAGCATCCGATGACCGATGAACCTCGCACAGACGAGCCCGCCGAGCAACCACAGCCGGCGCCGGCGCCTCAGCCCGCACCCGAGCCCACACCGGTTCCCGTCCCGCCCCAGGTGCCGCCCCCCATGGCCCCACCCATAGGCGACACGGCTTCCCCGGCACCCGCATCGGTCACGCACGAAGCGACGGCGCCCCCTCAGGTACCTCAGACTGCCGCCCCTGCTGCACCTCCGGCCGCAGCGTCTGCACCGGTGCCTCCCGTCACGCCGGTGTCTCCCCCCGCGGAGAAGACTTCTCGCGGCATGACCCCCGGGGCCGCGATCGCGATCGCGGCGCTTCTCGCCTTCATCATCGCGACCTTCGCGGGCTTGGCAGCCGGATTCTTTGGCGCACGTCTGGCTGTTGACCCGAACTTCGCCGGCGCACGCAAGACCACGAAGGTCACCGTGGTTCCGTCGCGTACGACCGATCCCGCCGTCGCCGCCTCGGCCGCCTCAGTCCCCTCGGTGGTCAACATCGACGTCACCGGCGGCAGCAGCAGTTCGAGTGGAGGCGGCCTGCCACAAGACCACCCCGGCGTACCGATGAAGGGCAACGGCTCGGGCGTCGCGTACAAGTCTTCGTCGGACGGCTCGACCTACGTGCTGACGAACAACCACGTGGTCGAGGAGGCAACCAAACTGACCGTTCGCGACTCAACGGGCAAGTCCTACTCGGCCAAGCTCGTCGGGCGCGATCCTGAGACCGACATCGCGGTCGTCAAGGTGGACGCCGAGATACCCGTCATCGACTTGGGCGACTCCGCCAAGCTCCTGGTGGGACAGTCCGTGGTGGCGATCGGGTCGCCCTTCGGCCTCGAGCATACCGTCACGTCCGGCGTCATCTCGGCGCTTGGCCGTTCGCTTCCGGACTTCAGCAACACAGGCAACGCCTATCCCCTGGTCGACGTGATCCAGACCGACGCAGCGATCAACCCCGGCAACTCGGGCGGCGCGCTGGTCGACACGCGTGGACGGCTCGTCGGCATCAACACCGCGATCTACTCGGACACCGGGGCCAACGGTGGAATCGGCTTTGCGGTACCCGTCAACACCGCGGTGCGCGTGGCCGACCAGCTCGTCGAGGGCGGCGAGATCAACCACCCGTTCATCGGTGTCATCGGCTCCTCGGTGACTGAGGAGCTCGTCCAGGAAGAGAAGCTCAGCGCGACCGAGGGAGCCTACGTCGCTGAGATCGCGAAGGGCTCGGGTTCCGAGAAGGCCGGTGTGGAGGTCGGCGACGTGATCACCGCCGTCGACGGCACCCCCATCCGCTCGATGGACGACCTCATCTTGCAGATCCGCCGCAAGAAGGTAGGCGATGAAGTCACGCTCACGGTGGCGCGCGGCGGCCAGAGCTTGGACATCAAGGTGACCGTTGGCGACAAGCCCGCTGAGTTCTCGGCTCCCAGCACCGAGCCCACCGAGGCGCCCAAGCCCTAGTCTCGGTCTATCGGCACAGCGAACCAACGCAAGAGGGCCCCGGCGGATGCCGGGGCCCTTCCTGTGTGCGGCTCCCGCGGGAGCACGAGACCCCGACGCGCCGCTCTACGACGGCTTGCGCGAACGCATCCACGCGAACGCGCCGAACGCCACAAGCGCCCCCAGCGCCACCACCAGTGCGACGATCAGACCCGTAGAAAGGCCGCTCGAATCGGGTGATTCCTGCTGCGCGCTGTCAGCTGCCATCGCTTCTTGCGAGGCGAAGAACGGCTGTGTGGCTGCGACCATCTCCGTGGTGGGGTTCTCGACACCCGCTTTCTGGGCAAGCTCGTCGGGCACGGACTTGTAGTAGAGCGCGGCCTTCAGGGTGCTCTTCTCGGCACCTTCGGGCATCGTGACCTCGTAGGTGGAGGCCACCGATTCGCGCGGCGGAATGCGGTCGTCCGACTCGACATCGACCGCATCCCACAGTTCGGCCGGGAACTTGCCGTCCTTGTCCTTGAGCACCGTACCGAAGATACGCTCGCCCACCTTCGTCGACGTCCCGTCTGGGCCCTCGGTCGTCACCTCGAGCCACATCTGACGCACTTCGGTCAGGCCGGTGGGCAGGTAGTGCCCGGCCCCGACGTTGGTGATGGTGACGGTCACCGCGGCGGTCTCGCCGGGCGCAACGATCTGCGGAACGTCGAGCTGCATCTCAGCCGCCGACTTGAGGCGAGCGATGGCTTGCTCGGAGTCACCCAGGGCGACCTGACTTCCCGAAAAGGTCATGTGGTAGAGGTTGTCGCGCGTGGGGGCGCCCACCGCAGCTTGACCGCTGGAGGGCCCGCGCTGAGCGGCGGTCTCGGTCATGTGGCAGTCCTGGCACACGACCCCCTCCTCGGCGTAGGGGCTGGCGGCCCACTCGGAGTACGTCGACTCCAGGTGCATCCCGTTGATCGGGTGGTCGACGTTGTGGCATCCCCCGCAGAACTCGGCCTTCTCGTGAAGCTCTGAGTACTCTGCGGGATGCGGCGCCTGCGGGTCCTTGATCTGTGCACGGCGAGTGCCGCTGACGTCGACCAGGTGAGACGTGTTGGCAGGCTTGCCCTCCTGCAAGGCGACCACCTGGTGGCACCAGTGGCAACCGACGCCCTGGACCGTCCCGGCGCCGGTGACGTTTCCGGATGCGATCTCACCGGTCATCGTCGCAGCCGGTGCGTGGCACTTGCGACAGAACGGCCCGATCTTGCCGTCGGTCGCCTCCTCCGCCTCGGCGACTTTGACGTTGTATATCGGGTCGCTGAGGGCCTGTGCGTGCATGGATTTCGACCACTCGTCGACCAGCGTCGAGTGGCACGTGCACGCCTCTGCGGGAAGGAACATCTCGGGAGTCGCCGTGCCCGGCTCGACAGGCACACCCGCTGCGAACGCGCTGGCGGTCGGGACGAACGCGAGAGCTAGTGCCAAGGCGGCCAGATGCCGCGCGACTGTTCTGCTTGCCATGGAGTTTCCTTCCTCGTTCCGGCCGACCGGCATCGACCGTGATGACAGCGTACCATCGGGTGGCGCCCTGCCCACGAGCACCGAATCTGCACTTTGGAGAGGCGATTCACGCTCCCCTCGCAATAAATGGGCTTCCCATGGTAGCATTTCACGTCCGATACGTGTACCGTGCATGTTTCACTCTGCAGGGGTAGTGATAGTCGTAGGTGAGAGGGATTCGAGAGGAGACGTAATGGTCGAGAAGTATCGTTGCTCGGGATGTGGCTACTTCCATATCGGACCAGCACCCGAGTTCTGCCCGGTGTGCGGCGTGCCGAGGACTGCGTTCAAGGAGTACGACGGCCCCGGTGACCTGTCGGGAACCCAGACGCTCGAGAACCTCAAGGCCGCCTTCGCGGGCGAGTCCCAGGCGAATCGCCGTTACACCTTGTGGCGCCGTATCGCCGAGCTTGAGGGCGCTCCGCAGTCCGCGCTCGACGCGTTCGATCGCGCTGCAGCCGAGGAGACCGCGCATGCCCTGGGTCACCTCGCCTACATCGCCGGAGCCACCGCCACCGCCGACAACCTTGCGGCCGCCGCTCAGGGCGAGGACAACGAGGCGACCGACATGTACCCGCGTTTCGCCGAGATCGCCGAGGCGGAAGGGTTCAGCGACATCGCGTACTACTTCCGCAGCGTGGGCCGGTTCGAGGGCGAGCATCGCGAGGAGTACAAGACCGCAACCGCCGATCTGAACCAGTAGCACTCGGTGCATGGCGATCAGGCAGCCCGGCTGCCAGAGGCGGTGGGCATCAAAGCGCTCGACGCTGCGGGGATCGCCGGTTTCGTCTCCGCTCTGGGCGAGCCCGGCTACCGGGCGAAGCAGATCGTCCGCTGGGCCTACGGGCGGGGTGCACGTTCGTTCGCCGAGATGACCGACCTGCCAGCCGGTCTGAGGGAGACCCTCTCAGGCCGGCTGGCATTTCCCGTACCAGACGTCGCCGCCAGGCAGGTCTCCGCCGACGGAACTCGCAAGTACTTGCTCACGCTGGCCGACGGGTCCACCGTCGAGACGGTGGGGCTCCCCGCAGACGACAGGCTGACGGTGTGTTTCTCCACCCAAGCGGGGTGCGCGATGGGGTGCGCGTTCTGCGCGACGGGACAGTCGGGTCTCACCCGGAACCTCGGCGCTGGCGAGATGGTGGACCAGGTTCGCATCGTCGCGGACGACTTCGGCGCGCGTGTCACCAACGCGGTCGCGATGGGACAAGGAGAACCGTTCGCCAACTACGATGCGACGCTCGGCGCCCTGCGCCTCATGAACTCCGCCGATGGGCTGGGCATCGGGGCGCGGCACCTCACGGTGTCGACGTGCGGACTGGTACCCGGTATCCGCAAGTTCGCGACCGAACCCGAACAGTTCACGCTCGCGGTCTCGCTTCACTCGGCACTCCAGAAGACCCGTGACTCCCTGATGCCTGGCGTGTCGGGCGTCACCCTCCCCGAGCTGAGAGCTTCGCTTGTTCACTACGCCGAGAGGACCGGCCGCCGTCCCTCACTCGAATACGCCCTCATCTCGGGTGTGAACGATACCGCCGAGGAGATCGACGCCCTTATCTCCTTCTGCCGAGACCTGCTCATCCACGTCAACCTGATTCCAGTCAATCCGGTCTCCGGTGCGCCGTTCGCTCGCGGTTCGGACGCTCGCGCGAGCGAGATTCGCCGTCGCCTCGAGGCCGCGGGGATCGAGTGTTCCGTCCGGACAGAACGCGGTGCCGACATCGACGCCGCGTGCGGACAGCTACGGCAGAGAACCGGGGCCACGCCTCGCCGAGAACACCCTCCGGCCGACGCCGACTAGCCTCCGCTGACCCAACAGGCGAGAGGGCCGGACTCGGTGCGCCGTGCGCGCACTACTCGTCGCTCCCGGACGCGTCCTCGGCAGAATCCTGCTTCTCGAGCGGGCCCGCGTGAGACAGGATCGCCTCTCTCAGTGGACGGCAACGCGCGTCGTCGGGAAGTACGTCCAGCACGTGGCCGAATCGCGTGCGCACCCTCGGAGTCCAGTCGATCCGTTCGAGCGCATCAAGCGGGTAGGAGTCGGGAAAGGTCTCCGTCGCCTCGAGCGCGTCGACCCCGAACAGCGCGCCCATCGTGCGTAGGCACTTCTCACACTCGCCGCAGTTGTAGCGGTTGCCCCGGTTCTCCCAACACGACCTGAGGGTTGCCTGAACGATCGGCACGCTCGCAATGCTGGTGATCTTGTCAGCCCGCCTACGCTCTGTCCCGTCGTGTATGTAGCGCATGCTCTCGGTGGCCCATAGGGGGTCCGTCAGCGGATGGCTCCCCCACGGGAAGGGATCGTCGAAGCTGCCCGACGAGGCAGTGTAGATGGCTTCGAACGCCCTCTCCAATGCGATGGCGACACTCGCGAGAGCCGAGCCATGGTACTGATTCCACGAGACGATTCCGTCGCTGAGCTCGCGCAGGTTGGTCTCGACCTCGAGCACCTCGGTGCCCGTCGCCGTCGCCACCCGCTGGAGGTTGCCCTCTATCTGTGCGAGCAGCTGCTTCTTGCGGGCCTTGACGTCGAATCCGACCACGAAGATCAGCGATCCGATCGGCGGGGTACCCCACACGCCTCCGTCTGCGTTCTTGAGCAGTGTGTAGAAGGAGTCCACCCCGAGTGTGAAGAAGGCGGCGGCACGGCGACGCGGGGGTCGAGACATGCGGCGTCTCCTGGGCGCCTCGATGGGGATGACCTCGAGTTCCGGCCACCACCCATGGAAGATCCGCATCAGCGATTCGCTCTGGCGCAGGAGCTGCCCCGAGACGGGTGCCTCCACCCTGAGAGGCTCTCCGAGTGCCATGCTCGGCATCATCAGAGCAGCGAGAAACGCGCTCCCGTCCGATCTCAGCGTTCGACGGTAGCGGACGGGGAACCGGTACCAGAGCCGGAACGGCCGACGTGCTCCGTCGCGGCGCACGCGGGCGCTGAGCTCGACCCAAGAGCCCTGCCTGGCAACCATGATGTCGTCTACGATCAAGGTCCGCCGTCTGCCTTTGTCGCTTGCTGCCGTCTCGGCCAATGGTACCGTTCTGACGCCGGCGCAGCTGCGGGAGCCTAGGGCGGATCTACCGGGCAGACTCCACCAAGCGCAGGGCACCGACTGCAGGCATCCGGATCGTACGTGGCTAGGTGGCTGGCGCGGTCCCGGGACGATTCGATCGATCCGCTCTTGGAGGTCGGCCCGAATCGCCGGCATGTCCCGTGCCGTGAAGTCGAAGTGGCGCACGCGAGCTTCATGCTCGACGAAGCAGAACGCCGCCTCTACACTCGCTGCTCCGGCCTCGAGCACGGCCAGCGCGTAGCAACGCGCTTGCAGCTCGTATCCACTGATCCTTGGGTCCGAGTCGTCCAAGGGTGCGCGCCCCGTCTTGTAGTCCAGCACGAGTGCGGCATCACCCCGCCAGGCCACCGCGTCGACGGTGCCCACCAGGACTGTAGAGCCCACCGTCACTCTCATCGGTGTCTCTCGCTCTACCCTGTCGGCTTCGGCAAGACGGGACGCGACCGGGGAGGCGAAGAACGTCTCTACCGCTATGGAGAGCCGGTCCGCTTCATCGTGCCCCAGCGCGTGTCGCAGCACCGCAGCATCGAGCGCTGCGGGCGAAAGACCGGATGGGCCGGCGGTCTGCATAGCTCCGTGAAACGCGGAGCCTACATCGCTCGCCCTCCCTCCGTCCGGGTCTCGGAACTCGCCTAGGCCAAGTTCGAACCGCACGTGATACGAAAGCGGACACTGCTCGTGTGCGTGCAGTGCCGAGTACGAGACCCGGCGCGGCGGTGTCGCGGCGGCGGTCTTCTCGGCCGGACTCTCGACCTGCAACCGCGAAGAGCGGTGCGTCCGGCCTGGCGCGGTCCATGGCGGTGGCCTGCGGCGCCTCGCTGTGCTTCGGCGATGGTCACGGCCACTTGCGAGTCCCCACAAGCGACCAGCCCTGACTCGCCGGGGTCTCCGAGCGACTCCCGGACCCAGTCGATGATCGACGAGCCTTCGGCGGCCGGCTCGGCCAGGTTCGCTGCACCCGAGACGACAAGCAGCTCTTCTGCCCGGGTGCACGCTACGTACAGGCAGCGCTTCTGCTCTTCGAGTTCACGAGACCACCGCTCGTCAGAGAGGCGATGGTAGACGGCGGTAGCCGCGCACCCGCCGTCCTCGTCACCGGGCAACCGCACGCCGAGCACGGGCACAACGCGACCGTCCTCATCCACCTTCGACACGATCGCGTTTCCCGCCGCCCTCGCCTTGGCCGCTCCAAGATCGGCGACGAACACGGCGGGGAATTCGAGTCCTTTGGCCGAGTGGATGGTCATGATGCGAACCGCATCGCCTCCGGCTTCGGCCGCTGCGGCCCTGTCCTTGGACCCATCGCGCCGCACGGCGAGGTATTCGACGAAGGCCGCCGGGTCGGACGACTCGACCTGCTCGAACTGCTGGGCGTAGCGGGCGATCTTGAGGACGTTGCTCCATGCCCGCAGCCCAGCCGGACCCTGGCTGAGCAGCGTCAGGTCGTAGTCGAACGCCTCGCACGCGGCATGCACCGTCTCGTGCAAGCTCAACAAGCCCTGCTGGGCTCCAAGCTCATCGATGGCACGATAGGCGAGTCGTGCGGCGGCCTCGTCGTCGGCCGAGAGCGCGCTCGCCCCGACCTCGCCCTCCCCCGCCGCCCGCAGGGCGCTCCAAAGCGGCTCGTGACCGGCGTCGATGCGCAGGGCCAGCAGTCCGTCGTCGGACAGGCGCACGAAGCGACTCGCAAGTACGTTGACCAGGGCTTCGTCGTCGGTCGGGACGGCTATCGCACGCAGCAGCGCCATCAGCTCGAGGACTTCCTCGGCATCGAACAGGGCGACGCCGGCGCTGACCAGAACCGGGACGCCCTCGCCCTCGAGCGCCTCTGCGAAAAGCGCGGCGTTGTTCGCATTGCGCAGCAGGATCGCGATGTCGCCAGCGCGCGCACCGGCGCCCACCAGCTCGCCGATGCGTCTGGACACGAGCTTGGCCTCCTCGGCGACCACGATCGCCTTCTTGGCCGCGGTCGCGTCCAGCAGCACGCACTCGACCCGGGGCGCCGGACTGCTCAGCGGCGACCAGCGACCGCCCTTCGGTCCGGCATCAAGACGCATGAAGTCGGCGCCAAAGAGGTGGGGTTGTGAGAACGCATGGTTCACAAAGCCGAGGATGGCGGGGTGCGACCGGAAGTTCTGCGACAGTTCGACCTTTGTGGCGATCTGCGCTCGTACTCGCTCGAACACCTCGACATCGGCGTATCGGAACCCGTATATCGACTGCCGCTCGTCACCAACGACGCAGAGGTTGTTGCCACGGAGTGACTCGATCACCCGCAGCTGGAGTTCGTTGGTGTCCTGGAACTCGTCGATCATCAGCAGCCGGAAATGGTCTCGGTAGCGCTTGGCAAGAGCCGGATGCGCGTCGAGCAATCCGATCGCCCTCTCCTGCAAGTCATCGAAGTCAAGAGACGAACGCTCCGCCTTGAGCCGCGCATAGCTTTCTGTGAACGACTCGACCAGCGCGCGGTACCCTTCGAGCAGCTCGTCTTCGGCGGCGGCACGCGCGGCGGACACCATCACCTCGAGAGCAGACCGAAGCTCCCTGTTTGCGAGATTGGCAGCCCCGCTGAGGTTCTTGATGTCGTAGTCACGCCCGAGCGCCTCCAGCTGCTCGCACGAATGCGCTTCGCCTAGAGCACAAGCGCCGAGGCGCTCGCACCACTCGTCAAGCGCGGCGCGCTTCCGCGTCACGGTCTCTGTCTGGGCGCATTCTCCCAGCGTGCGTCGCAGAGCATCGGCCCGAACTGCCGCTGCAAGCCTCAGGTCCTCGATCTCCTCCAGCCCGCTGGGCACGCGGACCTGTCGTGGGTCCAGCCCCATCGCCCTGATGTTGTCGTGGACGTCGATAACGTCTTGCCGGAGCGCCGAGAGCGCCGAGGTGTCGAGCAGCCGAGTAGACCCTGCATGCTGACCGTAGAGACCTCGCGCAGTGGTCTCGAACGCCTCCGCCTTGAGCAGGGCCGACGCAACGTCATCGATCTGCGCGAAGCGAGGTTCTACGCCGGCCTCAAGCAGATGACGCCTGACAAGACGAGCGCAGAACGTGTGGATCGTGGAGATCCACGCCTCACCTACTCGGCGGCCCGCTTCCACTGATATCTCGCTGTTGACCACGCGCCTGACCCGCTCGGCTATCTCTCCTGCTGCTTTGTTGGTGAAGGTGATGGTGAGGATCTGGTCGATCCGTGCGGGGTCCCACCCCTGAGCGGGGTGAACCTTCATCGCGTGCGCGAACCTGTGGGCCAAGACCGTCGTCTTTCCCGACCCCGCGGCGGCGCTGATGGCCACGTCCCCCACGACCGCCTCGACAGCGGTTCGCTGATCGCGAGTCATCGTAGGCTTCATCGGCGTGCCCCACAGAACACTGCCGCCTGGCAGTACCCGCACGCGGCGTTCGTTCTTGGCTCGCACGGAATGCGGCCCGCGCGGATGTCTTCGACGGCTTGCTCGGCCAGTCCGAGTCCCGCCTCCACGAGCGCCCCGAACTCCTCGGGCTCTTTGACGTCGGTGCGCGTGAACGAGTCGGAAGGCAGAGCACCGGCCAGGATGACGCCCCTGTTCTCACGCTTCGCCAGACTCCGGTAGAGCCCGGCTACCGGCGTCAACCCGAGCACAGAGCTGACGGCGCTGAAGTAGAGCGGGATCTGCACCCTGCCCTTGTCCAGGATGTGTGCCGCTGTGGGAACGCCCGAGCGCTTGTAGTCGATGATGATCGCTCGCCCCTGCTCGTCGACGTCGATGCGGTCGACTCGCCCGGTGAGATAGAACGATCCGACCTCGACCCGCTCCCCCTCACCACCGAATCCCCACTCGAGATAGACCGGGTTGAATCCCTCGAACATCCGAGCATCGTCGGCGAGCACTCGGGCAGCCCACGCGCGCGCGCTCGTTCGCGCTATCTGCTCCGAGAGGTCCCTGGCCTGACCAAAGGCGACCTCCGCTCGAGCGATCGCCTCCTCCAGCGCGCGGTGCGCGTCGACGAGCGCGTCCGGCGCGACCCTCTGGACCCCGGCCTCGCGCAGGATCGAGTACGTGCCGGCAAGCAGCGCGTGCGCGTAGGTGCCTTGATCCGCAGGGCCGAACTCCCTTTCGAGCTCGCGGGGGCGAACGCCGTACTGGAGGAACCATCGGTACGGACACTGGAGGTACGCCTCGATTTCACTCGCCGAGAAGACCATGCGTTCGGACAGTCCTTCGAGCAGTGCGGCGTCGCTCAGACCGGGTGTCCGCGGTGCCGCCCTGCGGGCCGCAGAACGCAGCTGGGGCGTCGTCCGCGCTCCGGCGAGCGCCCCTGCCCGAACCCTCTCTCGCTCCCCAGCCGAAACGCCCGCCCCGGGGGCCTGTGCCAGCACTCGGTAGACGTGCGGCGGCATCTGGTCGTCATCGTCACGGTCGCGGAAGCTGTCTGCGGCCACCTCGAAGAAGGGCGAGAGGCGTACGGGGTCTCCGTCGTCATCTGTGCTTCGGGCGCTGAGCACCAGCCGCTTCTTCGCCCGCGTCACCACCAGGTAGAACAGGTACTGCTCGTACTCGGGGCCCAAGGCGGGCTCGGCGCTCCCCCCGAAAGCGCGCAGCACGTCGTCGACTGCGCTACCGGGGAGCATGCTCTCCGCCGCACTCTTTGGGAACTCCCCCGCGTTCAAGCCACCGATGACGACGGTGTCGAATCGTCGTCCTCGGACCCGGGTGACAGAGGTGACCTGCACGTGGCCGACGCGCTCCGTCCGAGCAGGCGCCAGTTTCAGCTCACCAAGCGCATCTCGCAGGTCTGCAAGCGTGGTGCGGCCCGCACTGAGCAGCGACGTCTCGGACAGCATGTCTATCACCGCCCGGTGCGCCCAGGCGCTCGACTCGTCGCACGCGCGGTCCTCAAAGCCCGATCGTCCGTAGCCGAGAACGAACAAGCTGTTGATGGCGTTCGCGAGCAGTCCGAGTCCCTCGGCATCGAGCCGTGTTGCCGCTGCCTCCATCTGGCGGACGGCCGCAGCCAGTCTCGGGGCGACTCGGCTCGTACCGCTCAGCAACTCGCCGCGCTCGACGGTCCCCTTGCTTCGCCAACGCCGCTCCAGCGCCCGGACCTCTTCGCGTGCGACGCCCGAGAAGGGCGATCTGAGCAGAGCCATGAGGTCGGACCGGGCCCCGGTTGTCGCGAACCCCAGGGCGTGAAGCACCGCCGAGCCGAACGCGGTCGATCCGAACGGAACCAGCGCGTCGAAATCCGCTCGGATGCCAGCTTCGGCGAAGGCCTGCTTGAGAACTCCTACATGACGCTCGGGGTCACGGAAGACGACTGCGATCCGCTCTTCGGAACTGGCAGTTCCTTCCAGTAGAGCGGCCTGAATCTCCTCTACGATCCGCTGAGCCTCAGCTTCGTTCCCCTCGGCCAGAGAGAAACGGACGGACGGCCCGGCCTTCAGTCTCTCTGGCGCTCCGAAGAGTGATTGGGCGAGCCTCTGCAGCGTGGCGTCAGTGTCGAACGTCGCCGATGGGACCGCTGTCAGCTCACACGGCCCGAGACGCTCGATGAGCATCGCTGCCGCATGCGTTGCGGCGCACTCAGGATCGCTCGTGACCGTCACTGACACCTCCGCACGCTGCGCGTACGCACGAATGAGCGCCCTTTGCGACGGAGTGAAGTCGGTGAACCGATGGAGCACGAGGGCGTCCGCGTGCTCGCCGTGTTGCGCCAGCAAATGTGTCGCCTCGGCTGGCTCGATCAAGCCATCCTCGTGCAGCGACGTCGCATAGCCTCGTAGTGCGCACGCCAGCATCGCACCAGGTCCGGTACTCGAGGCGTGCGCCTGTCGCCACAGAGGGCCGGTCTGCTCGGCCAGGGACTGCGCGCATTCCGCGGTCAGACCAGCCAGTCCTCGCGACCCGCCTGCCGTTCGCGCTGCGGCCGTGCACAGCAGACCTCTTCGCTCGGCGCTTACGATTGCCCGACCATCCCCGAATCGGTCCCACGCCTGATGCACATATCGTTCGAACGTCGAGACCCTCAACCCGACGGGGAACTCGCGTGAGAGCTCGTCGGACGCTCGTTCGACATCAGGACCGGACGGGACGAGCAGCACCGGTCGACCGCCGACTGCCATCAGGTCGCGCACGCGATCGTACGCGACGCCGGTCTTGCCGGCGTTGGCCGCCCCCGTGATGAGCTGCAAGGACAATCAGAGCCCCCCTATTCCTCCCACAGGGTGCTCTGACGCTCTGACACCTACTGTTCCGTGGTCTGGGTGTAGCCTTCGAGTCCCTCGCGAATCTCGCGCACCTTGCGCCACGCCACTTCCTCGTCGCGCCCGAGGTAGTGCTCCACGCGTCCACCGAGTGCCTCTGCTGCCCGCTCCGCGCGCTCGGCAATATCGCGTGCGACGTCGGCAGCGCGGAGTGCCTCGTCGGCCAGACGCTGCCGGGTCTGCGCTCCACTCGAGGGGGCGAACAGGAGACCCGCGATGAACCCCACCGCGAGTCCGGCGAGAGCGCCAATGGCAAAATATTCCATATTGCGTCTCAAGAGACAGCCTCCTCGCCCCGAGCTTCACCCTCCGTGAGCAAGGTGAATATCCGCTCGAGTTCGTCCTCGCCACGGAACTCGATCTCGATCTTGTTCTTCTCTTTCCCTTGGCGCACCCGAACATTCGTTCCCAGGAAGCGACGAAGCTTGCGAGCTACGACCTTGAACGCCTTGGGGGTAGTCGGCCGAGGAGCGCGCTGCATCTGCCCTGCCGCGTACAGCCGGGCAAGGTTCTCGGCATCCCGCACGGACAGGCCGTCCTCGACGATCTTGGCTGCCAGCTTGATCCGAGCGGGCTCCTCCGGGACGGAGAGTACCGCGCGTGCGTGACCTGCACTCAATGACCCGGAGTAGACGAGATCCTGCACCTCCTCGGGCAAATCGAGCAGCCTGAGAGCGTTGGTGATCGTCGATCTGGACTTCGACACCTTGTCGGCGAGCTCTGCCTGAGTCATCTGGAACTCCGAAAGCAGTTTGCGATATCCTCGCGCCTCTTCAATCGCGTTGAGGTCTTCACGCTGCAGGTTCTCGATCAGTGCGATCTCGAGCGACTCGGTCTCAGTCGTGTTGAGAACCCGGACCGGCACTCGCTCGAGTCCGGCCATGCGACAGGCTCTCCACCGCCTCTCACCTGCGATTATCTGGTAGCCCTCCCCCATCGCACGCACGATGATGGGCTGGAGCAGGCCAACCTTCTTGACCGAGTCGGCCAGCTCCGCCAGGGCCTCTTCGCCCATATCGGTGCGCGGCTGATCGGGGTTCGGGGAGATGAGGTCGATTGCCAGTTCCGTGACCTCTTCGCCCGCGTGGGACTCCTGTGACGCGCTGGGGATGAGGGCCGATAGTCCTCTTCCGAGTCCACGCTTAGACACGATCCATCACTTCCTTCGCAAGGCTCCGGTAGGCCGTCGCTCCCTTTCCCTTGGGGTCGTAGGTCGTTGCTGGCTGTCCGAAGCTCGGGGCCTCGGAAAGCCGCACCGTTCGCGGAATGAGTGTGCAGAACACCTTTTCGCCGAAGAAGTCGCGAACCTCCTGCACCACCTGAGATGCGAGGCGAGTTCGCGAGTCATACATCGTCATGACGACTCCGAACACCTCCAGCGACGGGTTGAGGTGCGTCTTCACCAGCCGAACGCTGTCCAGAAGCTTCGAGAGTCCCTCCAGCGCGTAGTACTCACACTGGATCGGAATCAACAGTCCTTCGGCAGCAGTGAGCGCGTTGATCGTGAGCAGACCCAGCGACGGGGGACAGTCGATGATGATGTAGTCAAAGTCGTTGCGGACGCCGGAGAGGATCCCCTTCAGCCGATTCTCCCTGCTTATCGCCGAGACTAGCTCGATCTCGGCCCCTGCAAGCTGAATCGTGGCCGGCACAACGAACACATGTTCGATTTCGACAGGCTCGATGATCTCCGCAATATCTGTATCGCCCAGAAGCGCATCGTAGATGCAGAGTTGCCGCTCGTTCTTGTTCAGTCCGAAACCAGAGGTTGCGTTGCCTTGCGGGTCGAGGTCGACCAGGAGAACCTTCTGCCCCTCCTCGCCAAGGGCCGCCGCCAGGTTGACTGCAGTGGTGCTCTTGCCAACCCCACCCTTCTGGTTGACGACCGCAAAGACGTTGGCTGGCCCTTCTTGCGCCCGATCGAACGAGCTCTCGGCCACTTCTACCCCTCCCAGTTCGGCGCCGCGGTTCTCGCGAGATTATAGTCCACATCGTCCGGATGGTGAAGCGGCTACCCCAGAGGCTTCTTCTGCGCGAGTCCGACGCGCCGTGGGATCAGGACCTCAGGATTCCCGATTCTGCGGTAGGTCAGTATAGATCTGGTCTCTTCTCCGTCAGGAAGGACATATCCCCTACGGCCTACGCGCTCCATTCCGACCAGTGCACCGGCAAGATCGCCTCGCCGAACCTCGTCGTCTTCGATCGATGCCTTCATTGCAATCAAGACGCCGCCGGACGCAAGAAGAGGGGCCGCGAGTTCAACAAGGGAGGGCAGCTGAGAGACCGCGCGAACTGTCACGGCGGCATAGCGCCCGGGTTGGTCCACAGCCAGAGTCTCTGCCCTACCCGCGACGGCGTGGATGGACTTGTCCATGTCCTCGCTAGCCAGGAAGCTCCCTAGTGCGCGAACCTTCTTTGAGACGGAGTCCAAGAGGACGGCTCGCCGCCCCGAGACCACAGCCAGCGGGAAACCAGGGAAGCCGGCACCCGTTCCAAGGTCCAGAAACGGGCCCTCAGGAGCGTCATTCAGTTCCGGCAACGCCTCCAGTGAGTCAATCACGTGCAACCGAACGGCAGCTTGAGGCTCGGTGATCGATGTCAGGTTCATTGTCTGGTTCTGCTCGAGCGTCCAGTCGAGATGTCGCAGCAGTGTTGGGCGTAGAGCCTCGGGAACGACCAGACTCGCGCAGTCGATGAGACGGTCGAGATATCGTTCGTGCTGTTCGTCCAGATGTTTCACGTGAAACCTCCCGCGCACATAGTACTGCACAGACGACGTTCGATGTTTCACGTGAAACATCCTCTTTCGCGAACACAGTGGATCCTGGTGCGATCTGCGAAAGGACGAGTCGCACGCGGCCGCGCGAGCAGCCCGCCGCACTCAGCCCTTTTGTGGCCTGCGGAATACTGCGACACAACTGCCCGATTCGTGGATCTGAGTCGAACACCCGCGGCAACGGCCCGCAGGCAACCAGCGCTACCGTTGTCGCTCCGTTTGTGCGCAATGGCAGCCGATGAGACATCCGGAGGCCGATGGCAGTTGAACCGCTCCATCAGCACGCACTCGGAGCCAAACGTCCGGGTCTTGGGCCCGCAGCACAGATGGCCACGGCCGAGAGGGGGGCATATGGGCTCGCGGCTCCACAGTGTCGGGAGCTTCACTTTGTCGCGCAATCTCGCGACTCGGCTACTCGCTTCGCCTCTTCTTGTCGGGGCCTACACGCTAGACAAGGCGTGCGGCAAGGTGTATTCGCGGGTCAAGTCCTAGCCCGGCAGAGGAGCGACAGTACTCGGCCGACCATCACTGGCTACGGTCATACAGAAAGGGCGCCTGATCGGCGCCCTTGAAGTCGAACCTAATGCAGCTCCGCTCTATCTTGGCCGTATCACGACCTGGCGATACGGCTCGGCTCCTTCGCTTCCAGTTACCACTCGTGAGTCGTTTCGCAGAGCAACGTGGACGACTCGACGCTCATAGGCCGTCATTGGCCTCATATTCACAGGGGTGTGCTGTCTGGCGGCCCTATCGGCGGCACGACGCGCCATGTCTTCGATCTTCTGCCGGCGCCTGTGCCGATAGCCTTCCACATCCACAACCACGGGATAGCGAAACCCCATCTGCCTCGTCGTCACGGCTCCGACCGCCGTCTGAAGCGCATCGAGCGTGCGACCGTGTCGTCCGATGAGGAGTCCGAGGTCGCCTCCGACCACATCCAGGATGATCTCTCCCTCGTCGCCCTCGTACTCTTCGACGGTGGGAGACTCGACGCCGAAGTGCTGCAGCAGCGTCTTGAGCGCCCCGACGGCTGTGTCCGCTATCTTGTCGAGCTCTTCGTCCGAGAGATCCATCGCCTTGTCCGGTGCCAGCAGCTCACGAGGCACGTCCTCGTCCGTCGCCTCTTCGAGCTCCTCCTGGTCTCGCAGGACGCTCGAGCTCGGCCGCTACTTCTGGTTTGACCCACACCCTGACCTTGGCCGCTTTGCCGGAGCCCATTCCGAACAACTTCTTGCCAGGCTCCTCAAGGACTTCGTACTCGACCGCATCCTGCTGAACACCCAACTCCTCCAGCGCTGCGTCAACCGCCTCTTCGACGGTGGGCGCTTCTGTGACACACTCGCGGTTCATTGTTTCACGCTTCCTCTCGGACAGCGGGGACAGTCGACTCTACTTGCTCTTCTTCTTCGTCTTCTTGGACTGCACTGGCTGCTCTTGCACTATCTCCTCTTCGTGCCCTTTCTTCAGCGAAGCCATCATGAGCTGTTGCTGCGCAACACCCCATACCGACGAGAGGTCCCAGTACAGCAGCACGCCCGCGGGTGCACTCCATCCGAACCACAGCATGACTACGGCCATGTATCCGCCGATCATCTTCTGCTGCTTGTCGCCGGGCATCAAGAACTGTGGCAGCCACACGCTCAGGCCAAACAGGATCGACGAGCAGCACGTAGGGGATTGCAGCGACGAGCTCCCTGCGTGGAGAAGACCAGAGCAGGGGTCTTGGCAATATCTGGAATCAAGAAGAAGAATTTACCAACTTGCTCGGTCTCGGTCAGGTACTTCATCAAGATGCCGGGGCGTCCGGCCGTGCCGCCGAGGACCTGATACAGCGCGATCAGTAGCGGCATCTGCAGCAACATCGGGAGACACCCCCCGAAGGGGTTGACCTTGTTCTCTTGGTAGAACTTCATCGTCTCTTCTTGCAGCTTCTCCTTGTCGTCCTTGTACTTGGCCTGCAGCTCCTTGATCTTGGGCTGGATTCGCTGCAGCTCGTACATGGACTTGGTCTGCTTGATCGTGAGCGGCATCAGTGCGAGACGGACCAGGACCGTCAAGACGATGATCGCCAGGCCCCAGTCGCCGACGACACCCTCGATCTGCTGCAAGAACACGGAAGATCAGTTCTTTGAACGAGTTCCATATGCTCACGTGAGACGTGCTCCTTGGTTCGATGCCGGCTAGGGCACAGGGTCGTGGCCGCCCGGACTCCATGGATGACAACGTCCGACTCGCTTTGCAGCGAGCCAGCCGCCCCTCAGGAGCCCGTAGCGTTCGATTGATGTTAGCGCATAAGCGGAACACGTCGGCGTGAATCGGCACGACGCGGGAAACAGGGGAGAGATGGCAGCCTGATAGACGCGAATCAGGCCCGCAGCAATCTGCCGGGGGAGGAGCGGCGACTGCGTGAAGAACTCGGCTCACGATCGCATCTCCGCGCGCGCGAGCATGCGCGAGAAGGCTCGCCGAAGCTCATCTGCCGAGGCGCTGCCTGTCTGGCTGGTCGCGATGAGCACTACGTCGTAGCCGGGCCACGGTGCCCCTGCCTGACGAGCGGCTGCGCGCAAGACCCTCTTGGCCCGGTTGCGCGACACTGCGTTGCCCATGCGCTTGCCCGCAACAAACGCGACGCGGCCATCGTGGCCGCGTCCTTCGGGTGTGTTCGCGATAAGGGCTATGACCAGCGGGTGCGCGACCCGCCGAGAGTCGCGGAAGATCGAGTCGATCTCGCGCGAGGACTTGATCGTGCTCACGTTGGCACGCCTCCTCGCCAGGAGCGCGGGAACTAGGCCGACAGCACCTTGCGGCCTTTGCGGCGACGAGCCGCCAGAACCGCGCGACCACCACGGGTGGACATGCGCGCGCGGAAGCCGTGCGTCTTCGCACGCTTCCGGACATTCGGCTGATAGGTCCTTTTCACTTTTCCTCCTTAGCTGCCCCTCCGTTCCGGGGCAAAGCCCGACGATTATATGGCTCAGCCCTGGGCACGTCAACGCTGGTGTTTCGCCCGCCTGAGCGGCTCGGCGTGCATCCGGCCTGGAAAGGGCCGTGATCGCTCAGGCCACCCTTCTCACCGCTTGGCAACCGAGCCGCGCGCCGCCCAAGGAAAGAACACTCGGAATCTGTGGACACTGTGGAAAACGCAGGACTTGTGGTTCCAGATTCTGTGGATAACTCCCCGGGAGACGTTGTGGGCGGCCGACCAGATTGCTAGTATCAGCCCCACTTGATCGAGGGGGATTCTCACCCTTGAATGCCTTGAAAAGAGCCGTTCAGCGCCCAATATCGACCGTTAATCTCCTCTTGTGTCACGCTCGCGTGGTCGCCGAGGAGTCGGTGCCGGCCCTTGGGCCGACGAGCCGATTCCGGATCGCGTCCGGGTTTCCGCCTTTCCGCCCGACAACTGGTCGGCTTTCCACAGTCTGATGGAAAGCGCGGAGTGGACACACCTTCTGCGAACAGCGGTGTCGTGGGTGTTGACCGCATGAGCAAGCCCCCCTTCTTCCACAGTGTGGAAAATCCTGTGGATGAATACGAAAAGGGCTTGTGGTTGGGGGCGAACCGCCGTTCGGGTCAAGGAAAACCGCAGGTCGTATGGGGATAGCCGGTGCGGCGTGTGAGCTTGTGAGGGCGCAAGGGCCTGTGGATGATCCTGTGGATGAGGTGGGGTTGTGGAAAGAGCCGGGGGAAGATGAAGTCGTTCTACGCACATGGTGCGTCGCCTCGGCACGCGACGGACAACCACAACCTGAGCGACACGGGGACCACCCCCTCCCTCGCGCGCGTGGCTGTATATGACGGCGCCGGAGCCGCTCCTCGCGTAGAAGAGGTCGGTTCTCACACGGTCGGCGAGTACATAGAGGCTCTCGCTTCTCGAGTGTATGAGCTAGCGCGTGAACGCGGCGGGGATATTCCCTACACGGTTATTCGAGAGGTTTCCGAGAACCTCATCCATGCCGACTTCGCCGAACCGATCGTCTCCATCCTCGACGACGGCGCCACCGTGCGCTTCGCAGACCAAGGACCGGGCATCGCCGACAAGGGGCGTGCCGTTCTCCCTGGATTCACTACTGCGTGTGCCCACATGAAACGCCATATCCGTGGGGTGGGTTCGGGCCTTCCCATCGTGAAGGACTACCTTTCTATCTGCGGCGGTGAGCTGCTGATCGAGGACAACCTCGGTAGCGGCTCGGTGGTGACCGTTCGCTCTGGGCGCGCACGCGTCGAGAAGGAGCCGTCGGTCGACAACGCCCGGTTCTCGGCAGAAGCGGGCCCGAGCGCGACAGGTCCCTATCCCGTCCAGAGATCGACGCCCCCGACACCCCAGGCCCTCGTTTATGAGGAGGAGCCCCCACTCGTGGCCAAGCCTCGGCTTTCGACACGGCAGAAGCAGGTGCTGGCCTTGGTGATGGAGTCGGGCTCGGCTGGTCCGAGCTTGGTGGCCAGCGAGCTGGATGTCGCCATCTCGACCGCCTATCGGGACCTGGCCTCGCTTGAGGAGATCGGGCTTATCTCCGCGGATGCCGGCAAGCGCAGACTTACTGAAGATGGTCTCGAGTACCTCAAGAATATGACCTCAGGATCTTGATGGGTCCACCGTCCTTTCTGTTTGGAGTAGCACATGGCTCTAGCAACCGCGGACATCACCACCGTCTGGGACCACGTCCTCGATATCGTCAGGAGCGAGCTCAATACGCCCAGCTTCAAGACGTGGTTCGAGCACACTGCTCCCGTTGAGCTGACTGACTGACGGCGTCTTCGTGGTCGGGGTACAGAACGAGTTCGCCCGAACATGGCTCGAGGAGCGCTACGCGCAGAGGCTCACGGCCGCCTTGCGGCAGGTTCTCGAAGCCGACGTCACGGTCCGCATCGTGGTCGACCAATCCATACAGGGCCCGGACGCTGCTCCCGCGCCTCCCGTTGGCGAGGTTCCCGAGTCAGAACCCTGCCTCCTCGGTGGCGACCCCAAAGACCCCGAGGGACTTCGACGAGAAGTACACGTTCGACTCCTTTATCGTCGGCGAGTCGAACGAGTTCGCCCGCAACGCCGCGCTTGCCGTCGCTGAGCAGCCGGGACTCAAGTACAACCCCTTGTTCCTGTGGGGCGGCCCTGGCCTCGGAAAGACCCATCTTCTCCAGGCCATCGGTCACTACGTGGCCGAGAACTACCCGCACAAGAAGGTCTCGTATGTGACCTCGGAACAGTTCACGAACGACTTCGTTGAGTCGATCAACGCGAAGACACAGAACAGCTTCCGCCAGAAGTACCGGACGGTGGATGTCTTGCTCATCGACGACATCCAGTTCCTCGAGAAGAAGCAGGGGACCCAAGACCAGTTCTTCCATACCTTCAACGAGCTTCGCCAGCGCGGCAAGGCGATCGTTCTCGCTTCTGATAGACCGCCGAGAGACATCGATATGGACGAGCGCTACCAGAGCCGTTTCGCGTCCGGCCTGCAAGCCGACATCCAGCCCCCCAACTACGAGACCCGCCTAGCCATCCTGAAGCAGTTCGTCGAGGTCCATCAAATCCCATTCGACGATGATGCCCTTGCCTATGTGGCGGAAAGGTCGTCTCCCAATATCCGGGAGATGGAGGGCGCGATCATCAGGATCATGGCCTACCGCGAACTCTCCAAGAAGGCCGTTGTCGACGTGACTATGGCCGAGCAGGTGACCAGGGACCTCTTCCCCGATCACTCTCATCGCCCTATACCGGTCACGACGATTCAGAGGGAAGCCTGTCGCTTCTATTCTCTAAGCCACGCCGATCTTGTGGGTAGCAAGCGCTCCCAGGCTATCGTCTATCCGCGCCAGATCGCCATGTATCTGTCGAGAGAACTCACCGACCTGTCTCTGCCCAAGATAGGGCAGGAGTTCGGTGGTAGGGATCACACGACCGTCATGCATGCCACCGCGAAGATACAGAAGCTCATGCGAGAGCAGCGCGACGTGTACAACCAGATACAACAATTGACCAACGCAATTAGGCAGAAGCGTTGATCGGGCCGGTTGATATCTCTGTGTACAGAGTGTCGTCCGGTTGGGGAAAACACCCGATTCCTGTGGACGGGGAGCGTCACCTGTTGACAATGTGGATGGTTGTGTCTGAGCGCCAACAGCCTTCGTAGGTAAGACACGCCCCCCGCGAAGTGCTGTGTTTGGAGATATACACATTTCCACAAGCCTTATTGTTATCACTATGTATTTGAGAGATAGATGAGAGGAACACTATGAAGTTCAGCATCGCTCGAAGTGAGATCCTAGACGCCCTGATGGTCGTCTCAAAAGGGATGTCCTCCAGGTCGACTCTCCCGATACTGTCTGGGATCCTTGTATCCTCCTCGGGCGGATCCGTCTCTCTACAGGCGACCGATCTTGAAGTCTCTGTGCGCCACTCGGCGGCGGCCTTGGTCGAGAAAGAAGGACAGACGGTCATTCCCGGAAAACTCCTGGGAGACATAGTCAGGACTCTTCCCGAGGCGGCGGTGACCCTCGAGGTCGACGGCGACGCGGTTGTGGTGACATGTCAACACTCCGCCTTCACGCTCAGGACACTCAACCCGGCGGATTTCCCCAAGTTCCCCGAAGTCGAGGTCGACCATCAGGTGACCTTGCCGGCGCCACTCCTGGCTTCCATGGTCAAGAAGGTGAGCAAGGCCGTAAGCCGCGATGAGACAAGAGCCATTCTCACCGGTGTCAGGCTCATGATCGAAGGTCCTTCTATTCGAATGGTTGCCACAGACAGCTATAGGCTGGCAACCAGTGAGGTGGTGCTGGGAGACACCCCCAGCGAGGACATGGACGTGGTCATCCCGGGTAGGGCCCTCGAGGAGATGACACGAATAGCTGCGGCGACCGAGACGGTGTCTTTGGGTACCTCAGAGAACCAGATAGTGTTCGAGTTCGGGGACACAACCTTCATCACAAGACGGATAGAGGGGTCGTTCCCGAACTACAAACAACTCATCCCAAAGGAGTGCGAAACGGCGGTCACTGTGGACACCGAGGAGTTTGCCTCGGCGGTCAAGAGGGTTTCTCTCATGGCTCTGCACAACACCCCACTGAAGGTATCGGTGTCAGCGGAGGACCAGACCCTCTCCCTGACAGCAACAACCCAAGATGTTGGAGACGCCTCCGAGGATCTGATGGTGAAGGTGGAAGGCAAGGACGTCGAGATAGCCTTCAACCACGCGTTCCTCTCGGACGGCCTCCTGTCAACAAGCACAGAAACAGTGAGCCTGGAGATTCAGAACTCCTTGAAGCCGGGAATCCTGAAGTCCGACGGAGAACAAGACTTCTTGTACCTGCTCATGCCGGTACGGCTCGGATAGCCCGGGTGTGGGTCTCTCGGTCACAAGGGTCACAGTAGCCGACTTCAGGAGCTACGAGAGTTTCGTTTTGGAGCCGGACCCCAGCCTTACTGTTCTCGCCGGACCGAACGCGGCCGGCAAGACCAACCTGGTGGAGGCCGTCCAACTCCTCACCGAGACCGACTCGTTCCGCAAGCCTTCGTGGGGCGACACCATACGGATGGGAGCAGATTCAGCAAGTCTGAAGCTGGAAGCCGAAGGGGATGGCCGTAAGCTCGAGATCGACCTGTCGATTGCTCGGGGAGGAAGGCGCCATTACTCCGTGAACGGGAAGCCCAGGAGGGCCATCGCCCAAGTGGCCGGAGTGATGCCGTGCGTGGTCTTCACTCCGGACGACCTCCGTATGGTGAAAGACTCGGCCGACCGACGCCGAGCCGCACTCGACGGCCTCGGAGCACAACTCTCTCCAACATACTCGAGGCTCAGAGTCGAGTACGACCGGGTACTGAGACAAAGGAACGCACTACTCAGAGAAGGGGCCACCTCCAGCGAGATCCTTGGACCCTGGACAGAGCGCCTGGCATCGGTGGGCGGCTCTCTGGTCACACACAGAAGACGCCTCTTTGACAGGGTTTCGAAATCCATCGAGGCGATCTACAGCAAGCTCGCTCGCGAGGGGCGCCTAGAGGTCCAGTATCTCCCATCATGGGAGCGAGACGGGTTCGGCGCCGAGCAAGCCGATCCAGCAAGAAGCGATCAAGGATCACTTGGCCGCGAAGAGTGCCGAGGAGGCTGCTCGCAGATCAACCATCTCGGGCCCCCACAGGGACGAGCTTGTCTTTCGTATCGGCGGGCATGACGCGCGAATCTACGCTTCCCAGGGGCAACAGCGGACCATCGCGCTGGCGTGGAAACTTGCTGAGGTCGAGGTCGTCTCGGAGATTGCGGCCCAGCCTCCCGTTCTACTCCTGGATGACGTGATGTCGGAGCTCGACGAGAGCCGGCGTCACGCTTTGGCCTCCTTCGCGGGATCGGTGGCGCAGACGGTCATGACGACAACGAACCTCGGCTACTTCGAAGAGGGGCTCCTGGAGCGCGCGAAGGTGGTGGCGCTCCCGTGAGGCGCAAAGGCAGGACCGTCGGTCTAGGTGCGTCGATCGAGAGCCTGGTGAGAAAGCTCGACCGAAGGTCGGGGGGAGCCTATCTGCAGACGAGGGCGGCGCAGCTCTGGATTGAGACGGCGGGGCCGGGCGTGGCCGCGCATACGACAGGAGCCCATCTCAAAGAGGGGGAGATGGTCGTCTACGTCGACTCCCCGATATGGGCGACCGAGCTCTCGGCACTTGCAGAGGAGTATCGGAAGAAGATCAACGAACAGATGGGTCAGGACGCGGTAAGGTCCATGCGTTTCAGTGTCTCTCGCAAGGTGGGTGAGCAACGCCGGATCGAGTTGGCCGAAAGACAGGCCGAGGAGGCCGCGGGCGGCGATCGCTTCGACTCCATCCCGTTGTCGGTCGAGGAGCGCGCACAAGTCGAGGCGTCCGCTTCGGTCATCGAGGATGAGGGCCTGCGCGAAGCGGTCATCAGAGCCACGGTCGCCGACTTGGAGTGGAAGAAAGGCGCAACCGAAGCCAAGAACCGCTAGAAGCGGCCAGGCGGCCTCTCAGGGCCATTCAAGACCCTTTCTACCCCACAGATTGTGGTAAAATTGGCGGGGCCACCACAAGATGTCGTGGCTCCCGGGAATCCAAGCGCTTCGATTCCTGACCCCCCACTACACACTGAAGGAGCGAGCGTGGCCTCTCAGCCGAACTCGTATTCTGGCAAAGATATCCAGGTGCTCGAAGGCCTCGAGGCGGTTCGGAAGCGGCCGAGCATGTACATCGGCTCGACCGGACCCAAGGGCCTGCATCACCTGGTCTACGAGGTGGTCGACAACTCGGTCGACGAGGCCCTGGCGGGGTACTGCACGACGATCGACGTCGTCATCCACGCGGACAACTCTGTCACCGTCATAGACAACGGCCGCGGCATCCCGGTCGACAACGTGCCCAAGTACCGCAAGCCCGGCGTCGAGGTGGTTCTCACGGTACTGCACGCGGGCGGCAAGTTCGGCGGCGAGGGCTACAAGGTCTCCGGAGGCCTTCACGGGGTCGGCGTCTCGGTCGTCAACGCCCTGTCCACCAAGCTCGTGCATCGAGGTCAAGCGCGACAACAAGATATGGAAACAAGAGTACGACCACGGCAAGCCGGTGGCGCCCCTGAAGGCGGAAGGCCGGACCAAGACCACAGGAACCACGATCACCTTCTGGGCCGACGCTGAGATCTTCGAGACGACGAACTACGACTACGACACGCTCGCCACGCACTTCCGCGAGACGGCCTTCCTCAACAAGAATCTGAAGATCACGCTCACCGACGAGCGAGAGCTCGAGCCTCGCGTCGAGGAGTTCCGCTACGCCGGGCGGCATCGTCGACTTCGTGAAGTATCTGAACGAGAACAAGGACACGATCCACGCCAAGCCGATCTACTTCGAGGCCGAGGGCGACGAGGGCTCGGTCGAGGTCGCGCATGCAGTGGAACACGGGCTACTCGGACGCCGTCCTCGCTTTCGCGAACAACATCAACACCCACGAGGGCGGCACGCACCTGGAGGGCTTCAAGAACGCGCTGACCAGGACGATCAACGACTACGCTCGGCGCCAGGGCATCCTCAAGGAGAAGGACGACAACCTCACCGGCGAGGACATCCGAGAAGGTCTGGCGGCGATCATCTCGGTGAAGCTGCGCGATCCGCAGTTCGAGGGTCAGACCAAGACCAAGCTCGGCAACACCGAGATGCGCGGGTTCGTCCAGCAGATCGTCACCCAGGGCCTCGCCGAGTATCTCGAGGAGCACCCCAAGCCCGCTCGGTCGATCGTGAGCAAGTCCGCTCAGGCCGCCAAGGCGCGCGCGGCGGCGCGCAAGGCGCGAGAGCTGACGAGACGAAAGGGGCTGCTGGAGTCGTCGACCCTGCCCGGCAAGCTCGCCGACTGCTCGATCCGAGAGGCCGCGCTCACCGAGATCTACCTCGTGGAGGGTGACTCGGCCGGTGGGTCTGCGAAGCAGGCGCGCGACCGGTCCTTCCAGGCGATTCTGCCGCTGCGAGGCAAGATCCTCAACGTCGAGAGGGCCGGCCTGAACCAGGGCGCTGTCCTCCGAGGAGATCCAGGCGATGATCACGGCCATGGGCACCAACATCGGCGAGGAGTTCGACATCGAGTCGGCCCGCTACCACAAGGCGATCATCATGACCGACGCCGACGTGGACGGCGCCCACATCCGCTGCCTGATCCTCACGTTCTTCTACCGGTTCATGCCGCGAGATGATCGAGAACGGCTACATCTACATCGCCCAGCCGCCGCTGTACAAGCTCAGCGTCGGCAAGAAGCACGAGTACGCCTACAGCGACAACCAGCTGCAGCAGCTGATTGCTCGCCTGCCTGAGGGCACGAAGTACAACATCCAGCGCTACAAGGGTCTGGGCGAGATGAATCCCGAGCAGCTGTGGGAGACCACCATGGACCCGTCCAAGCGCACGCTGCTCCAGGTCACGATCGACGACGCACTCGCCGCCGAGAAGGCGTTCACGGACCTGATGGGCGACCAGGTGGAGCCTCGAAAGGAGTTCATCCAGCGGCACGCCAAAGACGTGAGATTCCTGGACATCTAGGGCCTCAGGAGGCGAGGCGACCACGGTGGCCGACGACGGATTCGACTTCCACCCGCCCGAGCGACGAGAGGCGAAGAGGTTCGAGCCGCCCCCATGGGAGCGCGAAGCGTTCGAGGAGTTGGAGCGCCGGCGCGCCGAGCAGAAGGCCGCCGAGCAGACTGCGGCTGCGGAGCTTGAGGTGGCGGCACCGACCCAGAAGGTCGAGGCTGCGGCGCCCGATCAGGAGACGCCGGGCGCCAAGGTTGAAGTGGGGCCCCCCGAGGGGGACCCTCGGCTCGACGAGAGCGAGGTCGCCGAGATGCTCGCGGGCCTCTCGGCCGAGGAGCCTCGCGAGTACCGCTCGTTGTGGCGTGTCGCGATGGCCTCGGCGATCGTTCTCGGAGCGATCGGGGCGGTGCTCATCAGTCTGGGCGATGGCGGCGATAGTGGGCGCCCAGAAGACGGGCGCCGTAGGCTTGACCGGCGGCTTCGTCTTGTTGTTCTTCGGTGCCGGCTTCGTCGCCGGCGCATGGTGGTTGACGGTGCGGACGCTTCGACAGCGAGGAGTGCTCTAAGTGGCAGAAGAGAACGGGACGATCGACACCAGCGGGACAACCGTACTGCCGATCGAGATCCAGTCGGAGCTGAGGAACTCGTTCCTCGAGTACTCGATGAGCGTCATCGTGGCACGGGCGCTCCCCGACGTCCGAGACGGACTCAAGCCGGTGCACCGGCGCATCCTGTACGCGATGCACGAGTCGGGGCTCACTCCCACCCGCCCGTACAAGAAGTCCGCGTGGACCGTCGGTGAAGTCATCGGCAAGTACCACCCGCACGGGGACTCGGCGGTCTACGACACGATGGTGCGCATGGCCCAGCCCTTCGCCATGCGCGTACCGCTCGTCGACGGGCACGGCAACTTCGGCTCGGTCGACGGCGACTCGGCGGCGGCGATGCGCTACACCGAGGCCCGCGTCCACCGCATGGCGATGGAGCTTCTGCGCGACCTCGACAAGGAGACGGTCGACTTCGGTCCCAACTACGACGAGTCGCTCGACCGAGCCGCTCGTGCTGCCGAGCCGCTTCCCGAACCTGCTCGTCAACGGCAGCGCGGGCATCGCGGTCGGCATGGCGACCAACATCCCGCCGCACAACCTCGGCGAGGTCATCGACGGCGTCATCATGCTGATCGACAACCCGGACGTCACCATCGACGAGCTCATGACCGTCATCCCGGGCCCGGACTTCCCCACCGGCGGGACGATCATGGGCCGCGACGGCATCCGCTCGGCCTACGAGACCGGGCGCGGCTCGATCACGACGCGTGGCAAGGCCCACATCGAGCAGACCTCGACCGGACGCACGCGGATCATCATCACCGAGATTCCCGTACCAGGTGAACAAGTCCAAGCTCGTGACCAAGATCGCCGATCTCGTTCGCGAGAAGAAGCTCACCGAGATCAGCGACCTGCGCGACGAGTCCGACCGCAAGGGCATGCGTGTCGTCATCGAGCTCAAGAACAACTGCATCCCGCAGGTCGTGCTGAACAAGCTGTTCAAGCACACGCAGCTCCAGCAGGGCTTCGGCGTGATCATGCTCTCGCTGGTCGACGGCGTACCGCGCACGCTTGAACCTCAAGGAGATGCTCTACTACTACGTCGAGCACCAGAAGGATGTCATCGTCCGCCGCACCCGCTACGAGCTGCGCAAGGCCGAGGAGCGCGCCCACATCCTCGAGGGCTACGTCATCGCGCTCGACAACATCGACGAGGTCATCAAGATCATCCGAGGGTCGCAGACCGACGTCGAGGCGAAGGCGGCGCTGATCGAGCGCTTCGGGCTCTCGGAGATCCAGACCGACGCCATCCTCGAGATGCGGCTGCGCCGTCTCACCGGTCTCGAGCGCCACAAGATCGAAGACGAGCTCGACCGAGCTGCGCGAGAAGATCGCCTGGTATCAGAAGGTGCTGGGCGACATCACCCTCGTGCTCAAGATCATCAAGGACGAGCTGCTCGAGCTTCGCGAGCAAGCACGCCGACAAGCGGCGCACCGAGATCTCCGCGGCAGCCAAGGACCTCGACGTCGAGGACCTCATCGCCGAGGAGGACATGGTCGTCACGATCACCAAGGCCGGCTACGTCAAGCGGCTGCCGGTGGCGACCTATCGCCAGCAGAAGCGAGGCGGCAAGGGCCTGCAGGGCGTCAACCTCAAGGACAACGACTTCGTCGAGCACCTCTTCATCGCGAGCACGCACGACTACGTGCTCATCTTCTCGACCAGGGGCAAGGTCTACCGGCTGAAGGTGCACGAGCTTCCGCTCGGCTCCCGCCACGCCAAGGGCGCCGCGGTCGTGAACCTGCTGCCGTTCGAGCAGACCGAGAAGATCGCTGCGGTCATCAACACCAAGACGTTCTCGCCCGACGAGTTCCTGCTGTTCGCCACGAAGCACGGCATGGTGAAGAAGACGGCTATTCAGGCGTACGACCGCTCGCGCCGCGACGGGATCATCGCCATCAACCTGCGCGACGACGACGAGCTCATCTCGGTGCGACGCGTGCGCGACGGCGAGAAGGTCATGATGGTCTCGACCGCCGGCAAGGCGATCAAGTGGGACGAGTCGGAGGCGCGCCCGATGGGCCGCGACACGATGGGCGTCAAAGGGCATGAACATCAAGCCGGGCGAAGCGATGCTTGGGCATGGAGATCGCCCCGCAGGACAGCGAGCTGTTCGTGGTGACCGAGCGCGGCTACGGCAAGCGCACGCCGGTCGGCGGAGTATCCGGAGCATCACCGCGGCGGTCAGGGCGTCAAGACGATCCAGGTCACGCCGAAGAAGGGCCAGCTTGCCGGGATGAAGATCGTCGGCACGGCTCACGAACTGATGCTCATCTCCGAGGAGGGCGTCGTCATCCGCGTGAAGGCGGACGACATCTCGAAGCTCGGGCGCTCGACGCAGGGCGTCAAGGTGATGAACGTCTCGGAAACCGACCGGGTCAGCGCCATCGCACGCGTCGCGGCCGGAAAGAAGAAGGCCAAGCCACGAGGTGTTGCAGAGGGTCAGACCGCGCTGCTCGAAGGCGAGACGACCGACAGCACCGTCGGAGAGCCCGAGGTGGACCGCGACCTCGAGGCCGAAGAGCTTGTGGCCGAGGAGTTCGAGGACGCGGAGGACGGCGCAATTGCAGGTGAGTAGCACGACGGGCAGCGCTCTCGGCCACACGGCTCATAGGGTCTCGGCGGTCGAGTGCGTCCTGTTCGATCTCGACGGCACTCTCATCGACACGCTGGAGCTGATCCGTGAGTCGATGCGCTACTGCACCGCGACGGTGCTCGGTGCCCCACTGCCCGATGACGTCCTGATGCGCAACGTAGGCGTCCCGCTGCGAGCGCAGATGCGCGAGTTCTCCGAGGAGCACGCCGAAGAGCTCCTACTGGCGTATCGCGAGCACAACAGCCGCGTCCACGATTCGATGGTGCGGGAGTACCCCGGCGTCGAGGCAGCGCTCGAGTCGCTGCTCGCCCGGGGACTGCGCTTGGGCGTCGTGACATCGAAGTCGGGGCCGGTGGCGCACAGGGGCCTGGAGCGTTTCAGCCTCGGCCGGTTCTTCGAGTTGGTGGTGTCATGCGACGACGTTCCCGTGCACAAACCCGATCCCTATCCGCTCGTGCACGCAGCCGGGCTTCTCGGTATCGATCCGGCGAGGTGTGCGTATGTAGGCGACAGCCCGCACGACATGACCGCAGCCATCGCTGCCGGCTGCGTCTCGGTGGCGGCCTTGTGGGGAGTCTCAGATCGCGAGAGGGTACTCGAGCCCGGGCCGGAGTACGCGGTTGGCTCGATGGCCGAAGTCGCCCTGCTGTTCGATGGCGAAGAGACCGCGTTCAGGACGGGGTGAATTCCTGGTTCGGGCGGGGATGGTACGGTGTGTTGTGGAACAAAGCGTAGAGTGAACGTGGAGGGCGTGGACTAGACCCGAATCTAGGAGGAACGGTGTCCAGGAGAGCCAAGATCATCTGGGCTGTAGTCGCTCTGGTTGTCATTGGGGGCGTTGCCGCGTACTTCGCGCTTGGCAGCCAAGGGTCCGGACCAGAAGTCGAGACGGCCACCGTCACGAGGCAGGAGCTCGCCGTCACGGTGACCGCTTCGGGCAAGGTCGAGTCCGGGGTCAGCGCCGACATCTACCCGCCGACAGCCGGCACACTCGATACCATCGAGGTCAGTGACGGCGAAACGGTCACCGCCGGTACCGAGATCGCGCAGATGGACACCACCCAACTCGAAGTCCAGGTCTCGCAGGCCAAGGCAGGCTTGGCGCAGGCGAAGGCCCAGCTGGCCAACTCCGGCACCCAGAGTTCGGGATCGGCCGACGTGACCGCCGCGAAGAAGGCCGTGACCGCCGCGAACAGTGCGCTGACCGCCGCCAAGGCGGCAGAGTCCTCGGCCAAGTACAACTACCAAGTGGCCAAAGACGCCGAGAAGGCGGCAGAAGCGGTCTATCCGTCGGACAGCACGACGGTGACCGCCGCCGTTGCAGCCCGAAAGCAGGCGTACGCCGGCTACCAGCAGGCCAAAGCGGGAGTTTCCCAGGCCAAGGCAGGGGTTTCCCAGGCCAAGGCCGGACTCGACAAGGCCCGGGCGGCCAGCCCAGGTTCGACCAAGTCGGCCGCCCAGGCCGGAGTGCGTCAGGCCCAAGCGGCTCTGACCGCAGCCGAACAGGCACTCGAAGACGCGACGTTCGTCGCGCCTATCGACGGGGTCGTGCTGTTCAACTCTTCGGCTGCCGCGCTGGGCGGCGGTGGGGCCAAACCCACCGAAGGCTCGGCCGTCTCTCCGCAGGCTGCGCCGTTCACGGTCGTCGACCTCGAGGCCCTGAAGTTCACCGCCGAGGTCGATGAAGCAGACGTGGACCGAGTGAAGGTCGGGATGCCCGGCCGAGTCACGCTCGACTCGTTCCCAGGCGAGGAGTTCGCCACCACCGTCACCCGCATCAATCCAGCCGCGCAGCCTACGGCGACCGGTGGCACGATATTCGCCGTTGAACTGGGGCTCGTCGATACCGAGAAGGACATACTGATCGGCATGAAGGGCGACGCGACGATCGAGGTCAGCTCGAGAGGCGCGGCGCTCACCATCCCGGTCGAGGCGCTCTTCAGCGAAGGTGGCACGGACTACGTGTACGTGGTGAGTGAGACCACCCTCAAGAAGGTCGAGGTCACCGTTGGTGCGACGACCGACACAGAGGTAGAGGTGCTCGAAGGCCTCTCCGAAGGTGACGTCGTGGCACTCTCCGGTTCCACTCAGTACACCGACGGGATGACTGTCCGAGTCAAACAAGATTAGGAACTGCCCCCTATGACGCCTGAGGAGGTCCTCCGCGCACAGGAGGACTCGAGTCTCGCTGGCCCTTGCCTTGGCCCCGTTGTCCTGGAGGCCCGAGAGGTCACGAAGACATATCTGCTCGACGAGATCGAGGTCAAGGCGCTGTGCGGCGTCGACTTGCAGGTCTGCGCTGGCGAGATGCTGGCGATCATGGGGCCTTCGGGCTCGGGCAAGTCGACGCTGATGCACATCGTCGGCCTGCTCGATCGACCGTCGACCGGTGTGGTGACGATCGACGGCATCGACGTTTCGCGCATGGAGCAAAACGAACTGGCCGCCGTTCGCAACAAGCGGATCGGCTTCGTGTTCCAGTCGTTCAACCTTCTTGCTCGCACGACCGCGCAGACCAACGTCGAGCTGCCGCTGATCTACGCGGGCGTCTCGGGCAGCGAGAGATCGCAGTCGCGCTCGGGCCTCACTGGAGTCCGTCGGGCTGGGGGAGCGCTTGGGACACATGCCCAACCAGCTCTCCGGTGGACAGCAGCAGCGAGTGGCCATCGCCCGAGCCCTCGTTACCGAGCCGAGCATCGTGTTGGCCGATGAGCCCACCGGCAACCTGGACTCGCGCAGCGGCATCGAGATCATGGCCTTTCTGCAAGAGCTCAACACCCACGGGGTCACCATCGTTGTGGTGACCCACGACATCAACGTGGCCAATCACGCACAGCGTGTCGTCGAGATCAAGGACGGACGAATCGTTGCCGACTGGCGCGTCGAGAACCGCGTCGATGCAGCCAGCGAGCTCGAGGCGTTCCACGTCGCGAACGGCGAGGGGACCCCGGCGTGAACTTCGTCGAGAGCTTCCGCATCGCAGTCAGAGCGCTCGCATCCAACAAGGTGCGAAGCGCCCTCACGATGCTGGGCGTGATCATCGGGGTGGCGGCGGTGATCCTGTTGGTCGCCATCGGGTCGGGCGTCCAGCAAGAGATCACCGGGCAGATCGAGGGTCTGGGCAGCAACCTGCTCTTCGTGTTTCCGGGCAACTTCTCTGGCGGCGGTGGCGGCGGTGCCGGAGGCCCGGGGGCCGAGATTCGCAAGCGATTCACTATGGACGATGCCGAGCTGGTGCAGCGGCGTCTCGGGAGCAGCGCCATCGTCGTGCCGGTGGTGCAGGGGCCGGCGATACTGAAGGCGGGCAACCGCACGCTCAGGACGACGATCGCTGCCGCCAACGAGTCTGGAGACGAGGTCTTCAACGCCGACTACGTTGCGGGGCGGCACTACACCAAGAGCGAGTATGCGACGGCCGCTCGTGTGGTCATGCTCGGTGCTACTCCGGCCAGCGAGATCTTCCCCGGGCAGAACCCCGTGGGCAGAGAGATCTCCGTCAACGGTGAGCGGTTCATGGTCATCGGGCAGCTCGCAGAACAGGGCGGAACGCTCTCGGGGGACCAGGACAACCAGATCTACATGCCGACCACCACCGCACAGCGCTTGCTCGGCAGCAAAGAGCTCTCCTCGATCATCATCAAGGCTGCGGACGCGGACGGCGTCGATCTGGTCAAGGCGCAAGACACAGCAGACCCTCAGGCCCGCCTTCGGCGACGAGTTCACGGTGTTCACGCAGGAGCAGACGCTTGGGCTGCTCTCTACGCTTCTGGGAACGCTCACGGTCATGCTCGCCGGCATCGCGGGCATCTCACTGCTCGTAGGCGGCATCGGCATCATGAACATCATGCTGGTCAGCGTCTCCGAGCGGACCCGCGAGATCGGCATCCGCAAGGCGGTCGGAGCGCGCACGTACGACATCCTGAGCCAGTTCGTGATCGAGGCGATCGTGCTCTCCGTGCTCGGCGGGCTCATCGGCATCGCCATCGGCTGGCTCGGCTCGGTCGCGCTCACGCGCTTCGTACCGACCGAGGTCACGTGGTGGGCCGTGACGCTCGCATTCTTCTTCAGCGCGGCGGTGGGGATCTTCTTCGGCGTCTACCCGGCGTGGAAAGCATCGCGCCTCGACCCGATCGTCGCTCTGCGCTACGAGTAGGCGAGCGGCTTCGCAGGCTACGAGCTGAAGTCGGCGGGATCCACGTGGTCGAGGAAGTCGCGGAATGCTTCGAGCTCCTCCTCCTCGTCGACCGCGGTCACGCTCTCGTCGGGAACGCCTGCCGACTCGAGGACCTCGTCGGCGACGAAGATGGGGGAGCCGGTGCGTATCGCGAGCGCGATGGAGTCGCTGGGGCGCGCGTCAACCACCCGAGTGCTCTCCTCTCCACGCAGGATGATGGCAGCATAGAAGGTGCCTTCGTCGACGCGGGTGATCTCGACGCGTTCGACGTAGTTGTCGAGGGTCTCGACGATCGAGCGCAGCAGGTCGTGCGTCATCGGTCGCGGCGTTTCGACGCCCTCAAGCGCGAGGAGTATGGCTGTTGCTTCGGGGTGGCCGATCCAGATCGGCAGAAGCCGCCCGGTGCCGGGCTCCTCTTCGAGAGGCTTGAGCAGCACGACCGGCTGGTTGGAGCGAGGGTCGAGCGCGAGGCTGGCTATCCTCACCTGTTCCACGACACTCACCTCCACATCAAACTGTCCGGACGGGTAGTCTGTACCCGAGGAACGCATTCTAGCCGAGCGCGGGGGGCCACGCTGATGAGACTCGATGTGCGAACGACGTGCCGAGAGGAGTTCATCGACATCACCGGCCGGGTCGCCGAGTGCGTTGCAGACGCGGGTGCGAAGGAGGGTGCGGTTCTTGTCTTCTGCCCCCACACGACCGCGGCGGTCACGATCAACGAGAACGCCGACCCGGACGTACTGAGCGATCTGGTCAAGGGGCTTGCATGCATCGCGCCCGAGGATGGAGGCTGGCGCCACCGCGAGGGCAACAGCGACGGTCATCATCAAGACATCTCTCGTCGGTCCGAGCGTCCTCGTGCCACTCTCCGAAGGACGGCTCGCTCTGGGCACGTGGCAAGGCGTCTACCTCTGCGAGTTCGACGGGCCGAGAAGCCGACACATCGACGTCACCGTGCTCGCCGGCGTGCGCTGATACCTGCGGGAAGACGCCCGAATCGCGTTTCTTGACCCGTTCTCGGGGGCTGGTATATGGTATGCGGGCTGTTCTCAGGCGCGGGCCCGTAGCTCAGTTGGTTAGAGCGCACGGCTGATAACCGTGAGGTCGATGGTTCGAATCCATCCGGGCCCACCAACACCACAAATAGGCGCCCCTGCGATGCCGTGTCGGCGCAGGGGCGCTTATTGCGTCTCGATGTGGGCGCCGCAGGGCCGCGACGCCGGTCCCTAGTTGGTGGAGCCGCCCGACCCCGAGCCACCGGCGCGCCTCCGCCTGCGGGCGCCGCCACCGACTCGGCCCTTTCGGCCGCTTCCGGGCGTCACACGCTGGTGGTGCTTGACGGGGACAGCAGGTCTTTCGGGGTCCGGAACGACACGGTGGTCGTCGTAGCTGAACCCGTCGGCGTCGGTGCACTCGAGCACCACGCCGGTCTTCTTCTCGATGTCGCGCAGGTTGTCGTGCTCCTCCGGCGAGAGCAGCGAGAACGCTGCGCCGCTTCGGCCTGCACGGGCGGTGCGCCCGATGCGGTGCACGTAGTCCTCGGGGGTGTTGGGCAGATCGAAGTTCACGACGTGCGTGATGTCGTCTATGTCGATGCCTCGAGACACCACATCGGTGGCGACGAGTACCTTGACGTGTCCGCGCTTGAAGCTGTCGAGCGCCTTGTCGCGCTGGGCCTGCGAGCGGTTCCCGTGGATCGCAGCGCCGCGGATCCCGTGGCGGTCGAGCGTCTTGGCCAGTCGGTCGGCGCGGTGCTTGGTGCGCGTGAAGACCAGTACTCGCTCGAGGCGGTGTTCGCCGATCAGGTGTACCAGCAGCGCGGTCTTGTCCTTGCCGCCAACCGGGTAGACCGACTGGGCGATGGCCTCGACAGGAGTTGCGGTCGGCGCGACGTCGACATAGGCGGGATCGTGCCAGGGTGTCGCCGATCACCTTGAGCACGTCGCGCGACATCGTCGCCGAGAAGAGCAGGTTCTGACGCTTCGCCGGCAGCTTCGAGATGATGCGGCGTACGTCGGGCCAGAATCCCATGTCGAGCATACGGTCTGCCTCGTCGAGCACGAGAACCTCGACGCGACTCAAATCGCAGTGACCGCCGTTCACCAGATCGAGAAGGCGACCGGGGCAGGCGACCAACAGGTCAACGCCCTGCCGTAGCGCCTTGCGCTGCGGCTCGTAGCCCACGCCGCCGTAGACGACGGCGACGCGGTGTCGGGTCGACTTTCCAACCTGCTTCGCGACCTGCTCGATCTGAGCGGCAAGCTCGCGGGTGGGGGTGATGACGAGCGCGCGGACGCCGCCGGGCTTGGCGGGGATGCGCTGGAGCGTGGGCAGCACGAAGGCTGCTGTCTTGCCGGTGCCCGTCTGGGCGCAGCCCACGACGTCTCGGCCGGCGAGAACGAGCGGGATCGCGTCGCGCTGAATCGGGGTGGGTTGGGTGTAGCCCATCTTGGCCACCGCCTCCAAGAGGCGGGGCTCTAGGCCCAGGTTATCGAAACTCAAGTAGTAGCTCCTTCTTCTGTGCGCCTCGTTGGGTCGCACTGCGTTTGCAGACGCAGTCGATCCGACGGGCGCGAAGAAGCAGCGTGAGGGACAACCGAGTCTTGGGTGGGCAAGCCCGCTAAAGGGCCGCTCGTCTGAAGCAGTATGCATGCCGTTGGTGCGTTTGACCAGCCTCGCGCCAACGCCCTACCCCTCGAGCCGCACCTGCATCACGTCGATGGTGCCCGCCGAGAAGCCCGCTCGGCAGTACGCCAGGTAGTAGCGCCACATCCGGATGAAGCGCTCGTCGAAGCCGAGTTCGCGGACTTGCGGCAAGGCCTGCTCGAAGCGCTGACGCCACGCCCACAGGGTGTCGGCGTAGCTGGTCCCGAAGCACGACGGAGCGCTCACGGCGAGGCCTTGGGCGTTCGCGGCGCGCTCGAAGCGCTCGGGGCTGGGGAGCATGCCACCTGGGAAGATGTAGCGCTGGATGAAGTCGGGATTGCGCCGGTAGTCCTCGAACCTGGGCTCCTCGATGGTGATCGTCTGAAGCGCCACCGCTCCGCCGGGCGCGAGCAGTTCGCGCAGGCGGCCGAAGAACACGGGCCACCACTTCTCACCGACGGCCTCGAACATCTCGATCGAGGCGATGCCGGTGTAGCTCTCCGGGACGGCGCGGTAGTCCTGGAGGCGGATGTCGACCTGCCCCTCGAGCCCGGCCCGCTCGACCGAGCGTTGCGCCCAGTCGTGCTGCTCCTGCGAGAGCGTGATGCCGGTGACTCGGCAGCCTGCCTTCTTGGCGGCGTGGATGGCGAATCCGCCCCAACCGCAGCCGATCTCGAGCAGGTGGTCTTTGGTCGAGGGCTGCAGCAGCTCGAGCATCCGGTCCCACTTGCGCACCTGCGCGTCGGTCAGCTCCTCGCCTTCACGGTCGAACAGCGCCGAGGAGTACGCCATCGTCTCGTCGAGCCAGAGTCGGTAGAAGTCGTTGCCCAGGTCGTAGTGGTAGGCGATGTTCTTCCTGCTGCCACTCTCGTTGTTGTCGCGCAGCCAGTGCCAAGCCTTCGTCACGGGGTCGAACACAGAGGTCTTGCTGGGCTCGTCGTAGAGGTTCGCGAGCCCCAGGTCCAAGACAGCGTCGAGGTCCGGCGTGTCCCACTCGCCCTCCATGTAGCCCTGCGCGAGGCCCACCGAGCTCCGGAGCGCGACCCGGCGCGCGGCGGCAGGCGAGTTGAGCACGACGGTGGCGTGGGGGCCCGACTGGCTTCCCGCGAACCGACGCTCGGCTCCATCGCGCCCGACGATGGTCAACTCTCCGGCGCGCAGTCCTCGGGAGAGCACAAGATCGACGAGGTGTTCCGTCGGCGTCCTGGTCATAGCGACGTCTCCTCTGCGGGTGGCTGCGTATGCGGATATATACCTACCCGCTTCAGTACGAGCTTCAGCGCCTGCCAGTGGATGAGAACCAGCGCGCGCGCCGAGATCGGCCCCATGCTCCACACGGCTTTGGACAGGCCTTCGTCGGTGAGCGGGTGAGCGTCGAGAGTGAGTGCGGTGCTCAGCATGAGCGAGCCCTCAACGTAGTCTTGGAGCGCGACGGACAGCGTCTCGGCCGGTTCCGCCACGGCAAAGCGATACCGGACGTTCTCGAGCTGGATGAACGGCGAGACGAAGAACGCCTTGTCGAACTCGGGGCGAGCATCCCACGAGTAGACGTCCCCTGCGTTGTGGAGCAGGTAGTTGTGGTGATCGCGGTAGGTGTTCTGCACCTCGGCCAGGACCGCTCGCGGCGTGCCGTCGGCGTGGAAGCAGTACCAGAAGGACACCGGATAGAAACGGAAACCCATGACGCGCGGAAACGTGAGCAGGTACACTCGTCCACCCGCCAAGTCGATGCCTGCACGCGCGAGCAGCTCGTCGATCCACGGTCGCAGCGGGGAACCGTCGCGCGGGCCGTGATCCGAGTCCCACAGCGAAGTCAGCGCCTTGCGATTGTGCCCGAATCGCGACAGAGACGAGTCCAGTTCGTCGAGCTCGTCTATGTCGAGGTAGAGGTAGTACACACCGTAGTTGAACGCATTGCGTTGTCGGGCGAATTCGCTGATGGGCAACCGAGCCTCTGTACAAGCGGCTGTTCACGCCTCGGGCTCCAGCTCGCCGGCGACCGCGGCAGCGCGACCCAGCGCCAGATCTCCCTGCTCTCCAGGCATGAGCTTGCGTGTCTGACCGAGCATCGGGGTGGGCGCACCCGGCATGACCCTCGTGCGGCTGTCGTCGAGCTGGTCGCCCCAAGGGATCATCGCCCCCAGCGCCTCGGCGACCCTCACGCCGGAGAGCATGCCGTCCTCGTGGAAGCCGTAGCGCGTCCACGCGCCTGCGAAGTAGACGCGATCGACACCTTGGATGGCGCGGCAGCGACATGCTGGGCGGCGATGGCTCGAGCCGAATACATCGGGTGGTCGAAGACCAGGTGGGCGAGGAGCGTTCCTTCTGCAGGGTCGTGGTGTCGGTTGAGTGTCTCCATCACGACCGGTGCCTCGTGCGGGGATGTCTTGCAGGGTGTTGAGCTGGTAGGTCAGCATCAGCATCGCCTTGTTGAGGTCTCCGGTCTCCGCGTACCAGTTCCACGAGGCCCAGGCGCGCTTGCTGCGTGGCAGGAACGAGGTGTCGGAGTGAACGATGACGTCGTTGGGCCAGTACTCGAACGCCGAGAGCACGTCTCGTTCGTCGTCGGTCATCGCGTCTGCCATGATCTCGCGCGTCTGGGGCGGGTGTGTCGCGAAGACCACGGCGTCGTAGTCACGCGTGCGCCTGGCGTGTCGTTACGCGCACGCACGTCTCGGTCCGCTCGATCTTCTCGGCGGGCTCGTCGAGGTAGACCTCCCCCGAGAAGGTCTTCGACGCGGCGTCGAGATAGCTTCGGGCGCCCCCCTTGACCGAGAGCCACTGGGGCTTGCCGGAGATGTGCAGCAGCCCGTGGTTGTCGCAGAAGCGCAGGAAGGTGTGCGCGGGGTAGTCGAGCATGTCGCCGGGGGGCGTCGACCAGATCGCGTCGCCCATCGGGATGAGATACCAGTCGGTGAAGCCCTCGCTGTAGCCCTCGCGCTTGAGCAGCTGGCCCAGCGTGAGCTCGGCGGTCGTCGGATCGGCGAGCAGGCGGTCTGCGTCGCGGCTGAAGCGCACGACGTCGCTAAGCATCTTGAGGAACTTCGGGTTCGCGATGTTCTTGCGCTGAGCGAACACGGTGTTCAGGTTCGTGCCGGACCACTCGATGTCCTCGTCTTGCACACTGCACCGAGAACGACATGTCAGCATCGTGGGCCTCGATGCCCAGGTGCTCGAAGAACCGGATGAGGTTGGGGTAGGTTCGGCGATTGAACACCATGAAGCCGGTGTCAGCGGGAAACGTCAGCCCGCCTGCCGTCACATCAAGCGTATTGGTGTGTCCGCCCAGACGGGGCTCGGCCTCGTAGATGTCGACATGGTGCGCCTGCGAAAGCAGCCACGCCGATGACGACTCCGCCGATACCCGACCCGATGACCGCGATGCGCACAGGTATGCCTCCTGCCTGGTAGGGGAATCCACTCTACTGAAGATGGTTCCCATAGTGGAAGGCAGGGCTGTGCCCACAATTCTGATCACCGGCGTGTCGACAGGGATAGGCAAGGCGTGTGCAGAACGCTTCGCGCGAGAGGGATGGCGTGTGATCGGCACGGTCCGAGATCCCGGCCGCTATGCAGACGCAGCGTGGCCGGGCGATGTCGTGCTCGAACCGCTCGAGCTCGGCGATCCGGGCAGCGCCGGAGTTCTTGGCCCGTAGCGTGTTGGAACGCCACGGCTGTCCGGACGTGCTGCTCAACAACGCCGGTATGGTTCAGTTCGGGCCCCTGGAAGAGATCGGCCCTGCCGAGTTGGAGCGTCTCTACCGAGTCAACGTGTTCGGTCAGCTCGAGCTGACCCAGGGTTTCATTCCGGCCATGCGAGAGCGGGGGAGCGGTACGATCGCGAACGTGACGTCGCTTGGAGGACGCATCGTGTTCCCGTTCTTCGCCGGCTACAACTCGACGAAGTGGGCGCTTGAGGGGATATCGGAAGGCCTGTGGCACGAGCTCAAGCCGTTCGGGATCCGCGTCAAAGCGATCGAGCCGGGCTTCGTCGAGACCGCGATCTGGGGCAAGGTGCTGCCTGGCCAAGACGAGCCCGTGAATGCGTCCGAACCGTATCGGCCCTACATGGAGGCGATGCGAGCCTTCGAGCGCTCGATCGCGAACCGGACCAGCACCCAGCAGGCCGCCGAGGAGGTCTGGCGTGCCGTGAACGACTCCGGTGACCGGCTCCGATACCCGATAGCAGCGTATGCGAAGCCCGTCTCGGCCGCTCGCCGATGGCTGGGGGACAGGTGGTTCATGCGCTTCTTCCACGGCAGGTGGATGGGCCCTGAGGCCTGAGCCGGTCGCAGGCGGCGCAAGCGCCTGCCGGTGTCGCGCTCAAGGCGCGGGTCATCCTCCCAGCATCGCTACGACCACCTCGTGCTTGCCGCCGTCGTCGACGAGAGGCACCGCTATCCCGTCCAAGGTGGTGCCGTCGAGCTCGACTCGCTCCACGCCCCGATTGACCCCGCGTGGGTTCTCGACGCGCACGGTGTAGGTCGCCTTGCCGTAGCGGTATGCGAGCGTGAAGCCGCCCCATTTCTTGGGAATGCACGGGTCCACGACCATGTGCAGCCGACCCTCTTGGTCGGCCCGGTCCTGAATCCCAGCATCCACTGAAGCGCGACGCGGTAGAACCAAGAGGCCGAGCCCGTGTACCAGGTCCACCCTCCGCGACCGATGTGCGGCGCGACGGCGTAGACGTCGGCCGCGACCACGTAGGGCTCGACCTTGTAGCGCGCGACCGAGTCCGGGTCCAAGGCGTGCGAGATCGGGTTGATCAGGTCGAGCAGCCCCGCCGCCTCGTCGCCGTTGCCGCATATGAGGTGCGCAAGGACGACCCACACCGCTGCGTGGGTGTACTGCCCGCCGTTCTCGCGCACGCCCGGCACGTAGCCCTTGATGTAGCCGGGGTCTTGCGGCATGCGGTCGAAGGGCGGGGTGAGCAGCGCGATCAGACCGTCCTCTCGCCTGACGAGCTTCTCCTCGACGCTCTCAAGAGCGGTCTGCTGCACGCTCGGGGTCCCCGAGGCCCGAGATGACGGCCCATGCTTGGGCGATGGCGTCGATCCGGCACTCCTCGGCGTCGCGCGTGCCCAGCGGCGTCCCGTCGTCGAAGTACGCACGGCGATACCATGCGCCGTCCCACGACGTGCTCCTCGACCGCCTGCGCGAGCGCGGCCGCCCACGCGCGGTACTCCTCGGCACGCTCCCGATCTCCGCGCGCCTCGCAGATCGGCGCGAAGCGCGTCAGGACGTGGCCGAGGAACCACGCGAGCCACACGCTCTCGCCCTTGCCCTCGTGGCCGACCCGGTTCATGCCGTCGTTCCAGTCGCCGCCGCCGATCAGCGGCAGCCCGTGCACGCCGGTCGGCCTGCCGGTCTCGATCGCGCGGATGCAGTGCTCGTAGATCGTCTCGGTGGACTCGGAGACCGCCGGCTGGATGTAGGCGTCCTCTTGGTCGAGCGGCAGAGCAGGGGCCTCGATGAAGGACGTGCGCTCGTCGAGCACGCTCGAGTCGCCCGTCGCCTCGACGTACTCGGCGACGACAAGCGGGAGCCAGTGGCGATCGTCGGTGATGTGCGTGCGGACTCCTCGGCCCGAGTACGGCTGCCACCAGTGCTGGACGTCGCCCTCGGGGAACTGGTGTCTGCTCGCCTCGAGGATCTGCTCTGCGCACCAGGTCCGGGCGAGCGACCAGCAGCGCCAGCACGTCTTGGAGCTGGTCTCGGAAGCCGAACGCGCCGCTCGACTGGTACGTTGCGGTGCGGCCCCACAGACGACACGCCGTCGCCTGATAGAGAAGCTGACCGTTGACCAGCAGGTCGAGCCGCTCGTCCGGTGTCGACACCTGGACGGTGGTCAAGCACGTCGTTCCACGCGGCCTGGCACTCCCTCATCGCGCGCCGCACCGCTGCCGGCTCCCTGAAGCGCGCGACGAGTTCTCGGCACTCCTCGAGCGTGGCGGTCTGACCGAGCATGAAGGAGACCTCGGCGCTCTGTCCCGGCTCCAGCTCGATGCGGGTCATGAGTGCTCCGCAGTTGTCGTAGTAGCGGCCGCTCGCACCGTTGAGCCGAGCCCGCCTCATCGCGACCGGCTCGCAGGGTCGGCCGTTGCGCCCGACGAACTCGGTGCGACTCGCCGTCCACGAGTCGAGCGGCAGGTCCGCACGCCAGGAACGCGCAGCGCCCGGGGAAGTCCAGGTTGTAGTGGTTGTGGGCGGTCAGTATCTCCGACTCCGCGTCGAACCACGTGACCACGAGCTGCTGCGCGCGGCTACGCGAGTCGCCCAGCACCCACTCGACGAAGTGGGTGACGCTCAGGGTGCGCGGGCGATCCGTGGTGTTCTCGAGCCTGAGCCGGCACACACGGATCGGGTCGTCTGCCGAGACGAACCAGTCCAGCTCGTGTGCTATCCCGTGAGTCTGGTGCTCGAAGCGGACGGTGCCGCGCCCGTGACGGACGACGTAGGGCTCGGGCGTGCGGACCGGCAGCGGAGTTGGGCTCCAGTACTCGCCGGTCTCCTCGTCCCGGATGTAGAACGCCTCACCCGACCCGTCGGTGACAGGGTCGTTGTTCCACGTCGTGATGCGGTTCTCGTGGCTGTTGAGCGCCCACGTGCAGCCGACGCCCGCCTCAGAGACCGTGCATCCGAACGTCGGGTTGGCGAGCACGTTGATCCACGGCGCCGGCGTGGTCTGGTCGCCCGCGAGCACGATCACGTACTCGCCCGTGTCGGGGTCGAACCCGCCAAGGCCGTTGTCGAACGCCAGCGCCGGGCGCTCGAAGGCCGGTACAGGGTAGTCCTCGACCGCGCGCGTGGGCACGAAGTCGCCCTGCTCGGGCCTGCGCTTGCCCCTCAGGTTCAGCTGGAGCTCGATCGAGCCGCCATCGCCATCGAGGGTCGCGCGCGCGACCGAAAGCAGAAGGTTGTGCACGTCGGGGTGCATCTGGTCGGTGCGCCGCAGGAACACGCCGCCGGGCTTGTCGAGCATCTGCAGTGCGTGTCCCGTGCGCACGAGCAGGCGAAGGCGGTCGTCGAGATCGTCGGCGTAGCCGGTAGGCCGGGTGTTGAGGATGACGAGGTCGGCCGAGAGCCCCTTGTGCCGCCAGTACTGATGAGCCAGGAGCGCCTGGCGCACGAGCGGGGCGTGTTCGAGCTCCTCGACGCGAACGAGCAGGATGGGCAGGTCGCCCGAGATGCCGATCGACCACAGCCCCGAGATCGGAAGCCCGTTCTCGATCGGTGTCTTGACCTTGAGAGGGGAGTGCGGCTCGGTGAGCAGCAGCCGCGACGCCAGGCGCTCGAGCGTCACCGCCTCTTGGGGGCTGATGCCCAGGTCGCGGAGCTCGAGCTGCGCGCCGGTCCACGCCAGGTCGATCGCGCGCTGCGCGCTGCGGACGTCGTGGTACTTCTCGGTCAGCCGGACGGCCTGTTCGCGGCTGTCTGCGATGCCGGTCGCGAACGAGAGCCGCGCGCTCTCGCCGGCAGGCACCTCGAGGCTGCGGCGGACCGCGCAGCAGGGGTCGAGGACCGCGCCGACGCTGCCGCCCAAGCTCGCCGCCTCGCTCGACCGCCACCGGGTTGTCGGCCCCTCGCAATCTGCCGAGGAAGGCGGCACGGTCGGTCTCGTACGACCACGCGCACGGCAGCTGGTCGCAGGCGACGAGGTGCAGCCCCCAGAGCCGCTCTTCGTCCGAACGCCGTGGCCGGCGCGTGAAGAGCAACGCGTTCGTGTCGGGGAGGACCTCGGTCTCGACGAAGAGGTTCGAGAACGACTTGTGGGCCTGGTCGGCGCCTTGAGAGGTGAAGGCGATCTCGAAGTAGGACGTGATCTCGAGGTGCCGGGTCTCGTGCCCGCGGTTGGTGAAGATCAGCCTGCGGACCTCGACGTCGTCCTCGGGCGAGACCGCGATCTCGACGTAGGTCTCGAGGTCGCCGTCGACTCTGCGGTACTCGGCCTTGTCCGGCGCGAAGGTCACGTGGAACTCGTCGGGTCGAGCGGGACAGGGATTGTGCGGCGCCGAGAAGACCTCGCCTGTGTCGACGTCCCGGACGTAGAAGAACGTGCCCCACACAGTCGCGGGTGATGTCTTCGCGGTAGCGCGTGACCGACAGGCCCTCGCAGCGCGAGTAGCCGCCGCCGCCGTTGGTGACCATCACCGAGTAGCGGCCGTTGGACAGGAAGTGCGTCGCGGGCACGGGCGTGTCCGCCAGCGGGTAGGAGCGGGCGACCGGGGGCGGCAGCTCGCGCACCGAGCGTACCTCGCGCACCTCCTCGTCGTGCGGCGAGACCAGCTGCGACGGCGCGCGGGACCCGCTCCTGCAGGAGCAGCTCCGCCGAGGTGACGATCGGGTCGGCGTGGAAGCGTCCCTGCATCCGCCGGTCGTCAAGGGTGTTCGCCAGCGCCACGAAGCTCATGCCCTGGTGGTGCGCGAAGTAGGCCTTGCACGACCGCCCGCGTCTTGCCGGCAGGCGCTCTGCCCGGCGTGTAGTCGAGCGACTCGTAGTAGCCGTAGCGCCCCTCGGCGCCCTCGGCGGTGAACGCGCCGAGGTTGGCGACGACTGCCTTGGGGTCGATCGGCAGGGCAAGGATCGAGGCGTACGGCGCGACGACCACGTCGTTGGACAGCCCGCGCTTCAGGCCCGAGCCCCGGCACGCCGAACGCCTGGTACTGGTAGGTGAGGTCCGCGTCCTTGGCGTTGAAGGCGCTCTCCGAGACGCCCCACGGTATGCCGCGCTCCCGCCCGTAGGAGATCTGGCGGCGCACCACCGTCTCGTACGTCTCGTCGAGCAGCGTGCCCGACCATCCGCGCATGACCAGCAGGGGCATCAGGTACTCGAACATCGACGCGCTCCACGACACGAGCGCTCGGCCCTCGGGGGTCTTGGTCAGCGCACGCCCGAGCCGGAACCAGTGCTCCTGGGGCACGTCGCCCTTGGCGACCGCGAGGAAGCTCGCCAAGCCGGCACTCGCTCGCGAGCAGGTCGTAGAAGGAGCGGTCGAGCGCGCCCTCGGAGAGGTTGTAGCCGATCGAGAAGAGCTGGCGATGCGGGTCGTAGAGCATGGCGAAGTCGGTGTGCTCCCAGATCTCGCGAGCGATATCGGCGTTCAGGCGCAGGCGAGCGAGCAGTCTCGCTCGCGCGCGGTCGCGCCTCGCGAATGCCCTGGGCTACCGCCGAGGCCCAGCCGGACTGGGCGCGGATCCTCGCTCGCGGCCAGCACGTCGAGCGTCCGAGAGGACCTGCTCCAGGCCTTCGGCGAGCCCCACCAGGCTGGGCACGTAGGCAAGGAGCGGCTGCGAGCTCGGGCATGTCGCGTACCGAGGTCGGGGCCTGTGCGACCAAGCTGGGCCCACGGCGTGTGAGTGCCCACGAGCGCGACCACCGCGTCGATCGCTCGAGCTGCGTCTGCGACCGATGCTCGGAGCCGCTCGAGCGGCGTGGCGGGAACCGGCGGACCATCGCCGGCGGGCCGTTCCGCTGCCGCGGAGTCGCCGGCGGGCTCGGGTTCGTCGAGCTCGCGGCGGCCGCCTCAGCTTCGCGTGCGAGCTGCTCCAGGCGCCCCAGCGTCGCGGCCCACGACCCCAGGTCGTCGGGCTTCTCGGCGAGGGCGAGGCTGCGCTCGAGCGCGTCGAGCGCTTCGCGAGCGTGGCGCAGCGCCTCTGGCGGTCCGAGCGCCGCCTGCTCGTCCACGAGATCCTCGAGCGCGAGGCGGACGGTGTCTCGAGCGCCGTCGAGAAGCTGCGGCCCGAGGAAGGGCGCCTCGCTCGCTTCGAGCAGCCCTACACGCAGGACCAGGAGATGCCCGGCGAGGTTGCCGGAGTCCACGGTCGAGACGTACGCGGGGCGCAGTGGCTCGAGCGTTCGTGTGTCGTACCAGTTGTAGAAGTGCCCGCGGTAGCGCTCCATGCCTGCCATCACGTTCAGCGTCGCCGAGGTGGACTCGACCAGCTCGGTGATGGTGATGTAGCCCAGGTCGAGCGCACCGAGCCCCGCGAGCAGCTGCAGTCCCATGTTGGTGGGCGAGGTCCGCCACGCCACCACACCGCCGGGGTCTTCTTGGAAGTTGTCGGGGGCGAGGTGATGGCCTTGGCGACGACGAAGGTGTCGAAGAAGCGCCAGGTCTTGCGCGCGACCCTCCGTAGTTCGAGCCGCTCGTCCTCGGAGAGCTCGGCAGGCTGCTCTGACCGGCGTGGGCAGGGACAGGCGCCACGCCCAGATCGGGCCCGCGAGCCACAGCGCCGCCAGCGGCAGGCCAGCGAGAAGTCTCGTCGGCATGTCGATGGCGGCGACCGCGAGCAACAACACGGCGAGCAGCGCGGGCGCCCCCATCGCCCTCCAGAAGGACTGTGGCGTGGACCCGGCGCGTCTCTCGGCGTCGGCGGCAGTCTCCCATTCGAGCAGGCGCTTGCCGGAGACCATCCGTCGCCAGACGGCGCGCACCGACGCATCCGTGTTCATCCAGGCGTGATAGGGCAGAACGGACAGCGACAGCACGCCCGCGCTCGGAGTCGTCTCCGAAGTCACGCACCACGTCGGGCGCGTACGAACTGAAGCTGACGGTGCGCGGGCGGAACACCATGGAGTCGGCGAGAGAGAAGTACGCGGGAAACAAGATGACCAGCAACAGGATGAGCGGCCAGGACAGCGACGGCTGCGAGAGCACCATCCACCCCACGGTGAACAGCAGCAGGGTCGCGGGCGGCACGAGGGCGCGCCGCAGGTTGTCGAAGATCTTCCAGCGGCTGAGCGCGTTGAGGGGATTGTGCTCGAAGGTGCCGTCGGGTCGCTCGACCGCCCCGCCCAAGAACGGCAGTATCTGCCAGTCTCCCCGGATCCAGCGGTGCATGCGTGCGGCCGCTGCAAGGTAGTTCGCCGGGTAGTCGTCGAGGACCTCGATGTCGCTTGCCAGCGCCGTGCGCAGGAACGATCCCTCGATCAGGTCGTGGCTGAGCAACGTGTTGTCGGGGAAACGGTCGTCGAGCAAGGCCCTGAACAGATCGACCTCGAAGATGCCCTTGCCGGTGAAGGAGCCCTCGCCGAACACGTCTTGATAGGTGTCGGAGACAGCGCCCGCGTACGGGTCGATTCCGGTGACTCCGGAGTAGAGGTCCGCGAACCTGCTGCGCCGAGCGCCCTCCAACGACATGCCGACTCGCGGCTGTATCAGGCCGTAGCCCACCCCGACTCTGGCATCGCCTGGGCTAAAGCGCGCACGGTTGAGCGGGTGTGCGATCGTCGAGATGAGCCTGCGAGCGCCGTCGCGCGGGAGGATGGTGTCGGCATCCAGCGTGATGACGAACGCCGAGGAGTGCCGGAACTGCGCGTCACCCAGCTTCGTGACGAACGAGGTCTCGGTCTCCCCGCGCATCTCTCGGACGAGCTCGACAAGCGCGCCGCGCTTGCGCTCCCAGCCCATCCACGTCCTGGCTGAAGCGTTGTACGTGCGCTCGCGTACGAGCAGGTGGAACGGGCGGACGCCGTGCTCGGTCTCGTATCGGTCGTTGAGCTCGGAGATGCCACGGATGGCCGCCTCGACGATGGCGCCGTCTGCCTCGAGGATCTGGGAATCGGCACCCTTCAAGTCTCCGAGCAGACCGAAGGCGACGTTCGCGTCGCGGTTGGCTAGATACGCGACCTCGATGTTCTCGATGATGTGTCGTGTCGCCTTGACCGAGGAGAGAAGCGCCGGCACCACCACGAAGGTGCGATGGGCATCCGCGACCGGCTGGCGGAAATCGAGCTTGGGTAGCGTCCTTGGCGGGAACACGAACGCACTCAGCCGGTTGACGATCGCGAGCGACACTTCTGAGAGCGGTACGACGCCAAGCAGCACCAGGAGCGCGACGCCCCACGCAGTGGCTCCGTGGCCGAGTGCGTAGTAGCCCAGGCCCAAGAGCAACAACGCCGATATCAGGAGGTGGAGCCCCCAGTAGTACAGCCCGCCGTGCCGAAGGGGCCCTCGGTAGACGCGCTCCCGATTCGTGGGAACGTAGTCGACCTCGCGCTCGAGATCGATACGACCCGCGCCGACAAGCCACCACCCCACATGTCCGCATACCTCGTCGGTCGGGTCGATCGCCAGGGCCTCGCGTGCCAGAATCACAACCTTCTCGGCGAGCTGGATCTCCGTATGGTCGCATCTGCGCGCCATCTGTTCGAGCGCGTGGCGGTAGCGATCTCGGCTGACGTAGTCCATTGCCGGATAGGTCTGCGAGGGGTCGCGCTGGAGCTCGCGCTCGACCAAGGAGACCCGCTCGAAGAACTCGCGCCATTCGTAGGCGTCGAGAAAGCGAATGCTCGTTATCGAGTTCGCGATCGAGACTTGGTTCGAGGCCTGCGCTTGCTGCAGTTCGACTTGGGCCCGGTGAAGCGCCACGCCCGCCGTCGCCAGCCGTCGCTCAAGCCATGCGTTGATCGCCTCGCCGCCGCCTTCTACCGCCGACAGGCGCTGGGCGAGCCTGAGGTAGAAGGCGTTGCTCGCTCCCGCCGAGTCGCGGTCGAGCTCCTCGATGAGCTCGCCAAGGTGCTCGGGCGCGTCTTGGGTCGTGATGATCAGGCGCTCGGTCCACGCGTCGGCGTCTTGCTCGGCGCGCTGTGTCGCGGTCACGACGCTCGACAGTCGCCGCAGGTTCTCGACAAGGCCTATGCGCAGCATGATAGGGACGGCCCACGCCTCGCCGATGGTGAGCGCATCGACGTCCTGATAGCCGTCGACGAACTCGACGAGCAGGGATTCGTCGATTCTGGAGTCGGTGTGTGCTATCAGCGAGAGCAGCGCCTCGTAGATGCGGGGGAATCCCGCGTACGGCCCCGCTTCGAGGCGGGGAAGCTCTACGCCGTAGCGCGCAGGGAGGTCTTCGCGGATGAGCAGAACCTGCTCTTCGATGAGGTAGTAGTTGTCGAGCAGCCACTCGCCGGCGGGAGAGGCGGCAAAACCCGCCAGGGCCGACTGCGCGAGCTCGCGGTTGTCGGCGGCAAGGGACTGGGCGGCGCGGTCTGTCAGCGCGATCAAGGGCGTCGTGCGTGGGGGAGATAGGGTGGTCCATCGCTGGGCAGCGGCGATTCCACGCGCTTCGTCCGCGAGGCGCTCCGCAGATAGCAGCTCAGAGCGGAAGGGTGCTTCGGCGACCGGGCCGGGCGCTGCGCTTGCCTCTTTGGGTGAGATCGGTTCGGCCACGCTGTCCCTTCCGTTGATGCACCATGGGGCGCCGCGGATTGGTAAGCCTGTTGCTCTGTGTTCAGAACATCGAAGCTGATTATGCCCCGCAAACGCCTACGTGCCAGACAGTTTGCCTGCGATATACCCTCTGGGGTATAGTACGTGTCCCGTCTTCTAGCAAGGAGTGCCGATGAAGTCCAAGGTCATCATCTGGGTGATCGTAGGCGTGGTCGTGGGTGTGGCGGCGATCATGCTCTTCAGGCCCAGTAGCGGTGGCGGTATCGTCAATGTCGATGCGGCTCAAGCACAGAAGGCCATCGACGGAGGCGCTCAGATCATCGACGTCAGGACGGCCGGCGAGTACCAGATGGGTCACATCCCAGGGGCGGTGAACGCACCCGTCGATCAGCTCGAGGCCGCCGCTCAGAGCTGGGACCGCGAAGCGAGCTACGTCGTGTACTGCGCGACGGGCTCTCGCTCGATAACCGCCGTGGAAACCATGCGGGCTCTCGGGTTCAAGAACATCTCGCACCTCAGCGCGGGCATCCAGTCGTGGCCGGGCGCCTTGGATACCGGGGCGCAGACCTCCAGTCAGAAGATACCGACGTCGGGAAGACCCGTCTTCGTCGAGTTCTACACCGACTCTTGACCCACGTGCCAAGAGATGAAGCCCGTGGTCGACGGGCTCGAGAAGCAGTACGGAGACAAGGTGGAGTTCCGCAGGTACAACGTGGAGACGGACAACACGGGTGTTGAGCTCGCGAACAAGCTCGGTGTCCAGTACGTGCCGACCTTCGTGGTGGTGAACACCAACGGTGTGATCTCCAAGCAGGTTGTCGGGGGCCAGACCGAAGAGCAGATGAAGCAGATGATCGACGCACTTCAGTAGGCCGAAATGCGCGGCCAGCTGCGCGTTCGTCGGATTGCGCAAACCGAGCGGCTCCCAGGCGGAGCCGCTCGTCGTTTTCTGGGGCGCTCGAAGGAGAACGCGGGGGATAGAGGAGATAGAAAGCAGTTCAGCGTGCTGCGAAGCGAATGCGAAGGGAGGTCTCGCTCAGAAGTGGGACCACAACCGAATACCCGACCGGGATGGCAGACGAAGATTTCCGAGTGACGCATTCGATGTAGGTATGGTCGATGACTGTTTTTTCGGTTCGCAAGAGGTTCCCGCTGGTGGCGGGAGGAAGAAACGACAGGTTCCGATGTCGCCGGAGATTTGGCATAAGCCCGAAGAATCGCGGGGATGCGGCCTCGAAAGACACACCGAGGCCAAGAGTCCCTCAGGATAGCCCTTTGGAGGGGCATGTCGGGCGAAGCGAAGGCCATCCCGGGTTCGTAACAGTAAGACCGGAGCAACGAGTTACAGCGAGGCGCTCCGGATACGAGGAAGGCGGGCCAGAAGGCCCGCCTTCCCTGTGCTCGCTTCACGCCCACTGTCCCACAGGTACGATCACAGCGCCTGTGTGCCGCTTTCTCCCGTGCGAACCCGAACGGCCTCTTCCACCGGGAGGACGAAGAGCTTCCCGTCTCCCATCCGGCCCGTACGAGCCGCCTTGGCGATGACATCCAGGCAGTCGTGAAGCTCGTGGTCTTGGACGACCACGGTGACCACGACCTTGGGTAGCAGGTCGACCACGTACTCCTCACCGCGCCACAGCTGGGACACTCCACCTTGACTGCCGTGGCCGTGTGCCTCAACCACCGTCATGCCCCGGAGCCCGAGTGACACGATGGCGGCTTTGACGGCCTCCAAGCGGTCGGGTCGGATGATGGCTTCGACTCTCTTCATCGGTGCACCTCGCGCCGCCTAGATGGCGGTGCTTCCGCTCTCTCCCGTTCGAATACGGATGACCTCAGCTATGTCGCTGATGAAGATCTTGCCGTCGCCAACCTCGCCGGTACGTCCGGAGCTGACGATCGCATCGATCAGGGCGCCGCACTGGTCCTCGGCGCACACGACCTCGACCTTGTACTTGGGGAGCAACTCGACCTTGTATGCACGACCACGGAACTGCTGCATGGCGCCTTTCTGCTGGCCGTGGCCCTCGATGCGGGTCAGCATCAGGCCAGGGTATCCGGCCGCTTCCAGAGCATCCTTGACGTCGTCGAGCTTCTCGGGACGTATCACTGCCGTGATCTTCTTCACCGTCACCACCTCCTTGGATGGATAGTCAACATTACTCCTCGACCGTCAGGAAGTTGGCGTATGCGGGGCCACCGTGCTCCTGGATATCGAGACCCTCGATCTCCTCCTGCGGGGAGATGCGGATGCCGAACGTGAGATCCATCACCTTGAAGGTGACGAAGCCCAGGCCGAACGCCCACGCCATGACGACTCCAGCACCAATCAGCTGGTCGACCAGCTGAGCGGTTCCTCCTCCGAAGAACAGCCCGGTGATGTCGCCGTAGGTGCCATCGGCGAACAGCCCGACAGCGATGAGGCCCCAGATGCCGTTGACGCCGTGGACCGAGAACGCACCGACCGGATCGTCGATACCCATGTTCTCCACCGCGAAGATCGACAGGACGACCAAGATACCGGCGATAGCGCCGATCACGATCGCGTAAGGAGCGCTGATGACCGCACAGGGCGCGGTGACGGCAACAAGGCCGGCGAGCGCGCCGTTCAACGCCATACCGATATCCCATACCCTGGTCTTCGCGATAGATGAACAGCAGCGCGGCTGCAGCGCCCGCGGACGCCGCCAAGGTGGTGTTGACCGCGATGACCGCCATGCGGAGGTCCTCACCGTTCAGCGTGGAGCCGGGGTTGAAGCCGAACCAGCCGAACCACAGGATGAACACGCCGATCGCGGCCATGGGGATGTTGTGGCCGGGAATCGCACGCGGCTTGCCGTCCTTGTCGTACTTGCCGAAGCGCGGTCCCAGGACCATCGCGCCCGGCGAGTCCCACGAAGCCGCCCAGCGCGTGGACCACGCCCGAGCCGGCGAAGTCGTGGAAGCCCATCTGCGAGAGCCATCCGCCGCCCCACACCCAGTGCCCGTAGATCGGGTAGATGAAGGCCGAGATGACGATCGAGTAGACCAGGTACGAGTTGAACTTGAGGCGCTCTGCCACCGCACCGGAGACGATGGTCGCAGCGGTCGCCGCGAAGACGACCTGGAACATGAAGTCGCGATACACGGTCACGTCGTAGGCGTCGCCGGACAGGAAGAAGTCCGAGAAGCCGATCAGGCCGGACTTGTCGGCGCCGTACATGAACGCGAAGCCGACGGCGAAGTACGCCAGCGACCCCATCACGAAGTCGAGCAGGTTCTTCATCATGAGGTTGCTCGCGTTCTTCGCGCGGCAGAATCCCGCCTCGACCATCGCGAAGCCGGCCTGCATGAAGAAGACCAGGAAGCCGGCTACGAGCATCCAGATGAACGTGATCGGTGCGGCGGGATCCGCTGCGAGCGTTTCGGCACCGTTCGGGTCCCCGGCAGCGAATGCCAGCGCCGGGATCGCGAGCAGCGCAAGTGCGGTCAAGCCGACGAGTGCTATTCGATTGCGCATGTCCTACCTCCTTCGTCGTGTCGGACCCCGCCCGAGGGGTCGTGAGCTGTCTGCTTTGTCGCGCGCCGCCGGGACGGCGCAGCAGAACGCCTGCTGCGCGGCGCGCGTACCTAGGGTTCGGGCCACCTCCTCCGAGAGCCGACAATCGGTATCGAACCGCCTGGGGGGCTAGGAGGCCGAGCGTCGTTGATCGGCTCAGGCAGCTGGCGTAGGTCGCCCCTGATGCACAAGGCCAGCTGCTCAAGTGAACGGTACGGGGGCGTTGTTTCGCGCTGATTGCGCACGCCGAACGATCGCGTGAAAGCTGTGTGACGCGCCCCTTGGTCGGGCGGGACGCTCGAAGCGCCGCCGAGATGACAAGCGCCGCGGCGATGCTATACTCTCCCGCGCACGGGGACGTAGCTCAGCTGGGAGAGCATCGGCTTTGCAAGCCGAGGGTCGAGGGTTCGAGCCCCTTCGTCTCCACCAGATCGCATCCAGGGCCGCTCGGTGTAGTAATCGGGCGGCCCTGTCGGTGATGTCATATGGCCGTTTGCGGGAAGAACCCCTTCAGCGGCCCGCCGCGAGGATTTGCGGTGGCCTCGGCCAACGGAGGGCGAACACCGATGATTCCCGATGACGATGTCACACGCGAACCACGGCACGAGGGCGAGCCTGTCGAGCGCGACAGGGGTGCCCTGATCGAAGGCGACAAGCACGCCGACGTCGTTGACGACGAGCGTCCGGATATCGATCTTGGGCAGAACTCGGATCCTGAGCTCTGGAGCGCGCAGAGGGCCTTGATCGAAGAGGACGAGCGCCAGGGGCTCAACCTCGAAGGCTTCTCAGATGCCGAAGCGGCTCGGATCCTCGAGGCGATGGGCGACGATGCAGCCGATCCGCTGCCGGACTCGCCCGGAGGCATAAGTGCAACGGGGTCGTGGAACGCGCCCGACAACGGCGGCTTTCCGGACCGCGACTAGATTGGCTCGGGCATCGGCCAGGCAACACCAGCAGTGCACTCGATGCACGAGGTACGAATGGGCATGGACCACCGTCGCAAGGGGAACGCATGCGCATTCACGTGATTCGCCACGCAGCCTTCGAAGGACCGGGGCTCATCGCCGAGTGGGCGAAGGCGGGCGGTCACTCACTAGGAGAGTCGTCCGCGCTCACAGAGGAGTATCCGCGCTTTGACGAGGTCGATCTCGTCGTGGTGCTCGGCGGACCGATGGCGGCCGACGACCACGAAGCGAACCCATGGCTCGCCGCCGAGAAGCGATATCTCAACCGTGCCGTCTCTCAGGGCGTCCACGTTCTTGGCGTGTGCCTCGGGGCTCAGATCCTCGCCGAGGTCGCGGGAGGTCGGGTGCGTCGCAACGTGTCGCCCGAGATCGGGTGGTTCCCGGTCCGCGTGACCGAGTCCGCCACCACCGGCCCGGTGTTCTCCGGGTTCCCGGACGGTCTCGTGGTGGGCCACTGGCACAGCGACACCTTCGATCTGCCGCCTGGAGCGCAGCCCGCGCTCAGTAGCGAAGCAACCCCCAACCAGGCGTTCTCGCTGGCGGGGGGGCGACTTGTTGGGCTGCAGTTCCATCTCGAGTGGACGGCCGAGTTGCTGGGTCGCCTGATCGCGGAGTGCGGTGACGACCTCGCATCGGGCGGCCGCTACGTGGTGTCGGCGGCCGAGATGGCCGCGCAGGCGGAGCAACACGTCTCGGCCTGCCGAGAAGCCCTTGTTTGCCATACTGGACTCCCTCGAGAGGCTCACAAGGGAGTCGTGATGGCCGGGATCGTAGAAGTGGTGGGTCTCGTCAAGCGGTTTGGCGAGCTCACCGCCGTGGACGGCGTGAGCTTCGAGATCGCCCAAGGTGAGATATTCGGACTGCTGGGCCCCAACGGCGCCGGCAAGACAACAGCCATCTCGATGATCTCGTGTCTGCTCGCCCCTGACGAGGGCGACGTGCGCGTGGCGGGGCACTCGGTCCTGAGTGACTCCATCGGCGTTCGCCGCGAGCTGGGCGTCGTGCCCCAAGAGATCGCGTTGTACCCCACACTCACCGCGACCGAGAACCTCAGGTTCTGGGGTCGGATGTATGGGATGAGCGGCAAGACGCTCGAAGATGCGGTGTCGTACGGGTTGTCGATGGCCGGCCTCGAGGACAAGGCGAAGGTGCGCGTCGAGACGTTCTCGGGAGGGATGAAGCGCCGCATCAACATCGCCGCGGGCATCCTGCATCGGCCCCGAGTCCTGTTGATGGACGAGCCGACCGTCGGTATCGACCCCCAGAGCCGCAACCACATCCTCGATACCGTCCGAGAGCTCAACCGCGAGGGCATGACGGTCGTCTACACGAGCCACTACATGGAAGAGGTCGAGGCGCTGTGCGATCGCATCGCCATCATCGACCACGGCAAGGTGATCGCGCGTGGGACGCTCGAGGAGCTGCGAGCGCTCGTCGGCGACGAGGACCGCATCCGCATCCAGATCGGCGACGACCTCGCCGTCTCGACCACCGAGGGTGAGACCGAGCCACGTCGCCGAGGAGACCGAGCGGATAGCTGCGCCTGCTGAGGTAGTGGCGGCACTGGAGGGCGTGCGTGCGGTTCCCGGCGTGACCCAGGCCGAGGTGAGCGGCTCGGAGCTGGAGGTCTTGGCACACGATGCGGCCGCGGTGCTCGGCGGAGTGGTCGAGGCCGTCACCGATGCCGGAGCTCATCTGCGGGCGATAGAGGTCGTGGAGCCGAATCTCGAAAGCGTGTTTCTGCATCTCACGGGTCGAGGGCTGCGTGACTGATGGAGCGCTCGTGGCACATCGCGCTCAAGGACATGCTCGTGTGGATACGCGACCCCACGGCCCTCGGCATCCTGCTCGGCATGCCGGTGGTTCTCATCTTCATCTTGGGCTCAGCGCTCGGGGGGGTCGCGGACGGCGGCGGATCGATAAGCGTCGCGATCGTCGACCTGTCTCGAGGTTCGTCTACGGCAGTGGGCTCATCCAAGCCCCCCTCCGACGAGCTCGTCGATGCGATGCTCGAGTCGGATCGCCTCGCCGACCTGTTCGACATCCGGCTGCTGCATAGCGAGCGTGTTGCGCGGGCGGAACTGCGCGCCGGACGTATCTCGGCAGCCCTGATCGTGCCGGCCGGCTTCGACGAGGACGTGTCGAGCGGCCGAGAAGTGGACCTTGTGGTACTCAAGGACCCCGGTAGCGAGACCGGCGCGGGAATCTGGGAGACGGTCGTCACAGCGTTCGCCACGCGGTTCTCGGCGGCCTCGGTCAGCGTGCAGACGGTCACCGAAACGGTCTCGCGCGGGAATCCGGCGGCCCTGGCGGCTGGTGGCGGCGCGCTGGTGGCTCGAGCGGTCGAGGCGGTGACCGCCGAAGACGCGCTGGAGGGCGTCAGCGTGGTCGAGGATGCGGCCACAAACGTCGTACACGTGACGGCGATCGACTTCTACGGGATGTCGATGGTGTCGATGTTTCTGATGTTCGGGGCGATGTTCGGGGCGTTCTCGACGATCAAGGAGAACCGCGAGCAGACGATGAACCGCATGCTCACTACGCCCTCGCCACGCTGGACGATCGTGGGCGGCAAGATGCTGTCGGTGTTCGTGCTCGGCATGAGTCAGTTCGTGCTCCTCTACCTGTTCACGCGATTCGTCTTCGGGGTCGAGTGGGGTGGCGACGCCCTGGCGACGTTCGTCGTCGCGGCTGCCGAGATGCTCGCGGTCACCGGCCTGGCAACTCTCATCGCATCGTTCGCTCGCTCCGAGCGAGCCGCAGGCGGCATCGGGCCGCTCATCGTTCAGATCCAGGCACTTATCGGCGGGGCCTTCTTCACGATCGCGGTACTACCCGAGTGGGTACAGCCGATCCGCTTCTTCTCCGTGATCGGGTGGACTATGGAGGCGTGGTCGGCCATCCAGGTCCGTGGAGCGGGGCTTGGCGACGTCCTCGTGCCCGTTGCCGCCCTGGCGGGAATCTCCGCAGCACTGTTCGCCATCGGCGTGTGGCGCATGGAGGCCGCGCGATGAGACGAGTCTTCGCGATGGCCGGGCTCAACCTGGTGCAGATCTTCCGCGACCGCGGTGAGCTGGTGAGCGTTATCGTTCTGCCGCTGCTGCTGACGTGGGTGTTCGGCGCGGCGTTCGGGTCCGGGGGCGGGGGTGCGGGACGTGCGCTCGGGGTGCCCGTGGCCGACCTGGACAAGACGGCCTACTCCGCGCGTATCATCTCCGCGATCGACGAGCCCGATTCGTCAGACGCCCTCCGCGTCTCCGAGGCTTCGGCCCGGAAACTCGTCGCCGAGGGGCAGGCACCGGTCGCCGTGATCATCCCGGAGGGCTTTGGCGAGCGCATCGAAGACGACGAGAAGGCCCGCATCTACGTTGTCCGCGACCCGGGCTCAGCGTCGGCGCAGGCGATCGTCCAGACGGTGGACGGCGCGGCCACGCGGGTCGCTGCTGACGCCGAAGCCGCGCGTGTGGCAGCGAGCGCTTTGGGTGGGGCTACGGAGTTCGAGCGGCTCTTCGTCTACGCCGACGGGCTGTGGAGCCCCGATCCTCCGGTGGGCGTCGAGTCGCGAGTCGTGCTTGCGACGGCCGCCCGGGAGAACGAGCTGAAGTCGCCACCGAACACGCAGTACTCCTTGGGGTTCACGGTGTTCTTCGTGATGATGGTGGCGCTTGGCAGCGCCGGGGGCATCTTGGAGGAGCGCGAGATAGGTACGCTGCGTCGCCTCCTGGCCGCACCGCTGCGGCGCTCGCAGATCCTGCTCGGGAAGTCCCTCGGGGTCGTGCTGGTCGCCAGCTTCGAGGCCGCGATGCTCGTCGGATTCGGCGCCCTGGTCTTCGGCGTCCCGTGGGGGACCGATCCTCTGCCCGTCGCTCTCGTTCTGTTCTCCCTGGTGATGGCGTCGACCGGACTCGGAATCATGATCTCGGCGCTGGTGCGCACGCGCGGTCAGATGTCGGCGCTGACACCGGTTGTGTCCACGGCTTTGGCGATGTTGGGGGGGTGCTACTGGCCCATCGAGATCGCCAGCCCGTTCATGCAGCAGGTCGCGAAGCTCACGCCTACGGGGTGGGCGATGGTGGGCCTCAAAGACGTCGTCGCGCGTGGCATGGGGATCGAAGCGGTGATACTCCCTGTCGCCATACTGCTCGGGTTCGCGGCACTGACGCTCGCGATCGGCATACCTCGGCTCAAACTCGAGTAGGCGTCGTTCGCTTTCGGATATCCGCCCAAGGACTCATGGACTACCATTGCCCGCATGACATCCGCAAAGGTCGCCCCCTCCACGTGGCTCGCCATCGGCATCGCTCTGCTACTGTGGGCGTCCGCGTTTCCCGGTATCCGAGCCGGCCTCGCACCCGCCGACGGAGTGCCCGGTCCTGACGGCTACGGGCCGGTGCAGCTCGCGCTGTTGCGCTTTGGGACCGCATCGGCAGTGCTGGCCGCCTACGCTCTCATGACGCGTCTCAAACGCCCCCGCCGAGAAGACCTCGGCCGTATCGTGTTGGCCGGGCTGCTCGGCATCACGATCTACCACATAGCGCTGAACTTCGGGGAGCGCACGGTTCAGTCAGGTGCCGCGGCGCTCATCATCTCGCTGTCGCCGGTCGTAACCGCGATGCTGTCGACGCGCTTTCTAGGGGAGCGGCTCGCGCCGTGGGGCTGGGCGGGAATCGCTATCTCGTTTCTGGGCGTGACGCTCGTTGCATTCGGCGAGGCCGAAGGCGGCTTCGGCATCGACCCGGGCGCCATCCTCATCCTGATCGCTACCGTGTCGACCTCGCTGTACTTCCTCGTGAGCAAGCCCGGCCTCGCGAAGTACACGGCGACCGAGTTCACCTCGTACGCGATCTGGGCAGGCACCGTCCCGATGCTGCTATTCGCGCGCTCGTTGTTCCTCCAGATGCAGCAGGCACCCGTCAGCGCGACCGTCGCCGGCGTCTACCTCGGGGTCTTTCCCGGGGCGATCGCCTACGTGTTGTGGGGCTACGGGCTATCGAAGATGCCCGCGAGCCGCGTGTCGGCCTTCCTGTACCTGCAGCCCGCGAACGCTGCCATCATCGCGTGGTTCTGGTTGGGCGAGATACCCGGCGGGGCGGAGCTCCTCGGCGGCGTGATAGCGATCGTAGGGGTCGTCGTGGTGAACACGCTGGGTCAGGTCCGTGCGAGCGACGAGGCGATCGAGCTCGTCGAGGAGGGCGCGCATGGCTGAGTGGCGCATCGAGCGCGTCGACGACAACGATACGGAGCGCGTGGAGCGGGTACGCGAGCTGTTCCGGGAGTACCAGGAGTGGCTTGGCGAGGTCGTGTGCTCGTGGAGGCTCGCCGAGGAGATCGCAACGCTTCCAGGCCCCTATGCGGCACCTGAAGGTCGGCTCTACCTTGCCACGAGCGATGAGGGGGCGACGCTCGGCTGTGTCGGCGTGCGCCCGCACCACGACTCCGCATGCGAGATCAAGCGACTCTACGTTCGTCCAGCCGCGCGTCAGACGGGATTGGGGGGCGCGCTGATTCGGATCGCGATCGAGGGCGCGAGGGAGATGGGCTACACGGAGGCGCTGGTGACCACTCTGCCCGATACGATGCCGGTGGCCGCGATGATGTACGAACGGCTGGGATTCCGGCCGACCGAGCCGTTCCTCGACATGAGTTTCGTCGACGAGAGCGTGTCCATGACGTATCTGCGCCTGGCGCTCTCGGAGCGGCCCGCTACCTGATCTCGAATCCGACGAGGCCTTCAGCCTGCTCGGAGGACTCTTGGACGGAGGCGACGAAGGCATGGTCCGGTCCGCGTCTGCACCACTCGACTACCGAGGCGACCTTCTCGGCAGGCCCTTCGAACACCGCCTCGACCTCGCCGCCGGGTAGGTTGCGGACCCAGCCGGCGACACCGGCCTCGGTGGCCGCACGAAGCGTGCCCTGCCGGAACCACACTCCCTGGACGCGCCCGCTCACCACGACTCTCGTTCGCGCCACCGCCACACCAGCCTCCTAGCCTGAGCGACCTGCGGGTATAGTAGGACCGTTCCCGAATCAGGAGCCCCGTATGCCTATCGTTCGAATCGATATCCAGTCGGGCAAGACGACCGAGTACAAGCGGACGCTCTTGCATGGCGTGCGCGACGCCATCGTCACCGAGCTCGGGGTGCCCTCGGAGCGCGTGATGCAGCGAATCGTCGAGACCCCGCGCGAGGACATCGACGCGACTGAGGTGCGTTCCGACCGGCTGACCATCATCGAGATCGCGATGCTGCCCCGCTCCCCGGAGCTCAAGGGGGCGCTCTACCGCGCGATCGCGGCCAGGCTGGGAGTCGAGCCCGGTATTGCCCAGCACGACCTCGTGGTGCTGGTGAACGATCCGGCTGCCGAGTGCTTCTTCATCAACGGCCGGATGCAGTGCGAGGTGGGAGACTCGGCTCAAGAGCCGGTGGTCGTCGTCGAAGACGGTACCGAGGACCCCGAGCTCGAGGATTCTGTCGATGCGCACGCCGCCGAACTCGCCGAGGACGACGCTTCGTGACCGAGGCCTCAGCACAGCCGCACGCCACGCCCGCCCCGGACAAGGCCCGCGCCTACACCTTGGGCGAGGAGATCGCCAACAGCGTCATACACGGTTTGGGGATAGGGCTATCGGTAGCAGCGCTGGTCGTCTTGGTAGCGTTCGCGGTGCTCGAGCACGATCCGTACAAGCTCGCGTCCTCGATCGTCTACGGCGTGGCTCTCGTGCTGGAGTACACGGCCTCGACCCTCTACCACAGCTTCCCCCAGCCCAAGGTGAAGCACCTGTTCAAGATCTTCGACCACTGCGGAATCTATCTGCTGATAGCGGGCACGTACACGCCGTTTTGCCTCGTCACCCTGCGCGAAGTCCCGATCCCGTGGCTAGCAGGCGGCGTGTCGGTCGGCTGGCTGATGTTCGCAGTGATATGGGGGCTCGCAGTCGCGGGGATAGCCGCCGAGGCCTTCTGGCCCTACCGGCCCCGCTGGCTGTCGGCGGCGGTCTACCTGGCCATGGGCTGGATGGTGGTGTGGTCGATCGGGCCGCTCAGGGCCACGCTGGATCCTGCGGGCATCTGGCTACTCGTCGCTGGCGGTCTCGCCTACACAGCGGGCACGGTCTTCTACGTGATGAAGAAGGTCAAGTACATGCATGCCGTGTGGCATGTGTTCGTACTGGCGGGTAGCGTCTGTCACTTTCTGGCCGTACTCCTCTACGTGATCATTGCGGGCTAGTGGCCGGGGCCGACTCCTTCTCGAGCCCGGGGACGGTGCCGTCGTTCTCGTAGCCCCTGCTCTCCCAGTAGCCTTCGAAGTCCGCGTCGTCGCTGACCTCGATCTCCGTCACCCACTTCGCCCACTTGTAGCCCCACTTGTCCTCGGCGACAACCTGGAACGGGAACCCGCGCTCTTGCGGGAGGTCGATCCCGTTCATCTTGTAGGCCAACAGCAGGTCGCGGCCGACGACCGTCTCGAGCGGCAGCGACGTGGAGTACCCGTCGTAGCATCGGAAGATCACCGTCTTGGCGTTGGGGTCGTAGCCCGCCTGCTCGAGGATGTCCCGTATCCGGACGCCCTCCCACAGTATGTCGACACTCCACCCCTCCACGCAGTTGAGCGTGACGATCTTCTTGTAGGCCTGGCGATCGATCACGCCGTCGTAGTCCAACGTCAGCGGGGTGTCGACTCGGCCCTTGACCGCGAGGCGGTATGAGTCGAGGGCAACTGCCTGGGGTCCCTTGATCGAGTTCTCCCTGAAGTCAGCCACCGAGTCCAGCCGCTTGCCTTCGTACTCCTTGACCTCGGCAGTCTCCAGATCGATGGGCTTGTCGGTCCTCGCGTCGGTGGGCGGTGCGGCCAGAAGTCCGCAGCCGGAGAGCGCGAGGCTTGCAAGCATCACGGCGACGACGATCGGCATTCTCGAGAATCTCATGCGGCACTCTCTTTCGGCGGTACGGGCCCAGGCTCGACTGGCATTGGTCGCCACAACGGGTATGTTCCCGTCGACCGAGCTGCGAGGGGACCTGATGTCTGGCAAGTATCTCACCCGTGTGGAGTCCGTGCGGCGCTGCGGTACGGACGTCGTGTTTCTGCTTCTGGGGCGGCCCGAGGGCTTCGACTTCACCCCAGGGCAGTGGCTTCGGCTCACGCTCCCGACGGCCGAGGGAGAGCGTACGGAGACGTTTACGAACACCACCGCCCCCGGTGACGACTGGCTTGAGATTGCCACGCGTATCTCGGGTTCGCCGTTCAAGGTGGCACTCGAGCGGCTGGCCCCGGGCGATGAGGTAGAGGTAGTGGGTCCCGGCGGCAGGTTGAGGATGCCGCCGGACGTGACCGAGGTGGCCTTCCTGATCGGCGGCGTGGGAGTGACGCCGGCGCGCAGCATGTTGCGAGACGCGATGCAACGGGGACATCGTTTTCGAGATGGTGTGGTGTTCTACGGAAACCGCGACGCGACGTGCACCCCCTACCTTGAGGAGCTGGCGGCCATGGCTTCTTCGGGGGTCCGGGTGGTCTCGGTGCTCGAGCACCCTGACGAGCAATGGGAGGGCGAGCGCGGGTTCGTCACCTCCGAGTTGGTCCGGCGCCATGCCGACATCAGCGACGGTCGGCTCGTGTTCGTGTCGGGCCCACCACCGATGGTCGAAGCGATGCAGTCCGTGCTTGACGACCTTGGCGTCGCGCAGGAGCGCCGGAGGATTGAGTGGTTCGGTACGCCGACGCGTGCAGGTCTTGGGTAGAGTGGATAGAAACAAACAGGGGGGCTCGAACCGACCGGGTCACTGACGGAGGGAGCAAGCGATGGAGCTGCTGGCCAGGACGTGCAACACCGAGACCATGAACGCCCAGCGCATCATGGCGCGCCTGTTCGTGCTCATCGGCGGGCTTTTCTGGGTGTTCATGTCGTGGGGTGCCGCGTGGGCCTACCAGGGCGCCCCCCTGACCGAGGCGCTCGGTGGTGCGCTCATATACGCCGCAGTGATCGCGGTCATCTTCATCATCGGGATGTTCTACGAGAACCTCGCCGCGGCGATACTGGTCGTCGGCGCGGTTGCGATCGTGGTCTACGGAATCGTGGGAGGATGGGAGACCGGAGTGTGGGCGACGGTGTTCTTCTTCTTCATCGTCCCTATGCTCGTGGCCGCCGCGCTCTACTTCTTCGCCGCACGGATGCAGAAGATCTGCGAGATGAAGGCGTAGCTTCCCTCTCGAGTGGCTAGAGCTTCTCGGAGACGTCCACTTGGAGCGCACTGGGGTGGATGACTTCGACTATTCGTACGTCTCCCAGCGACAGATCCAGCTCGTCTGGTGCGTCGAGTTCCGTCCCACAGTCGTCGTAGGCCAGGCGCACCACAGGCGCCAGCGGGTCCTCGCCCGGACGCGCGACAACCCCGACGGAGTGGTCCGAGAGTCGAACAAGGCAACCCACCGGGAACACACCAAGAGCCGACGCGAAGAGACGGACGAAGAAGGGATCCAGTATCGTTCCACCCTCCCGAAGTACCTGGACGATCGCCTTGTCAGGCGTCATTGCCTTGGCCTCTTGAGACGGCGGGCTGGTCAGATTCTCGTAGCGGTCGGCGATCGCGACCATGCGGCTGTACGGGTGCGGGTGGTAGCCGTCCGGGCGCTCGGGCCAGCCTGAGCCATCGGCGTGCATGTGGTGCTCGTACGCGACGAGCATCGGAGCCGGGTCGTCGAGAGCGACACGCTGCAGGATCTCTGCACCCACACGCGGGTGCATCTCGCGCATCGGATCGAGCTGCATCCGATCGTCGCGGTCGAACGCGGTCTTGCCGACGTCGTGCAGAAGAGCCGACATCCCAAGGGACTGCAGACCTTCTTCGGGAAGTCCCAGCCGCTGCCCCAGAGCAAGTGCGTAGATCATCACGTTGAGCGAATGGAACAGGTCTCGCTCTCCCGAGCCACTGATGGTGGCGAGCCCGAGTACCGCCGGCGGATCGCTGAGAAGCCGCTCCATCACCGACCCCACGAGCGCCCCGGTCTCGCCGATGTCGCCGCCCCCGATTGCCAGGCGCTGCTGTACGCGGCGAAGCGCGGCGAGCGCGCGCTGGTACATCATGCGATCTGCCTGACGCTGGCGGTCCTTCTCGGCGCTCTCCTCGTCCTGTTCTTTCGAGAGGATCGCCACGTTGATCGTGACGACCTCGCGCTTGGCAAGCTCGTCTTCTACGTCGAGGTTGGGGGAGGGCCGTAGGGACAACACCTCGACCAGCCCCAGGGCGTCGGTTCTCCCGATGCCCGGATGGAACGTGAGCGACTCGATCCGACGGGCCTCGAACGCCTCTGCCAGCGTCTCAGCGTTTCGTGCGTCCGAGGGCACGGCCGCGCTGTTGCAGTACAGCTGGCCCTCGTAGCAGTTCAGCGCGATAGGTCCTGCAGCGGTCGCTTGGGCCACGGAGTCGACGAGGGTGTCGAGCGCGGCCTCGTACTCAGGGTGCGATGGAGGGTACAGCTGTATGGCCCTGCGGGCGCTGACGATGGTGCTGACGATCTGCTCGGCGTTGCTCATCAGGTCCGGCCTGCCCCCGCCCTGAGCCGCTGCGTCTTGGCCACGAGTTCCTGCACTTCTCCAAAGTGACCGCGCTTGATCAGCGCCCTGCGCCCCGCGATCTTCGCCAGGGCCATGTCCGCCTCGGGCCCCGGCAGGTTGGTCAGAGCCACGATCATCTCGCGCGCTATCGCGTAGTCGGCCGTGTCCAGGTCCAGCTCGTCCAGGCGCTCCGCAATCTGGACTGCGGCCTCCGTGGTTCCGGTACGCGCCAGAGCGCGAGTGGCGGCTATCGCCACCTCTGCAGCCGGGTCCTTGAGCGCCTTCGAGCACAGCTTCATGGCGCGCGGCCCTCCGTTGCTCGAGGCGCCCATGACGACTTCCCGCCTCGACTGCTGGTCGGGCCGCGCCATCAGGGCGTCGATCGTCGCGACGGAGCGCAGGTCGTCCTCGGACAGCAGCCTGGCTGCGATGGGTGCGAGTTCGTGCCACTGGATCTGTGGGGCGAGATCGTTGAGCACGTCGATGGTCTGGCGACCCACGAGTTGCTCGGCGACTCGTAGCCCGTCCGACTTGAGGGCCAGCGACTCCGAAACGAGCGTCCGAGGGCCTGCCGCACCTGCGTTTCGCATGAACGCGCGCGCGCTGTCGATCAGCGATGGGTCGCCGACGACGGCTGCGACGAGCGCCGACATGGTCTTGGGACCGACCGCACTGGCGCGAACTCGAGAGATCCGCTCGGTGAGCTCAGGCCACGGACTGGACTGGGCTCGCTCGCGCTCGGACAGCTCTGCGAGGATGCGCCCTGCCAACTCCAAGTCGCCTTGGGCTATCAGGCCGGGCACCATCGCGGCCAAGCTCTCGATCGTGCGGCAGAACAACTCGTAGTCCTGTTGCTGATCCAGCAGCGAGATCATCGTCCTGACGCCGATGGCCGAGATCGCCTTGTGCGACCCGACGACCGCCATGCGAGCCTTCTCGACAGTCTCCTCAGGCAGGGTGGCGACGTCTGCGACGGCACGATACGAGCGGTCTCGATCAACGAGGGCGGGCTCTGCGACCGCGGACTCGCGCATGTCAAGCATGTGGTCCAGGAACGAGGCCTCGTCGACAGTACGCCCATGCCCCGGCAGCATCGCCTGAACCTCGGCGCGCACCTGAGCGGTAACCCGTTCGAGCGGCAGCTTGCTCAGTGCGTGCGACAGAGACAACATGTTCTTGCCAAAGGTGCCGCCCAGCACGGAGCCTGCGATCTCAGCCGGAGCCAGTAGTCCGAACATGTCTGCGGCGAAGTCGCGGACCGGCCCGCTCTCCAGCGACAGCGCCAGAAGGCCATCGCGTGCCTCGGCCGGCTGCGAGACGAATGCGCCGGCGATTCCGCCCACCAGCGCCTGGTACCCCGACGGCCCCGCCACTCGCACGAGCTCCATCAGCCCGTCGGCGAAGATTGCGGGGTCTCCGGATGCGGCGGCCGAGAACCAGGCGGCAAGCCGTGCGGGGTCTGCCACAAGCTGTCGCAGGAACTCGTCGACGTCGTCGACGTCGAGGACGTCGCCCTGTTCGACCGCCGTGAGCTGGATCTCGGTCACGCGGACCCCGTGAATCCCCGAAGCATTCAGAAGGGCGCCAACCCCGCCTTGCGAGCGGACGTCGTCGGGGCTGCGCCCGACGACCGTCATGAACCCGATGAGTTCGTCCCCCGTGACTTCGGGGTCGATCTGAAACTTCGCCACGGCGTGGTCCCGGAGTTCTTGCACGAAGTCGGACATGCTTACCGACGGGGCATGAAGGGGCTCGCCGTGCCAGACGAGCCCTTCTCGGGACACCGCTAGGACGAGATCTGTCTGACCTGTCACGAAGTACTCGGACAAGGCATCCAGCGCCGACGCGATCGACTCGCGCGGTATCGGACTCGCCGACGGGTAGAGGCGCAGCGACTTGCCGGCGGCGGCCAGCGCTCGCACGGCGGCTGAAAGCTCGTTCATGCCCGCAGACTCGAACACGCGTCGTCCCTCTCGACATAGCGCACGCTGGCGCCACGACACTCCTCCCTAGCAGTATCGGGAGAACTCTGGCAATGGTTGACACCTTGTGTGTCCGAACCGCCTCGAGCGAGTTCCTTGGGTTTTTCGCTGTCGGATACTGGTAACCTAATGAACATGCGCAACGCAGCTCTCGAGATCGTCCTCATCACCGTGCTCGTAGCGCTCAACGGGTACTTCGCCGCGGCCGAGATCGCGCTCATAAGCGCGCGCAGAGCCGCCCTCAAGAAGCGCGCCGAGGCGGGCTCGTCGGGAGCGAAGGCGGCCCTCTCGCTCACCGAGGAACCAACGCGTCTGCTCGCCACGATTCAGGTGGGCATCACCCTGGTCGGGATGCTTGCTTCGGCCGCGGCCGCCGTGACCTTGGCCGAGCCGATCCAGGAGTGGCTCGTTGGCTTCGACATCACCTGGCTCACGGGCGTGGCCGCCGGTCTTTCGGTCCTGCTGGTCACGATGGTGATCGCGTACGTGACCCTCATCTTCGGCGAGCTCGTACCCAAGCGACTGGGTCTCCAGCGTGCCGAGAAGGTCGCCGTCGCCGTCGCGGGACCGATCTCGTTTCTCGCCAAGGTCCTGGCACCGGTCGTCTGGTTTCTCTCCGCATCGACCTCGGCGGTGGCAAGAGTCGTGGGCGTCAAGTCCGACGGGGGGCGCTCGGCTGTCTCCGAGGAGGAGATCAAGCTTCTCGTTACCGAGCAGGGCAGCTTGCTCGAGGAGGAGAAGCGCATGATCCACGAGATCTTCGAACTTGGGGACACGGTCGCGCGGGAGGTCATGGTCCCTCGCGTGGACATGGTGCTCGCCGAGGACACTCACAGCGTGCGCGAGGCCACCGAGATCATGCGCGGAACCGGCTACTCGCGCGTCCCGGTCTTCCACGAGGACCGGGATCGCATCGTGGGAGTGGCCCTGCTCAAGGATCTCGTCGGACCGCTCGCGGAGGGACGAGGCGACGACCCGGTCGTCGAACACATCCGACGGCCGGTATTCGTCCCGGAGACCAAGGGCATCTTGCCACTGCTCTCGGAGATGCAGACTCACCGCAACCAAGTCGCGATCGTGGTCGACGAATACGGTGGCACGGCCGGACTCGTGACCGTGGAAGACATCGTCGAGGAAGTTGTCGGCGAGATCGCCGATGAGTTCGACCGCGACCGCCGCTACATAACGCAGATCGGTCCAGACGAATGGGTTCTCGACGGGAGGCTCCCGATCGAGGACGCCTTGGGGCTCGGCTTGCCGGTAGAGGAGTCAGACGAGTACGAGACGATCGCCGGGTGGCTTCTCGCACAGCTGGGGCATATACCCGTTCCCGGGGAGAGGTACGGTTCGGTGGGGTACGAGTTCAGAGTGCAGGCGATGCGACGCCGCCGCGTCGCACGACTCTCTGTGAAGGCTGTTTCGTCGCGTTCCGAGGAGCATGACCATGACGGAGGATCCTAACGCTGGGCAGGGTTCTGACACGCCGACGCCGGTACCGCCGGTGACGTCGTCCCCGACTATCCCGCCGCCTCCCGTCCCACCTCCCGTCCCACCGACAACCACCCCGGCGGCTCCCACGCCTCCGCCGTCACCGGACAGGGACTCTCGTCGTGGCGGCGGAGTCACGGCAGGTATCGTCTTGATCTTGGTGGGGCTGGCGCTGCTGATGGCCCAGTTCGTGCCAGGGGTCTCGCTGTGGCAGCTCTGGCCGCTGTTCATCATCGTGCCCGGGCTCGTGCAATGCTTCCTGCCAGGGAAGGATGGTTGGTCCGCCGAGCGCTTTTTCGACGGTCTTGTCACGATCACGGTCGGCGGGATACTTCTTGCCAATACCACTAGCTATCTGCCGTGGGATGTCTGGTGGGAGATCGTACAGCTGTGGCCGGTGCTTCTGATATCGGCAGGTCTGGGAATACTGGGGCGGGCTACCCACCAGACCTGGGTGCGCGCCTTGGGGACCGCCGTGGTACTGCTGGCATTCGCGTACGCCGTCAGCGTCTCCTACAGCGCAACGGCACCACGATGGGCGGGAGCGCCAGCCGGCGAGAGTTTCTCGTTCACACAACCGGTTGCCACGGGTGATGAGGCCAGTCTGACGCTCGACGCCGGGGTAGGCGAGATCGCGGTCGACGGCACGCTCGGCCGCCGCGTCGCGATAGAGGGCGTGTCTCCCTTTGGCCCGCCCTCGTTCGTGTCGGAGAGCTCGGGAGGTACCACGGCTGTCGCGTTCGAGCTCACGAGCGGAACCAACTTCGTGACGTATCCCGGGGCGCCGACCGCGCGCGTCGAGGCGCATCTGTCGCAGTCTGTGCCCTGGGACGTCGCGCTCAATACGGGCGTATCGTCGCTCGAAGCAGATCTGTCGGATGTCCAGGTAGGCAGCCTCGATCTCAAGACGGGAGTCTCCTCAAGCACGTTGAAGATGGGAGACCCGCCCCCTGGCCCCGAAGAGGGGCGCGTGACAGTGAGATCGGGCGTGTCGTCCGTCAAGGTGCTCGTGCCGAGCAGTGCGGAGGTACGCGTAGAGTCCGACAGCGGACTCACGTCGCACCAGATCGACGCGTCGATGGAGTCGCTGGGAGGCCGACGCTGGGAGACGCCGGGCTTCTCGGCGGCCCAGCAGGCTGGCGAACCCGTGTGGATCATCTCGGCGAGTTCGGGTCTGGGCTCGGTTGCGGTCTCAACCTACTAGGAGGACTCGATGAGCGAGCACGACAGGCGGACCGACTGGACGATCGTAGGCGCCGTTGCGCTGATCGTGGCAGGCGTCTGGTTGTTGATGGGCCGCATAGGGGGGCCGTGGTGGGGTGCCGTCAACAGGGTCATGAGCCTCATGGCGTCCCTCGCATGGCCGCTTGCGCTTATCGCAGCGGGCGTTCTTCTTCTTGTCGCCGGCCGCAAGGGCGGGCTGGGCCAGGGTCCGACGACCGGAAGGCGGCTCTACCGCTCGCGAACCGACCGGATGGTGGGTGGGGTGCTGGGTGGCGTCGCGACGTACTTGGGCATCGACTCGACGTGGGTACGAATCGCCTACGTGATTCTCGCGGTGCTGGCGAGCTTTGGACCGGCTCTCCTGCTCTACGTCATCGCCATGATCATCGTCCCCGAGGAACCCAAGGCTGGCCAGGTCGACGCACCGGTGTGGCCGCAGCCCCAGCCCCCGGGGGCGGAGACCGTGCAGGTCCCGGCGCCCCCGATCCCCGAGCAGCCGGTCACCGGGCAGCCGAACGTGCCCCAGCCTCCGCAGTCCGCACCACCCGCGCCGCCGGCCCCACCTGCGCCACCTCAGGGCTGACGTGAGCTGGGACATCGACACGGCGAGTGCCACCGCCCCCGGTGACGTGGTGGACGCACACGTCCACCTGTTCACGGTGGGGCTGCTCGAGGAGTACTTGGACTCTCAGCCGCCCGAGGCGATGCAGCGTTTTCGCACCGCGCTCAAGGAACGGAAGTTCGGGCGTCGCGGCGACACGCTGCCCGACATGAGCCCCGAGCAGACCGCCTGCTGGTACGTGGAGCGGCTCAAGAGTGCGAACGTCGCCAAGGCCCTCGTGGTCTCGGTCGCACCCGACAACCAGTGGACCCGGGACTTCCTGGTGGCCGCGAAGGGACACGTCCACGCCCTGTGCAACCTTGACCCGCGTGACCCTGCATCGCCCGAGTTGCTGGAGCGCGAGATGAAGGCGGGCTACCGCGGCGTAAAGCTCCTGCCTGTCAACCGCTGTTTTCGTCTGAGCGACCCGGCATGCCGCCCCTTCTTCGAGGCCGCCAACGAGCTGCGCGCGCACCTGATAATCCACTACGGCGTCACGGTCGACCCGAGCGGTGATCTGCGCTACGCCGACCCACTCGACCTGTCGCCGGTGGCACGGGACTTTCCCGACCTGCACTTCGTGATCGCGCACTTCGGCGCGGGCTGGCTCGACTCGGTGCTGCGTCTGGCGTACCAGTGCAAGAACGTCGCGGTCGACACGAGTGGTACCAACAACTGGCTGGACTACTACGTGCCCGAGACGACGCTTCCGCAGGTCTTCGAGCGTTGCCTCACGGCGCTTGGCCCCGAGCGCATCCTTTTCGGCACCGACAGCGGCACAACGGCGCCGTACAGAGTGTGGATCCGCTTCATGCAGCAGCGCGTCTTGGAGGAGTTGGGACTGTCGGATGGTGACCGGGACCTGATCCTTCGCGGCAACGCGGTCCGGATCTTCCGGCTCGACGAGCCACTTGTGCCGACCACCTGACATGAAGCGCGAAGGAGCCTGAACGATGACCGCCGAGAAACCCGATACCGCCCCACACAGCGACTACGACACCTTCGTGAACTGGGACAAGCGCTTGGCCAACGAAGGGCCGTTCTTCCGCGAGCTGTTCGAGCGCGAAGGCGTTCGCAAAGTCATCGACGTCGGGGCAGGCAGCGCACGGCACGCGATCATGTTCGCTACGTGGGGCCTAGACGTGATCGCCGTCGACCCGGACGAGTCGATGCTCGAGCAGGCACATCTGAACGCCGCCCGCTTCGTACACGACATTGCGGCGGGCAACGGGTCGCTCGACATCGTTGAGGGGGGCTTTGGCGAGCTGCACAAGCTGGATGTCGGTCCCGCGGATGCGATCACCTGCACCGGCAACGCGCTGCCTCACGTCGGGGGACGCGACGGTCTTACCGAGGCGCTTGCGGACTTCGCGAGCGTGATCGTTCCCGGAGGCATCTTGGTCTTGCACCTCCTGAACCACGGACGACTCCTGGCCGATCGGCCGAGAACGATTCCGCCCAAGGTGGTGGAGACGCAAGAGGGCACGCTCGTGTTCGTGCGGGTGATCGACTATCCGCCCGGCGAGGAGTTCCTCGACTTCGACTTCGTGACCCTCTCGCGCGACAACACGGGGGAGTGGAGCGTAGCGAGCCGCCGCTCGCCGCACACGGCGATTCCCGTGGCCCTGCTTGAAAGCGAGCTCCCCTGTGCCGGATTCGGACGCATCAAGGTGTTTGGTGGCCACGACGAGCATGCTCTCACCGACTCAGACGAGAGCGTGATAGTGGTGGCCCACCGGGGCTAGCACTCAGCGACCCGCGGTCCCAGCGCGCACGTCCGTCCCAGCGCCGAGTCGCACGCCGATATCGGGCATGTCGGCTCGGCCACCTCGCACTCGATCCCCAGATCGAGGAGTGCTCTGTAGAGGTGGCACAAGGGGAGGCCGGCGACGTTCTGGAAGCACTCCTCGGCCGTGACCTCGGCGACTTGGGCCTCGATGTTGTACGCGCCTGCGCAGCCCATGAACGTGCCCATCGCCATCCACGCCTCGATCTGGCAGTCGGTCAGCCGCTTCATGGTGACGTCTGTGACGACAGAGAACGTTCGAACCTCGTCTGTGCCCGGACACCCGATGGCGACCCCGGTCACGACCTGGTGGGTCGCGCCGGACAGTGAGCGCAGCATGCGCCATGCGTCGGCCTCGTCGCGCGGCTTTCCGAGGACCTCGCCTGCGTGTACGACGATCGTGTCGAAGCACAGCACCACAACGTCGCCGCCGAGCCCCTCGTCCCGGGCTGCGTCGGCCTTCTCGGCTGCGAGCGACCTCGCCAGCGCTTCGGGGTCGCGAGCCAGCGGCGTGTCGAGGTCCTCGGGTGTGTCGACAGCCGCCACATCGAATGACAGGCCCAGCCACTCCAAGAGCCGCCGCCGCCGCGGCGATCGAGAGGCCAGCAGGATGCGTGGGGCAAGGGGTGCAGTCATAGCAGCATGGTAGCGCAGGGCTCGCTGTGTCTGTGGACCCCGCGAAGAGGGCTGAGAGCCTATAATCCGAGCTGGTGCCGGTGCACGGATCGCGAGTCGAGGAGGATGCCGCGTTGTCTGCTTCGCATGAAGAGCACGCGGCCCCCCCTGTGGTCGAACAGTTCGTCAAGGCGCTGGTCGTCGCGAACAAGGCGGTCGCACTCTACCCGCCGTCGAGCAACATCCCGAAGGACACGTCCGAACAGGCAGCCAAGGCGCTGCGCGAAGCCCTTCGGACGCAGTCGGAGCTGCGCCTCGTGGTGACGAAGCAGGGCCTGTACTGCGACGACGCACCGTTGCTACACGGCAACGCCGCCTACCTCACGTTCGCGCTCGAGCTCTACAACCGACGCCTCGCCGAGGTGAGATTCCACTCCGGAGCCAAGGCAACCGATCTCGTCGCCTTCCTCTCCGTCCTCAAGTACACGCCCGAGCAGATAGCTGGTGCCGGCGGCTTCGAATCCAGACTATGGGACCTCAACGTCACAACGGTCACCGTCACCGAGGCGTCGGTCTCGATCGTGGGAGCGGATCAGGTCTTGGATTCTTCTGCCGAGGCGGCCGAGTTGACCAGGGACGAGATCGAGAACATGCTGGCCGACTTCGCCTCTGGACGGTCGCGCGATCGGATGGTGATGGCCCGCTTCATAGCCAGCGCACAGGCTGTCAGCACGTATCTGCGCGAAGTCTTCGATGAGGAGGACGGCACCAAGCTTGGTCTGGCAAGGGCCTTCGATCGCTTCGCGGAGTTCGCACAGATCGTGCAGGCGTCGCCCACGGAGGTGCGGGAGCCGCTCCTCAAGTCGCTCGCGGAAGCGCTCAAGCTGGTGGAGCCTGAGGTCCGGCAGGCCATGCTGGTGGATCACATCTTGCCGCAGTCGCGGACCGACGAATCGCTTGCGGCCGTCCTGTGCGAGATGGACTTCCAGGAGCTGTGCCGCCTGCTCATCGAGAACATGGATCCCGAGAGTGCGGCGCAGGAGGGTCTCGCGCGAGCACTCCGGAACCTCTCGGTCATCACCGGTACCGACCGAGATACCCTCGCAGAAGCGGCCGGAGGCGCGATGCGCTCGGCCGGCTTCAGCGAGACAGATATCGAAGGCGTGATCGAGACCGCGCAGCCCAGCCGGCTCGACCTTCCCGGTGTTCCCTCGACAAAGCTCCCCGTGAGGCGCCCGGTCGATGCTGTCTTGCACATGCTCGATGCGGCCGCCGTCGACGAGCGCGACGGATCGATCGATGAGGGGCTGCGCGACTTGCAGGAAGAGGCGCGGCGCGGAGTCACAGACGGTGACGTGATCATGGCCTTCGTGACCTTGGTGACCGTGGACCATCGCGAGCAGCAGTTCTCGTCGATGATGGCGATGCTGGAGGACTCACTCGATCTGCTCGTCGAGCGCGGGGAGCTTGAGCTGGCAGCCGACGCGGCCGATGCTCTACGCCTTGCCGCTGACGACCCCTCGCTCTCGCACGCACAGCGTGGCCGAATCGAGGCCTCACTAGGCCGGCTCACCAAGCCGGAGGACATCCGTACGATGGCGCACGCGCTGAGGATCCACCGCCCCGGAACCGAAGAGAACGATGCCGCACGCCGCCTTCTCGCTTCGCTCGGCCCGATGGCGGTGGACCCTTTGCTCGAACAGCTCGCCGAGGAGCCCGACATGTCGGTGCGCAAGTCGCTCGTGGACCTGCTCTCTGAGATGGCGCCCAACTACTTCAACGAGATCGGTTCGCATGTATCGGACCCGCGGTGGTACGTGGTGCGAAATGTCGTCGCGATTCTGGGCTCGACGCATTCCTCGGCGATGCTGCCCTATCTGGAGCGCACGCTGCGCCACCACGAGGTGCGCGTTCGCCGTGAGACGATCCGTGCGCTGTCGGGCATCCAGGACCGCGTCGCTCACGAGATGCTGGTGCACGCTCTCACCGACGACGACGCCCAGAACGTGCAGCTTGCCGCGCGCTACCTGGGTGTCTCCAAGGTCATGGCGGCGATTCCGGCGCTTGAGCAAGTCGCGCGCGGGGAAGGCCGCGGCAACCGCGAGGTCGGCCCGCGCGTAGAAGCGATCGAGACGCTGGGCACGTTGGGGGCCAGGCAGTCTCTCTCGACCCTCGAAGGGCTGGCCGGCCGACGCACGATCATCGGGGCGGGCAAGACAAGAGAGTTGGCTTCGGCCGCGGATGCGGCGATCGGGCGTATCCGGCGTGGGGGAGGAGGTTCGTGATGTCCGACGAGATCCTCCAGCCTGCAGATCCGTCGTCGGCAGACGAGGCGGGTTCGCACGAGTCTGGGACCACCCGCTACTCGGGCGCCCAGCTCGGCCGAACCCGCGAGATGCTCACCCGGCTGTACGCTGCGAGACGAGCTGCCTTCCTCTACCCGTTCAACCATCCGGCCGTCCAAGAGGCGGTGATAGCGCTCTTCGATGTGGTTTCCGCCTATCACGCTGAGGGCGTGGACGTGGAGCTGGGCTTCTTCGAGGGCGAGATTCTCATGGGCGAGCAACTGCTCCCCGAGGAGAGCCAGCTGTTCGATCAACTCATTCGGGACATGATGGCACTGGGCGTCGGCTCCCTTCTGATACGCCGAGGAGCCACCATCCGCGAGCTGGGGAGAGCGCTGCTGGTCATTTCGAGCGATCCGGCGACCATCGAGGAGCGAGGCGGACTCGAGAAGGTCATGGAGCGGGCCGACCTCGGCAACATTTTGATCGGGTCACTTCAGAGCCTGCAACGCGTCGAGACGACCGACGAAACGACGGAGGACGCGCGCGAATCCTACGGCAGTGCGGTGTCGCTGCTGCGCGAGGTGTGCCGCACGGTAGACTCCGGCCGAGGGCTCGGCAAGCTGCCCGTGCGCGGGACCGTTCGATCGCTCGTCGACAACGTGATCTCGAATCGCAGGGCGATGCTGCAACTCACCGGACTGAAGAACTACGACGAGTACACGTACTTCCACTCGGCCAACGTCGCTGTGCTTGCGATCTCTCTGGGTTCCGCCATCAGCAACGACTACCGCTTCCTCTCGGCGTTGGGTACCGGTGCACTGCTGCACGACATCGGCAAGCTCTCGCTGGACCAGCAGGTTCTCAACAAGGAGGGGAGTCTCACTCCCGAGGAGTGGGCGCACGTCAGGCGCCATCCGGTCGATGGGGCTCAGATGGTTGCGCTGATGCCCGGAGTCGACCGCTCGGCGATCGTGACGGTGCTCGAGCACCACATGCGCTACGACGGCACGGGGTATCCTGAAGTGAGGAAGCCGCGGCGGCAGCGCCTGGCGAGCCGCATCGTTGCCGTGGCGGACTCGTTCGATGCGATGACGTCCAAGAGGAGCTACTCCGTGGCGCGGGTCCAAGACGAGGCGGTCACCCAGCTCGCTCAGAGCGCGGGAACCTCGCTCGATCCTGACTTGGTCCGGCTGTTCATACGGCTGGTGGGCATCTACCCGCCGCGTTCGGTGGTACGGCTTACGAGCGGAGAGGTCGCGTTGGTGGTCCAGCCGGGCGACCTCGACCCGATGCGCCCGGTCGTGCGCATCGTTGCTCGGGCCGATGGCGAGCTCATCACGCCGGTCGATCTCGACTTGGCAGGAGTGACGGACGTAGGTGTGGCCGAAACGATAGACCCGCGACGTATCAACGTAGACGTCGACTCGTACTTCAACTAGTCCGTCCAAGGAGGACCTATGTCCGCCCAGCGCCGTTCCCGACTGTCCGTCGTTCTCACAGCGACCGTGGCCGTTGTGCTGTTCGTCGTCATCCCGCTGATCAGGTGGGGCGTTCGAGTCTGGACTGACTACCTGTGGTACGTGGACTTGGGGCAGGAGAGCGTCTTCGTGACGCGCATCGTCTCCCAGCTGGCCATCGGCGCCGTGTTCGCCGCAGCGGCGTTCGTGATGCTGTACGGGAACATGCGCATCGCTCGGCGCATGGCTCCCAAGGCCGTGCCGATCGGCATGCCCGAGGGCACGCCGCCGCAAGTGGAGATGGCCATCGAACGCTTTCGCGCGCGCATGGGCCCGATCCTGGACAAGACGATTCTGATCGTCGCCGCGGTGTTCGCCTTCATCAACGGTTCGGCGATGGCCGCGCAATGGGAGACGTTCCGACTGTGGTTGGGGCGGGTGCCCTTTGGCATCTCCGATCCGCAGTTCGGCAAAGACGTGGGCTTCTACGTGTTCTCGCTGCCCGCCAACGAGTTGCTGCTCGGGTGGATGACCGACATCTTGCTGCTCACGCTGGTTCTCTCGGCCTTGGTCCATCTTATCGACGGAGCGATTCAGCCGTGGGCGAGACTGCGCGGGTTCTCGGCTCACGTCAAGGCGCATCTTTCGGTGCTCGCCGCCTTCTTGGTGCTCACGCGAGCGTATGCGTATTGGATCGACATCTACAGCCTCAACTTCTCTCCGCGCGGCCAGGTGGTCGGCGCCTCGTATACGGATGTCAACGCGCAGCTGCCGGCGTATAGGATCCTGGTCGTCATATCGATCGTGACCGCGGGCCTGCTACTGCTCAACATCCGGTACCGCGGGTGGCGTCTGCCTGCGATCGCTCTGGGTACGTGGGTCGTCGCCGCGATTCTCCTCGGCGGGGTATGGCCCGGCATCATCCAGCGCTTCGTGGTCGCGCCCAACGAGGTCTCCCGAGAGGCCCCCTACATCGAGCGCAACATCCGGATGACTCGCGAGGCGTGGGGTATCGCCGACGTGGAGGGGCGCCAGTTCCCTGCCGCCGAGGACCTGACGGCCCAAGACATCGTCGACAACAAGACGACGCTGAACAACGTGCGCCTGTGGGACCCCGAGGTCGTCAAGCAGAGTTTCGGGCAGCTGCAGACGATCCGCCCGTACTACGAGTTCGCCGATGTCGACGTCGACCGGTATCTGGTCAACGGGCAGAAACGCCAGGTGCTCATATCCGTGCGAGAGATGAACTCCTCGCTGCTCGCCGAGCAGGCGCAGACATGGGTCAATCGCCATCTGGTCTATACACATGGCTTCGGGCTGGTCATGACGCCGGCCGCCGAGTTCGACTCGCGAGGACTGCCGCGCTTCATCATCGGCGATATCCCGCCCACGGTGGCGAGCTCGGTCGCGACAGGCTCACCGGAGCTTGAGGTCAAGGAACCGCGGATCTACTTCGGCGAAGACACCAACGACTACGTCATCGTCGACACCACGCGCCCTGAGTTCGACTACCCGACCGGCGAGAAGAACGCGACCTATCTCTACAAGGGCGGGGGAGGCGTGCAGGTCGGCTCGCTCGCAGGGCGCTTGGCGTGGGCGATACGTCTCGGCTCGAGCCAGATACTGTTCTCGGAGTACATCAAGCCCAAGAGCCGCGTCCTGATGAAGCGCGATCTGGAGACCAGGATCCGCGAGCTGGCTCCGTGGCTGATCTTGGAGGACGACCCGTACTCGGTGCTTGTGGACGGCCGGGTGGTTTGGGTCGCGGACGCGTACACGAGTTCGAGCTACTACCCCTACTCCCAGCCGCTTGAGGGCGGGACCAACTATCTGCGCAACTCGGTGAAGGTGACGGTGGATGCCTTCACAGGCGAAACGACGTTCTACGCATTCGACGAGAACGAACCGGTGCTGCAGGCGTGGCGCGACATCTTCCCGACGCTGATCACCGATGGCGACAAGATCCCAGCCGCGATTCGCCAGCACTTCCGCTACCCGCAGGGCCTGTTCACAGCGCAGGCCGAGGTGTATCGCACCTACCACATGACCGACGTCAACGTCTTCTACAACAAGGAGGACCAGTGGGAGATCCCGGGCGAACGCCAGGGTCGGACGATGGAGCCCTTCTTCGTGCTGCTCCAGCTGCCCGGTGCGGATCAGCAGCACTTCTACATCATGCAGCCATACACTCCGCGCAACCGGGACAACATGATCGGGTGGATGGCTGCGTCGAGTGATCCGGACAACTACGGCGAGAGAACGGTGTTCCTCTTCCCCAAGGAGCGCGTGATCTTTGGCCCGGAGCAGGTCTCGGCGCGCATCGACCAGGATCCACTCATCTCGCCGCAACTGTCTTTGTGGGACCAACGAGGCAGCAACGTCCTGTTCGGCAACATGCAGGTGATCCCGATCGAGGACTCGATCGTCTACATCCAGCCCCTCTTCCTGCAAGCCGAGCAGACCGCAATACCAGAGCTCACTCGCGTCATAGTGGCCTACTCGGACAAGGTCGAGATGGAGCGGACGCTCGAGGGCGCCCTGCTCAAGGTCTTTGGCCAGAGCGCGCCCGAGGAGACGACGTCGACCGCCGAGCCGGCGCCGGGCGGCACCCCTGAAGCGGATGCGGCTCTCGCGTCGGGCCTCTACCGAGAAGCCGTCGCGGCCCAGCGTGCGGGGGACTGGGCGACGTATGGGAAGAAGATCGCCGAGCTGGGAAGGGTGCTGGAGAGGCTGGCGGCGGCTGAAGCGACCACTACGCCGTGATAGGTTCTGTGGTCGGCGCAGATGTCGGTTTGGCAACGTCTCTGCTATACTCCGGCAGTAACTTTCTGGAAGGTGAAGCGATTTCGCAGCGTTCGGCCGGTCGACGACCGGAACGGCCGAGGGATCTGCACTGCGGAGTCGGGAGCTGAGAGTCCGGTCGGATCGGCCACAACGAGCCCAGTCGCGACCTCGCGCTGGTGCAGTTCGACCGAGTGAGAGCTAGACAGGTCCAACGCCGAAAAGCATAGCGCTTCTCTGGCATCGACGACGGCCCCACGGGTCCGCTCGAGCCGGATGCGAGGCAGCTATACACCCCTGATCACAACCTGCTGCTTGGGCCGTATTGTGCCCCTTCGCGCCTCCGCGCCGTCGTCCGCACTGTCCCCAAACGCGGAGGAACCCCTTGAGTTCACCCAGCACCACACATCGTGTCGCGACGGCTGCAGCGCTTGCAGTCGGGGCACTCGCACTATCGGCCGTGGTTGCGGTCAGCTTCGGCGGCGGGTTCGCGACCACCGCTCAGGCAGCGCCGTCACCGGAGCCCCCGACGTTGCTTGGGGTCGACGTGAACACCGCCGTCGCTGTGGGCCCCGAGGTCGCGATAGGCGACAAGTTCGACTCAGCGGTCGTGACGACCGCGCCAGTGACGGCGAGCCTGATCGCTCCGGCGATCAAGGTGGCGGCCAGGGTCCCGGCGAAGCCGGCGCCGAGGCCGCAGGTCGCCAAGCACTTCACCAGCAGGTCCCAGTTCAAGCGCGGATGGCGCTCGGCTCGTGTGTCGTGGTATGGACCCGGTCTCTACGGCAACGGTATGGCCGGGGGCGGCAAGCTCCGTCGCAACAGCATGGTCGTCGCCCACCGGTCGCTGCCCTTTGGCACGCGAATCATGTTCAAGTACAAGGGCCGCACCGTCATCGCGGTTGTGAGGGACAGAGGGCCGTTCATCAGCGGCCGCAAGTTCGACCTTGGCCCGGGAACGGCCAAGGCGCTGCACTTCAGCGGCGTTGGAAAGGTCAAGTACCGCATTCTGCGCTAATGGTCTGCGCAGATCGCGACTCGCCGATGGCACCGGAGCGCTTCCGGTGTCATCGGCGTTCTTCGTCCTTCCGTGCACGAGTGTCGCAGTCGTCGAGCCTCAGGTAAGTGGGAGACGCCGCGATGGGGTACCTTACACACGTGGGTCCCGCGACGTCGCGCAGGAGGATTCTTGATGCCCGATCCTGAAGACACTCAGTCCGAACCGGGAGTTCCGCCTCAAGCTGAGCCGGCATCGGGCGCTCCCGAGCCGCCTGCTCGTGCGAGCATCGCCGATGCCATCACGGAGTTCGTCCAGCTGATCGTCGACTACGTTCGTCAGGAGACTGGCGATGTAGTCCACGACAAGTTGGTCGTGCCGACGCAGAAGGCCGGCCTAGTCATCGCGTTCGCGATCGCGGCGGCGCTGGTCATGTTCTTGGGAATCACCTTCATCTCGGTGGCACTCGAGATGGTGCTTGCACGGTTCGTGGGGTGGCCGGCTGCGCTGGCTATCACCGGAGGACTGCTGCTCGCGGGCGCGGGCGGACTGAGCTACGCGAAAGTGAGGAATCTCCAGTGACGACACCCGATTCACGTGCCCCGCTTCCCGCCGAGCGCATAACGCTCGACGACCTCAAGCACCGGGCCGAGCAGGTCAAAGACCTCGCGGTGAACGACGCACGGGATGCCGTTGCGACCGCCTTCGATACGAGCGAGGCGCGCACCTTGCTCTTCGCCGCCGGCGTCGTCGTCGCGATCGCTTCCATCGCGTTCTTCCTCGGTGCACGTTCCGTCCGCTGCCCGATGGACGACTTCTAGGCGTCCTCGTGCCGGTCGTCATAGTCGAGGCGGTCGACGTTGGTGATCGCGACGTTCGGGCCCGAGTGCGCGTCCCCGACGCGTCGCTCATGCGCACCTCTGCCGTGCCCGGACTTGCCGAGAAGGCGGTAGCGCTTCTGCCCGGACTCGCGCGGCACAGCTGCGACAACGACGCAGGCGTCGACTTCGCGCGGGAGCTCCAGGATACCGAGACGCCGCATCTGCTGGAGCACGTGACGACGGAGCTGGGCGCGATGGCGGGGTCGCCGCGCTCCCTACGTGCGGACACCTCGTGGGACTTCGAGAGAGACGGACGGGGTGTGTTCCGGTTGCGTTTCGACTACGACGACGACCTGGTCGTACTCGGGGCTCTGCGCGAGGCCGTCACGGTCATCGAGTGGCTGTTCGGTCGCGCGCCCGATGCGCCCGATGTCGCTGCTGCGGTCGCACGCCTTCGCGAGCTGCGGAAGAGGTAGCTCTCGCGAGCCCACCTTCGAGCCTGAAGAGCGAAGGCGCAGTGCTCCCGATCTCGTCGGCCGAGGACCACGAGCTGACCGAGGGAGTGGCTCGATGACCCTCGTTGACCTGCGGCGTACCACGATGCTAGAGTTGCCGCCAACACTCACCGATCTTGCATGTGAGGCTGGATAGCGCACGACGGACGTGAGGGAAGAGGGTGCGTGACGCGCCCAGCCACCCCTCCGAAGTCCCCCGCCAGGGTGTTTGACAGGCACCGGAAGCGGGTCGGTCCCGGACCGGTATACCGGGGAATGAGGCTCGGCGGCGCGGTGCGCCTGCGAGCGAAGATAGGTGGTACCGCGATGCCCCCTCGCCCTATCAGGCCGAGGGGGTTTGTTGTTTTCCGGCGCATGAATGGCGCGCTGGGGGTAGGTGGACACTATGGGTACCGCACGAGTTGTCTTCGATCGGTGGGGCGACCGCTACGCGTCGCGGCTTGAGGGAGTGCGCTCGAGCGCGATCCGAGACCTGTTCGCGGCTGCCAGCCGCCCTGACATGATCTCGCTGTCGGGCGGCATGCCGGAGGTCAGTCGGGTTCCGGCTCAAGCCGTTGCGCAGGCCGCGCACGACGCGATTCTGCACGAGGGCACGGCGGCGTTGCAGTACGGTTCGAGCAACGGTCGCCCCGAGACCCGCGCGCTCATCGTCGAACTGATGGCCGAGTCTGGCGTGCGCGTGTGCGCCGACGATGTTGTCGTTACCGCGGGCGCCCAGCAGGGACTCGATCTGCTCGCCAAGACCTTCCTCGACCCTGGCGACGTGGTCATCGCCGAGGGCCCCACGTATGTGGGCGCTCTCCAGGCCTTCTCGGCCTACCAGCCGGACATCCGCTGCATCTCCATGGACGAGAACGGGATGCGCATGGACCTGCTCGAGGCCGAACTCCAGCGGCTGGGTCCGCGTGGCGCCAAGTTCATCTACACGATTCCCAACTTCCAGAACCCCGGCGGCGTCACGATGAGCGCGGAGCGCCGGCGCAAGCTTCTGGAGCTCTCCCGCGAGTACGACATCCCGGTCGTCGAGGACGACCCGTACGGGCGACTCCGGTTCGAGGGTGGACACGTCAAGTCGCTGCGAGCGCTGGACGATGAGGTGATCTACCTGGGCACCTTCTCGAAGATCTTCGCTCCCGGACTCCGGTTGGGCTGGATGGTCGCGCCGCGGCCGATCCTTGCCAAGGTGCTGCTGGTGAAGCAGGCCGCCGACCTGTGCGGCTCGAGCTTCGCGCAGGTCGCCGCGGAGCGCTACTTCCTGGGCACGCGGTGGCGCAGGGTGCTGCAGGAGCTCTCGCGCACCTATGCGGAGCGGCGCGATGCGATGCTCGACGCACTCGATGAGCACTTCCCGGCCGAGGCGCGCTGGACGCGGCCGGAAGGCGGCTTCTTCGTCTGGGTGGAGCTTCCGGCCTTCGTCGACACGGGCGCGCTGCTCGCCGAGGCGGTCGAGCACGGAGTGACCTTCGTGCCTGGTGACGGCTTCTTCCCAGATGGGCGAGGCAAGAACTGCATGCGGCTGGCGTTCTGCTACGCTGACCCGGCTCGCATCTCGGAAGGCATTCGGCGCTTGGCCGAGGTGATCGAGGATCGCCTCGAACTCTATCGTGCCTTCATCGCGGCCGGTGCGTTGCCCACATCCGAGGAGGGCGCGGCGTGATGTGGCGACCGACGACGAACCCGCAGGACGGGGGGATCCGATGAGAGAGAAGATCGCGGTACTGATGGGCGGGCGCTCGCTCGAGCGAGAGGTCTCGCTCGCGAGCGGCGGCCGCGTGTGCGAGGCGCTCGAAGCGCTGGGCTACTACGTACTCGCCCTCGACGTGACCGCCGATCTCGTCTCGACGCTGCGAAGCGAGCGACCGGCCGCCGCCTACATCGCTCTTCACGGCAAGTACGGTGAGGACGGTACGATCCAGGAACTGCTGGAGTTCCTCGGCATCCAGTACACCGGACCCGGCGTGGTGGCCAGCGCTCTGACCTGGGACAAATCGGTCGCCAAGCACCTGTTCGCAGAGAACGGCATCGATACGCCTCCGTGGCTCACGTTGACCGCAGATGCGTTCAAGGAGATGGGGGCCGCCACAGCGATCGACCTCATGGGTGAGGTGGTGGGCGGTTTCCCGGTGGCGGTGAAGCCTTCTCGGCAGGGTTCGGCGCTCGGGCTCGCACGCTGCGACGAACAAGGCCAACTCGCCGAGGCGCTACTCGACGCTCTCGGCTACGACACAGCGGCGATAGTCGAGCACTGGGTCGAAGGCACCGAACTCGCAGTCGCAGTGCTAGGAGAGGGCGACTCGCTCGAGGTGCTGCCACCGGTCGAGATCGTGCCCAAGAGCGGCCTGTACGATTTCTCGGCGCGCTATGCGGAGGGGGAGACCGACTTCTTCGTGCCGGCGCGGGTCGACGAGGCCGTCGCAACCGCAGCCCGCGACCTCGCTGCGCGAGTTCATCGAGTGACCGACTGCCGCGACGTCAGCAGGGTCGACATGATCGTGGATGGCGACGGCCGCCCCTGGGTTCTCGAATCGAACACGTCGCCTGGCATGACCGAGACCTCGCTTCTGCCGATGGCCGCAGAGGCCGCCGGGATGACCTTCCAAGATGTGGTATCAAAGGTGATTCGAACCGCGCTAGCCCGTGCCTAATCGGGTATACAGCGCATAGGGGGCCGGGCGAGATGTCGGGCTCTCGTCAACCTAGTGACTGTTGCATCAACGACGGAGGTGCTTTCCATGTACGACTATCGCCGCGGGGGATCTGTGCTAGGCGCTTTTCTGCTCGGTGGTCTGATCGGGGCGGTCTTGGGACTGCTCTTCGCGCCGCGATCTGGCAAGGAAACGCGCGAGATCATCGCCGAGCGGGCCGAGGACTACTGGGGCCAGGGCGTCGAGGTCTACAACACCGGCAAGGAGAAGGCCGTGGAGGCCTATTCCACGGGCAAGGAGAAGGTTGGGGAGTCTGCAGAACAGCTCCGGGTCAAAATCGATGACGCCCGCGGTCGCTTGCAGGAGACCGTCGCGAAGTCGGCAGAGGGCGCCAAGGGCAAACTCGACGACGTCGTTCCTGTAGCCAAGGATGCTGTCGACAAGGCGGCCGAGAAGACCAAGAGCGGAATCGATGTGGCTGGCTCCAAGGCATCGGGCACGCTGGGCGCCGTCGCCGACAAGGCGAAGGGCGGAGCCGCCGCCGACGTGGCGGTCGAGCCGGAGGCCTAGGCCCCGAATCACTGGTACCATCGAGGCCGGTCCTGCGGTGTAGGGCCGGCCTTGGTGTTCGCACGGAAGGGCGCGGTGTGCTTTCACTTCTCGAAGTGTCTCGCTATGAGGTGTTCTCGGCCAAGGGCAAGCGCTTCGGCCGAGTCGGCGATGTGCTGTTCGCGCCCGGTTCGACCACGGTGACCGGCTTCGTCGTGCAGCGCCCGCGGCTGCTGTTCCTGCTCGACCGCAAGGACCGCTACCTCGCACTCGACCGCGTCACGTTCGCCGACGATCGACAGCTCGTCGTCGGAGACCCCAAGGGCGCGTGGGGCGGCTCGGCCGAGAAGCGGCTAGGGTACTCGTGGGACGATACGGTCATCTGGGTGGGAATGGACGTGTTGAGCGAAAGCGGAGTCAAGCTCGGCGCGGTCCGAGACGGCCTGTTCGACGAGAACGGCGGCACGATCTCGGCAATCGGTCTGACGAGCGGCCTGGCTGCCGATGCCGCCATCGGGGTGCGCGATCTTCCGGCCTCCCTGGTGGTCGGCTTCGATGGGGAGGCCGTGAGGGTGAAGGACCAGGCTCTTGCGTACGAGCCGAGCGGCGGAGCGGCCGCCGCTGCCGGTCGAGGAACGGCTGTGGCGACCAAGGTCGCCGTGGAAACAGCTGCCAAGGCCGCCGTCTACGGGAAGGCGGCAGCGAAGGTGGCGGCGCAAAGCGACGCCGGCAAGAAGGCGATGGGGTGGCTCAAGTCGATCAAGGACGATCTTGTCGATGCGATGGGTGACCCTGACGACGAGTAGAACGCAGTTTACGACTCGCGAGTGTTCTGCGGCTGGTGCCGTTGGAAGGCACTCGGGATAGAGACGAAGGCGACCCGGAATGACGCGCAAGCTCAGACCGCTCACGCTCGCAGACCTGGATCGCGTGCCAGAGTCCTGTCGTGCCTGCGCGTTTTGGGAGGCCGCCGGTGAGCGCGAGCGCACCTGCGGATCGGTCAGCGATCCGGAACTGCTTCGAGCGTGGTACCGGCGGGTCACGGACGAGTGGGGAGAGTGCGGGCGCGTCGCGTTCGAGGATGACGAGGTCCTTGGGTTCGTCAAGTACGCGCCGAGCGGATACTTCCCGCAGGCAGCGACGTTCGCCGCCGCTCCGCAGGATCCCACGGTCCCGCTGATTGCGTGCCTTCATATCGCTCCTGACGCCCGGCACCACGGCTTGGGCAGCGTCATGCTGCGCTCGGCGCTGCGAGACCTGGTGATTCGTGGGGAGCGACGCGTCGAGGCGTTCGCCGCGACCGAGAAGCCCGCCGACTTGGACAAGTCCCCGATGCTTGGCATGGACTTCTTGCTGCGCAACGGGTTCACGGTCTGCCGACCAGACCCCCACTACCCTCTGCTGAGGCTTGACCTGCGCTCGCTTGTCATGTGGTCGGAGAACCTCGAGTCCGTTCTCGAATCGCTGCGGCTCCCACGCCGAACGCCCAGTCGCGCCCCTGCAACATGGATGAACGGAAACGACCATGGCTGATGCGCCGCGCAAACTCGGATCCCGGGAGCGCGTGCGTGCGTTTCTCGAAGAGAGAGGCTTGGCAGAAGGCCTCACGGAGTTCGAACAGCCGACCAAGACGGCTGCTCAGGCTGCGGACGCGATGGGCTGCGAGCTGGGGCAGATCGTCAAGTCGCTCGTGGTCGTCGCCGACGAGGGCCCGATTGTCGCGCTTGTGGCCGGTGACCGGCGAGGGGACCTGGAGGCGATCGCATCCGAGGTGCACGCCGACAAGGTCAAGATGGCGGACGCCGACACCGTTCGGGCGGCCACGGGATACGCCATCGGCGGGGTGTCGCCCTTTGATCTACCTGACGGACTTGCGGTCCTGATCGACGAATCCCTCGCTCGTTTCGATGTAGTGTTCCCCGCAGCGGGTACACCCTCTTCAATGGTGCGTTTGCGCCTGGCCGACCTGATCGCAGTCTCGGGCGGACGCGTGGCACGCATCTCGCACTGACTCGGGTGAGGCCTTTCTAGCCAGGGGAGATGTTCTGTCCTACTACGTCGTACAGCCACCGCCGCGCAAACGCCTCGCGTGGGAGATCGCCCTCGTGGTTGTCGTGGGCCTTGCGGCGCTCGCCCTGGGGGCGGGCTGGACGGCGGCTCGCCCCGCCACTGTCACGGTTGACGGGCGGTCGATGCGCGTGCCGGCTGGCTCGACGGTGGCGAGCCTTCAAGACGAAGGCGTCTACGAGGCTCCCGCGGGCGACCTGATCGCAGTTGATGGCTCGGTGCTGGCCACGGGGTCTGGCCAGCCGCCGCGCGTGCTGCGAAACGGTCGCCCCGCCTTGCTTTCGCAGCGCGTCTACGGCGGGGACAGCCTCGCGAGTCTCAAGGGGCTCGATCGACGCGAATCGATCGTCGTGACCGATGTGCCCATTCCCTTTGGTTTTCGCTACACCGGCAAGGGGTCGCTCTCCGAGGTACGCACACCCGGCAGCCCCGGCATGCGCCGGGTGACCATGGGTCTCGCTTCGGGGGCAGAGGTGTCGAGCAAGATCGTGTCGCTGCCGGTCGACGCGGTCATAGAACGCATGCGTCCCGCTGCCGGCACCAAGGTCGTCGCGCTGACGTTTGACGACGGGCCGTGGCCGGGACAGACCGACCGCATCCTCGACGTCCTGCGAACCAAGCAGGTCAGGGCGACGTTCTTCATGCTTGGTGTCCGCGCGAAGAGCCAGCCCGAGATTGCGCGTCGTGTCGCAGACGAGGGGCACCTGGTTGGCAACCACTCGGTCGGACACCGTTCGCTTGCGCGCTCGAAGGCCAAGGAAGCGCGACGCCAGATCGAGAGAGGCCGAGAGCTTCTTGAGAAGTACACGGGGGTCGATACGCCGTGGCTCAGACCTCCCTACGGGGAGATGGACAAGGGCGCTTGGCGCGTGGTCCGAGCCTCGAAGTCGCGCGTCGTCATGTGGAACGTCGACAGTCACGACTGGGAGAAGCGCGGCGTGAGCAAGATCGTGAAGGTCGTCGTGAAGAACACCAAGCCCGGCGCCATCGTGCTCATGCACGACGGCGGCGGTGACCGCAGGCAGACAGTCAAGGCGCTTCCCATCATCATCGACAAGCTGCGAGCCAAGGGCTACAAGTTCGTCACCATCGACGAGATGTACGCGATGAGAGCTGCGCAGTAGAGGCTGCGCGAAACCGCACCAAGACGAAGCCCGGTCGGAACACCGACCGGGCTTCTGTGGTCTTGGGGTCCGTTCAGGCTAGCGGACGCGGAAGTAGGCGAAACGCGACGCGGATGCAACGTGCTTCTGATCCTCGTGGTACACGCGTACCCGCCACTTGCCCTTGTCGTGGCCGTGCACCTTCTTCGTGAACTGCCACTTGGAGCCATCGCCGTACCTTCGCACGATCTTGGGGTGCACGTGGCCCTTGTAGACCCACCTGCCGGATTCCCACTTCCACAGCTTCACCACGACGGGACGCGATCCGACCGCGTGGCGAGGCCAGATGAAGCCGCGCACCGTCACGCGACGACCGGCCTTGATGGTTCGGGGTGCTATCGGCGCCGAAAGCCGCGCCTTGACCGACACGTTCACCGTTTCGCTCTCGAGCCCTTGCGCTACGGCCCTGAACGCCGTCGTGCCCTTGAGCCAGTACGGGGCGACCGGAACCGTCACCGTTCCCTCGGCGGTCCTCGAAGCGGAGATGGTGCGGAAGCGCTTCCACTCCGTTGCGCCAATCGGCTGGTACTCGACCGCGACTGTGGTCGCCACGGATGCGCCGTTGTCGGACGCGTTGAGCTTGAGCCACGTGGGCTGGGGGTACGTCACGACGCTGCGCGTGGCACTGAGCGAGAGCATCGGCGCGGCGATCGCCGTTGCGGCGGTCGCGAGCAGCATCAGAGCGGCGAGCGAAGCGCCGACAAGTACTCTGGTCTTCCTCGTCATCGAGTGCCTCCTTCCTGTTCGCGGCGCGACCAAAGCGTGTCGCACCTACAGTCTCATCGTGACAACTATGTGGCCGCCGCGGTTGGCCGCCGATTGGGCGGGTGTTGAGTTTCGGTTGAGACGATCGGTGGGCGAGCCGAGCTCGGCGGCGCGTCCCTAGCTAGGTGGAGGCCCGAAGCACTCGTGTGGGCGTGACCACCGCGTGGAGCCGCACGTCGTGCTCCTCGGCGGGAATCGTCTCGAGCACCTGCTCGTCGTAGGCGACGCCGATGAGCGCGCAGTCTGAGCGCAGTCGGGGCAGCAGCCGGTCGTAGTAGCCGCCTCCGTAGCCGAGACGCCGGCACGCTTCGTCAAAGGCCACGCCGGGCACGATGACCGCGTCGACGTCGCTCGGGTCGACGATCGTCGCGCCTGGAGTCGGCTGCCTGAGCCCGAACGGCCCGGCCACGAGCTCCGACTCTTCGTCGACCAGGTGCAGCGTCAGCTCTCCAGGTGATTCGATACGCGGGTAGGCGATGGTCGCGCCGCACGCTCGCAGCGACTCGACGGCAGGAAGTGGGTCGATCTCCTCGGGCGTGGCACCATAGGCGAGCACCACACGCGCGATGGCGAGCTCGGGCAGCCCGTTCAGCTGCTTCGCAAGCTGCCAAAGCCGCACGCGCACGGCTGGCGGGATCGAGTGCGCTGCGGGCCGCCCGCGATCGCTCGCGAGCCTCTCGTTTGGCGGCAGTGACGGGGTTCTCGGCGGTCAACCTAGAGCACCCCGAACGCTTGAAGTGCGGTCCCGCCGAGGAGAACGACGGTGAGCGCGACGACCACGTATACCGTCGTCCACGCGAGCAGGTTGGTGGCCTTGCTGTTGACGTATCTGCCCATGATGCGACGGTCGTTGATGATCCGGATCATGTAGACGAGCAGGAACGGCAGGAGCACGCCGTTGACCGCCTGCGAGAGGATCATGATCGTGATGAGCGGTGCGCCCGGAATCAGCACGAACGCGGCGCCGAAGAAGATGACGAAGGTGTAGATGCCGTTGAACGCGGGCGCCTCGGCCCACGTGCGGTCGATGCCGCGCTCCCACCCGAACGCCTCGGTGACCGCGTAGGCGGCCGTCAGCGGCAGCACGCAGGCGGCCAGGAGCGAGGCGGCGACGAGCCCGACGGCGAACAGGACCGTCGCGTACTGGCCGGCCACGGGCGCGAGCGCGAGCGCTGCCTGCTCGGCGCTGGTGACCGTGATGCCCTCCGGGTAGAGCACGGTGCCGGTGGTCACGATGATGAACCACGCGACGATGTTGGCCGCGATCGACCCCGGCGATCACGTCGATGCGGGTGAGCAGGAGGTCTCTGACGCCCGCTCCCTTGTCGACGATGTTGCTCTGCACGAAGAACTGCATCCACGGTGCGATGGTCGTGCCGATCGTGGCGACCACCAGCAACACGAAGCCGACCTCCGGAACGAACTGCGGCACGAAGGTAGCGTGAAGCACCTCGCCCCAGTCGGGCTTCGCGAGAAACGCAGCGACCACGTAGGCGAGAAAGACGCTCGAGAGCGCGAGCAAGCACCTTCTCGACGTTGCGGTAGCTGCCGCGCACCACGAGCAGCCACACGACGACCGCCGCGATCGGCACCGAGACGTACTTGCTGACCCCGAACAGCTCCATGCCCGCCGCGATGCCCGCGAACTCGGCGACACTGGTGGCGGCGTTGCTGGTGAGCAGCGCGATCATCGCCCACAGCGTCGGCCGCACGCCGAACTTCTCGCGGATCAGCGCCGAGAACCCCTTGCCGGTCACCGCACCCATGCGCGCCGCCATCTCCTGGACGATGACGAGCGAGAACGTCATGACGAAGATCATCCACAGCGTCGCGTAGCCGTAGGTCGCGCCGTCCTGCGGAGTAGGTGGCGATGCCGCCGGCGTCGTTGCCGGCGGATGCCGCGACGATCCCGGGACCGAGCGCCGCGAGCAGCGCGAGCACGCGCGTCCGACGCGACACGCCGGGTGTTCTCGCTGGAGGCCGCCACGGTGCTAGACCGCCATGAAGGCGTTGAGCGCGATTCCGCCTGCTACGGCGAAGCCTACGTAGACGGCAGCGCCCAACAGCATCATCACCACGCCGAGCGCGGTGCCCGACACCGACTTGTCGCGCCCGATCCGTCGCCTGGCGGCCTCGGTCACGAAGACGCCCGCAATCATCACGGTGACGACCGCAAGCGCCGTCACCACGGCCGCGATGGCCGCGACCGTGGGCTGCATGGACACGATGTCGACGGCGGCGAAGACGAACAAGCCCGCAAGCGTGCCCAGCGCGAGTCCCGCGAGTCCGTCACGCAGTATGTGCGGCCACAGTCTGGCCCGCTCGTCCTCGTCTTCTTCGATCATCTCGGCGATCGCGCGCTGCGACACGTCCTCGGCGGTCCGGAGCAGCAGCGGCATGAACACGATGGCGGGCAGGAGCAGCACCGCCCACGGCTCGGTGGCGTTCTGGCGCCAGAGGAGCAGCGTGACGATCGCGACGAGCGCCCAGGTCACGAGCCACGCGCTGCGGCGCACGACCCACCACAGCATGTTCGCGGCACGTCCCCGCTTGCCCGACGAGCCCGTGGCCAGCGCGAGGTCCTCGGCGGACTCCTCTTCGAGCACGTCGAGGGCGTCGTCGACGGTCACGATGCCCAGGATCCGGCCGCGCTCGTCGACGACGGGCATCGCGAGCAGGTCGTACTTGCTCATCGGCCTCGGCGACGTCCTCTTGGTCGTCGTCCGGGTTCGCGGTGAACAGGTCGCGCTCGGCGATGTCGCATACGCAGCGTGTCGGGGGAGGCCAGCAGCAGGTCGCGAAGCGAGATGACGCCGGTCGAGGTGGCGATCGCCCTCGACCACGTAGACGTAGTAGATGCTCTCGTGCTCGGCGGCCTCCGCGCGCAGGTACTCGATGACCTGCTGCATCGGTCATGTCCTCGGTCACGGTGGTGACCTCGGGCGTCATGATGCCGCCGGCGGTCTTCTCCTTGTAGCCGAGAAGCCCGCGGATCGCGCTCGCGTCCTCGACGCCCATGAGGCGCAGCAGGCGCTCGGCCTTGTCGTAGGGCAGGTCGCCGATGATGTCGGCCGCGTCGTCGGGGTCCATCTCGGCGAGCAGGTCGGACGCGCGGCGCTCGGACAGGTCGTCGATGACGTCGGCCTGGTACTCGTCTTCGAGCTCCGAGATCGTGTCGGCGGCCGCCTCGTTGTCCAGGTGCTCGAAGACCGCGGCGCGCTGGGAGGGGGAGAGCTGCTCGAGGATGTCGGCGACGTCGGCCGGGTGCAGCTCGTGCAGGCGCTTGTGGGTGACGGACAGCTTGACCTGCGAGAGGTCGCGGTCGAGCAGGTCCATGTAGTTCCACGCGATGAGCGTCTCGGGCAGCTCGGTGCCGCAAGAGCTTCGCTGCCGAGGCGACCGCGCGCTCCAAGCGCGGGGGAGATGCCGCGCAGGATTCCCCGAGCGCCCACCTCGGCGCCGAGGAGCCGCAGCTGGTTGCGGGACTCCGAGAGCTTGAGGTCGTTGACGCGCACGACCTTCATGCCCTGCGTGTCGACGATCTGCTTGTTGAGCAGGTCGCGGTGGAGGAGCACTTCGTCGGGCTGCAGGTAGCTGAAGCGGATCTCGGGCGCGGGAACGTTGAGCTGGACGCGCTCGTCCGTCGAGCTCGTCGACGTACTTGCGCCACGACAGCATGAACGGCGTCTTGTCGGGGCCGACGAACGCGAGCGACGTCACGCGCGGGAAGACCTCGCCGGTCGCGATGGCGATGTCGTTGATGGTGCCGATCTCTTCGCCGGCGGCGTCGACGACGGGCTTGTCGAGCATCTGCGAAAGGTAGAACATGGCGCTCCTCCCTTCGGCATACGGGCTGGGCGGCAACTGAGGCCGCACCGGCCACACCGGTGGGTTCATGGTCAAAGCGGTCGGTCCCCCGGCCTGCCGCTCGACTGAAGCGGAAGCGCCCGAGGGCCTACGGACTTGGAGGTTTCACGTAGGTCCAGTTCTCTCGGCTACAGGTCGCGACAGCAACGAAAAAGCCCCTGCGTCCGTTGCGGACCAGGGGCAAGGCGGCACGTGCGTCTGGGCACGTCGCCCGGCGAGCAGACCCACCTCAGGCGGGACGCCGTGCCGGACTTCACCGCTCTCATCCCTCGTCTATGGATTTGGCACTGTCCGACGTAGGGCGCGGCCGCGGCGTTGTGCGCGACACGCAGCGGGATGACGTCCCGCCTGCAAGCCCAGCCACCTTAGCCTTCGCCTTAAGCCGGCGAGGGCTGTTCTACCCATTGGCGTCTCTCGACATTTCCGGGCAGTGGCCTGTGTTCGAACAGGAGCCGCACCGTAACGGACGGAGCGTACTTCTGCGAGCTGTCAACGCTGTGGCAGGCGAGCCCGCACAGCAGACGAATCGTACACCCGCAGGTGAAGGCGGGCAAGGCGGGCGGGCGCACGCCAGGCGGACAAGGAGGCAGGTGTGCCTTGTGAAAGGACTACTTCACGGTCACGTAGTCATAGCCGCTCGACCACGCGGCTGTATGACCGCTGTCGGCAGGCGCGTAGGCGCGTAGCCGCCACTTGCCCCTGCTGGTGAGCTTGAGCTTGCGAGCATACTTCGTGTAGCTCGAGTAGTTGTACGCCTTGGCGCTGACGTAGCCGTAGCTCTTCCACCTGCCAGACGAGGTCTTCTTCCACTTGTAGATACGCACCGGGTAGGTGCCCGCCTTGTGGCGCGGCTTGAGGTAGCCGTAGACCGTGTAGTACGTGGATCGCCTCATCGTCTTGGGGGCTATCGGGGTGCGCACGTACGAGTGCGGACTCACACGCATCCTTGAGCTGCCTGCCGCACCAAAGGTGGATGTCCAAGGGATTCGGGCTCGATAGAGCTTCGAGAGGGTGAGCGAAGGCGCCGTCCTCGATGCTACGCCGGTTGAGCCTGTCGTGGCCGTGCCGATCGACACCCACCTGTAGCCGGAGAGCACCTCGAACACGACGCTCCGTCCCGATATCGCGCTCCCCCCGAGGGTCTTCAGGGAGGCCCTCAGAATGGTGGAGCCGCCGTAGGATGGCGTCCTATTGCTCGCTGCGAGCGTCAGACTTGTCGGCTGCCAAGCCTGCACCGTTACCGTCGCGGAGTTGGAGGTCGACGCTCCGTCTGTGAGCGTGTACGCGAAGCGGTCTGTGCCCTTCCAGTCTGCAAAGGGCGCGTACGTGAAGCCACCGTCAGGCTGCATCTCGACCACGCCGTTGAGCGCAGTTGCGGCTATATGCGCCGTGAGCCCAGCGGGGTCAGGCACGGAATCATTCACGAGCACGTACGGAGTGGCGACCGTCAGAGTCGTTTCAGCCGGAGTGACGAATCCCAAGTCAAAGGCGTAGACCGAGCCTGCGTCCAAGAGGGGGGAGTTGTCCAACCGCATCCCGGCGATCACGCGGCCGTCGTCAACCGCGACAGGGGCCCCGAGGTAGTCACCTGCCGCTCCGTCGGGCGCGGTGATCTTTCGTTGGTGGACCCATGTGCCGCCGACTCGCTTCAATATGTAGAGGGAGCCTGAGTTGGAGCCTTTGTCGTCGTCTTCGGGAGCGCCCGCAACAAGAGTGTCCCCTGAGAGCCCAATCCCCGAGCCAAATGAGTCACCGCCGAAGTCGACTAGATTACCGGGCTGGCCATCGGGCGCTACAATCTGTTGCCGCAGCTTCCAAGCCGACCCGTCACGCTCCCATATGCAGACCGCACCCGTCTGGCTGGACCAACCACCAACGGTGGCGGCAATCTGATTCCCATCGAAGGCAACGTAGCTCCCGAGCGAGTCGAACTCAGCCGGGTTCGATCTCACGAGGCGAGCAGTCTCGGTCCAGACGCCACCGTCGCGTTCAAACACGTAGACGGCCCCAGCGCCCCTGACGGGTGCCCGCTCTCCCAGTGCTCCGACCACTGCGGTGTCATCCTTCACGCTTACGGCGCTAGCGAAATCGTCGCCCGCGTGGCCGTGGCTCGAGTCGAGCTTCTGCTGCAACGTCCACGAATCGCCCGTTCGCACGAACACGTTCGGGCCTCCGATCAGGGTGTCGCCGTCAATCGACATCGCCCCGATGTAGTCGCCTCCGTCTGCTATCGCTGACTGCAGCTGCCACACTCCTCCGTCACGCACCCACACCTGAATCTCGCCCGGGAGGCTGATCGCAAGAGTGTCTTCGTCGATGGCCAAAGCGCGCGGGTCCTCGTTGGTTGCGATCTTCTGTTCGTGGCTCCATCCCTCGTTGGACCGCACGAACACGTCCACGGCTTCCTCGCTGTAGTACCGCGAGGCCAACATGGTGTTCCCTGATACGGCGACCTCCTGGCCGAACTGGCTCTCCTCAACTGGGTCGGGTGGCGTGACCTTGATCAGGACGGGCTCATCGTCGTTGGCGATCAGAAGCGTCCCTGCATAGGCGACCGCGCTGCAAAACAGAAGTGCGGCGACCAAGGCCGTCCAGAGACGTGTCCGATGTCCGCCCACGAATACCTCCCATGCTCGGTGCCCGCGTCGTCGCGGGAGCACACACGCGCAATTCCTGGACAATGTGAACACGAAGTCCCCAACGCTGTCGAGCGGTGCCTGCCCTGCTCCGCCTAGCTGGCGCCACGTGCCTTGAGCCACGCGTCGGCGAGCTCCGCCCAGCCGTCGCCGCGCGGGCAGCACGCCGCGAAGACGTTGGGGTAGCTGCCGTTCTCGAGCGCGGTGCGCACACTCGGCGACTCGAAGGCGTTGGCCACGAGCACCATGACGCCGGTCGCTCGCGCCATGTCGAGGTCGGTGACCGAATCGCCTACGGCCGCGGCCTTCTCGGCGGTCAGCCCGCGCTCGGCCAGGTCCGCCGAGATGGTCTCGGCCTTGGTCACGCCCTTGGGGACCAGGTGATAGGCGTGGATCGGCTCGTCGAAGCAGGCGAGCCCATGCTCGCGGGGATGGACCATGCCGTTGTCGAGCAGCCCGATGGGCAGCTCGAGCGTGTCCAGGACAGCCTGGGCGTCGACGAGGTCGAGACAGCCGCGCAGCAGGTGGCTGCCCTCGCGGAACCGGTGCCAGGGCGTGTGGTACTCGATCTGACCCGGGAAGGTCCTCTGCAGCGCATCGAGAGCCCCGGCGTCGCGGATGAGTTCGTAGGGCGTCGCACCATCGGTCGTGTCCTCGGGCCACACGCCGGTGTCGAAGACGGCACGCTCGGTGGGCAGCCCGATGTCGTGGACGCGAACGCAGCCGGCCTCGGCGATGAAGTCACGCCAGCCCATCAGCCGTGCGAGCTCCGTGAGCTGGCTGCGCGTGCGACCCGACACGGGCACGACGCGCAGCCCGGCCCGGTTCAGCGCGACGATGGCCTCGACCACGCGTGTCGAAGGCTGGCCGGTGGAGTCGGCCAACACGCAGCCACCGCGTGCCAGCATGGTTCCGTCGAGGTCGGTGTAGAGCACCTCGACGTGCTCGAGTGCGGAGAGGGCTTCGGGGTTCTCGGAGAGAGGACATACGGTAGTCATGAGCCGATGATACCCGAGCAGGTGTCGCAGGTGCGTGGGTCCTCGGCGCCTCCCTGCGCACGGCACCGCTCGCGGTCTGCTCCTTACGCGCACGCTCGGGAAACGGTATAAACATCAACAGGCCTCGCACGCTGGCCGACATCCGCTGCGACCACGGGAGATGCCCGAGATGAACGCCGAGTTCGACCTACCGTTCCCGCACTACCGCTGTCCGACGTGCGGCAAGGACCTGCCGCTTGGCGAGGCCAAGCTGACCGTCACCTGCGCCGACCACACCGAGCGCGGATCGGCGGAGTTCACCATTCGCACGGCCACCGACAAGGACCGAGCGGCCATCGAGACGATCTGCGATCGCGCGCTGGGTGAGACCGTTGTCGACGCGTTCGGCGCGACCTACGACGTGGCCGATGGGCTCAACCTCCTCGCCGAGATGGACGGCGAGCTGATCGGCCTGCTCTCGCTCGCGGTACGCAATGGCGAGGCCATCGTCGTGTTCATGTCCGTCTACCCCGAGCATCAGGGGACCGGCGTGGGCGCCGCGCTGCTCACTGCCGCCGACGAGCTCGCCACGAGCCGCAGCCTGCCGTTCCTGCGCGCCGCCGTCACCAACGACGACATCCCGCTGCTGTACTTCTTCCAACGTCACGGCTTCACCATCTACGAGGTGTGCGTTGGCGAAGTCGCCGACAAGTTCGGCTCGGCCACGCCGGGCTTCTCGTCGATTCCGGTGCGCGACGAGATACGCATGCGCCGTGCGGTCTGCACGACCACGTCCTAGATCCGAAGGGAGATCCACATGATCCGACGCGCCGTACTTGCGCGCGCTACGATGGCCGCGATGCTCGTGGCCGTGGTGTTGGTGTCCGGCTGCTCGGCGGCCGACAAGCCCGCCGAACCTGCCGCCCAGACACCCGCGGTCGAGCCGTCGCCGGTCAAGATCGGCACGCTTCCCACCGAGGACTCGCTTCCGCTGTGGGTCGCCGAGGACATGGGCTACTTCGCCACCAACGGTCTGAACGATGTCGAGATCGTGACGTTCCAAAGCGCGCAGGAGCGCGATGCCGCGTTCGCATCCGGAGCAATCGACGCCTACATGGGCGACATCATCGCCGCCGCGAACCTCGAGGCGGGCGGCGCGCCCAACACCATCGAGACGGTGATGCTGGGCGCGGACCAGAGCCAGGGCCGCTTCGCGGTGGTCGTGCCGCCCAAGAGCGAGGTGAAGTCGCTGACCGAGCTCAAGGGCGTCCCGGTGGGCACCTCCTCGGCCACGATCCAGGAGTACGTGCTCGACGGTCTGATGGCCGAGGCCGGAGTCGCCGAGACTGACGTCAAGAAGGAAGAGGTCAAGAAGGTGCCGGTGCGCTTCGAGCTGCTGATGGCCGGCAAGCTCAAGGGCGCTGCGCTCCCCGAGCCGTTCGTCACTCTCGCCGAGCAGGGCGGGGCCACGATCGTTGGCGACGACACCAAGGCCACAGCCAACCTCTCGCAGACGGTGCTGGTCTTCAGCGACACCTACCTGGCCGAGGCGGGAGGCAGGGCAGCGGCCGACGCCGTGCTCGAGGCGTGGGACGTCGCCGTGGGCGACATCAACAAGGCCCCGGAGAACTACCGCAAGGCACTGGTCGAGAAGGCCCGCCTTCCCGAGCCGCTTGCCGAGACCTACAACGTCAACACGTACCCCACCGCGCAGGTGCCCAAGCCAAGCTGATGTCGACGCGGTTCTGTTGTGGATGAAGTCGAAGGACCTGCTCAAAGGCGACGTCACCTACGCCGATCTCGTGGCACGGTAGCCGCGCCCGGATGACCGCTCTCAGCTTCGACAGTGTTTCGCTCACCTACGAGGGTTCGGGCCGTCCGGTCCGGGCCCTCGATGGCTTCTCGCTCGAGGTCGCAACGGGGGAGCCGGTGGCGATCATCGGGCCAAGCGGGTGCGGCAAGTCGACGCTGCTGTTGCTTGCGGCGGGGATGCTGACCGCGGACGCCGGCTCGGTGCTGGTGGACGGTGCGCCCCTGGCCGGCGCGCGTCGCGAGACAGCGCTGATCCTGCAAGACTACGGGTTGCTCCCGTGGAAGAGCGTCGCCGACAACGCGGGGCTCGGACTCGAGATCCGAGGCGTCGACCGAGAGACGCGGCGCGGCCGAGTCCACGCGGCGCTGCAGCAGGTGGGAATCGCCGACTTCGCGCGCGCCTATCCAGGCGAGCTCTCGGGTGGCATGCGCCAGCGCCTCGCGCTCGCTCGCGCGGTGGCGCTCGACGCCGATCTGCTGCTCATGGACGAGCCCCTCTCGGCACTCGACGCGCTGACCCGAGAAGACCTGCAGGACGTCTTGCTCGAACTGTGGAGGCGTAGGGAGCATGCGCAGGTGCTCGTCACCCACTCCATCGAGGAGGCCGTCTTTCTGGGACGGCGCATCGTGGTGATGTCGCCTCGGCCCGGCAGGGTCGCCGCCGTGGTGGACAATCGGGCGATGGGCGAAGAGGGCTACCGGGCCAGCACCGCATTCTACGAGCGATGCGCCGAGCTGCGTTCCCTGCTCGCGCATGAGGGCGCTTTGCATTCGCTCAGCGGCGAGGCGCGCCTCGGTGGTGCACGCCGATGAGCACGAGGGCGCGAAGAGTGCTCGGATATGCGGGCGCGGTGGTCGTGCTGCTGCTCGGGTGGGCATTGCTCGCCGCGTGGGTCGATTCGCCCGCGCTGCCCGGTCCAGCCATAGCGCTGCTCGGCCTTCTGGGCGGAGCTGCCGGTGCTGTGGCCCCAAGCGCTCGTCTCGCTTGCGCGTGTGGTGGTCGCGATGGCGCTGGGAACGGCACTTGCGGTGCCGCTCGGTCTTGCGCTCGGTCGCTCGGCGCGCGCCGACGCCGTGTTCGCGCCCATGATCTTCCTCACGTATCCGATTCCCAAGGTGGTCTTCTTGCCGGTCCTGCTGGTGCTTCTGGGGTTGGGCAACGCCCCCAAGGTCGCTCTCATCGGCATGATCGTCTTCTTCCAGATACTCGTGACGGCTCGAGATGCGGCGAAGGCAGTGCCCGACGCGAGCGTGCTCTCGGTCCGCTCGCTTGGCGCGACGCGCTCGCAGATCGCTCGGCACGTGGTGGTGCCGGCGGCACTGCCCGAGATCTTCACGGCGCTTCGGATCGGCACCGGAACGGCGATCGCGGTGCTGTTCTTGGCCGAGTCGATCGCCGGCACAAACGGTTTGGGCTGGTACATCGTGGACGCGTGGGGCGGAATCGACTATCCGTCGATGTTCGCCGGCATCATCGCGATGGCGCTGCTCGGCGTGGTCCTCTACGAGGCGCTCGACGCGATCGAGGCGCGCGTGACGCGGTGGCGCCGAGTGGGGCGGTAGACGACGCGTGCGCGTCACAGCCTCCTGCTAGCATGGGCTGATACCTGCGAGGGAAGGGTTGTCTCTATGCGCGACCGCGTGACCTTCATCCACGCAGCGGACCTGCATCTCGACGCGCCGTTCGCCGGCTTGACCGCTGCATCTGAGCGAATCGGGCGGGCTCTGGCCGAGGCGACCTACGATGCGTTTCGCCGAGTGGTCGACACCGCCCTCGCCCGCGAGGTCGACTTCGTCCTTGTCGCCGGCGACACGTACAATGCGCGCGACAAGAGCCTGCGCGCGCAGCTACGGTTCCGCGAGCAGATGGCGCGACTCGCCGAGGAAGGCATCGGCGTCTATCTCGTGCACGGGAATCACGATCCCGCCAACGGGTGGTCTGCCGGGCTCGCTCTTCCCGACAACGTGCACGTGTTTCCGACAGACCGCGTTGGCCGCGCAGAGGTCGTGCGCGATGGCGAAGCGATCGCCGCCGTCTACGGGCGCAGCTACGCGCGAGCCGCCGAGACCGCCAACTTCGCACTGGACTACCGCCGCCAGGACTCCGATCCCATCGCGATCGGCCTGCTGCACGCCAACGTGGGCGGCAACACCGACTACGACCCCTACGCTCCCGCTCCCTCGACGACCTGCGCGCGTCGGGCATGGACTACTGGGCACTCGGCCACATCCACAAGCAGGAGGTTCTCGCCGAGAACCCCTGGATCGTCTACGCCGGCAGCCCTCAAGGCATCAACCCCAAGGAGATCGGACCGCACGGCTGCTTCGTCGTGGAGATCTCCGGCGCCGGGACCGTGCTGCTCGAACACGTGGAGACCGCGCCGATAGCCTGGGCGCGCGTCGATCTCGACGCGTCGACGGTGGGCGATCTCGACGGAGTCCGATCGATGATCATCCGGGCATGCGAGGAGCTTCTCGAGCAGGAGGGGCGTGCGGTCGCTGTGCGCTTTGCCCTCGAAGGTCACAGCGAGGCGCATGCAGACCTCGCGAGGCCGGGCGTGCTCGCGCAGCTGCTGGACGATGTGCGCGCGGAGCAAGGGGCCGGCGATCCGTGGGTGTGGGTCGATCGCATCGACAACCGCACTGCGGCCGTCATCGACCTCGATGCCGTCAGGGCGGGCGGCGACTTCGCAGCCGAGGTCGTGCGGATCGCCGACGAGCTGATGACCGAGGACGAGCGCCTCCACGCACTCGTCGGCGAGATCGTGGCTCCGGTGGCCGTGTCGCTGTCCGGCTACGAGCCTGGGGTCGCGACCGCAGATGCGCTGCAGCGCGCGCGCGACATCGTGCTCGACGAGCTGCTCGGCGGTGAGGTCTGATGAGGTTGACCGCCATCGAGGCGATTCGGTACGGCGCACTCGAGGGAGAGTGTCTCGCCGGGCTCAGCGATGGACTCACCGTGGTGCTGGGTCCCAACGAGTCCGGAAAGACCACGATGACGGCGCTCACCCGCCACGTCCTGTACGGCTACCCCGACGGGCGATCCAAGGAGCGCAGCTACACCCCGCAGGCGGGCGCGCGCGTTGCGCGGCTGGTGTTCTCGGACCCCTCGGGGGAGTGGGCGATCGAGCGCGTCGACGGCAAGAACCGCGGTCCCGTGTCGGTCGTCGCACGGGCCGGAATCGAGCGCCCCGAGTTGCTCGGCGAACTGGTCGGCGGCGTGAGCGAGCAGACCTACCGGGTCGTCTTCGGTTTCGGCCTCGACGAGCTCGCGCAGATAGAGAGCGGCGACAACGCCGACATCGTCTCGCGGCTCTACGCAGCGGGCTACGGCCTGGCGGTCAATCCGATGGATGCAAGGAAGCATCTCGTCGCTGCGGCCGACGAGCTCTACGCCCCCCGGGCCTCAAAGCCCGTGGTCAACGCACTCGCCAGCAAGATGCGGGAGCTCAAGGCCCAGATCGGCGCCCTCGAGGCGCAGGCCACCGAGTACGCCGGCGAGCAGGTGCGCCTCGGCGAGCTCGCTGAAGACCTCGCGTCGCTTCGCTCGCGGCGGGATTCGCTCGACCTTCAGTTGCGCGCACTCGAGCAGGACGCGACACGTCTCACAGCCGCCTCAGAGGAGATCGAGGCGCTCGAGGCCCAGGCGCGTGAGGCGGACGCTGCGATCGCAGACGGTGAGCGCGGAATCGCTCTGATCGACGTCGACGAGCGGGTCATCGCTGCAGGGCCTGAACTCTCGGCGGTACTCGACGAGACATCCGGGTTCCGTCAGAGGCTCGAGTCCATAGCGTCCGCCGAGAACGCCGCCGAGGACGTGGATCGTCGCGTCAAGGCGACGGCACTACCCGAGGACGCACGCGATAGCGTTGAGAACCGCGCGGCCCTGGACGCATGGCGCGATCGCCTGGCCGAGCTGCGAGTCAAGGCGGAGGCCGCCGAGGAATCGGCGCGCCGGGTGGAGGCGCAGGCCGCGAGCACCGAGAAGGTGGCCGCCGACACAGCGGTTGGGCCCGCCGCCTCGAACAGGCTTCCTTTCGCCCTGGCGGTCGGTGCCGTGGTGGTCGGCGTCGCGTTCGTTGCGGCCGGGCTGATGCTCCGCCAGCCGCTCGCATCCGTGCTGGGAGCCGTCGTGCTGCTGGTTGGTGCCATCGCGGGTGCCCTCGGGCTGTCGCGTCGACCGTCCTCTGCGGATGCGGGGACGAGTCTCTCGGCAGACGCGGCTCGGCTGCGTGCGGATGCAGAGGCGCAGCGGACACTCGCGACCGCCGCGACAGCCGAGCTGGAAGTGGCGAAGGAGGAGTGGCGAGCATGGCTGGCGGCGGCCGGGCTCGACGCCCACGGCGACGACCCTGCGGCAGTGCGCTCGCTGCTGGACGAACTCGCCGAGCGCCAGCGTCTCCTGGTCGACGCAGAGCGCCACCGCGAGACGGCATCGCGCGAGCGGGATGCCGCGGAGGCGTGGGTCGTGCGCCTGGTGGACGCGATTCGCCGCTACGACGATTCGGGCGGGCAGATCGTGCCGCTCGCCGAAGCCACCGGGCTAGCCGCGCGCGCGAAGCGTGATCTCGAGGTGGCACGCGAAGCGGCGGCTGAGCGTGCGCAACTCACCCGTGAGCTGGAGGTTGAGCGGACCGAGCGCCGCCGGATCGGCGAGCGCCTCGACTCTGCGCGGGCGGTATCGGCCCAGATTGCGGGGCGCCACGAACTTGACCCCGCCACGGCACTGCCCGCGCTTCGTTCGCTTGTCGACCGGACGGCTGCGGAGCTATCCGACGTGCGTGCGGCCCACGACGCCCTCGCGCGCGAGCACAGCGAGCTCACGGGGCGGCTCAACACCGAGGGGCGCGACAACGCGATGGCGATCGTACGCCAGCAGATCGAAAGCGCTCGCGCGCAAGCCGCCGACGCGGCAGACAGGTACCTGGTGGCCGCGCTCGGCGTGAGCCTGCTCGACGGTGCGCGCGAGCGGTTCGAGCGCGAGCGCCAGCCTGAGGTGGTGCGGACGGCCGGCCGCGTCTTCTCGGCGATGACCGACGGTCGCTACATCGACGTGCGCGTGCCGCTCGACAACAGTGGGATCTCCGTTGTCACGGCGGACGGGACGGTGCGCTCGACGGCGGATCTGTCGCGGGGAACCGCCGAGCAGCTCTACCTCGCGCTGCGGGTCGGGCTGATCGGCGCTCTGAAGGACCAGGGACGCTCGCTTCCGATCCTCATGGACGACGTGGTGGTCAACTTCGATCCCGAGCGTCGGAGCGGTGCGGTGCAGGCCGTCTCTGAACTTGCTGCGCTGCGGCAGGTCGTCTTCTTCACCTGTCATCCGGAGACCGCCGAGGCGCTGACAGAAGCGGTCTCGGGTGCCGTGCTCGTGACGCTCGATCGCTGCTCGCTTTCGGGCTAGGCCTTCCGTCCAGCGAAGCGCAGCCGCCACGAGTTGGCGACCACCGCCAGCGACGAGAGCGCCATGGCCACCGCCGCTGTGATCGGGTCGAGCACGCCCGTCACCGCCAGCGGCACCGTCACCAGGTTGTAGGAGAACGCCCACAACAGGTTCTGGTTCACGACGCGCCGAGTCGAGCGCGCGATGTCGACCAGCGGCGCCAGCGAGGCCAGGGGCGAGCCCGACGCTGCCTCGATGTCGAGCGCGATGCCTTCCCGAGAAGCCGCAGCTCGGTAGCGCTCCGCGGCGACCGGGTCGCCCAAGAGCACGACGTCGGCCGCAAGCTGGGCCACGTCACTCGCGCCCCCCACCGCCACGGCAAGGTCGGCTGCGGCGAGCGCTGCCGCGTCGTTGATCCCGTCGCCGACGAACGCGACGGACGCCCGGGCGGTCGTATCGGGGCCATCGAGTGCGAGTTCCTCGGCAAGCTCGCGAACGACACGCTCCTTGTCGTGCGGAAGCACTTCCGAGAAGACCCGTTTCGCACCGAGGGTCTTTGCCACGGCCGATGTGGTCGCCGAGGCATCACCGCTGACGATCGCCACTTCGATCCCTCGCCGCGCGAGCGAGGCGAGCGCGGGTGCGGCGTCGGCTCTGAGCCGGTCGGCGAGCACGATCCCACCGAGCACGCGATCGCCCCGGGCCACCCACACGACGATGCGGCCGGCCGCGCGCTCCAGCTCCGACGCGGACCTGGACTCCGGCGGCAGACCGATGTCGTTGAGCCCGAGCAGCCGCTCCGAGCCCACGAGCACGACCTGTCCGTCGACGACGCCGCTCACACCCATGCCCGGCTGGCGGTCGACCGACTCGGCGGGCAGGATCTGGGCCTGACGGTCTCGAGCAGCGGATACGATCGCGCTGGCGACGGGGTGCGCGTCGCCCGCCTCCAGGGCGGCGGCCGCGCCCAGCAGGGTGGCGGTCTCGGATTCGGAGAGGGTCGCGGGAACCGTCCCCGCTACGCCCGGGCGACCCTCGGTGAGCGTACCTGTCTTGTCGAGGGCCACCAGACGCAGGCCGCCAGCGCGCTCCAGGGCCGGGCCACCGCGTATCAGGGCTCCGCGGTGGGTGCCGGCTCCGATGGCGTTCACCACCGCGAGCGGTGTCGCCAGCCCCAGCGCGCACGGACACGCCACCACGAGCACGGCCACGGCGCGGGCGACGCCCTCACTCGGGCCGACGCTGAACGCACCGATCAGGAGAGTCGCCGCGGCCACTGCGAGCACCACCGGTACGAACACCGCAGCCACGGCGTCGGCGAGCCGCTGTGCGTGCGACTTCGCGAAGACAGCGTCTTCGACCAGGGAGGCCAGACGGCCGGTCAGCGTCTCGGACGCAACGCGCGTCACGCGTACGGTCAAGACCCCGGTCAGGTTCACCGTGCCCGCCCAGACGTCGCTGCCAGGCAAGACCTCGACGGGCAACGGCTCGCCGGTGAGGCGTGACCGGTCGAGATCGCTCTGGCCGGCCTCGACCACCCCGTCGACGGGAACCCGCTCTCCGGGCCGCACGGCGAGCAGGGCGCCAGGTTCCACGCTCTCCAGCGGTACGTGGACCGCCTCGACCAGGTCGCCCGACTCCGGCAGTAGCCAGGCCTGCTCGGCCTGCGTGCCCGAGGCAAGCGCCGCTATCGCGCGAGCTGCGTCCCGCTGGCCGAGAGACTCCAGCCAGCGGCCGAACAACACGATCGTCGTGATCATCGCGGCGGACTCGAAGTAGGTCGGACCGCCACCCCACAGCGTTGCCCACAGGCTGTAGAGCCATGCGGTCCACGTCCCCAGCACCACGAGCGTGTCCATGGTGGCGCGTCTGACGCGCGCCGCCCTCCACGCACCTGAGAGAAACGGCCAGCCTGAGTACAGGAGGACGATGAGCGATCCCACGGCGGTGAACAGCTCGATCTGCTGCACTCCGCCGTACTCTTGGGAGAGGAACGCGGGATAGAGGATGAACAGCGTCGGCCACAGCACCCACATGCCGATGGCGGCGCCTACGAAGAATCGCAGAAACACGTCGGCTGAGTCCGAGGCGCCGGCGTCTGCCATCCGCGCCGGTTCCGCTCGGTAGCCCAGCAGCGAGAAGCGCTCGGTGAGCGCGTCGCGATCAACGCGTTTGGGGTCGTAGGTGACTCGCGCGAGAGATGCCGCGTAGCTCACCTCGGCGTCGAGCACTCCGTCCAAGCCCAGGAGCGCGTCTTCGAGCACCAGCGCACACGACGAGCACCACATTCCGCCCACGCGCAGGGTCTCACGACGAGCGCCGGCCGCCGCTGCGGCCTCAGCCTTGCGCTCGGCAGCTCGCGAAGCGCGCACGCGCCGGTCCCCGGGTGCGGACAGGAGCTCGGAGATGCCGTTGGCCTCGGCCGCGGTCCAGACCCGTTTGCATCCCTCGCAGCAGAACTCGTGCTCGCCATCGCGAAGCGGCCGACCGATGAGCGGCAGGCCGCACAGGTCACAGCCCTGGGCGCGCTCGTGGTGCGGCCGCTCGCCGCTCCCAGAATCCGCAACGTCCGGCGTGGCCGTCACGGGGGCGGTCTCACACGCTCGCGGCCAGGCCGACGCCCTGCCACACGACGACGAGGCCCAGCGCGATCACGATCAGCCCGGAGGCGGTCGCGAAGGCCCCCCTGGCGCGCGCGCCGAGCAGGCCGCTTGCGGCACCGAACCCGGCAAGCGCGGGCACCGTGCCCAGGCCGAACATGAACATGGTCAGGGCTCCGTAGAGCGGATAGCCCGTTGCGAGTGCGGCTATCTCCACCGGCAGCAGCGGCGCGCAGGGCATGAGTCCCATCAACATGCCGAGCGCGAATCCCCAGCGTGGTCCGCGGTTCAGCAGCGACGCAGTGGCGCGCCCGAACCACGCCCTGCTCGTGACCAGGCGCGTCGGCTCCGGTATGCGCCATCCTCTGCCGCGCAGCGATCCCGCAAGCAGCACGACTCCTGCGAGCACCATCGCCACGCCGCCCGCCAGCTTGAGCCAGCGAGTCATCGACTCAGGCGAGAAAGGTCCCGAGAGTGCGGCGAGCGCGCCGGCTTGGCCGAGCAGCCCGAGCAGCGCACCGAGCAGCGTGTAGGTCAGGATGCGGCCTCCGTGGTAGCCGAACTGGAAGCCGCAGCGGTCGCCGAGCCGCTCCGCCGCCACCGGCGGCTCGCACGCCACAGCCTTCGGCAAGCGAGGCTGCGGCGACGAACGGCCCGCACATGGCCAAGCAGTGCCCGAACCCCCCGGTCAGGCCGAGGAGGAACGCTCCCCACAGGCCGGCCGCCCCGAGGCCGGCCATCTGCATGCTGCCGTGGTCCACCTACTTGGTGAGGAACTGGTCGAAGGCGCCCAGCGGTCCGTTCAGGGCTCGAACGAAGTACACGACGTAGAACACGAGGAAGACGACGTAGCCCACGATGATCCCCTTGATGATGAAGGGCACCTTGCCGTGGGCCTCTTCGAGACCGTCGGGGTAGTGGTGAACGGGCTCGGCGACATCGGGGACGGCGTCCTCGGCCGGAACGAGGTCATTGTCAGCCTTGCGAAACCACCCCGAGCGCACGGTGAAGTAGACCACGAGGAAGAAGGCGACGCCCACGGCGAGCGCCCAGAGCGTAGCTGCGAGTTGTTGCGACTGCGGCATGACGTCACGCTCCTGTCTCTGTGTCGGCAGAGTCAGACTCGCCGGGGTAGGGGTCATCGATGGCAAGCACGACACCCGCCGCCCCCGCGAGGTCACGCCACTGACCGGCGGCGACCGACCACGCAAGTGCAACGGCGGCGATCGAGAAGAAGACGACGAACGTCGCGATGATCATGTAGACGGAGAGATCCATCAGTTGGTCACCTCCGCATCCTTGGCGCCCACCAGGTCACGAGTGTAGAAGATGATGTCCCACTTCTGCTGGTCGGTGAGGATGAAGCGCCACGCCGGCATCGCCGTGGGATGCAGGTTGGTCTCGTCGCCGCCGTCGAACCCGACGACGCCCTGATCGAGGCGCCAGTACCACCACTCGGCGGGCGAGGTGAGGGCCGGCTCCTCGGCGAGGTTCGCGGGTGTGGGCATGAGCGGCGGTCCGTACTGCCCGTCGCCGAGCGCCTTGGGGCCGTGGCAGCCCGCACACAGAGTGTTGTAGAGCTCCCCGCCGTCGGAGCGGGCCTGGGCGGTGTCGGGCCAGGGTGATTCGAGTGCTTGGTAGCGCACGGGCAGGTCGTCGCTGACGTCTTCGGGCTCGCTGGGTGAGATGAACGTCTTCTTGACGTACTGGATGGCCTCCCAGCGCTCTTGCTCGGAGAGGAGAACGCCCCACTGCGGCATGCCGGTGTTGTTGATGCCGACGGTGACCTTCCAGAAGAGCTCGGACTCCGGCATCGTGTCGAACTCGTCGACCGTGAAGTTCGCGGGCGGCGGAACGAGGTTCTGAGCCGACTGGCCGTCGCCTTGCCCCGCGTCGCCGTGACACATCCAGCAGCGCTTCAGGTAGACCTCGCGGCCCCGCATGACGTCCGTGCCCGCGGGCATCTTGAGCGGTTCGACGTTGGCGGGAATCTCCGGGTCGCCCGGTTCGGCGTTCGGGTCGGGGAACAGCAGGATCGTGCGGACGTAGTTCGAGATCGCCCAGCGCTGGTCCTCGTCGAACCAGTACTTCCACTGCGGCATCGCCCGCATCGGGATCGATTCGCTGACGCGCCAGTAGTAGTCCTGCGGGGTCCACTCCGCGTACGTCGCCGTCTCGAGGAAGCTTGGCGCCGCAGGCTGCAGGCCCAGTGCGTCCGGACCGTCTCCTGCTCCACCGTAGCCGTGGCAGAACGCGCAGTTCATCACCCACATGGCCTTGCCGGTGGCGATGACCTCCTCGGACTGATCCGCCGGCTCCTTCGCGCTCGCGTACTCTGCGGGCATGTCGCCCTCGTCGGTGAAGTGCGGGACCATGTCCATGAACGCGCCTTGGATGAACGCGATGGCCAGCCAGCGGTCCTTCTCGCTCATCGACTGCTCCCACTGCGGCATGACGGTGCCGGGCACCCCCTCGCTCAGCCGCCAGAAGAAGTACGAGGGATCGAGGTTCCTGAACCGAGGCTGCCGCAGGTTCGCCGGACGAGCGTTGTTCATGTTCGCGTACGGCCCGTCGCCGCTTCCCGAGCAGCCGTGACACGTCAGGCAGTGCTCGGCGTAGATCTTGCGACCCGCGTTCCACGTCTCGATGTCGGTCGGGAAGGGCTGCTTCTGATTGTTGTACTCGGCGGGCACCATCAGGTCCGTGCTGGCGTTTTGCTTGTTGCCCATCCTGTTGAGGTAGGCGACGAGCGCCTCGAGCTGGCGATCGGTCAGGTAGCTGAACGCCGGCATGATCGAGTTGGGCGTGAACTTCCGAGGATCGCGGAGGTGATCCATCTCCCACCTGTCTCCGCGCTTGAATCCGATGTTGGCGAGGTCGGGACCGGTGCGAAGCGTGCCGAGCTGGTGCGGGCTGTCGTAGACGTACTCGCCGGCCCGGCTCGGCTTGGAGGTCGAGTGGTCGTTGGGGCGCGTGAACTGGCTGTGGCAGTAGACGCAGCCGTTCGACTTGTAGAGCTCGAGGCCCTCCTTCTCGAGCGCGGTGTACTGATTCGTGATTATGGTGGGCGCTGGCTTGAACACCGCGACCGGCAGGAACACCACGACGGCGACGACGCTCAGCACTACAGCAAGGCCGCCGATGATGATCGTCTTGGGCGTCATGTGCATCTGTCAGACGTCCTTTCTAGGCGGTCGCGGCCGCATCGGCGGCGGGCGCCGTCTCGGCCTTCTCGGCGGGCATCTGTTGTCTGGCGAGCGTCCGAAACGCGTTGTACGCGAACAGGTACTGAGCCCCGATGATCACGGTGCCGAATGCCGCTCGGCCGATCCACATGGGTCTCACGCCGCGAAGAACCGCGATGAGCGGGATGCCCTGGGCGAAACCGGTGGCCTGCGTGAGGCCGGCGGCCGTGAGCACGAAGAAGAAGCCGAGGAACCCGACGGTCGTGAGCCACCAGTGAGTCCACGCGAGGCGCTCCGAGTACAGCGGGCGACCGGTGAGGCGCGGGAAGACGTAGTAGACGGTGGCCCACATCGTGTAGGCGACGAAGCCCAGCAGCGCCAGGTGGGCGTGGGCCACGCTCCAGTTGGTGAAGTGGACGTACTGGTTGAATCCGCGCAGTGCCTGGAGCGAGCCCTGGAGGCTCACCGCCATGTACCAAAACGCGCCGGTCAGCGCGAAGCGCAGCGGTATCGGAGTAGAACGCCTTGCGCCACGATCCTCGCACGGTCATGAACATGTTGATCACGAACGCCGTGACCGGGATGAGCAATCCGACAGACGTCACCACCGAGATGACCTTGAGCCACTCCGGTACCGGAGCCTGGAGGATGTGGTGCGTGCCCACGGCGGTGTAGAAGAAGGCCAGGAACCAGAATGCTATGAGCGCCAGCGTGTAGGCGTACAGCGGGCGCTTCACTTCCTTGGGGACGATGTAGTAGAGCAGCGGGATGGAGCCGGTCGTGAACCACAGGCCGAGGATGTTGTGACCGTAGAACCAGCCCCAGATCGCATCGTTGAGACCGGTGAGCGCGCCTGCGGGAGGAGCCCAGATGACGTTGCCGATCGAGAAGACGATCGGGAACCAGATGAGCGTGCCCATGATGTACCACAGCGACACGTAGAGGTCTTTCTCCTTGCGCCGCCCGATCGTCATGAACAGGTTGAAGGCCTGTCGCTACGAGCAAGACCACGATGCCGATGTCGATCGGCCAGGCCAGCTCGGCGTACTCACGCGCCTGCGTCCACCCGACGAACAGGCCGCCGACGCCGATCGCCAAGGCGAGGTTCCACGCGTACGCCACCACAACGGCGAGCGTCTCGGAGTAGATCTTGGTCTTGGTGAGGCGCGGGACGATGTAGTACCACCCGCCGACCATCGCCATCGACAGCCACCCGAACGCCAGGCCGTTGACGTGCGCCTGTCGCATGCGCGGGAACACCAGCCACGGTATCCCGGCTGCGAAGTCCGGGGCGATGAAGTCGATGGCCTGCAGCAATCCGAGCGTGATGGCCAGCACGAGCCAGACGATCGCCGAGACCATATAGGTCTTGGCGGCCCGGTCCTCGTAGGGCCGTGCCACATCGGCGGCAGCCATAGTCCCTCCCCGTTCGCGTCTGAGCCGCCGACAAGCGACGGCTCCTCCCACGCCATTCTAGCCGAGCGATGAGCGAGTCGTCCGTACACCCAATTGCGGGAACATGTAGATTGTGTGGATTCTGTTTGGGGGCATGCGCGTGTTCAGAGACAGACACGACGCAGGGCGACAGCTCGCCGAGGTGTTGCGCGCGTACGAGGGGTCGAGCCGACGCAGTCGTGCTCGGCATCCCGCGTGGTGGCGTGATCGTCGCGGCCGAGGTGGCCCGCGCGCTGGGTCTGCCGCTCGACGTCGCGGTGGCCGCAAAGGTCGGCGCGCCGGGCAATCCCGAGTACGCCGTCGGGGCGGTCGCCGCCGATGGCGAGGTGACCGCGAATCCGGGCGCTGGCTACTCGGCCGAGCAGGTCCGCGCCATCTCCGGAGCTGCGCACGCGAAGGTCGAGGCCCAGCTGGCCAAGGCTCGCGGCGACAGGCCGCCGCTCGAGCTTGCCGGCAAGACCGCGATCCTGGTCGATGACGGGCTGGCGACCGGTCTTACCGCGACGGCCGCGGCCGACTGGCTGCGCCGAGAAGGTGCCGCCCGTGTCGTTGTCGCGGTGCCGGTGGCGCCGCCCGACACCGTGCGGGCGATGAGCGCACACGCCGACGAGGTCGTCGTGGTCGAGGTGCCGCGCTTGTTCTCGGCGGTCGGGCAGTTCTACCGCGAGTTCGGCCAGACGGACGACGCCGAGGTTCGGCAGCGCTGGACGCTGCCGGGGAACGGCGCCGACGACGCGGGGTAGAATCGTCCGGCGTCGCCTCGAGCGAGTCGACGGCAGGTGCAGACCGCGCTGTCCGACCACGCGGCACCCGAGGAGAGCGATGACCGACGACCGATGGGTCGCGATCGACTTCGAGACAGCGACACGCGAGCCCACGAGCGCGTGCGCGCTCGGCGTGGCGCTGATCGACGGGCTCGAGGTGGTCGAGACCGCGAGCTGGCTGATCCGACCGCCGTTCAACGAGTACGAGTTCTGGAACACCCACGTGCACGGCATCTGCGCTCAAGACACCGAGCTCGCGCCGGACTTCGACGAGCTGTGGTGGGAGATCGGGCCGCTGCTTCGCGGGCCGCAGGCTTCTCGCGCACAACGCCGCTTTCGACATGCGCGTGCTCGGCGGCCCTCATCGAGACACGATCGCTCCCCGCGCCACGCTACGAGTACGCGTGCACGGTCACGATCGCGCGCAAGGCGATGCCGCAGCTGCCCAAGCACACGCTCGACACGGTGTGCGACCACTGCGGTATCGGGCTCGTGCATCACGACGCGGCGAGCGATGCCGAGGCGTGCGCCAGAGTCGCGATCGCGTGCGCCCACGCCGTGGAGGCGAACTCGATCGACGCGGCGCTGCGACGACGCTCGGCGTGACGTGCGGTCTCGCTACCGTGGGGTAGAGTCGAGTTAGAGCAGTTCCCCGAGAGGAGATCCGCATGAGCGCCGTCGTCTCGCAGCGCAGTCCCTCGTCGCAGTCGTGGCAGCGGCGCTGCTCGCCGCCTTGCTGCTCTGACCGGCTGCGGCGGCCCGAAGGTCCCCAACGTGGTAGGGATGCGACAGGCCGATGCGGTGCGGGCGATGCAGGAGGCCGGCTACCTGCTCGGGCGACGTGAGCGCGTGTCGCGACCGACCGCGTGGCCGTCGGCCTCGATCGCAGACCCAGGACCCGGCTGCCGGCGAGAGGCTCAGAGAGGGCGAGCCGATCAGTCTCGCGTCAACTTCAGCAACGGCATCGACGCCATCGTGCCCACCGTGACCGGGCTTGCAAGAGGAGACCGCGGTCAACGTCGCCAAGACGAGCAAGCTCGTGCCGCTCGTGACCGAGCAGTACAGCGACGACATGGCGGAGGGCCTCGTCGCGGCGCAGAGCCCCTCGCCGGAGTCTCAGGTCAAGACCGGCGACACGCTGGTGATCGTGATCTCGAAGGGCAAGGCTCCCGAGAAGGCCAAGGTGCCCGACGTCGCCGGCAAGTCGCAGAGCGACGCAGAGTCCGCGATCGAGAAGGCCGGCTTCACGGTTCAGACGACCAAGGTCTACTACGACTCGGTCGCCAAGGGCAAGGTCATCACCCAGCAGCCCGAGGGCGGGAAGAGCGCCATCAAGGGCTCGAAGGTCCAGATCGTCGTGTCGCTGGGCAAGGGCACCGGCACCGCGACGGTGCCGTCGGTGAAGGGCAAGTCCGAGTCATCGATGCGAACAAGGCCATCACCGATGCCGGGCTCAAGGCCAAGGTCATCAAGCAGTACAGCGACTCGGTCGCCAAGGGCAAGGTCATCGACCAGTTCCCGGCCAGCGGCTCGAAGGCCGCATCCGGCTCGGAGGTGCTCATCGCGGTCTCGCTGGGCAAGGAGCCCGTCGGGAACGGTCGCCGTGCCCGACATCATGGGGATGTCCGAGGCCGACGCGGTGAGCGCCATCGAGGACGCGGGGCTCGTGGCGCAGGTGCAGCAGCTGGCCTCTGCGGACGTTCCTGCCGGCACCGTGGGCTACCAGTTCCCGGCGGCGGGTACCCAGGTGGCGCCTGGCTCGGAGGTGCTCGTGGCGGTGTCCTCAGGCCCGTCGGAGTAGGGGCGGCGTCCGAGCGCAGGTACGGTATGCTCGGCGCATGACCACATCGGCCCCAAAGAGCGAGCGGCTCTTCGTCCTTGACGCGCTCAAGGGCTTCGCCATCACGTGTGTGGTTCTGGGCCATGCGGTCCTGCGCACGGTGCCCGACCCGGCGAGCAACGCCGTCTACCTGTTCCTCTCGGCGTTCGAGATGCCGCTGTTCATGTTCCTGTCCGGCTACGTCCTGCCCGGGAGAGTTCGCGGCTCGCGACTCGTGTGGGTGCGCAAAGCGCGCCGTGCGCCTGCTGGTGCCGTTCCTCGCGTGGCACGCGATCTTCTTCCTGTCGCGGCGCGTCACCACGCTGGCCGAGCAGCCGCCGCTTCAGCTCGCCGAGGGGCTGTGGCGCTATCTCGCGACCACGTTCGCGTCGCCCACGGCGGGGCTGTGGTACCTGCCCGCTCTGATGCTGTGCTCGATCGCACTCGCCGTCTTCTTCCCGCTGCGCACGCGCCCGCTGCTGCTGGCCGTCGTCGGCTGGGCCACGTTCGCCGCGCTTCTGTGGCTGCGCGGGCAGGATCGGGCTTGCGGGAGACTACGGCCTGCTCAAGACCTCGACGTACTGGGTGTTCTTCTCGGCGGGCTACGCGTGGGGCGAGTGGAAGCGCTCGCTCGAGCCGAGCAAGCCGCTGTGGCGCTGGTCGTGGTCGCTGCTGTATCCGCTGGTGGCAGTGCCCGTGATGCGCGTGATGCCGGCGCTGGGAGTGGCCGGCAACGGTGCCGCGAAGGTCGCGCTCGGGCTCGCGGGCACGGGGTTCTCGGCGGTGCTGCTCGAGATCGCCGAGCCGTTCGCCAAGCGCATCCGACTCGACACGTTGGGCCGGCTCACGCTGGGGGTCTACTGCTCGCAGTGGTTGTTCCTGCGCGCGGACACGTGGATCACCCCGCGTTTGGGAACCGGAGCGCTCGCGGTTCTCGCGCTGTTCGCGTTTGCCATGGTGGGCTCGATCGCTGACCACGTGGCTGATCGGCAAGGTGCCTGTCGTGCGCGGCGTGCTGCTCGGCGAGTGGCCGAGGAAGCCGGTCGTGGCCCTACCTGACGCGGACGTAGTCGGCCGTGCCTGAGCTGGCCGCGTTCTTGGCGTCGGCCGGGTGATACGCCACGAGCTTCCAGCGGCCCCTTGAGGTGAACTTCACGCGCGCCTTGTAGCCGGTCTTGGTCGACGAGTAGTAGACGTACCTGGCGGTGAAGGACCTCACGTAGTGGTACCGGCCATCCGAGCGCTTCTTGTACGCCCTGATCTTCACGCGATTCGCGTCGCTCGTCAGATGTCTCGGCTGGATGTAGCCCTTCGCGTAGTACGTCCGGTTGCGGTAGCGGGTCTTCCAGGAGGTCGTCCGAACGAGCCTGACCTTGGGCCTCACGGTGACCGTCGTCGAGCTCGATCCGGCGTAGGGTGAGGCGGTGGTGAAGCGCGCGCGGTAGCTCACCTTGGTCTTGAGCCCGCTGACCCTCTTGCTGGCTCGGCCATCAGAACCGGTGACGGCCGAGCCGACGGGGACCCAACCGGAGCCGCTCCAGCGATCGAACACGATTGTCTGTCCGTCCAGCGCCGTCCCGTCCGTGTCTTTCAAGCTGGCGCGCAGCACCGCCGAGCCGCCGTACGCCGGCACGCTGGTCGGCTCGGTGAGTACGAGGGCGGTCGGTTGTGTGGTCGCCTGGACCGTGAGCGTGACCGTGGCGGGCGCCGAGACGGCGATGCCGTCACTCACTCGATAGGCGAACGAGTCCTCGCCGACGTAGCCGGGGTCGGGTGCGTACACAAAGGACCCATCCGCGCCGAGGGTGACGTCACCGTTCGCCGGCCCTGCCATCAGCTCCGCAGTGAGCGTGTTGCCCGGAACGTCCGGGTCGCTGTCGTTGGCGAGCACGCCGGGAGCCGCGACAGTCCTCGTCGTGTCGAGAACACCGATGTAGCTGTCGTCCGCTCCCGACGGCGCGCGGTTGACCTCGCGCACGGTGACCGTGATCGTCTCGCTGTCGATGGAGGGCCCGTCGCTTACGATGACGCCGAACGTGTAGCTCCCCGGACCTTGGGCCTCGGTGGGAGTGAAGATGAAGGCGCCAGTCGCCGAGTCGATACGCGCGCCGGCCGGCGCTCCGCTCAGCCGGTAGGAGAGCGAGTCACCGTCGACATCGGTGGCTGACGCGACCAAGGTGAGCGTCTCGAGTTCGTCGACGGCTCGTGCGCCGATCGGAACCAGCACCGGAGCCGAGTTGCCCCGGGCAAGCGACATGAAGCGCGTCCGGTAGCTCACCGTCACCGGCGTGCGGGTTCCCTCGGCATAGATGCCGCCCGACAGCGTCACGTCGAACTGGTCGCCGGCGGCGTAGCTCACCGAGCTTGGGTTCGGTCGGAAGATGAAGGCGTTCGCGACTCCGTAGCCGCCTGTGTCGAACGCGAAGAACTCGCCGCTGGTGTTGGTGTCGGCGGCGGTGAAGGTCCAGGTCGTGCCGTCGGAGACCCGCTTCAGCGTGACCGTGTGTCCGGTGCTGTCCCAGTCGTAGCGAGCGGGGTTGAGCGTGAGCGACCAAGGCGTGTGACTATCGAAAAACCCCTCGTCCACGGGGAAGGGGCCTGCGGACGGATAGGCGATTGCCGAGTAGGACACCGGGGTTGCCCGCGAACTGTCGAAGGCGTAGGTCGTGTGCCTGGACGCGGCGTAGCCGATACCGGTCTTGAGCATCTGTGGGTTGAGCAGCCAGCGCCTGTGCCCGACCCGGGAGATGTTGCCGCTGTCCTCGTCCGCCAGGCAGCCCATCTCGAAGCTCGCCGAGGTGGAATAGCCCCAGCCGATGTTGCTCGAACTCGTGGATGCATAGCCCCGGTCGTAGAAGGCTTGCGGCATGTCGGAGGGCTTTGGCGGGGTGTGCGAGAAGGTGCCCGCGGCGAGCAGCACCGCGCCGTACTGGGCGTCTGCGTTGCGGGCGGAGTCCAGCACCACGTCGTTGGGGACACCTGCGAGGAAGCGGGCGAAGTTGATCGTCTTAAGCCCGTCGTTGAGGAAGCCGGCGCTCACGGCGCCGGGTGCGTAGGGCGCGACGACACTGGGAGCGCTCGCATAGGTTGCCCCCGAGTAGCTGGGCCTCAGCTCGCTCCAGAGCGTGCGGACCTGCGCGTCGGTGTAGCCGGCGGTCTGAGCGATACCCATGTCGGCCGCATGCGCTGCGGGCGGCGCAAGGGCGCCGAGCAACAACGCGGCTGCCAGGAAGGTCGATAGCCTCATGTTCTGTGTAGTCGGCACGTTGCCGCGCGATGATGAGGCGTTGGCGAGAACGTCTACTCGCCGAGCAGCTTCTCGAGCTCCTCCGGAGTGGTGACGGGCCGCTCGCACGAGAAGTCTCGGCATACGTACGCGGTCGCCTTGCCCCCGACCGCTTCGCGACCAGCCAGTAGCTCGATCGTCGCGTCTGTCCCCGAGGTGCCGCACGCCACCACGAGATGGGGCCGGAACCCCGAGCGCGCGACCGCGAGAAGCGGAGCCGGGTCATCGCCGACGATCGCAAGCTCCCGGACGTCGGCCAAGCGCGAAGTCGAGCGCGCCGAGCCACTGCGCGAAGCCGAGCGGCGCGCGCTCCATCCACTCGCGCGTCTGCGCGAGCGCGGCGTGCGCCGCGTCGGCGTAGCGGCCGTCGCCGGTGTAGGCGGCGAGGCGCAGCAGCACCCCCGCCGCCATCGCGCCGCCCGAGGGGACCGCGCCGTCCTGCAGCCCCTTGGGCCGCACGATCAGCGCCTCGTGGTCGTCGCTCGTGTCGAAGAAGCCGCCGCCCGGATCGGCGAAGTGCTCGAGGATCGAGTCCCCAAGCTCGCGCGCCGCTTCGAACCAGCGCGGTTCGAACGTCGTCTGGTAGAGCTCGAGCAGGCCGTCGGCGACGTTCGCGTAGTCCTCGAGGTAGCCGTTGAGCTTGCCGCTGCCCGTCCTTCCAGGTGCGCAGCATGCGGCCCTCGGCGGTTCGCATCTCCGACAGGAGGAACTCGGCGTTGCTGCGGGCGACCGCCCGGTAGTCGTCGCGATCGAGCACCCGCGCCGCCTCGGCGAACGCCGCGAGCATCAGCCCGTTCCAGCCGGCGAGGACCTTGTCGTCGAGACCCGGCTTGACGCGCTGCTCGCGCGCGCCGAGCAGCGCTCGCCGAGCGCGCTCGAGGCGCGCCTCGACCACTTCGACCGACAGGCCGCGCTCCTCGGCCAGCTGGGCGGCCGTGCGCGACACGAACAGGATGCTCCTGCCCTCGAAGTTGCCGCCCGGTGTCACCCCGTAGGCAGCCGCGAACAACTCGGCATCGCCGTCCGGGTCGTTCGGACGCGCCCTCGAGCGCGTCGCGGATCTGCTCGGGCGTCCAGACGAAGAAGCGGCCCTCTTCTCCCTCCGAGTCGGCGTCTTGTGCCGAGTAGAAGCCGCCTGCGGGATCGAGCATCTCGCGCACGACGTAGTCGAGCGTCTCGGTCACGACGCGCCGGTACGAGTCGTCGCCGGTGACCTGGTAGCCGTGCAGATAGAGCCGCGCGAGCTGCGCGTTGTCGTAGAGCATCTTCTCGAAGTGGGGAACCAGCCAGATCTCGTCGGTCGCGTAGCGGTGAAAGCCGCCGCCCAGCTGGTCGTAGATGCCGCCGCGCATCATCGCGTCGAGCGTGCCGGTGACCATGCGCGAGCAGGTTGTCGTCGCCGGTCGAGCTGGTATCGCCGCAAGCACGAACTCGGCGATCGACGGTTGCGGGAACTTGGGCGCGCCGCCCCAGCCGCCGTTGGTGGCGTCGTAGGCGCGGGCCAGCCCTCGTGTCGCGGTCTCGAGGGTCTGCGGGTCGAGGCGCGCGGAGTCGCCGCCGCCCGCGGGCGGCGCCTGCTGCAGCGCAGCCCGGAGCTCCTCGCCTGCCTCGATCACATCGGCGCGCCTGGTCTCCCACACCCCGGCGATCTGCGTGAGCACGTCCGAGAACGACGCCATCCCGTAGCGCGCCTCGCTGGGGAAGTACGTGCCGCCGAAGAACGGCACCGCGTCGGGGGTGAGGAACACGCTCATCGGCCAGCCGCCGCTGCCGGTCAGCGCCTGGACGGCGTCCATGTAGATCGCGTCGACGTCGGGGCGTTCTTCTCGGTCGACCTTCACCGAGACGAAGTGCTCGTTCATCAGCGCGGCGGTCGCCTCGTCCTCGAAGCTCTCGTGCTCCATGACGTGGCACCAGTGACACGCCGAGTAGCCCACGCTCAGGAAGATCGGCTTGTCCTCGGACGCGCGCCTGCGGCGAACGCCTCGTCTCCCCACGGATACCAGTCGACGGGGTTCTCGGCGTGCTGGAGCAGGTAGGGGCTGGTCTCATCGATCAGGCGGTTGGGCATCGGGACCTCTTCGCCGGCGGGTCTCTTGGGGTGGATACCCGAACCCGCGAGACTGCGGGTACCAAGCGAGACCTCGGCGGGCATCATTGACAGCGTCCTTACCGAGAACTTAGTATGCACTAAGTCACGGGCTTAGATAGTACTAAACCATCCGGCAGAGATGCCCGTGCGAAAGGAGCAGTCCCATGTTGCAGGCGATCTCCATCACCGTCCGGGAGGGGTTCGAGGCCGCTTTGGTGATCGGCATAATGCTGACCTATGCGGTCAAGACAGGTCGGGCGGATCTCACGCGTCCGATCCTGTGGGGGACTGTTGCCGCGCTAGTACTGAGCGTGCTGGCTGCCTTGGGGCTGGGTGCCGTTGGCATCGAGGCTGAGAACGAGGCCGTCGAAGGCGTCTTGTACCTGGTCGCCGCCGGGTTCGTCTTCTCTATGGTCGTCTGGATGTGGCGAGCAGGCGGCAACCTGCGCGACAAGGTCGCGAGTGGCATCGACCGTGCGGCCAGCTCGTCGACCGCCGCCGGCTGGGGTGTTGCGACCATCGCCTTCTTCATGGTCGCCCGCGAGGGCGTGGAGACCGTGCTGTTCATGTCTGCGAACGCTCTCGACCAAGGCCTCTTGCCGACGCTGATCGGCGGCGCCATCGGTCTCGCACTCGCCTTCGGCCTTGGGGCGGCGGTCTACTACGGCGCCGCACGTATCGACCTGAAGCTGTTCTTCTCGGCGACGTCGATAGCCCTGCTGCTTCTGGCGACTCGCTTTCTCGGCATAGGCGTCCTGGAACTCGGTGAGGCCGGCGTCATCGCTCTACCAGAGTTGATTGAAGAAGGTCTCGAACTGCTCGAGGAAGGCGCCTTGGCAACCATCGTGAGCGTGGCTGTCGTCGGTCTGCCGTTGGGGGCCGTGGGATGGTCGCTCATCCACGGCCGGTCGGCCAGTCCGGCGGTCTAGGCGACACTGTTCAGTCGTCTGGCAGCGGCACCTCCACGGGCGATGAAGCCCCAGTGTCGGCGCATTTCACAGCAGTCCTGTGGCAGAAGCTCTCTGAACGCACAGCGGGAGAGGGGTTCACCCTCTCCCGCCTGCGGTTGTGCGTGGTGCCCCCGGCACGATTCGAACGTGCGACACCAGGTTTAGGAAACCTGTGCTCTATCCCCTGAGCTACGAGGGCGTTTGACCTTGTTTCCGCTGGTAAGAGGCTCAAGAACTTGCCCGGCAGAAGGTGAAGCACCGGTCTTCGTGTTCGTTTGGCACCTGTGTGGCACCTGAGCATCTTGTTTCACCAGAGTCGGAAGCGCTGTCAATGGTACCAACAACGCCTACGAAGCGCTCCTCGACCGGCGACTTGGGAAAGCGATGACGACAGCGTCAGTTGGCCCGTCGCCCTCCCGCACGACGTACTTGGCGATTGTCGCCGACGCACGCTCGTGATCCGTCTTCAGGACATGGGCATACGTCCTCCAGAGCAGGTCGCCGCTCTTGTCACTATGGCCCATCATCTGCGCGACCTTCTTCGGGTTGATCCCGTCCGAGAGCAGTACCGTCGCGAACGTGTGCCTGATGGAGTGCGCCGTGAACCCTTCGACTCCGAGCTCCTTCGTGATGGGCCGCAGAACACGCGACCCGAAGTTGCTCATATTGGAGCGGGCGACCCGGCGTCGTGGCGTGCGAAAGCTGAGTCAATCGGGAATACCGCAATCAGTGCATGGCGCCGTACGGGAGGGGTTCCGCATATGACCGATGACGGAAGGGGCGACTGGTGGATTCTCTGGTGATCTGGCTGCAAGCGCTTGTGGTGCTCGGCGCAATCGTCATGGGCGTGCGGATGGGGGGCATGGGCCTCGGCATCTGGGGCGCCGTTGGCGTCTTCGTTCTGGTGTTCGTATTCAACCTGGCTCCGGGCGCGTTGCCCGGTTCCGCGATGCTCATCATCCTTGCTGTGATCACCGCCGCAAGCGCCATGCAGGCGGCGGGCGGTATTGACTGGCTGGTGCAGATCGCGGCCAAGATAATCCGGAAGCGGCCCAAGTCCATCACGCTCATCGCGCCGCTCGTGAGCTACGCGTTTACAGTGGGAGCCGGAACGAGCAACATCTTCTTCCCGCTGATTCCCGTTATCTACGAGGTCTCCTACGACAACGGTATCCGCCCGGAGCGGCCGCTCGGCCTCTCGGTGATCGCGACCGGCCTGGGTATCACCTCCTCACCCGTCTCGGCCGCGATGGCCGCGATGATTGCGCTCGTTGCAGTCGAAGGTGCCGAGCTGAACCAAATCCTGCTCATAACCATCCCTTCATCGATCATCGCGATCGTTGTGGCTGCGTTTGTGTCGATGAGGCTTGGCAAGGAACTCAAGGACGACCCCATCTATCAGCAGCGGCTCGCCGAGGGTACGGTGCCGCCGCCGAACACAAGTGCATCTGAGACGGCGCAGGCAGAGCTTCCCCCCGGGGCTGCCCGGTCGGCATACATCTTCCTTGCCGGTGTGATCTTCGTCATCCTGCTCGGTGCGTTCTCGGGACTCAAGCCTATGTTGCCAAGTGGTGAGGGTGGAGCACTTGTCCCGCTGGACATGACGACAGCAATCCAGTTGACGATGTTCGTGGTCGCGCTCCTGATTCTGCTGTTCTGCAATACGAAGGTCTCGGAGATCTACAATCAGCCGACTTTCCAGGCGGGCCTGACTGCCGTCATCGCCCTTTTCGGAATCGCATGGCTCGCGAATACGTTCATCGAGGCGCACCTCGAAGCCATCGTGGCGGTTCTGGGGGATGCCGTCGCAGCCGTACCACTGGCTTTCGCGCTCGCGATCTTCATTGTTGCGGCACTCACGACAAGCCAGTCAGCCACCACGAACACGGTGGTACCGATAGGGCTCGCCCTTGGAACCCTCGGGGTGGGACCCATCATCGCGATGTGGCAGGCGCTCGCGGGCGTCTACTTCCTGCCCGCGAACGGCAATCAGCTCGCGTGTGTCGCGCAGGACCTAACGGGCTCGACGAAGATCGGCAAGTACGTTGTCAACCACTCGTTCATGGTTCCGTTGCTTGTGTGCACAGCCGTATCGGTGCTCGCCGGCCTGGCTATTCAGGCCGTTGTCTTCTAGGCAGATCGTTTCTCGGAAGGGGTCCTGATGGAGCTTGAAGGGATTCAGACAAAGGTCACAGCCATGATGCCGGAGATCATGGACGAGCTCGGCGTGCTCGTCAGCCACGCGTCGTGCGCGTTTCCCGGGTTCCCGGCCGAGCCGGTCGATGCGGCGCGAGCGCAGGTTATCAACATGCTTGCGAATGCAGGATTCGAGGCGGGCGAACTCGACCTTGAGGGCGGCGGATATCCCGCTGTGTGGGGAGAGATCCCCGCGCCCGAAGGCGCACCTACCGTTCTGCTCTACGGTCACTACGATGTCCAGCCGGCCCCGATGGAGCAAGGCTGGACGAGCGACCCCTTTGTGCCCGAGTGGCGTGACGGACGGCTGTACGGTCGCGGCGCGGCCGACGACAAGAGCGGGGTCGCCATCCATGCAGGCACCCTACGCGTCTTTGAGGGGCGCCCGCCTGTGGGCGTCAAGGTCATCATCGAAGGCGAGGAGGAGACGCTCTCGAAGCTCGAGGCGTATGTCGAGAAGCATCCAGATCGCTTCAAGGCCGATGTGATGATCATCGCCGACATGGGCAACATCACGTGCGGCGACCCGGTTCTGACGACGATGCTGCGCGGTCATGTTCAGTGCATCGTGGAAGTCCAGACCGTTGACCACCCACTCCATTCCGGTGTCTTTGGCGGGCCGGCGCCGGATGCTTTCGTTGCGCTCATCCGTCTGCTGAATTCCCTGTGGGACGAGCGGGGCAACACGGTCGTCCCTGGCCTTCATAAGTTCGACTGGCCCGGTGCGGAGTATCCGGAACCGCTGTATCGCCAGATGGCCGGCATGCTCGACGGCGTCGAGATCGTCGGGGACGGCACCGTAGCCTCAAAGCTGTGGTCTAAGCCGAACGCGACTGTCATCGGGATCGATGGCCCGCCCTCGATTGCGGATGCCGGGAATGTGCTCATGCCGAAAGCGTCCGCCAAGGTGGCGCTACGTATTGCTCCGGGTGCCGACCCCGAAGCCGAGATCGCTGCTCTGATGGAATACCTCAAGGCGAACGCGCCTTGGGGAGTGAAGGTCGAGGTGACCCGAGTCAAGGCATCGGATGCTTTTCTCGCGCCAAAGGGCGGGCCGGCGATGGATGCCGCCGCTGAGGCACTCTCTGCGGCATATGGAAAGGAAACGTCGGAAGTCGGAAGCGGTGGGTCGATACCGCTGCTTGAAACGCTCGCGAAGGCGTCTCCGGGTGCCGAATTCATCCTGCTCGGCGCCGAAGATGCGCCCGCGAACATACACGGGGCGAACGAGAGCGTACATCCGGACGAGATCGAGCGGATGATAGTCGCGCAGGCGCTTCTGATCGACCGACTCGCCAAGACGCGGTAGCCGGATTTCACGAACCGGACGCACTTTGAGCTCAAGGAGCTCTGGGTCTATTTCGGAATCGGATGCAGTGGCCCGATAGGGTCCCGAAGCATCCAGACCGATTAGATGGGGAGAGAACGGACTCACACATGCACTGGTCTGTTGCATAGGTCCCAGTTCGTCCGCTACTAGCTGGTGAAACGTGGTCCCGGTGCTCCTGAGAAGGAGGCCGGGACCACATGCACTTGGCGTGGACCGTAACTGCTTTCGGAGTCTTGGGGGTGAAACGCGATTCACCCTGGTTAGGACAGCCGCGGTAGCCACCCGGACTCGTCGGGAATAGGTCATGAATAGGCCGAAGCCCGAATGGGGGGCGACGCGGGCCAACAGGACGAAGACCTGATGACGAGCAAGGGGCCGCCGATGCCAGACGAGCAAGTCATGTTCGGTCCGGTGACTGCGCCGCCAGTACCGCCTTCGGCAGTGGTGGAGCGACCCGGACTACTGGATCGGCTGGCCACGGCGCTACGTGGCGGAGTGGCACTTGTGATCGCCCCCTCGGGTCACGGCAAGACCACGTTGTTGAGCTCGTGGGTCGCGAGCCTGCGACAGACATCCGATGTCGCTTGGCTTTCGCTACGGTCGGAGCACTGCGACCCGTCGGTGTTCGCCGGGCACCTAGCGCTGACGCTCGGCCCGCTGCTGCCGAGGCCCCGCGACCACAAGGACAGACATGACGCCAGGTAGCGCTTCATCGGCTGTGTCCCCGCAAGACGCGGCTGTTTCCTCTGACGACGTCCTGGCGATCAACTTCGTCGCTGATGCCGGGAAGGTGATGCTCGAATCCAGCTCGTCGGTCAGTGAGGTCGTCGAGAGGATTCGGGAACTCCTGCCCCATGTCGGCCTTGCTGGCTGTTCGATCGACGCCAACATGAGCTCGCTGATACTGAGCTACTGGCATCCCGGACAGCCGATCCCGCTCACGACGATGCGGGACCTGTTGGTTGCTCGCCCCAGCCTGGGTCGATTCACCGCCACCGATGCACTGCTCGACAAGGTCGAGAGCGGCGCCATGGCGATCCCCGATGCCAGCGCCCAACTAAGGCAGCTCACGGAGGCCGAGGAACCGAATCCGCGCCGCAGGGAGGCCGCGATGCTCGTTTCGGTGGCCGGTTGGGTGATGTTCTTGAACGGGTTCGATGCCATCACCGTGCTGGTCGCCCTCGTGGCCACACTACTGACCTTCCCCGTAGGGCGGCTGGTTCGCAAGCTGGGACTGCCGGATCTGTTCGAGGTGGTGTTGGTTGCGTTGATCGTCGCCGCGGTTCCGAATCTGCTCGCAGCGTGGGGTGCTCCCGTACTCGTCGGACCGGCGGTCGTGGGCGCGCTGTTCATCTATCTGCCCGGTCGCTCCTTCGTCTCGGCGGTCATCGATGGACTCGCCAACGCACCGCTGTCCTCGATATCGCGCGGTCTGCAGGCCGTTGTAACAGCGGGCGCGCTGGCAGTCGGGATGTTGCTCGGCTCGAAGGTTGGGCTTGGGCTCGGGCTGTCCTACGAACCGAACGTTGACGCTACGCCGCTTTTGATATCGATCGCGGGTGCGACTCTGGGCGTGGCTGGTATTGCAGCCGCGTGGAGCATGCAGCGGCGCCAGTTGCTCCCGACGATCCTCATCGGTGCCGTCGGCTGGTTCGTGGTGGCGCTCGCTCCTGCTGGTTCGGGCGCGGCTTGGGCGTTGTATGGGGCTGCTGCGGTCGTGGTGGGATTCGCGTCGGGCTTCGCGGCATGGCGACAGGGCGCAACGGCAAGCCTCTACTCGGGTGTGGCCATCCTCCCCCTCGTTCCCGGCTTCCAGCTCTATGCGGGCATGCTGGCGCTGGCGCAGGGCCGCACCGCTGAGGCGTTGAGTTCACTGGGTACGGCGGCGCTCATCTCCTTGGCGATCGCCGTGGGTGTCGCCCTCGGTCTCGCCGTCAGCCGCAACGTGTTCGCCGCGTACAGGACTATCGGTGCCCGTCTGCCGGTCAAGACAAAGCGGCCGGCAGGCGTAGGGAGAAGACCATGAGCAACAGGGGCTTCGGATCGCTGCAGAACATAGGAGGCATGGATGGGTGACGACGGCACGTCGAACGCCACTCGGTTCTGGCCCAATGGGGTCCCTCGATGGGTCCGCGCCGTGGGCATGTGGGGCTGGATGATCGCAGGCACGGCCGCTGGTATCTACGCCATCGGATACGTGTTCTCCAGGGCAGCGAGCGTCATGGTCCCGCTCATAGTGGCCGTGGTGATCGGAGTCGTGGCCTACCCGCTCGTTGTCACACTGCAGAAGTGGAAGATCCCGGCGTGGCTGGGATCAGTCATCGTCTTGTTGCTCTTGTTCGTGATCGTGATCGCGGTGGGATGGATCACGGTCGCGGGGGTCATCGGCCAGTGGCCCGAGATCACCGCCGGCATCCAAAGCGGCATCACATCACTGGAGCAATCGCTCGCTGCGTTGGGCGCAGGGAGTGGCAACGCCCAGTCGATCATCGACAGCATCCAGATGGCGGTCCAAGGTGCTGCTACCTCAGCCACGTCAGGCATTCTCTCGGCGGTGGGATCAGGGATCACGGGAGTCGTCTCGCTGTTCTTCGGCCTGTTCATCGGCACATTCCTGCTCTACTACGTGCTGAGCGACCTGCCGACGATGGCGAGCTTCGTCGACTCGCATATGGGCCTTCCGAAGGAGCTTGGCCACGGCGTCGTCGAAGATGCGGCAGCGTCGCTTCGAGGCTACTTCAGGGGCACCACCATCACGGGACTGGCCGTTGCGATCGTGATCGGTGTGGGCGTGGCGCTGATGGGGGTGCCGCTCGCGATACCGATAGCGCTCGTCACGTTCCTTACCTGCTACATCCCGTTCTTCGGGGCCATCGTGTCCGGCGCGTTCGCATTCCTGATCGCGTTCGGAGACGGCGGATTCGGTGTGGCGGTCGCGGTGCTGGTCCTTGTGCTGGTCGCCCAGAACCTCTTCCAGACGGTGATCAACGCGAAGGCGATGGGGACCTCGCTGGATCTCCATCCGTTTGTCGTTCTGGTAGTGACGATGCTGGGTGGCATCTTCGCGGGTCTTCTGGGCGCGGCACTGGCAGCTCCGCTGCTCGCGATGGTTCTGCGAGCCAGTGACCGCGTTCGGCGATACAGCCCTGAGCAGGTGCACAGGAAGTGAGCTGCAGCTGCGAACAAGCGTGAGAGATTCACCGCCTCACTCCTGCTCGTGCGGGAACAAGGCCGATCATTGATGGGAGGGTCGGAGCTAGTGGAGAAAGAGAACTCCGGGAGCGCCGCTTCGATGTCGGCGCCGGCCGCGTTGTTCATCGGGGTGGGCGCGATGGTTGGTGCGGGCATCTTCGCTCTTCTGGGTCAGGCCGGGGCAGTCGCAGGTAGCGCCACGTGGCTGTCGTTTCTACTGGCAGGGGTCATCTCGCTGCTCCTCGGCTACTCCTTCGTCAAGTTGGGCATCCGGTACCCATCCAGGGGCGGCCTTATCGAATTCCTAGCAGTGGAGTACGGATCCGGTCCACTCACAGGTGGGCTCTCCCTTCTGACGCTGCTCGCCGGGATCATCACTCTCGCGATGGCTGCGCTCACCTTCGGCAGCTACGGGGCGACGCTCATTTCCGGAAGTGACTATGGCCCCCTCCTGGCGAAGGGCCTCGCCATCGGGCTCGTAGCGATTCTCACGGGAGTCATCGCAGCAGGGAGCGGGGCCATGAACACGGTGCAATCGATCTCCGTGGTCGTTGTCGTCGCAATTCTCGGCGGACTTTCGCTCATAGGGCTGACCACTATGGATGTCTCAAACCTCGCCCCGGAGACATATCCCCCGCCCTCGACTCTCGTGGCAAGTCTCGGGCTGACCTTTTTCGCGTACACAGGGTTCCAAATCATCGCGAATTCAGTCGAGGATATGGCACAGCCGCGGCGCGATTTGCCGCTCGCCATGTACGGCTCCATCGTCGTGGCAATCATCGTGTATGCGCTGACTTCGATCATGGTCTTTGGCAACCTGGGTACAGATGAGGTGGTCAAGCAGGCGGATGTCGCCATCGCCGTCGCCGCCCGAGGGGTGATCGGGCAGTGGGGCATCGTTCTCTCGGTGATCGCAGCTGCGTTCGCGACGGTATCGACGGTGCTGGCGAATCTCTACTTCGGGCTGAATACGTCCTACTCGTTGGCTATCGACGGGAGGCTTCCCTCACGGTATGCGCGGCGGGCATGGAAGGGGGCAACTCACGGCTTGGTACTCACGGCCTTGATCGCTGTCGGGATCGTCGCGTTCCTGGATGTGAACCAGATCGCCTCCGCGGGGAGCATCGTCTACATGGTCGTCTTCTTCATGATCAACGTGGGTCACATGCGCCTGCGCTCCGAGACCGGCGCGTCACTGAGCATTCTCGCGGTCGGAACGCTCATGCTTGCCGTTGCAGCCATCCCTTTCCTACTTTCCACATGGGAGAACGAACCCGTTGTCGTCTGGTTCACCGGGGGCTCACTCGTTCTCGCGGTCATGCTCGAAACGTATCTCTTTAGGGTGAGACACCGCCACGTTCCAGCTCCAGACGCTTCACACGACCATGCTGAAGGCTGAAATGGAGTCGCGACCCAAAGTGGCGACGAAATCTGTATATGAGGATTCGTCCGATCTGGACGGATTCCTGAGACGAGGAGGACGAGCTATATGAGCACGTACGACGTCGCGATCATTGGCGGGCGGGTCATAGACCCGGAGACCGGATTGGACGACATCAGAAATGTCGGCATCGATGGCGGCAAGATCGGCATCGTCACCGAGGAGCCGATCGAGGGCGTCGAGACCATCGATGCTACTGGGCACGTCGTCTGCCCGGGCTTCATCGACATGCACTTCCACAACACCGCCCACCCCTTCGGGCAGAGGTTGGCGCTCTACGACGGCGTGACGACTCCGATGGAACTCGAGTTGGGCGTCTACCCAGTGGAGGAATGGTATGGCGCTTTGGAGGGCAAGTCGCGGACGAACTATGGTGCCTCGGTCGGCTCTATCCCGATCAGGGAGAGGATCCTCAACCCGGACTTCAGGGAGCTATCAGAGGGCGATTTCTTGCTCGATGCGCTCGGCAGGGCAAAGGAGTCGCAGACGAGCATGAAGTGGTCAAAGGAGCATGTGACTGCCCAACAGTTGGAGAAGTTCGAGCGCATGCTGGAAGAAGGCATGCGGCAGAAGGCCATTGGTGTCGGTCACGCAGTGGGATACATGGTGGCCGGTTGCTCACAGCAGGAGTCCGTGGTCGTGCAGAAGGTGGCCGGCAAATACGGCGTGTCGTGCTTCGTCCATGCGAGGTTCTCCAGTCAGATGGCGCCAACGAGCGGGCTGCTGGCGTTCTTCGAGATGATGGCTCCTCAAGAGGTGTTCGGTGGAGGGATCGTCTTCCAGCACATGTCGGCGCAGGCTCTACGCGATACGGTGACTGCTCTCGAACTGTTCGACAGAGCTCGAGAGAAGGGGATTCAGGTGATCGGCGAGATCTATCCGTATGACTACGGCGCGAGTATCGTGGGCGCCGATTACTTGGTGCCGGACAACTACGGACCCAATATGGGGCGGGAGTACAAGGACATCATCGAGACCTCCAACTTGACGCCTCTGACCGAGGAGCGATACGAGGAGCTCATGAAGACGAACCCCCTGACGTCGATCATGTTCTACAACGCCTCTGAAGAGGACGTCCTCGCCGGGCTTACACACCCAGCCTCAGTCGTCGGCAGCGACGCCTTCCCCTATACGGTGCGTGAGACAGGAGAGATTGCTCTCGATTGGGACGTTCCCGTCGACGCCGTCAATGGTCATCCGAGAGGCGCCGGGACGCACGCACGTGTTCTTGCCTGGACCCGGGAAGGAAAGCTCGACATCCCGCTCTCACTCGCTGTCTCAAAGATGACCTACTTGATCGCCAAGTATCTTGAGGACAACGGCGTGGCGCAGATGGCGCAGAAGGGTCGCATCCAGGTGGGCAAGGACGCCGACATCACGATCTTCGATCCGGCCACCGTCAAGGACGAGGCGACCATGAAGGACGGCGCACTCCCATCGAGCGGGATCCCGTACGTTCTCGTGAACGGAACCGTCATGGTGAGGAACTCCAAGGCGGTGGACAACGCGTTCCCTGGCAAGCCGGTTTGGGGACCTGGGTCCGTCGCCTGACGTGGGCGGTATGCGCCGATGAGTCGACAGCAAACCAAGATTCCAGTCACGCTCATCGCGGGTTTCCTCGGCGCGGGCAAGACGACCCTGCTCAACTACATCCTGAGTGAGAATCATGGCCTCCGCGCTGCGGTCCTCGTCAACGATTTCGGTGCCATCAACATCGATGCGAAACTCGTGATCGGCGTTGAGGGCGAGGCGGTCAGTTTGGCCAACGGATGCATATGCTGCAGCATTCGTGACGATCTTGTGGGCGCCTGTCTGCGACTGCTGGAGAGACCCGATCTGCCCGACCACATCCTCGTCGAGATGAGCGGAGTGTCGGACCCCGTCCCGGTGTTGAACACCTTCACGGAGACACGGCTTGCGGACGCATTCGCCATCAACAGCATCCTGACGGTAGTTGATGCAGATCAGCTGGCCAGACTGGAGGGGAAGGCGGCGCGGCAGGCACGGACTCAGCTCGAGGCAGCCGACATCGTCGTGCTCAACAAGATGGACCTCGTGGACCGGGAGCGGCTCGATTCTGTCATGGAGCTCGTGCGCCTGGCGGCACCGGGATCGCGAATCATCGGAGTCGTTGGATGCCGGGTTCCGTTGGAGTTGGTTTTCGCCGAAGGTGATGTGGTGGCGCATGGGGCACAGTGGGAGGAGCGTCGGTCTACGGAGGACCCATCTCATGACCATCCGTTCGCCACATGGAGTTGGACGAGCGACCGCCCGCTTTCTCTGATACAGCTGCGATACGTGTTGGGGCAACTGCCCGAGACTGTCTACCGCTGCAAGGGTGTTGTGCAGCTTGAGGAGATGCCCGTAGCGCGCTATGTCCTGCAGATGGTGGGCAAACGTCACCGCTTGGAGGAATCCGGTTCCTGGGGCGATAAGCATCCCCAGTCCGAGATCGTCTTGATCGGCGTTCGGGGCGGCTTCGATCCCCAGGAGCTGCAGGACGCCTTCGACGGATGTGTCGGGACGGGAGATGATTCTCGTTCGCCGGTATTGCGGCTGGTCCGAAAGCTCGCTCCTGAACTGCTCGCGAACAACGTGGCGCGCGATAGCTGAGTCGATTGGGAAACAGCCTCCTGTACACGTGGCAGGGCAAGGATGCCTCTCTTGCCCCGGTGGTGCTGATGGGCCACCAAGACGTGGTACCAGTGCCGCGCTACCTCGGGCAAACGCTAGAATCAAGTCAGCGCCGTGCAAGGCGTCCCCGGGGAGGAACGAATGAGCTCGAAGTTCACCGAGGTTGTGTTCGGCAAGAAGGACAGGCCTCTTCTGTGGTCACTAGTCGGCATCCTCGTGCTGGCTCTTGCCGTGACCGCCTTTGCGGTTTCGGCGCTTGGGCTCTTGCGCCTGGTCCTGTACGCGATTGCGCCGGTGCTCGTGGTGGTGGCCACATCGATGCTGCACCACGATCGCTACCGCCAGCTACGAGCTATCAGCTTTGGCTCGATCGCCGCCCTGCTCGGTGCTTTGAGTCTTGTGACCTCGGGGAGTCCGCTTGTGGCAGGCGCCACTGCGGCGATCGTGTTCGGCGCGGCCACTGCGATGAAGGCGCTTCCCGAGTGGGAGTTCGAATCGGACCTGCTCTCGCTCTCATTCTTCCTCGGCGTCATAGTCTCCGCGCTCGGAGAGGCACCGCGGGGCGCCGCGCTCAACGTGTTGATCGTGGGCATGGTCGGTGTCGCCGGGGGCATGGTTGGAGAACTCCTGCGGCTGCTGGTGCTGAAGATACAGGGTACCGCTCGCCCGGCGGCAGGGGAGCTGGCGGGCCGCTCGCTCAGCGATCGACTGAGGATCATGACCGACCTCAGGGTCCCGGTGGTTCGCTTCGCGATCGTGCGTGGACTCACGCTCGGAATCGGCGTATCCATTCTGGAGTCGGCTGGGCCCAACCGGCACGTCGCCTGGGTGCTCGTCGCTGTGTTCGCTGTGATGCGGCCCTTCACGGGCGACACGATGCGCACGGCGATCATGAGGTCGGTGACCACGCTTGCCGGCGTGTTGATCGTCGGTCTTGTCGGGACGTTTGCGACAGCTCAGGTGACGCTACTTGTCGGCGTGGTGGCCTTGCTCGTGGGAATTCTGTTCCTGTTGCGAAGCCCTGTTCCAATTACGGTAGCCAGCGCGATGATCGCGGTAGCCGCTGCCGGCCTCCCCGGGCAGCAGTTCGCCACATGGGCCGTCTACAGGTTCGTGGAGACCGTCGTGGGATCTGCGATCGCGCTGATCGTCATCTTCGTGTTCATGCCGCTGCTCGAGCGGATGTTCCCGGCCGAGGTGCCGGCAGAATCGCCCTGACCTTCGGCGAGTCGCGCCCGATCCCCTGAGCCTCGAGCGCATTCCGGTGGCTGTGGTGTCAGTTGGGCGAAGGGGAATGAACAAACCAGTCGTCGCCCTATTGATGTATCCAGGGCCGCGCTGCCAGGGTCGCCCGTCGGGGCACGCGCAAGAGTGCGTGGATCGGGCGTCGGACACGCGACTAGTCCCGCCATCATATGCGTCGAGTAGTGATCGTCAGCAATCGCCTGCCCGTCACGGTGGAGAAGCGCAAAGGCGCGCTGTCGTATCGGGGCAGCGTGGGCGGGGTCTCCACCGGCCTCCAGTCTCTGCTCGAGGAGAGCAACGGCCTGTGGGTCGGCTGGGCCGAGATTTCGGCTTCGAGAGTCGATGCGGACGAGCGTGCGCAGATCGCAGAGCGCCTGCAGGCCGAGCACTCCTCAACGCCGGTGTTCCTCACGAGCGCGGACATCCGCGGCTTCTATCACGGCTTCTCCAACCGCACGATATGGCCGCTCTTCCACTACTTCATGCGGTTCGCCGAGTTCGACTCGGCGATGTGGTCGGCCTACCAGCGCGTGAACCGCAAGTACCGCGATGCCGTGCTCGAGGTCGCGAAGCCCGGCGACATCATCTGGGTGCACGACTACCAGCTCATGCTGTTGCCGCAACTGCTGCGCGAGGCGCTGCCGGACGCCTCGATCGGCTTCTTCCTCCACATCCCGTTTCCCGCGCTCGAGGTGTTCCGCGTGCTGCCGTGGCGCCGAGAAGTGCTCGCGGGGCTCTTGGGCGCCGATCTTGTCGGCTTCCACACCTACGACTACGCGGCCAACTTCCTCGACTCCGTCCAGCACCTTACGAGCTACGAGGTCCAAGGCGAACGCGTGAACGTGGAGGGCCGCCTGTCGGTCGCCGAGGCGTTCCCGATGGGCATCGACTTCGAGCGGTTCGCGACGATGGCGACCACGCCCAAAGCGACGAGCGAGGCCCAGCGCATCGTCTCGCAGTCGGGTGGGCGCAAGCTCGTGCTCTCGATCGACCGGCTCGACTACACCAAGGGCATCCCCGAGCGCCTCCGAGCCTTCTGCGCGTTTCTGGAGCGCTATCCCCGAGTGGCGGGGCAAGGTGACGATGCTTGCCGTCGCCGTCCCATCTCGGACGCGTGTGGAGCAGTATCGCCAGCTCAAGAGGGAGGTCGACGGGCTCGTAGGCTCGATCAACGGGCAGTTCGCCACGATGGACTGGACGCCCATCCGCTATCTGTACCAGTCGCTAGCCCGGAGTCGCTTGCGGCGGCGTACCGAGCAGCGGACGTTGCGCTCGTCACACCACTGCGCGACGGGATGAACCTCATCGCCAAGGAGTACTTGGCGGCACGCATCGATGGTACCGGCGTGCTGGTTCTCTCGGAGCTGGCGGGCGCCGCGCGGGAGCTGGGCGAGGCGGTCGTGGTCAACCCGTTCGACCAAGAGTCGATCGTCGACGGGCTGCACGAGGCCTTGACGATGCCCGAGGAGGAGCAGCGGACCCACAACACCGCGATGAGAGCGCGACTGTCGCGCTACACGGTGAGCCGGTGGGGCGCCGACTTCGTCGAGTCGCTGGAGAACGTGAAGATCCAGCAGCTCCGATCCGTCGAGTACGTGCTCGACGATCTCCAGCGCGAGCCGCATCGTCGAGGCCTACCGATCCAGCAAGAGCCGCTGCCTCGTGCTCGACTACGACGGCACGCTGACAGGCTTCGCTCCCAAGCCGGGCCTCGCCACCCCGACACCCAAGCTGCAAGAGACCCTCACGCGGCTCGGCTCGAAGCCGGGCAACCGGGTCGCGATCGTCTCGGGACGCGACCGTGAGACGCTTGAGGGATGGTTCGGCGACCTGCCCTTGCACCTGATCGCCGAGCACGGCGTGTGGGTCAGAGACCTCGGCGAAGCATGGCGTCTCACAGAACCCGTTGACGACGCGTGGAAGCCCAGGCTGCGACCCGTCCTGGAGATGTTCGTCGACCGCACCGCCGGTTCGCTGCTCGAGGAGAAGGACCTACTCGCTCGTGTGGCACTACCGCATGGTCGAGCCCGAGCTCGCCGAGGTGCGGCTTCAGGAGCTGCGCGAGACGCTGGGCACGCAGGTGAGCAATCTGGGTCTCGCGGTGATGGAAGGCAACAAGGTACTCGAGGTCAAGCCTGCCGGCGTCAACAAGGGGCGAGCCGCGTACTCGTACCTGAACGAGGAGCCGCTCGACTTCGCGCTCGTCGCCGGCGACGACCGTACCGACGAGGACCTCTTCGAGGTCGCCCCTGAGACCGCATGGACCATCAAGGTAGGACGTGGCCCGACTCGTGCGCGCCTGTCGGTCGAGAGCCACAGAGACATACTGAATCTGCTCGGCGAACTCGCGGAGGTTGACTGATGAAGCGACTTGAGGACTACCGGGGAATCGTGGCCGACGACGTGCTCGCGGACCTGCACCATCGGGCGGCGAGCCTCTACGACCGCCACGTCGTCCACGTGAACTCGACGGCACAGGGTGGTGGTGTCGCCGAGATGCTCTACACCCTCATCCCGCTGATGAACGACGTCGGCGTGGACTGCGGATGGCGCGTTCTGGTGGGCAGCGACGACTTCTTCAACGTCACCAAGAAGCTCCACAACGGCCTGCAGGGCGAAAGCATCGCACTCACCGCGCAGAAGAAGCGCATCTACTCCCAGACGAGTGAGGACTTCTGCCAGTACACCCACGTCAGGAATCACGACGCGATCATCGTGCACGATCCGCAGCCTCTGCCGATGATCAAGTTCCAGAAGAAGCGGCAGCCGTGGGTGTGGCGCTGCCACATCGATCTGACCGAGCCGGACCCGCGGCTCTGGGAGTACCTCAAGGGCTACATTCTGCGCTACGACATGGTCATCGTCAGCCACGACGACTACCTTCACCCCGACCTGCCCGTTCCACAGGTGGTGATCAATCCGGCGATCGATCCGCTCAACCAGAAGAACATCAGCCTGCCGGGGGCGACGATCACCAAGTACATGGAGCGCCACGGCGTGGTGCTGGACAAACCGCTGATCACGCAGGTGTCGCGCTTCGACAAGTGGAAGGACCCGGAGGGGGTCATCGAGGTCTTCAAGCGGGTGCGCAAGCAAGTCGACTGTCGGCTGGTTCTGGCCGGCAACTTCGCCACCGACGACCCCGAGGGCTACGAGATCTTCCAGCGTGTCCAGTCGAAGGCGGCCAAGCTCATCGAGAGTGGGGACGTGATCATCCTTCTGGGCGCGAGCGACATCGTCATCAACGCCCTGCAGCGCGTCTCCACCGTGGTTCTGCAGAAGTCGCTTCGCGAGGGGTTCGGCCTCACGGTCGCCGAGGCGTCGTGGAAGGGCGTGCCGGTCGTGGCCTCGGCGGTTGGCGGCATCCCGCTGCAGATCATCGACGGCCACACCGGCTTCCTCGTAGACCCTCGGGACTACGACCAGTGCGCCGAGCGCATCGCGAGCATCGTGCAGGACCCCGATTTGGCTGCGGAGATGGGTGCGAACGGCAAGGAGCATGTCCGAGAGAACTTCCTGATAACCCGTTTGCTGGGGCACTACTTGGCGCTTCTCGGCGATTTGCTGGGCTGACCGCAGAGCGGCTGAGCGGCCGAGGGCGCGCCGCTATCGACCGCAACGGGTATGCGGGCACAGGTCTGTCGCGAACGACGATCCTCTTCCTTGACTTCGTGGAGGTGGGGACGGTGGGGCCTGCGGCACTGGCGATGCTAGGCGGCCTCTTCACCTGGGCGATGACCGCGGCCGGAGCCGCTCTCGTGCTGGTGGGGCGCAGTCCCTCGAGGCGGCGCCAAGACATGATGCTGGGCTTCTCGGCGGGCGTCATGCTCTCGGCAAGCTACTTCTCGCTGCTCGGACCGGCGCTCGAGCTGTCGCGGGCCAGGACGCGGGCCGGCCTGGTTCGCTCCGACCGTCGGGTTCCTTGCAGGTGCGCTTGGCCTGTCCCTGCTCGACCGCGTGTTGCCCCACATACACAGAGCCCACCGCCGAGTACCGGTGACTCAGGGCCTGAGTACCCACTGGCAGCGCTCGACGCTACTGATCCTGGCAGTGACGCTCCACAACATCCCTGAAGGGCTGGCCCTCGGGGTCGCGATCGGGGCGGCGGCCTCAGGCGACTCTGCGGCCTCGATGGGTGCGGCGGTCGCGCTGGCGCTTGGTCTCGGTCTGCAGAACCTTCCCGAGGGCCTCGCGGTGGCCGCGCCGCTGCGCCGAGAAGGTATGTCGCCGCTGCGCAGCGCCTGGTACGGTCAGCTTTCGGGCGCCGTGGAGCCGGTGGCTGCCGTGATCGGTGCGGTGCTCGTGAGTTCGTCGCAAGCGGCGTTGCCCTACGGCCTGGCGTTCGCTGCTGGCGCGATGATCTTCGTGGTGATCGAGGAACTCGTTCCCGAATGCCAGCGCTCCGGTCACGCCGACGCGGCGGTGCTCGCCGCTATCGTCGGCTTCGTCGTGATGATGGTGCTCGACATCGCGCTTGGATAGGGCTCGCTGCGCGGATTGCACCGAATCTGGCGACATGCGCCGCTCCCAGCCTGGGAGTAGACGCGTGAGCGAGGTCACAGGCTATTTGCGCCTAGTGTGCTCGAATGCACACTCCTGCCCCCTGAGCTCGGCCGATACACCCCTCGACACGCTAGGCAGGCACGAACGCCTGCAGCAGGGAAGGGAGGGGTCGATGCACAGGCGAGGAATACGTCCTCGAGTGTGGAGAGCTGGGCTCGCGGCAGCGCTCGTTGTGGCATTCGCCATCGTGGCGACGCCGGCGCATGCCGCAGCGACATCGGGGAGCATGAAGGCGACCTGCGAGCCTCAGGTCGCACTGTCTGTCGAAGCCACGGCAGCATACGACAGTGCATACGGGCGCTATCTTGACGGCATCATCTCCAACGATTCAACGGTGAACGTGAACTGCCCCGTCGTGCAGGTGTCGTGGCTCGAGGATTCCGAGCGAACCGATAAGGTGTGGCCTCGTGCAGACGGCATGGAGCCGGGTCAGTGGACGGCGTTTCACCTGCGCTGGCCCAAAGACGTTCCTGCCGAGTGGACGCCCGTGGTCTCGGCTGCAGGCAACCAGACCGACCGCAGCGCCCTCAGGCTTCGGGTCGACGAGGTGTCCGAGGCGGGCGGCGACATGTCCGGGCAGACGGTGAGCGGCGAGCCGGACATGCGTTCCTACATCGCCACCGTGACCAACGATGCGGCGTTCCCGGTCTCCTCGATCGAGCTGATCGGAGCCGAGTGGGACGGGGATACCTTCGTGGACGCGACGTTCTCGGGGTGCGCACCCTCCATGTTGGCACCCGGGCAAAGCGCTCGGATCGAGTTCCACGCGAAGGCACCGACCTCGGGCAGCCCGGTTCCCGACGTGTTCGTCGAGGCGCGGGAACGGCCGACGATCACGCTGAAGGCCAACACCCTCTCGCCGTACTACGGCTCGGCGATCACGTTCACCCTGGCGCTCAAGGACTCGAGCGGACAGCCGATCGTGGGCTGGCGCACGCTCAAGTTGTTCTACTCGGCGGACAAGAAGTGCTGGAACTACGTTCCGCAGCAGACCGAGACGGGCACCGCGATCGTCAAGTTCGCGCCGGACAAGCCGCTGTACTTCAAGGCGCTGTACTGGGGCGACGATCAGTACGGGATGACCGAGAGCGCCGTCGTTCGGGCGACGCCCAAGATCGTCGCGGCCACGCCTCAGGCACCCTCGAGAGTCAACCACTACAGCAAGTTCAAGGTCTCCGGACGGACAACGGGTGGCGCCAAGAGCGCCGGCAAGCCGGTCTACATCCGCATGTACCGGTACAGCCGGGCTCGTCATCGGTGGATCTACAAGGGCTACGTGAAGACCGCAGCCGACTCGGCGGGCCGCTACTCGCGTACGTTGCGCATCTCCAAGCATGGTTCTTGGAAGCTGCGCACCTACCGAGCGGGCGCCGGGTACTCCAAGTACGAGTACCTCAAGATCAAGTAACCTCGCGTCCTGACTGCCGGGTCATGACGCTAGGACCAAGAGGGGCCGTCCATGTGGACGGCCCCTTCTCTTGCGGGTAATGAGCTCGGTCCGCGCGACCTCGCCTATGGTGCCCCGTCGACAAGGATGTCGACGGTGGAGCCACGCGCCACCTGGGTGTCAGGGCTCGGGGACTGTTCGAGGACAGTGCCACTGTTCGAGTGCAGCTCGTAGGTGACCTTGGCCTTGAGCCCGGCGTTGTCGAGGGCCGCTTTGGCATCGGCCTCGGTCTTGCCGATGACGTCGGGCACGGCGATGCGCTCGGGGCCCTTGGACACCACGATGGAGACGGTCGAGCCCTTCGCTACCTCGATTCCCCTGTTGGGGTTCTGTGAGATGACGAGGCCCTTGTCGACCGACTCGCTGTACTCCTCGGATACCTTGACCTTGAAGCCGGCGTCCTTGAGCGTGGACTCGGCGGTCGAGCGCTTCTTTCCCACGACGTTGGGGACTGCCACGGTCTCGACTCCGCGCGACACCACGTACTCGATCTGAGAACCTTCGTCGACCATCTCGCCAGCTGCGGGACTCTGCTTCATGACCGAGCCGATGGGCACCTTGCTGCTGGGCTGGTCGGCCAGTCCCTTGGCCACGAAGCCCGCGTCCTCGATCGCCTGGATGGCCTCGTCCTCCTTGAGTCCCACCACCTCGGGTACTTCGACCTGCCTGGGCCCCTTGCTGACCACGAACGAGATCGCCGAGCCCTCCTCGGCAGGCGCTCCCGGCACCGGTGACTGGTCGATCACGAGCCCGGCCTCGACCTCTTTGCTGAACTCTGGCTTGACCTCGCCGAGAGTGAACCCGGCTTCGGAGATGAGGAGCTGTGCTTCATCGGTGGTCTTGCCGGTGAGATCGGGCACGGGAAGGCTCTGCACTCCGAGCAGTCCCATGCCCCACGCCACACCCAGACCGGCCCCCACCAAGAGCACCGCGAGCACGACCCACAACCATGCGTTGCTCTTGCGTCTGGCGGGCGGGCGTCCGCGGTCGCCGACGTCGGCGTAGGCATCCGACTCGGCTCTCGGCATCACCGAAGTCTGCGCCGCCGCAGCGGCGGCTCCAGCGGCCACCGCGGCAGCCGGGATCTCGCGGCCGCTCGCTACTTCGAGCAGGTCGCGGCGCATGGCCTCGGCCGTTTCGTAGCGAGCGGTCGGGTCCTTGGCCATCGCGGTGACGATGACGCCCTCGAGGCCCGGATCGATGTCGGGGTTGAACTGGCGGGGCAGCGGGAGCCGCTTCGTTCACCTGCTTGAGCGCGACGGCCACAGGAGTGTCCGCGTCGAACGGCAGCTGCCCGGTCGAGGCCTCGAACAGCACGATGCCCAACGAGTACAGGTCGCTCGCGGCCGAAAGCGGCTTGCCCTGCGCCTGCTCCGGGGACACGTAGTGCGCGGTACCAAGCACCGAGCCCGTCTGTGTCATCGTCGTGTTGCCGGCTCGTGCGATGCCGAAGTCCATGACCTTCACCGCGCCGTCCGGCGTGATCATGATGTTGTGCGGCTTGATGTCGCGGTGGATGACGTCGTAGCCGTGCGCGACCGAGAGCGCCGAGCAGACCTGCGCGCCGATCTCGGCCACGCGGCGCGAGTCGAGCGCGCCCTTCTGCTGGATGATCGACTTGAGGTCGGTGCCGCGCACGAGCTCCATGACGATGTAGTACGTGTCGCCGTCCTGGCCCCAGTCGTAGATGTTGACGATGTAGGGGCTCTGCAGGTTGGCCGCGGCCTGGGCCTCTTGGCGGAAGCGCGCGGCGAACGTGGGGTCGGCGGCGTAGCGCGGGTGCATCACCTTGACCGCGACGGTGCGCCCGAGCACCTCGTCGACGGCCTTGTAGACCTCGGCCATGCCCCCGGAACCGATCTTCTCGGTCACCCGGTATCTGCGCCCGAAGACCATCTCTTCCACGTGGTTCAGCTCCCGTGCTCGTTACCTGCGGGGATTCTCCCCGGCTGCCGTCATTCTAGCCGATACGACCGCTGCGAAGCATGCGAGCGGTCCAACTACTTGCCTCCTTGTGCCCGAAGCGCCGCCTTGAGAACGGGCTGCGCCGCTGGAGCGGCCACACGGCCCCCGACTCCGCCGCCCTCGATCATGATCGCGAGCGCCACCGTGGGCTTGTCCGCGGGTGCGAATGCGATGAACCACGCGTTGGTCGGCTTGCCCTTGCCCACCTCGGCGGTGCCGGTCTTGCCGGCCACCTTGTACCCCGCCACCTTGGCTCGCGCGCCGCTGCCGGCCTCGACCACGTTTCGCATCGCCTGGGTCACCTGCTCTGCGGTCGCCGGGTCGGTGGCGGTCGTGAGACGGCGTGGAAGCGTGCGCGACGTGAGCGAGGCACCACCCGCAGGGTCCAGGACTCGGTCGATCACGAAGGGGCGCATCACGATGCCGTCGTTGGCGATTCCCGCCGAGACGAGCGCCATCTGCATCACGGTGGCTTGCGGGCCGGCGGGGCTCTCGTGCTCGCCCACCGGCTGGCCGACACCCGCCCACGCCGTCTCCCACGTGGTCATCTCGGCCGGATCGGGCATGAGCGAGACCTTCGCGGGCAGCTCGTAGCCAAGCTCCGCGTCGAAGCCGAACCGGTCGGCCTGCTGCACCAGCTGCTCGGCGCCCATGTCCACCGCGAGCTGTGCGAACACGGTGTTGACCGAGCGTGCGGTCGCCGTCTTCAGGTCGAGCCGTCCGTAGCTGCCGCCCTCGAAGTTGGTGACCGGCGCGTTGCCGATCTCGAGCGTGCCGGGCCCGCGATACGTGCTCTCGAGCGTTGCGGTGCCCGAGCCCAAGGCGCCTGTCAGCGTCACGATCTTGAACGTCGAGCCCGGCGCGTAGAGCGCCTGGCGTCCGCGGTCGAGCAGCCGCGCGCCCTTGGCTGCCGAGGAGATCTGCTCCCACTGCTCGTCGACGTCGGCGGGGTCGTAGGAGGGCGTGCTCGCCGCCGCGAGCACGGCGCCGGTCCGAGGGTCGAGGACGACGCAGGCGCCCCGCTCGCCGCGCAGCGTCTTCTCGGCGGCCTTCTGGATGCGCGAGTCGATGGTGAGCGCGACGTCGTCGCCTTGAACGGGGCGCCCGGTCGGCCGCGTCGATCACGTCGGCCCAGTCGTGTGAAGGTCCGCTTGCCCGCGAGCGCGTCGTTGGCGGCGGCCTCGACCCCGGCGCGCCCGTAGCGCAGCGAGTAGTAGCCCACCGTGTGGGCCGCGAACGTCCCTCGAGGGTACTGTCGCTCGAAGAAGGAGCGACCCACCGGAACCGACTCGGCGAGCACGACGCCGTCGCGCGTGAGGATCGACCCGCGGTCGCTTCGGGCCTGCTCGGCCAGGTCTCGGCTGTTCGCGGGGTTGTTCACGAGCGATCGGGCGCTGACGACCTGGATCCAGGTCAGGTTCACCACCAGGACCGCCAGCAGCACCGAGAGAACCGTCGCCACGCGCGTCAGGCGGCGACCCAGCGCCAAGCGTCCCAGCACCCCGAGATCGGTCGAGGTGGTCTGCATCTCGGTCTCAAGCCCCGTGCCCTCGTCGCCCGCGCGCAGCAGCAGCGCCAAGGCGATGAACGTGGACAGCAGCGACGAGCCGCCGTAGCTCACGAACGGAAGCGTGACGCCGGTCAGCGGGATCAGCCGGGTCACGCCGCCGACGATCACGAACGCCTGCAGCCCGATCGACGCGACGAGCCCCACCGCCGTGAACGCCGCCATGTCGGTCTTCGCCCGAGCGGCGGTGGCGATTCCGCGGACGCACAAGCACCAGGAAGCACAGCACGACCGCGGCCGCACCGAGCAGCCCGAGCTCCTCGCCGATCGCCGAGAAGATGAAGTCGGTCTCGACGAACGGGATCCGCGTGGGCAGGCCCTGCCCCGGCCCGGTGCCGATCATCCCGCCGGCCGCCAGCGCGAACAGCGACTGCACGAGCTGGTAGCCGCGGCCCGCGGGGTCGGCGAACGGGTCGATCCAGATCGCGATGCGCGACTGCACGTGATCGAAGGCCCGGTAGGCGAAGTACGCCCCCGCGGCGAACAGCCCGAGTCCAACCACCACGTAGGCCGCCCGGCCGGTGGCCACGTAGATCATGACAAGGAAGATGCCGAACAGCAGCAGCGACGAGCCCAAGGTCGCGTTCGAACACGAGCACGAACAGCGAGGCGAGCCACATCAGCAGCAAGCGGGCCGAGCGTTCGAGGCTCGGGCAGCCGCAAGCCCAAGAACGCGCCGTGTCGAGACCGACAGCATCTCGCGGTTCTCGGCGAGGTAGGCGGCGAGGAACAAGATGATGAAGATCTTCGCAAGCTCGCCGGGCTGGAAGGTGAAGCCGCCGAACTTGATCCAGAGCTTGGCGCCGTTGATCTCGCGGCCGATGAGTGCCGGCAGCACCAGCAGCACGATGCCCACGAGCATGATCGTGTACTTGTAGCGGGCCAGCCGTTCGAGCGACGGCACCGCGATCAGGGTGATCACGAGCGCAGCGACGCCGATGAACAGCCACATCACCTGGCTGGCCGCCAGCTCGCGGTCGAGGCGCGTCACGAACGCCAGCCCCAGGCCGGACAGGACGAACGCCGCCGGCAGCAAAGCGGGGTCGGCCTGCGGGGCGAACCTCCGCACGGCGAGGTGCGCGATCACGAACGCAACGAGCAGGGCCGCGGGGACGGCGAGGCTCGTCCACGCGAACTCCCGCGTCGCCTGGGTCTCGACGAGCGCGAAGACCAGCAGCACGGGCAGCGCCGCTGCCAGCAGGAGCAGAAGCTCTGTTGCTCGCCGTGTGCGCATCTCGGTCAGGGGCTCGGGGTAGGGGTGGGCTCGACGCCGGGCGCGAGCCCATCCAGCATGAGCCCATTGGCTCCGGTGGGCGGGAGCATCTCCCGGTAGCTTGCCGCCAGGTGTACCGCCTCCTCGACGCTTGCCACCTGCTCGCCTTGCGCGAGCCGTTGCTGAGCCGAAGGGGGCAGCGCCGCGATCGGAACGCCGGTATCGACGAGTCGCCACTTCAGCGAGACGCCCGCGATCTCGCCGGGCACGCCTCGGTAGACCACTACGACGCCGTTCTCGGCGATCAGGAACGCTCTGCGTTGCGCGTACAGGTAGGTCCCGTATCCGATGGCGCCAACGATCAGCGCGAGGGCGAGGACCCACAAGAAGACCGAGACAACGCCTCGAAGCCGCCGGTCGCTATCGCGCATCCCGCTTGCAGGGGTTGCGGTGGTGTCGATGTCGACCACGACCACACTGATGTTGTCGTGGCCGCCGGACTCGTTGGCCGCATCGATCAGCGCCCTGGCGGTGGTGTCGGGGTCGCGGTAGCCGCCGAGGATCTCGGCGATCCGTGCGTCTTCGAGCATCCCGGTCAGCCCGTCCGAGCACAGCAGCAGCCGATCGCCCGCAGTCGCGTCGATGTCGTAGGCGTCGGCGACCATGTTCACGTCGGTTCCCAGCGCACGAGTGATGACGCTGCGGTTCGGGTGTATGCGGGCGTCGGACTCGGTGATCTGGCCTCGGCGAATCATGTCGGCGACCATCGAGTGGTCTTGGGTGATGCGCTGGAGCGTGCCGTCGTGTAGCAGGTAGGCGCGCGAGTCGCCCACCTGCGAGAGTGCGATGCGGCCTCCCTCGACGATAGCCGCGGTGATCGTCGTGCCCATGCCCGACTTGCCGATGCCTTCACGGGCGGCTCGCATGACCTCTCGATTCGCCGCGCGCACGGCTCTGGCGAGGGCGTTCGAGTCGGCGTGGCGTGGCGCGTGATCGCGCAGCGTCTCGACCGCGATCGAGCTGGCCACCTCACCGGCCTCGTGACCGCCCAGCCCGTCGGCCACCACGAACAGCGGTGGTTGCGCCAGCACGGAGTCCTCGTTGTGCGAGCGGCTCAGGCCAACGTCGCTCAGTGAAGCGAAGTTCGGCTTGGGTCTCGCGGTCATGAGCGGTCGACCTTCAGGCGCACGGCTCCGATGTCGATGGTGTCGCCGGGGCGCAGGGTCGTGGGCACCGAGAGCGGAAGGCCGTTGAGCAGCGTGCCGTTCGTGGAGCCCAAGTCCTCTGCGATGGCGTCGGTGCCGGCCGGCGACACGCGGGCGTGACGCGCCGAGACGAAGTCGTCCCCGATCACGATGTCTGCGCCCGGTGAGCGGCCGATGACCACCGGACCGTCGACGGGCACGGTGACGCCGAGGAGTTCGGGCGGCCCCTTCGCCACCGCGAGGGTGAAGCTCCCGGCGGAGGTTGTGCGCTGACCCGAGACAAGTCCGATGCCTGCGCGGATCGCCGCAAGCAGGAACAGGTAGAGCAGGGCCAACAGGAGCAGTCTGCCGGCCAGGAGCACGACATCGATCACTGCGAATCAGCTCCTCGGCTCGTGGTAGACAAGCTCCGAGGTACCTATCGTGACGGTGTCACCGTCCCGCAGGCGTACGCGATCGATCTTCTCCCCGTTGACGAGGGTGCCGTTGGTCGAGCCCAAGTCCACGACCACCCATCCGGTGCCCTCGCGCTCGAGGGCCACGTGCTCTCTGGACGCGTTCGCGTCATCGAGGCACACGTCGCACGTCTTCAGTCGGCCGATGACGATCCGCTCGCCCGCAAGCGTCACATCCTGTGCGAAACCGGGAACCGTGACGGTCGCGACGCCGCTGGTGGCGGGTGGTCGGGCGGTCACCTCCGCGTCGAAGACGGCTGGCACGACCGCAGTGGGCTGCACGACCGCGGCAGGCGGTCTGACTGCGGCCGGTTCGTGGACCGAACCCTCCGGCTCTCCCAGTTCGGCGGCGATCTCCTCGGGAGAGAGAAGCTCGCCGATGACCATGAAGCGCCCGAGCTTGAGTTCGTCGTCGATAAGGAAGCGGACGACGGGCCGTGCCGCCAGTTTGTAGTCTCGCTCCCGCGCGTAGCTGACCAGGTAGGTCGCGAGCTCGCCGCCGAGAGTGTCGGCGAATCCGCCGAGCGCATCGCCGTCTTTGGGCGAGAGCAACACCGAGTACATGGTGGGCGCGTAGACCTTGCCGACACCCAGCTTCTTGCGCCGGTCCATCTCCTTGGCGCACGCTCGCGCGAGCTCGGCGGGTTGCACGGGAGAACGGAACACGCCGGCGAACACGCGCTCGACAGCGCCCGACACGCGATCTTCGAAGTCAGATAGGATGCTCAGCTCTCGATCAACTCCCGCGAATCGTGAGGGCCTAGCGCACCTCGTCATCCTCGGCGCGAATGGGAGCGCCAAGAGCGGTCACGAGCAGCATCAGTATAAGTGAGGCGCCCAAGGAGATTGCGAGGCTGTTGCCTGCCCATTGACCGGTCGACTCCCAGACGTCAGCCACGCGAGCGGCGAGCAGGTAGGAGCCGGCCATCGCCGCAGTGCCTCCGAGCGCTCCGAGTACCGCCCCCAGCCTGGTCGCACGCGAGCACGCCAGCGACATTATCGCGGCCGCCAGCGGCCATCCGGCCAGGGCGACGTAGGCGGCAGGGGAGGTCGCAAGCGCACGGATACTGGCGAGTGCGAGTCCGCTTCGCCAGACGTCGAGCACGTAGGGCGGCCACACGTCGAGGTACGGCACACCCCTGGCCGAGACCGCTGCCGCCACCGCCGTGAGTACCCCGCCGAACAGCGCCGTGGCAGCTGCGGCGAGCGGGCGCAGGGCGAATCCTGCCAGAAGTGGCTGGAACGGTGCGACTTGGACCGCCGCAAGCACCGGACCCGCGAGGGGCAGGACCGCCGCGCCCGGGCTGCGGCGGGCAAGCAGCCACCACCACAACACGCCGGCGACGAGCATTCCCGCCCCAACGACCCACGCCCCGGACGCGAACACGCCGACGATCAGCAGGCCGAGCCCGAGTCCCATGCCAAGGGAGGGGGCGAGCGCTCCGGCGGCAGCGACGAGCCCTACCGCCCCAAGCATTGCTGCGGTCTCGAGGCCGAACGGCACGAGCCCGGACCACGCCAGCCATCCGGCCTCCACGGCGGCGACGGCGCGCAGAAGCAGCGAACCGAGCCGACCCTGCAGTCTGTCCCACACCCCGACGACCTCGAGACCGGGTGCTCTGCTCGGCCTCCTCGTCAGCGTAGGTATCGACGAGTTCGGCGAGCGACTGCCTGCCCGCAGACGGGTCGCCGAGAAACACAGTGAGCGCTGCAGCGAAGTCAGACACCGAAGCGTAGCGGTCCTGTGGGTCGTCAGCCAATGCGGCGAGCAAGACGTCGTCGATCTGGCGTGGCAGCTCTGGCTCGTACGAGGAGGGGAGAGGCGGGTCGTAGGTCTTGAGCCGGCTCGATCGCTGCTTCGAGCGTATCCTCTGCGAAGGGGTTGTCCCCGGTGATCGCCTCGAAGACGAGCGCCGCAACCGCCCACTCGTCGGTGCGCTCGGAGACCCGCTCGCCCTCCAGCTGTTCGAGCGGCATGTAGCCCAGCGTGCCCCCATACGCCGATGTGTGACCCGAGAGACTCGATAGCTCGGCGATGCCGAAGTCGGCCACCTTCACCCGCCCGTCGCGCATGACAAGGACGTTGTCCGGCTTGATGTCGAGGTGCAGCACGCCGTTGTCGTGAGCGAAGGAGAGCGCGCGCTCCACGGCGTCGACGACCGCAGACGCTTCGTCGAGGGTCAGCGGTCCGCCCGCTCGGTCCAGCAGGTCAGCCAGGCTCGCCCCGTCGACGTACTCCATCACCAAGAACGCCTCGTCCGAGTCTGTGTCGAAATCGAAGACCGTCACGATGTTGGGGTGAGCGAGCATCGCCGCCGTCCGCGCCTCGGCCAGTCCGGGCGGCTGGTGGGGCCTACCACGGTTGTCGAGGGGAAAGGGGAGCCGCTTGATGGCGACTCGGCGCTGCATCCGAGTGTCCCAGGCGAGCGTCACGGTGCCGAATCCACCCTCGCCGAGTTCTGCGAGGGGCCGGTACCTATCAAGAATGAGTTGACCCTCCACCGCGCTCCCCGTGCGTAGGGCACCCTCTCGTGCGGGCGACGCCTTGAATTCTACCGCGAGATCGCCTGGCGGCTGGCTTGACGCTACGCTCGGTCCCGCATATAGTTCGAGACTCAAACTATTCGACCGATGAAACGAACGGTGCATGGACCAGATCAACGACGCGCTGCTCGACGAACTCGATGACGCGATTCTACGTATGGGACGCATCATGGCGGCTCGGCACACGGGGCCGGAGTGCTGTCCCGACTCGCTCACGTTGTCCCAGACCATGCTGCTGCGCGGTCTCGAGAGCTTCGGACCGAGCAAGATGAGTGACGTCGCCGCCATGATGGCGATCAAGCCCCCCGCCGCTTCAGCCGCGATCGCCGCGCTGGAGAAGGACGGCTACGTCGAACGCGTCCACGACGACGAAGACCGCAGGGTGACGCTCGTCCACGTCACCGACGAGGGAATCACCGCACTGCACAACGCCGAGAAGCTGAGGCGCGAGATGATGCGCCGCTACCTGGCTGTCCTTTCCGAGGACGACGTCCGCTCCCTGATCCGTATCCATCACGTGCTGAGCACGGCGATGGACGAGGGGCGAGCCTAGTCCACAGCGCGCCGTTCGCGCCCCCGCCCGACACTTCGACCTACCGCTCCGACCCACGAAAGCGAGACTCCACGAATGGACCGCATCACACGCTTCTCACTGCGCAACAGCGCCGCCGTCATCCTCGTGGCCGTGCTCGTCAGCCTCGGCGGACTGTGGTCTGCCGGCCAGCTGAAGAAAGAGACGATGCCGGATATCAGCATCCCCATCGTCGCGGTGGTCACCCCCTACCCGGGCGCTGCGCCCGGCGACGTCTACGACAACGTCACCGAACCGCTCGAAAAGGCGATGCGCGGTGTGGCCGGCGCCAAGCGGGTGAGCGCATCGTCTGGCGACTCCGTCTCGGCAGTCATAGTGGAGTTCACCTTCTCGGAAGACATGGAGAAGGCCGAGCAGAACGTCAACAAGGCGCTGCAGACCGTCAAGCTCCCCGAGAACGCGCTCGACCCCAAGGTGAGCCGCATCACCTTCGGCTCGGCTCCGATCATGAAGCTCGCGATCCTGGCACCGGGAACCAACTCAGAGCTGCTGCGGGCCGACGTGCGCGACAACGTGATTCCGGCTCTGCAGGGCGTCGAGGGAGTGGGCGAGGCGAAGCTCGCCGCCGACTCGCCGTCGTCGATTCGGATCGCGCTCGATCCCGAGCGACTCAAAGACGAGGGCCTGACGGCCGAGAGCGTCATCCAGCAGCTGCAGGCGGCCAACCTGTCGTTCCCGATCGGTGCGGTCGACCTTGGCAAGACGACTCAGCCCATCCGCGTGGGCGGCACGATCGAGAGCGTCGAGGACATCGAGGACTTCCAGATCGCGGTCTATCCCGAACCAGAACGAGATCATGGGCGACGCGTTCGCCCAGATCGGCACCGGCATGGCGGGGTTGGGCAAGGCGGTCGGCGGGCTCGCGCAGGGCATGGGTGCGATGGGGCAGGGCATGGGCGCGCTCGGCTCGGCGACCGGCGAGATCGGCATGCAGGCGGGGCTGATCAACGGGATCCAGCAGCTGCAGGGGCAGATGTACTCGCTGAAGTACGACACGCTGCCGAGCTTGAAGGCGGCCGCATCGTCGATGCCTACGAGCACGCCGGAGTACGCTCAGCTTCAGGGTCAGATCACCTACATCGAGACGCAGGCTCTGCCGGGCATGCAGGCCGCCGTCGACGACATGCAGTCGCAGATCACCGCGTCGCAGAAGAAGCTCATGGCGCAGTCGGGCGGCTCTTCGTCGGCCATGCCGGCGTCGGGCGGCAGCATGTCGATGCCGTCCGGCGGCAGCAGCAACTCCAAGATGAAGATGAAGATCGGCGCGGTGAGATTGGCCGAGGTCGCAGACGTGACGTACGGCCCGGCCGACGGAACGGTGGGAAGTCGCGCGATGGGTGCACCGGCCGCGCTCATCGACATCACCAAGACGCAAGACGCGAACACCGTGGACGTCACCGAGAAGGTCCTCGCCGAGATGGACAGGCTCAAGACGGACCTGCCCAGCGAGCGCCAAGGTCATCACCGTCTACGACGCGAGCAAGGGCATCAACGCGTCGGTCGACGGCATGGTACGAGAGGGGCTCCTCGGCGCGCTGTTCGCGGTCATCGTGATCCTGCTGTTCTTGCGCAGCTGGCGCGCGACCGTCATCGCCGCGATCTCGATACCGCTCTCGGTGCTGATCGCGATGGTGATGCTCAAGTGGACCGGGGTAACGCTCAACGTCATGACGCTGGGCGGAATGACCGTGGCCATAGGCCGCGTTGTCGACGACTCCATCGTCGTCATCGAGAACATATTCAGACACATCCAGCGCGGTGACGCGGCGACTCCGGACCTGGTTCGCGCCGCGACAGCCGAGGTCTCCTCGGCGATCACGAGCTCGACGCTCACCACGGTTGCGGTGTTCCTGCCTCTGGGGATCGTGACCGGCGTGATCGGCAAGATCTTCCTGCCCTTCGCGCTCACGGTCGCCATAGCGCTTCTTGCGTCGCTGCTCGTTGCGGTCACGATCGTGCCGCTGATGGCCAAGTGGCTCCTGCTTCGCTCGAAGGTGCCGGTCCTGGAGAGCGAGACCGAGTCGAAGCCCATGGGCGCGTATCGACGCGCGCTTGGCTGGTCTTTGCGCCATCGCTGGGCGGTGGTCGCCGGCGCGCTGGCGCTGTTCATCGGCTCGCTCGCGCTCATCCCGCTCATCGGCACCGGTTTCGTGCCCGAGACCAAGGAGAAGTACGTCCAGATCGAGGTGAGCTACCCCGAAGGCACCAAGGCCACCGAGGTCGACACCACCGTGCGCGGCATCGAGAAGGTGCTGGCTGCCGAGAAGGGCATCGAGCTCTATCAGAGCACGATCGGCGGATCGAGCGACTTCAGCATGTCGGGCGACCTGGGCGGTACGAACAAGGCGATGTCGTTCGTGCGCCTGAACTCAGGAGCGAACACCGATGCGGTCATCGCGAACCTCAGGAAGCAGACCGACGGGCTTGAGGTCGACGGCGCCAAGATCGTCTACCAGCGCGTGGACAGCTCGGGCACGAACAGTTCTCTCGAAGTGATCATCACCGGCGACGACTTCGCCGACATCCGCACGGCGGCCGACCAGGTCGAGGCGACGATGCGCAAGAACGGGTCGCTTGAGAACGTGTCGAGCAACCTGGGTGAAAGCCGCAAGCAGCTCGTCGTGAACGTGGACCAGGAGAAGGCCGCGAAGTACGGCCTGAACGCCGCGATGGTCGCAGGTACCGTCCGCGGATTCGTCGCCGAGCAGACCGCCGGCAGCATCAAGGTCGACGGCAAGCCCACCGACGTGGTCTACACCCTGGTGCTGGACCCGGTGAAGAAGGCTACTGAGATGCGCAACCTCGAGCTTTCCACGCCGCTTGGCAAGACCATCAAGCTCTCCAAGATCGCCAAGGTCGAGGAGGCCGGTTCTCCCATCGCCGTGCTGACGCGTGACGGCAACCAGTACGCGTCTGTGAGCGGGCGCATCTCCGATCGCGACTCCGGCTCGGTCATCTCGGCTGTTACTGCTGACGTCGAGAAGCTCAAGCTCCCGGCGGGCGTGACCACTGAGATAGGCGGGACCGCCGAGCAGATGAACGAGTCGTTCTCCCAGCTGGGTGTTGCGATGCTGATCGCGATCGGCGCCGTCTACCTGGTCATGATCATCGCGTTCGGCGAGGCCATCGCTCCGCTGGCGATCATGTTCTCGCTGCCGCTTGCAGTCGTTGGCGGGCTCTTCGGCCTGCTCATCGCCGGCCTTCCGCTCGACATCCCGGCGATGATCGGCGCGCTGATGCTCATCGGTATCGTTGTGGCCAACGCGATCGTGCTCGTGGACCGCGTCCAGCAGAAGCGCCACGAGGGCATGACTCGCCGAGACGCGCTCGTCGATGCTGGCATGACCCGCATGCGACCGATCCTGATGACCGCTGCGACCACCATCATGGCGCTGGCTCCGCTCGCCTCAGGCTTCGCCGAGGGTGCGCTGATCAGTCAGTCGCTCGCGGTGATCGTCATCGGCGGTCTGACGACGTCGACGCTGCTCACGCTGATCGTGGTGCCGGTCGCCTACGACCTGCTCGAGGGTGCGAAGGAGCGGATCATGGGCACGCCTATCGCCGAGGAGTCGGCGGCGCCCGAGGGAGTGTAGCTGAGGCTATCTCGCCCCGCCCGGCCCGCAGTGGCATGCGAGCGACTTGATGTCGCATGGCATGCGGATCTGAGAGACGTTCATGCCCTCCGGCCTGACCAGGCCGAGGGCAGGCGTCAGGAGCAGCAGCCCCTCCAAACCGCCTCGGGCGCACAGATCGACGACCGTCTGCACGTGATCGGGCGAGCACGCCACCAACGCGACCGTGACGCCGAGCGAAGGGTCGAGGTCCGGTATCTCCGAGATGTGAAGGACAGGAATGCCCGCGACGGTGGATCCGACGTCCTCGAGATGCTCGGAGAAGAAGCCGACGGGCTCCACTCCCCACGCGTCCGCCGGAAACAGCGTCTCCAGGGCCCGCAGCATCTCGGCCGATCCCACCCAGATGACCGGGTAGCGGTCGGACAAGCCGAGGAACGACTGGATCGCCTCGTGGAGCTGCCCCACCTGATAGCCGGCACCGGGCCGCCCGACGCTGCCGACGAAGGAGATGTCCCTGCGGACGGTCTCTTCGCGCAGCTCGAGCGACGCTGCAAGTTCCCGTGAGGTGATGTCTGCTCGGCCCTCGCGTACGAGCTCTCCCAAGAAGCAGTGGTAGAGGGAGAGGCGGTATATCGTCGGCTCGGGGGCGACTTCGGAATCGGTCATCGGACGTTGCCTTCCGCGATCGTATGCGGCCGGTTGCGCGCTACACGAGACTATAGGCGAGCTCAGTGCAGCGCGCACCGCGGCAAGGATACGTCCGACCGTTGCGTCAGTAGACCTTGTAGTACCTCCACGACGAGTAGGTCGTGAGATGGCTGGAGTCGCCGTGCACTGCTCGCACCCGCCAACTGCGAGGGACGCCCCTCACGTAGCGGTCGGCGTAGCGATAGCGCGAGTAGTAGCTGCCGTAGTCGGCGATCTTCACGGCAAGCGAGGTGTCGGTGCGCCATCTTCCTCGGTAGTAGTACTGGAACTGCAGGCGTATCGCGTTGGCGCCGTGAGTATGCTTCGGCTTCAGGTACCCGTAGAAGTAGTAGGTGCGATTGGGCCTGACGCGCGACGGGATGTTCTTGGGCGGGGTCACGTAGGCGTAGGAGTAGACAAGCGCCGTAGGGGTCACCGACGCGGCTGTTGCGTCGTCCCCGCTGTAGATCCACCGGAAGTAGGTCTTGCGGTACACCTTGGTACTGGCGGCGTAGAACCCGGTCGCTGAGATCGGAGAGGTGACCCCCGTCCAGTTCTTGCGGTCGTACGACCGCTGAAGCGTCATCTGCTTGGATGGCACAAGCACGCCGGCAGGGTTGCGCAAGCTCGCCCTGAGAGTGACCAACGTGCCGTACCTCACGATCAGGGAGCCGGAACGCGTCACGCGAGCCTTCGGCGCTGACCTGGCGATCCTGGCTACCGTCGGTTCGAGCACGTTGACGCTCACGCGGTGCGTCTGCGGGGCCGCGCCGAGGATCCGGACGGTCACCGTCGCCTCGTGGCTGCCGATGGCCAGGCCACTCGTGTCGGTCTTGAGCGTCAGCTTCTGAGAGCCGTTGCTGCTCGCCTCACCGCTTCCCGGTGTGGCCGTCAGCCACGCTTGGTCCGATTCAGCGGTGAACGTCACCGGTACTGAGCCGAGCTCGCCCCAGTTCGCGTTGAAGAACCGATCCGCGGCAGACTCTCCCTGGACCACGGTCACGGCCGTGCTCGTGGAGTCGAGCGAGAAGCTGGGGTCCGATATCGACCAGTCCACGGTGTAGGTCGACGTGCCCGAGATGGCCGCGACGTTGAGGTAGTAGGCGCCGGCCTGCCCGGTGCGGGCGGTGAAGTCACCGACGTAGTCCGATCCTTGGGTCACCGTCGCGCTGCTGATCGCACTCGCGGGATCCAGCGGCTCTGTGGCGTCCGGGCCGAAGAGGCCCACCGAGGCGGTCGCCTCGGTAGTCTGGGCCACGTCCACGTGAAGGAACTGACCCTCTGTCAAGTCGAAGCTGTAGACGTCACGCTTGTCGGTGACCGGGTCGACTGCTCCTTGGAACGGTGAAGGGGGAGCGGAGATACCCGGCAGCGTGTCATCGGGCTCGGATGTGTCCGGGTCGAGCACGTTGACGCTCACGTGGTGCGTCTGCGGGGCCGCACCGAGGATCCGGACGGTCACCGTCGCCTCGTGGCTGCCGATAGCCAGGCCACTCGTGTCGGTCTTGAGCGTCAGCTTCTGAGAGCCGTTGCTGCTCGCCTCACCGCTTCCCGGTGTGGCCGTCAGCCACGCTTGGTCCGATTCAGCGGTGAACGTCACCGGTACTGAGCCGAGCTCGCCCCAGTTCGCGTTGAAGAACCGATCCGCGGCAGACTCTCCCTGGACCACGGTCACGGCCGTGCTCGTGGAGTCGAGCGAGAAGCTGGGGTCCGAAATCGACCAGCTCACGGTGTAGGTCGAGTCGCCCGAAATGGCGGCGACGCCAAGGTAGTAGTCTCCGGCTTGCCCGGAGCGGGCGGTGAAGTCGCTTGCGAAGCCAGTGCTGACCGAATCGATCGTCGCACTGCTGATCGCACTCGCGGGATCAAGCGGCTCTGTGGCGTCCGGGCCGAAGAAGCCTACCGAGGCGGTCGCTTCGGTGGTCTGGGTGACACCCAGCGATATGAACTGACCCTCGGTCAGGTTGAATCGGTAGATATCGACCACGTCTCCGGTCGCCTCGACGGAGCCTTCAAATGGCGAAGCGGGAGCGGCGATACCGGGCAACGTGTCGTCTGACTCGGCGAATGCGGTGGCAGGCGCTGTGACGGCAAGCGAAGAGACCATCGCCGTGGCCATCAAGAGACGAAGGCCCCGCAGTGGTCGGCGCATGAACTTGGACATGGTGGTCCTCCCATGGAACGCGTGTACACGCTACACGATGCAAGGCGTGTGCCGCATCGGACGGCACGCCTGCATAGCCGTACCGTACGCTATTGTATGCGCGGACGACGGGAGGGCATCGTGTTCGGCTGGGGCGTCAAGAAGATCACCACCGATGAACTGGCATTGCGACTGCGCGAAGGCTCGCCCGTGCTCATCGATGTGCGCGAAGAATACGAGTTCGCCGAGGGTCACGTGCCCGGAGCCGTGAACATCCCTCTCGGCGGTCTTGCCTCGGCAGCCGAGAAGCTGGACCCGAGTGTGGAGACGCTAGTGATCTGCCAAAGCGGCCACCGAAGCTCGACCGCTGCACGCACGCTCATGCGCAGAGGCTTCACGGAGGTGTATAGCGTTCGCGGGGGCACTTCGGCGTGGACCGGGAAGCTGAAGCGCTAGAGCCGTCGCGTTCCCGTGCTCCTTCTAGTTCGTGTGCGGGAGCGTATGCTGATGACCTGATGAGAGGCCCGCCGATTGGGGCTTTTCGGGCGCCGGGCTGCAAAGGAGGCTGCGGGCGTGGACGACTACACATCGCCTTCGCCGCCGCCGCGGGGATTCTGGACGGGCGGTCGCAACGCGCTGCTCGCTGGTCCGCTCGCGCTCGTTCTCGCAATGTCGATCGCGGGCTATCTGGGATGGCGTGCGCCGGACGACTCACCAAGAGAGGCTCTTGCCGGCATCGCGTCGGCGGCCGTCGAAGGCGATGTGGACACGGTGATCGCTTCGATCGACACCACGTCGCTCGTGGACTCAGCCGTCGATGAGGCGCTGTCTCAGACCGACGAGCGCCGCGCCGCCTTGGTCGCGCGCTATCTCGCCACACACCCGGATACGACCGGCGACAGTATCAAGACCAAGGCACGCTCGCTTGTCGACGAGGAGATCCGAGAACACGTCGAGTCCGGAACGCTCCCCAAACGTATCCCGCTGGGCAACGAGTCCCTCAAGGAGCTCGCCGCCAAGGCGTATGCGCGCGGTTCGGTGCGCTCGGTGCGGATCGACGGCAATGTCGCGCATGTCGTGGTGACGGTGCCGTTCAAGGGCAAGATGCTACGCGTTCACCTCAGGATGAAGCGCGCCGGCGACACGTGGAAGATCGACAAGGTCGAGAACCTTTCGGATGTCTTGAAGCAGGCGGGATACTAGCGGCCGGAAGGCCGACCCCCGGCCGCTCGCTGGCCTCGCGGATGCTGGGGTGTGACACGTACCTACTTCGCGGTGATGTATCGAGTTCCACGCTTCGGCCCACGCGCATTCTGGGTGACGCGATGAGTGCGATGGACACCCGGACACCTCCGCCTGCGCTCGTCGCAGCAATCGGCTTTCGGTCGCATGCGCCGCCCTATCCTGCCCATTTGCCCCCCTCCACCTGCGGTGCTACCATCACTACTCGCGCTACGCGGGTGTGGCGGAATGGCAGACGCGCATGGTTCAGGTCCATGTGGGGGCAACCCCGTGAAGGTTCAACTCCTTTCACCCGCACCAGCACACACGCCAGTGAGGCTCCGCAACCCGGAGCCTCACTTCCGTTCTAGGGCGCTTCTAGGGCACTGGCGGCGGGTAGATGGCGTCGATACCGGTGACGATTTGACCTGCGGTGTCGAGCACTATCGGCGTCGCGAGGTCCATTGTCGGGGCGTACTGATACCACTGGACTCCGGTGTGCACCGTGAACAGGCGCACCTTGTAGGTCCCAAGAGGGAGTCCGTCCCGAACGTAGGTGCCGTCCCAAGCGGTCTCGAGCACGGTCAGGTAGGCAGTGGGCCACGTCCCGTCGGAGTTCTGCTTGTAGAAGTAGACGAAACCGTGCAGGCCCGCTCCACTGTCGTTCGTGATCCGTCCCGAGATCGTAGCGGTGGGTGGAGGAACGGCAGCGAGCGTCACGTCCAACGTGTAGGCAACGCCGCTTGCTACCGTCAGCGTCTCGACGTGGTCAAAGAAGCCGTCCGCCGAGAAGGTGAACCGGTAGTCGCCCTTTCTGTCGCTGAACGTCCAGCTGCCGTCTGCGCCAGTGGTGAGCGTTGCGATGGGCTTGGGCAGCCCGCCACCGTTGATGCGATCGATGGTGACCGTCGCACCCGCTATCGCTCCCGTCGGTCCGTAGACCACGCCCGCGACCGTGCCGTCGGCGGCCGCCAAGGCCGGGACCGGAATAGCGAGCAGGACGAGAGCCGTCGCCAGCGCAACGAGTAGGATTCTGCATCTCATGGCGTCCCCCTTTGCCGAGGCTGCAGAAGAGAGGCTCGAAAGTGCCTCTTCTATCACTCTACCCACTTCCGCTGGCGGCGCGTTTCGTCTGGGAGAGGCCGGAAGATCAAGTGGTGCGCTGTCCGACGAGGACGTCTTCTCGGCCGAGGGTACTATCCAATGGGCAGTCGGTGGTCACATGGAGCAAGAGGCGCCCGAAAGACCACCACGAACGGGTGTGATGTCGAGAGGGGACCAGTGGCAACACAGCGCAGAGTAGTGGTCGGGCTGGGCGCGCTCGAGCTCGCGGAGGTCGTCTCGGTCGCCCGCGCGGGCGTCAGAGTCGAACTGTCGCCCGAGTCGGTCGCCGCAATCGAGGCGTCGCGTGCCCACGTCGAGGATCTCGCGAGCAGCGGAAGGCCGGTCTACGGCGTCAGCACCGGGTTCGGTGCGCTCGCGACGCGCTACATCGAGCCGGCCCAGCGCGCGACGCTTCAACGCTCCCTGATCCGCTCGCACGCAGCCGGCTCTGGCCCGTGCGTGGAGACAGAGGTCGTGAGAGCGCTGATGCTGAATCGGTTGTCGACGCTCGCGACGGGGCGCACCGGGGTGCGGCTCGGCGACGGCGCGAGGCGTACGCGAACCTGCTCAACGCTCGCATCACGCCGTGCGTTCCGGAGTACGGGTCGTTGGGCTGCTCGGGCGATCTGGCCCCGTTGGCGCACTGCGCGCTGGCGGTGATGGGCGAGGGCGAGGTGTTCGATGCCGGTGGCGTGCGGATGTCGGCGGCCGAGGCGCTCGCATCTGCGGGACTCGCGCCGGTCGAGCTCGCCGAGAAGGAAGGCCTCGCGCTCATCAACGGCACCGACGGCATGCTCGGCATGCTCGTGCTCGCGATCGCCGATCTGACAGCCCTCGTGCGGGTGGCCGATATCGCCGCAGCGATGAGCGTCGAGGCGCTGCTGGGGACCGACAGGAGCTTCTCGGCGGATCTGGTCGCGCTCAGGCCACACCCGGGCCAGGGCTTCTCGGCAGCGAACATGACCCGACTACTGGCCGGGTCCCAGATCGTGGCCTCGCACGCCACAGACGACGTACGCGTGCAAGACGCCTACTCGCTTCGATGCGCTCCGCAGGTCGCGGGAGCCGTGCGAGACACCCTCGACCACGCCGAGAAGGTCGCGCTGCGCGAACTGGCCTCGGCTATCGACAACCCGGTCGTGCTTCCCGACGGCAGAGTCGAAAGCAACGGCAACTTCCACGGCGCACCCGTCGCCTACGCACTCGACTTCCTCGCCATCGCGGCCGCCGATCTCGCCTCGATCAGCGAGCGGCGCACCGACCGCATGCTGGATGCGAACCGAAGTGGCGGGCTGCCGCCCTTCCTGGCCGAGAACCCGGGCGTGGATTCGGGGCACATGATCGCGCAGTACACGCAGGCGGGCATCGTGAGCGAGCTCAAGCGGCTGGCCGTGCCGGCGAGCGTTGACTCGATCCCGTCCTCGGCGATGCAGGAGGACCACGTCTCGATGGGGTGGAGCGCGGCTCGCAAGTTGCGCCGCAGCGTCGACGGCCTCACACGCGTGCTCGCGATCGAGGTGCTCACGGCCGCGCGTGCGCTCGACCTTCGGGCTCCGCTCGCACCCGCGGCAGGCACCGGTGCAGCGCGCGCCGTCATCCGCGAGCGCGTCGAAGGGGTCGGCCCCGACCGCTGGCTCTCGCCAGAGATCGAGGCTGCGGTGAAGCTCGTCGCGACCGGCGAGCTTCTGGACGGCGTCGAGCGCGCAATAGGCGGTCTTGACTGAGTTCGAAGAGTCGGACGAGGAGCAGTCACCATGAGTGAAGGCGCACGACCGGTACGTTCCCCGCGAGGCACCGAGCTCTCGGCCCGCGGCTGGCAGCAAGAGGCCCCGCTGCGCATGCTCATGAACAACCTCGATCCCGAGGTCGCCGAGAACCCCGACGACCTCGTCGTCTACGGCGGAACCGGTCGCGCAGCGCGCTCCTGGGAGGCCTTCGACGCACTCGTGCGCACGCTGCGTACTCTTGAGGCCGACGAGACGATGCTCGTTCAGTCGGGCAAGCCGGTCGGCGTCATGCGCACCCACGAGTGGGCGCCGCGCGTGCTCATCGCCAACAGCAACCTCGTGGGCGACTGGGCGACATGGCCGGAGTTTCGCCGTCTCGAGCACCTCGGCCTCATGATGTACGGCCAGATGACCGCCGGCAGCTGGATCTACATCGGCACGCAGGGCATCGTGCAGGGCACCTACGAGACGTTCGCGGCGGTCGCCGCCAAGCGCTTCGGCGGCTCTTTGGCGGGCACGCTCACCGTCACGGGCGGCTGCGGCGGCATGGGCGGCGCGCAGCCGCTTGCGGTCACCATGAACGGCGGCGTCGTGCTGGTCGTGGAGGTCGACGCCTCACGCCTCGAGCGCCGCGTCCACGACCGCTACCTCGACGAGTGGACGAGCGATCTGGACGACGCCGTCGAGCGCGTGCTCGCCGCGAAGCGCGAGCGCCGACCCCTCTCGGTAGGGCTCGAGGGCAACTGCGCCTACGTCCTGCCCGAACTGCTGCGCCGAGGGCTCGAGGTCGACATCGTGACCGATCAGACCTCGGCCCACGATCCGCTGAGCTACCTGCCGCTCGGCATCAGCGTGGCCGACTGGCACGTGGAGGCCGAGCGCGACCCCGAGGGCTTCACGCAGCGCGCGCGCGAGTCGATGGCCACGCACGTCGAGGCGATGGTCGGCTTCATGGACGCCGGCGCGGAGGTCTTCGACTACGGCAACTCGATCCGCGCGGAGGCCGAGCTCGGCGGCTACACCCGTGCGTGGGAGTTCCCCGGCTTCGTGCCCGCCTACATCCGGCCGCTGTTCTGCGAGGGCAAGGGCCCCTTCCGATGGGCCGCGCTCTCCGGCGACCCGGCCGATATCGCAGCGACGGATCGTGCGGTGCTCGACCTCTTCCCCGACAACGAGCCGCTGCATCGCTGGATCACCCAGGCTTCCGAGAAGATCGCGTTCCAGGGCCTGCCCGCGCGCATCTGCTGGCTCGGCTACGGGGAGCGCGACAAGGCGGGCGTGCTCTTCAACGAGATGGTGGCCGACGGCCGGCTCAAGGCGCCCATCGTCATCGGCCGAGACCACCTGGACTGCGGCAGCGTGGCCAGCCCGTACAGAGAGACCGAGAGCATGCTCGACGGCTCGGACGCCATCGCGGACTGGCCGCTGCTCAACGCGCTCGTCAACACCGCATCGGGCGCGACGTGGGTCTCGATCCACCACGGAGGCGGAGTCGGCATCGGGCGATCGATCCACGCCGGCCAGGTCACCGTCGCCGACGGGACCGCTCTTGCCGCCGAGAAGATCGAGCGCGTGCTGACCAACGACCCGGGCATGGGCATCATCCGCCACGTAGACGCCGGGTACGCCGAGGCATCTGAGGTTGCAGCGAAGCTCGGCGTGCGGATTCCGATGCAGGAGGGGGATGCGACCGCCGAGCGCGGACGCCCGCTGCCATGACCTCGACGCTCATCACCAACATAGGCGAGCTCGTCACCAACGACTCCGCGCTGGGTGACGGCTCGCAGCTCGGCATCATCACCGACGCCGCGCTCGTGATCGACGACGACCGTGTCGCGTGGGTGGGAAGCGCGGGCGATGCACCTGCGGCTGACGAACGCGTTGACGCCCAGGGGCGCGCCGTCATACCGGGGTTCGTGGACAGCCACACGCACCTCGTGTTCGCAGGCGATCGCAGTGCGGAGTTCGCGGCGCGCATGGCGGGGGAGCCCTACACGGGTGGCGGGATCGCTACCACCGTCGCTGCGACGCGGTCCGCGACCGACGGAGAACTTCGTCAAGGTGCCGGTCGTCGCCTGGGGAGATGCGCGCTGGCGGCACCACCACTGTCGAAGCCAAGAGCGGCTACGGTCTGGACGTCGAGACTGAGGCGCGGCTCCTGAGCATCTCGCGCGAGTTCACCGCCGAGACCACGTTCCTCGGCGCCCATGTCGTGCCGCCTGAGTATGCCGACGACCGGGCGGCGTACGTCGCGCTGGTCACGGGCACCATGCTCTCGGCGTGCGCGCCGCTCTCGCGCTGGATCGATGTCTTCTGCGACGTCGGCGCGTTCGACGAGGACGAGTCGCGCGCGGTCTTGTCGGCGGGTGTGGCGGCCGGCCTCGGGGTACGGCTGCACGGCAACCAGCTCGACTTCGGCCCCGGCGCGAAGCTGGCCGCCGAGTTCGGCGCGGCGAGCGTGGACCACTGCACGTATCTCACCGACGGCGACATCGCCGCGCTTCGCGACGCGGGCGTGGTCGCAACGCTGCTGCCTGCCGCCGATTTCTCGACGCGCTCGCCGTACCCGAACGCGCGCCGCCTGCTCGACGCAGGCGTCGACCGTTGCGCTGGCCACCGACTGCAACCCCGGTAGCGCGTACGTGACGTCGATGCCGCTCGTGATCGCGCTTGCCGTGCGAGAGATGCGCATGACGCCCGCCGAGGCGCTCTTCGCCGCGACCGCCGGTGGCGCCAAGGCGCTTCGCCGAGACGACATCGGGCGGCTGGCGCCCGGATCGGCCGCGGACATCGCCATGCTGGATGCGCCCACGTACCTGCATCTGGCGTACCGACCCGGGTCGCCGCTCGTGGCGCACACCTGGGTGGCGGGGACCGCCGTCTAGCCCTCAGCGACCTCGTGCGTCGTGCTTCACGAACGTTCCGGCCCGGTATTCGGCGAACGCGCGCTCGAGTTCTTCTCGGCTGTTCATGACGATGGGGCCGCCCCAGGCGATCGGCTCGCCCAGCGGTTTGCCGCTGACCAGCAGCATCCGGGCTCCGTCCGGTCCCGCGGTTGCTGCTACTTCGTCGCCATCGTCGAACAGCACGACGGTGCCGTGCTCGGCGCAGACCTTCTCGGCATCGGACCCGAAGCACGCCTCGCCGCCGTACAGGTAGGCGAACACGGTGTGCCCGAGCGTGGTCGGGTGAGTCCAGGTCCGGTGGGCGTAGACATCCACGTCGAGGTACTCGGGCTCGATCACGATGTCTCGGACCGGTCCTATCGTGTCATCAACCTGGCCGCACACTACCCGCACTCGCGCCTCGTCCGTCTCGACCACCGGGATCGTCTCGGCCTCGATGCCGCAGTAGCGCGGGTCTATCATTTTGTGGCTCGCGGGCAGGTTCGCCCACAGCTGAAATCCTCCCATGCGACCGGCCGAGTCACCTTCGGGCATCTCTTGGTGGATGACGCCGCTACCCGCAGTCATCCACTGGACGTCGCCAGGACCGATGCGCCCCTCGTTGCCCATCGAGTCGCCGTGCTCGACCTCGCCGTCGAGCATGTAGGTGATCGTCTCGATGCCACGATGGGGGTGCCACGGGAAGCCCGCCGAGTAGCTGGCGGGGTCGTCTCCGCGAAAGTCGTCGAGCATCAGGAATGGGTCGAAGAGTCTCTCCTGCCCGGACCCGAACGCTCTGCGCAAGTGCACGCCGGCGCCCTCCGTGGTCGGGCGACTCGAGAAGACGTGCTGTACGGCGCGTGTGGTGGGCATGCTGCGCTCCTTTCGGGCGGGCGAACCTGGGGAGCGAAGCGTATGCCACAAAGGTGACAAGACAAGTCAGGATTAGTCGGTCGACCCGCCAGTGCCGCCCGCCGACCCTTCAGGACTACCGCCCGTTTGGGCAGCAGTGCCTCCGCTAGCACCCCCAACAGTGCCACCGCTCGTAGGCCCAGCAGCGCCACCGCTCGTAGGTGCCGGCGTCGTGTCGGCGGGACCCTTCTGTGTCGTCCGAGCGGCTGGCTGGCCTGATGCGACAGGTTCGCGTTGCGGCTCGCTGGGCGCGCGTGATCCGGACGATCCCCCGCTGCCGGGAACTGACGCACCGCCGGAGCGAGCGCCCGCTTGCGATTCGCCGGAAGAAGCCGTGGGTCCGGCCGCCTGAGGCTGCCGCCCTGTATCGGCCGCGGCAGCGCGTTCGCGCTCGTACTGGCGCCGCTGTGACCGCTCTGCCGAGGCCGATGACACCGGCACACCCACACGTTTGGTCGCACTCTCTACGACGTGCGACCGAGCATCTTGACCAACGGCCTGGGGCTCGGGCGCGGTCGTCACGGCAGCGGTGAGCACGATTGCTGCGGCGACAGCAGACGCGACGGCAGCATGTGCGGCCTCGGGGGCCACGCGCGAGATCAGCGGGTCCAGCCAGTGCTGGGACTGTGTCCACCAGCGGGAGAGCACCGGCAGAGCAAACGCCCCGCGAAGCGCCGCGAACCGCTCGGAGCGCGCGAAGCGACGTGCCTCTCGGCTGCACGACTCGCACTCTGCAAGGTGTTGCTGAAGACGGACTTCCTCGGCCTGCGAGGCGCCCTCTCGGTTTCGGCGATAGAGGATGTCTATCGCCTGCGTGCACGACTCCGACATCTCCTCAGCCCTCGCGTACGCGGAGTTGAAGGCCTCCCGCGCGCGTGAGAGCAGTGTGTAGGTTGCGCCTAGACCGATGCCGAAGGCCTTCGCGATCTCGGTCGCTGACTGAGCGTGCATCTCGTGCATCACAAGCGCGGTGCGATACCGGGGGTTCAGTCCCTTGAGCGTGATGGCGATACGGGCTCCGTCTTCGCGTGCCGTGACGTGCTGTTCGGTGTCGAAGGAGTCGATCAGCTCGTGTGAGCCAAGTTCGGTCGCGATCTCACGACTCTGGCGCCGGGAGGCGTCGATACAGACGTGTCTCGCGACTCCAAAGAGCCACGGGAGCGGCCTTGAGATCGAACCTGGCTCGGCGGAAAGCAGCCGGACGAAGACTTCCTGCGCGGCGTCCTCTGCGGTCGTGGGTTCGAGCAGGCGGGAGAGACAGAATGCGTACACCGGCGTGTGGAAGCGGCGGTAGACTTCGGCGAAGGCCGCGGGATCTCCGCGAACAGCAGAATCGACCAGCTCCACCTCGGGAGCACGGCGCAGAGCCAGTCCCCGTAGTGATGCGGTGTTTCCACGCACCTTGGTCACACCTTCCTCCTTCTCAGTCTGTACCCCGCGTGAGCATCTGCGATTCCCCCCAATCGCCGCTCACGCGGGGTCAGACCGGTTCGCCAGCAAGTCCAGGGTACGCGCTTGCCGGCACGTCGGGGTCTAGCTGTTGCCGGCGGCCTTGTCACAGCTGCCGTCCTTGAGCTGCTCACGCTTCTGTTCGCGAGCCTGCGTCGGTTCGGCTGCCGTCTCGCAGCTGCCGTCCTTGAGCTGCTCACGCGTCTGCTCGCGCTCGCGCGTCTGGACCGCTGCCGTCTCGCAGCTACCGTCCTTGAGCTGCTCACGCTCTTGCTCACGCGCTCGCGTCTGGTCGGCGGCCACCTCTTGGCAGCTACCGTCCTTGAGCTGGTCCTTGATCTGGTCCTTGACCTGGTCGCGAGTCTGCGTCTGGTCGGCGGCCACCTCTTGGCAGCTACCGTCCTTGAGCTGGTCCTTGATCTGGTCCTTGACCTGGTCGCGAGTCTGCGTCTGGTCGGCGGCCACCTCTTGGCAGGTACCGTCTCTGAGCTGATCGCGCTGGCGAGTCCCGTTGGCACCAAAGGCGGCCACCGCGCCGCCGAGCATCATAGCGGCCACGATTCCCGCGACGACCGCTGTGGCCATCTTCCGTCTCATCGCCCTTACCTCCCTAGCTCGCTTCACGTCGAGGGCGGTGCCCCCGCTGTTGGTATGTCGAGCCTGGGCGGCGAACCTTACACGCATGAGTCGAAGAAGTTGTGAACGAGCCGCTGGCGCGTGTCCAGCCCGCGTTGCGTGACGCACAGGGGGCCCCGGTTTGCACCGAGGCCCCCTGGATTCGGGTGATGTCAGAACGAGCGCTAGCCCTCGACGATTTCAACGAGAGTGATCTCGAAGGTCAGGTCTTCGCCGGCAAGTGGGTGGTTGAAGTCGAGCACGACATTGTCGTCGTTGACCTCTGCCACGGTTGCGGGTACGCGCTGCCCGTCTTCGGTCGCGAGTTCGACAGCCCACCCGACTTCGGGGACCTGGCCGCCGAAGAAGTCCAGCGGGAACGTCTGGACGGCTTCGTCGTTGCGCTCCCCGTAGGCCTCGGTCGCCACGATGGTCACGACCGTCGAATCACCCGAGTCGAGCTCGCACACCGCGACATCGAACCCGGGGATGACCTGGCCCGAACCCACCTCGAACTCGAGGGGCTCGCGTCCCTCACTGCAATCGAACTCGGTTCCGTCCGCGAGGGTCCCGCGGTAGTGGACCCGGACGGTGTCTCCTGTCTTGGCTGCCATGGCGCCTCCTCGGCGGATAGTGGTCGGAAGTGCACACTCTAGCGCATACCGTGCCCTTGAGAGCCGGTGTGCAAACGCAGCGAGACCGGCACGCACGGGGCGCTGCCGGTCTCGACAGAGTGCCTCTGGGGTGGAGGAGCTACTTCACGAGCGACTTCAAGGTGCCGGAGACCAGGTCGAGGAAGCGGGCAAAGAACTGCTCGAAGCTGCCGATCTCGTCGTTGCTACCGTCGGGCTCGAAGCGAGCATCGAAGTCGCCGCCGGCAACGCGCACGGAGATGTCCTCCATGCTTGCTACCATCCGGTTGAGGCGGTTGAAGATGAACGAGTTGAGCATGAGCGCGATCAGTGCTGTGGAGATCACGAGTCCGAACATGATCACGAACATCGTGCGGACTTGGGACGTACGGGCGGCGTTCGCTTGGGCGCTGATGTCCTTCATGACATAGACGACACCCAGGCTCTTGCCGGTGGAGTCGAGTGCGGGAAACACGCCGTGCGCGCGCGTGGAGGAGTCCTTGCTCCAGCGGACCTTCCAGTAGTCACCGGAACCTTCAACAGCCCCGTGGCAAGTCTTGGAGCACGCGCCGTTCTCGACGCCGACGAGCTTGCCGATCTCGGGTACCGTGTCCGCGGTTGCACCCAGCTGCATGTCTTCGGCGGCAGTCTCGTCGGTGGCGGCGATGAGCACGTAGTTCTCGCGCTCGTCCCAGTTGTCGGGTTGTCCGGCGGCGCCACGCGCCTCAGCGTAGGCAGCCTGGTCCAAGGCGGCCTTGTCGATCATCAGGCCAACCTCTGCGCCCGTTATCTCCTTGGCCGCATCCACGTACTTCTGGGCTGCGGCGGAGTCGGTGATCGAGCCGAACTCATCGCCGCCGAGCGCCGTCAGCTGGTCCCATGTCGCGCGTCCGACCGAGAGCGTCTCGACCCCCGCCACATCCAGCTCGCCGGAGTACGCCTGGTGCAAGTAGATCATCACCGTGACCATACCGACGAGATTGACGAGGACCACTCCAAGGAGGATCTTCGTCCTGATCGACATGTTCTTCATCGCTCTCCCTCTCTCGTCGTGCACGCTCTGCGTGCGCGATGCCCCCCATGAGCGTATCGGCCTTTCACGGTCACTACTTTATTCGCTCCGTCTCGAGCCGACGCTGCGTCCCTAGCGGACGGTTACCTTTCTGATGGTCGCGGTCGACCCTCTGTGGCTGGGATCGCCGGCGAACACGGTCTTGATGTAGTAGGTGCCGCGAGACCGCGGTCTCCACCTGTACGAGTAGGCGCTGGTGCTGCTCAGCGTGCGAGTCGCAAGCCTGCGCCAGCTGCTACCGCTCCGCTTGTACTGGATGGTGACCTTCGCGCCCGCATGTCTCGGCGAAACTGCGCCCTTGATGATGAGCGAGCGACCACGCGCGATCCTTGACGCCGAGAGGTACGTGTACGTCTTCGAGCCGAAGGTGATCGTGGCGCCAGCGGAGTACACGTTGACTCCGCTCTTGGGCGACCAGACGACCTTGTAGCTGGTCGTGCCCTTCGGCCCGACGGCGAATCCAAAGTCGCCGTCATCACCGACGGTGGCGGAGCCGATGCTCGTCCAAGACGAGCTGCCGCCGGGCCTTGCCAGAACAGTGACCTTCTCGCCGGCCGCCGGGGCGCCGTCGCCCATCTCAAGGCTGCCGTAGAGCATCGCCATCCTCATCGTCGAGCTGTAGCTGGTTGCCCCGAAGCGGGTGAACTTGGCACCGACGGCGCGTGCGAAGTACTCAGCCTTGATCAGGCCGGCCTTAGCGTAGGGGTAGTTGTGCGCGCCGTTGCTACCATCAGCAGCAACGAACGCGACGTTGGTGCTCGCCGATCCGATCAGATCGATCCCTTGCGGCGATGTGGCGGCTGTGCGGGCCTGTGCTGCGGCGATCGCGCCGTTGGCCTCGGCACTCAGCTCAACAAGGCTCTCTTCCCACTCGTCGAGATCGGCCTGCAGCTGCTTGCGTGTCTTGGACGTGTGGCACGGCGTGCACGAGTCTCCGCCGGCTTGGACGCCCCAGGCCTCGGCGTTGCCAGGCAGCATGGGCTCGAAACTGTGGGTCTTGAGCGCGTACTTGGTTGTGGGCATGTGACACTGCGGGCACTCGGTGTCTTCCATGAACCGCTCGGCGGGTGTCGGCACGCCGATGAGACCGTATCCGTTCCGCATCTCGCGATGCGGATGATGCGGAGTCGCACCCGGCTCCAGCTCCTCGCCTTCCTCACCAAGGGAGTTGTGGCAGATGGCGCACAGCTCTTCGGCTTCAAGGCGCAAGCCGAGAGGCTCGCCGGTTGTGGCGTGGACCGTGTGACACACGGCGCACTCGATGTCGAGCGTGTCGCTTGCGATGCTGGATCTGGCCAAGCCGATATCGTTGGGCCCGGTCTTGCCGTAGCCGAGGCTCTTGAGGAACGCCTCACCGGAGTGACACGGCAGACAGCTCTCCTGCGCGTAGGGCGTCCAGAGCGTACCGTCCTTCCACCTGAGCGAGCGCGCGTGCGGTGTGAGCATCCACTCGTTGTAGTAGGAGTGCTTCATGCCCTTGTTGGAGCCGTTGGGGTAGTACTTCGTATCCGAGGTGGGGATGACCGGCTTGGCGACGTTCGGCGAGGTTTGGATGTAGGAGACGCCCGCGACGTCGAAGAAGTCCTCGAGCTTGCGGTCGGGCGTGAAACCGTTCGGGCCACTGAACGTCCCGCCGGTGTAGTTCTTCTCCTTGGCGGTGCCCGTGACGTGGCACTGACCGCAGGTCTGGCTCTCGAGCGCTTGCTTGGTACGGACGATGTCGACCTCGGCTGTCCAGTGGCTGGTACCGGCCTTGCCGGTACCGTGGCAGGCCTCGCACTGGATGCCGACGCCGGTGTACGAGGTCTCGGTGCTATGCGTCACTGAGGCACCGCTTGCGAGCGTATAGGCGGTGTCGGTGGGGCGTGTGACGCCCAAGAAGTGGCAGCCGCCGCAGCTCTGGAAGTACGTGCGGGTGGTCACCTTGGCGGTGTTCTCCCACATGCTGGTGGCGGTTCCCCACCCGATACCGTTGGGCGCCAGATAGTCGTCGGGCGGACCCGCGATCGTGTTCATCGTCTGGCCCGAGGCGAGCACGTGAGACGTGTCGTTCAGATACGTGCTCACGTACTGATGCGAGACCGTGGGGGAGCCGAGCATCCAGGCGATCTCATCGGCGGCGAAACTCAAGCCACCCCCCATCGACGGGGACGGCCACTTGCTTGCTTCCGGCACGAGGGCCGAGGAGTTGCCGGCCACCGGCGTGATGAACTTCGCGTGGCCGGTCTCAGTGTAGGTGCCGACCTGCCAGCGCCCCGAAGCCGTGCCATGGCAACTCAGGCACTTCTCCTGACCGGCGAAACTCTGACCGTACGCGTTTGCCGCACTGGCAGCTGCAGGCGCGGCGAACAGCACGCAGACGACCACCGCGCAAAGCGCGATCGCCGCCGCCCTGTGTGGCCGTGCCGCTGTCGTCAGAGTCCCGACTGTCCCACTCATGGTCCCGTCCCCTTCCGGTCGCGGGTAGGTCTCCCGCGCATGCTTTGGGCGTCCGCCCCGTTCTCTACGGCCAGTACGTCGCCGTCGGGATGTCCGAGGGCAACGGATGCGTATTCGCGCTGTGGAAACCGTGGCACCCGCCGTTCGCACACGATCGCGATCTCAGGTCGCTCGGCGTGTTGTAGTCGCGCAACACGATTCCCGCCAGTCCGTCGTAATCTTCGCTCACATACGGGAATGTATCGGCAGGTCTGCCGGGAGAGCTTACTGTGCGTGCCAGCAGCCGTGGGCTGCGCCACGCGTGCGGGATGCGGACGTGGCAGTCGACGCACTTCTCGCCGTAGCGAAGCGGGTGGGTGGCCGGCGCGCCCATGTGCTTCGCGTGCGCTCGGTGTACGTAGTGGCCACCCGGCGACGTGGTGCCCTCGACCGAGCCGATGGCGATCGTGTGGCACTTGAAGCACACCACACGGTCTGTCCCTGTGGTCTCGAACTGCGACTGGAGTCCACGACTGGGGTTCGCGTACTCGGTCTGGCTGTAGGCGGGGTCGATCGTGATCTTCACGGCGCTACCGTGCGGCCCCGCCATAGCGGCCGTTCCAACGTGACAGTCGTCGCAGCCCATCGTGACCGCCGCGATCTCCTCGGCGGTGTCGACAGGGACGCCCAGCGCCGTGCCGTCGAGCCACTTCGTAGTGCCGGTGTTCGGCGGCAGCGTCCACGTGTAGGTGGTGCCCTCGCTCCGATACGTCGTGACCGGGAAGCGCTTGGCCACACCGCCGAGCGCACTCCATGCGATGTTGTGTCCGCCGCCGATCGGAGAGGCAAGCGCGGTCTTCCACTGTTCGAGCGGGTCCGACCACACGAAGCCATCCGGAAGTACCTGATCGTCGGAGACGCGCTTGTGAGGCGATGCCGCTGAGGAGCCGTTCGGCTCGTCGGAGCCGCTGCGGTGACACGTGGTGCACCGGTGGTCGCGGCTGGCGATCGCGTTCTTCACGTCGGGCAGTCCGGCGTAGTCACCGTTGCCCTTGTCCGCCGGCTCGTCATGGCACACGCGGCAGCTTGAGGCCCCGCCGCCGGTCACGGGTCCGTCCGCGGTCGCCGTGTGAGCGTCCACCAGATCGCCGTCGTGGCATCCCAGGCACGTCAGGTTCTCGCCGGCAGTATAGGTGACCCCGTTGACGGTACCTGTCAGGTCGGCCGAGTGATCGACGAAGTGTTCGTTCGCTGCGAAGCCGACGTGGCATGCGCTCGCCGCGTCGGTGCCCCCACACGATGTGAGCGCCGGCTCGACGCCGGGTTCGTGGCAGCCGGCGTAGGCGCACCCGCCCGCGCCGTGGACGTACTTGAGGTTGGCCGAGGTATGACACCCCGACGACTCGCAGAAGCCCTGCGTGGGGTTGCCCGACAGATCGAGCTCGACACCCTCGTGCGCCGCGGCGTCCGCAGCGTGCCCCTCGAGCGCCGAGTAGCCCACGTGACACGACTTCTGCGCGTCGTTGCCGCCGCAGCTCCGCGTTTCGAGCCCGTTGATGCTGCCGGTGGCGGCGTGGCAGCCCTTGGCCGTGCAGCCCGCCCCGCGGTGCAGCAGCCGGACGTCCACCGTGTCGTGACACCCGGAGGCCACGCAGCTTCCGGCCTTCGGCGTGCCGTTCTCGGCGAGCTCGAGCCCTCTGTGCGAAAGATCGAGAAGACTGTGGGCGGGTGGGATGCCGGCGGTACCGTGGCATGCCGAGCACGCCGAAGCCGTGCGCTTGGCCTCCCACGATGTCTTCACGGCACGGGCCGAGATCGCCGAAGCGTTGTGGCAGCCCGCGCAGACGGTCACCGCCCTGAACGTGCTGGAGCCGGCGGCGATCGTGTTGCTCGGCCGTCCGTGCTCCGTTCCCAAGGCTTCGGAGTGGCACGCGCTGCACGGCGTCTCGAGGCCGGATGCTGCGTCAGAGAGCATCTGCCCGGCGATGCCGGTCGCCCGATGCGCCGCGTCTGCTCCGTCGACGCGACGGGAATCAGACGCGTGCACGCCGGTTCGCGGATCGTAGTCGCCGCTCGCGCCGTGGCACGCCGAGCCCTGTCCGCAGCTCTTGTTCGCGGGGTCGAATGCGACGTTGCCTCCGCCGCTGGTCTTCGCGTGGCAGCGCAGGCAGTCTCGGTGCAGCCCTCCATCGAGCGGATCGCCCACCGCGCTCAGGTCGGTACCCGGATGGCATCCGTCTCCGCTGTCGGCACATCCGGTGCTGCCCGCTGCCACGTGGCTGGCGGACAGGTTCCCCGAGTGCGCGCTGTCGAGCCCGTTGTAGCCATGGCAGGCTTCGCAGAGCGCCGCGGTGTTGCGCTCGGGCCACTTCTCGGCGATCGCGATCTCAGATGCCGGGTCGCGGTGACAGTTGAGGCAGGTGCTCGAGTCGTTGGTATGCGCCGATGAGACGCGGGCATGCTCGGTCTGAAGGCTTACGCCATCCGGCCCCATGAAGTGGCATTCGCCACACGCGATGTCGTTGTATGAGGTGTTGCCTGCCGGTGCGTTCGAAGTGGGCGAGTGCACCTCGGTGTCGTTGTCGTGAGAGTAGTCGTCGTTCACGTAGCCCACGTGGCACCCGGTGTCCTCGTCCCCGCCGCATCCCCTGGCCGTTGGTTGGTGGGCCTCGATCTTGAAGTTGTGGCACCCGGGCTCGCCCTTGGCGGCAGTACCCGAGCAGTTCCGGGGTGCGTCGGCGTGAAGCGAGTGAAGGTCCGACTCGTCGTGACAGCCCGTCCCTGTTGCATCGCAGCCGAGTGCGCCGGTGGCCTCGACGGATTCCGTGAACCTGGCATCGTGCATCGGCGCGGTCCCGCCGACCTTGTGGCAGTCCTCGCAGCCGCGCTTCTTCCAGTCCGACAGCACCTCGGCCAGCCCGAAGGAGCGGACGTCGTTGTGGCACTCACCGCACCCGATGTCGCTGCCGTAGTCGCTGCCGGAGGCGACCGGCACGCTGGTGTGCGAGGCCGCAAGATCGCGCGAGTGGCAGTCTCCACACGTGGCCTTCGCCGAACCGACTTCGACGGTCTCGGCGTCGACGACGTCACGCTCGACGCCGCTCTCGCCATCCGTACCGGTGCTTCCGCTCACGGGAGCGCGCATCGTGTCGTTCATGTCGGTACCCATGGCAGTGTGGGTCGTTTCGCGGTAGTGACCGCGAGGGTAGGGCGCCGTCAATCGCATCCTGTTGGGAGCTGCTTCCAACGTCCCGTCGTGGCAGACTTGACACTCGTGCTCGCGCGGCTTGTGGCACGGGATACAGCCGACGCCCTGGTAGTCGTGGCAGGTCGTGCACTCGGCGTTGGGATGGTAGTCGTTGAAGTCGGTGTACTCGGTCTCGGTACCGTGACAACCCTTCCCCGAGTTGGTGCAGCCAGACTCGCGCTCTGCGCGGTAGTCGCTGGCTTCGGTGAAGTCGTGTACCGAGCCGGTGGGAGGGTTCCATACCGCCGAGAAGACGATGGCAGCGACCGCGGCGATGGCGAACAGGCCGCGCTTGCTCCTGCGCGTTCGGTCGGCCTTCTTGATCGCGTCTGAGCCGTAGAGAGGCCGGTAGCCAGGCTGGCTACCGCCTCGCGGGCTCGAAGGGCTCGGCACTACGTATCTCCCTCAGGCGGATCGTGCGTGTCTCGCGCCCCGGCGCCGGTCCTCATGATAGCCGAACACTCACCTATGGCTCGCATGTGGACCGGATAGGAGCGCCACACGTATTGTCGGCCGAAAGACTTCTTCACCTGAGCGTCCGACCCGCCGAGGTCGGTCCAAAGAGAAACACCCGCCCAAAGGACGGGTGTGCCCGTGCTGCGCTTCGCCGAGCAGGCAGGGAACGGCGGCATCTAGTTGAGCGTAAGGCCGAACACGTCTCGTGCGGCGTCGCGTAGTGCCGCGATCTTCTCCGGGTCGTCGGGCTCATCCGGCCCGACGAGAGAGATCAGGAAGCCGCATCGCAGAGCGAGCTCCCCGCGCGACTTGAACACGTCGAGGTTGTTGCGCTCGATGTGTTGCTGGATCTGCTGACAGTAGTCATACAGCTTGCCCATGTCTCACTCCCTGCGGATTGAGCCCCCTGTTGAGCACGCCCCGATGATACGGGATTGCCCCCTCGCCATACTACAAGAAGAATGGCGCCTCGCCTTTACCGCTCTTCCATCCGTGCCGATACACACTCCGGGATCGGTTGGAGCTGATCCCCCGTGAAGTCTTATCGGCCAGAATGCGCCGGAGTTAAAGATGTCTGATTCCTTCAGTCCGATCAGAGGCAAGTGCATGTGGTGGCGTGAGACGCCCGTGGAGGAGGACGTCTACGACGTTCGCCTGCGTGAGAACGAGCGACGCGTCTACTGCGCCTGCTTCGTAGAGGGTAGGGGCTGGACGCATACACTGGCCGACGTGCCGGCGAACTGCCCCGAGAACCTTCACTGCCGGTACTACATCCGCCACTGGTAGCGAGGCCCAGCGATCGACGGACTTGCTCCCAGAGAATGCTCGCGATAGGATAGTTTAGGTCATAAACTATCAGGGATATGAAATATCGTGAGTGAATCGCTCGAGTACTCCTCAGAAGATCTTGCCGAACTCGCATCCGAGCTTCGCCACATGTGGCACGCGATGGTGCGTGGTGTCGAACACCCCGAGGGACTCAAGGGCCTGCAACGTCAGCAGTTCTGGGTCTTGGGTGCGCTCGCCCACTCGCCGCGCCGGATGAGCGATCTCGCCGAATGCGCTCAGACCTCGCAGGCCTCACTCACCGGCATCGTCGACCGGCTCGAAGAGCACGGTCTTGTCGAACGAGTTCGTAGCGATGAGGACCGACGCGTCGTGGAGGTGGCGCTCACCGCCGACGGTCGAGAGCAGATGGCCCGTTCGCACGCAGCGATGCTCGAGCGGCTGGACCAGGTGCTCACGCCCCTGTCTGCGTCCGAGCGCCGCCAGTTCCTGAGGATCATCCGCAAGATCAACTGTCCGCAGGGAGACGTGTAGCGTGCACCTGATCGATCTTCCGCACCGCGACAAGCTGCGCATTCTTGGCGGCGTCATGCTTGGCGTGCTGCTCGCCGCTATCGACCAGACCATCGTGGGAACAGCGATGCCTCGCATCGTCCGCGAACTCGGCGGCCTTCAGCTGCTGGCCTGGGTCTTCACGGTCTACTCGCTTACGAGCACGATCTCCGTCCCGATTGCGGGAAAGCTGTCCGACCTCTACGGCCGCAAGTGGATCTACCTGGGCGGGATCACCGTCTTCGTAGCCTCGTCCATCGCGTGTGGCCTGGCGCCGAACATGTACGCGCTCATCGTCGCTCGAGGTGTTCAGGGCATCGGTGGCGGTGCGATGATGGCGACCGGAATGGCGCTCGTCGGCGACCTGTTCTCCGCGAGGGAGCGGGGCCGCTACCAGGGGCTTCTGGGTGCGATGTGGGGGCTCGCTTCGATAGTCGGCCCGCTGCTGGGCGGGTTCCTGACAGACACCCTGTCGTGGCGGTGGGTCTTCTTCATCAACCTGCCTCTGGGACTGGTCGCTCTCTACGTGCTGTTCCGCGAGCTGCCGGCGCCGGAGCGCGGACAGCGCCACATCATCGACTGGGGCGGCGTGGCTGCGCTCGTTGCCGGACTCGTGCCGTTGCTGATCGCGCTGAACCTCGGCGGCGCAGGCGAGGGTGCTACGGTGGCGTCGAGTTGGACCTCGCCGGTGACACTCGGCCTGCTTTCCGCATCGATCGTGGGCCTCGCGCTCTTCTTCACCATCGAACGCCGACACCCAGAGCCGATCATCGACTTCGACCTGTTCAAGGCGCGTATCTTCAGCGTCTCGGTGACAGCGGCGTTCTTCTCGAGCGTGGGCATGTTCGGCTCGATCATGTATGTCCCGCTCTACGTGCAGGTCGTCTTGGAGCGCTCGGCGACCGCTTCCGGGGTGTTCATGATGCCGCTGGTGCTCGGCATGGTCACAGCTTCGATCGTGGCGGGGCAGATAATCAGTCGCACGGGGCGCTACAAGGTCGTCGGCATCGTCGGCTTCGGCGCCTCTGCCCTCGGGATGTTCGCCCTCTCCCGACTGGGCCCCGCAACGCCTGACTGGCAGATCTTCACCGAGCTTGCCGTGATCGGCGGTGGCATGGGGGTCGGCATGCCGCTGTTCAACGTCGCCGTACAAAGCGCGTTTCCGACGCGCATCGGCGCGGTCACCGCCGGGCTTCAGTTCTTCCGCTCGATAGGCGGAACGATCGGTGTGGCGGCCCTTGGGGGTGTGCTCAACGCGCGCCTGCGCACCGAACTGACCTCGCTGGTGACGGAGCAGGCTGCGAGACTTGCGCCGATCCGCGACAGACTCGGCGATGCGCTGCGCGCGCCAGAACAACTGCTGAACGAGGGGGGGCTGGAGCGATTCGGCGCGGGCCTACCACCCGCCGCCCAAACCGCCCTCGCTCTGTTCGCGCGCGACCTGCAACTGGCCGTGGGCACGGCGATCGCCACGACCTTCCAGATCGCGTTTCTTGCCTCAGCCGCCGCCTTCGTGACGATGTTCTTCCTTCCCGAGATAGAGCTGGGCGAGGCGCCGCAGCGTTCGGCGGTCGAGCAGGCGGGTGTCGAACTGCTCGCGGAAGAGGGCATGGGTCCAGCTGAGGCAGAGCCGGCACTTGTGGAGAGCCCGGATGTCGCGTCCGAGCCGGCATAGCGACCCGCGCATCCGCAGCTTCGTCGAGAACGTGGCGGCCGAGGGACTCCGGCTGTACCGGGACTTCCCGTGGCGCGACACGCACGACCCCTACGCGATCTTGGTGTCCGAGGTGATGCTCCAGCAGACCCAGGTCTCGAGGGTGATTCCGTACTACGAGCGGTGGCTGGACGACTTCCCGACGCTCGAGGCTCTCGCGGCAGCTCCCCTCGAGGTGGTACTCGCCTCGTGGCAGGGGCTGGGGTACAACCGCCGGGCGATCGCCCTCAAGCGGCTGGCGGAGGGACTCGCGGACGCGGCGCCCTCCGGCGAAGCGGCAGCCTTGCCAGTCGAGACGGAGCAGCTGCTCGCCTTGCCGGGCGTGGGGCCTGCGACCGCAGCCGGCGTGCGTGCCTTCGCCTTTGGGCTGCCCGATGCCTACCTCGAGACCAACGTGCGCGCCGTGTTCCTTCACGAGCTGTTTCCCGATCGGGACGCCGTGCCCGACCGGGAGATCGCCCCGCTTGTGGCCCAGGCTGCCGCGCTCGCTCAAGCTGCTGACATCGACTCTCGGACGTGGAACTACGCGTTGCTTGACTACGGTGCGTACCTGAAGCGCGCCGTGCCCAACCCATCCAGGCGAAGCGCTCACCACGGGCGCCAGTCGGCGTTCGAGGGGTCGCGACGCCAGAAACGCGCCCGCATCCTTCGATCGGTGATGGCCTCTCCGGGGTCACGTGCCGAGGACCACGCGGAGGATCTTGGACTGGAGCCGGGAGAGACGCTCGGCATCCTGGAGGACCTGGCGGCCGAGGGGTTCGTCGCACGGCACGGCGAGGGCTGGAGCGTGGGATAGGCGCGCGGCGCTTGTGGGAGATGCGACGGGATTCTCGGAGGGCACTCACGGTGTGACCGCCGTCACTCTCACGCCCGGTCTCGAACGATGCGAGACCTTGTCGGGCATGCGGGAGCCGCCGATTGAAGTGGTGGGACTCCGGCGAGAAGCCTACGGTAGCGGGTCCCGGCGCCAGTTCCGCTGCGGCTTCGGGCGCGAGACAAATGCAGAGAGCCGTGGGGCCCGCGGGCGAACCACCCGCGGGTCTTCGTTTTGTCTCTACGAGCTGGCGCTGTGTGCGGCTACTTGTTCTCGTGCCGCCGCATGATCTCGACGATCGTGCGGGTCTTGCCTGACTTCTGCGCGCGTTCGCGCTTCATCTGCTCGCGCTTCTTGGGGTCGAGCATGTCGGCGACGCGCTGCTGGAGGTCTTTGGGGGTGAACGGCTTCGTGATGTAGTCTGCCGTTCCCTCGTCGAACGCCTCGAGCTGCTGTTGGAAGTCGCCGACCGCCGAGAGGTGGATGATCGGGATGTCCTTGGTCTCCGGGTCGGCGTGCAGGCGCTTGCGCACCTCGTTCCCGTCCATCTCGCGGCATCATGATGTCGAGCAGGATGAGGTCGGGTTTGCGGGACTTGGCGATCACGAGCGCATCGACCCCGTTGTCCGCGGTGATGAGCTCGTAGCCCTTGCGACTCGAGCGTGGCGGTCACCAGCCTCAGGATCGAAGGCTCGTCGTCGACTATGAGGATTCTCGCCATGGTTCGTTTCCGCTCCCTTCCGTGGTCGATACGCGTTCTATTCGCCGAGAAACCCGCGTACCTGCTCCACGAGGTCCTTGGGTGTGAACGGCTTGCAGATGTAGTCGATCGCCCCGGCCTCCAGCCCGACGGCCTGCTCGGCCTTCTGGCTCTTGGCGGAGAGCATGACCACGGGGATGTGCTGCGTGGCCGGGTTCGCCTTGAGCCGCCGGCACGCTTCGTAGCCGTCGAGGACCGGCATCATCACGTCGAGCAGGATCAGGTCGGGCTGCTCGCGCTCGGCGATCTCGATCGCAGTCAGCCCGTCGCTCGCCTCGATCACCTCGAAGCCCTTCGATGACAGCGAGAACGACACGAGCCTGAGGATGTGTGGTTCGTCGTCGACGGCGAGGATGCGCGTCACTCGTTGCCTCCCATCGGCACGTCGGCAAGCAGCTCTCTCGACCTCCGCGGCGATGCCGTCCGGCGACAGCGGCTTGCTGATCTGGCCCGCCACCTCCGAGAGCAGCCGCGTGTTGGCCGACTCGATCGGGTGCGCCGTCATCACGACTATGGGTGTGTCACCCCACTCGGGATGGGTCTTGACCCGCTCGATGACCTCGTAGCCGTCCATCTTCGGCATCCGAAGATCGAGCAGCATCACGTCCGGGACGCGCTTCTCCATCGCCGCGATCGCCTCGGTTCCGTCGTAGGCGGTCGCAACCGAGAAGCCTCGGCGGCGCAGCGTCTCGCTCAGCAGCGAGACGACAGCGCGGTCGTCGTCGACGACGAGCGCGAGCGGGGAGTCTGCCGCGCCCACCAAACCGCTGACGATGTCGAGCAGCCGGCCTTGGTCGATGGGCTTCTCCAGGTAGTTGGCGGCACCGAACCGGCAGCTTCGGCCCTCGTCGCAGACGATGGAGAGCACGACCACCGGGATCGATGAGGTCTCGGGGTTGGCCTTGAAGCGCTGTATGAGCTCGAACCCGTCGCCCTCTTCGAGGATCACGTCGAGCGTGATGACCTGGGGCTTGACCCTGATGGCGGTCGCAAGCGCTTCGTCGGCGCTGTAGGCCTTGTAGACCAGAAAGCCGCGGCGCATCAGATACGTCTCGATCAGCGTCGCGATCTCCGGGTCGCTGTCGACGACGAGCACCGTGCCGCCAGCACCCTGCGGGCCGGCGATCTCGGGCTCGCGCATCATCTCCTCGGTGGCCAGAGGGAGGCTGAACCAGAACGTCGAGCCTTGCCCGGGCGTGCTCTTGACGCCGATGCGATCCGCCCAGCAGCTCGATGATGCTCTTGCAGATCGACAGCCCCAGTCCCGTGCCGCCGATCTCGCGCGTCATCGCCGAGTCGACGCGGTAGAACTTCGTGAACAGCATCTTCTGGTCTTCTCGGCTGATGCCAAGACCCTTGTCGGCCACCGAGACGGTCACGTTGTCGCCGGATGTCTTGGCCGAGACGGTCACGTCGCCGCCGTCGGGCGAGTACTTCAGCGCGTTGCTGATCAGGTTCAGGAGCACTTGGCGAACGCGGTCGCGGTCGGCCGCGGCGAGAGGCAGGTCGGCCGGGACGCGCACCTTGATCTCGCGGCCGGTCTGCACGGCGACCGCCCGGAACGTGTCGACGGCGCCCTCGATGAGGTCGGGCATGTACTGTGGCTCGATCTTGAGGTGGATGCGACCGGACTCGATGCGCGAGATGTCGAGCATGTCGTTGATGAGCTGGACGAGGCGGTCGGAGTTCTCCTGGACGATCGAGAGGAACTCCTGCTGGATGTCGTTGATCTCGCCGGCATCGCCGTCCAGGATGAGGTCGACGTAGCCCTTGATCGACGTCAGCGGCGTGCGCAGCTCGTGGCTGACCGTCGAGACGAACTCGTTCTTCATCTGCGCGATCTCGTACTCTGAGGTGATGTCGCGTATGGCCGACGACCCGCCCGGTGTAGTCGCCATCGCTGTCGATGATCGGCGAGACCTTCACCTTGACGACGAGCTGCTCTCCGCCCTTTTCCAGACTGAGCTCTCGGTACTCGTCGTCAGCGAGCGGGTCGAGGGTCTCGCTCGAGCACCTCGTGAGTCTCGCACCCGGCGCATCGATCGGTCTTCTCGGCGAAGTTCTGCGGTCGCCCAGCGCCCTCGCACAGCGTGCCGCTCATCAGCCAGCAGCGCAGGTCGACCGAGTCGTACGCCGGACACTCGGGCATCTCGCAGTTCATGATGTCGCGGCATCTGCGCAGGCCCGCCTTCGGGTGGAGGCACCGGTTCGAGTCCGAGAAGACCGTCGACCGAGACGTGCGACCCGATGAGATCGTGCTCGGTGGCGTGCAGCATCTTGAGAGCGGCTGGATTGGCGTAGGTGACCTCATCGGAGGCCGACAGTACCAACAGGCCGTCGGTGGTCGCCTGCAGGACGGCTTCGACGCGCTCCCGATGACCCACGAGGATGCTGTCGTCGTGGAGGCTGACTGCAAGCGAGCGAGGCCCCGCGTGCGAGCGCCATGCACGGCACGAGAGGGTTCGCTCGCCCACGAGGATGCTGAACGGCCGAGACGGGCAGCGGGAGCCGGGCTCCAAGAGGCTCGCGACACGCTCGCGAAGCGTGGGCGGGAGCTCGTCGGCGTGGCCGCCGATGCTGTCGCTGTCCAACGCGAGCAGGCGGGATGAAGCGGGATTGGCGTACAGAACCGCGCCGTGCTCGTCGAAGCAGATGACACCGTCCTCGGCTGCATCCACCAGTCGCGCAAGCTCGGCGTCGTGGTCGTGTCGCGAACGCCCACTCGGCATGTACGCCTCTTCGAGGCCAGGGGTTCTCAGTAGATTCCACTTCGACGAGGCGGCTGGATTCCCTGCCGACGGGCGCGCGGCGGTGGAGCCCCTAGTCGTCGCCGAGCTCCTGGGCGGCGAGTGCGGCGAGCTCCTCGGCGACCTCGCGAAACGCCGCGCCGGTCTCGCGAGCGATCCGAGCGATGTCTTCGTACTCGGGCCGAAACCTCGGCGTGGCGCCCTGCGGCCCGATCTTCACGCGAACCGGCCCGTAGGGCGTCTGCATCTCGCGCTGCTCGCGGTCGGCGACGAAGCGGGGCAGGTCGTGGCGGCGTACCCCCAGCGTGCCCGTGAGCGCGACGAGCCGCGACGCGAATCGCTCGGCGTTCTCGGCGGTCGTGAGCACCGAGAAGAGCTGGCCGAGGCGGCCCTTCTTCATCACGATCGGCGGACTGCCACACGTCGAGCGCACCTTCCGCGAGCAGCTGCTGAGCGGCAAGCGCGCCCGCCTCCGCCGAGAGGTGGTCGATGTTGGTCTCGAGCAGGACGACGTCTTCCGAGCGCAGCGCAACGGGCGCGCTCACCTCGGTCCCGACGATCAGGCGGCAGACGTTCGGGCTGCCGATCTCGCGCGTGCCTGCTCCGTAGCCGATGTGGTGCGGCACCATCGGGGGCGCGAGCGCACCGGCCTGCGGCGCCAGAACGCGCAGGAGGGCCGCACCAGTGGGCGTCGTGAGCTCGCCGGGCGAGCTACCATCGGCGCGAGCGGGACCCGGCACGATCGGGACGTCGACCAGCAGCGCGGCGGTGGCCGGGGCGGGCACAGGCAGCACGCCGTGCGAGGTCTCGACGGTGCCCCAGCCGGTCGCGACCGGAGAGGCGAGCAGACGCTGCACGCCGAGCGCATCGAGCGCTGCGCACACGCCCACCACGTCCAGAATCGAGTCGAGCGCCCCAACTTCGTGGAAGTGGACGCTCTCGATGTCGGTGCCGTGAACGTGCGCCTCGGCCTCGGCCAACTCGGTGAAGACGGCGACTGAGTTCCTGCTCACGCTGTCGGTCAGGTCTGCTGCATCCAGGTCTGCTCGGATGCTCGCCCACGTTCGAGAGCGGGGTTGCTCCGACGCTTCGACCCGCACGCTCATCGCGGCGATCCCGTGGCTTCGCACCCGCTCGGCGACCACGCGCGCCTCGGGAGCCAGTATCGCCCAGAAGCTCCTGCAGGTGTGCGACGGTGAAGCTACCGGTTGCGGTACCGATGTCGAGCAGCGCGCCCAAGAGCTTGTCGCCCGAGACTCCCGAGGAGCAGTCAAGGTAGCCGATCACGTCTGTGCGTCCACCGCGGCGTCGACGGCGGCGGCCCACGCCGGCCGATTGATGCGCGCCGCGAGCACGGCGGCACCGAAGCCGTTGTCGATGTTGACGACCCCGATTCCTCCGGCGCACGAGTTGAGCATCGTCAGCAGCGCGGACACGCCGCCGAAGTTGGCCCCGTAGCCCACGCTCGTGGGCACGGCGATGACCGGCACGTCCACCAGTCCCGCGACCAACGAGGGCAACGCACCCTCCATACCTGCGACGGCGATCACGACGCGGGCCGATCGGAGCTTGTCGGTGTGGGCGAGGACCCGGTGAACGCCCGCGACCCCTACGTCGTAGAGACGCTCGACGCGACAGCCCATGACCTCAGCGCAGGCTGCGGCTTCCTCGGCGACCGGTATGTCGGCGGTGCCTGCGCTGGCCACCACGACGTAGCCCTCGTGCGGTCGCGTCATCTCGGCGGTCCACCACCACGAGGCGCGGGACCTCGAGCCACTTCGCGTCTGGCGCCACCTCTGCGAGTGCTGCGGCGTGTTCGGCGTCCGCCCGCGTGGCGAGCACCACGTCGCCGCGAGCCAGCAGCTCGTTGCCGATCGCGCCCACCTGATCGGCGGACTTGCCTTGGCAGAAGATGACCTCGGGGAAGCCGCAGCGCAGCGCGCGGTGGTGGTCCACCCTCGCTTCGGGAGTGCCGCGCACGTCGCCCACCTCGGCGTATGAGAGCTCTGCGAGGTCGGCAAGGGCGGTGTCGGGCGCAACGGCCCCGCGGGCGACGGCTTCGAGTAGCTCGAGGATACGTTCGGGTTCCACGGGGCTCCTTGTCGGAAGAGCGGACGCGGCATCTGCAGGTAAGCCGCAGGTCAGGCGGTATCGTGCTCTATACTACTACCACCTTCCGGCACCGCGGACTCACAGGCGGACCGATCGACAGAGGAGACTGACGCTATGGCTCGGCATGCCTTCCTCGGCCCTGCGGGGACCTTCTCGGAAGAAGCGCTGTTCTCGCTGGAGATCGAGAATCTCGAACCCGTGCCGTACGCGACGATCGGCGAGGTGTTCGAAGCGGTCGAGCGCGGGCAGGTCGAGGCGGGAGTCGTGCCCATCGAGAACTCCGTGGAGGGATCGGTTCCAGCGACCCTCGACGGTCTGGCGTTCGACTCGCAGCTCGAGATTCAGGCAGAGCTCGTGCTCGACATCCATCACTGCCTCGTGGTCGCCCCCGGCGTGACTCTCTCCGAGATCACAGAGGTGGTCGCTCATCCTCAAGCCAGCGGGCAGTGCCGCAGGTGGCTCTGCGCGACACATGCTGGGGCGCCCGGTCACCGCCGCCAACTCGAACGCCGAGGCGGTCCAGACCGCGGTGGCCAATCCGGGCACGGCAGCCATCGGCCCTGCGCTCGCCGCGAAGCTCTACGGCGGCGAGATCGTCGAGTCGGGGATCGAGGACTACGCGGGGAACCAGACCAGGTTCGTCGTCATCGGCCGAGGACTACGCTCCCGAACCGGCCGCGACAAGACCTCACTCGCTCTGTTCATGAAGAAGGACAAGCCGGGTGCTCTGTTGATGATCCTGTCGGAGTTCGCCTACGGAGACATCAATCTGACCAAGATCCAGTCGCGCCCAACAAAGCGACAGCTGGGTGACTACATGTTCTTCGTCGATCTCGAGGGGCATGTGGACGACCAGAACGTGCGCACGGCGCTTGACTGTCTCAGGCTCAAGCTGCGCGAGGTCAAGGTGCTCGGGAGCTACCCGAGAGCCGACAAGCGATAGGGTGTCGCGAATCCGCCGAGCCTACTCTTTGGGGCTGTCCTTGTCGTAGACGAGCCCCGCGTCGAAGACGCCGGGTTGCGCCTTGAGCGTGTCCACCATCACTTGCTCGTCACCCTCGCCCACGGCGACCACATAGCGTCCCCCGCCGAGCGATACCACGTCTGTCGGAGCGCACGCTTGTCACGGCGAGGACCTTGGCTATCGTCGTGTCCGCCGAGACCCAGACCGACACGACGCCGGGCAGTGGGTCGTAGCGGGGCACGGAGACGATGGTCTTGTCGCCGCCGCCTTGAGCGTCCCCGGGGAGTCCACCGCAGTCCTTGAGCAGCAGCACGATCAACAGGAGCACGATCAGCAGCACCAGCACGCCCACGACGTTCCACACCGTCGGCGCGCCGCTCTGCCCGCTCGGGCTCTCGGGGGTCGGCGCCTCTTCGATTGGGAGCGGTTCTTCGGCCATCGTGGGTCTCCTCAGGCGCGGCGTTCGCGTGGCGAACCACCTTGCGACGAGTATAGCCGACCAAGCTGCAGGTCACGCGGTGTCACCTGCACGTGCGTCCAGGCGCTACGCGTCGGGCAGCAGCTCTATCCCCACGTCGCCCAACACACTGCAAAGGGACTCCCCGTCGACCACTGTGCACACACGATAGCGGTCGTTGGACTGTCCAGCCTGTGTTTGGGCGTCCACGACGGAATCGGCCGAGGCGACCGGACTCACGAACTCACCTGTCGCCAAACGAAGGAGGCGGTCGCCTACCTCGTATGGCAGGTCGGGAGCAACGGCCAACAACATCTCGTCGCTGTAGACCATCCGTATGGTGGGCATCCAGGAGGGCGGGACGCCGAGGGAGAGGAGATAGTCGTCGCTGTAGTGGTCGAACACGCCCTGCGGTGCATGCAGTCCGGAGCCGAGCGCGGCGCGAGTGGCGCCTTCGGAGCGCGCGAGTCTCTGCTCGGCGCTGGCCGGGTCCCCCACGATTTGGAGCTCACCGGTGACGGGGTGGCACTCGATGCAGCGGTTCCGCGCCCATTCGTACGCCGAATCGTGACGGTCGACGTAGAGCAGTACGATCTCGTCACCGTCTATGTGTCCGATGGCGCGCAAGTCGTGCGTCACTTTCAACGAGCGGATGGTTCGATCGCCGGCATCGTGGACGATCTCGGGACGAAGTCCGGCCGCGTCGGGCGCGTGCAGCAGTTTGTCGAGGAACGCCGCCACCCTCTTGCCGTCACCGGGTGACAGCTCGGTAAGCGCTTCGATGAAACTGTCTGTCATCGAGATCTGCATGGCTCAGCCCGTCTGGCCCCTCAGCATCTGCCCCTGCAGATGCACCCACCGAGATTCTATCGCGGGAACTCCGTTCCCATCGATTCGTCCCACACCAGCCACGGATTCGCCGCGTCGCGCTTGGCCGCATACATCGCGACATCAGCCTTCACGACCAGGCTGCGGGCATCGTCGACAGCCGGATCGTACACTGCGAATCCTATCGATGCCGTGATCGCGAAGCTGTGCCCGCCGGCTGAGATCGGTTTGCGGATCTCGGCCAGCAGCCGCTTGGCTACCTGTGCCAGCTCGTCTCTGGATTGGAGCCGAGGAAGCACCACGACGAACTCATCGCCACCGATGCGAGACACCAGGTCCTGTTGGCGAACGCAGCGCAGCAGCCGCTGCGCCAGCGCGATCAGCACCTCGTCGCCCACCTCGTGTCCGTGCGCGTCGTTGACCGGTTTGAAGTGGTCCAAGTCGATGTAGGCGAGCCCGAGCATGTCCTTGTGCCGCTTCGAGTCCGCCAAAGCGATGCGCAACCGCTCGTCGAGCGCTGCGCGATTGGACAGGCCGGTCAGCGCATCGTGAAACGCGAGGTACACCAGTCGCGACTCGGCCTTCTTGCGCTCGGTGATGTCGCGGATGACGCTGACAACGACAGGTCCCTCCTCGGTCATCACGAGGCGCGCCGAGACGTCGGTGGGAACGGTGTCCCCGTTGCTGCAACGCGCAACGCTTTCGAAGTCCAGCCGCCCTTCGCTCAGGATGGTCTGCAGACGCTCCTCGGCTCCTTCCGCCGCCTCGGGTGCGACCCACCCCATCGGAGCCATCGCCAGCATCTCCTCGCGCGTGTAGCCGAGAATCGCGCATGCGCCGCGGCTGAAGAACAGGATGCGCCCGTCCATGCGATGAACGATGATCGCGTCCGGAAGCGCGTCGACGATCGTCCGCAGCACCGCGGACTGCTCCTCGAACGCGAGGTCGTGCAGGAGGTCGAGGGCGCTGCAAACATCCCCGCCGTCGGAGTCCGGGAGTGGATGGAAGGTGTCGAGAGGCTCGGTCACACTTTCTAGGGTACCCGAGGAACCCGCCTCTTCGACTCATACATCGCGATGTCCGCCCGTGCCACGAGCGATCGCGCGTCGTCGGTCGAGGGGTCGTACAGGGCGCATCCCGTGGCCGCCTTCAGGCCGAACTCGAGCTGAGCGCCGACCTTGAGCCGTTTGGCGACGGTCTCGCGCAGCTTGTCTGCGACGCGCTCGACGTCGTCGGCTTCATCGAGTCGCGGCAGGATGATGACGAACTCGTCCCCGCCGAGACGCGCTACGACGTCCTCGGAGCGTACCGCGCCTTCCAGCCGATGGGCGATCGCGACCAGGACGCTGTCGCCGACGCTGTGCCCGTGCCGGTCGTTGATCGTTTTGAAGTCATCGATGTCGAGGTAGACCACTCCGAGGTAGTCACCGTGACGCTGGGCAGAGGCGATCGCGTCGGCAAGCCGCTCGTCGAAAGCAGCGCGGTTGGCCAGTCCCGTGAGCGGGTCGTGGAAGGCCAGGTCGTGAAGCATCCGCTCGGCGCGCACCCGCTGGGTGACATCGTGCGATACCGAGACGATGAGCTCTCCGAAGTGAGTCTGTGCGTAGCGGCAATGAACCTCCATGACCACGGACTCACCAGTAGGCAGGGTGACCTCGGACAGGAAGGTGTGGGTCCCCGACTGCATGATGCGTTGAAGTCGCTTCTCGATCTCCTCGGGCGAGGGGAGAGGAGTCCATCCGAACGGTGGCAGCGACGCGAACTCCTCGGGAGTGTAGCCATGGCTGGTAGCGAGCGCCTCGTTGAACAGCACGATGGTCCCGTCGGGACGGTGCATCAAGATGCACTCGGAGGTCGATGCCAGGGCCAGACGGGACAGCTCGAGTTCCGCCTCGACACCGGTGTTGAGGGCGGCTTCGTCGCGAAACGCTTTTCCCATGTGGATCGACACCGAGTCCTGCTCTCCGTCTCGATCGCGTGCGGGTCACGCCCACGCGATCTCCCACCCCGGGATGCCTGTCTCGCGCGATCCGTACATCGCGAGGTCCGCTCTGGTGGTGAACTCGTCGGCGCTCTCGCCCGGCTCGTGCAGGGCCAGCCCCACACTCACCGTCACCGACAAGAGGTGTGCGCCGATGCGCATGGGCTTGGCGACCTCCTCGGCGATCTTGCGGGCGACTTCAGGTAGGTCTTGCGGGCGACTCAGGCGGGGCAGGAGCACGATGAACTCGTCACCGCCCATGCGGGCGACGGTGTCGGACTGTCTCACGAGGTTGCTGATCCTTTCGGCGACGATGCGCAACGCTTGGTCGCCGACGCTGTGGCCCATCGTGTCGTTGATGGGCTTGAAGTCATCAAGGTCGATATAGGCGAGACCGGTGGTGTCGCCGTGGCGCTCGGCGCTCGTGAGCGCCTTCTCGAGCTCCTCGGTGAGCAGGAACCGGTTGGCGAGTCCCGTGAGGTTGTCGTGGTAGGCGAGGTGGCGCACCATCTCCTCGGCGATCACGCGGTCCGAGATGTCTCGCGCGACGCAGACTGCGATCTGCCCATGCGCGGTGTCGACCAGTCGCGAGAGCGTCTCGCTGTGCTCCTCGGTGCCGTCCGGCCTGGCGATGCGAGAGGTGAACCGCACCTCTCGCCGGAGCTGCAGTTGGGCCGAGCGCTCGGCGATTCGGGCGGCTTCTTCCTTGGGCACCCAGCCCCACGGTCCGCGAGCGGCCATCTCGTCCACTGAGCTGCAACCCCACTGCGCGAGGGCCTTGCGGTTCGCGTAGACAAGGTCGCCTGAGAGCGTGTGCGCGATCATCGCGTCGTGACACTCCTCGAGCAGCAGTGAGCGCAGCTCGAGCTCGTCTCTGCAGCCACGCAGCTGCTCGCGCACGAGCAGGAGCATGCTGCCGATCTCGGCGTCTGGGCAGATGCTGACGGTGACATCGGCCCAGAACCTCGTTCCGTCCCCCCGGAGCTGGGCGGCCGTGAAGGCGCGCGGCGTGCCGCTGCACGAGGAGATCTCGCCGATGAGGTGGTTGGCGTGTCCCTCGGCGCACAGCTCGTCCAGGGGGATGCCTGCCAGCTCCTGGGGGGAACGAAGATAGAGGCGGACGGCCGATGTGTTGGCGGCGATCACCGCCATGTCCTCGTCGATGACCAGGCATGCGTCGCCCAGTAGCTCGATGAAGCTACGGCGGGCGTCACTGCCTTCAGCGACGGGTTTCATCAGCGTTTCACCTCCCAGGGGGCGCACAGCGCGCAGCCCTTCACTATGGATATCGGTGGGTGTTCAGGTTGGGTAAGTGACCAAAGTCACAGGAGAACCAACTTTTTTGCTAAACCTTTGCCTCGAAGCTGCCGACACCGCCAAGGTTGTGCTCGTCGCCTTCGCTATACTCGCAAGCGATGGGCACCCGATCCGTCCCCGTGCATCGCATCGAAAGGTCCGCTGATGCTCGAAGCGAAGTTCGTCCGAGACAACCCTGACGCCGTTCGCACTGCCATGCGAAACCGTGGCGCGGAGTGGGACCTCGATGGTCTTCTCGGCCTGGACGAGCGGCGGCGCACGCTGATTGCGCAGGTCGAGGCGCTTCAGGCACGGCGCAACGAGGCCTCGAAGGCCATCGGCGTGCTGATGAAGGACGGCAAGAGCGACGAGGCCGAGGCCGCCAAGGAAGAGGTTCGAGGCATCAACGAGCAGATCGCGGAGCTCGAGACCGGCATGGAAGCGGTCGATGCCGACGTGCGCGAGCTGCTCATGACCGCACCCAACATCCCACACGAGTCGGTGCCGGTGGGCGCGAGCGAGGACGACAACGTCGAGACCGCGTCGGTGGGGCACGCCTCGCGCGTTCGACTTCGAGCCCAAGGCGCACTGGGACCTCGGGCCCGAGCTCGGCATCATCGACTTCGAGCGTGGCGTCAAGCTCGCGAAGTCGCGCTTCGTGTCTGCTCGGCGGCATGGGCGCGAAGCTCAAGCGGGCGCTCATCAACTTCATGCTCGACACGCACGACAAGGCGCGGCTATCGCGAGTGGTGGCCGCCAGCGCTTGCGAACGCCGAGACGCTCACCGGTACGGGTCAGCTGCCCAAGTTCGAGGACGACCTGTTCAAGACCGGCGAGGGGCTCTATCTGATCCCGACCGCCGAGGTCCAGCTCACCAACATCCACCGCGACGAGGTGCTCGAGGCCGAGCAGCTTCCGCTGCACTACACCGCCTACACGCCGTGCTTCCGCGAGGAGGCCGGGTCTGCCGGCCGAGACACCCGCGGCATGATCCGCGTGCACCAGTTCGACAAGGTCGAGCTGGTGAAGTTCGCGAGGCCCGAGGAGTCGATCGACGCGCTCGAGGGCATGGTCGCCGACGCGTGCAAGATCCTGCAGCTGCTGGAGCTTGCCGTACCGCGTGATCGTGCTGTGCACCGGCGACATGGGCTTCGGCGCGGCCAAGACCTACGACATCGAGGTCTGGCTGCCCAGCTACAACGCGTACAAGGAGATCTCGAGCTGCTCGAACTGCTGGGACTTCCAGGCGCGCCGCGCGAGCATCAAGTACCGCTCGCCCGGCGAGTTCAAGGGCTCGCGGCTCGTGCACACGCTCAACGGGTCGGGACTGGCGGTGGGGCGCACGCTCGCGGCCGTCCTCGAGAACTACCAGCGCGCCGACGGAAGCGTGGAGATCCCCGAGGTGCTGCGACCCTACGTGGGCGGGGCGACCGAGGTACGCGCGGAGGGCCGCTAGCCTGCGGCGAGCGGCGTGTCTGCGGCCGAGTGGCCCATCCAGTAGCCGACACGCGCGCCGTTCGGCAGTCCGGCGCCGCCAAGCGAGCCGACCGCATGGATGGTCTTCCCATCCAGATTACGCAGTTTGGCCTCGATGTGCGGGAACGACTGGCCGCGATCGAGCACGAGCATGCGACGCTCTTTCGCGGCATCCAGCGTATGCGGGTGGATGATCGCCGAGACGGGCTGTCCCGTGAGATCGTGATGATGCTTTGCACCGAACAGCTGTCTGGCAGCAGCATTCGAGAAGAGAAGACAGTCCTCACTGTCGTACACGCCTATCGGCTGCAGGAGCGCGTCGAGAGTCGCCTTCGCCAGCGATGTTCCCTCCGAGAATGCGACGACGTCTTCGGAAGGCTCGACGAGTGGCGAGGAGCTGCGGGCTCTCGCGACTATTGCGAAGGTACGTCCACCAATCGAGAATCCACGGACGGTCGCCTCGATAGTGAACGTATCGCCCGACAGTTCGGTGAATCGAAGCGTCAGGGGTGCGAACGGCCGGTTCTGTCCTGCGACAAGCAGCCACCGCTGCCCGCGCGGATGCCGGGTCCTCCATGTGTATCAGCACCGAGAGAGGGAGCCCGATGAGGCCGCGGGGCGAGGTGGCGCCGAAGGCGTGAGTGGCCGCCGCGTTCGCCAAGACGACGTACTCTCCGTCGTGCACGACGATCTCGCATGGCAGGGCTTCAAACACCGCTTCGTAGAGCGGGTCGTAGACGCTCCCCACGTGGGATTCCATCCTGTTGCGGGCCTCGGAGCAGGCACTCCACTCCGCTGGAGTGACTGCAGGTTATGTGCCAATGAGCGCCGCTCGGGTGCAGTTCGCGAAATTGCACGCTGCCGTGCCACCGGACTAGTTGAGCCGCCGCTTCTACAGGCCGAGCAGACGGCTCGCGTTACCACCTAGGATTCCCTCGAGCTCGCCTTCCGAGAACCCCAGGCGCGAGAGATGCCCGATCTCCATGCGCGCGTCTGTCCAAGGCCCGTCGCTGCCGAAGAGCACTCGATCGGTGCCGTGAGCGCGCACCAACCGGACGAACTCCTCGTCCGGCAGATGGCCGAGGGTGAATGAGGTGTCCAGCCAGACGTCTCGATTGGAGAGTTGCTCGGCGACCGCCTGCCACTGGCGGAAACCGCCCAGGTGCGCGAGGACCACACGCAGACCGGGCCACGCATCGAGCAGGCGGGCGAACGAGTCAGCTGTGCCGCGCACCGTCGGAAGGCACACGTCGGCCCCAGCGTGGAACAGGACGATCATCCCGCTATCGGTCGCCGCGCTCCAGATGGGGTCGAGCCGGGGATCGTGAGGCTCGAAGCACTGATACTCGGGGTGCATCTTGAATCCCTTGAGGCCGAGCGCGGCCATTCGCGCGATCTCGGCGGCCGGAGCGTCTGTGTCGGGATGCATCGCGCCAAAGGGAACGATCCGCTCGCCTGCGATCGAAGCCGCCCAGTCGTTGATCGCCGCGACTTGCGAGGGCTTCGTTGCAACGGGCTGCACCACCGAGATGTCGACGCCGGTACGGTCCATCTCGGCGATGAGCCCCGAGATCGTGCCGTCGTAGCGGGCGGTGAGATGCCCTCCAGCACTAGCGATGAGGGAGGGTATGGCCTTCTCGGCGAGCGCGTCGGCCCACGCGTGAGTGTGGATGTCGATGATCGGCATGGGGAGACCGTAGCACGAAGAAAGGGCCCCTCGCCGAGGGGCCCTTCCGGTTCGCGAGCGCTGTGGCCGGTCGCTACCTGGATCTCACGTACTTGTAGCTCGAGTAGCTGGTCGCGTTGTTGAAGGTGGACTTGTAGTAGGCGCGGATCCGCCACTTGCCGGCCGGGTAGAGCTTCACCTTCTTCAGGTACTTCGTGTAGCTCGAGTAGTCCGACAGCGTGGTGGTGTAGGTCTTCTCTGAGCCGGTACTTGCCGCTCGAGTAGCGGTAGCACTTGATCCACACGCGCTGGGTACCTGCCGTGTGCTTGGGCTTGAGGTAGCCGTAGTAGGTGTAGTACTTGTTGCGCGACACGGTGGACTTGCCGCTCGGTCTGCTCAGGTAGACCTTGGGCATGACGGTGCGCTGCGAGCTGACCCGCATGAAGGTGTCCGGGTCGCCGGCGAACCATGCCCGCACGTAGAAGCGCGAGTTCTGGCGCGGCACATACGCGGTGAACTTGCCCAGCGAGTTCGTCGTGGCGAACTGCGTTCCCGGCGTGCCCAAGTCGCCGTCCGCGAAGTCCCATATGAAGCTCTTCACGCCGTAGAGGTCCTTGTGCGCGACGTATTCGACGAAGATCTGACGCTTCGAGAGCGGTGTGCCGTTCCAGCTCTTGAGGTAGCCGGTGACCTTGGTCATCTGGCCGTAGCCCACCGTGCTCGGCGCCGAGACCGACAGCGTGGGCTGCGGGATGGTCATCGCGTAGAGGTCTTCGTTGCCGTTGCGGGTGTCGGTCCACACGACCGTGTTGCCCCACATCTGCGGCTCCGACTTGTTGCCGGCGCTCTCTGTCAGGATGCCCCCACCGACACCGAAGCGGAAGACGCTTGTGCGCAGAGTGCCGGACGAGCTGTCGTTGTAGACGAGCGTGTCCTTGTAGAACCGAGCGCGATCCTGAAATCCGGCCCCTGCGCCAGGCAACACGTACCCGCCGTTCGCGTCGAAGTAGGCCATGACCCGAATGTCGTTGTCGGCGCCGTTCCAGATCGTCCACGCAGCTTTGGTGCCGGAGATGTCCACGTCCCACTCGCTGGCGGGGTCGCTTGACAGCTGGTACTCGGTCTTCTTGGCGATGTCGTACCAGTAGATGTCCCAGTTGCCGTTGCGGAGGTCCGTCCAGGCGATCCGGTTGCCCGAGATGCGGGGGTAGCCTTGGTGAGCCGCGTTTGTCGTGATCCGCGTGGTCGCCTTGGTCTTGAAGTCGTACATGTAGATATCGTTGTTGCCGTTGCGGGAGTCCTGCCATACCACTCTGTCTCCGTAGATCTCCGGCCACATCTCCTGTCCGTTGCTGCTCGTCAGCCGGTACTCCCGTTTCTTGGCGATGTCGTACCAGTAGATGTCCCAGGTGCCGTTGCGGTCGTCAGTCCACACGATCCGGTTGCCCCAGATGCGCGGGCGCCACTGACTGGTGCCTGCGTGAACCGAGACGTTGTAGACGGAGTTCGTCTTCATGTTGTAGAGCTTCACATCGGAGTCGCCCGACGCCTCGTCCTCGAAGGCTACAAGGTCGCCGTAGACTGAAGACCAGCCTTGGCGCCCCACGCCGGTCACGAGCGGCCGTTCCAAGCCGTAGGTGCCGAGGAACGGGCCCGGCGTCATGACGAGCGGCTTGATCGGCGCGGCGGACACCATCGATGCCGTCATCGCGATGAGCAGTGTGAGCAGCAAGAGCGCTCCTGCACGTCGCCAGAGAGATCTATCCACTCGACACGCACCCCCTTTGTCCCTGCCGCTATACCTTGGAAGGCGCTAGCAGCTATCGCCAAGTGCCCGGACGCACAGAACGAACCCTCCGCCGACCGATGCCCACCCCGCATCGCGACAAAGTCCGCGCGCATGCGGTCTATATGCCTCCAGACGAAGCGCGTCTATCGTCCGTTGGGCAGTCTGCGGGTGGTACTTGAGGCAAGAGAGGGCCCCTCGCCGAGGGGCCCTCTCCGGTTCGCGAGCGCTGTGGCCGGTCGCTACTTCGACCTCACGTACCTGTAGCTCGAGTAGGTGGCAGCGTTGTTGAAGGTGGTCTTGTAGTAGGCGCGGATCCGCCACTTGCCGGCGGGGTAGAGCTTCACCTTCTTGAGGTACTTCGTGTAGCTCGAGTAGTCCGACAGCGTGGTGGTGTAGGTCTTTCTGAGCCGGTACTTGCCGCTCGAGTAGCGGTAGCACTTGATCCACACGCGCTGGGTGCCCGCCGTGTGCTTGGGCTTGAGGTAGCCGTAGTAGGTGTAGTACTTGTTGCGCGACACGGTGGACTTGCCGCTCGGCCGGCTGAGGGAGGCCTTGGGCATGACGGTGCGTTGCGCGCTGACCCTCATGAAGGTGTCCGGGTCGCCCGCGAACCACGCCCGCACGTAGAAGCGCGTGTTCTGGCGCGGCACATAGGCCGTGAACCTACCCGCCGAGTTCGTCGTGGCGATCTGGGTTCCCGGCGTCCCGAGGTTGGCGTCGGCGTGGTCCCAGATCCAGCTCTTGGCGCTGTAGAGGTCCTTGTGTGCGACGTACTGGACATCGATCTGCCGCTTCGACAGCGGGGTACCGTTCCAGCTCTTGAGGTAGCCGGTGACCTTGGTCATCTGGCCATATCCCACTGTGCTCGGCGCCGAGACCGACAGCGTCGGCTGCGGGATGGTCATCGCGTAGAGGTCTTCGGTACCGTTGCGGTCGTCGATCCACACGACCGTGTTGCCCCACATGTGCGGCTCGTATTTGGCTCCCGCGCTCTCTGTGAGGGTTCCAGCGCCGAGGCCGAAACGCAGCATGTGGGTGCGCAGGGCGCCTGACGCACCGTTGTTGAACACGAGCGTGTCCTTGTAGAACTGCGCTCGGTCCTGGTTGCCTGCTCCGGTGAGCGGGAGAGGGGTGAAGCTGCCGTTCGCATCGAAGTAGGCAACCACCCTCAGGTCGTTGCCAGTTCCCGTGATCGTCCAGGCGGCCTTCGTGCCGGAGATGTCCACGTCCCACTCATTGGCGGGGTCGCTCGACAGCTGGTATTCCTGCTTCTTGGCTATGTCGTACCAGTAGATGTCCCAGTTGCCGTTTCGCTGGTCCGCCCAAGCGATGCGATTGCCGGAGATACACGGCGACTCCTGACTTGCCGTGTTCGTCGTGATCCGCTTGGTCACCTTGGTCTTGAAGTCGTACATATAGATGTCGTTGTTGCCGTTGCGGGAGTCTTGCCACACCACTCGGTCTCCGTAGATCTCCGGCCACAGTTCGCTTCCGGAGCCCGACGTCAAGCGGTGCTGCTGCTTCTTGGCGATGTCGTACCAGTAGATGTCCCAAGAGCCGTTCCGAAAGTCCGTCCACACAATCCGGTTGCCCCACATACGAGGAGACCACTGTTGGCTGCCTGGCTGGATGGCCACTTCGTAGATGGAGTTCGTCCTCATGTTGTAGAGCTTGATGTCCGCATCGCCGCCCGCCCAGTCCTCGTAGGCGACAAGGTCTCCGTAGATCGTCGGCCAGCGCTGGTTGCCGACCCCGGTCACGAGCGGCCGCTCCAAGCCGTAGGTGCCGAGAAGCGGACCCGGTGTCATCACAAGCGGCTTCATCGGCGCGGCAGACGCGGTCGACCGCAGTAGCTGCGACAAGAGCGGCAAGCAGCAGGAGCGCCCCCGCACGTCGCCAGAGTGTCCTACCCATTCGACACGCACCCCCTCTGTCTCGACCGCGGCACCCGGCATGGGTACCCTGCGGTTCACGCGGAGTATCTGGACGCGCGACACATGAACCTCCGTCGACCAATCCCCCACCCCGCATCGCGACAACGTCCGCGCGCACTAGTGTATATGCCTCCGCCGCGGTGCGCGTATCGCCCTCCGGCGGAACGCGTGCTTCGGGCACGAAGAAGGAGCCCCTGGCCGAGGGGCTCCTTCCGGGTCGCGATTGCGGTGCAGTGTCGCTACTTGGACCTGACGTACTTGTAGCTCGAGTAGCTGGTCGGCGTTGTTGAAGGTGGACTTGTAGTAGGCGCGGATCCGCCACTTGCCGGCCGGGTAGAGCTTGACCTTCTTCAGGTACTTCGTGTAGCTCGAGTAGTCCGACAGCGTGGTCGTGTAGGTCTTTCTGAGCCGGTACTTGCCGCTCGAGTAGCGGTAGCACTTGATCCACACGCGCTGGGAACCTGCCGTGTGCTTGGGCTTGAGGTAGCCGTAGTAGGTGTAGTACTTGTTGCGCGACACGGTCGACTTGCCGCTCGGTCTGCTCAGGTAGACCTTGGGCATGACGGTGCGCTGCGAGCTCACCCGCATGAACGTGTCCGGGTCGCCGGCGAACCACGCCCGCACGTAGAAGCGCGAGTTCTGGCGCGGGACATACGCGGTGAACTTGCCCAGCGAGTTCGTCATGGCGACTTGGATTCCCGGCGGCTCCGAGGTCGGCGTCTGCGATGTCCCACTGGAAGCTCTTGTAGCCGTAGATGTCCTTGTGCGAGACGTACTGGACGAAGATCAACCGCTTCGACAGCGGGGTACCGTTCCAGCTCTTGAGGTAGCCGGTGACCTTGGTCATCTGGCCGTAGCCCACGGAGCTCGGTGCCGAGACAGACAGCGTGGGCTGCGGGATGGTCATCGCGTAGAGGTCTTCGTTGCCGTTGCGGTCGTCGGTCCACACGACCGTGTTGCCCCACATCTGCGGCTCCCACTTGTTCCCAGCGCTCATCGTCAGGATGCCCTCGCCAACACGCCAGAGCCACGTACGCCCGAGCCCTGACGAGGTGTCGGTCCACACCAGGGTGTCTTTGTAGAAGCGAGGGCGGTCTTGGTTTCCAGCCCCCCCGCCCGGCGTCAGATACCCGCCGTTCGCGTCGAAGTAGGCCGCGACCCGAAGATCGTTGTTGGCGCCGTTCCAGATCGTCCACGCCGCCTTGGTGCCGGAGATGTCGACGTCCCACTCGTTGGCGGGGTCGCTCGACAGCCGGTACTCCTGCTTCTTGGCGATGTCGTACCAGTAGATGTCCGAGTTCCCGTTGCGCCAGTCTGTCCAGGCGATGCGATCGCCCGAGATGCGAGGGCCGCTCTGGTTCGCCGTGTTCGTCGTGATCCGCTTGGTCACCTTGGTCTTGAAGTCGTACATGTAGATGTCTTCGTTGCCGTTGCGGGAGTCCTGCCACACGACACGATCGCCGTTGATCTCCGGCCACTGCTCCTGCCCGCTGCTGCTCGTCAGTCGGTACTCCCGCTTCTTGGCGATGTCGTACCAGTAGATGTCCCAGGTGCCGTTGCGGTTGTCCATCCATACGATTCGGTTGCCCCAGATGCGCGGGCGCCATTGCAGGCTGCCGGCATGAACCGAGACGTTGTAGACCGAGTTCGTCTTCATGTTGTAGAGCTTCACATCGGAGTTGCCGGAGGCGATGTCCTCGAAGGCGACGAGATCGCCGTAGATCGACGACCAGGCCTGGGGTCCCACGCCGGTCACGAGCGGCCGCTCCAGACCGTAGGTGCCGAGGAGCGGACCGGGCGTCATCACGAGCGGCTTGATCGGTGCAGCGGACGCCATCGATGCCGCTGTCGCGAAGAGCAACGTGAGCAGCAGGAGCGCCCCCGCACGCTGCCAAAGAGACCTACCCATTCGACACGCCCCCCTTCGTCTCCGGCCGCCGCCCCGAAAGGAGCTGTTGCGACTCACGCCGAGTATCCGGACGCACGGCACCAGCGTCCCGCCGACCGACTCCCACCCAGCATCGCGACGAAATCCGCGCGCATCTCTAGGTATATGCCTCGATCCGGAATCCGTCCACACCCGCAGTCGGCCGACGCAAAGGGAACAAACAGGTCACGAGGTGCGCTTCAGCCGCTCTTGCCCCCGCCAACCCGGAGGTTCCCATGACCACCTACGCATCCCGACATCGCCCCCACCATCCTCGTGGTCTTCGGCGCCACCGGGGACCTGATGGCGCGCAAGGTCGTACCGTCGCTGTACTACCTGTGGGGCAAAGGCCAGCTTCCCGAGCATCTGCGAGTGGTCGGCTTCGGTCGCCGCGACTGGGGCGATGACGAGCTGCGCGAGCACGTGCGCACCATCCTGGCCGAGCGCGCCGCCGACGCCGATCCCGCCGACGTCGAGGAGTTCCTCGGCAAGTTCTGCTATCAGAAGGGCGAGTTCCCGGATTCTGCGTCGTACGAGGCGACCAAGCGGCTCGTGGACTCGATCCAAGACGAGTGGGGCGTGTGCTCGAACAAGCTCTTCTACCTGGCGGTTCCACCCGAGCACTACGAGACGATATTTCGCCATCTCGCGGACAGCGGCCTGACCGCCGAGTGCAGCGACCTGATGGGCTGGACGCGCGTGCTTGTCGAGAAGCCCTTCGGCGACGACGAGGATACCGCGCGCGAGCTCGACACTCTGCTCGCGAGCTTGTTTCGCGAGGAGCAGATCTACCGCATCGATCACTACCTCGCCAAAGAGATGCTGCAAGGCATCATGAACTTCCGCTTCACCAACAACCTGTTCGAGACCGAGTGGAACCGAAGCGCAATCGAGTCGATCGACATCACGCTGCTCGAATCGATCGGTGCCGAGAAACGCGGCGCGTTCTACGACGCGGTGGGAGCGCTGCGCGACGTCGGCCAGAACCACCTGCTGCAGATGCTCGCGCTCGTGACCATGGACCAGCCCGCGACCGCCAGCCCACACGACATCCGCGAAGCGCGCGCCGAGCTCATCGAGTCGCTCACGCCCATGACGCCGGGGCAGGTCGCGGAGAACACGTTTCGGGCCCAACACCACGGATTCCGCGATATCGCAGGAGTGGCGCCGGACTCCGAGACCGAGACGTACTTTCGCATCCGCACGCACATGAGCGGCCCGCGTTGGGCGGGAGTGCCGGTGATGATGGAGTCGGGCAAACGCATGGGACCGGCGTGCAAGCGGATCGTGGTCAACTTCCGGCATCCGCTCAACTGTCTGTGCGAGGGGATCGATCACCCCACCAACAAGATCGTCTTCACCCTCGAGCCTCAAGACCGCATCGAGATCGTCTTCTACACCAAGCGCCCCGGCTTCGAGCGCGATGTCGAGGAACGCTCCTTCTCGTTCTTCCTCTACGAGCGCGCCGAGAAGGCCCAGTACGTCGAGGAGTACGCGAAGCTCTTGCACGATGCTTTCCGAGGAGACCAGACGCTCTTCGTCTCGACCCGCGAGGTCGACTGCGGTTGGGCGTTCATCGACCCGATCGTCGAGGGGTGGGCCGATGGGCTCGCGCCGCTCGAGTTCTACGAGCCTGACGAGGCTGACATCACTCAGCGGGCCGCAGCGGCGCTTGGCGGCGAGGCGGCCGAGGGGCGCGTGGGTGTCGCGGGGCTGGGCAAGATGGGCGCGGGGCTTGCGCGCAACCTCATGGAGCACGGCTGGGAAGTCGTTGGCTGGAATCGCACGCACGCGGTCGCCGAAGCGATGGTGGCCGAGGGGCTGATGGCTGCGGAGTCGCTGCCTGACATGGTCGCCGCACTGGCGCCCCCTCGCGTCATCTGGCTGATGGTGCCGGCCGGCGCTCCCGTCGATGAGCTGCTGTTCGGTCCCGCGCCCGGCGTCGGGATCGGACTCATCGATCTGCTGGCGCCCGGAGACACGGTCATCGACGGCGGCAACTCGCGCTTCCAAGACGCTGCTTCGCGCGCCGAGAGACTCGCCGAGGCCGGCATCCACTTCGTGGACTGCGGCACGAGCGGCGGACCGGATGGTGCTCGCCACGGGGCGACGCTGATGGTTGGCGGGGACCCTGCGGTCTTCTCGGAGATCGAACCGATGCTGGCCGACGTGGCCACTCCGGGGGGCTACCGCTTCTTCGACGGGCACGGCGCGGGTCACTTCGTGAAGATGGTCCACAACGGCATCGAGTACGGCATGATGCAGGCGATCGCCGAGGGGTTCGAGGTGCTTCACGCCGGACCGTACGATCTCGACCTGGAACAAGTCGCCGACCTCTACCAGCACCGTAGCGTCATCGAGTCGAGGCTCGTGGGCTGGCTGCGCGACGCGTATGAGGAACTGGGTGACGACCTCGAAGGCGCGAGTTGTGTCGTGGGGCACTCGGGCGAGGGGGAGTGGACGGTAGTCGCCGCAAAGGAGCTCGGCATCGAGGTGCCGATCATCGAGGGGTCTCTCGAGTTCCGAAAGATGTCCGAAACACATCCGCGCTATGCTGGAAAGGTGCTCACAGCGTTGCGCAACGGCTTTGGAGGCCACGGGCTGGGGCCCGGCGGCGTGCCTAGGCGGTAGGGGACGTGCGGACTATGGAGAACCTTCGGTGGGTTCTGCTCTCGCTGCTCGCGTTCGCCGGCGGGTGGTTTCTCGTGTCCTATCTCACGACTGATCCGGTGCGGATGTCGGCTGCGCTGGCGCTCGGCATCTCCTGCCTGTTTCTCGCCGCGGGTCTGATCGCGTGGGTGTTTCAGGGCCGAGCGATCGCCGGGGCGCTCGCCGTTCTACTCCTGGGTGTCCTTGTCGGCTATGCGGCAAACGCTGCGGTCGTGCTCGGACGACAGGATGATCGCGTCGTGCCCGAACTGACACGCTCGCCCGGTGACCCGGGCGATGGCCACACCGCCGTCATCTACTTCACTCACGGCGAGCCGGAGACCTACGACCCGATCGGCTGGCTCAATCAGTTCCGCGAATTCGACGAGCAGGAAATCGCGTTCGTGCCCTTTGTTGCTCGGCCGCTGTTCCTCAAGCGACTCCGGGACGCCTACCTCGAGGTAGGCGCGAGCCAGCATCGAGGTCGGCACCTCGAGATGGCACGAACGCTCGAACAGTCACTTCGGGCCGATGGGTACGACGACGTGCGCGTGTACCCGTCGTTCCTCGACGACGACCCTCGACCGGATGCTGCGCTGATCCAGGCGCTCAACGAGGGAGCGAGCCGGATCGTGGTCGCTGAGGTCTTCGTCTCGATCTCGAACCACACGGCCGAGGGCGAGGAGCTGATCAAGGAGGTCGACGCCGAGAAGCTTGGCGTGCCCGTCCGCTTCACGGGCCCACTGTGGGACTCTACGACCCTCCACCAGATGTTCGTCGACAAGGTCGAGCAGGCGCGCGGGAACACACCCAGGAACGAGGCTGCCGTGCTGCTCGTGGGACACGGTCAGCCCGACGAGTGGGACCGCGAGTGGCCTACCGAGACCAAGCAGGAACTCGCGTTGCGCGAGGGGATCATCGATGCCCTGGTCGCCAAGGGCTACAGCCACGACCTCATCGATCTTGCGTGGATGGAGTTCAAGGAACCGCGGGTTCCCGAGCGCGCCGCCGAACTCGCTTCGGCGGGAGCGCGCAGGCTCTTCTACTTCTCGACCGGCATCAGCGCGGAGTCGATTCACAGCCAGTACGACGTGCCAGAACTGGTGGCTGAGGCCCAGATTCCCGATGACGTCGAGACGGTCAACCTTGGAGCGTGGAACAACCACCCGCTGACCATCAAGGCGATCGCCGAGCGGGTCAAGCCGTTGCTACCGCCGATCACCGTCGCGAGCGAAGAGACGACTCGTGCCCCCTGATCGACACCGACTCGTCCGCATCGGTCGAGACCGTCTTCCGCGCGCAGCAGGTGGGAAGGCCGTGGGCCTACAGTGGCTGATCCGCCACGGCTTCGCCGTTCCCGACGCGTGGGTGTTGCTCCCATCCAACGGTCCGTCGACGGGAGCCGAGCTGGAAGCCGCGCTCGAGCCAGTGATTCAGCCGGGACGTCGCTACGCCGTCCGCTCCTCGGCGGACGTCGAGGACGGCGCAGCGCACTCCTTTGCCGGGCAGTTCCAGTCGGTGCTCGACGTGTCGGGGACCCACGACGCCGCTGGAGCGGTACTGGCGGTTCTGGAAGGTCAAGGCGCGGACTCAGTCAGGTCGTACTTGGCAGACAGGGGAGTTGGCGCCGATCGGCCAGCGTCGATGGCCGTGATCGTGCAGGAGATGGTGCAGGCGGAGTTCTCGGGAGTCGCGTTCTCGGCAAACCCCATCACCGGCTTCACCGAGACGATCATCGAGGCGGTGCCGGGGCTCGGCGAGGGGCTCATGCAGCGCGGCGAGACGCCCGAGCGCTGGATCAGGAAGGCCGGGGAGTGGCGCGCGAGGCCCGAGACGCCCGAACTGCCCGAGGGCGCCGCCGAGCAGATCGCCGCTGACGTCGCCGAGATGGCGCGACGCTACAAGAGTCCGGTCGACGTCGAGTGGGTTGTGGCCGAAGGCCGCCTCAGGTACGTGCAACTGCGCCCCATCACCGGCATCGGCGAGATTCCCTACTACTCGAACCGATTCTCGCGCGAGATGCTGCCGGGCATCATCGTGCCGCTGGTGTGGTCGGTGAACATCCCGGTCGTCAACGGCGTGTGGATCGGCGTGCTGGACAGGCTCGTTGGCCCCACTGGGCTGACCCCCGACGACCTAGCGGCGCGCTTCTACTGTCGCGCCTACTTCAACATGGGCAGCTTCGGAACGATCTGGGACAAGCTCGGACTGCCGAGGGAGTCGCTCGAGATGATGCGTGGCATGGAGCGCTCCGGCGGCGAGCGGCCTGGCATGAGGATCACCTTCCGCACGCTGACCAAGCTACCGCGCGCGCTGATGTTCGCGGCGGGCCTTCTTCGCCACGAGAGCAAGGCCAAGCGGCTGCTGGCCGAGCACAAGGCGGCCTTCGCCGAGTTGCTCGATCGGCTCGATCTGGACACCCGCGACTCGGATCACCTGGTGGCAGCCCTTGACCAGCTGCGGCCGATCTCCGAGGGGGTCGCGTACCTCAATGTGCTGACCCCGCTGCTGTCTGAGGCGCACAACCACCTGCTCGCACGCCGGCTCTCTCGTATCGGGATCGAGTACCAAGACGTGGACTTCGCGAACCGCGATGAGGGTGAAGAGGGCAGGGACCCGGCCCTGGCCATCCGCCGCCTGCACGAGGCCTTGGGGCGGCTCGAGCCGGAGCAGCAGGAGCGATTCGGAGCTATGGGCGTCGAGGCGCTGCGGGCCGAGCCGAGCGCCTCGGCGTTCGTCGGGCTCTACGACCGGTTCATCGCGACGTACGGCCACTTCTCGGACTCGGGCAACGACTTCTCGCACGTGCCGTGGCGCGAAGACGAGCGGGCCGTCATCCGGCTCATCGAAGCTCAAGCTCCACCGCGGTCCTCGGCGGCGCGGGTGACGCGTGAGGACATCGCAGCGCGCCCAGGGGGCGGGCGCTGCCTGCGTGCGTTCGACCGGGCGTCGCGCTTTCAGGTGCTGCGCGAAGAGGTCAGCTCGTTCTTCACACTGTGCCACGGCTACCACAGGCCGCTCTACATGCGGGTGGGCGAGCTGTGCGAGACGGCCGAATGGCATCCTGACGGCAGGGCGGTGTTCTACCTCTCGGACAGCGAGGTCCGCGCGCTTGCCGCGGGTCCGCTCGATCGAGACCAGGCAGAGCGACTCGTCCGCGAGCGGTTCGAAGAAGAGGAAGAGGTGCGCGACGCCGCCGTTCCGGATGAGATCTTCGGCGACAACCCCGGGCCACTGCCGACCGAGACCGGGGGCACACTGACCGGTGTGGCGACGTCGCCGGGGCGCCACACAGGACGGGCGGTGAAGATATCGTCGGTCTCTCAGGCTCCGGAGCTGGCGGATGGCGACGTCATCGTCGTGCCCTACTCCGATGTCGCATGGACGCCGCTCTTCTCGCGAGCAGGTGCGATCGTTGCCGAGTCCGGGGGGTTCTTGTCCCACACGTCGATCGTTGCGCGCGAATACGGTATCCCGGCGGTTGTCTCGGTGGACGCCGCGATGTTTGCTATACCGCAGGGGGCACAGGTGGTGGTCGACGGGTTCGCCGGCACGGTGATGGTGCTCGAAGACGAGCAGGCGGACTCGCCGTTCGACGAGACAGGAGCAATCGCATGAACTGGGCACTCATGGGCGCAGCGGCGCTCGTCGGCTATCTGTGCGGCTCGATCTCATTCGCACAGATCATCGTCAAGGCGCACGGGCACGACGCGGTCGAGGTCGTCAGCCTCACATCACCGGACGGCGGTGCGCAGATGACCTCGGACGCAGTGAGTGCCACCGCGGTGCGTCTGATGCTGGGTGCGAAGTGGGGGCTGCTCTGCGCGGCCGGCGACATACTGAAGGCAACGATTCCCACACTCGTGTTCCGATTCGCGTTCCCGGGCGAGCCCTACCTCTACGCGGCGGGCCTGATGGCGATCGTCGGCCACAACTTCCCGGTCTACTACCGCTTCAAGGGCGGCCGAGGTCAGTCGCCCATGCTCGGCGCGATGCTCGCGATTGCTCCGATAGGCGCACTGGTGTGCAGCGTGGTCGGGTTCGTGGTGGGCTACTACGTGATCAAGGACGCGATGGTCTCGGACAACCTGGGCCAGGTGCTCTACATACCCTGGGTCTGGGCGGTGGGACTCGGGCCGTGGGCGATCGCATGGGCGGTCGCTGCGAACGTCGTCTTCTTTGCCTCCTACGCGGGCGAGATCCGGCAGTACTGGGAAGGGCGCAAGGCGGGACACCTCAAGGACCCCGATGACGTAATGAAGATGATGCAGATGGACTACGAGTGGATGAGCCCGAAGAAGAAGGACGCTGACGCGTAGATCGAGTGCGCCGCGCGGTCATGCCCCGGGCTACTCCATCACCTTGGTCGCCTCGGCAAGATCGAGACCGAAGATGCGACGCACGGGTGGGATCTCGGAGAGCAGCAGCACCGCTACCATCAACAGACAGATCCTCACAACGCTCGCGGGGTAGATGTATGCGCTCAGCGTGTAGGACTCCGTTTCGAATGAGGAGAAGATCGCGTCGGTGGCCCGGATGCCGAGCCACAGGCCCAGCGGAAGCGCCGCGAGCGCGATGAGCAGGTTCTCGAGCGTGATCATCAAGGTGAGCCGTCCGTTGTCCTCGCCGATCGTGCGCATGGTTGCGATTTCTCGCGTGCGCTCGGCTACGTTGGCCGTGAACGTCGTGAAGACCACCACGAATGCGAGCGCCCCGCCGAAGACCAGGAGCACGGTGCCAAATACGTTGAACAGTTCGAGCAGGCTCTTGAGCCGCGTGACGAGGCCGGCCTTGACCTGGACGCTTGCGACGTCGGGCATGTCGTAGATCTCGTCTTGGATGCGGTCGCCGCGCTTCGGGTCGGCTGTGAGGTAGAGCGCGTTGAAGCGGTTGATCTGTCCTCCCACCAGATCTGCGGCTGCGTCGAGCGACACGAAGCCCGGTTGCCCCAGCGTCTCGTCGGAGAGCGCCCCGACGCGCATTCTCACGGGGTCATCGGTCAGTGGTGAGTCAACCTCGACTTGAGTGCCCGTACCCACGCCCAGCTTGCGCGCAGTGGAGGCGGCAAGGATCAGGTCCCCTGCACGAAGCGCATCGGCCGGAGGAGCGCCCGCTGCGGGAGAGAAGCCGTGGAAGTCGGCTTCGGGACGCATGGCCGTGAGCGAGACGTTCTCCTCGGTATCGCCGAACGTCACCGTCACGGGCAGTACGAGTGCCGGCTGGATTCGCTCGACACCGTTCAATCTCCTGATCTCAGCGATGCGTGCGTCGCCCACTGGCTGGTCGAAGTAGGCCGCGACGTCCCAGCGTTCCACCCGCGAGAACGTCTCGTCGAGCAGGTAGTCGATGGAGTCGAACATCGAGATCGTCACGACCGAGAGCACCATCGCGAACGCGATTCCCAGCACCGTGTAGAGCGTGCGCCTTCGGGCTCGGAACAGGTTGCGCAGCGGGATTCGGAACGTGAACGAGCGGGGCAGGATCGGGCGCAGAAGGCGCTCGATCAGCGGTATCCTGCCGCCCGCGAGCGACTTGTTCGGGTCGGCGTGCATCGCGATGGCCGGGGCGAGGCGCGCGGAGTTCAGCGCCGGCACGAGGGCGGCCGCTATGCACGACACCACTGCGATGCCGGCAGCGGTCAGCAGCACCCCCGGGTAGATCCCGCTCTCGAGAAACGGAATGCCAAGGATGCTCGTATAGCTCAGCGCGACCCCACGAGCGCCGAGCAGCCCCAGCGCCACGCCCAGGATGATGCCGCCGGCCGCGATGACGAGCGCGAAGGACAGGTAGTGAAGCAGTATCTGGCGGTCGCTGTAGCCGAGCGCCTTGGCCAGCCCGATCTCGCCTCGTTGGGCCGTCACGAGTCGAGAGAGCGCAATGAACAGCGACATCGAGCTGATCAGCAGCACGAGGACCGGCAGAGAGCGAGCCATCACTCGGTTCTGGTCGAGCTCGGACTTCAGCCCGTCGTAGCCGGGTTGCTCGGCCCGAGGGACGCTGTCGATCACGCCGTACGGTCTCAGCTCGCGCTCGACCGTCTCGATCAGGTCGTCGACGTCGGTCCCGGGGGCGGCCCGCACGGCCATGTCGTTGCCGTAGCCGGACGTGCCGAGGAGCGACTCAGCGACCTCCTCGGTCACGAAGACCACCGCGAACTCGCCGGGTGACGGGATGTCTCCCGCCGTCCGCAGGGGGTAGAGGTACTCGGGGTCGGATGCGATGCCCACGACACGGAGTGTTCGACGCTCCCCGCCTATGCGCAGCGTGAGGCTGTCGTTGACGCCGATGCCGGTCTCCTGCGAGAACTTCGGGTGCAGCAGGACCTCGTCGCGCGCACCGGGCACTGGGAACCGGCCGGCCTCAACGTAGACGCCGTTGACCGTCGTCCCGGGTTCGTCGGGGATGGTGATGAGGCGCGCGGTCGCCTGCCGTTCGCCCCCGCTGAACTCCAGCCCCACGTCCTGGATCGTGCGCACGCGCGCGGCCGCCACCCCATCGAGTGTCTCGATGCGTCGAGCGGCGTTGAGAGGCATGCGCTCCACGCGCACCGTGAAGTCAGCGAAACGAAGGCGGCCGTATGCCTCGTCCACCGAGGCGCGCAGGTCGTAGTAGCCGTTCTGGAAGGTGACGAAACTCATGATGCCGAGCGACACCAGCACGATGAGCGCGATGAACTGGCCCTTGTGAGCAAGGGTGTCGCGCCACGCCTTGAGTGTCAGCATGCTCACTGTGGGGTCTCTACCAGCTCACGTCTTCGGGATCGAGCGGGCTGTCGTTGGTCTGTTGGGAGACGATCGCGCCGTCCCTGAGCTGCAGCACGCGGTCGGCGATGGCCGCGAGCGGCTGGTTGTGCGTCACCAAGACGACAGCAGCGCCCTCCTCGCGGTTCACCTCACGCAACGCGGCGAGCACCAGCTTGCCGGTGCGGAAATCCAGATTGCCGGTTGGCTCGTCGCCGAGGATGAGCTTGGGTGCCTTCGCGAGCGCGCGGGCGACGGCGACGCGCTGCTGTTCGCCGCCGGAAAGCTGTGCCGGGAAGTGGTGGGCTCGCTCGCCCAGGCCCACCTTCGCGAGCAGGTGCGCGGGATCCCGGTCGGGCGGCACGCCGTCACGCGAAGCGAGCTCGACGGCGAAGCGCACGTTCTCCTCGGCGGTAAGCGTGGGAATCAGGTTGAAGAACTGGAAGACGAAACCCACATTCTCACGCCGGAACAGCGTGAGTTGCTTGCGGTTGAAGTGCGAGATCTCCTCGCCGTCGAACAGGATCGACCCGCTGGTGGGAGCGTCGATGCCGCCGACGAGGTTGAGCAGGGTCGTCTTTCCCGAGCCGGAGGGTCCGAGGATGGCGACGAACTCGCCGCACTTGATGTCGAGCTCGGCGACGTGCAGCGCCTGGACCTCGACCTCGCCCATCTGATAGATCCTGCGGACATCGCGCATCTCTACGAGATTGCCGTTCTCGGACACGTGCTGCGTCACCCCCTCCTCATCTTGCCTGTCATACCCCACCACGCCATCTTCGCTCCGCCACGCATCATGCGCCCCGGGGTGAGCAGGGCGTAGACCTTGCCGGTGGTGTGACCGGGTTCCTCGCCGAGAAGTGCCGTCGCACGTCTGCCGACCTCGTCGAGCGGGGTCCCGAACGCGTCGAGAGCGAGGCGCACGTTGCCGGCGGTCGCTTCGAGGCGCGGGCTTGTCTTGATGTCGACGTAGAAGTCGGTGTCGACCATGCCCGGGACAAACGCGTTCACAGATACGTTGGCGACGTCCTTGTTCTCGGCTGCGATCGACTTGGTGAGCGATGCGATCGCGGCCTTGCTCGACGCGTACGCAGTGGTGAACGGCGTCGCCTCGCCCTTCCAGCCTCGACCGCACATGTTCATCAGGTATCCGCCGTGCTCCCGGAAGTACGGGACGATCGCCTTGGCTCCGTAGATGTGGCCGAGTACGTTGATGGTGATCAGGTCGTGCAGCTCCTCGACGCTCTCTTCGTCGAGCGGCCGATAGCCGTTGCTGACCCCGGCGTTGTTGAGCCACACGTCGATGCGTCCGTACTCGGCCAGCGCGTGGTCGCGCAAAGCGAAGACCTCCTCGGCGTGCGCCACGTTGGCGGCGAGTCCGGATGCCATGCCGCCGGCTTCGCGAATCGCCGAGACCGTCTCGGCGACCATGTCGGCCGAGCGCGAGGAGACGACGACCGCAGCGCCTTGGCGCGCACACTCCTCGGCGATGGCGCGGCCGATACCGCGGGTCGAACCCGTGACGACGATGACCTTGCCACCGACGGTCACGAGCGGTCCTTGGGAAGCGAGCGGGAGGCCAGAGCGATCGCCTCGGCGGGGGAGGTGGCATCGAGAAGCTGACCGTGTTCGTAGTAGGGACCGAACGCCGAGTCCAGTACGGCGCCACAGTTCACGACGGTCTTCCCGCTCTTGAGCGCGAGCGCGATCTCCGAGATGGTGCCGGCGCCGCCGGGTAGCGCGATCACCACGTGGCTGGCGAGCACGTTGATGGCGTTTCGCGCATCGCCCATGCCGGTGGGGATCGCGATATCGACGTGGGGAGCCACGCCGTCTGTATCGTCGGAGGGCAGTATGCCGACCACCAGCCCACCTGCCTCGGCTGCACCGCGAGCGGACGCCGCCATCACTCCGGCGTCGCGACCGCCGTTGAGAAGCACCCAGCCCTGCTCGGCGATCCTGCGACCTATCTCGTAGGCGTTTCGCGCGACCTCATCGCTTGCTATCGCGCCGCCCATCACTCCTACGACAGTGCGCACACGCCCCGCCTCCTTCTCGCCGATTATCGCACGAGCGGAGGGGCGCTTCTTGTCGCGTTCGGCGGCAGCGGCTGCTACTTCAGCTCGAACACCACGGTGACGCTTGCAGTGATATCGAGCTGTCCTGGCTCGATGGGCACGTCGATGGCGGCGTCTCTGGTGCTGACGTCTGCCGATGCCATCGGGACCGGAGTGAAGTCGGAGCCCGAGGTGCTGATGCGGAGCACGTCGCCGACGGATTTGCCCGCTGCCTTCGCCATCGCCTCGGCGCTCTTGCGTGCGTCTTGGACGGCCTCGTCGATGGCCTGCTGCTGATACGTCGCATCGTCGGCCACATCGAAGCGCGGACCGCTGATGTTGCTCGCACCTGCGTTCGTCGCCGCCGAGATGACGGCGCTCAGGTCGTTGAGGTCTCGCACGGTCACCTCGACGTTCAGGCTCGCTTGGTAGCCGGTGATCTCGGCGGACTCGGGGCTGTTGATGGGATAGACGCTCACGTTCTGCGTCTGGATGTCCTTCTTGTCGACCCCCGCCTTCTGGACCGCCGAGCTGATCTGATCGGCCGTCTTGGATGCGGAGTCCAGCGCAGCCTTGGCCTCCTTGTCCTGAGTCGTGACGCCAAACGACATCGTCGCCTCGTCCGGAGTCGCGGAGGCCTTGCCGGTTCCTGATGCCGTGACCGTCCCGAGGTCCTGACCGGGCGGGGCCTGGACGACCTGGGTTCCGCATCCCGCCAGAAGCAGGCCGGTTGCGAGTAGCAGCGATATTGCGGTTGCAGCGAGCGGTCGTGCAAGCCTGTTGTTCATGCTGTCCTCCAGTGGGTGCGCCAGCCGGGGTGTGCTGGGCCGGAATACCTGTTCGCTCATTGAGACGGCGGGCGTGGTGCTGTGGTTCGAGGTACTTCGTTGCGCAAGCGCGCTAGCGAGTGTGTTCCCCGAGCGCCGCACGACGGTCAGGTCCCAGGCCTCGATCACGGTGTAGACTACCGCGAGGCGAAGAAGCTGTCGGAAGTCGGCCCCCCGGGAGGTCTCTTGGCGCTCCAAGCCAGCTCACTACGCTCGCGACCGGTGATCGACACAACAATCCTTGTCGTCGTGGTCGCGTGCTTCTCCATCGCCGCTGTTCGGATCGTGCTCGTCGCGGCGACCGTGCCGTATGCGATGTACCTCAGTCGGGCCCAGGAATCAGGCGGCCCAGCAGACGACAAGACCATTGCCGAGCGGGTTGCCGGGAGCGGTCCCTTCAAGTCGTGGTGGAACGATCGTCGTGTTCCCTACCAAGAGGGCGGGGACTACCTGGGCGTCCTTTCGCACCATTCGGCAGCGCGCACACTGGGTAGCGCGATCGGCGTGCTGGTCGAGCAGGCTCGGGACAACGGCGTCGTGATCGAGCGCGTGATTCTGCCGTCCGATAGGACCGCGCTCTATGGCGAGGAGTCCGGGACGCCCGTGATTCGAGCTGACGGCACCGAGTATCGAACCTACTGGGCGCCGCCAGCGAACGACGTTGCACGCTTCTCCGACGTAGCTGTCACCGAGCGCGACTACGATCCGGTGCTCTCGGCTGGGCAGGCCGCCGCGCTGGAAGCCCAGACGTATCTAGCCGAGGAGGCGAACGCAGTGTTCGTTGGGGCACCTCGACCCGGCTCATCCGGCACCTGGATCGTGTACGTGCGCGAGGGCGAGCGCCGGGAGTTCCTTCTCGTGCCAGTCGAGCTCGGGCCGGCCGGTGATGCATTGTGAGCGCGCTCGCGAGTGAGCTGGTCACCATCGCCTTCTTTGTGCTGGTCGGTTGGGCTTCCTTGTGGCCGGTCCGTCGCCGTTTGGGACCCCTTGCCTACCACGGGGCCGCGCTTCCCGCGGGTTTGCTGTCGGCAGCGTTGGCAGGGGCCTTCTCGACCGTGACCGGGAGACCGCTCGACCTGACGAGCGCACTGGCGGGCGCGCTGCTCCTGATCGCAGGGCTGTGGGTGATACAGCGCGTCGTGCTTGCACCTGATGGCTCAAGCGGCGGGTACCCGAGCGATGTCCAGCCGGGCGCCTACCCGGTAGGGCCCCGCAGCTTCGCGATCGCCGCTGGGGCGCTGGGTGTTCTCAGCGTTGTGGTCGGGGTGGCGCGCTTCACAGTCTCCAACAACGACTCCCTCGTGTCGTACTGGCCGCTGGGTGTGGAACTTAGCCGCAAGGGCGCGTTCTCCGCGGGGCTGATGGGGTCGCGAAGCCCGCTTCTGCCGAGCATGAACGCCATTCACGCGACACTGGGAAGTGACTGGGCGTACGTGATCTACCCCCTGCTTGGAGCCACGCTGCTGTTCTGGATCGGCACCACGCTGTGGTCTGGTCCGCTCGGCCTCTCGAGCAGGAAGGTGAAGATGCTGGCGGCTGGCGGGGCTGTCGCGTTCCTGGTCGTGGAGCCGTCGTTCATCTTCCACTCGTTCTTCGTTCACTCGCACATGACGAGCGCGGTCTACCTGATGCTGGCGCTCGCGTGCCTGTGGGTTGCGGCTCCAGCGGGTCTGTGGCGAGACCGTGACGGCTCCCGTGACGCCTACCTCGTACTCGCCGGGCTGTTCACGTCGGGACTGGCTCTCGGCCGTCCAGACGGGCTGGCGTACCAGTTCGTCGTGGTTGCGGCCGCGATCTCAGTACTCACCATCTCGCACGTGCGATGGCGGAGCGTGCTCGCATACTTCGCCCCACTCCTGTTCGTGGTAGGGGGGTCATACGCTGCTGCCTACGTCGAGCTGGGCGTATGGGCGTCCTCCAAGCTCAGCGGACGCACGACACTCGCGATCCTGTTCGTGCTCGTTGCGTCGGCCGCAGCTCCGTGGATCGTCCAGGTTCTCGATCGCGTGCTACCGTTCCGCGTGGCGGGAGAGCGCTTCTTTGGGATCGTCGCCACGGCGGCTACGGTGCTGATGCTCGGCGTGCTCGCTTTGAAGTGGGAGACGGCGCGAGGTGCGCTGGCGACAGCTCGAATCAACCTGCTTGAGGGAGCGGGAGGCTACCACTACCTGTGGTGGGCGGTCCTGCTGCTTCTGGTGCTCTCGATCATCTCCGGCGATGCGCTCCGGCTGCGATCGTGGACGCGCCCGGCGTTCCTCTCGGTCGTTCTCTTCTTCGTCATCGCCGCGCTCGTCCATGGAGTCTCCCACGAGGGTCGTATCGGAGTGGGTGACAGCTTCAACCGTGTGGCGTTCCACGCGTTGCCGCTCGTCGTGTGGTACGTCGCCGCGGTGGTCGCCAGAGTGATGGGCCCGGCAAGTCCGGCCGCGCCGTCAGGGGACGCGCAGCGGTCCTAGCGTCCTAGCCTGCGGAACAGCTCATCGAACTGCGCTTGAGAGGCCGACTGCACTTTCGGAAGTGCCTCGACGATGCTGGCGGACCTAGCGTCGCGCTCGGCCAGCAGGCGATTGACCACCGCCCGCAGGGCGTCAGAGTCGTGCGCCGAGTAGTCGAACACGAACTCCTCGAGGCCGAACTGCTTCATCACCTCAAGATACTTGTGGCTCCAGCCAACCACCGCGACAGGCACGCCGATAGAAAGCGCACCCACCATCGCGTGAAATCGGGAGACCGCTGCGCAGGAGCATGCTTGCAGCACGACGCGCAGGGCCGCAGCGTTCATGTCCCCACCCACTGCGAGAACCTTCTCGTCCGCTTCACCGCTCAGACGCTCGACGATGGCGGCGATCACGGGCAAGTCGTTGTTGCGCAGCTTCTCCGAGCCGGCGCGCGTGGCGTTGGGGAACAACAGCACGCCGTGCCCGTCCTCGATGAGGCCTGCGGCGAGGTCGGCCATGAACCCGATGTAGTCCCACCCCTCGGTGTTGGCCTTGCCGGCGAGCACGGCGCTGGGGCACAGCCCCACGACATGCGTGCCGCTGCTGCGTAGCATGCTCGCGCGAGTCGCCAGATCGCCGGCTTCGCCAAAGCCTTCGGCCGACAGGGCGTCGCGTGACTCGAAGAGGAACGCGACGTCGGGAGCGGGAAGCATTCGCTCGGCGGGAAACGAGATCTGCTTCATGTGCGACAGAGTCACGTCGCCTCGTGGAACGACCATCGTGCATCGTCGAAGCAGGCGCGCCGCGAACCGGTTGAGCGCGTGCTCGAACGGGCCCATCGCCTGTGCGAGCTTGAACACGGGCGTGCCCAGCAGCATCGCGGGCAGGATGGTCAGGATGTTGAAGGGCAGGAACTTCTCTCGGCCGTCGATGAACGAGACGCCAGCGAGGTCGATCAGTGCCGCGCTGTGGGCGAGTTCTCGCACGGAACGCGGGAAGAACGCGGGGACACGTCCCGAGATCCGAGCGAACGGCGCTGCGAGGAGCGACAAGGGGAACAAGACGAGCACGAGGTAGGCCGGCGTCGACGACAGCACGCTGACGGCGTCGTCCTGCACGAGCGCCTCGTCCTGCTCGGGGTAGTAGGAGAACACCGAGAAGCGTGCGTCGGGGAAGCGGTCACGAAGCCGGCCCACCGATGTCTCGAGCATCGCTTCGGCGCCTCGGTTCCCCGACACCGTCGCCGCGATCAGCGAGAAGCGCGGAGCGTTGTCTCCGGCCCCGGCGGCGTGTCGCTCGAGGGGCGTGTCGCTCGTGCTGCTACTCCGCTGCATCGGCTTCCATCTGCTTTTGGCCACGTGGCCCACGCATCGCGTCGTCCAGTCCGACTCCGGTGATCCTGAGCAAGTACACCGATGCAGGTACCCCGATCAGCAGCAACCAGAACAGCATCACCGCGCGGTCGACTACGGAGGCGGCGAAGCCCATCTCGGCGGGGAGTCCCGTGATGCTGGAGCCGAGAGCCATTCCTGTCTCTCGGAATCCCACACCGCCGGGGATGATCGACAGGCGCGTGAACAGGATGCCCAAGGCGGTCACGGTCAGCACGGAGCCGAACGAAGCGTCGACGCCCAGCGCCTGGAAGGCGTAGTACGAGCGGATCCCCCACAGCGTGACCAGGCCGACGTTGATCACGATCTCTTTGGCGAGCAGCGTGGCGTCCGAGAAGATCGTCCCTACGCCGTCGATCGCACGTGCGGCAACGCGCACGACCCGCGAGGAGTGGGCCTCGAAGCGCCCTGGTTCGCGGCGGCGCCCCCACACGATCAGCAGCACGACCACGGCGGTCGGGGTGAGCAGGAACGTGAGCCCGAGTGTGTGATAGGTGGACTCGCCCAGAAGCAGTGCCACGCCCGCCATGACACCGCACACCCACAGATGAATGACGCCCGAACCCGCCACGAGCGCCCCGAAGTCCGTCAGCGGCAGACGGTAGCGTGCGCGCATCAGAACCCCGTTGAGCACCGTGCCGAGCTTCATCGGCAGGTAGTTGAGGGTGCTGACCATAAGGCCCAGGACCAGCCCTTCGACGAAGGGCACCCTGCGGCCAAAGTGTCCCGCAAGTACCTGCAGCTCGATGCCGTTGAGCGCGAACGTGGCGAACGAAGACACAGAGATGAGGATGAAGATACGCGGCGTGAGCTGGAACGCGGCCCTGAGGTCGTCTCCTCGGCTCATGAGGATCCACACCACGAAGCCGATCGCCGAGAAGAGCAGCGCCCACTGAATCAACCCGGAGCGTGTGCGAACCGATCGCGCGAGCCATGCGCCAGAGGACATGCTAGACGGTCCTGTCTTGGGATTCGTGTTCGGCTTCGAGTTCCATTCGACGAGTACGCCACTGGATGTCTTCGAGGACCTTCCGGTTGTTGCCGATGAGCTCGGCCACCAGCCCAAAGAGCATCATCTGGGCGCCGACCAGGATGAGTATCGCGGTCAGTACCAGCGACTGGAGGTGCCCCTGGCCTTGCCCCGCGAAGTAGAAGTACAGGAACCGCATGCCGACGAGAACGCCGGCTGCGACCAAAACCGTGCCGGGCATCATGAAGAAGCGCAGGGGCTTGTACATCATGAAGACGCGCGCGATCGTGACGAGCGACCTGCGGACGTAGGAGCCGATGCTCTTGACCAGCCGAGAAGGACGCAGGTCCTCGTTCACGCGGATGGGCACGCTCTCAATCGCCATCCCCGCGCGGCCGGCCTGGATGATGGTCTCGATCGTGTAGGTGTACTCGGACAGCACGTTGAGGCGCAGTGCACACGCGCGCGACATCGCCCGAAAGCCGCTCGGCGCGTCGGGCACCTCGGTGTTGCTCGCGACGCGGACGGCCCAGCTGCCCAGTTTCTGGAGTACCTTCTTGATCGGCGAGAAGTGGGGGATCTCCGAGATCGGGCGCGCGCCGATGACGTAGTCCGCTCGCCCGGCCAAGATCGGTTCGACCAGCTTGGGGATGTCGGCCGCGCAGTACTGGTTGTCGGCATCGGTGTTGACGATGATGTCGGCGTCAAGGCGCAGGCATGCATCGAGGCCGGCCATGAAGACCTTGGCAAGCCCGCTGTTTCGCTTCATGTGCACGACGTGATCGACGCCGAGCTCGCGAGCCACTCGAGCCGTGTTGTCGACGCTCCCGTCGTCGATGATCAGCCACTCCACGACGTCGACGCCGGGCACCTCGCGCGGCAGATCGGCAAGCGTGATAGGGAGCGAGGCCTCTTCGTTGTAGCAGGGGATCTGGATGATGAGCTTGGTCATCGGGTGAGGCCTCTTTCGCTGCGGTGCACTATCGGCGGCCGACTCCCACGTACTCGCCGGTACCGCCCCGGACAGCCGCCGGATCGATGCAGTTGCGTCCGTCGAAGACCAGTCGTGGCCCCACCATCGTCTCACATAGCGCTTTCCAGTCGGCGCTCACGATCTGGTCCCACTCGGTGGCCACGATGACTGCGGAAGCACCGCGTACCGCATCGGCGAGGTTGGTTTCCTGTACGTACGCGTCAGAGTCGAACTCGAGGGCGCCCACGGGGTCGTAGCCCGAGACAGAGGCGCCTTCCACCAGCAGCATCCTGATGATGTCTCCAGCGGGCGCTTCCCGCGTGTCGTCGGTGTCGGGCTTGAACGCCAGTCCGAGCACGGCGATGCGTAGCCCGCTCAGGTCGCCGAGGCGCTGCCTGAGGGTTGTGACAGGAAGGCGACGCTGGAAGGCGTTGACGTCGATCACCGCTTTCATGAGCTGAGAGTGGTGACCGTTGATGCTGTAGAGGTAGTCGAGCGCGCGTGTGTCTTTTGGGAAGCACGAGCCGCCGTAGCCGATGCCGGCATTCAGAAACGAGCCGCCGATACGTGGATCCATCCCCACGCCGCCCATCACAGTGGTGATGTCTGCGTCGACGTTGTCGCACAGGTGCGCGATCTCGTTTGCGAACGAGATCTTCATCGCGAGAAACGCATTCGACGCGTACTTGATGAGCTCTGCGCTCGCGATGTCGCATACCAGCGCTGGGGCGTCGATGTCCTCGTAGAGCGAGAGCAGGCGAGCACACGATTCCGTCGTGCCGCCCACGACGATTCTGTCGGTCTCGTACCAGTCCTTGACCGCGCTGCCCTCGCGCAGGAACTCCGGATTCGAGACGTAGTGGATTCCGTGCGCTTCGAGTCGCTTGGCGAACATGGCGCCGGTGCCAGGCGGCACCGTGCTCTTCATGACGACCACGGTCCCCGCTGGCGCGCACGAGATGATTCGCTCGATGACCGAGCTCACGAAACGCAGGTCCGATGATCCCGTCGACGTCGACGGTGTACCCACGGCTACGAAGACGAAGTCACCATAGTCGCAGTTGTCGGAAGGCCGCGCGAACGACAGGCGTCCCGACTTCGCACCTTCGGAGATGATGTCGTCGAGCTGCGGCTCGTGGAACGGAGTGTGCCCAGCGCGCAGCGAGTCAAGCTTGTCCTCGTCGACATCGAGCATGGTCACCGAGTGACCCGACGCCGAGAGGCATGCGCCCGCAACGAGTCCAACATAGCCAGCACCAAACACCGTGATGCGCTGTGGCTTCATCCAGTGTCACCCTCCACGGGACTCGATCGAGACGGGAGCGCGCGGTCGCACGCACCTAGCAAGCTGTCGTGCACGGGCGTACGCACGGATTCTACGTCAGGGGAAGCCGGCGGTCATCCGGGCACCGAAAAGGCCGAAGGGGTTGTGCCCTTCGGCCTTCAGATTCCGTGGCGCGCCCTGCAGGATTCGAACCTGCGACGTCCTGATTCGTAGTCAGGCCCTCTATCCAGCTGAGGTAAGGGCGCACGAGCCCGCGAAGGGCTTGCGTATCCTGCCATCTGCCTCGTGCGATGTCAACCGCGCCACGGGACCCATGCAGGCTAGATGTCAATGGCGGAGAGCGAGGGATTCGAACCCTCGAAGGGAGCTTTACCCCCTTACTCGCTTAGCAGGCGAGCGCCTTCGACCGACTCGGCCAGCTCTCCGTTTGCGCGCTGTTGCGACCACGTACGAGCAGGTGCGCGCGAGTGGATATAGTACCCGCGTGCGAGCCGAGCGTAAAGCGGGCTTGATGGGGAATACTCTGCTAGCTGTCGCTCTCCTGGAGGATCCCATGCCGCTCGTCCTTGCTCTCGACCAAGGCACCACCAGCTCGCGCGCGATCGTGTTCGACGAGACCGGCGCCAAGCGTGGTGTCGCCCAGATCGCGCTGCCGCAGATCTTCCCTCAGCCCGGCTGGGTCGAGCACGATCCCGAAGTGCTGTGGAAGCAGCAGCTCCAGGTCGCCCGAGAGGCGCTCGAAGCTGCGGGTGTCACGGCCGACAAGCTTTCCGGCGTCGGCGTGACCAACCAGCGCGAGACGGCTGTCGTGTGGGACCGTGAGTCGGGCAAGCCGATCCACAACGCGATCGTGTGGCAGGATCGCCGGACCTCGGCGACGTGTGACGAGCTGATCGCCTCAGGTGCCGACGGCTGGGTGCGCGAGCGCACCGGGCTGGGGATCGACCCGTACTTCTCGGCAGCCAAGATCGCCTGGATCCTCGACGAGGTGCCGGGAGCGCGGGCTCGAGCCGAGGCGGGCGAGCTGGCGTGCGGCACCATCGACACCTGGCTGGTGTGGAACCTCACGGGCGGCGCGGTGCACGTCACCGACGCCTCGAACGCTTCGCGGACGCAGCTGCTCGACATCGCGACACGCGAGTGGGACGCGGAGCTTGCCGCGCTCTTCGGCGTGCCGATGGCGCTTCTGCCGCAGGTGGTGAGCTCGTCGGAGGTCGTCGGGCAGACCGCCGCCGAGGTGTTGGGCGCGTCGGTGCCGATCTCGGGCATCTGCGGCGACCAGCAGGCCGCGCTCGTGGGCAACGGCGGTTTCGCAGCCGGCGACGCGAAGGCGACGTTTGGTACCGGCGTGTTCGCGCTCATGCATACGGGGCACATGCGTGCGCATTCGGCCTCCCTGGGTGCAACGCTGGCGGCTCAGATCGGCGATGAGCTCGACTACGCGCTGGAAGGCTCCATCTTCATGGGGGGCGCGGTCATCCAGTGGCTTGTGGAGGGGCTCAAGCTCGCCGAGTCGCCCCAGGCCGTCCAAGGCTCGCCGAGAGCGTTCCCGACAGCAGCGGCGTCGTGTTCGTCCCCGCGCTCACGGGGCTCGGTGCTCCGACGTGGGACCCCTACGCCCGAGGGGCGATCTTCGGGCTCACGCGCGGGGCCACAGAAGCACACATCGCGCGCGCGGGCATGGAGGCCATCCCACTGCAGGTGGCGGATCTCATCGGCGCGATGGAGGCGGACTCGGGGCACGAGATCGCACAGCTACGGGTGGACGGCGGCGTGACGGTGAACGAGCTCGTCATGCAGATTCTTGCCGACGTACTTGGCCGAGACGTGCTGCGCGCGCAGGTTGCCGAGTCGACGGCACTGGGCGCGGCGTACCTTGCCGGACTGGCGACCGGAGTGTGGAGCTCGCCAGCCGACCTGCCGGCGTTGACCGGCGTCGACAAGACGTTCTCGCCCGCACCGCATGCTGCCGAGGACTACGCGCATCTCAAGGTGTTGTGGGCCGAGGCCGTCAAGCGCTCGATGAAATGGGAGCGGGACTAGTACACTGGGCCCTTGCATGCGGGTGGGGACGTGCATCAGGTTTGGCTCGAGACGATGGGGGACGTCGTGAACGCGGAGATTGAGAGCGCGGCTGAGGCCAAGCGACAGGCGGTACGAAAGGCGCTGTCCGAAGACGAGCGCAGACACGGACGTCAGGTGGTCCTGTGGTCTGTGGCCGGGTTCGCCACGTTCGCGATCGTGTGTGCCGCCCTTGTCAGCAGCTGGACCTGAGTGCCGGGCACTCCCGCCTATTGACTTCCGGCCTTGGTGGTTTCGAGAACCGTGCGAGTCTCGGGCACCACTTCGAGGGTCAGCGGCCAATCGTAGAGCTGGCCGCGAACCGCGTCTTGAAGCCGGCGCTGCTCCGGCAGGATTCCCTGCCCGGCGACGACGAGCCGCACGTCACCGTCCCCGGCAGTCACGGACACGAACCGGTACTCGCTTCCCTTCAGCCAGGTCTTCGCAGCGGTTGTGGTCCGCTGCTCCACGAAGCTCTTGACGACCGTTGTGAAGCTCGTCACTGCCAGCGGGACGAAGATGACTATCACCAGCACCACGGCGAGGGCGATCGCACCGCGCTTGGCGCGCTTGGACTTCTCGGCGGTGTAGGCGTTCGGGTACCCCATGATGCCGAACATGAAGGCGCCGGTCAGCAGTATTGCGAGGTAGTTGGTGAAGAAGAGGAGCAGACTCCCCTGTGCGAGGTCCGGACGTCCGGTGGCCAGCAGGATGCCCACGTTCGCCAAGGGGGGTACGAGCGAGATCGCGATCGCCACGCCCGGAAGCGTGTCAGAGACGTCTTTTCGGCCGGTCGCGAATGCGCCCGCGAGTCCCGTTGCAAGTGCCGCGAACAGATCGATCAGCCGCGGTGCGGTACGAGACATGATCTGGGTGTTCGACTCCGGATTGATCAGGGAGCTGAACCAGAACGTGAGAAGGTAGCCCACCAGAATCGCCGTTCCGATACCTAGGATGGAGATGGTGAGCGACCGAACGATCGCCTTGCGATCTCCAAGGCTGACGCTGAAGGCGAGCCCCATGATGGGAAGCATCAGCGGTGCGACGATCATGGCGCCGATGACCGTTGCCACTGAGTCCGCAACCAGCCCGTACGCCGCGATGGCGGAGGCCAGAATCAGAAGTGAGAAGAACCGGGTGAGCTTGCGTGACCTCTCGGGCTCCTCGAACAGCAGCACGTCGCGCACTTGCTGTATGTCCTCGTCGGCGACGACGCCCCCGTGCAGGAACTCGCTGACTCTGCCCACTTCGCCCCCCGTGCCCTCGCCACGATACCGTCGTGCTTCCAGGCTCGCTCTTCGCGCGTGTCTGCGCAGAGTCTACCCCTCGGCGACATGAAATGGGGCCGCTTTGTCATATCCTTGGCGTGCCGACGTGGAGTCGCGGAGATGCGTCCATTTGGCACGGCGAACCGGCGCTTGGAATCGGAGTGACGCTCGAATGGATCTCGAATTGACGTTCGCACATGGCGACGGGTACCTGCTGGCGACGGCGAAGGGTACGTGGACAGCGGCTGGAGTGGCGAAGGCGATCAATGACGCCGCTGATGAGGCGCATCGTCGCGGGTCCACCCGGGTCCTCCTTGATGCGACGAGGCTTTCGGCACCACCGGAATCCGACTACCACCGATTCATCGCCGGGGAGCAACTCGCACGGGCGTTTCAGGACATCAGGCTCGCAGTCGTCTCTCAGGGCGACACCATCAACAGGTTCGCCGAAGAGGTCGCGTTCGCACAGGGGGCCGACGTCCGCGTGGTGCCGGACTATGAGGCAGGCCTGCGTTGGCTGGCGGCGGCCGAGGGGGACGAGACCGCGGGGGCGGCCAGATCCTAGTTGGGGGAGAGGCGGAGGGATTCACGCCCTCCGAGCCTGTCGTTCTCGTCGTCTCTCATCTGCGGCGCGTGATCAGGCCCCACACAAACAAGACGACCAAGGCGCCCACAACGGCGACGCCCAGAGATGCGAGATTGAAGCCGGTGACGCCGCCCCCGCCGAAGAAGCTGAACACCCAGCCGCCCACGACAGCGCCGATCGAACCCAGGATGATGCACCAGCGACGAGTCCGACGGCGATCCAGCTCAATAGGCCCATGATTACCCTTCCCCGCGCCCAGACACTCGTGCTGTTGATACCCACAGCGCTGACCTGCGTGCCGGAAGTGCGCTCGAGCACGGCCGTCGCACTGGTTCCCGCAGCTAGACGATGGCGGAGGGGGAGGGATTCGAACCCTCGGAGCCTCTCGGCTCGCTGGTCTTCAAGAGCGAGTCCTCTCAGGCTTTCCTGTCGTACGTATGGGAGCAATCCCGACGCGGCCATCTGCATACAGGGGCACTGGCGGACAGTCGCCTCCAATCCCATTGGTACATGGATAGCCTGCATGTGCGGAATCGCTCCGCCGCACAAGCGAGGGAGGCGAAACGCATACTCGTGGGGGCATATCGCGCTCGACAGCCTTCACCCACCCGCGTGCCGACGTGTGTGCTTCGGCATGCCCCAAGAGGGGCTTGAGCCTCGGCCTTTTGTCGCTCGTTCTCGGCCCTCTATCCCGCCAATCAATTCGTTTGCCAGAATCATCCCTTGAAATAGAACGCATTAGGAAGATTCAGGTATACGATTCCCGTGTGCCGTCAAGGCACAGGGGGATACAGGGGGAGGCTTCGACCCGGCGGTCGTATGCGCGGTCACTGCACCATCCCGTCGGAGAGCCAATGGTGAGACCGGCCCGTGTTCTGGGTCGGTCTTTGTCTTTGTCCGAGGCTGACCCTCGGTTTCTCTGGAGGGGGAGCTATGAGTGCAAGGGGGATCACCCATTCGATTCGACGTTTTGTAGGGATTGTCCAGCGGACAGGACCCAACTCTTGCGAACAGAGGCGCCCAGAAACGGGAGAAGTTGTGAACGACTGCGGACGCGCGATGGGCACCGTCGGACGCGGGTGGCAAGTGTTCCTCGTGGCCTTGATGGTAGCGGCCTTTGTTGTCGTTTCGGCCTCTGCGGCACATGCGGTGACGGTGACCTTCACGGATCCCATGCTCGAAGCCGCCGTCCGTGTTGAGTCCCCTCGTACCGGACCAACCGTTTCCGATAACCGACGCTGACATGCGTTTGCTCACGAGTGTGGAAGCGGCGGGTGCAGGAATCACGGATCTGAACGGACTAGAGTACGCCACGTCTCTGACGGAGCTGCGCGTCAACCACAACCAGATCTCGGACATCTCGCCCCTGAGCGGACTCACGTTCCTGACGGACCTGTACCTCCACTACAACCAAATCTCGGACATCTCGCCCCTGAGCGGGCTCGCATCCCTGGGGACCCTGAACCTCAACTCAATCTCAGACATCTCGCCCCGAGCGGACTCCATCCCTGGGGACCCTGAACCTCGCCGGTAACCCAATCTCAGACATCTCGCCCCTGAGCGGACTCACATCCCTGGGGACACCTCTATCTCGCCTACAACCAGATCTCGGACATCTCGCCCCTGAGCGGACTCACATCCCTGACAGAACTGCGCGTCAACCACAACCAGATCTCGGACATCTCGCCCCTGAGCGGGCTCACGTTCCTGACGGACCTGTACCTCCACGACAACCAGATCTCGGACATCTCGCCCCTGAGCGGACTCGCATCGCTGACGGGCCTTGCCCTTGGCCAGAACCGGATCTCGGACATCTCGCCCCTGAGCGGACTCACGTCTATGGAGGGCCTGGGCCTTCAAGACAACCAGATCTCGGACATCTCGCCCCTGAGCGGACTCACGTCCCTAGGGGGCTTGGGCCTTGAAGACAACCAGATCTCAGACATCTCGCCACTCGTCGCGAACGCAGGCATTGGCTACCCTGACATCGTACACATTGAGAGGAACTACCTAGACCTGCTGCCGGGCTCTCAGGCCATGAGCGACATCAACGCACTGCTCGCTCGCGGCATTGGGGTTCTCATCTATGAACCGCAGAATGTGGCCGCGACGCCCTCGACGCGCGTGGGCATTCAGGCAAACAAGGCGGAGGCCTACCCGGGCGACACGATCACCTGGACCATCACCGAGACCAACGACGGCGACGTCCCGCTCACGGACGTGTACGTCGGTCTGTCGTTCTCCGGCATCTCCGGCGGCCCCTCCCGCGTCGAGTGGGGTCCGGGGCAGAGCGGCGACATCGACAACGACGGCATCCTCGATCCGGACGAGACGTGGAGCTGGCAGATCACGAACAGCGTGCAATCGTCGTGGAGCGACAAGGTCTCGGGGGGTGCCTACGGCCACGGCATCGACCCCCTCGGCAACGACATCACCTATCCGTCCGACCCCGATGAGAGGGACGTCGATCGCTCAACGTTCCCCACGACGCCTCGACGCGCGTGCGGGGATCGACGCCGACAAGGCGGAGGCCTACCCGGCGACACGATCACCTGGACATCACCGAGTACAACGACGGCGACGTTTCGCTATGGACCGGGCACCCGGGCGACACGATCACCTGGACCATCACCGAGACCAACGACGGCGACGTCTCGCTCACGGACGTGTACGTCGGTCTGTCGTTCTCCGGCATCTCCGGCGGCCCCTCCCGCGTCGAGTGGGGTCCGGGGCAGAGCGGCGACATCGACAACGACGGCACTCCTCGATCCGGGCGAGACGTGGAGTCGGGCAGATCACGAACAGCGTGCAATCGTCGTGGAGCGACAAGGTCTCGGGGGGTGCCTACGGCCACGGCATCGACCCCCTCGGCAACGACATCACCTATCCGTCCGACCCCGACGAGAGGGACGTCGACTTCGTTGCCGTCGTTGACACCGGCCCCGTCCTCGTGCAGCTCGACCCCGCAGCCGCTGGTAGCATCAGGTACTTCCCCGAGATGGGGATCTTGGAGCAAGCTCCTGTCGGCGACCTCATGGCGTCGGACTACTTCAGGACAACGCCCTTGAACCGCACGTTCCGACGCGGCTTCGCCGAGTTTGCCATTCCCGACGACCTGGGTGCTGTCACTGAGGCCACTCTTGTGCTGACGGAGTGGCGCGCGACGATCACGGATCCGGTGCCTCCCGATGTTCACGAACTGACGAGCTATCCGGCGGATCTGATCGTGGACACCGATGACTTCGGCAGACCCTCGACACCCATTGCCACGTTCGAAACGGATGCCAACGAGCCAACGGGGGTGTTCTCGTTCGATGTCACCGATCTCGTTGCGGCATCCGCCGGCAACAGCCTCGGTTTCAGGGTGAAGATGGCTGTCGACCCAGCCCATGACGCCCTCGGGATCGCCGGTTCGGGCTTCGGCGCCGCTCGACTCGAGATAGCCTCGGATCCGACAGCCCAGCCGATCTCGATCCCCGACCCTGGACTCGAGGCCGCGATACGAGTTGCGCTGGGCAAGCCCGTCGGCGTCATCACCGACACCGACATGGAGAGCCTCACACAGCTCTCGGCCGATGGCAGGGGTATTGAAGACCTCAGCGGGCTGGAGTATGCAACGCAGCTGCAAGAACTCAATCTTCAAGATAATGCGATTGCTGACCTCGCACCCATTGAAGGACACCCCAAGCTGCGGGTGCTCAATCTCGATAGAAACGGCCTGCTGGATGCGGACCTCGGGGACATGCGAGCGCTCGAGATCCTGTCCTTGGACGGGAATGAGTTGACGAGTTGGAGCCCTCCGATCTGGGGGTCGCGTCCCACCGTTGCGAGAGCTGCACCTTGCGGACAACCAGATTGAATCATTCTGGGATCTCAGGTGGTCGTCCATCATGTGGGATGGCCTCAGATATCTCGACGTCAGTTCGAACGAGATTACGGATCTGGGGCCCGTCGTCGGCCTCTTGGACTTTGACGCCTTCAGACTGAGGTACTTCGACGTCAGTCTGAACTACCTCGACATTGAGGGGCGTGCGGCGTACTCCCCCGACGATGACGACATCGCCGATCTCGCCTTGCGGATGGCGACGTTGTGGCCCGACTCTCAGTTCGTGTACAGCCCGCAGAGGCCAGATACTGTGGAGCCGTCTATCGGCCCGGCCTCCTTCGGATGGCTGACCAGCAGCGGGCATTTTCACGTGGTGGACCAGTCCCGGGTGATTGACGGCGGGTACGGTGTGGCGAGCTTTGAGTTGTCGTTTGACGGGGCCCTATGGCTACCCGCGCAATCGTTCCACTCAGGCGCAGACGTCAGGGACGCATGGTGGTTCGAGTGGTCGGAATACGACAGTGTGGTTCAGCCCTACACCCTCTACCTGCGCGCGACAGATGCGGCCGGCAACGTTGCCACGACGTCAACTCAGATACGGTGGAACCAAACCCGGGTCTGCGGAGCTGACGACGTCGTCTGTTTCGAGAACACTCGGATGCGCTACCCCAAGTCCCTCTTCTTGTCGAATGACGAAGATGATGACGGCCAGGGGAATCTGACACTACTCGACGTGGCAGTGCCTCCTGCAGGCACGCCTTGGGAGGTCTGGGTGGAAGGCGACGAGATCGTGTTCGATCCGGAGCCTGGCTACTACGGACCGGCAGAGTTCACATACATCGTTGAAGATATCCGTGGCTACAAGGCCTTGGGTACCGTGAACGTTGACGTCCTTGAGGTTGGCGAGAATGACACACCGGTCTCTCCGGGCTCGTACGCCGAAGTCAGCATCAACGATGTCTCCGTCGGTTTCCAGGAAGTGGGGTCATTTCGGCGTAGTCAATGTCACTCCGACCGAGCCAACCGCTGATGACCCACCCAGCGGATTCAGGTACGGGAATGACGCGTACGCGTACTACGACATCAGTACGACGGCCGACTTCACCGGCAACGTCACTATCCGAGTCAACTACGGCGACGCCCTGGACGACACGGGGCTTCGACTGTTCCATTGGGACGCCGACGGGTGGACTGATCAATTCGGCGTTGAGCACGGCCCCGGCTGGAGGGACATCACGCTCTGGGTCGACACAGCCGCCAACACGATTCTTGGTGTGACGGACTCATTCTCTCCGTTCGCCCTATTCACGCCCAACAGCGCACCAGTCGCAGATGCGAACGGCCCATACCTCGCAGTGGAGGGCGCGCCCGTCGCATTGGACGGCACAGGCTCCTTCGACCCGGATGGTGACTCCGTCGAGTTCGCATGGGACCTCGACGCTGACGGGGAGTTTGATGAAGCGACATCCGAGACGCCCGCCTGGACCTTTGCGGACAACGGTTCCTTCCCGGTGGGGCTTGAGGTCACCGACGCGTTCGGTATGAGGGGGACGGCGTCCACGGTGGCCCAGATCGCGAATGTGCCGCCGTCAGCAGGTCCGATAGCGACAGCGGCAGAGCCGGTGGCTGTCGGAACGGAGATCACCGCTCAGGTCGACTTCACCGACCCTGGCGTCTTCGACACGCACACCGTGTCGTGGGACTGGGGCGACACAGCAGTGTGACGGGGGGCCGCGAGAATGTGGCGTCGTCACCGTTCACGTGGGATGCGCCGACCGTCAGTGGTGGCTACAAGAACATCGCACAAGGCCTCGACAGCAGCGTGAGCGGCGGCAGAGAGAACCACGCACTCGGCATGCAGACAAGCATCTCCGGCGGATACAACAACACCATTCACGACGGCTGGTACTCAAGTATCTCTGGCGGTACTGGCTGGAGTCTGATCTTGGAGGCCGGGCCATCGCTCCGTGGAGAGCAGGCGAGCATTACTGGTGAGTGACTACGACGGAAGGTCCCGGATGGACGGAAACGCAGTCGTGTACGACAACCTGATGAACCAGCCCGTCGTCGGCGGTTCAGTGGTGGTACACGCCAAGTAGCACACTCGAGGGGGAGTCGGCCCGAAGCGGTCGGCTCCCCTTCTGTGTTGCGTGAAGTCATCGTCGTGCAGAACACGCTGGGCTCCGCGAAATCGCGACAGCCCCCACACATCCGAGGGAGCGCATAGTCAGGAGCCCCGCCCGATGGGACCCTGAAGGGCGATGCGGCGCTGCCGGGGGCACGATAGCCCCTCAATCGACCGTTTCTGAGTCCCTCAGCCGCGAATACCCGCACGGATAGTACGCACACCACTCGGCAAGAAGCGTACGTAGATGCGTCGGGGCACTCATCCTGGCAGCTCACGCATGGCGGAGGGGGAGGGATTCGAACCCTCGGAGCCTCTCGGCTCGCTGGTTTTCAAGACCAGTGCAATCAACCGCTCTGCCACCCCTCCGCGGGGCGCTAGGCGCGCACTAGGGTAGCACGCGCGCGAGGGCTCCCTCACGCGCTCGATTCGCGCAAGGTGAGCTCGGCCACCAGGGGAAGATGGTCGGAGGCCAGCGTGCGCACGGTAGCGAGTTCCTCGAGGCGCCAGTGCTCGGAGAACGCGATGTGGTCCAGCTTGGAGAACGCGCCGAACGACGGGAACGATGGCGGCGGCGACTCGGGAACGGTGAGGATCGAACGCAGCGGCGCGAGCTCGGAGGGCTGCGCGTTGAAGTCGCCCACGAGCACGAGCGGCATGTCGACGGGGAGCTTCTCGGCAAGCAGCTCTATCGCCGCCCGCCTCGTCTGCTTGTGCAGGGGCAGGTGGGTCACGACGAAGCGAAGCTCGACACCGTCGACGACGGCTCGGGTGACCGAGTAGACGCGCCGTTCGTGGCGGCTGGGCAGCTCGAAGCACCTCGTGCGAGAGCACGTCGCCACCGATGAGAACGGAGTTGCCCATGCGCAGCGGGCCTCGGCGGTGGGCCTCGACGAACTCTCCGGTCATGCCCAGCTCTTGCGCGATCACGCTCGTCTGATCGTCGCAGGAGCGGGGACTCCCAGACCTCCTGAAGCCCCACGAGCTGGGCGCGGGTCATCGAGAGGGCACGTGCGATGCGGCGCGGCAGGATGAGGAAGTCCATGCCTTGGGCGTGCCGGATGTTGTACGTCGCGAATCTCACGACTTGCACTATTCCACAGCCGAGCACGAAACGGTGAGCCTGCGCTAGACTCGAAGCTACCGATGTCGCGATGGGGGCGGGCGTGAACAACAGCGACGAGACCTACATGGCTCTTGCGCTCGATGAGGCGCGGCTTGCCGGCGCCATCGGTGAGGTGCCGATCGGTGCCGTCGTGGTGTGTGACGGAGCGGTGGTCGCGCGGGCCCACAATCGCCGAGAAGCCGACCACGATCCCGCCGGCCACGCCGAGCTTCTGGCGATCCGTTCCGCCGCCGCCAAGCTCGAACGGTGGCGGCTCTCGGACTGCACGGTCTATGTCACCCTCGAGCCGTGCCCCATGTGCGCGGGCCTCATGCACCAGGCTCGGATCTCGCGCTGCGTCTACGCGGCACCCGATCCAAAGGCCGGCGCACTCGGCACGCTCTACGACCTCCACGATGACGAGCGTCTGAACCACCGCTTCGACGTGACGCGCGGCGTGCTCGAAGACGAGTCGGCGGATATGCTTCGCGCGTTCTTCAAGCGCCTCCGAGAGGAGAAGGTGTGAGCCACCCGGACGTGCGCGTGCGTCACCTGACGGTGCTGCTGGTCCTCGCGGTCGCGGCGTTGCTCCTGTGTCCGGCAGCGGCGCTCGCGAAGTCGTACTCGATGGGCCCGTTGGGGATCACGGCGCAGGTCGAGCCCAACGGCGACATGCACGTGACCGAGGCGCGCACCTTCGACTTCAGCGGGGAGTTCACCTTCGCCTTCTGGACGCTCGACACAGCGGGCTCGCGCGGCATCGAGGTGTTGAGCGTCACGAAGATCGATGCGGCGGGCAATGAGGTGACCTACGCTCCCACCACCGATATCACCGCCCGCGATACGCGCCCCCCCGACACGTACTTGATCGAGCAGTACGGCGAAACGGTCGAAGTCCGAGCGTTCCATCGCACGGCGGACGAGGAAGCGACGTTCGTGCTCGAGTACCTGGTGAAGGACGCTGCGAAGCGCTACTCCGACGCGGCCGAGCTGTACTGGAAGTTCGTCGGCGACCAGTGGGAGGTGCCCGTCAGCGACGTGACGGTCGAGGTTCTTCCCCCGGTCGCGCTGACCAAGGCCGACGTGAAGGCGTGGGCGCACGGTCCGCTGACCGGCACGGTGACGATCGGTGAGATCGGCACCGTCACTCTCAAGGTCCCCGAGGTGCCTGCGAACACCTTCGTGGAGGCCCGCATCCTCTACCCGCCCGAGGCGCTCTCGGACGCGCCGGTCATCAACGAACCACGCAAGCAGCAGGTCATGGACGAAGAGGCGGCGCTCGCCGATGCGGCCAACGCCGAGCGGATCAAGGCGCGCATCCTCTACTACGGTGCGACCGGCTTGGCTTGGCTGTTCGCCCTTGTGGCGCTTGGAATCGGCATCTTCGGGTTCATCAGGCACGGCAGGGAGTTCTCCTCGCAGTTCCAAGGCAAGTACTTCCGAGAAGACCCGGCACCCGATCTGCCGCCGGCCGTGGTCGGCGCCTTGTGGCGCTTCGGGACCGTCAACGACACCGACATCGCAGCAACGCTGATGGACCTCGCCGACAAGGGCATCATCCAGATGGCACCCACCGAGCAGGCCAAGGACGGACTCTCGGGCATGTTCGGCGGCACCGAGAAGACGTTCGTGCTCCAGCGCACTCCGCAGCCCAAGGCCAAGCCCGGCTCGCTCGACACGCAGCTCATGGACACGCTGTTCGACACCGTGGGCGCCGGTACGGGCCAAGTCTCACTCGAACAGCTCAAGGACTACGCCAAGAGAAACCCCCGGACCTTCTCGAGCGAGATCAAGGACTGGAAGGACGCCGCCTCTGGCATCGCGGACGCGCGTGGGTTCTTCGACCCCAACGCCGCGAGCTGGCAGGTGGGTACGTTCCTGCTCGCCGGCGTGCTCGCGATCGGCGCCGTCTTCGCCGCCTTCTGGGTGGGAAGCGTCCTGCCGGCCCTGCTGCCCGTGCCCGTCGCGATCGTGCTCGGCGTGCTCGGCATCTACATGAACCGCCGGTCGAGAGAGGGCAACGAGCTGTACAGCCAGTACAAGGCGCTGCGCAACTTCCTGCGCGACTTCTCCCGCCTGGAGGAGGCGCCGCCCTCCTCGGTCATTCTGTGGAACCGCTTCTTGGTGCTCGCCGTGGTCTTCGGCATCGCCGAGGAGGTCATCGATCAGCTGCGGGTCAAGATGCCCGAGGTTGTCGCCGACCCGAGGTTCCAGACCACCTACTGGTGGGTGTACGCCGGGCATGCTGGGTCGTCTCCGGTGAGCAGCGTGTCGACGTCCTTCCTCAGCGCGTCGCAGGTCGCCACCAGCCAGATGTCGTCTTCATCCGGTGGCGGGGGAGGCTTCTCGGGCGGCGGCGGTGGCGGTGGCGGTGGTGGCGGCGGCGGTGCCGGATAGTGCCGTGTGATGTTGTGACGAGTCGCTCGAAGTCCTCAAAGCGTTTGAATCGATTGCCGATGATAACTCCGTGACGATCTCCAGCGACGACCTGCAAGAAGGGACCAGTTGATGAGCCGAGCGCCGATCATCGTCGCTGTGACCGCTGCCATGCTCGCTGTGCCGGCGCACGCTTTCGCCGCCGACGGCACCGACATGCTCAACAGACCGCCGATCAGCCTGATCGTGAGCCTGGTCGGGCTGGGCGTCGCCATCGTGCTGCTGGTTCAGGCGCTCAACGTTCGCAAGGTTGCCGCTGGCGGCGTCATCGCCGAGAAGATCAGCTACGTGATCCTCGCAACTGTCTGCCTGGCGGCCTCAGCGGTCGCACAGTGGACCCGCAACTTCGTCGCAGGGGTCACCTTGGACCAGGTGCAGTTCGCCTCGCAGGTTCTCGTCATCGCGGCGATGGGGTTGCTCGCCGTGTACTTCGCGGGCATCAGCCGCGCGCTTGCGGGATACATGAGCGCGATGAAGTCCGCGCGAGAAGAACTCGGGCGAAAGGACCCCGAGGAGGACGCTTCGGGTGGCTAATCTGCTCGCCCAACGCATCGAGGAGACGCTTCGCCCCGTGATCGGAACGGTCTTGGCGAGCGTCTCGGTCGACGTCGAGAGCAGGCGTGTCGGCAAGGACGCCGACACGATCGAGCGCTCGGATCTTCCGGCGATCGCCGACAATCTGGTTGGAGCCCTGCGGCTCGTCGTGGGGCCCGACATGGCTGCTGCCGCGGCGATCAAGGTGCGCGAGCTCGCCTGAGTCCGCTCTTCGCACCCGTGTGACGTGGCCCGCGCACGAGAGCCTCTCGCAACGGTCCGCCGCTGTTCGCGACTCCTACCCTCCGAGTTCCGCCTCCGCGGCCTTGAGCACGCGGCTTCCCGCTGCCGTATCCGGCATCTCGGCCCACGGGTCCGTGCCCGACGCCACCCGCTCGAGAACGCGAGCCGGCGTGAAGAGGCGACGCACGTCGTTCGCGGCATCGAGCTCGTCCCACGCCAGCGGCACTGCGACGGGCGGCCCCTCCAGGTAGCGCGTCGAGTAGGGCGCCACGGCGCTCGCGCCCTCGGAGTTGCGCACGTAGTCGATGAAGATGCGGCCCGGCCGAAGCGCCTTGGACATCTTGGAGGTGAGGGCGTCCGGATCGAGCGCGGCGGTCTTCTCGGCGATGAGCCGGGCCAGCGCGCGGATGCGCTCGAACTCCCATACCGGCTCGATGGGCATCACGACGTGCAGTCCCTTGCTGCCGGTGCTCTTGACGAAGGGCGTGAAGCCGAGCGCCGAGCATTCGCGCGCCACCACGTGGGCCGCCGAGACGATCGCGGGCCACTCGACGCCGGGGCCCGGGTCGAGATCGAAGACGATCCGGTCGGGACGGGTCGGTGCGTCGGTGCGCGACAGCCACGTGTGGATCTCGGCGACGCCCATCTGCGCGAGCGCGACAAGCCCGGCCGCATCCTCGACGACGATCAGTTCGTCGGCCTCGTCGTGACCGGTCAGCACGTGCGACAACGTGCCTATCTGTTGTGGGAGGCCCTTGTCGGGGTGGCGCTGGTAGAAGCACGTTCCACGTCCGTCGCCCACGGGGCATCGCACCAGCGTGAGCGGCCGCTCGCCCGCTTCGCGCAGCATGATCGGGGCGATCGCCTCGTAGTAGCGAGCCAGATCGAGCTTGGTGAGCGGACTGTCCGGGAAGAGCTGCTTGCCGGGGTTGGTGATGCGCACGCCAGCGACGGTGTCGGGGGTGCCCGGGGGGCCACCGCCGTGCAAGGGCACGGCAGCGTCGGTGACCCCCCGAGCACCCCCTGCCGCAGCGGTTCCGTCCGCGTCACCAGACTCGGCACTGGTGACGAGTCGGCTTCCAGCTCTCGGGTCACTGCCTGGGGGTCCTTGTCGGCCCGAAAGCCAAGGAAGCTCGGTTGGCGCAGACGGCCCTCCGAGGTCCACTCGGCGAAGGCGACCTGTGCAACGAGCAGCGGCTCGACCCAGTGTGCGTCGGCGATGGAGGGCGGCTCGGCGAAGGGCGGCTCGGCGCGCTCGAGTCGATGCGAGCTGCGCGTGGATCTCGGTGAGCTGCTTGTCAGAGAATCCCGACCCGGCCCGCCCCGCGTAGACGAGGCGGCCGCCCTCGTAGTAGCCGAGAAGCAGTGCGCCGAAGCCGATCCGAGACCCTCGCGGCTCGGTGTAGCCGCCCACCACGAACTCCTGGGAGCGGCGGCACTTGATCTTGAGCCAGGATCGCGTTCGTCCCTCCGGGTAGGGCGAGTCCGCCCGCTTGGCGACCACGCCTTCCAGACCCTGCGCGCAGGCGACCTCCATCATCGCCGGCACGCCACCGTCGACGTGCTCCGCAAACCGCAGGGGCGAAGAGGCTCCCTGATCGGCCAGCAGCGTTCGAAGGAGGTCCTTGCGCGTGGTGGTGGGAAGCGCGCGTATGTCGTGCCCGTTGAGGTGTAGCAGGTCGAAGGCGACGAACGTGATTCGCTCGGGCGCCGTTGAGAGCGCCTCTTGCAGCGCGCCGAAGCGCGAGATGCCGCGCTCGTCGAACACGACGATCTCGCCGTCGAGAAGCGCCGTTGTCGCGGGTAGGGCCGAGGCGGCCGCAGCGATCGGCTCCAGCTTGGCCGAGATGTCTTCACCGTTTCTCGTGAAGCAGCGGGCCTCTTGCCGCTCGAGAGCGATGGTGAGCCGGTAGCCGTCGTACTTGACCTCGCCGAGCCAGTCGTCGCCGTCGGGTGGCACGCTCACGAGCGTGCACAGCGCGAGCGCCGGGGGCGCCACCAGCGGGTCCGAGCCGATGGCCGCGGGCGTGCCCGGGGCTTCCTGCCCGGTAGGCACACCGGTGGGTTCGCTGCGTTCGGGGGGAGTGACGGGGGGGCTCCCGGCGCTGCCGTGCGCTTGCACGCCGGGAGCCCCCCCGTCACTCCCCACCTCGTCGACAGTGAGCCCGCTCACCACACTCTCGGGTCGCTCGACGGTGATGCTGTACTCGCCGGCCGGCCTCACGTACTCGTCACGTTCCTTGATGAGCAACCAGCTCTCGCCGCGCTCGTTGGGTCGCGGCTTGAGGCGCACGAGCACCCAGCCGCCGACGAGCTTCTCGCCCTCGAGGCGGAACTTGAAGTCGCCCTTGGCGAGTCCGGCGTGGGGATCCGTGGTCGGCTCCCAGGTGCCGCGGTCCCACACGATCACCTTGCCGGCACCGTACTCCCCGGCCGGGATGACACCCTCGAAGTCCGCGTAGTCGAGCGGGTGGTCCTCTACCCGCATCGCGAGCCGCTTCTCGCGGGTATCGAGCGAGGGCCCCTTGGGAACAGCCCACGACAGCAGCACGCCGTCGAGTTCGAGTCGAAAGTCCCAGTGCATCGCCCGGGCGTGGTGCTGCTGGACGACGAATCTGCGGGGCTGTCCGGCCGGCGTGGGTTCGCCCCCGCTGGGCTCGGGGGTGATCGCTGAGATCGCGTTTGGCGCGGTACTCCTCGAGTGGCATGGGCCCCACCCGGCGCTAGGCGCTGCCCGCGCGAGCGCGCCGGGCGTCCTCGACGCTGCGCTTGAGCAGCTCGGCGATGTCGACCACCTGCGCTGTCGGCTCGGACACCGGCTCGGCGATCTCCACCGCCTCACCGTCAGCCTTGCGCTCGATCAGTGCGAGCAGGTCGTCGTGGTAGGTGTCGTGGTACCTCTCCGGGTCCCACGTGCTCGCGATCGTGGTGACCAGCTGCTGCGCGAGCGCGATCTCGGCGTCGGTGACTCCCAGCTCTTCGAGGTCCGCTCCCGGCACCTCGATATCGTCGGCCGCCCGCAGCTCGTGAGGGTAGCGCAGGACCTCGAGCATCAGCAGGTCGCCGTCGGGGACGAGAGCGCACAGGTGCTGGCGCGTGCGAATCACGATCTGCCCGATCGCGATGCGCTCCGCACGCTTGAGCGCCTCGCGAAGGAGCGCGTAGGGCTTGATCCCGGCTTTCTCGGGGGCTAGGAAGTACGGCGTGTCGAAGAAGCGCAGAGGGACGTCTTCGGCGCACACGGCGCCCAGAACGTCGATGGTCTGCGTGGCCTTGACGTTGGCGGCTTGGAAGTCCTCTGGTGCCATCGTGACCCAGCGGCCGTCCGGCAGCTCGTAGCCTTTGACGATGCGCTCCCACGGCACCTCGTCGCCCGAGGCGTTCACTCTCAAGTTGTGAACGGGCGACATGTCGCTCGAGTCGAGAAGGTGAAACGCCAAATCGCGCTGAGCGACTGCGGGCATGAGCGAGACGGGCACGCTCACCAGCCCGAATGAGATCGTTCCCTTCCACATTGACCGGGGCATGTCGCCTCTCCTAGCCTCCCAGACCGAGCCAGCGACCTGCGAGGTAGCCGGCCGCCGCCACGGTCGTGTTGAGGAAGGTGCCCCAGACCATGTCGATCACCGAGACCTGCCAGGCCCACCCGTTGATCGTGGCGAGATTGGTCAAGTCGTAGGTTGCGTACGCAAGAAGGCCAAACAACGCTCCGCGCCACAGCGCGCCGGCGATCGCCCCTTCCTTGAGGCCGGGGATGACCGCGAGCGCGAGGATGCCCACGACATAGAAGAGATAGAAGGCGGCCGCGACGGCGAGATTGGGCTTGGGAGCCAGCAGGTCTCCAAGGTAGGGCTGGTACACTCGGCTCGTCGCGGTGGACAACCACACGAAGTCGAGCGCGAAGAAGACAGCCGTTGTGATCCCGTACAGGGCGATGAGTTTGCCGGCAGGCATGGAACGCTCCTCTCAGTAGGCTAGACAGGACTAGTGTTCCCGTTACAGTCTCATGGTGAGCGCCGATTCGGACGATGACTGAGTGGACGGCTTGGGCACAGGCGGGGCATGACGCCGCCAGGTGCTCTTCGGAAGGGGACCGCCCGTGTTCGCAACTGCATCGCTGAGGACCCGCTTGGTGGCGAGCTTCATGTTGGTCGCACTCGTCCCGGTCGTCATCGCCGCGGTGCTCGCAGTCACCTGGTACCGCTCGGCTCTTGAAGACGAGGCGCGACGGGCTCTCAGAACGCAAGCGGAGACCGCGAAGGCGCTTGTTGCCGAGGCCGGCTCCGATCGCGCGGATCAAGCCGTCATCGACTCGGCCGTGGACAAGCTCGATGTCGAGGCGCTGCTGTATCGCGACGGTGCGGTGGCCGCCTCCACTATCGAAGTCGCCGACGGCACCGCTGCACTCGGCTCCGCGCTTTCTGATGAGGTGCGTACCAGTGTGATCGATCAGCGGCAGTCGTATGAGGGTCGAGAGGAGATCGGCGGGCGTACGTATCTGATGCTCTACCTGCCCATCTCCGGCGCGGGTGGCGAGGCGCCCAGTGCGCTTGCCGTCGCACTCGACTACTCGCGGTACGCAGTCGCTCAGCGCAACTTCATCTTGGGAATGCTGGTCGTGATCGCGCTCAGCATGGGTCTGGCCAACCTCATCGCGCTCTACGCGGCCCGCAGCATCACCACGCCTATCGGAGGAATCATCTCGGCGTCCGAGCAGGTGGCTACCGGGGACCTGACCGTCGAAGTTCCCGAGTCAGGCTTCCGAGAGGCCCGCACGATGGGCTCGACGTTCAACGTCATGACCGGCGAGCTGCGCGGACTGCTCGACGGCATGGACGCGAGCGCAGGCTCGCTGGACGCCGTTGCCAGGGAGATCACCGCCTCGGCATCGAACGAGGCGCAAAGCGCCGCCGCGCAAGCCTCGGCGGTCGCACAGGCCACCGCGACTCTCGAGGAGCTCGACCGATCCTTCGGCGCGGTCGCACAAGGGGCGATGCGCGTTCGAGAGATCGCGGAGGGGTCGCTGGAGACCGCGGACGCCGGCCGCGAGATGGTGCAGGGCAACGCGGTGCACGTCGCGCAGCTGGCCGACAGCTCGGGCGCGGCTCTGACCGCGGCCGAGGAGCTCACCTCAGTGGCAAGCGATATCGGTCAGGTGACCACGGTCATTCGCTCCATCGCCGAGCAGACCAAGATACTCGCGCTCAACGCGGCGATCGAGGCGGCGCGGGCGGGAGAAGCGGGCAAGGGCTTTGGCGTGGTGGCTGCCCAGATCCGCTCGCTTGCAGACTCGGTCTCCGCCTCGGTGGGGCAGATCAACTCGCTGGTAGGCGGCATCCAAGAGGCGAGCAAGACACTGGCATCCACGTCGGAGCAGCAAGTCGTGTTCGGCACAGAGGCTCTCCAAGATGTGATGTTCACACGCGACAAGTTCGACGAGATCTACGCGAAGATGGACAACACCGCTTCCGCGGCGCGCGAGATCGCAGCCGCAGCCGAACAGCAGCAGTCGGCAGCCAAGCAGATCGTCGAGGTCATGCACCAGGTCAGCGAGGGCGTCACAGGAACGGCCACCTCGGCAGCGCAGGTCGCCGACGCCGCGGGCAACGTCAAGCGCGAGGCTGGCTCGCTGGCTAGCCGCCTGAAAGGGTTCCGGCTCCGCTAGGGCTGGCTACGACGCGGATTGGTCGTCCTCGGCGCGCACGAAGTAGTTCAGGACCCCGGAGACGATGCTGATCACGAGCGCCGCCCAGAAGTAGGGCCAGAAGCCGCTGTCGACCACCACGGTTCCGCCCAGCCACGAGAACCAGTTGTCGAGCATCCAAACCGAGATCCACAGCAGCGCCGCGTTGATGACGAGGTTGAACAGTCCCAGCGTCATGACGATGCAGCCGAAAGCGCCGATCTTGAGGATGAGCCCGATCGTTGCGTTCACAAGACCGATGACCAGTGCCGCCACCACGATGGCAACAAACGCGTTCCCCTGGACTCTGAACCCGGGAACCAGAAGGACCGCAGCGGCCACTGATATCGCGGACACGAGCCAGCGGATCAGAAAACGCATGTCCTTCGCCCTCCCACTCGGATGGAAACGCCTTCCTTTCGGATATACAGTAGTGCATAACATCATGCGCGACTCAGGGGGAGACATGGCCGAGGAAACTGCGCTGACGCCTGCAGCCGACGAGGACGTCGAACAGCTCAAGGCGGAGCTCGAACGCTTGCGGGTGGAAAACGAGGCGCTCAAGACCCCCGAGCCGCACGGCATGGGGGCTCGGACTGCCTGGGCGATCGTCATCGCGATCATCGCCGCGGTGCTCTTCACAGTCGCCGTGCCCGCGGTGTGGCTCAATCGGGTGGTGATGGACACCGACACGTGGGTCGCAACGATGGCCCCGCTCGCCGACGACCCCGCCATCCAAGACGCCGTGGCGGCTGCGACCTCGGACGCGCTGATCGAGGCGCTCGACGCTCAGACGCGGCTCGAGGCGGTGCTGCCCGAGCAGCTTCAGCAGCTTGCCCCGATCATCGCTTCGAGCGCGGAGGGCTTCGTGCGCACGCAGACGACGACGCTCGTTCGCTCGGACAAGTTCTCCGAGATATGGAGCGAGCTCAACCGTGTGGGGCACACTGCACTGATCGCAGCGCTCACCGGCTCGCGCGACGCGGCGCTCAAGTACGAACCTGGAGTGCTCACACTCGATGTCGGTGTACTGGCCGAGATGGTACAGGCCAGACTCGTCGACTCCGGTTTGTCGTTCTTGGGCAGGGTGCCGGTCAGCAGCATCAACAAGCAGATCGAGATATTCAACTCCCCGGTGTTGGCGCAAGCGTCAGTCGCACTTGGCGTGATGAACCAGCTCGCGTTCTTCATTCCGCTTGTGGCCATCTTGCTGTCCGCGATCGCACTCATCCTGGCGACGGATCGCCGCAAGGTCGCCCTGTGGCTCGGCGGGGGTATCGTCGTGGCTGGGCTGCTCCCGCTGCAGTCTATCTACCTCTCCCAGTACTACGTGGTGAATCAACTGCAGGACCTTGCAGGTCTGCCGGCAACCGCAGCTCAGAACGCGTACGGTATCGTCTTCGCGCAGCTGATCGCCTCCGAGCAGGTCCTGGCCGTGTTCGGTCTGCTCATCTTCGCGGGTGCCATCGTCGCTGGCCCGGCCAAGTGGGCGGTAGCGATGCGCCAAGGGCTGTCCGGCGGCATAGCCGGTGTTGCCTCGCATCTTGAGCTGGGCCGCTTTGGCGAGTGGGTGGCGGCACGCAAGGGCGGTCTGAGGGTGGCCGGTGTCGTCGTCGCCGTCATCGTCCTGCTGATACTGCCGGCTCCTCGCTCGATGGGGCAGGTCATCGGTCTCGCGGTGGGCGTCGTCCTGTGGTACCTGCTGGTTGAGCTCCTGGGCGCAGGCGGCTCGATGGCCGAGATGGCCGGAGGCTGACGAGCTTGAGGCCGCGGAAGAGGCCGAGGCGCTCGAGGTCTCCGCCGAGACCGACACCGACGTGGCCGAGGAGTCCGCTGTCGCGTCCGAGCAGGCGCCGGAACAGGCCCCTGCCGACTCCGAAGACCAGCCGCCACCGGTCGACGCGGTGTAGCATACTGGGCATCCGACGACCGCACCGAGGATGCCCGTGCCGCTGCCTCCCGACATAGAAGAACGCATGTCCGACAGGGGCGGCGTGCTGCCCAGCGTACGTCGCCAGAACTGGGTCGACGTCCTGATGCTGGCACTCGTCGTGGTCCTTGGCACCGCGGCCATCGCGGGGACGTTCCTGCGCGCACCCAGTTTCGCCGTCCAAGTGGCGGTACTGGGCTTGGTCACCGTCTCCTTCTTCGGGGTCTACCAGCGCATGATGTCGCGCCCCGACCACGTTCGCGCGCTGCAGTCCGACCGCATGCTCAGTATCGCGAGCGAGTCCCTGCCGTTCCTGCGGCAGGGCCTCGAAGAGGAGACCGCCGACCGCGTGTGCCGGATCGTCCTCGGCGAGACCGAGGCGGCCGCCGTGGCCATCACCGACCAAGAACAGGTGATCGGCTTCGCGGGCGTCGGCGAGGAGCACCACCTGGTCGGTGGCCCCATCATCACGCGTGCGACTCAAGAGGCGCTCGATCTCGCCGAGTCCCGCGTTCTGCAGACGAAGGAGGAGATCGGGTGTCCGGAGCCCGCGTGCCGACTACGCTCGGCCATCGTGGTTCCACTCGAGATGCGTGACGAGGCGGTCGGCACGCTGAAGTTCTACTACACGTCGGACCGCTACCTGAACGAGACTCAACTCGCCATGGCCGAGGGTCTGGCGCGGTTGCTCTCGACCCAACTCGAGCTTTCCGAGCTGGACCGGCAGACCGAGCTTGCGACCGAGATGGAGCTCAAGGCGCTGCAGGCGCAGATCAACCCCCACTTCTTGTTCAACACCATCAACACCGTCGCGGCGTTCATTCGCACCGACCCGGCGGAGGCACGAAGGCTGCTGAGGCAGTTCGGGGCGTTCTACCGTCGCACGCTCGAGGAAGCCGACGACCTCGTGACCCTCGACCGCGAGATGGAGTTCGTCGGGACCTACGTCGAGCTCGAGGGTGCGCGTTTCGGCGATCGCCTCGAGGTGATTGAGGACATCGACCCCGCTGCCCGCTCGCACGCGCTGCCCGCGTTCATCATCCAGCCGCTGGTGGAGAACGCCGTGGGTCATGGCATGCGACCTGAGGGCGGCACTCTGCGAGTCATCATCAGCGCGCGGGTCAAAGATGATTGTCTGACGGTGATCATCGCCGATGACGGCGTCGGGATCTCTGAGGAGCGGCTCCCCAACGTCTTCGAGCCGGGCTTTGGCACCGGCCTGGGTATCGCGCTCAGAAACATCCGAGATCGGCTCACGGGCTACTTCGGGCCAGACAGCCAGCTTGTCATCCACAGCACAGAAGGTGTCGGCACCACGGTGGAGATGATCATCCCTCTCGCCGATGCTGCTTCTCGCAAGGAGTTCGCAGCTCAGCCGTAGTACCGGCGCACCGGTCGCGGATCGGGGCGCTGAGTCACTCGCAGGCGACCGTCTGCCGTTCACCGTGCCGCGATTTCGCCGCTCACCGCTCCAAACCCACCCCGTGCCGACCAGAATCAGCCGCTGGGCGTTGGCTCCTCGGCGAGGCTGGCGCGCAAGCGTAGCTTCTTACTGTCGGATGAACCGACCGCGCATGTCAGCGTGCTATTTCATGAGGAGGTGAGGTTGATGAAGGTCTGCATCAAGGGCGCCGCCGAGCAGGTGAAGATGGGAGAGATCGATGACGTATGTCTCGACTTCGATCGTATTCTGCTGGCAACGGACGGCTCCGAACCGGCCATCCTCGCAACGCAGTACGCAGTGACACTGGCCAAGACGCTCGGGGCGAGCCTAGCGGCAATCTTCGTTGACGACGGGATGGAGAAGCTCGAGTACCCGGAGGAGATCGAGGCCGACGACACGTGGGAGGGCTACCACCCGTCCATCAAGGGCCTCGGAATCGCCAAGATCATGGCCGAGCGCAACGGCGTTCCGGTCGAGATCGCCGTGATCCAGGGCGGCGTCGCCAAGCGGATCATCAAGACCGCCGAGGAAACGGGCGCCGACCTGATCGTCCTTGGCGAGACCGGGCGCACGGGCCTCAAGCGGCTCGGCATGGGCAGTATCGCCGAGACCGTCCTGCGCGGCGCACCGATACCCGTTCTCGTGTGCAAAATCGACTAGTACCTACGGACACTGAGAAGGAGGTGTCGGCATGAGTGATCAGAGTCTCGAGCCCGTCGTAGATACCGGCGTGGCAGGCAAGTACATACAGTACGGCGAGCACATCGATACGCTTGAGACCGTCGATCTGGTCTTCAAGGAGCAGCGGAAGCTGAGCTTCACCTACGGAGCGGTCTTCTTCGCTGTCACGCTCGCGGTTCCCGCACTGTCGGTGTGGGTCGAGGGCTGGTACGCGACCCCGATCTGGGGCGGCTTCACCTGGAACTACCTCTTTGTCGCCCTGATCTACTTCGGCTTCCTGTGGGCGATGGCGTGGACCTACTCCAAGCAGGCCGACAAGCTCGACGAGAGGCTTACCCAAATGGCGGACGAGATCGCGGCCAAGGCCGTCAAGGACGGTGAGGTCTCGTGAACACCATCGCAATCGTTCTCGTTGTTGGCCTGGTGCTGTTCACCATCGCCCTCTCGATCTTCTCCCGCCGGTTCACCCGCACTACCGCGGACTTCTACCTGGCAGGACGCAAGGTCGGCTCGTTCGCAAACGCTTCGGCTATCTCGGGCGACTACCTGTCCGCTGCATCGTTCTTGGGTGTTGCGGCAGCGGTCTACGCTTCTGGGCTTGACGGCGTATGGTACGCGGCCGGCTTCGCCGGCGGCTTCATGGTCGTCGTGCTCTTCATCGCATCGGCACTTCGCCGTTTCGGCGAGTACACGGTGGCGGACTTCGCTTTCGGCCGTTTCGGCTCCAGCCGCATCCGCCTCGTCACCGTTCTCGCCGTGCTGATGGTATCGCTCTTCTACATGGCCCCCCAGATGTACGGCGCTGGCACCACGTGGAAGATTCTCGTCGGCACCGGATTCCTTCCATCCGACGCCAACGGGCTGTTCTTGGGCGTGGACTCCATCTACCTCTCCGGCGTCACGGTGGTAGCGGCAATCATGATGTTCTACGTCGCCATGGGCGGCATGAAGGGTACGACCCTCAACCAGATCTTCCAGTTCTGGTTGCTGATGTTCGCGATGATCATGGTCGTCGTGTTCGCCTTCGGCAATGGCTTCAGCTACCCGGGTGAGCTCAAGACGGCGAGCGACGGAACGCTGGTTGCGTCCAAGACCATGACCGTGGCAGAACTCACGAAGGTCGATGAGAAGAGCGGCAAAGCGCCGATCGACAACGCGCGCGGTGCCATGACCCCCGAAGGGTTCGCCAAGGTCGAGGAGGCGGTGGCAGCTGGCGACGAAACCGCCAAGGTCGACGTCCTCCTCACTCAGAAGAACAAGCTGCACGAGACCCGCGACATGCTCTTCAACGAGCCCGGTCATCGCTACAACGCCTTCGACCAGTTCTCAATGGTGCTCGCGCTCGTGCTCGGCACGGCAGGCCTGCCCCACATTCTCAATCGCTACTACACGAACCCCTCAGGTTCTGCGGCTCGCCGCTCTACCTTCTGGGTGCTCGTGCTCATCGGCGTCTTCTACATCCTCTCGCCGATCGCCGGTCTCGCGGGCCGCAGCAGGATCATGGAGGCCTTCTTCAACGGGACTGCGCCTGCGAACGCTGCATACGTCGATGGCCTACTGGTCAAGTCTGACGCCGTCATGCCTACCCTGGCTCAGATCCTCGGCGGTCAGTGGCTGATGGGTATCGTCGCCGCAGGCGCATTCGCTGCGATGTTCTCGACCGTCGGCGGTCTGCTTATCGCTTCGGCTTCAGCAGTCGGTCACGACGTCTACGAGAAGTACATCAACCCGGACGCAAGCGAGGCGAAGCGCGTCTTCGTCGGCAAGGCATCGGTCATCTTCTTCGCATCGCTTGGCTGGTTCCTTGGCTGGCTGATTCCGTCCACCGGCCTTCAGAACGCCTATCCGGCACTCATCGCGATGATGGTGACGTGGGCGTTCGCGGTCGGCGCATCGGCATTCGTCCCGATGCTCCTCACCGGCATCTGGTGGAAGGGTACGACCGAGAGGGGCGCGATCTCCGGCATGCTGGTCGGGCTCATCGGCTCGGTGGGCATCATCTTCATGAACATCTTCCAGCAGCTCAAGGTGCCGGCATTCGCGGCCGATCAGGGCTTCATCGGCTTCCTCGCGTCGCTCACGTTCCCGGTGCTGTTCACCTTCCCGGCCGCCTTGCTCACGATCTACATCGTCAGCAAGATCGACGGCAAGCTGCCTGACAACGTCGACGCGATCTGGATGCGCATCCACGGTACCGCTCACGAGCGCTACGAGACGCGAGCACGGCCTGGACAAGGTCGGCGGGCTGTTCGCAGGCGGCAAGAAGTAGGCTCGGTTCCATCGGTGCTGGCGACAGCACCTGGAGCGAAGGCGGACCCTCGGCTACCCACCCTGGCCGAGGGTCCGCTTTGCGTTTCGGCACGCATGCCGAGACGGCACTCAGCGTAGCGGATGAGCGAACGAGCCGATAGGACGCGCGGCAAGCGAGCGCATCGCCGACACGTGGCGAACGGGCGTCGGGTCAGCGGCGGCGGGCGATGCGATGCCGACCAGCGCTTCGCTCGATGAGGTCGACCGCTTCGGCGTCGATGGGTGCGACCGCGAAAAGAAGGGCCTCCGCGCGGTCTCTCGAGGCGGCTGGGGGCGCGCGTCACGTCCCACACGGCCACGATTCTCCCGTTGACGAGCACGACCGGTGCTGCATTGTGCGAGCTGTCGAAGACGTAGCGGCCGTGCCACGTCGTCGATGAAGCGCGAGCGGTCGGTGTAGCCGATCATCAGCGGGTCGTTCGCGGGCAGCACAGCGACGCTTGGCTGGTCGAGCAGCGCGGCCCTCTCGAGCTCCTCGGCATCCGCGGCGTGCATCAGCCACGTGTCCTCGTGCCCCTTGAGCGCGATCTCGACGAGCTCGTCTTCGAGGGCGTCCATCGCTCGCCGCACACGCTTGAGATCCATTCCCGTCCACCAGGCCGCGTCGCGCTGCGTCACCGGCCCGTACCCACGCACGTAGGCCCTGAGCACGTACGCTCGGCCCTCATCTTGGCTGATCCGGTCGAACTCGACGCCCGGCAGGACCACCGCGCGAGGGCGCGTACGTCATGCGGCGATCGGTACGCCCTCGCTGGGGATGGGAGCGCACGAGGATCCCCTCGGCAGTCATGAGCGAGAGCACCGCGCCCAGATCGACCGGTGGCCGCAGTCGCTTCCTCAGCTCATCGCGTGAGAGGGCCTCGCCGGCGCATGCATCGAGGACCTGCGGAGCCCACTGCTCGTAGTCCTTTGGGTCGACGCCCTTGTTCTTGGCATACGTGCGCGCGTATCTGATGACCTGCGGTGAGGTCGCCGCGTGGACAAGGGGGACGAAGTCTCGCCGGAAGACCTGCAGCACGCCGCGCATGCCGCGCCATCGCACCAGGGAGTGTCGACGGTCGAGCGACTGCTCCAGTGCGATCGGGTCGAAGGCGGGGATTCGAGCGGCGAGCGATAGGTAGGGGGTCACTGGGTCGATGGCGACAAGCCCCCCAACGTCGGCGACGATCGACTCGGGGCTCTGCTGCTCCCACGAGCGGTCGAGGTGGTGACGGGTGAGGACGCGCGGCAGGACGCGAGCCGGATCGTAGGTGGGTACCGATGGCATCGGGCAGGCCTCGGGAACCGCGGTAGGGAGCTGCTCCTCCGGCGGCACGGCGGTGCCGCTTCCCCCCTTGGAGCTGGGGAGTGCTTCTGCGTCGATGGCAGCAGATCTGCTCGGCGAGCTCGGAGAGGCGCGCGAGCACCGTGAGTACGCGCGCGGTCGCGAACGGCGACGGCGCGACCTTCGTGCCGAAGGAGAACTGCTCGTAGCCGCGGTGCACGCGACGGGGCGTCACCCGCCCGGCGGCGTCAACGTTGTACGCGATGAGGCAGGCGGCCAGCTCGGCAAGCGACTGGCGATCCTCGTCACGCGCTTCTGGCCCGCTCCACAGGTCGGGGTAGCGACTCACGGCGTCGAGCACCGAGAGCACGTCGTACCAGAAGCTGGGCCACTTGACGGTCTTGAACTGGTAGCCGTGCCCGAACTGATACGGGCGCTCCTCGGTGCGTCTGCGCCAGATCTCGAGCGGCGTGCGCGCCGCGTCGAGGGAGGACTTGGGACGCTTCTCGGCCGGGAGCAGGGCGATGCACCGCAGGCCTTCGAGCGTGATCTGCGGGCAGGCAGGGGCGCGACGCCCCGGAAGCCGCAGCACCGGCTGCCGATCGGGAACGCAGCACCAGCCCGTGCCCTGGGTGGTTGCGGCCGCATCGGCTGCAACGCGGGCGAGCGCCTTCGCGACGCTGGGTTCCTCGGCGTATCCGAACCGGGCGAGCACCTCGACGATCGCGTTGTTGTCGCAACGGTGCGAGTCGACCTGGGGCCGGGGCTCGGCGGGGCCCGTCACGCGGTAGCGGCCGCTCCTGTCCTGGGCTGCCAGCAGCGTGCCGAGGACCGCGTCGAGCTGCTCGAAGTCGCCGCGAGCGACACCCATGTTGGCGAGCAGGTTCAGCCGGTTGGGCAGGAAGCTCGGACTGTGGTGATCGGTGGTGGACGGCGATGGTCGCGCGGGCAGTTGCTCGACGAGTTGCCGGACGTTCTCGCTTGCCAGCACTGCGAGGTGCGCCGCGCTCGACCGCTGGATCGTCGGCGGTCCTGCCGAGCACGCCGGTGAGCGTGGCCCACACAGCGAACGGCTCGTTCGAGTCGAGCAGCCACGGCAGCGGATCGGCGCCGAGACATCCCGCCTCGATCAAGGCTCGCACGGTAGTGGGGGTTCCGGCGGTGTCCATGGCCACATGATACGCATAGCCATCGCCGCGCGGGGCCTCGCGATTGCCCCCTCTCGCGCGCGTGGGTATACTCGCGCTTGCGCTCAAGTGCGCATGTGGCGGCATCGTCACGCGCGCTCGGGCCCTCGCGGAGAGCTGTCCGAGTGGTTGAAGGAGCACGACTGGAAATCGTGTGTGCGGCTTTGAACCGTACCCAGGGTTCGAATCCCTGGCTCTCCGCCAGAACACCAGGTCGAAGGCCGCCGGACGTCCGGCGGCCTTCGTGTTCGCCGCGCCGTGAGCGACCGTTCGGCAGACGTCGTGATAACGATATGGTCACGTATCGGTCCCGTGAACTGGCGCGAGACGTGCCTACGCCCGTACACTGCCTGAAACGAATCCATCCTGAGGGGCCGGAGTCTTGAAGATGAGCAAGTCAGCATTTCGTGCAATCGTCGTTGCCTTGGCCGTGTGTGCTGTCGTCGCGATCGCCGCGCCGGCGTACGCCGATGGACGAGGGACGGTCCCCAATCACGCGATCGTCGGCAGCGTGGACCTCTACGGGATGGAAGAGACCGCCGCGGTCGCAGCCATCTCGCAAGAGGCGAGCGTCGCGAAGCTGCCCAAGCTGCGCACTATCGCTGCGGGCATGTACTTCACCATCGACACCCCCAAGTACGTGAAGCTCAACGTCGAGGGCATGCTCGACAAGGCATACGCGCCGTCTGCCGAGACGACCTTCACGATCCCGCGTATGGCTACCATCACCACCCCGAGCGTCAACGCGTTCGTCGCCCGCGTCGCGACCAAGGTCAACCGTCATCGCAAGAACGCGTTCTACTACGTGCGCGGCGGCAGGATGCGCTGGCGCCCGGCGGTTTACGGCCGCGGGCTCTACATCACCGCGAATCGCGGTGCCATGATGTCCGCGCTGCGTCGTGAGATCGCTACTGGCGAGGCGCAGCCGACGGTTCACCTCCACTACAAGCGCTACACGCCCAAGGTGACCAACGCGAAGCTTGGCCGAGCCATCCTCGTCGACATCTCTCAGCGCAAGCTTCGGCTCTACGACCATTCCAGGCTGGTCAAGAAGGTCGGCGTGGCCGTCGGTATGTCGCGCTACCCCACGCCACGCGGCAAGTTCAAGGTCATCGCCAAGGTGAAGTACCCGACGTGGCGAAATCCCGGCAGCGCATGGGCGGCCAACATGCCCTCCTATATCGGGCCCGGCCCCAGCAACCCCCTCGGTCTGCGCGCGCTCTACCTGAACTCGCCGGGCATCCGGATTCACGGCACGAGCAACTACGGGAGCATCGGCACGGCCGCCAGTCACGGATGCATCCGCGTCGCGAACAGGACGGTCGTGAAGCTCTACCCGTTGGTGCCCGTGGGAACGCCGGTGTTCATCATCAAGTAGCCCGCGGTGCTTCCGTGTAGGCCGGTCCTTCATCAGTCATAATCGGCGTGTCGCGAACCACTGAGGGGGGACTGCACGCATGGCTGAGCTCTTCACGCCCGAGAACCTGGTTGCGCTACTCACGCTGACCATCCTGGAACTCGTTCTGGGCGTCGACAACGTCATCTTCCTGGCAATCGTCACCCAAGACGTGCCGCTCGATAAGCGGGACAGGGTGCGCAAGCTCGGACTGGGACTCGCCCTTGTCGGGCGAATCGTCATGGTGCTCGGCATCTCGTGGCTGCTGGGTCTCGACCAGACCCTGTTCACGCTCTTCGGGCACGCCTTCAGCATCAAGGACGTCATCTTGCTCTCCGGCGGCCTGTTCCTCACCTACAAGGCGGTCACCGAGATCTACAAGGCGACCGAACTCAAGGAAGAGGAACAGGAGGCGCCCGCCAAGCCTTCGCCCGTGGGCATGGCCGGCGTCGTTGCCCAGATCGTGGTGGTCGACATGGTATTCGCAATCGACTCTGTGCTCACGGCCGTAGGCCTGACGTCCGAGACCTGGATCATCATCGTCGCGATGACCATCGCTATCCTTGCCATGATGTTCTACGCGGGCGTGCTCTCCGACTTCATCGAGAAGCACCCCTCGCTCAAGATGCTCGCGCTCTCCTTCTTGGTACTCATAGGCGTGCTGCTGATCGCGGATGCCTTTGGCGAGGAACTCGACCGCAACTACGTCTACTTCGCGATCCTGTTCTCGCTTGGGGTGGAAGCGTTGAACTTCCGCCGCCAGGCCAATCTGGAACGGGAGAAAGCCAAGATGGGTCCGACCGGCGTGTAGTCACCCGGCCCTGCCCCATGCGCCACGACGAACCGGCATGCCGAGCCGGCGGGAGGCTCCAAGGGTGAGCGAGCGGCGAAGACGAGCGAGCGACGGTGCGGAGCGGCAGATCAGCCCCGATGCCGAACTCACCCGCTCCTTCGGGGTCGGCTGCGGCGTGCTGGTCTTGGTCTTCCTGTGTGGCTGGGCCACGATCGCCTTCTTCTGGCTGCGGTGACGGCGGGGCGGCGGCGAGCGTTCACCACAGCATGCCGAGCTTGGGTGAGGCCGTCGAGCAGCGGATGGGGTCTGAGGGCACCGCCTTCGACACGACGCTCATCAAGGGCTACATGTCGATGAAGGAGATCCCGGAGGCGCCAGGTATTCCCGAGGAACTCTTCGTGGAGACGTGGGGCGTGCCCGAGGCGGACCTTGGCAAGCCGATGAAGGACATCAAGGACCAGTACGGGTTCTCGCCTGACGACGTGAGGGTTTGGGTTGCCGAGCAACTCGGGCAGTCGACCTAGCTGGCTACTTCAGTGGGCCAGGACGGTGACGCCGATCAGCGTGACCCCATTCAGCACGACCCAGACAGCGTTCGTCGCCCACACCACTGGCTGCTTTCCGAGCATTCCGTAGAGCGTCCACAGTACTGACATGAGCAGAGCAGACGCGATGGTGATCGCGCTGAGACCGCCCACGTGCTTGAGAACGAGCACGTTGTACAGCTGTGGTAGCGACAGCATGGGGTTGACGAAGCCGAATCCGAACACGGCTCGCTCAAGTTTGGGCTTCACTCGGTCACGATCGATGATTGGAGCCACGACTCGGGAGAACTCGACAGTCGCTCGAAGTCGTGCCGAGTCAAGCGCGGGGCTCCGATTCATCGAGCGGCGGGCAGGGGCTCTATAGTTGTGCGTGTCAGTGCGGCGGTGCAGCATCTCTCTCCAAGTGCTGTGCGGGTTGGCGACTATGCGGGGCAGGGGAGCAGTCTCCGCTCGGTCGAGCCTCGAGACAAGAGCCCGTAACCGTCGCGTTGCCGCAATAGGCGCTGGAGATTGTGTGAAGGCCGGCTCGGCCGCTCTGCGCAGACCATGCTGCGCCCGAAGTCCCGTGGGAGTTGGGCGCAATACTCGCACTCGATTGCTACTTCCTGTCAGGACCCGCTAGCACCCACCCTGCCTGCCTTGAGGTAGCGGACGCCCGCAATGGTGAGGGAGGCTGTTCCGACTGCCACAAGGACGGGTGCAGTCTGCAGGGCCCCAATCTGGGTGAGAAGCGCCGCAAGAAGCACCAGCGAGAAAGGCGCAGCCACGATTGCGCCAGGCACTGCCGCCAGCATGCACGTGAACGCGAGACCCAGAGGGATGGCGGGGACGACCTGATTCACGATGATGCCGGCCAGCCCGCCAATGAAGAGGATCGGGAAGATGGGACCACCGATGAATCCGCTTGCCGAGCTTGCAGCAAACGAGACCATCTTCCCAAGAAGAGTGGCTACGAGCACCGCGAGGCCGAGTGTTCCCGCGTTCTGGAGGACCGTGTCGAGTTGTTCGCTGCCAGTGAAGTTGGTCAAAGGGAGTGCAACGCCAACGAGTCCGAAAGCTAGTCCGCCCAGCACCGGCTTGAGGATGTTCGGAATGGGCGCGAGCTTGAACAGCTTCGCGGCCCCCGAAGCGATGGTCACGGTCACGAGCACGACCGCGGCCGCGAGCAGCCCGAGGGCGATCCCGGCCAGGAGGTGCCAGGTTTCGTATTCGTACGTTGGCACTTTGTAGAGGTCGAGGAAGACGCTGCCGGCGATGGCGAAGTAGATGCCAAAGGATGCAGCCGAGGAGACGAGTGAAGCATAGAACGCGTGGCCTGAAACTGAGCGGTTCGGGCGTGCGATCTCGAGCACAAGTACCACTGCAATCAGCGGGCTGGAGAACAGGCCCCCGAACGCACCGGCCATTCCGCTCAAGCTGAGCGCCTTGCTGTCAGTGTCGGAGAGGCTGCGGCGCTGCGCTATCCAACTACCAAGACCGCCACCCATGGAGCCCAAGGCCACTTCAGGACCCAGGCTTGCGCCACCTATCAGGGATACCGCTGAGATGGCCACAACCGAGGGGACCAGGCGCGGATCGACATGCTCGGCCTCAAGATCTTCGATCAGGCCGGGCATCTTGTCTGGCATGTGAAGGAGATGACGCAGAACGCCGACGACAAGACCTGCGCCCGTCGCCACAACAACCCACCACGGGTTGCCTTCGAGCCAACCCATCCCGCTGTCGCCGTACCAGTTCGCCCCCAGGCCCGTGACGCCGAGAAAGACCAGTCCCGCCAGCGCGCCGAACGCACCGAGGACGAGCGCGAATCCCAGCAGTCGCCAGAACCTCTTCGACTGTGTGTACTTGCCTGCTCTTCGCGAGGCCGACGGTCTTGTCGACCATGAAGCGTCCTTTCACTGGGCGTTTCTGATCTCGTGTGTCGGCGGCGATGGGTCTTGCGAGACCATTGACTTCGTACCCGTTGCGTCAGTCCCTGCGACTCACCCGGGAGGCATCCTCGTCAACGCGCCACGGCCCGAGAGGTTCGCCATCCACAAGCTCATCGTCGCGGCGAACCGTCCCGCTGCCCTGCACGCCAAGCGCGACAAGAATCTGGTCCAAGCTGCCGAGGTGTCACGGGTCCCCCTCGATGAGCGGCAACGAGAGGTGGAGTCGGGCTGGGAGGCGCTTGCGGGGTACGGTGGCTCATGCGTCGGCGCAGCACAGAAGGGTCTTGCTGCTCTTGCGCGCAAGGATGCCGGACTCGCCTCGCGGGCGACCAGCCCCGTTGGCTAGGTAGATTGCCCGCCTTGGGGACCCTCGGTATACTCGCACGTGCGCTCTGAGCGGCTTCTGGTCCGCCAGCGCCATCGGAGAGGTGGCAGAGTGGTTGAATGCGGCGGTCTCGAAAACCGTTAGGCGGGTTACCCCCGTCTCGAGGGTTCGAATCCCTCCCTCTCCGCCAGAACGACATGATGCAGCCCCGGTCGCCTGATGAGGTGGCCGGGGCTGGCGGTTCTCGCTGCCGATGGCGTCTAGGACTCGATGGCTTTCGAAACGTCGTAGCCAGCGTCGGAGAGCGCTGGCCATCGCCAGCCCGATGACCGCGAAGGCCGCAACCGCGGCCCAGTTCTTCGCCCGCCTTGCCAGTATCAGCCCGATGAGTGCCCTCCGTTGGCTTGCAGCAACTTCAGAGGCTGATGCGACATCGCCGGGACCTCTTGACGTATTCTCGTTGGGCGCGGTAGCGACTGGATGCGGGAGGGTTTGAGACAACGTATGGTGCAACCGAAGCCGTCACGCGGGCTTCCGCGGTTCTGGACCGAGGTCAGAGACTCCAGCGTGCAGCCCGACTGGGGGCTGACCGTCGTCGTACTTGCGGCGCTCGGCATCGGCGTGGCGATCGCAACGGGCCTCGGGGATCCCTCACGCACGCTATACACGGTGTTTCCCGCTCTCATCGGCGTCGCGGTTGGCTTGGCGGATGGGCCTCGCGCGGCCACAGCTGCCGCAGTGGTCACGGCGGTCCTTGTCGTGCTCGCAACGCTTGCGGCAGTCACTCCTCTCACCGCCACGCTCGCTTTCTTCGCGGTCTTGCTGTGGCTGACGATTCCTGGTCGCTTCGCGCCCCCGAACGCGCTGGCGTCGCTCCTGCAGCTGGCCTACTTCGTGGTTGCCGCCTTCGGCTCTGAGGGTACGACGTGGCTTGAAGCGCTGCTGTACGCAGGGGCCGGAGTGCTCGGGGGCGTGGTGCTACTGGCGGCGATCACTGTCTCGCGTCGGCGCAGCGCCGCCGAGAGCCCACCGTGCAGCCCTGGGAACGACGAGGCATCGCCGCCTGAGGTTTCCGCCTCGTCGCACGGCGGGGAGGCGGACACGGGCGATTCTCGCATCCGACTGCTCGGCCACGTTCTCGCCGCAGGCGTGTCCGCGGGACTGATGTACTGGCGCCTCACGGGCGACAGTCAGGACGCGGCGTGGATCCTTCTCACGTTCATGTTGGTTCTACAGCCAACGAGCCTTGCCACCGCGGCGCGCTCGATCGGCCGGGTGGGCGGCACGATTGTGGGCTTCATCCTCGTAGTCCTGATCTCGCTTCTGCCCGGCAATCTGTCCACGGCGGTCGGGCTCGCGGCATTGGCGCCATCCGTTGCCTACTCGAAGCGTGACTACGTGGTCTCCGTCGCGGCGACGACGATCGTGGTTGTGACCGTCTATGCTGCGCCCACGGGCGCATACGTGGCCTGGGGTCTGACCCGACTGGCTGACACCGCGGTGGGGGCAGTACTGGCGATCTTGGTGAGTGCCCTGGCGAGACGTGCTGGCCGCATGGCGGCGCGGTAGCCAGAGGCCGTCAAAGACGCGTCCACGATGGCCCAGCAACAGAAGGTGGGGAGTCCCCAGCGTAGAACCATAGGAGCGCGGTTTACTGGCACCGCTGCCGCGACTGGATGCCGCACAAGGAGTTGAGCTAGTGGGAGTCGGTCGCAGGGCGGCAACAGGATTCTGCAAACCAATCTGCAAACGAACCAGACACAACGGGACGTGACCAGGTGACGCCAGACGTGACAACGCTCATCCAAACGCCCAGCTAGACGTGACTGGATGACACTAGACGACGCAAGACGTGACGACCGACTGAGAACTCGAAAACCGTTAGGCGGGTTACCCCCGTCTCGAGGGTTCGAATCCCTCCCTCTCCGCCAGAAGGACACAGGAGAGACCTCGGCCACGCCGGGGTCTCTCCCCGCTCAGAGGCCATCACCCACCGGGCTGGATTCGATGGGAACGAGCATGAACTCGCGCCTGTCTGTCTGTCTGGCGAGCAGGATCCAAGTGCCGGAGCCGTTCTCGGCCGGCTCGCCCACGAGGTAGGACTTCGAGACCTCGGAGAGCTTGGTTCGCGCTGCAAGCTGCTGGGACTGTGCGACCGTCAGTAGGGGCTGATACTCCACCTCGTCCACCCGTGCGTCGGTGAAGTACCTCATGTCGCGCTTGGGTGAGGCCCACTTCGTGCGGAAGGTGGTGCCGTCAGGCCTGGTCATCAGCGTCCCGGATTCCGCGCCGTACAAGGCCTGGGTGTCCTTCGGGAGAAGCACGCGCGTGATCTTGGCACCGGCTGCGCGCTCGCGCTCCACAAGTACTCCTGTGTAGATGCCGACTGTTCGAATCGCCGAGTGGCGTGATGCGGCGCGGAGGTAGTCGCCGCCTCCTCGGAGGGGCGGCGTTCGTGACCACCACGAGCCCGCCGGACTGTGCTCGATCCGGTCCATGATCGATGCGTCTGGCGCCGGCTGGCCAGCGGCCTCGGCCCTCGCAGTTTCGCGTGCATCGACGTAGACGGCGTACGGAATGACTGCGACGACGATCGCGAGACGCACCAAGGCGATTGCGAGACACGCCACGACCGCGAGCAACATGATGTTGTCGATTCCGCGTCGCGAACGCGCCGACTCCCACACCCGCACTGCCTGGCCTCCACCTGAATCGGACCGGCACCGATGGGCCCAAAGGGCACCCGAGCCAGTCTACACTCACGAGCGGGGGCGGGTCGAAGCAAGGGTGTGTCGCAAGACGGCCAGGCCGCACGGCTGCACATCTCGGAGCGCACAGTAGAGACGCATCTGAGCAGCATCTTCCGCGAGTTCGACGTGGACTCTCGGGCGGTAGCCGTGGCAGTGGCAGCTCGCCTGGGACTACTCGGAGAGTAGGCTCGGCCCGAAACGCATGTGACGAACTGCGGAGTTCTTCTAGCACCGTCACCACGTGAGGGGCGCATCTACTGCGGCCACGAGCAGACGGAACAAGGGTATAGACCCACAGGAGTGTACGGCGGACGTGCCCTCGGCGTTCAGGGTGTTCATGGGCCATGCGCTGGCGCGGAGGGTGCGGGCGCAAGATTCAGAGGGGGATTCCATGGCTGTCAGCGACGAGGTTCAACGCAGCGATCCTTCCCATCCCCGACCAGCAACACGTGGGACTCACAACGTATGACGCCAAGGATCCTGAGACTGAGTTCCCGCCGATCCGGGACGTACGACCTCCGGAGGGCGCGCCCAACGTGCTCGTCATCCTGATCGACGACTGCGGGTTCGGCGCCAGCAGCGCGTTTGGCGGTCCGATACACACGCCGACCGCCGAGCGGCTTGCCGCAGGCGGTCTGAAGTTGAATCGCTTCCACACCACCGCGCTCTGTTCGCCCACGCGCCAGGCACTCCTCACCGGGCGCAATCACCACTCCGTGAACATGGGCGGCATCTGTGAGATCGCAACCTCGGCGCCTGGCTACACCTCTGTGCGGCCAAAGGACAAGGCGCCGCTGGCCATGACGCTCAAACTGAACGGCTACGCGACGGCGCAGTTCGGCAAGTGCCATGAGGTGCCCGTGTGGCAGACCAGCCCGTTGGGGCCGTTCGATGCCTGGCCCAGCTGCGGAGGCGGATTCGAGTACTTCTATGGCTTCATCGGCGGAGAGGCCGACCAGTACTATCCCGGCATCTATGAAGGCACGATACCGGTCGAGCCGAACAAGACTCCCGAGGAGGGCTACCACTTCACCGAGGACATGACCGACAAGGCCGTGGGGTGGGTGCGTCAACAGAAGGCGCTCATGCCCGACAAGCCCTTCTTCATCTACTACGCGCCCGGCGCCACCCACGCTCCCCATCACGTTCCACAGGAGTGGATCGAGAAGTACAAGGGGAAGTTCGACGGTGGCTGGGACAAGCTGCGAGAAGAGACATTTGCCCGCCAGAAGGAACTGGGCGTGATCCCCGCGGACGCTGTCCTTACCGAGCGACCCGACGAGATTCCCGCCTACGACGACATGCCCGAGGAGCTCAAGCCCATTCTGGCCCGCGAGATGGAGACCTACGCCGGGTTCCTCGAGCACACCGACCATCACATCGGCCGTCTGATCGACACCCTGGAGGAGCTGGACGCTCTCGACAACACGCTGATCTACTACATCATCGGCGACAACGGCGCCTCCGCCGAGGGAACGCCGAACGGCTGCTTCAACGAGATCGCGGTGCTCAACGGGATGGGCGGAATCGAGACACCCGAGTTCCTGATGAGCAAGATCGACAAGTTCGGTGGACCGGAAGCCTCCAACCACTACGCGGTAGGTTGGGCCCACGCCATGGATACGCCCTACCAGTGGACCAAGCAGGTGGCCTCACACTGGGGCGGCACGCGCAACGGCACCATCGTGCACTGGCCGGACGGTATCGACGCCAAGGGCGAGATTCGCTCGCAGTTCAGTCACGTCATCGATATCGCGCCGACGGTGCTCGAAGCCGCGGGAATCCCCGCGCCGACGATCGTCAACAGCATCCAACAAGCACCTCTAGAGGGCTTCAGTATGCTCTACGCCTTCGACGATGCCGGGGCGGCCGAGCGACATGAGACGCAGTACTTCGAGATGTTCTGTAACCGCGGCATCTATCACAAGGGTTGGACGGCGGTGACCCGGCACGGCGTGCCCTGGACAGGCGCCTACGACCGTGCCTTCGATGATGACGTCTGGGAGCTCTACGACACCAACACCGACTGGACACAGTCAAACGACCTGGCCAAGGAGAATCCCGAGAAGCTCGCCGAGTTGCAGCGGCTGTTCCTGATCGAGGCGACCAAGTACAGCGTTCTGCCGCTTGACGATCGGACCTTCCAGCGATTCAACGCGGATCTCGCGGGCCGGCCTCAGCTCATCAAGGGCAAGACGCAGATACTGTTCGGCGGCATGGCTCGCTTGCAGGAGAACGTGGTCCTCCAGACTCACAACAAGTCATACTCGCTGACCGCCCAGATCGACGTGCCGGGTTCCGGCGCGAGTGGCGTGATCGTCTCCATGGGTGCCGGGATCGGCGGTTGGAGCCTCTACGCCAAGGGCGGCAAGCTCAAGCATTGCTACAACTTCTTCGGCATCAACCACTACTTCGCCGAGAGTACGCAGGCGATTCCTGCGGGCAAGCATCAGGTGCGCATGGAGTTCAGCTACGACGGCGGGGGGCTGGCCAAGGGGGGGAACGTCGCGCTGTACGTGGACGGTCGCAAGGACGGAGAGGGCCGAGTGGACATGACGGTGCCGATGCTCTTCGGTACCGATACCTGTGACGTTGGCAGCGACGCTGGTTCACCCGTCTCTCCGGACTACGGTCCCGCAGACAACGAGTTCAACGGCACCGTGGATTGGGTGCAGATCGACATCGATGAGAATGCCGAGGACTTCGATCATCTGGTCACGCCGGAGGAGCGCTTCAGGGTCGCGATGGCGCGGCAGTAGGTGCGCGTACCGATCATCCCCCTCGAAAACCGTTAGGCGGGTTACCCCCGTCTCGAGGGTTCGAATCCCTCCCTCTCCGCCAGCGCAGTTTTGGGTCTGCTGTGCCGGGTAGAACGAGAGTGAGAGCTCTGAGAGGAGGTGCATCATGACTCGGATAATGGAGTGGGTGCTCGGCATCTTCGGCACTATCTCGGCGTTCATGGGCCTGTTCATTCTGTTCGCTGGCGAGAACCAGTACGTTGGTCTCGGTGGAGCGCTGACGTGGCAAGTGGGTGAGATAGCCGTCGGTTGGGCCTATGGTCTGCTCATCGCCGGCATCGTCTTGCTGGCGGGTAGCGTCGCGCTTCTTCTTTGGGAGCGTCGCCATCCTCACGTCTATGCGCCGCAGTCTGAGCTCGCCGGGCTCATCACGCACGTAGTCGTGTTCGTTCTCGTCAACGCGTTCCTGTGGACTCAGGACATCGTCTCCGGCGGCGGGCTCAACTACGCGTACTGGGTGACGATCCCATGGGGTATCGGGTTGGCCGCGCATGTCGTCGCCTACCTGAATAGCGACCGACACACCACCACGCTCCGACCGACTGCATAAGCGCGAGCCCCAGTGCGAGCGATCGCGATGCCGACGGCGGCTGCCTGGAGCGCTGGACACGTACCTCAAGTGCGGTCGCCGCTGGTTTCGGCTGAAGTCCGGTGGACTGACGGGGGGGGTCGACGTCATGTCACCCGGCGGCAGCATGTTCTCGGGTGCGCCACAGCACCGCATGGCAGGCCGCCGCTCCCGCTTGAAGACCGCTGGGCGGGCTGCCCCCGTCTCGAGGGTTCGAATCCCTCCCTCTCCGCCAGAAGACATGACGCAGCCCCGGTCGCCTGATGAGGTGGCCGGGGCTGTCTGGTTCTAGCGACACATAATCGCCAGGGGGCGTGAATTGCGGTTTGGAACATTACCCGCTGGGGTATTTGCGAACTGACTCAAACAGTTCGCGACCCGGCAAGGGTCGCTGTGAGAGGAGGCACACGATGAAGCGCCCGATTGGGGTAACTATCATCGCTGTCCTCGCGATAATCGGCGGAATACTGGGAGTGTTGGGTTCGTTGTCGCTGCTCGGTATCTCAGGGCTTGGGTTCTTGGGTGGTGCGTCCAGCAGTGCGACTCTCGCCAGCTCTAGCATGATCGTCGGTGTCGTGGGGTTCTTCGGCATTCTGCTCGCGGTCTTCCAACTTGTGGTTGGGTTCGGTGCACTGCAGCTCAAGTCGTGGGCTTGGACTGTCGGCGTCGCCGTCTACGCCATCAGCCTGCTGAACCAGGTGGTCTCGCTCTTCACCATCGGTGCCACGGCATCCGTGGTCGCCGGCGTTCTCGTCGCCGCGGTGATTCTGGCCTATCTGTTCTCGCACAACGTGCGCGAGGCCTTCGGCCACCTGCCGTCCTCGACCTCCGGCACTCCGATGGTCACCCACTAGCGTCGAGTTTGAGGTTGCTCTCGAGCGCCGCCTTCGGGCGGCGCTTCTGTCTCGTATGACGTCCACGGGTACCAACCATCACCACCACCCACGGCGTGCTCTGGGTGGCAGCGTACACAATGCGAAGCGAGCCGGGGCCACAGCCGTCGGGGACGGTCGTCTACGGATTGGGCCTGAACATGAAAGTCGTGTCGATGCCTCCAACATCGGCTACGCCCTCCGGCCCATGTCGGGTTGTGCAATCTGCGGGTTCGGACCTCCGACGGTTCTGATTCGCAGTCAGACCCTCTGGCCGGACGCTGGTTCGCCTGAGATTTTGACGGAATTGGCGGGGGATGTATCGTCCACTGTAGGCAGCAAGGCGCCGCCGGTATTGGCGCTTGCGGTTCGCACGGCGACAACGGGGGACCGGCATGTCGGCTGAGACGGTCGTACGCACTGAGGGATTGACGAAGTCCTACGACGGTACGGATGCGGTCCGCGGCCTGGATCTTGTCGTCCCGCGACATTCCGTGTTCGGTTTTCTCGGTCCGAACGGTGCCGGCAAGACCACGACCATGAAGATGCTCCTTGGCTTGATTCGGCCCTCGGCGGGTTCGGGCAGCGTGTTCGGGCTGGACATCGTGGAGCACAGCCCCGACATCCGCGCGCGCATCGGGTATCTGCCGCAGGACCCAAGGTTCTACGAGCACATGACCGCGCGTCAGACCCTGCGTTTCGCCGCCGGATTCTTCTTCTCCGGGCCACAGGCCGCGATCGAGGATCGAGTGGACGCGATGCTGCACCTTGTGGGAATCGCAGACAAGGCGGACCGTCCCATCAAGGGCTTCTCCGGCGGAGAGCGGCAGAGGCTCGGAATCGCCCAGGCACAGATACACGAGCCGGAACTACTGATCCTCGACGAGCCTGCGGCGGCCCTGGACCCTCTGGGCAGACGCGATGTGCTGGGGATCATCGAGGGCCTTGGAGCCACCTCTACGGTCTTCTACTCAACCCACATTCTTGATGACGTCCAACGCGTCAGCGACACGGTCTGCATTCTCAACAACGGCGAAATCGTCGCGCAGGGTCCGATCGCGCAGGTTCTAGATGGCGGCACGGGTGTCACGTACTCGGTTGAGATCCAGGGCGATGCGCAAAGGGCCAAGCAGGCGCTCCTCGCGGAGGAGTGGGTCGATGAGCGTGGCTGTCTCCGAGGGCGAAGGGTTCGCATCGCTTCGTGTCGTCGTCTCCGACCCAGATGCCGCGCAGGCGAGGCTGCAGCGAGTGCTCCTGACCGACGATGCACTGGTCGTCAGAGAGTTCAAGCGCCAGACCGCCAACCTGGAGGACATCTTCATCGGTCTGGTCGAAGGTGGGGAGGATCGATGACAGACAGTGGCGTCGTTGGCCTGCAGCGGGTCACCGAGAGCGGCTGGCGCAGTGGCCTGGCCAATCTGATGCGGGCGGGCTTCCACGCATGGTGGGGCACGCGGACCTGGCTGATTCAGGCCGCCATATGGACCGCCGTGATCAACGGCTCACTGGCTGCCGTCGTCTGGGGAGAGGCTCCTGAGGATCTGTCCGCCTTTTCACTCTACGGCGTGATGACGATGTTCGCCTCGATCGCGGTCGTCGTCATGATGCAAGAGGCGATCGTTGCCGAGAAGCGCGATGGGACCGCAGCATGGGTACTCTCGAAGCCGGTTTCGCGTCCCGCGTTCATGCTCTCCAAGCTGGTCCCCAACGCCATCGGCGTCACGGCGACCATGATCGCGATTCCCTCGGTCTTCGTGCTGATCCAGCTTGTGGCCTCGGGGACAGAGGTCTCGGTAGGACGGTTCGCACTGGGTGCCGGCGTTGCGACGCTGAACCTGATGTTCTACCTCACGCTCACCCTGATGCTGGGGACCCTGTTCGATTCGGCAGCGCCGGTGATAGGGATTCCGCTCGCGTTTGCGTTCGGTCAGCAGCTGCTGGTGAGTATCCCCGTCGTTGGCCCACTTCTGCCGTGGTCGCTGATCGTGCCAGTGGGCGACACAGGGTGGAGCGTCGTGGGCGCGCTCATCGCAGGGCTGCCGGTTCCTGCCCCCTGGACGATCGTCTCTACGAGCATCGCGTGCGTGGTGTTCGTAGCGGTCGCGTTCTGGAAGTGGAATCGCACGGAGCTCTAGGTCGTCTCGGCGGTCCTCGGTCGGAGCTGAAGTTGGGTGAGATTCCCGGAAGGAAGTCAGATGCATCCCGACCTGGATCCGGAGTTGGCGCGAGTGGTCAAGAGGCTTCCCCCGATTCCCTCGACACGTTGGGGGTTCGCGCTTATGCGCCCGCTCTCCGCTCTGACTCCCAGGGGGAATCTGGATGGCGTGGAGATCTCGAAGCATCACTCGAGTAGCGCCCGCGTTCGGCTGCTGCGCCCCCGTGGCATCAAGCCAAGAGGAGCCTTGCTCTGGATTCACGGTGGCGGCCTGGTAGTCGGTGCTCCTTCACAGGATGACAGCCGCTGTGCGGAGTTCGCTCGCGAGCTGGAGATTGTGGTCGCCTGTCCCTACTACCGGCTCGCGCCTAGGCATCGTTTCCCCGCCGCTCTGGACGACTGCCGGGCGGCCTGGGGTTGGCTTCTGGATCATCTCGGCGAGCTTGGCGTCGACTCGGAACGCGTCGCTGTGGGAGGCGAGAGCGCAGGAGGCGGTCTGGCAGCGAGTCTCGCTCAGCGGGTCCACGACGAAGGAGGGCCACAGCCGACCGCGCAGCTGCTTGTCTACCCGATGCTTGATGACCGTACGGCAGCACGACGGGAGCTGGATGCTTTGAAACACCCCGTCTGGAACAACAAGAGCAACCGTTTCGGCTGGTCATCGTACTTGGGCCAGGCAGCGGGCGGCCCGTCGGTTCCCGAGTACTCTGTTCCTGCCCGCCGCAAGGATCTTGGCGGATTGCCCCCCGCATGGATCGGCGTGGGGTCGCTCGACCTGTTCCTTGAGGAGAACCGAGCATACGCACACGCTCTCGAGGAATCCGGCGGCACATGCCAGCTGTATGAGGCTCAGGGCGGGTGCCACGGGTTCGTAGCCATAGCGCCTGACGCGGCGATCTCCCGGGCATCCACGCGCAGCCAGCTCGAGTTCCTCCGAGCTCGTGTCGGGCTTCCTGCGCAGGGGTGAGCCGAAACGCGGCGTGTCACCGCGGCCGGGCGCGACGACGTCGGCCGGCCTGGGGCCGACGGCGGCCTGGGGTACGAACTTCCTATTGGCGACCAGACACAAGAACCGGGGTATGCGACATGGACGAAGTGCGCCTGAACACCGACGAGATCTCAGCGCGTGCGAAGGACGCGTACATCTACGCCTTCCCGATGCTCATGGGATATCGGTTCCTATTCGGTTCGTTTCTTGCCGAGGGCGCCCCCTCGTTCAGGGGGCCCATGAACACGCTCACGAGCGATGCGCATGCCCTCGACTGGCGGTTCAAGGGCGTCATAACCCCGAACGCAGACACGCCCTACTCCTTCGCTGCGCTCGACCTGCGAGCAGAACCGTACGTGCTATCGGTGCCTCCGGTGAAGGACCGCTACTACGTCATGCAGCTCGAGGATCTTCTCGGCTTCAATGAGCACTACGTCGGAACGCGTGCAACGGGCACGGGTGCAGGCGCGTATCTACTGGCGGGGCCTAGCTGGAAAGGTGAGGTGTCGTCGGGCGTCACCGAGACCCTCGCGTTCGAGACAGACATCGTCATTGTCATCGGCCGCACTCAGCTGCTTGGCGCCGACGATGTCGACGGACTCGCTGCGATTCAGGCGGGCTATAGGTTGCAGCCGCTCAGCGAGTTTGCGGGAGCGCAGGCACCACCCGCCGCGCCTCCGGTTGATTGGCCCGTGTGGGTGGACGATGCATCTCGCGACGAGCGCTTCATCGGCTATCTGAACTTCTTGCTGACGTTCTGCGAGCCGATTCATGAAGACGATGTCGCGCTGCTCGAACGCTTCTCGGGAATCGGAATCGGTCCTGGCGTTCCCTTCGATGCGGATTCACTGAGTCCCGAAGTCCGAGAAGCCATCAGGGCAGGAGTCGCGAGCGCACGCGGCTCGATGGAGGCGATTGTGGAAGGTTACCCGTCGTATCCGACTGGGTGGTCGAACACCGATGCGTTCGGTGACCGCGCGTACTATGCCGGTGACTATCTCAAGCGGGCGGCCGACGCTCAGATCGGCTGGGGCGGCAACGATCGCGTCGAGGCCTTCTATCCTCTCGCGAGGCGGGACGCTGACGGCGAGCTCTTCAACGCCGCCGAGCACCGCTACGCTCTGACGTGGCAGACCGACCCGCCTGCCAAGGCGTTTTGGTCCGTCACGATGTACGACACGTCGTACGATGGAGCCGCTGGCTACCTCGTCAAGAACCCGATCGACCGCTACCTCATCAACTCGACGACCAAGGGGCTCGTGCGCGGCACCGACGGGTCGCTGACGATCTACCTCCAGCATGATCGGCCAGACACCGAGGAGGCGGTCGCAAACTGGCTGCCCGCCCCGAGCGGCCCGTTCTATCTCGTGCTGCGCGTCTACAACCCGGCGAAGGAGGCACTCGACGGCATGTGGGTTCCGCCGGCGGTGGTCAAGGTCGACTAGTCTGCATCTACTGTCAAGGGGAAACGATGACCGCCGAGCTGACCCTAGGGGACCTGCTCCCGACCGCCATCGGGATTGCGCTGAGTCCCGTTCCCATTGCCGCCGTCATCCTCATGCTGTTCTCCTCCAGGGCTCGAGTGAACGGGCCGGCCTTCGTCCTTGGGTGGGTCACGGGGCTCGCGGTTGTCGGTGGTGCGATACTCCTGTTCGGCGGTGATGTGGCAGGTTCGTCAAGCGGTCCGTCGAACGCCTCGCTGTGGGTCAAGGCCATTCTCGGCGCGCTGCTGCTGGCACTGGGCGTCAAACAGTGGCGCGATCGTTCGGGTCCTGACGAGGCGCCTTCTGTCCCGAAGTGGATGACCTCGATCGACGAGTTCACCGCGGGCAAGGCCTTCGGCGTCGCCGTAGTCCTGTCGGGTGTCAACCCGAAGAACCTGGCGCTGAACGCGGCGGGCATGGTCGTCATCATGCAGGGCGGGCTCGACCCGACCAAGGAGTGGATCGCACTCGGCGTCTTCGTGTTTGTCGCCAGCCTGACGGTCATGGCGCCGGTGGCCTACTACCTCATCGCGGGTGATCGCGCTGACGCGACGCTCGACTCGACGAAGACGTGGCTGATTCGCAACAACGGAGCAGTGATGGGCGTGCTGCTGCTCATTTTGGGAGTGAAGCTGTTCGCCGAAGGCGCACAAGGCCTCTTGGGCTAGCCGATGGGCGGTGAGTAGGGTTGGGCGACCAACTCATGGGGAATCCTTAGTCCCGAATGCATCGGATGCTGGGGGGCTCCGGCGCGGTCGAGCCCCACGTGCGAACTATCACGTCGCGACGGGAGACTTCTATGATTGTGGGCATCGCGAAGGAGTCGTATCCGGGTGAGCGCCGTGTCGCCCTGGTCCCGGCCTCCGTCACTGCTCTGACAGCTGCGGGGCTCGAAGTGGTCCTCGAACAGGGCGCCGGCGACGAAGCGGGCTATCCCGACTCGGAGTACATCGCGAAGGGCGCGCGCGTCGTGCCGCGCGCGGAGGTCTTCGCGAGCGCGGACATCCTGCTGCAGGTCCGCGGCCCCGGCGACAACATCATGTACGGGGACGAGGACCTCGCGCAGGCCCGTGCAGGCCAGGTGCTCATCGGCATGCAAGATCCCCTTGGCAATACCGAGATGGTGCGGCAGATGGCCGAGAAGGGCGTCACGGCGTTCGCGCTCGAACTCGTTCCTCGCATCACGCGGGCGCAGAGCATGGACGTGCTCTCCTCCATGGCGACCGTTGCAGGCTACCAGGCTGTGATCGAGGCGGCGGCTCAGCTGCCCAAGCTCTTCCCGCTGATGATGACGGCGGCTGGAACGCTCAAGCCCGCGCGCGTGTTCGTGGTGGGCGTGGGCGTGGCCGGACTGCAGGCGATCGCAACGGCCAAGCGGCTCGGCGCCGTGGTGGAGGCATACGATGTCAGGCCCGCCGTCAGAGATCAGGTCATCAGCGTCGGCGCGAGCTTCGTCGAGTTCGACCTCGAGACTCGGGATGCCGAGGACAAGGGCGGCTACGCCACCGAGCAAAGCGAGGAGTTTCTCCGCCGCCAGCAGGAGCAGATGAAGGAGGTCGTCGCCCGCAACGACGTCGTCATCACCACGGCGGCTATCCCCGGCAAGAAGGCGCCTGTCCTGGTGACCGCCGATATGGTCGCTGCCATGGCGCCCGGCTCGGTCATCATCGATCTTGCCGCCGAGCGCGGTGGCAACTGCGAGCTGAGCGACGTGCATCAGGGGGTCGTCAAGGCTCACGACGTCACCATCGTGTGCGTGGCCGACATGGTCTCGCGCAAGCCGTTCCATGCGAGTCAGATGTTCTCCCAGAACATCCAGGCGTTCCTGAAACCTCTCATCCAGGAGGGCGAGCTTGTCCTGAACATGGAGGACGAGATCACGGCCGGCACGCTGATGTGTCGCGACGGCGAGATCGTTCATCCGAGAATCCGTGAGCTGTTGGGGCTGGCCCCGGAGGCCGTGCCGGAAGGAGGGGGCGCCTGATGGACACACTTATCGCCGCCATCACGGTGTTCGTGCTCGCCGTCTTCGTCGGCGTCGAGATCATCACCAAGGTCCCGCCAACTTTGCATACGCCTCTGATGTCTGGTTCCAACGCGATATCAGGCATCACGCTCGTCGGGGCGGTCATATCCACGCGCGCAGACAACGACTTGCTCGCCACCGTCCTGGCCGTGTGCGCCGTCACCTTCGCCATGATCAACGTCGTCGGCGGCTACATGGTGACCAACCGCATGCTCTCTATGTTCAAAGTGAAGCGGTGACGCCATGGGCTCCGAAGCGGTAGCGAGCGCGTTCGTCATCGACGACAGCTGGGTGAACCTGGCCTACCTAGTTGCCTCGGTTCTGTTCATATACGGCCTCAAAGGCCTCACCCATCCGAGAACGGCAGTACGGGGCAACCTCATCAGTGCGGTGGGCATGTTCATCGCAGTGGTTGCGACACTTCTGGCCGAGGGCCTCGCGTATCAGTGGATCCTGGTGGGGGTGGTGATCGGCGGCGCGATCGGCGCGGTCGCGGCCACGCGCGTGCAGATGACGCAGATGCCCGAGATGGTCGCGCTGTTCAACGGTTTCGGCGGTGCCGCATCGGTGCTCGTGGCCGGCGTCGCGTTCATGATCGCCGTCGGGCCGAACCTGCAGATGACCGTGTCCACCGGTCTGTCCGGACTGATCGGCGCCGTGACGTTCACCGGCTCTATGGTTGCGTTCGCCAAACTCGCCGAGATCATGCCGGGAAAGCAGATGGGCTTTCCGGGAATGAAGGTCTTCAATGCCGCGACGCTCGCTGCCGCAGTTGCCTGTGTGGCATGGCTGGCGGTCGACCCCGAAGCGACGATCGCCTACTGGATCATCGTCGCCATCGCGGCCGTGCTCGGCGTCACGCTCACGATTCCGATCGGCGGGGCGGACATGCCCGTCGTGATCGCGCTCCTCAACTCGTACTCGGGCTTGGCCGCCGCAGCCACCGGCTTCGTGCTGCTGAACAACGTGCTCATCATCGCGGGTTCTCTGGTGGGCGCATCCGGCATCATCCTCACGCAGATCATGTGCAAGGCGATGAACCGCTCGCTGACCGACGTCCTGTTCGGCACGCTGGGACCGACAGCAGACGGGCCGACCGCCGACGAGACCTACGCGGGCAAGGTCAAGGCGACCTCCCCCGAAGAAGTGGCGATGCTGCTGGAGGGCGCGCAGCGCGTGCTGATCGTGCCCGGCTACGGGCTCGCGGTGGCACAGGCCCAGCACACCGTCCGCGACCTAGCTGCCCTGTTGGAGTCGCGCGGGGCCACGGTCGAGTACGGCATCCATCCGGTCGCTGGCCGCATGCCGGGCCACATGAACGTGCTGCTCGCCGAGGCCGACGTCCCCTACGAGAAGCTCAAGGAGATGGACGAGGTCAACGCCGAGATGGCACTCGTCGACGTCTGCCTCGTCATCGGGGCCAACGACGTGGTGAACCCAGTCGCGATGACCGATCCAAACAGCCCGATCGCGGGCATGCCGATCATCGATGTCATCAAGGCCCACACGGTCGTGGTGGTCAAGCGCTCGCTCAGCCCGGGATTCGCTGGCATCCCCAACCCGCTGTTCGCCGCCGACAACTGCCTCATGATGTTCGGTGACGGCAAGCAAGTGCTGATCGATCTCGTCGCGGCGATCAAGGAGTCCTGAGGCAGGCTACTTTCGTTCTCCGCCACTCGGTGCGCTCACGACCTAGACGTCGCCGATGAAGCGGCGGGCTGCCCCGTATGCCGTTTGACTCTAGAGCCAGGACTTCTGCTCGGCCTCGATTGCCTCCGCCAGGTAGGTGATCGCCTTCTGGCTCGAGTCGGGCGCCATCGCGACAGCAACGCCCTCCTTGCCGTCCAGGTAGCGCAGTGCACCGGCGATGATGGCCGCACCCGAGGCACCGATGAACAGCGATTCCTCGCGGTGCAGGCGCACGGCGACTTCGCGGACCTCATCGTCGTCAACGTCTACCACGTCGTCGAGAATCGAGCGATCGAGGATGCCGGGTACGGAGGTCTCCTCGAGGTTCTTGAGGCCGGAGATACGGTGGCCTACGACCGGCTCTATCGCCACAACGCGGACGTCGGGTGACTGGCTCTTGAGATAGCGTCCCACTCCGGTGATAGTCCCGGTCGTTCCAAAGGCTGCAAAGACGTAGCGAACGAGGCCCTCCGTCTGTCGCCAGATCTCCGGTCCGGTCGACTCGACGTGTGCGCGCACGTTGTCGAGGTTCTCGTACTGATTCGGCATGATGTAGCGGTCGGGATCGGAAGCCACTATGTCTCGGGCGAGATCGGATGCGACGTCCATCGGGTGGCGATCGGGCGGCGCCTCTTCGGGCGTGTAGCGCAACTCCGCCCCGAGCGACTCGAGCAGGACCGCCTTCTCGTGCGGCATGCCTTTGGGGACGACGGCTATCATCGGCAGGCCCATCAGCGAGGCGATGGCGGCCAAGGCGATACCGGTGTTGCCCGAGGTGGGCTCGACGATAGTCTTGCCATCGAGCTCGCCACGATCGCGCATCGCCTCCAACATCCATCGGGCCGGCCGGTCCTTCACCGAGCCGAACGGGTTCATCCACTCGAGCTTGGCGAAGAGGTCCACGCCCGAGGGCGAAACGTGTGGCAGGCGGACGAGCGGAGTCGGGCTGTCGAGGTCGCCGATCATCGCGCGCAGGTCGTCGTAGCGTCGCAGCGCCGAGTCGGTGCCGAGGAGATCGCGCTTGACCATGACTGCTCCTATTCGATGCGTGCGGGCCAGAAGGAGATGCATGCGGGCCAGCAAGAGCATACTCCGTGCGCGCGGGAGGGCGCAGCCGCACGCAAGCATCATGAACTCGTCGCCGGCGGCGCAGTCGCTCTCGCTATGGTCGGAGTCTGGCCTCGCCCGCCGCGGATGAAGACACCCCAAGCGAGTCGCGTCATTCATTCCAGAAGATGTGAGTAAAGAATAGTTGACATGATGTCTAGACCGCTTTACAGTCGGGTATGTCAAACATATCTGACATTGGAGGGTGTGCCATGACGTTCGAAGAGAAGCTGACGTGGGTGTTCGGAGCCGTCACCGTGGCGGTCTCCGCGACCTATTTCACCATCGTTCTCGGCCAGCTGGGCGACGTCCCGGTGAGCGAGATCGGCTACCAAAGACCGCTGCTCATCGCCATAGGCGCGGCAGTGGTCATGACCATTGTCGGCGCGATTCTCACGGCGATTGGAACCGCGGTGGGGCAGGCGATCTCGGTCGAGGTCACCGGGAAGGGCTCGATGGATGATGTCGGCAAGGACATCGATCGCAAGGACGAGCGGGACGCGAGCATCGGCCGCCGAGGGGATCTGGTCGCCTACTACGTGACGTCCGTTGGCATGGTCGGCGTACTCGCACTCACGATGCTCGAATACGAGTACTTCTGGATCGCGAACGCGCTGTACCTGTCGTTCGTGGTCGGGTCGTTGGCTGCGTCAGGCACGAAGATCATCGCGTACCGGAGGGGCTTCTAGCCATGGTCAAGCCCACGAGGGTTACCAACAGCATTCGCTCTTTGAGGTTCGCGGCGGCCGAGATGACTCAGGCCGAGCTGGCCGACCGGGTGGGCGTCACCCGGCAGACCATCATCGCAATCGAGCAGGGTCGCTACTCGCCCTCGCTCGAGATGGCGTTTCAGATAGCACGAGTATTCGGCGTGCCCATTGACGAGGTGTTTCAGTATCCAGAGGGGGAGTCATGAGAGTCCGTTCCGAGCGAGGATCGGCCATTGCGGCCGGAGTCCTCTATCTAGTCGCAACGCTCGCAGGCGTGGCCTCGAAGGTTGTCGGGGGGTCGGCGATCGGAGGCCCTGGTGTCACCGGTGATCTCGCGGCGCACGAGGCGGGCGTTATCGCAGCGGCCCTCTGCCTTTTCGTCATGGCAGTTGCGGTCGCCGGCATCGCGTTCATGGTGTATCCGATCCTGATGCAGGATGCGAACACCAAGGTCAAAGAGGGTCTCGCAGCGTGGTACTTGGGCAGCCGGATCACCGAGGGCACGGTCTTCATCGTTGCGCTGATGGGGCTGTTCTCACTGTTGGCGCTCAGCGGTGAGGTTGCGAGTGCAGCCGCGAACGCCGCCGGCGTCGAGCCTCTCGGCATCGCACTGTGGACGGCGTTCGACTATGCGTGGATGCTCGGGTCAGTCGGTCTTCTGTGTTGGTGCGGTGCTGCTCTACTATCTGCTCTACATCTCGACGCGCGTACCTCGGTGGCTATCGGTCTGGGGTCTCATCGGCGCTCCGCTGATGCTGGTAGCCGGCTTCTCACTCGTGTTCACCGGCGACCCGAACTCGACGTTCTCGAGCATTCTGTACGCGCCGCTGGGCCTGCAGGAGATGGTGCTTGCGGTGTGGCTGATCGCACGCGGATTCAACCCGCCCGCGCGTCAGGGTATGGAGGTGGCACGATGACCTCCGAGCAGGCGGTACTGCTCGTCGGCGGAACGGGGCGCACCGGCGGGCGCGTCCTTCAGCAGCTCCTGAGCCGCGGCGTCCACGTCCGCGCCATCGTGCGATCCGCCCAGCGGCTTCCTGCGGGAGTTGCGTCGGACCCCCGGCTTGACCGTCGTTGAGGCCGACCTGCTGTCTTTGAGTGACGAGGACCTACTTGCGCCACGTTCGAGGCTGCGACGCCGCTGATCTCGTGCCTCGGTCACGTCATCAGCCTCAAGGGCGTCTTCGGTCGTCCGCGTGACCTCGTCACCCAGGCGGCCGTGCGTGTGTGCCGGGCGATCGAAGCTGTCCAGCCTGCCGAGCCGGTCAAGTTCGTCCTGATGAGCAGCGTCTCGGTCAATCGCCCGGACGGTCTCGACGCACGCCGCGGAGCCTTCGAGAAGGCATACATGTGGGTGCTGCGCGGCTTGGTTCCGCCCGCCAACGACAACCAGCGAGCCGCGGACTTCCTCATCAGCGAGATCGGGAAGGGCAGTCCGTTCGTGCAGTGGGCGGTGGTTCGCCCGGACACGCTCCTAGAGGGCGATGTCTCGGAGTACTCGGTACACGAAGACATCGTCAGCAGTCTCTTCAGGCCGGACAGCACCAACATGGCGAACGTCGCTCACTTCATGTGCGAGCTGGTGACTGACCCGCAGGTCTGGGATGAGTGGAGGGGCGAGCTGCCGGTGGTCGTCAATGCCGAGGACGCGGCGAGCTGAGCGCGAAGCATCGGTCTCGAGCGCAGTTCAGCTACTCTGGACATCGCGATTCAGCCGCGACAGGGACGGCAAGAGGGGAGACGCACGTGACGACCGATCGCAAGGTACTGCTCTGGGCATCGCTGTCCGCGCTCGTCGTTGCCGCGCTCATCCCGCTGTTCGACGCATCTCTCGTGCCCAAGATCGCCTTGCTGCCCGACACGGGCGCGAGCTGGTACTACTGGAAGCTTCCCGAGCCAACCGCCATCACCAGGTTCTCGGCGTGGGCGCCGTACCTGCTCCACCAAGTGATCTTGTGGTATCTCATCTTCCGTCTGAACCAGTCCAAGAAACGCTCGGACGACACGCTCTCCGCGTGGAACTGGTGGCTGCTGGGCGCCAACGCGGCGTTCGTCGCACTGCACTTTGCCCAAACGGCGGTGTTCTACGACGGCACGGCGCAGGATGTGCCCGTATGGAGTTCGCAGTACTCGGTCATCTTCATGCTGGTGCTCATACTGATCATGAAGAATCGCTGGCGTGGGTTGTTCTTTGGTCGCAAGGCACCCTTGCCCAAAGACGGGGTTCGCCTCACGAGCTCCACTCACTCGTACTACATCGCGTGGGCGGTGGCGTACACCTTCTGGTTCCACCCCGTTGTGAGTTCGTGGGCACACGTCATCGGCTTCTTCTACATGTTCCTGCTGTTCATCCAGCTCTCTCTTGGGCGGACCCGAGTGCATGTCAACAGATTGTGGACGCTCGCTTTGGAGGTCATCGTGCTCGTGCATGGCACGGCCGTGGCGTATTTCACGCAGCAGTCGATCATGTGGACGATGTTCTTCACCGGGTTTCTCACCATCTTCATCGTCACGCAGATCTACGGTCTTGGTCTTCCCGCGCGCGCCATCCGCGCGGCTTCTGCCGCCTACGTCGTACTGGTGCTGGGGCTGTACACGTTCTACCCGAGCGGCGCATTCTCGACCGAGAGGCTGGCGAAGATCTACCAGGTCACGTTCATCCCGGCCGCTGAGTACGCACTCGTGTTCGTTGTAGCCGGAGCCCTGTGGGTCGTGAGTCTGCTGCCTCCGGTCCGCAGCCGCCTACACCCGTCGGCGGGCCGGTAGTCACCTCCCGACCGACGTGCGGGGACAGGATCCGCAGCGCCTGTCGCGCCGTCGTCTTGCGCAGCGTCGCGTCGTTTCGAGCCTGGCGGCAATCACCGTGGCAGCTCACTCCGTAATCGTGGCTCATCGCGCACGCGCTACACTTGATTCGACGAAGACGTGGCCGATTCGTGCCAGCGCCGAGGTGGTGGGCGTTCGTCGGCTCATCGGTGGGGTGAGGCTGCTGGCCGCTGGCGCACACGGTCTTCTCGGCAAGGACAGCGAGCGGTCAGGGGGCGACCGGTGCCACGGAGAGTACGTAGCAGAGCCCAGGTCCAGCCGGGGATCGCCTGCGAGAGACCGCGCGCCGTATCGGCTGCGACGTGGTGGGCGACGAGTTGGGCGACCGCAGTCCTTGGCCTATCGGTCGTCATGTTCTACGTGCTCTTCCTACTGCAGGACGCAGGCCTGCTTTCGTCCGCGGCTGCCCTAGCGAGCGGCCTCCTCTACGCTGTGGTTCTACTCCTCGCGAGTCTCGCAGCTCATCGCCGTCGACGCGCCACCGATCTCGCGCGTTCCATCCTGATTCTGCTGGTGGGCGGGACGATTGCCGGCATGTTCTTCGCGGGTCCGGAGTCGGCGTGGCAGAAGATATCGCTGAGTGCGTTGGGCGGCGTGTACTCGCGTGCCCCGATCCTGTTCAACACGACCATGGTGTGCGCGGCGCTCTCGGTGGTCTCGTTGGGAAGCATCCTGTTCCATCCGGAGGTTCGGTTGCAGCCGAATCACCTCGAGCTGACCAGGACGCGCAAGTTCATGCGTGCGGCCACCGTGGTGCTGTGTCTGCAGTTTCTCGTGATCGGCACGATACCGTACAACGTGGGCGCCCTCGCGTTCTGGATTCACACCGCGGCGGGGTGGGGGGCAGCTCTCATCTTCATCTCTGCCATGGGGCTGTCCCGTCTCCTCTTCCCGACGTTCAGCAGGCAGTTCCACATCGGTAGTCAGGCACTGGCGGGTGTCGCTGCGATCGCCGCCTTGCTCCATCGCCCTGGATTCGTGCTCTCGCTCATTCACGCGGAGATCTTGATCTCTGTTGTGGTGCTCGCTTGGATCGGGTGGTTTGTCTCAAGTTGGGCCGGGGCGGTTGCGGGTGAGACGTCGCCCGTCGTGGCAGCGGGCGAGACACCCTAGCACCGCCGCACGCATGCCCCTACGGTCGCGCCGTTCGTGGCTTGTGTGGCGTGAATCCGCGTGCGTTTGCAGGTCGTGTGGCATCATGGGTCGTTCTCTTGGACTGCCGTCACGTCGTGCGCGATCCGGCTGCGCTACCCGCTCCGGAGATGGCCGCACACAGCGGATCGAGGTGCGCGAGGGATGAAGCGGGGTGTGTGGCAGGCCGTCTTGGCGTACGTGCTGTGGGGCCTTCTACCGCTCTACTGGAAGGCACTGAGCGAGGTTCCGGCGCTGCAGCTGCTCGGCAACCGCATCGTATGGTCGAGCGTGCTGCTCACGCTGGTGATGATCGCGATGGGCCAGATGCGGTCGTTTCGAGCGACGGCGTTTCGTCCCAGGACCCTGTTCGTCTATGGCATCGCGGCACTGCTTCTTGGCGCGAACTGGCTGACGTACGTCTGGGGTGTCAACGCAGGCTTCGTAGTCGAGACGAGCCTTGGGTACTTCATCAACCCGCTTCTGAGTGTGGTCCTCGGCGTCATCTTCTTTCGCGAGCGGCTTCGGCCGGTCCAGTGGGCCTCGGTGGGGCTAGCCGCGGCGGGCGTGACGTATCTCACCTACGACTACGGCCGGCTGCCATGGATCGCGCTCGTATTGGCGGTCACCTTCGCCGTGTACGGTCTTGTGAAGAAGATGGCACCGCTTGCCTCGGTCGAGGGACTGACGCTTGAGACAGGCATGCTGTTCCTGCCTGCGGCCGCGTTCCTCCTGTACGCCCAGCAAGCAGGAAGCGGCTTCTTGATCGGATCGGGATGGGCCGTGTTTCTCGGTCTCGTGGGCACCGGAGTCGTCACGACCGTGCCGCTTCTCCTGTTCGCTTCCTCGGCCCGGCGCATCCCGCTGTCGCTGATCGGCATCCTGCAGTACATCGCCCCCACGCTGCAGTTCCTTCTGGGAGTCTTCGTCTTCCACGAGGCCGTGTCCGCACAGGCCCTCGCCGGATTCGCGGCCGTGTGGGTCGCCCTCGCACTGTTCGCGGGGGAGGCGCTCGTTCGCAAGGCGTCCGCCCCGGTGACCGCCGAGTAGGGCTAGCTCTCGCCGCGCAAACGAAGGGAGTTGGGCGATACGTTCTCGCCCAACTCCCGGTCGCCTTCTCACATGTTCTGACTCACTAGCGACGTCAATCCGCTAGCAGCCTGGTGCAGCTCACTCCAGACCGTTGTAGATAGCGTTTGCGAGCAAGCGGAATGAGCCTTCAGGATGCCCACGGAACGTCGCGTCCGCTCCGACGAGCGTGAAGTCGGACATGCCGGCGCCTCCGTGGACGACGAGCGGCATACCCGCTGCTCCACTCAGCTGCCATTCGGGCCAGTAGCCGCTCTTGAAGAAGTCGCCCTCGGCGACACGCGCGGACACGTCAAGGCCGTCCCATTCGGTGAACCACACCGAACGGTAGACGAAGGCGTGGCCGTCCGTCAGGTACCCTGCCGCTATCGGGTCGTCGGGATCGTACACGACCGCGGCGATGCCGTTGCCGCTGGTGTAGCCGTACGTGACGTCAGCGATTCCGGCGTCTAGCGCAAAGTCGATAGCACGACCGAGATAGGGAAGCGCGATGTAGTTGCCTCCCGCCGCATACCAGTCAGAGACAGATGTCCGTCCCGCGTCGTTGAGGCTGCTCCACCTGAGTCCCAGGTTGATAAACACGTCGTAGTCCGCGAGCGCACCGGCGTTGATCGCGCTTGTGGAGAGGTTGTCGTATTCGAATCCGAGTCCGTCGAGAGCGACCTCGGTGCCCGCGTCGGCGTAGAGCGCTATGCGCTGGCTCCGCAGAGGCACGGCTCCGTCGGGCACCGCCTTCAGTGCGAAGACGTCAAGGCCGTACTCATTTGCCATGCGTCTTGCGAGGGACGAATCGTTGGGAAGCACGATGGCGCCCGCACCGAAGCTGCGCCCGCCGTCCTCGAACGGCGTCTCGAGCCTACCGACAGCAAGACCCTCGGCGATCAGAGCATTGGTCGCCTTGACAGCGGAGTTGCTCGTCGGGAGATACGCATAGGCTGCCGCCCGGCCACTCTCCGTCGCACCGCTCGGCACGTCGGCCTTGTTCACGGGTTTGGTTCGGAGCGGGATGGGTTCGTCCATGATCGCCCGCGTCACGTCCCACAGGAGTGGATTGCTCCAGGCTGCCGGTGGCGAATAGAAGACCAGATCCGGTACGCCCGAAAGGTCAAGCCCATCCTCCAGGAACACGTTTGCGAGTCCGCGTTTGGGCTGGTCCATCCAGATCACGTACGTGCCTGCCGGATACATGACTCCGTCTAGGCTGAACGCCTGAACGGCCTTCTCGACTTCGATCCCGTTGTGCAGCAGGAACTCGATGAGCCGGTAGGGCTGATGTGCGCTCGGCTGGAGAGGTGTCCCCGCGGGGATCACGTAGGCGGCAGGGAACTCCTGCAGCATGAGCTCGGGGAACTGTTCCCACACCGGCACGAGCTCGGGAGGAACCGGCTGCTGAGGTAGGTCGAGGTAGCCACGACGATAGATTTCGACTTGGTCGTGCACCATCTCCTGCCTGTTCTCGGCGATAAAGTTCAAGGCGCCCCAGACCGCGTGGTAGTGGGCATCCACGCCACGCTCGTCACGATAGGGCGTCTCAAGGGTGTGGCCGTACGAGCCGTGATACGAAGCGAAGACCGGCATGTAACTCGGTGCCCAGTCGTCCCAGCCGCCCTCGGTGTCCCGGTAGGGAATCTCTGCAGCCCACCCGGTCTGAGCGAACAGCTCGGCCTCCATCGCCTCGGCTTGGGCCAGCGCCCACTTGATGTAGAGGTCGTACTCATAGTTGGGGTTGTGCGGGGGCGTGCAAGGCTCGATCAGCATCGGGTTGACGAAACCGTGCAGATCGAGCACGACCATCGGACTCCAGTCGGCGAGCAGCCCTGCAGTGATCTGCGATTCGGGCTGCGACTGGGTGAAGAAGTCGCGGTTGACGTCCACCCCGTTGGCGTTGGCACGCGTGCCCAGCACACGTCCGTCGGGGTTCTGTACGACGTTGACCAGCAGAATCACGTTGTCGAGGATCGCACGCACTTCCTCGCTGTCATCGTAGGCGAGCTTCTCGATGAGACGGATCGCGGCGTCGGTCCCCGGGTACTCATTGCCGTGGATGCTTCCGTTGATGAAGACCGGGACTTTGAAGTCACCGAACTTCTCGATCATCGCCTGGGCCTTCTCGGGGTCCTTCAGCATTGTCTGGCTGATCGCCTTGTATTGGCCGAGCCGGCCCATCGCCTCTGGTGCCGAAAGCGTGACGAAGTACAGGTCCCGACCCCCGGCCGACTGGCCGACGACCTCGACCTTCACCCGGTTGCTGTTCTTCTCGATCTCGCGCAGCTTGGGCGCGATCTCCGAGTAGAGGATCGAATCGTAGTACGTGGATGGGTTCTCGGGTTCAGGAACGACGTTCCACCATGCCCCGGAGCCCTTCGCGGTGTCGGCCGGCGCGGCCGCCGCCCCCATGGGAGCCACAAGCAGGGCCATCAGTAGCACCGACACCACCACGAACCAGAACCTTGCGGGTGACGCTCTATCCATCTTTCTCCTCCCCCTTCTCTTGGTTCGAAAGCTTCCCAGCGCGACTGTCCGCACTCGGGCTGGGAGCTTCATGCACAACCACCTCGGCAGTTCGCCGAACATACCGACGGCCGAGACCGGACCGGCGCATCTGTCGCCTGCGGTGGTGGGCGCTTCGAGTGGTGTGTCTACGCACGTACCTGCGCACGCACGAGTTCTACCGTGATGGTGTGTGTCGAGATATGAGTCTCGACGGCTGTGGCGATTCTGCGCCCCCCAGCGCAGCTCCTGATACACCTGCGCTTTGGAGTACCCACCTCGGGTGCGGCGCAAACACCCGAGCGCCGAGCTGTGGTCGCCGTCCACAACACCGCCGCAGGCGGAGCAAGGCCCGCCTCGTGATCGAGGCGGGCCTTGCTGGCAGCGCAGATTCAGGCGGTCTCGAGCCTGTCTAGGCGCAGTACACCCGGACGTTGTCGCCGTCGTTCGAGTCGACGTTGATCTCCATCTCGCGCAGTGCCTCGACGAGCTCGTCGATGTCCTCGGGTTTGAGGTTGGAGAAGTCGACCGACATTCCGTGCTCGGACATCGAGTCATTGATCTGATCCATCGCCTGCGGCGGGATGAGTGACGTGAGCTTGAGACCCGAACGCACCAACGCGATGGGAATCTTCACGTCAACGTTGTCGCCGTTCGCGGCCACGACCTTGACATAGAGGTACTTGGGCAGCGCCTCGAGTAGCGGGCCCGGGTCCCCCTTGATAGCCGCTCCACCCGGCTCAGCGCTCTTGTTGGCGCGCGGCTCGAGCGCATCAAGCAGCCGCTCGGCCTCCTCGGCGGTCAGCTTGCCCTCGGCGAGCATGTTTAGGATTCTGATTCGGTCCTCACTCATCGTTGACACCCCTTCTCATTGGACCGTCATGTCGACGGACGTCTTGCCATCGTTGAAACGGACGACCATTCCGCGCGTTTCTGTCAGCGCCGCGAACGACTTCGCAACCAAGATGGTGTAGTGGTGGTAGCGCTGGCCGACGAGCAGCAGCACCACGTCGGCGATGATCGTGAGCACGAGTGCCAGGACGACCAGCGCCAAAGCAAACGGCCACAGCAGGAACAGCGGTAGCCACAGGCGGACCCTCCGCCGGTCGGGCGATGCAACCGTCAGGTCGAGAATCATCGGAGGCACGTTCATCGCCGGAGCCTTTCAGCCGCCTCGTCTGCCGAGATCTCGCCGCGCTCCAGCAAGTCCAAGGCGTCTCCACCGTCGGGGGAGGGTCCGACCCCGACCTCGACGAGCTGCAGCTGCTGGACGATGCGGTTCAGTCGGTTCTTCACCGTCGGGTAGCTGATGCCGAACGCTTTCTCCATGTCCTTGATGGAGCCGTGATTGCGGACGAACTCGCTCACGAACACCTGGTCCTCGTAGCGAAGACGAGCCAGTGGCGGCAGCTCGAACTCCCCTTGGATCGAGATGCCGGTGTCTGTCCGCACCTTGGTCACGAGAAAGCGTCGTTCGCCGGTGAGATCGGTCAGTTCGTGCCAGTCGTTTGTCATGAAGCGCACCTCCCAGATTCACTTGACGCACTATGTATACCCGAGAAGATAGTGAAAATCAAGGATGAACTTAAAAAAATCAATCTTTGGGACTTTATCGGCGCGAGCGACGGAGGCGGTCCAACTACAGCCGCGGTCTTGCTAGAAGGCTGGATCGCGCCACATCGGATACATGGTCGGCCCTTTGTAGGGGAGCTCGACTGGGGCGAGCGGACGGTATCCGTGCCGGGAGTAGAAGGGTATGAGAGTCTCTCGCGTCGCCTCGAGGTACGCGGGCATCGACTCGGCGTCGCAGCGTTCGAGCATGCTCGCTAGCATCGCGGAGCCGATGCCTCCGCCCTGGCAGTCGGGATCGACGCCCATGAAGAAGAGGTAGTAGTGCGATTCTTTCGGGTGGTGGCGCTCGACTTCGTTGAACCCGGCCAATCGGGACGCTACGTGCCGAAGCTGCATCGCTCGGATCGCCTGGCCAACGAAGTGAATCTGCTCAGACAGTCCGACCTTGAAGCTCGAGGGAGGAGTCCATAGCGCAATGCCCTCAAGATGCGGAGTGGCCCAGACCTCGCCGTACGGCATCGTAAGTTGTCGCAGGCAAACGTCGAAGAATCGCCGGAGGGCTTCCTCCCGTTTGGCATCTGAACGAACGACCCAGTCAACGAACGGGTCGTTGTCGAAGACCCGGGCCAGCAGGTCCGCGGCTTCGGGCACCTCTTGATAGGTGAGCCTCCGCAGCCGCAGAGCTGTCTCGGCTGTACGTGGTGTCGTGTCAGGCGTTCCGAACATCTGTCTCGGCGGTTCGCCGAGTGCTCGCCCCCTGCACAAGAGCGTACCCACCTATACGACACGGTGAACACCCCAGCCTCGGCTGTGGTCGGCGACGTACGCCACCAAGCGCCGACCCTTCCTCTCGACCTCGATCAGGGTCCCGGGCGGCAGCTTCTGGTGTGCAGCGATCGTCGCGTACGGGTCGAGTCCGTGCCGCGTACCTCAGGCGAACAGCGCTGCGATGTAGCCCACATACAGGACGACCGCGATCGCACCGATCGATCGTCCGATTCGTCCCGTGACCAAGAGCAGTGCCGCGAGTGCGGCACTCGCCGCGACCATCACCCAGACGTCGACGTGGGCGATTCGCTCGGCAACATCTATCGGGTGAACGAGGGCGGTGATCCCCAAGATGCCGAGGGCGTTGAAGATACTGCTGCCCACCACGTTGCCAACAGCCACGTCTGAGCGCTTGCGCAGTGAAGCGACGACGGTCGTCGCAAGCTCGGGTAGCGACGTCCCCAGCGCCACGAGCGACAGGCCTATGACCGACTCCGAGATGCCAAATGCCCGTGCGATGTCGGCGGCTCCCACGATGAGCAGCTGTGCGCCGACCACAAGCGCCGTGAGCCCGACCGCCGTGAAGATGAGGCCCGGCCAGACCGATGGCTTCGCGGCGAACTGCTCGGCTTCGCGGGCGTGTCGCTCGGCCGAGGGCAGACGGGGATCCGTCACCTCAAGCCGATAGGTGATCACGATGTAGACCACGAGGGCGGCAGTCAGCACGCTCCCCGTGAGGCGAGTGACCACTCCCGACTGCGAGATCAGCGCGATCGCCAAGGCGCTTGCGACCATGACGATCGAGTCGCGCCGGACCTCGAACGGGCGGATGGCGATCGGGGTGATGAGCGCGGCGACGCCGGCTACCACGAGCACGTTGAAGATGTTGCTGCCCACGACATTGCCGATGGCGATGCTGCTGCTGCCCTCGAGAGCCGCCTCCACGCTGACTACCAGCTCTGGCGCCGAGGTGCAGAAGGCAACGACCGTAAGCCCGATCAGGAGCGGAGACAGTCCAAAGCGACGAGCCAACGACACGGCTCCGCGAACGAGACCCTCTCCTCCTGCGAACAGCAACACGAAGCCGCCGAGCGCGTAGGCGTACATCAACAAGCCGTGTCCTCCTCGATCCGATGCGGCGCAGCGCGCATGCCTACGGCTTGATGATGCGGTATCGCACTTCGTGCACGCCGTTGAAGTCCAAGACGCGCACCACCCCTGGACCGAGGTCGAACGTGCGACCGGCGGAGCGAGGGCCCCGGTCGGCGACGCGGGCTACCGCGCGCCGCCCTTTGTATTCGAACTCGATCAGGGTGCCGAACGGCAGCGTCTTGTGCGCGACCATCATCGAGTACGGGCCGATTCTCTGCCCGCTCGCGCCACGTCCCGTGAAGTTGCGTCCGTAGTGCGAGGCGACCGCCGTCTGCCACGCGCCGGATCCGCGGAGCTGTTGCGTCGAGTCGCGCTTCTTTGGCGCCGCGGCCGCTGTCGGCGCGCGCTCGGGCGTGACGGCGATCCGTGCCTGGTAGGCCGCTAGGGCAGACTGACTTGCAGCCAGTTCCTTGCGCGCTCGAGTGACCTCGCGCGCCATCGCGTCGACCGAGCGAGCCTCCTCGGCCTGGAGTCGAAGCAGCGCCGTGGCCGCGCGCTCTGTCTTGGTGCGGGCGACCGCGAGCTCGCGCAGGTCCTCGGCATCTTGCTGGCTCATCCGGGTCAGCAGCTCCCAGCGCGAGGCGAACTCTTGGAATGTCGCGGCCCCGAGCAACACAGAGACGAAGTTGGTGTCTCCGGAGCGGTACATGAGGTGCGCCCGCGAACTCAGCCTGTCGCGGGCCCGCTGCTGGTCGGCGATCACACGGTCGAGCCGCTGCGAGGTGCGCTCGGCGCGGGCGGTGACAGCAGCAGAACGCTTGCGTGCGACTTCAAGGCGTCGGACAGCCCGATCCACCTTGGCCCGCTCGGCAGCGGTCTGGGTGGCCGAGGGAGCGGCTGCCGCAGGCGCAGACGGGAGGGCGAAGACGCACGTTGCAATCGCCACAGCGAGCGCGAATTCGAGTGTTCGCCGAATAGACATGGACGACCAGTGTACCAACGACACGGACCTAGCGCCCGCCACGGCTCTCGGCACGCATCTCGCTTGCCAATACCTCCATGGGCATTCTACGTACCTTCCTCCTGGCTGCTGCCGTGGCCGGTCTTCTCGTCGCGACGCCGTCAGCGATGGCAGGTTCTGGCGCATTCGCCCCGCTGGCTTCGGAGGCGGCCGTCTCCGTCTCAGCCGACTCCGGGCCCGTCGGACCTGGCACGCCCGGCGTCGAGGATGAGGCTATCCGCATGAACGAAGTGCTCGAGGAACTCAAGGGCACCTACGTCGATCTCGAGGGCGTCACTGTTCGCTTTGGCGCGACGCCCAACGACGAGCAGGCGGTTGCGTACTACACCGATGGAGAGATCATCGTGAGCCCAACTCACAGCGCCACAATAGACAAGATCCTCGCCCACGAGATTTGGCACATCATCGACTGGCGCGACAACGGCGTACTCGACTGGGGCGAGAATCTCCCGCCGGACAACTCGTCTGACTACCTGAACAAGTAGTCCTCACTATTGACGCGCGACGCCTTGGCGTCTCGGCCCTACCGCGGCAGCGGATACGGTGCGTAGGGCTTCTCTTCCCTCACGACCGGACCTGCGGTGTAGGGCGCATAGGGCTCTTCCGTGTACGCCGCGTACGGCGTCTCCCTCACGACCGGACCCGCGGTGTACGGTGCGTAGGGCTTCTCTTCCCTCACGACCGGACCTGCGGTGTAGGGCGCATAGGGCTCTTCCGTGTACGCCGCATACGGTGCCTCCCTCACGACCGGACCCGCGGTGTACGGGGCATACGGTTCGGAGAATGCCGCTCCACCGTACCTATCCAGCATCGCGAAGGCCGTCGACGCGCTCATCAGCATCGAGACGAGTACCAAGAAGCACAGCACGCGACTGAAACGGCGATCCAACGCTCGCGGCCAATCCCTTCTGGCTGACATCTTCCACACCTCCCCACGAACTCGCGGAGAATCTTCACTCCATTTAGTTGCCATCGGGTTCGAACACATCGGCAACGTCGGATGAACACTCCGGTACGGCTGCACCGGTCATCTGAGGCGCCGAGGACTATCGGCCAGGAGGCATCGACGTAGCCGTTGGAGCGATGCTTGCTGCGCCGTGTCGTGGGGGATGGATAAATGTAGTAGCTGAGCGTAGGGGTGGAGGATATGGGACGGGCGAAGTCATGGGGGGCCGTCACCGGCGCCATTGCGCTCGCTGCACTGCAGCTTGCACTGGCGTCCTACGCGGTTGCCTCGCCGCTGTCGATGCGTCCTCAGATCGCGATCACGTTCGACGATGCGCCACTCGCCGTCACCCCACTCCTCGACACCCTCGAGCAGAAGGGGGCCGTGGCCACCTTCTTTCTGGTGGGCCAGGACGCCGAGGCCAATCCCTCGCAGGCGCAAGCCATTGCCTCGGCCGGCATGCTCATCGGCAGCCACTCCTACGACCACGCGCACCTCGCTACCGCAACGGCCGAGCAGATCCGGGCCAACCTGACGCTCGCACAGTCAGCGATCAAGGAACAGACGGGCGTCACACCTCGGTGGTATCGCTCGCCGTACCTCGATCAGAACCCGCTCTACGATGTGGTGCTGCCCGAGCTCGGCTTGACCGCCTCGTGGCCGACGATCAACCCGAAGGACTGGTCTGGACCGACACCTCAGCAGATCATCGACCTTGTTCTCGCCCAGGCGGCTCCTGGTGGGATCGTCATCCTCCATGACATGGACAACCGGACGAACACCATCGAGGCGCTGCCAGGACTGATCGACGGGCTGCGCGCGGCAGGCTACGACCTCGTGACGCTGGACGATATCGGTCGTGGTGCGATCGAGGGAACCGTGAGTCTGAGTACGTCCCCAAACACGAGCGGCGCGGTCGTCACCGCCTACGACGCGGCTGGCACGCCGATCGCGACGGGATCCGTCGAGCAAGACGGCTCGTACCGACTCGCGCGACTTGCGCCGGGTTCGTACAAAGTCGGGGTCGCAGCGGCGGATCATGTTCCCGGCTACTACGGCGGAACCGGCGGACTGGCTAGCGCTCAGTCGATCACTGTTGAAGCCGACCACACGACCGCCGAAGTGGATGTGACCCTTGAAGGGCTGCCCGAGGTTCGCCTCCGTGCGCCTTCGATCGTGAGATACGGCGGCTTGGCGATGCTGAGCGTGAAGCTGACCGACGTATTCGGAAACAGGCTCTCGGGGCGCTGGGTTGCGTTCGATCAGTCGACAGACGGCGTGAACTGGGGTCCCCTCGGAATGGTGCTGACCGATTCGTCCGGATCGGCAGCAGTGATGAGTCCGTCGCTGTATTGGCGCCGGTACTACCGAGCCCGCCTCGTCGAGGAAGATCCGGACGTTGAGTTCGCGAGCCTCGCAATCGGTGTGAAACCCAAGACCTACGTGAGCAACCCCATAGCTCCGTCCAAGATTTCGAGGCGCCGGTACTACACGGTGTATGGCTACCTCAAGCCGCGACATAGCGCAGGCGGCTATCCGGTGCGCATCTACAAGTGGAGGCAGACCGCGTCGGGTCGATGGAAGAGCTACGGCTACGTCTACGGCAAGGCGCGAGACTACACCGCCTCGGGCAGGACGTATACGAAGTACGCTCGCGCCATTCGTCTGCCCTACGCGGGCCGGTGGAGACTGCGGGCGTACACGCCCGCCGACAGCCTGCACGCTGCGACGTGGTCCGGTGGGTACGACTACGTGAGGGTCAAGTAGGCGGCATGCAGGGCGACGGGCGTGGCGGGCGCACAGACACACTCGGCGCCACGCTGGCCACCGCGTCGCAGCGGCTACTTCGCGGTCTTCGAAGCCACCAGCTCGATCTCGACCCGCGCCCCTAGCGGCAGCCCGGCGACGGCGACTGTCGAGCGGGCCGGGTACGGCTCGGAGAAGCGGGTGCCATACACCGCGTTCATCTGAGGGAAGTCATCCATCGTGGTGAGGAAGACGTTGCACTTCACGACGTCGTCCATCGTCAGGCCGGCGTCGGTGACGACCGCTTCAAGGTTGTTGAAGACCTGCTCGGTCTGCTCGGTCACACCGCCCTCGACCAGTCTGCCGGTGGCGGGGTCGATCGGCGTCTGCCCGGACAGATACAGCAGCTCGCCCACCCACACGCCGTGGGAGTACGGGCCGATGGCGGCCGGGCCACTCGGACTGGTATGAGCGTTTCGGGTCATGGGGTTCCCTTCGGTGGGGCGAGCGGGCTGTATCCAGGGTGACGAGTTCCTGCTACAAACGCACGACTGCTTCAGCGGCCAGCTGAAGAGTCCTGCGGACACGCTTGAGACGCTCGACTGGAGCATCACGAATCCGGCCACCGGGCCGGTCTACATCGAGGGCGCGAAGGCGGGCGACCTGCTGCGGGTCGACCTGCTGGAGGTCAGGGCCACCGGACCGTCGGTTATGGTCGCGGTGCCAGACGTGGGTGCTATGGGTGACAAGATCACCGAGATGGAAACGACGATTCTCGAGCACACCGAGGATGCCGTCATCTACAAGGGCCGCGTCACCGTACCCCAGAAGCCGATGCTCGGTGTGATCGGCGTCGCTCCTGCCTCAGGCGAGGTGCCCAACAGCACGCCGGGCGGGCACGGCGGCAACATGGACTGCACGCTCGTGACCACGGGTGCGAGTCTCTACTTCACTGTGGGAGTGGACGGCGCGCTGTTCGGCTGTGGCGACATGCACGCCGCAATGGGCGACGGCGAGGTCATCATCTGCGGAGCCGAGACGCCCGGCTACGCGCGCATCAAGGCGCAGGTCGTCTCGATAGCTGGACTGCCGACTCCGTTTCTTGAGAACGCCGAATCCGTGGTAGTGATCGAATCGGCCGAGACCGTTGACGAAGCCAAGGACCTGGCCATCCACCGTATGCTCGACTTCCTCACCCGCGTCGCGGGGATGCCGACCAACGATGCGGCCATGCTGATGAGCCTCACCGGCAACCTGAAGTTCTGCCAGGTCGTCGATCCGCTCATGACCGTGCGCTTCGAGTTCCCGAAGTCGGTGCTACGTGATTTTGGATTCGAGATGCCGCGCTAGGGCGGCATCTCGCCGAGCCGAAAGTTCCGAGGAGCCGCCCGGGATGGGCGGCTCCTGTCGTTTCGATTGCTCTGCCGAGGCGCGGGGCTCAGCTGGCCCTAGCTCACAGGCTCGAGCTTCGCCGAGAAGTGCCGTAGGAACGGCGGCTGCTCGACGATGCGGTACGCGGGCAGGGTGTTGCGCTCCTCGAACGCCTTGATGACGACCTCGATGACGTAGTCCATGTGGCTTTGCGTGTATACGCGCCGTGGGATGGCCAGGCGCACGAGCTCGCGCGGACCGGCGAGCTCCTCGCCGGTCTCGGGGTCTTGTCGGCCGAACATCAGGGTGCCGATCTCGCAGGCGCGCACGCCGCCCAAGAGGTAGAGCGCGATCGCGACAGCGACTCCCGGCAGCTGCGTGGGCTCGAGCTGCGGTGCGAAGCGCCTTGCATCGAGGTAGATGGCGTGGCCCCCGGGAGGCCACAGGAGCGGGACGCCGGCATCGCGTAGGTGCTGGCCGATGTAGCGCGTCGATGCCAGGCGATAGTTGAGGTAGTCCTCGTCGATGCCCTCCTGCATGCCGATCGCGAGCGCTTCGAGGTCGCGTCCCGACAGTCCGCCGTAGGTCGGAAAGCCTTCGGTGAGAATGAGCAGCGACTGCGCCTCGCGCTTGAGATCGGCGTCGCGAGTGGCCAGAAAGCCGCCCATGTTCACGATGGCGTCCTTCTTCGCGCTCATCGTGCAGCCCTCGGCCAGATCGCACATCTCACGTACGATCTCGCGCACGCTTCTGTCAGCCTGTCCTGGCTCGCGCATCTTGATGAACGCCGCGTTCTCCGCGAGTCGGCAGGCGTCGAGGTAGAGAGGCTTGCCGAACTCGCTGCAGACCTCGGCCACCGCTCGCATGTTGGCGAGCGAGACGGGCTGTCCGCCGCCGGAGTTGTTGGTGACGGTGAGCATGACGAGCGGGATGCGCTCGGGTCCGTACTCGACGAACGCAGCGCGCAGGCGCTCGACGTCCATGTCGCCCTTGAAAGGGTAGTCGGAGTCCATGTTGGCGAGCTCCGGCGACGGCAGATCGAGTGCGAGCGCACCACGATACTCGACGTTGGCCCGCGTGGTATCGAAGTGACTGTTGTTGGGGACGACGTCGCCGTCCTTGCACATCACCGAGAACAGGATGCGCTCGGCGGCGCGGCCTTGGTGAGTCGGGATCACGTACTCGAACCCGGTGACGTCGTGAATCGAGTCGTAGAAGTGGAAGTACGAGGGGCTTCCGGCGTACGACTCGTCGCCGCGCATGACGCCGCCCCACTGGTTGGCGCTCATGGCGCCGGTGCCGCTGTCGGTGAGCAGGTCGATGATCACGTCTTGCGAGTGCAGCGCGAAGATGTTGTATCCGGCGGCTCGGATCGTCTCTTCTCGCTGCTCGGGGGTGGTCATCTTGATCTGCTCGACGACCTTGATGCGAAACGGCTCGATGATGGTCTTGAAGGTCATGGCGCCTCCCGGTGCCATTCGTGCGCGGCTCGATCCTCGTAGCGCGCGCGTGCCGAGAGGAAGTATAGCGGGGCTCGGCCGAACTCAAGCATGAATCTGGTGATGGGAGTAGTGTTGGGGCGCGCGCGAAGGCGCGGCAGTGCGAGCCCACACGAACGGGACCTGGCCGCCGCCAGGAGCGTCTCCCTTCACGAGCAGATTCGGAGTACGCGATGTCGCGCATCGACGAGCTCATCGAACGCATGAAGGCCATCGAGGCGGAGATGCAAGTCGAGTTCGACAAGCGACGCGAGGACTTCCACTTTGTCATGGACGAGAGGCGCGCCAGGTTCAGCGAAGAGGTCGCCGCGCTGCAGCGGGGGTCGCGAATCGGACTTGTCCGCTACGTCACCGGCGCGTCGCTTCTCAGCTGGCTCGTTGCCCCGGTCATCTACGTCGGCTTCGTGCCCCTGTTCCTGCTCGATGTCTTCCTCTTCCTCTATCAGGCGATCTGCTTCCCCGTCTACCACATCACGAAGGTGAAGCGTTCCGACTATCTTGCGCTCGATCGAGGGGATCTTCCGTACCTCAACGTCTTGGAACAGTTCAACTGCTTCTACTGCGGGTACGCCAACGGTCTGATCGGCTATGCCAGGGAGATCGCTGCGCGGACCGAACAGTACTTCTGCCCCATCAAGCACGCACGCAGGATCACGGCGGCCCACGAACGCTATCCAAGCTTCTTCGAGTATGGGGACGCCGAGAGCTACCGGCGAGGGCTCGAGCGGCTCAGGCGCTCCTTGGCCGAAGCCCAAGACGAGATGTAGTGGCGAGACGCCTCGCGATCCACCGGGGGTGCTTCTCGGAGGGTAGATATATGTGTACAGGGATGTGCACAGGGGGTGGCGCACACACGCGTCATAGCTGAGATGGCTTGGGGGTGTCGGAGATGAGCGAGCACAGTCTCGACCCGGTCAGGACAGCAGCCAGGCCGAACCACGGATTCCTGCAGTAGCCGAGGCGCTTGGATACATCGGCGGCGCTTTTGCGCTGAGTGCAGTCTTCGCTCTGGTCGGCGTCTTCTGGGTTCAGTTGGGCGTCTTCGGGCGCGTCGGCATAGCCGCAGCACTCGCGGCGGCTGGGTTGGTGGGCGGATTCGCACTCGACCGAGTCAAGGACCCAGCGGCCAAGCGGCTCTCGCAGTTCCTCATGTTCGTTGGCGTCGCAGGCGTCGGTGCCGCCGTGGGCTTCGCGGTTCAGGAGTTCGCCTCCAACACGCTCAGCCCGCCGATGGCCGTTTCTGCTGCCTCGCAGAAGGCCGCCGAGTGGGCATGGTTCGCAGCCGCCGTAGCCATCGCGGCTTCGGGCGGCCTCGTGTGGTGGCGCCACAAGACGTGGCTGCAGCACCTTGCCTTCGGAGTCGGCGTCGCTGCGTCGTCCCTGCTGGTGCTGCCGCTGATCCCCATTGAGGGGCCTGAGTGGGGCGCCGGGGCCGTGCTCGTCGCCGTGTCGGCGGTCTGGGGCGCCCTTGCCTTGCAAGACTGGATCCCCCCTCGCATCGAGGGGCTCGCTCTGGCCACCCTTGGGATAGTCGGCGGATTCGAGCTGATGGTCCTACCGGTCGAGGTTGTGCCGCAGTGGGCGCTGTGGCTGGGCGCGCTGGCGTGCATCGCTCTCGTGGTTGCTGGCTCGACGATGAAGGAGTACGTGGTAATCGGTATCGCCGCGTTCGGGCTCGCAGCCTTCTCGGCGCAGATCGTGGGTGAGTACCTGGGGTTTGGAATGGTCACCTCGATTGCCCTGATCGTGATCGGTTTCGCGCTTCTGGGTAACGCGGTTCGACTGATGCTCACGACACAGGCGGCGTCGACGCAGACGCGTGCGGTCCTTGCCGAGGCGACCGGCTATGCCGGCGTGGCGTTCGCGCTGGGCGGCGCCGGCGTCTTGCTTGGCGAGTTCTTTGACGAGTTGGGTATCGCTGGCCGGATAGGCGTGCCGCTCGTGGGTGCGGTCGTGGCCTACGCATGTGCGCTGTTGGTAGAGCGAGCGCAGAGTGGCTCGGCACACCGGCTCTCGCAGGTCTTGCTGGCGATCGGCGCGATCACGGCTGCGGTCACGGTCGCGATGGTCGCACGGCCCTTCGCCGATAGTGCGGGCGAACAGGCGGACGCGGAACTGTGGACCGCGCTGGCCGGATCGGCCGCTGCAGTGGTCTCCGGAGGCGTCACCTGGTGGTTTCGGAAGGGGTCGCCGACACAGCTCGTACTGGTGGGTGCCATCGTGATGACCGTCGTGACGGCCATGGGGATCGCAGAGCCCGAGGGCGTGCCCTTCTGGGTGCCCGCATTGGCGCTGACGGTTATCGGCAGCACGTGGGTGGCTCTCGGTGTCGCGAAGCTGATCATGCCCAGCAACACGGCGGTCGCCGCCGGTAGCCTCGTGGCCCTCATGGGCCTTCAGATGATGCAGCGCACGGAGCAGGGGTCTCCGGTCGTCTGGGCTGCTTGGCTCGGTGTGGGGCTAGCTGTGCTTGCAATCGTGGCGAGCGTACTGCTGAGGCGTGGCGTACTTCTGGGGTTCGGGGCATTCGGGCTCGTCGTGATGTCGATGCAGGCGATCATGGTTCACTTCCAAGGCCGGATTGCTGCCCCCTTCCTCCTGCTCATCATGGGTGTAGTGTTCATCGTCGTAGCCGTGATGGTTGCGGTCCTGATGCCGCGGATGAGACGCGGGGCCAGCGAGCGACCCCACCGTCCGCCGAGCACTCCGATGCCCACCGGCTGACAAGCCCGGTGAATCGCCGAGACTCCACGCGGGTTGTCTACTATGTACGCGGGAGAGGGTTCTCTACGCCTGACCATCGAGGAGGGAGCCATTCGTGGCTCGATCGAAGAACCGCTGGTTGATCGTTGTAGCGGTGGTTGTAGCGGTGATCCTGCTACTGGCCGCTGCGGTCGTGATCGCATACCGGCCGACGGTCGTGCCCGACGTGACGCTCAAGACCGTTGCCGAGGCGACCAGCATCTTGGAGCAGTCGGGCTTGGCGCTGGGTGAGACAAGCCAGGTCGCGACGTCGGCCATCGGAGTCGGGCTCATCGCCGAGCAGCAACCGCGGGGCTCCGCGTCGGCGGCAATGCGATCGGCCGTGGACGTGCGCGTCGCCGTTCAACCAACTGAGTCGACCGTTCCAAACGTGACCGGCAACGACGCTGCCTCGGCAGAGGCTGCACTGATCAAGTCTCTCTACCAACCGGTCAGTATCGACGTATTCGGAGTAGACGAGCAGGAAGGAACCGTTGTCGGCCAGGCTCCCGCCGCGAATGCACGCTGGATGACGGGCCGTCCCGTCGCCATCGCAGTCGCGGCTGGTCCCGACGACGGGACGGGAGTTAAGGTGCCCGACCTCACAGGGAAGAGCCTTGAGAGTGCCCTCGCGGCACTCGACGAGGCAGGTCTTGGCGGCAACGGGTTGGTGAGAGACGTTGCTGCGCCAGAGGCAAACGTGGTTGTCGACCAGCTTCCCAAGGGCGGCGTGATCGTTCGGTCCGGCACAACCGTCCTGATCTATCTCGAAATGCCCTAGCTAGACGAAGGGGGGCGCCGCCGGCCTGCAGGCCCTGTGGCTACCGACGCGTAGGGAGAGCGATGACCCAGTTCGTGCCCCGACCACTCTGGCGGCCACCTTCGGCGTGGCCCTCTTCTACATGTCCACGTGGTGGGTGCTCTCGGTGGTCATGCGCCGCACCGATGTTGCCGACGTGGGATGGGGGCTCGGCTTCGTCACGCTGGCGTGGTGGGGAGCCTTGGTGCTGGCGCCCGAGCCGGTCGGCGCGCGAGTATGGCTGGCTGCTGCTCTCGTCACGGTGTGGGGCGTCCGCCTGGCGTGGCACATCGCATCGCGCAACTTCGCCCCCGGCACACGTGAGGACGTTCGCTATGCCGAGATGCGCCTTCGCTGGGGGCGGTGGTGGCCGCTCAGGAGCCTGCTGACAGTCTTCTGGCTGCAAGGCACGCTCATGTGGCTTGTTGCTTCACCGCTTGCGGTGATGGTCGCGACCAGAGCTGTGGCGCTCGGCTGGGCCGATGTCGTCGCAGTCGCCGTGTGGGGCACCGGCGTGGCCTTCGAGGTGTCCGGAGACAGGCACCTCGCCGCGTGGCTCGCCGAACCGGCCAACCGTGGCCGGCCGCTCGAGACCGGCCTTTGGGCGTGGACCCGGCACCCCAACTACTTCGGTGACGCGTTGGCGTGGTGGGGGATAGGACTACTCTCCTTGCCGATGGCCTACGGCTGGCTGGGGCTCGTCGGGCCGTTGGTCATGACCCTGCTGCTGCGTTTCGTCTCGGGCGTCCCGCTCCTCGAGAAGCGCCACGTTGGCGACCCCGCTTGGGACGCGTATCGAGCGCGCACCCCGATGTTTCTGCCTCGGCCGCCGAGGCGTGGTTAGGAGGCGGGCGGGGCGCGGGCAGCGGCTTGCGTTGCACCGCTACAGAAAGGGCCGCCGGCATCTGCGCCGACGGCCCTGAGAATCCAGTCTTGGGCTACCTAGCCGCCAGCGAGGATCTTGGCCTTCTGGGCCGCGAACTCCTCCTCGGTGAGGATGCCCTGTGCTTTGAGCGCCCCGATGCGCTCCAGCTGGGCGTACATGTCATCGGCGGGGGCCGCGGCAGGTGCCGTCGGGGGCACCATCACGCCGGGCGCCGGACCGGAAGCGACGGCCATGGCGGGGGCCGGCTGCTGGGTCTCTTGGGTGTACTGCTGCTGGGCGTCACCGTAGGCTGCGACGTTCTTTGAGGCCATGCGGCGGTTGACGGCGTTCGATGTGGCAGTTGCCGTGCCCGCGATGACCGCGGTGCGAGCTATGCCTCTCACAAGTCCTGGCATCTTGACCTCCTCCTACTCGGCGCCGAGCGCCGCGAGGGCGTCTTCGACCACAACAGCGGGGATGCGGGTATGCAGAGCGATGTCGGCGCCTGCCGTCTCGAACGCGTTCATGAGCGGAACGGCCCACGCGCTCTCGATCGCGAGCGCCACGACGGCCGAGCCAGCGACCATGCCCTCGGCGAACGCCGCGGCGTCCTCGCCGTCGAACAGGCCGCGAGTGTTGGTGTTGATGAAGCCGAGCGCCGCTTGGTCTGCGGCGTCGAGGTCCTCGATGTCCAACGTGAGCACGACGTCGTCATCGGCCTTGACGAGCACCATCGCGTCCAGAACGCGGATCGTGCCCGTGGCCACGAGCTTCTCTAGTTCGGCCAAGATGCTGCCGTCGAACTTTGGCTCGCCCATCGCGAGTACAACGACGTCAACGGGTCCGTATTTCACGTGAGGCTCCTTCCGTATCGGTGGGGTAGATGTGCCGATAGATAGTACCCGAACTTACCTGTCGGTAGTCTCGTGTTCGCACGGTCTGCCGACCTTGCTTGCCTGACTACCACGCACAGCCCTTTCTGTCTGCTCGGCATGAGATGCCGCCCAGTCTCGGCCAACCTACAGCGTCGCTCCACAAACGCCGATAAGACTCTCAGGGAGTGGCAATAGGCCACTTCGCCGCACGTGCGCCGATCGCCGGGCAGGCAGCAAGGCGTCGCGACAGGTCGGTAGAGGACGAGGCTGGAGCGACAGGACACAGATGGGAGATCGCTCTCGCGCAAGCAATCGCGGGCGGGCATCCCGGCGCGGTCAGCCCGACTGCAGAGCACTCGTCGGTCTGCGCCGACGTGGGCTGCGCGCCGTCCTGTCGCTGCTCCTCGCGGTGGGTGTCGCAGCATCTCTGCACGTGGCGCCGATCGAGGCTGCCCCTGTGTACTCGTACTTCCCGTCCGCGAGCGTGACCGACGGAAGAATGCTCTCGGTCGTCGGCGATGGGCTGAGCAGCCTCGGGGGAAACAGCGTCACACTGAGCTTCTCGGTGGCCAACACCTCGAGCAGCTTCCTGATCGGGTTCTTCGACGGGGATGACCGCTCGGTGTGGGACGCCAACCAGACCACGAACTTCCCCACTACCTTCGAGCTCTACGAAGACCCGCTTGGCAACGGCACCGGTACGGTGCTGGCGGCCACGTGGACCGACACGCAGATGACGCAGAACTCGTGGCGGGACTTCTCGGTCAACACCTCGCCCTCGGCCAAGTCGCCGTCGGGCAACTACTTCTACCGGCTTACTATTCGCGGCACCACGGCGAACTCCACCTACAACAACTTCAAGGTTCGCGTCGAGGGCGCCACCTACATCACGCCGACGTCGGTCTTCGGCCTGATGGCCGCCAAGGCGACCGGCATCTCCAACGACTCCACCTACGACGGCACGTGGGACTTCATCATGGTGGTTCCCAATGGGGCGACGTACGTCGGAGTATGGGACGGCGACTTCGACTACGGTCCCAGTGCTGCGATCGGCGACACAGACGACCCGAACACCTCGAACACGGGTATCCCGGCCTGGTCGCCACCGTCGGCCGCGCCCGAGGGCGCGAAGGGTATCGGTGCGCCCCCCGACGATCACAGCGATGTCAACCTGCGGCGCAGTCCCAGCGTCGGCTACCAGATCATCGGCCCCTCAGGCGCTACGTACACGAACGCGAACCCCTCCGGGAACACCGAGTGGGAGTACTTCCGCATCGACACCGCGCCGTTCAATGCCACGCAGATGGACCACCACGCGGATTCGCTTCCGGCCGGCGCCTACCGCATACGGCTGACCGGCATGGACTGGAAGAACCTCTGCGCGATGAAGTTCGACTATCCGATCGTCGGGCAGGACGAGAACGGCGACCCGCTGATTCCGCCGGCACCGTTCCTGGTGGGCGACCTGGTCTGGAACGACACGACTCCCGACGGCGTCAAGGCGCCGGGAGAGCCTGGCATCGGAGGGGTGCTCGTCAACCTCGTGGACGCCGTCTCGGGCTCCGTCGTAGGCACGGCGACGACGGACGCTGCCGGCGCCTACACGATGACGGCTTGGAACGGGACGTACCATGTCGCTCCCGACGCCTCGAACTTCCTGCCCGGAGGCGTGCTCAACGGGTGGCAGCCAAGCTCGGCGGCGACTCGGACCATCACCGTCACCAACGCCAACGTGATGAGCGCCGACTTCGGGATGCGCCCCATCCCGCGCGTCTCGGTAACGCCCAACCGGGTTGGCTCGGCGGTTCCGGGCGACACGATTCCCTACTCGTTCACCGTGCAGAACAACGACATCGTCTCCGGGACACTCGACCTTACGACGGTCTCGACGCTCGGCTTCGTGAACCAGATCCTCGACGCGGGTGGGGTGCCAGTCACGTCGGTGACGCTCGGACCGGGTGCGTCGACCGTCGTCACCGTGCGAATCGCAGTCCCGCTCGGGGCGACCGTCGGCTCTCGTGACGTGACACGCCTGACTGCCACGCTACGCGGACAGCCGTCCGTCAATGCTTCCGCTATCGCCGAGACGACCATCGGGCAGGCCGTGGACATCTCGCCTGACAATGCCGACTCCGCCGGTGCCGGCACGGATGTCTACTACAGCCACACCGTCACCAACGGCTCATCGGCAACCCAGAACGTGACCTTGTCGACCAGCGATTCGCGCGGGTGGACCGTCGCGGTGTTCGCGGCCGACGGGGTGACGCCGATCAGCAGCCTCACACTCGGCCCCAACGGGGGAAGCGCGAACATCGTGGTCCGCGTGTCTGTGCCTTCGGGAGCCTCCGACGGAACCGCGAGCACCACGACCGTGACTGCGACGATGGGTCTGCTGTCCGACTCCGCAACAGACGTCACGACGGTCGGGTCGCTCCTCACCTATCCGACGGCCGCATACCTCTCGCCGCAGACGGAGTTCACGCTGGGTGCAACGGTCTTCGCTCGGGCAACGGACCTCAGGGCCAACAGAGGGCACCATTTCGTATGGAAGGACCAGTCGGGCACGGTGCGCTACACGAGTGTCTCGGCGAACTCGGACTCGAACGGTGTCGCGACCGACTCGTACGTGATCGCGTCAACCGACCCGGTGGGTACGTGGACCGTCGAGGTATACCGCACCAGCAGCGGTGCTCTCATCAGCAGCACGGCGTTCGACGTCTCCTACGATGCCGCGATCTCGGAGCTGTACGCGACCGACGCGGCGACGATCGGCGCCGTCACGATGGTGACTTCGACCGAGGACAACTCGAGCATCGCAACGATCGCGAACTCGTACGTCGACTACCGGATCTGGTGGGACTCGAACAGCAACAACGTCTTCGACAACGGCGACATCTTCATGCTGTCAGACGGCACGCCGTCGACCTATTCTGGTAGCGGGGCCGCCATCTCTCACACGACGAGCGGCATCACGCTCCCGCCGTTCACGTCGTTCACCGATCCCGGGTGGCAGATGTCGAACGCGAGCTTCCCGAACCAGGGCACCTACAACCTGACCGCGACCTGGAAGACGTCCGGCGGCTCGGTGATCGACGTGCGCACCACGCAGTTCTTCTCGGTCCCGACGGTCGGGGAGTGGTTCGCCGGTCTTGGCGTGCCGAGCCTGCCGGTGATCGCGCTGTTCGGCTTCGTGTGGGCGGGTGCGGTCTTCCATCTCAGGTCGCGGCGGGCATGGCTGAGCTTCTACGTGCTCGGCTCGCTTGGCTGTGTGGTGCTCGTGCTGTTCGTCGCTCAGGCGCTCGGTCTCGACACGCGCCTTGAGGCCATCGAGGCGGTCCAGGTCGCGTGGCTGGCCGACGTGTTCAACATCCGCGTTTCGCTGCTCCCGCCTTCGGGTCTGGCGATCGGCAACCACGTTGGGTGGGGCGTGTTCGACATCGGCATCGAGTGCTCGGCGCTCCTTGAGATGGCGGCGTTCGCAGCGCTCGTAGGCTTCTACCCGCCATGGCGTGCCGGTCGCAAGGCGATGCTCATCGCTGCTGGCGTCGCGGCCACCTACGTCGTCAACCTGCTGCGAATCCTCATCATCGTGGGCATGATCTCGCGTCTCGGGACCGATTGGGTCTTCATCGCACACGCGGTGGTCGGCCGTGTCTTCTTCTTCGCCGGCGTCATCACCATCTTCTGGTTCCTGGTGACGATGCCCACGGTGCGAACCCTCTCTGCACGATTGGAGGGGAGTCATGGATAGCATCCTGGTGTTCATGATGCTGTGGGGTGTGTGGCTGATCACGCCGATCCTGGTCGATGGCGTCGACGCCATCTCGCGGCTCGTCATCGTGAAGCGCAACCCGCCTGCCGACGACGATCGGCTCGACGACGATCGCCTCCCCACCGTCACCGTCATCGTGCCTGCCCACAACGAGGCGGCCGTGATCGATCGCTGCCTCACCTCGGTAAAGGCGCAAGACTACCCGCACGGCAAGCTCGAAGTGATCGTCATCGACGACGGCTCGACCGACGAGACGGCGACCATCGCCGAGGCACACGCTCACGGCAACGGCGCGGAGCGCGACCTTGTCATCCGCGGTGAGCGCATCGAGGTCGGTCCGTTCAAGGGGCGGTTCCTGGTGATCCGCAACGGCCACGCGGGCAAGGCGCACGCGCTGAACACCGGTATCGACGCGTCAACTGGGGAGCTCATCATCAACATCGACAGCGACGTCATGCTGGCCCCGCTCACGGTACGCCGCACCGCCGAGGCGTTCGTTCTCGATGAGACGCTCGGCGCGGCCACCGGCGACATCGAGATCGACTGGGACATGCTCGAGGAGCGCGACTCTGAAGGGCACACGGTCGTCGGCGACGACGGTCTCCCGGTGTCGCGCGACACCACCTTGTGGGAGCGCGTGCTCGCCAAGTCGCAGTTCCTCGAGTACCTCGCCTCGTTCCGGCTCGGTCGGCAGGCGCAGGCCGCTGTCGGCACCATCTACACGCTCGCCGGAGCCTACTCGGCGATTCGGCGCACGGCACTCGAGTCGTGTCGCGCCTACTCGAACCGGACGGTCTCCGAGGACACGGACCTCACGTGGGTCCTGCACCGTTGCGGCGAGCGCATCGGCTTCGTCCGTGGCGCCCGCGTCTTCCTCGAGCCGTGCACGACCTGGGACGAACTCTACGCTCAGCGCGTCCGCTGGGCCCGCGGCCAGCTCGAGGTCAGTGCGCTCAACAACGACATGCTTGCGGGCAACGTGACTCGCAGCTCCGAGCGCGGCTCGCTCGTCAAGATGCTCCTGCTCGATCACACCATGGCGTTTCCCCGTCTGCTGTGGGCTCCTTTGCTCCTGCTCTTCCCGCTGTTGGGCTACCCCGTGGCACTCATCAGCCTGGCGCTCATCGGCATGTACGTCCTCTACCTCGGCATCGAGGCGCTCAACACGTTCTCGGTCTTCTCCATCTCCGAGGAGGACACGCGCCACCGCATCGAGCGTTCCGGTTGGACCCTGCTCGCGCTGCCGGCATACCGCTTCGTCGTGTACTACTTCCGCTTCTCGGGATTCTTGGTAGCACTCACCGAGGACCAGCAGTGGACGGTGCCCGGGAACATGACCAAGCTCTCGGACCGCTTCGAGATCACCCGGCTGCGCTCGGTGCAGATACTGACATCCGTCGCCCGCGGTTCGATGTTCGCATGGACGTGGGCCTTCAAGGCGCTGATCACCGCAGTCCTGCCGATCGCGGTCGTCGCGGCAGTCGTCGCCGAACGCGTGCTGGCGCTGGCGAGGAGAGAGTCGTGATGGGGCGGATCGACATCGACAGCCGCGTGAGTCCGGCCCTTGAGACCGCAGGCAAGATCGCACTTGCGGTTGTGGTGAGCACTCTCGTGGCGTTCAAGCTGCTCGTCCAGATCGCGGTCGGCGCAGACTGGGACACGTACTCGTTCGTGGCCAACGCGGCCGAGTGGGCCGGGCGCGGCTACGGCTACACCGAGCTGTCGCGGCCTCCATTGATCTCCCTGATCGCCTCCGTGCCGATGAGACTCGGCTTCGAGGGCCCCGCCGTGGTTCAGACGGTCGACGCCCTGCTCGCCGTCGGGTCGCTCGCCGTCTTCTACCTGTTGTTCCGTCGTCGGTTCAGCGTGGCGCTGTCTGCGGCGGGCGTGCTCGCCTTGCTCGTCTCGCCACCGCTGTGGCGCTGGGTGGGCGTGGGCTACACCGACCTCGCCTCGATGGGCCTGTGCGCACTGGCGCTGCTGTTCGTTCTCAAGGCGGCCGACGATCCGCGTTGGTACGTCGCTGCTTTCCCGACGTTTCTGGCCGCCGGTCTGATGCGCCACACGGCGCTGCTCTTCGGTTTCAGTCTCGCCATCGCGGTTCTTCTGCGCGTGCGCCCGTTCCGGCACGCCAAGGCGATCATGGCCGGCATCGCGGCAACAGTGGCTGCACTGCTGCCGTTCGCGATCTACTACCAGCGACTGGTGGGACACGCGCTCTACCCGTTCGTTGTGTCGATGGCGATCAAGCAAGGAATGGGAAGCTCGGGCGACGCCCACATGGAGATCGAGGGATACCTGTCCCAGCTGCCGTCCCTCGCGGGACCGGGTGTTCTCCAGCCCCTCACGATCGCGGTACTCGCTGGTGCGGTCGTTGGCCTGCTGGCGGCGGTGTTCGGGTCGATCCGTGCCAGGCACGTGAGTATGGCTCGCGTACTGGCCGCCGCCGTTGTTGTCGCCGCGGCCGTCGTTGTGGCGAGGGGAGCGAGCGTTGGAGTGTCCTCGGTGACGATCGCCGCCGCGACCTTCACCGTCTGGCGTCTCGTGGCCAGCGAAGCCAAGCGCGTGGAGGGCGGGACCACCCGAACCGTCACCGCGGAGCACGCTCTCGACGCCGCGATGCTCGTGTGGATGCTCAGCTACTGGCAGTTCCACGAGGGCTGGGCGCAGCACTTCGTTCGCTACTACATCACCATGGCGCCCGGCGTCGTGTACTTCGGGTTGCTCGGTCTGCGCTCTGCGGTCGCTCTGCTGCGCGCCCGTGCATCCCGGGGGGACGCGAGCTTCAGTCTCCGTGCCGCGTCCCGTGTTGCCGCTCCGGCGCTCGGCGTCGCGCTCGTGGCCGCACTGGCTGTCAACGTGGCTGCGACCCCCCGCACGCCCAACAAGGACGTCGCCGAGGCGAAGCGGTCCGCCGCGTGGCTGGCGGCCCAGCCCGACATCGACAAGGTCGCGGTCTACTCGGACCTGTGGCCGCTGACCGCCTACTACATGCAGCGCTCGGTGAAACCGATGCCGTTCTTCGACTCCGAGAAGGCCGTGCAGCACGAGCTCGACGTCGCTGAGGTTCGCTACTACGTGACACTCAAGGGGTACCGCCCGCGCGGCTACGCCATCGCTCGCACGGAGGGCGACAGCGTCATACTCGCCCGGCAGAGCAGCGCGAACGGAGCTGCAGCGGCTTCCCCGGATGCTGTACCTGGGGGCCGGTTGGGAGAACTACCTCGAGGACGTCGCTGGCTACGCGCTGGATCTCGTTCACAACGAGGGCGACTACAACATGGAGGGGAGCGCCTACTACGACGCGTACTCTGCCGAGGAGCTCGCCCGCTACGATGCCGTCGCGGCGTTCGGTGGCAGGTGGCGCAGTCGCCCGGGCTTCGAGCGCACGCTTGAAGCGTACGTGCGTGGTGGTGGCACGCTGCTCATGGACGTGTCGGCGAACATGACTCGGCCTCACGACTTGAACCGCTCGGCCTTGCTGGGCACCGTGGTGGATCGACAGCCGGTCCGAAGCACGGCGTCGGTCGCGGTCTCGAGCAGCTTCGCGGCCCGTCACCCTGAAGCGGCTTCCGTCGAGACGAGCCCCTGGGTGGCCGAGGACGGCTCCCCGTGGTACGGCGCGTCGTACTCGCCCCTGCCGGCCACTCGCGACTTCCGCGTCTTTGCGACGCTCGACGGCCGGCCCCTCGTCGCCGAGCAGCGACTAGGGCGCGGGCGCATCTTGTGGGTCGGTGCGAACCTGCTGTGGCACGCGCACACCGGGGGCAGCCCCGGTGAGGCGCGACTGGTGCAGGCGGTACTCGATGAGGCGCTTCGCCCGACCGGCGGCGCCGCTGGCCAGCGCAGAGTCCGAAACGACGATCCGCTAGCAGGCCGTCACCGCCGGTGGATGCCCGGCACATTCTCTCGGCAATGAAGCAGCCCCGGCGTCTTCGATGACGGCCGGGGCTGTGTGTTGCATACTGCGCGTGCTGCGGCGCAGGCAGGCCCGCTACGCGTTCTTGAACCTGAACGCCAGCACCATCGCCGCGATGCCGCCCACGATGGCAAAGATCCCAAAAACGAACGGCAGAGCGAGGCTGGCTGGGAGCGGGTTCATGACCAAGAACCAGCCGAACAACACACTGATGACGCCCAGAATGCCGACTCCCCACCCTGCGCCCTGGAAGGCCTGGATGATCTGGATGATTCCGAAGATGACGCCTTGGATGCCCAAGACCCACACGTAGATCGTGGCGAGTCCGACCGTGGCAGCCAGCGGCTTGCTGCTCATCGCGTCCAGTACGACCATGCCAGCGAAGATGCCGAGCAGCCCCAGAACCAGCTTCCAGCCCCACTGCGTGCGGTCCACAAACAGCGAGATGAGGTTCATCACGCCGCTGATGAACCAGTAGATTCCAACGAGCCACGCGACCCAGATGCTGGTCTCGGCCGGGTGCGAGAGCAGCAGCACTCCAAAGACGAGTGCGACGATTCCCATTACGAGTGGTACCCACCACCCAGTGTCGCTCGAGCCCCCACTGGTAGCGGTTGCTGCTTCTGCCATGAGTGTCTCCCCCCTGATTCGAGAACCCGGGTGCAGCCGGATTCGTGCTACGTATCTGCATAACGATACCGCATGGACTCTCGCGTTGACCACTAGGTAACATGGGGCAGCTGGAAAGGCGCGAGGCCACCTAGGCGACCGAGAGCGAGCAGCACCGGAAAGGTGTCAACCATGGGACTTCTCGGCAGGCGTGGCGGACAGTGAGCGCCACCACCCGCACCGGCCCCGCCGACACGGCCGTCGAGCTAGAGCGAGCTGCACTGCGGACTCCTCGGGCGGCCGGGGTTGCGGGACTCGTCTTCGCGGTGTTCTTCGCCGCGTCGCTGCTCCTTCTTGTGCCGCCTCGGGGCGACTCTCCCGAAGCGTTCGCCCGATGGTACTCGGGCGAGGCGCGCTCGACCCTGCTGATAGTCGGGCTCTACTCGATACCCTTCGCCGGTATCGCCTTCCTCTGGTTCATTGGAGTGATCCGCGACCGGATTGGCCACCGAGAGGACCGCTTCTTCGCCACCGTCTTTCTTGGCAGCGGACTGCTGTTCGTTGCGATGATATTTGCCGCGGCCGCCTGTGCGACCGCGCTGGCGCTGCGATTCGAGATACGAGGGTCCTTCGCTCAGGGCAACGTTGGGATCCTCCAGTTCGCTCAAGCGCTCTCGTACACCTTCTTGTACGTGTACGCGGCGCGCGCTGCGGGTGTGTTCGTGATCATGACGTCGACGATCACCCTGCGCACCGAGTCTGCGCCCAAGTGGATCGGGTACGTTGGCTATGCCGTCGCGCTACTGCTGTTGCTGAGCATCCGCTACTTTCAGTACGTCATCATGTTGTTCCCGACATGGGTGGCCGTGCTGAGCGTCTATATCCTTCTGACGTCTCGCGGTGGTCCGCAGTCGAGCGATCTTGAGGGAGTGGCCGAGTGACCAAGGTCAGTCCAAAGGGTCCTGCCGAGAAGCCTGAACGCAGCGCGCTCGCCGCCGACCTGCTGGCCGGCGTCACCACTGGCGTGGCCAACATCCCCGACGCGATGGCGAACGCGCTTCTCGCGGGCGTCAGCCCGGTCGTGGGACTCTACGCGTTGCTGGCGGGCACGCCGGTCGCGGCGCTCACGACCAGCTCGCAGTTCATGACCGTGGCGGTCACGGCGGCCATGGCGGTCACGGTCGGGAGCGGATCGGCAGCGGTGCCTGCCGATCAGCGCGACGTGGCGGTCGCTCTGATGGCTCTGTTGGTCGGCGCGTTCATGGCGCTGTTCGGGCTTCTTCGCGGGGGACGGCTGCTCAGGTTCGTGTCGAATGCGGTGATGAAGGGGTTTCTCAACGGTGTCGCCGTACTGGTCATCGTGGGTCAGCTCTCGAACGTCACGGGCTATGCTTCCGCTCGGCAGTACAAGTTCGGAAAGACCGTGGATACGGCCGTGCACGTGCTTCAGTGGGACTACGTCACGGTTCTGGTTGCCTTGGCCACCGTCGCCCTCATCGTCGCCCTGCGGCGCACCACTCTGGCCAACTACGCGATGCTACTCTCCCTTGCCGTGGTCACGGCGGGCGTCTATTTCTTCGGAGTCGACGTGCCTCTGGTGGGTAGCGTGTCGCAGATCCCGTCCGGTCTTCCGCTTCCCACGCTACCCGATCTCTCGCTGCTCCCAGAGCTGGCGATTCCCGCGCTCTCTGTGGCGCTCATCGGCCTGGTGCAGGGCGGCGGGATCAGCAAGTCGTTCCCCAACGCTGACGGCACGTATCCAGACGCTTCACGCGACATGATCGGCCAGGCGCTCGGGAACGTCGCGGCGGGTGCCGTTGGTGGCATGCCGGTCGGCGCGTCGGTCTCGAGCACGGCGCTCGTCATCACCGCGGGTGCGCGTACCCGCATCGCCAACGTCGCGATTGGCGGCGTTATCGCGGTCGTGCTGCTGCTGCTCGGTCCCGCAGTGGAGGTAGTGCCACTTGCAGTACTCGGTGGGATCTTGGTCGTGGTCGGAGTACGCGCCTTCGATGTCAAAGGCATGCTCGACGTGTGGTACGCGAGCAAGGAATCGGCAGCGATCATGGCCATCACCCTGGGCGCAATGTTGTTCGTCCCCGTTCAGTTCGCCGTGTTGTTCGGTGCCGGCCTCTCGGCGGTCCAGTACGTCTACAGTTCGTCGAAGGATGTGCGCGTGGTCGCCCTTCGCAGGCTGCCTGACGGACGGTGGTCCGAGCAGGAGCCGCCGGCGGTACTGCCGAGTGGGGCGATCACCGTGGTCGACATCTACGGCAGCGTGTTCTATGCGGGCGTCGACCTGGTGGACCAGCTACTGCCGTCGGTGGGCGACGCACACCGCCCGTGCTTGGTCGTCCGGTTGAGAGGTCACTCCGAGCTCGGGAGCACTGCCATCCTGATGCTTCGCCGCTATCACGCGCAGATATCGGATGCGGGCGGGCGACTGATTCTGGCTGGCGTGGGCGAGCGTCTGCTGACGCAGCTCGAGAGCACGGGCGTGCTGGAAGAGCTGGGCCAAGAGAACGTTCTGCCCGCGACCGACATCGTGTACAGGTCGACCGACGCCGCCCTTGAGATGGGGGAGAGTTGGCTGGGTGAGCTTGAGGAGTAGCCACAACGGGTGGGAGTGGGGTGCGTTCCGTGCCGGTTCGAGCTCTCTGACCGGTTCATCGGTTTGGGCATACTCATCTGGTGGAGGCTCGACCGACCCGAGGGGACTCAAGATGACGCTGCATCGTCTGCATGAAGACGCCGAGAGATTCGTTTCGTTCGATCCGCGATTCGCCGGCCCTGGCGAGCTGAGTGAGGTTCCCGCACACACCATTCCGCCGGGCGAGATGCGGCCCAAGACCGCGTACCAACTGATTCACGACGAGCTGATGCTCAACGGCAACGCGCGTCAGAACATGGCGACGTTCGTCACGACATGGATGGACGAGTACGCCGACCGACTCTTCGCCGAAAGCGCAGCAGTCAACTCGATCGACAAGGACGAGTACCCGCAGACCGCCGAGATAGAGCGGCGCTGCGTGAACATGGTCGCGAACCTGTGGCACGCGGCACCGGATACCATCGGCGCCTCAGCGATCGGCAGCAGCGAAGCGGTGATGCTCGCCGGGCTCGCCATGAAGCTGAACTGGCGCAAGAAGCGCCAGGCCGCGGGAGAGCCTTCCGACTCCCCGAACATGGTCATGAGCAGCACGGTTCAAGTGGTCTGGGAGAAGTTCTGCAGGTACTGGGACGTCGAGCCGCGCTACGTTCCGGTCGAGAGGGACCGTCTCGAACTGACCGGGGCCGAGGTGGTCAAGTACGTCGACGAGAACACCATCGGCGTCGTCGGGATTCTCGGCGTCACGTATCACGGTGCGTACGAGCCCATCAAGGATATCTGCGACGCGCTCGACAAGCATCAAGCGGCGACCGGTCTCGATATCCCCGTGCATGTCGATGCCGCTTCAGGAGGTTTCGTCGCGCCGTTCGCACAGCCGGAACTCGAGTGGGACTTCCGCGTGCCCAGAGTGATTTCGATCAACGCCTCTGGTCACAAGTACGGCCTGGTGTACCCCGGCATCGGCTGGGTCATCTGGCGCGACAAGAGCTACCTGCCCGATGAACTGGTGTTCGAGGTCAACTACCTTGGCGGCAACGAGCCCACCTTCACGCTGAACTTCTCTCGTCCCGGCGCACAGATCATCGGGCAGTACTACATGTTCCTGCGACTGGGCATGGACGGCTACAAGAAGACCCACGAGGCCACGTTGCAGACCGCTCAGCACATCTCATCGGCGGTGGAGGACATGGGGCCATACGAGCTCCTCAGCCGCGGCGACACGATCCCGGTCTTCGCGTTCACGCTCAAGCAGGACGAGCCGCAACTACACGCTGTACGACGTCTCGAAGATCCTCACGATGCACGGATGGCAGGTGCCTGCGTACTCATTCCCGAGCAACGCTGAGGACCTCGTGGTCATGCGGGTCTGCGTGCGCAATGGCTTCGGCATCGACCTGGCTGAATCTGCTGATCCGAGACCTCAAGAAGGTGACCGACTACTGCAGCGCGTTGCAGGTGCCGCTGCCGGACCAAGCGGGCGACAGCTTCTCGCACGGCGGCAAGGCCAAGGTCGCTGAGGGTCGGTGAGCAGATGGCCCGCGGTCCGGCCGTACGCCCACGCAGCCTGAATACTGCGATGGCCGCGCTGTTCATGGTCGGCTCGGCGTGCTTCGCAATCGGCACGGTGCCCGCGTACGTCGCGGCAGTGGGTGCGGGCACGGATGCGGCGTACGTTCTTCCTCGGCTCGGTGTTCTTCACGGCTGCGTCTTTCTGCCAGCTGTTGCAGGCGCAGAGTCCGGGCATGGCGCCAGATTCCATCGCCGCCGAACGCGCTCGCGTTCGCTTCTGGGCGCCCAGGCCCGCAGACCGCGCGTGGCTGTCGGCGGCTGTCCAGTTCCCGGGGACGATCGCCTTCAACGTGAGCACCGCGTTCGCCTTGGCTACATCGTTGACAGTGCAGCAGACCGATCGGCTCGTGTGGGCACCGGACTTCGTCGGCTCGATCCTGTTTCTGATAGCAAGCGGGTTGGGGATCGTCGCCGTCTCGACACGGTTCTTCTCGTGGCGCCCTCGCGACGTGTGGTGGGGCATCGCCTGGATCAACATGCTTGGCTCCGTCTTCTTCATGTTCTCGGCGATCGGAGCGCTCGTCCTGCCTGCGACAGGAGCGATGGCGAACGTGCGCTGGGCGAACGCCGGAACGTTCGCCGGCGCCGTGTGCTTCTTCATTGGCGCCGGATTGCTGCTCCCCGCGTGGCGAAGGGCCGCGAGCGCAGGCGCTCACTGAGATCCAGCAAGGATCGCCGATCAGAACACCCGCGCGAAGTCGTCCTTCATGCTCGCGATGGTCCAGCCCCCAGCCGTCGCCGCGGCCTGTACCTTCTCGGCCTTCTCGTCGTAGGCGAACTCTCGCTCGGCATCGTCGTGGCGGATCAGCAGCGGGAACCGGGCAATCTCGCAGCATCTCGGTGTCACCGTCGGCGTTGCCGCAGGCGAGCAGCGGCTTGCGCCCAGTCCGCCTCCAGATGTGGACCGGCTTGCCGGGGCCGTCGTCGATGGGCAGCTCGATTCCCTTCGTGCGGTAGATGTCACCGTCGCGGTACTCGAGCCGTGCTCGCCGAGCCGATCACGCGATCGCGTGTGATGCCGTAGACCTCCTCGGAGATGACTCGGACGAAGTCCCGACCTCCGCCGGTGCAGATGTAGACGTGGAAGTCGTTGTCGCGCAGCAGGTCGAGCAGCTCGAGCATGGGGCGGTACGCGAGTCTGCGTGTATGGCACGCCGAGGGTCGGATGGGTCGCCGTGTCGAAGAACTCTCGGACCATCTCCTCGAACGCCTCGGTGGTGATGCCTTCGAACGCCTCCGCGACGCCAGCGACGAGGTCCGGGACACGCGATCGATCAGAGCTGGCCAGCCAGACGCGCGTCGCGCTCGTACGAGCGCTCTTCCATGGCTGGCGGCTGCGCCGAGATGGATCGTCATCGGCCATCTGATTGACGCCGGCGCAGGAGGAAGTCCGCCTGGACGTAGTTCGGCTTCTCGCACCACAGGGTGCCGTCGTTGTCGAAGGTGGCGATGCGCTCGGCCGGCGGCACGAACGAGTCGCCCGGTGTGGTGACCGAGCGGACGAACTCCAGAATCGCCGACTTGGTGGCGCCGTCGTTCCAACTGTCGAGCATGCGGGTCTCCCTCTGCCACGGAGGAGGGGCGCCTCAACCGGGCGCCCCTCCCGAGGTCGGTCATGCCACAGCTAGGCGGACGCGTTCGCAGCCTGAAGCTGCTCGAGCACCTTGTCCAGGTTGAAGCTCGCCGGCTTCTGACGGGGCGGGAACTCCATCAGGTCCTGCACCGCGCTCGCGACAACCACCTGGGCGGGCACGACCAGGTACGCGTGGTCGATCAGCCAGTCCCAGTAGGTGTTCGAGTTCTCGAGCGCCCGCTCGAAGGGATCGCGCCGGAGATTGAAGATCCGCGGGATCCGCAGGTCGACGAAGGGCTCGGCCCACAGTGCCGCCGTCTTGGCGCGCTGCTCCTTGAAGACGTACTTCCAGTCGCCGACTCGCAGCGCCACCAACTCGGCGTCGTCGTTGACGTAGAAGAACTCGGTGCGCGGGCTTGCCTCGGCGGTCCCGGCGAAGTAGGCGCTCATGTCCTTGCCGTCGAGCGCGACCTTGAACGTCTTGCCTGCGGCCTCGTGACCCGCCCGGCACTTGCCCACGATGTCCGCGTCGCCCGCTGCCGCAAGGAAGGTGGGGAGCATGTCCTGGAGAGCGACGATGCCGTTGAGCGTCACGCCTGCCTGCCACTTGCCGGGCCATCGCACGAAGCAGGGAACGCGATATGCGCCCTCCCAGTTGCTGTTCTTCTCGGAGGCGAAGGGCGAGATGGCGCCGTCCGGCCACGTGTTGTAGTGCGGGCCGTTGTCGGTCGAGTACATGACGATCGTGTCGTCGGCGATGCCGAGTTCATCCAGCTTGTCGAGGATCATGCCCACGTGGTTGTCGTGCTCGACCATGGCGTCGTTGTACTCGCCCTGCCCGCTGAGCCCGCGGCGTCTCGTCCTTGATGTGCGTGCGGAAGTGCATACGGGTCGCGTTCCACCACACGAAGAACGGCTTGTCACCGGCTGCCGCTTCCTCGAGGTACTCGAGCGTCCGCGCCGTGACCTCGTCGTCGATGGTCTCCATACGCTTCTTGGTGAGCGGCCCGGTGTCCTCGATCTTCTGGGTGCCGTCGGGCATCGCCCAGCTGTGAATCACGCCGCGAGGGCCGAAGCGCTCGCGAAACGCCGGGTCCTTCGGGTAGTCCGGATGCTCGGGCTCCTCCTCGGCGTTGAGGTGGTAAAGGTTGCCGAAGAACTCGTCGAAGCCGTGGTTCGTGGGGAGATGCTCGTCCGGTCTCCCAGATGGTTCTTGCCGAACTGCGCAGTCGCGTAGCCATGCGGCTTGAGCAGTTCGGCGATCGTCGGGTCCTCGGCGCTGATGCCTTCCTTCGCGCCGGGGAAGCCGACCTTGGTGAGTCCCGTGCGCAGCGGATTCTGCCCCGTGATGAAGGCCGAGCGACCGGCGGTACAGCTCTGCTGCCCGTAGAAGTCGGTGAAGCCGATGCCTTCCGTTGGCCAACCGGTCGATGTTGGGCGTCGAGTAGCCCATCATTCCCTTGTTGTTGGCGCTGATGTTCCAGTAGCCGATGTCGTCGCCCCACAGCACGAGGATGTTTGGCTTGCCGTTGGCATGTGCATCACCTGTCCAGTCCCGGTCGGTTGTGTCGTACTGCGGCCGTCAGGTACCAGCTAGCAGCCGCTCCATCTTCTGTACCCCAACGCAGACTGCGGCGAGCCTCAATGCGGCGACCTGAAGTGGCGCGCTGGTTGTCTGCCGCCCCTAGACGGGTACTCTCAGAAGGTGACGGCCGCTCGGCGGGAGGGTGACGAACGATGGGTGAGTCCAAGAGCGGCCGCGACTCCGTGTCGAAGCACGGCGCGGAAGCGCCGAACGCGGACGGGTTGTCCGCTTCGTCCGAAGGCCAGGCGCGCCGCTCAAGAGAGGCGACCACGGCACGAATCCTTGACGCGGCCCAGGACTTGTTCTCGCATCGCGATCCGCAGAACGTCACCGTTCGAGAGATCGCCCAGAAGGCCGGCGTCACCCATGCGCTCGTGCACCAGTATGTTGGATCCAAGGACGAGATTCTCAATGCTGTAGTCGTGCGCGAGGCGCCTTCCCGGCAGAAGATCATCGCGGAGCACCCCGATCTTCGGGAGGTCATACCGCTCCTCGTGTCGGATGTCATGGCTCGGAGACTGCACACTAGATCCGTGATTCGCACTGCGATGGACGGCGTCGACTACGCGTCTCTCGAGGACCGCATCGACACAGGCCGCATGCTCGCCGAGCTCGCAGCCAGGGAGGCCGCGTCGGGTCGTATACGGCTTCCCGAGCCCGAGTCGATGGATCCGGGAGCGGTCATGGCGGCCGTGATCGCGCTCGTCTACGGGTGGGTAGCGGTTGGGGACTGGCTGGTCGATATCTGCGGGCTCCCGGAAGATGATCCGGCGGCGGTGCAGCGGCAACTCATCGCGATTGCCTCGCATTTGGCGGAGCTTGTCTATCCTCGCGCGGATGAGTCTGACTGATCAGCGGGGCGGCTCCATAGGACCCTCTCTCACTCAGAAGTGAGTCGGACCTGACGGGTATCGGGACCTCACCGAGGGGTATTACCAACTGGTAACCAATCCGTGCTGAATTCGATCCCTTCGTGTCTCAGCCATAGAAAGGGCGCGCCATGACCATCAAGACCTACAAGGACGGAACACCGTTCACCGGTGTCATCGGTCGTACGACGGCAGAGTCGTCACCGGCCTGGCCGGAGTCACCGCGGCCGGCCGAGGGCTCGCCGAACGTCCTGTTCTTCGTTCTCGACGACGTTGGCTACGGGCAGTTGTCGGCGTTCGGCGGCTTGGTGGAGACGCCGGTCATCGACAGTCTGGCCGACAACGGCCTGCGCTACACCAACATGCACACCACCGCGCTCTGCTCGCCGTCGCGCGGCTGCATCCTGACAGGGCGCAACCATCACTCGCTCGGCCTAGCGTCGATCACCGAGACCTCCACCGGCTACCCCGGCTACAACGGCGTTCTGCCCTTCGATCGGGCGATGCTGTCCGAGATGCTCCTGCAGCAGGGCTACAACACCTTCTGCGTGGGCAAGTGGCACCTGACTCCGCCCGAGCACACCACCGCTGCCGGGCCCTACGATCGCTGGCCGCTCGGCCGTGGCTTCGAGCGCTACTACGGTTTCCTCGGCGGTGAGACGAACCAGTGGTATCCGGAGCTCACCTACGACAACCATGAGGTCGAGCAGCCCGCACTTCCCGAAGAGGGCTACCACATCAGCGTCGACCTGGCGGACAAGGCGATCGAGTTCATCCAGGACGCGCATGTCAACGCGCCCGACAAGCCGTTCTTCATGTACTACGCCACCGGCGCCGGACACGCGCCGCACCACGTGCCCAAGGAGTGGGCCGACAAGTACAAGGGCAAGTTCGACGGCGGCTGGGAGGAGTACCGCAAGGTCGTCCACCAGCGCCAGCTCGACATGGGCATCATCCCGCCGGGCACCGCGCTGTCGGCGCCGGACCCGGACGTACCGGTCTGGGAGACGCTGTCCGATGACGCCAAGCGGCTCTACGCGCGCTATATGGAGGTCTATGCCGGCTTCATCAGCTTCACCGACCACCACTTCGGGCGCGTCGTCGAGTTCCTGCGAGAGATCGGCGAACTGGATAACACGCTGATCATGGTCATCTCGGACAACGGCGCGAGTTCCGAGGGCAGTCCCGTCGGGTCGCTGAACGAGATGTTCTTCTTCAACAACGTGCAGGAGTCCCTCGAAGCCAACCTCAAGATGATCGACGAGCTGGGAGGCGTTGAGACCTGCAACCACTACCCGTGGGGCTGGGCCAACGCCGGCAACACGCCGTTCCGCCGCTGGAAGCGCGAGACCTATCGAGGCGGCACCACCGACGCGTGCATCGTGTCACTGGCCTGCGGGAATCCAGGCGAGGGGCGAGCTGCGGACTCAGTACGGGCACTGCATCGATCTGGTCCCGACGGTCCTGGAAGCGCTGGGCATCGAAGCGCCGGAGGTCGTTCGCGGCGTGAGCCAAGCGCCCATCGACGGCATCAGCTTCGCGCACACCTTCAACGACGCGGACGCGCCGAGCAACCACCATACGCAGTACTTCGAGATGTTCGCTCACCGCGCCATCTACCACGACGGCTGGCGCGCGGTCTGCCCGTGGCCGGGATCGAACTTCACCGAAGCCGCCAAGAAGGGACGCAAGTTCGGCTCGCCGATCACCAACGACGTGCTCCTCGACATCGAGACGCACGACTGGGAGCTCTATCACGTGGACGAGGACTACTCGGAGACCAACAACCTTGCCGAGGAGCACCGCGACATCCTGATCGAGCTGATCGGCAGGTGGTGGGCGGAAGCCGGCAAGTACCAGGTCCTGCCCATCGACGGCACCGCGCTCGAGCGCCTCAACGTCGAACGCCCCACGATCGCGCGGCCGAGGAACAAGTTCGTTTACTACCCCGGCGGCTCCGGCGTTCCGTTCACCGCAGCACCGAAGGGCTACAACCGTCCGTGGAGCATCACGGCCGACGTTGTGATTCCTGCGGGTGGCGCCGAGGGCGTTCTTCTCGCACAGGGCGGCCGCACGGGCGGCTACGTGTTCTTCGTGAAGGACCAGAAGCTGTACTTCCTCTACAACTGGCTGGGCCGCGAGCGGTTCTGGCTCACCTCCGATGAGGTGATCCCGGAAGGCGACGTGGAGCTGCGCTATGAGTTCGAGCCGACCGGGAAGCCCGACGTCGCCAAGGGGCTTGGAGTCCCGGCGAGGGCCCAGCTCTACATCAATCGCAAGCTCGTTGGCGCGGTCGACATGCCCTACTCGGTCCTGAACATGTTCGGAACGCAAGGGCTGTCGTGCGGCTACGATGGCGGTGAGCCCGCGGCACCGGAGAAGTACACGGGGAGATTCCCGTTCACGGGGACCATCAAGAGGGTCACGCTCGACCTGTCCGGCGAGCTGATTCAGGACGCAGAAGCAGACATGAAGATCGCGATGGCGCGGCAGTAGACCTGACGGAGAGGATGAAGGGATTGCCCGGAACGTCGACTCGGCGTGGTGCTTACCGGATGGTAAGCTAGCGCCGCCAACGTAGACGTCAAACAGAGAGGGGTGCGTCATGGGACTGCGAGATCGCGGCGGAGGTGGGGGCATCGGGGGCGGCGGCGGGCTGCGCGGCGGCGGTCCGGGCGGCCCGGTGCGCTACCAGATGCGCGAGAAGATGTTCTCCATCGGCGATGACGCTTGGATCGAAGACAGCAACGGAAACCGGGCGTACAAGGCCGACGGCAAGGCGCTCAGGGTGCGCAGCACCTTCGTGCTGGAGGATGCGAGCGGCAACGAGGTCGCTTCCATCCAAGAGAAGATGCTGCACATCAAAGACACGATGGATATCGAGCGCGGCGGAAGCAAGATCGCGACGGTCAAGAAGGCCTTGGTATCGCCGGTGAGGGACCGTTTCGACGTGAAGATCGAGGGTGGCTCCGACTGGGATGTTCAAGGCAACATCCTCAATCACGAGTATGAGATCAAGAGCGGTCGTGATAGGGTCGCTGAGGTCTCGATGAAGTGGTTCCGTGTTCGCGACACCTACGGTATCGAGGTCACACCCGGCCAAGATGTCGGGCTCGTGCTCGCCGTGGCTGTGGCGCTCGACGAGATGATCCGCGGCTAGTAACCGATCTGTCTGTCACAACGAGGGGAGTACTGAATGTTTCAGAGTAGCAATCCACTGTTGGAGTTCTTCTGGTACATGCTCGTGTTCTACCTGTTCTTCATGGTCATCTGGATGTTCATCCAGGTCTTCGCGGACATCTTCCGCCGAGAGAATCTCACCGGGTGGGGCAAGGCCGGCTGGATCTTCCTGATCTTCGTCTTCCCGTTCTTGGGCATCCTGATCTACATGATCGTTCGTCCCAAGAACACCGAGCAGGATCAGCGCATGATGGCCGAGATGCAGGCCACACAGGCCCGTCTCCAGGGCGGTTCGGCCGCCGACGACATCGCCAAGGCCAAGGCGCTATTGGATCAGGGCGCTATCACGCAGGCCGAGTTCGACAGCATCAAGGCAAAGGCGCTCGCGTAGGGCTTGAGCTCGTGAGTGCCGCTCACGCGAAGCTCGAGATCGGTCAAAGGTATCGCCGAGGAGCCGTCCCACCGGGGCGGCTCCTCGCGTGTGCGCTGGTGTCATGGCCGCAGCGAGGATTGACGACGCGGGTTCAACAGTGGTATGAACGAACGGTATGAACACCCTTCGCCTCCACGGAGCCCGCTGTGCCCAAGAAGAAGGTCGCCGTCGCCATCTCTGACTGGCTGCTTGATGAGCTGGACTCGGCCGCGAGCGATGCGAGCGTCAGCCGGAGCGCCATGGTCGAAGAGGCCGTTGCGGACTACGTCTCCCGCCGGCGGTCCCACGCGGACGAACGCGCGTTTCGCTCGGGTGCGTCTCTCGCTCTCGAGGACATGGCGCGTTTTGCCGACGAGTGCGAGCACGACGCAGTCGCAGCGCTCGAGCCCACGAGCCTCGAGAGACTCCGCGCGCTCCGGGCGAGCGGGCGCGGGCTAGACGCGTGAGCACGGCCCTACGAGTGCTCGACGCGTCAGTGGGCGTGAAGTGGTTTCGCAACGAGCCCGGATCACCCGAAGCTCGGCAGCTGCTTGCCGACCACATCGCTGGGCGCGCCGTGATCGCGGTCGACTCGCTGTTCTTCTACGAGGTCCTGAGCGTGGCGTCGCGAGGGCACGTTCCTGAGGATGCACTGAGAGTGTGGAACGATCTCAAGCTTCTTGAGCTCGTGACCGTGCCTCTCGGCGATGAGTTGCTCGAAGCCGCAGTGCGGTTTCGAGCTGTGCACGGGTGCTCACTCTATGACGCCTTCTCGGCGGGGCTTGCGGACGTGCTGGACGTGCCGCTCTACTCAGCAGATCAGCGGGCCCATGGCAAGCACCCTCGGGTGAGACTGCTTGGAGCGTAGTGCGCCTGGCCTTCTCGCCATGACTCGCGCCGCCGCTGCCACAGCGCGCACGGCGCGGCTAACTCGTTCCTGGCTCGGCGACTCCGATCAGTACCGCCGATCCTGGTGGAACAGTGGAGGCTGCTGCCGGCAGCTGCCCCACCACCTGACCTTCCGGCGTGTTGGGGTCGGCGATCGAGACCTTCTGAGCGACCAGGCCGACGTCCGCGAGCGCCTGTGTCGCCGCAGCTGCAGTCATGCCCTTCACATTCGGCACGGTCACCATCTCTCCGCCAGTGGGCTTCTGGCCTAGCGACACGACCAGGGCCACGGGGGTGCCCGGTGCCACCTTGTTGCCGGCTGGCGGCCACTGCTGGATGACGATCCCCTTCGCCACGGTCGCGCTGTAGGTCTGCACGACCTGGGAGGCAAGCGTCGCGTCGGTCAGCGCCTTCTCGGCATCTGCCTGCGCTTTTCCGATGACAGCGGGGACTGCGACGGTCGTGGCGGGGGGCGCCGGCGCTTGCCCGGTCGAGATTGCGACGATGACCACCGATTCGGGCGCCACGGAAGCACCGCCAGAAGGTTGCTGTTCGAAAGCCTGACCCTTCGGTGCGTCGCTCGCCTGGTTCACAAACGACGGGGCCAGGCCCGCGCCGAGAAGCGCACTTTGGGCGTTCGCTTGCGTCATTCCCACGACGTTGGGGACGGCGACCGTGGTCGGCTTGGGCGGTTCGGATGCCTGGGCGACCTGGATCGCGACCTGCGAGCCGGGAGTCAGTTGGGTATTCGCAGCGGGGATCTGGGCGACGACTTGGCCAGCAGGCATGTCATTGGTAGTCACCTTGGTTGCGATGGGAGCGAAGCCGGCGCCTGTCAGAGCCGACTCCGCTTCGTCTTGTGACATGCCGACGACGTTGGGCACCACTGCAACGCTCGGGGCGGTGGCGTCGACGGTGTCGGTGGCCACAACGCTCTCCTCGGTCGCCGGCGGCTGACTTTGACTGAAGAACCACAGGCCGCCCAGAATCAGTGCAGCCAGCACTCCGAGCAACACCCACAGCCACACGAGCGAGCGCTTTGGCGGGTCCGCGGCCAGCGAGCGAGCGCTGGGCAGCTGAGAGACGACGACGCCCTCGGCGACCTGCGGGCTGTATGCCCGCACGACGTTGGTGGAAAGCCCGCCCGACTGCAGCTTCGCGAGCGCTTCGCTCTCTGCAAGTCCGACGACTTCGGGCAGCGCGACTTGGGGCGCAACGGTCGCCGCCGGTCCGTCGGACACCATCATCACGATCCTGGTGTCTGCCGGGGTACCCAGACCGGCGTCGGGAAGCTGGCCGATCACCTTGCCCTTGGCCACTGTCGAGCTGTGGTCGTGGAACGCTTGCACCGCGAAGCCGGCCTGCTGCATCTTTGCCAGCGCGTCACCCTGCGTCAAACCCAGAATGCTCGGCACGATTATCTGCGCGCCTTGCGGCGTCGGCGACGTACCCTGGGAGACCACGACGACCACCTTTGAACCGGAGTCGATGAGGGGCCCCCACGCTCCGCTCGCCGCAGGCTCCTGAGGGGTTCCTTCAGCTGGGGTGGGCGTGCTTGGGATTTGGTCGGACATCTCGAGTCTCCTCATCACGGTCCAGCATCGGTCATCCGGCGAAGGGGTCAGACTGCTCCGATTCTACCCTCAGTCGCCGACCAGCTCCCGCATCCGCCGCTTCGCCGCGCGCCTGACTGAGACCACGTACGCCACCAGTGACACGCCGGTCAGGCCGAGGTAGAGCGCGAGCGATAGCCTGACGACGCCGCGACCGTGGTTGGGGCCGAAGAAGATGGCGAGTGCCGTCACGATTCCGAGAAGACCCCCCGCGTACAGAAGCCAGCGGGGCTTGGCGGTCCGGGCATCGACGCGCGTGGCGACCCACAGGTCGGCCGACCCGCGTGCCATCGCATACACTGCGACGATCACGCCGAAGAACTCCCTGCCTGTCCCGGGGTCAGCGAACATGAACGCGGCGACGGCCAGCCCGGCTATTCCCGCGAGCAGCGTCGGCAAGGCGGTAGTCGTGAAGGTGAAGCGCGTGCCCGCCGTCTTTCGCTTCATGGTCACCGCACCGACGATCGCGCTGAGCGAGGCGATTGCGACCCACGCCGCGAACCCGAACGTCAGCACCTGCTCGGGCACAGGATTCAGCCCAACGATGATCGCTGCCGCGATCAGGTTGAGCAGGCCCGCTCGAAGCAGGGCGTCTCGAAGGCCTGCCGTCGCTTGGTAGACCGGGCTATGCGCGGCGCGGCGTGGAATGGGCGTGGCGCGCCCGGCGAGGATGATCCCGTCCGTGTCGTCCGGGTCGATCGCCCGCACCGCCTCGCCGGGATCGCTGTAGGCGAGCCCGCGGCCGCCCCGCACCCGGACGAGCTCGAAGCCGTCGCGCTCGGCGCACACGTCCGAGAGGAATGCGGCGGGTGTCAGGGTGTCTTCCGTCGGCACGATGAAGCGTGTCGGCGCCGGCACCTGCGAGAGCAGCTCGTCGGTATCGCTCGCGAGCACTCCGTTCTCGATGGAACGAATGATCGGCACGAGCTGCGCTTCGGCCTTCTCGGCTGCGGAGGTCTTCGCGCGCTCGTCCTTCGCGAGCTTTCGCGCCACCTCCCGCAGGGCGACCACGCGTGCGACGGTCTCGTCTTTGGCGAGCCCCTCGAGCGTGGCTCCCGGCTCGAGCAGCGCGGGCGAGAACGCGATGACCCCGGCGCTACGTCCCGGCACGGTCGCCGCGCAGCCTAGTGCGACGGTGGCGCCGAAGCCGTCGCCGGCAAAGCGCACGGGCCTTTCGGAGCCCCACAGAGCGTTGACGGTGCCCAGCACCGCGGCGGCGTGGTCGGCCAGCGTGTAGTGAAGGCTTTGCGGCGCCGGGGAGTCTCCGAAGCCGAGCAGGTCGATGACGGCCACGTCGTTGGTGCGGGCGAGCGCCTCTGCGGCGGGCAGCCAGCGCTCCGAGGGGTCCTCGAGTCCGTGGAGCAGCACGAGCGGCTCGCCGCTTCCGCCGCGCCATGCGACGTTGAGCTCGCGCACCTCGTCGCGCATGATCTCCTCGGCGATCTTCTCGGGCATGTTCCACAGCGTCATGTGGTCTGCCGCGAGGCCGTAGATGGGGCGGATCTCCATATCGGGCTTGAGCCGCTTGAGTGCGGGCGCCTGGCCGATCTTGACGATGGCGTCGCGCACGCCGATAGCGTGAACGACCGGCATGGTGAGCTTGGGAAGGTCGTCGACCCACGTGGCGGCGTTCACCGTGTTCGTGAGGTTCTTGCTCATGATCTCCCAGTGGGTGGGGATGTCCTCGGCGTGAAACGCATCCTTGAGCGCCGCTTCGCCCACGCCGGTCGCGACCTTGTACAGGACGGTGTCGTTCTGCTTCGAGCTCGCGAGGCGCTCCCACAGCCACCTCGACACGGACTCGTAGAGCATCTTGAGGCTGTAGCCCCTCGACTCCACGAGCTCGGGCGGCAGGTAGAAGGGAGCGTCGAGCAGGAAGAGGCGCCGGAGACGATCCGGATACGTCGATGCGTAGCGGAGCGCGATGTCGCCGCCAAGCGAGTAGCCGGCGAGCAGGAACGGGTCGTCGACGCCCAGGTCCTGCAGCGTGTTCTCGATCACGAGTGCGTGCTCATCTGCCGAGTAGTCGATGTCGAGCGGTTTGGGGCTCTGCCCGAAACCGAGAAGATCGAAGGCGACGAACCGGTAGCCGGGTCCGATCGTGTCGATGACGGTGCGCCAGTCGCCTCCGTCCGAGTTGATGCCGTGCAGCATCACGATCGCCGGGCCTGAGCCCTCGTCGAAGCGGGTGTAGAGCCGCAGTGTGCTGAGGTGGGTATCCAACGACCTCTCCAGAATCTCGCGAGCACGGACATCGCCGGCCGGACTCAACCGGGACAAGCATACGGGAGTACCGGAATCGGCCGGCCGACCTACCGGGCGACAACTGAATCTCGGCCGCTTTGCTGCTCGTGAATGTTACTCTTACCGAGGGGTAATTACTGCGCGACTTGGCTCAGAACATCGCTGCCCGAGGGCCAAGGTAGCGCGGGGAGGGGACGGGAATACTCATCAGCGAGTCCCGAACACATTCGACCTCTGGCGAGTCCGAGACGTCGGCGAAGGATGATCACGATGCACGCAGGAGCCTCGCAACCGCGCGAGCATGAAGTACCCGAGAAGAAGCAGACAACGCTGGGTCTGTACGTGACCTCGCAAGAAGCCTACGAGATGTGGACCGCCGACCCCGACGCGGTGAATATCATCGACGTCCGCACCCCCGAGGAGTACCTCTTCGTCGGTCATGCGGAGATGGCGAGGAACATCCCCCTCGTCTTCATTGAGTACCGGTGGGACGCCGAGAAGGACGAGCCGGCCGTGCGGCCCAATCCCGACTTCGTCTCCAGAGTCAAAGGCCTGTTCGGCCCGACCGACACGCTTCTGATGATCTGCCGGTCCGGCGGGCGCAGCGCGTGGGCGGTCAACGCTCTGGCTCAGGGCGGCTTCACCAACGTCTACAACGTGATCGATGGCACCGAGGGTGACAAGGTCGCCGAGGAGGGCAGCCTCTACTTGGGCAAGCGCATGAAGAACGGCTGGAAGAACGCCGGATTGCCGTGGACGTATGACGGCGATCCGGATTTGTTGTGGCTTGAGGACAGGCAGTAGACCCGACCACCGATGCGAGGAGCCGACGATGACCGAGAGAGTATCCACGACCGTGCCGTTGAGCTGGAACGAGGTGTGGTTCACTAACTGCCCTATGGTATCGGCGAACAACGTCGACCAAGAACTTGGGCTGGTGCCGCGAGGAGTTCAAGAAGATTGGCGTCGAGTACGCCTACTTCCGCCACGCGCCGGAGAACAACTGGTACCCGCACTACATACACAACCTCGACAACCTGATCCGCTTCGGCGGCCTGTATCCGCCGATCCAAGTCCACGCCGACCTCCGACGCACCGTGCTGCTGGGGGCGACCTGGGTCTACGAGGGCGGCGTGATGCAGGTGCGCGCCCGCGACAAGATCTTCCGGGTGAAGGACCTGAAGGGCAAGAAGATCGGCATCACCAAGAGCCTCAACACCATCAAGAACGACTGGTGGCGCATCCAAGAACACATGGGTATCGAGAACATCCTGATGCTGAACGATATGACCATGGATGACATCGAGCTCGTCGAGTTCCCGTACCCGGACGACTGGTATGACAAGCCGGAGATGCTGACCCCGCCGATGAACAACCCGTCCGAGTTGTGGATGAGGCGCGACCACAAGCATGACTACGCCTTCCGACCGTTGGAGAAGGCACTGCTCGACGGGACCGTCGATGCGATCTACAACCAGATGGGACAGTTGGGACAGCTCTCGGAGGCCACGGGCGATATCAAGACCATCTTTGACCTGTCCAAGTATCCGGACTGGACGATTCAGATCGCCAACACTCCCGCGGTCATCACCTGCACCGACGTGATGGCCAATGAGCATCCCGAGCTCGTCATCGCCTACATGAAGGCGATGGTCAAGGTCGGCCTGTGGGCGAACCGGAACAAGCACGCTGCCGCAGAAATCCTCAACCGGCAGACGTTCTACCTGGACGCCGAGCACACATACAGAGGCATCAAGGACGTCGACATGGTGCCGAGCTTGAGCGCGCAGAACCTGCAGTGCGTCAAGATCGGCAAGGACTTCATGCTCAGCCACGGTTACATCAAGAACGACTTCGATGTCGACGAGTGGGCGCGCCCCGAGTTTCTGGAGCAGGCGGCTACCGAAGTGCTCAAGGACGAGTGGGCCCAGCGGAGTTGGAGCAAGCTTCCCCAGGGCGGCGGACTTGAGGTGGAGGGCACTCGGCTTGGGTAGACTGCTCGTGGCAGACACCGCAACCAAGGAGACTTCATGGTCTGGCAACTGATTCAGTCGTGGCCATCAATAACGATCGCCGTGCTCGTCCTGTACTGGATCGCGATGGCGGTCATCGTGATCACCGACGAGCGCGAACCCACCGAGACGCTCGCATGGCTGCTCGTGCTGTTCGCGTTCCCGGGCCTTGGACTGCTGTTCTACTTCCTGTTCGGACGGAACTGGAAGAAGATCGCCCAGCGTAGTGCTTGGGTGAAGGAGATCTTCGCCCTCGCGCGCCCGACGATGGATCGTGTGTGGGGGAAGTACTCCGGCGTCGAGGCGGACCTTCTCGACTGGGCGCGGCCGCTGGGCTACGCGCCTGTCATCAACACAGCGGTCACGGCAGACACCACGCACGTGCTGCCCGCGTACGACGTCACCATCCTGCGCGACGGCGCTGTTCTGTTTCCCACGCTCAAGGACGACCTTCGCAACGCCAAGGACACCATCAACTTCCAGGTCTTCATCTGGGAGCATGACAAGCTCACGGCTGAACTGACCGCGATCCTGATCGAACGAGTGCGCGCGGGTGTCGAGGTCCGCCTGCTCACCGACTACGTGGGCTGCATGATGTTCAAGAAGGACGAGATCAAGCAGATGCAGGCGGCAGGCGTGAAGTTCCACTCCGACCTGCCGGACTGGCGCAAGATCAACTACATGGACCACCGCAAGATCATCGTCATCGACGGGGTGATCGGCTACGTGGGCGGTCTCAACGTCGGCCAGGAGTACATCGACGGGAAGCCGCACTACGCTTCTTGGCGAGATACGCACAGCAAGTTCCACGGGCCGGCCGTCGCAGACCTGCAGAAGCTGTTCGCGGCGCGCTGGCACGAGAACTCCAACGAGAACCTGTTCACCGAGCGGTTCTTCCCGAGCGAATACCCCCAAGACGGTGTCATGACTCCCGCGATCACCGTGGCCCAGGGCGTCGAGTTGTTGTGGGACCCCGCCCGTCGCGTTCATGAGGCTGCGATGTCCTCGGCCCGCGAACGCATCTGGATTCAGTCGCCGTACTTCATCCCGACACCCGACATCTACGAGATCATGATCAACCAGGCGCTGGCCGGCAAAGACGTCCGCCTCATGATGACCGGCGTCCCTGACAAGAACATGCCGTGGCGTGCGGCGCACTCCTTCTTCCAGAAGTTCCTGTCGGCTGGCGGCAAGATCTACATGTACGACGCCGGCTTCTTCCACGGCAAGACACTCACGATCGATGGAGAGATCTGTGTCATCGGGACGATGAACATGGACATCCGCAGCCTCGCCCTGCACAAAGAGGTCATGACCTGGTACTTCAACGCAGACGTTGCCGCGGAGCACGACGCCATATTCGAGGACGACATGACCAAGTGCTCTCAGGTCACGCTCGAGACGGTCGCAAACTGGCCAGCGGCGTTCAAGCTGCGCAACTCGGTCTCGAGGCTGATGTCGAACCTCATGTAGGTTGGCAATTCGTCAAGCGGGGGGTGCCTGAGTGGGTCACGTTGAGCGGTTCGCGGAGTTGGAGTTGGGCGAGGAAGCCTTGCTCACACCGGTGGGAACCATGCCGCTTTCCGAGATCACCCGCGCCGAATTCGTGCGTGAGATCGTGAAGGCAGGCCCGGGCACGAGCCATCAGGAGACGTCGGTCCCGGCTGTTGCGGGCGGCGCCGTGGTTGGGGGAGCGCTGTTCGGGACGGCCGGCGCCGTGGTCGGCGGGCTCGTGGGCTCGACGGTGAAAGAGGACGTTCCCGATCCACCTGAGCTCAGCAAGAACTCGGTGACGATCGTCTTCGAGACGAACGACCGAGCGTATTCGATGGATGTTGCGCGCGATAAGGAAATGGCAGCCGACAAGTTCGTGAAGGCGGTCAAGAAGGCCGTGAAACATCACAGGGGATGACGCTTGATGGGTGGCGTGAAGATCCAGCTCGACGACAACTGGACGCAAACGGATAGCGAAGGGTTGCGGCGATGAGCGACGCGGACGGCACGAGCGGACCGGGTTCGGGCGAGGGACTCGATTCCTCGCCGACCCCAGAGACCTCGGAGACCGGCACTACCGAGTCCGAAGCACGTAACCGTAGAACGCTCTGGATTGTAGGGGGCGTGGTTCTGGCGATCATCGCCATCGCCGTCATCTGGTGGTTCCAGGGCAACGTGACTGTGCCCAATGTGGTCGGAGCGCAGCAGGCGGCGGCCTCGGCCAGCCTGGAAGCCGTGGGACTGACAGTGGGTCGGGCGAGCTCAGAGGTCACGCTCGCCGTTGCACCCGGAACCGTCATGAGCCAGTCGCCCAAGCCTGGTGCGAGTGTCCGCGAGGGTACGAGCGTCGACCTGGTGGTCGCTGCGATACCTGTTGTGGCAGTTCCCGACGTCGTTGGCAAGGCGAGCTCCGATGCCGAGGCCGACCTAGCCGTTGAGGGACTGCAAGTTGGCGAGGTGACCGCCGTATTCTCGGACGACGCCGACGTGGGCATCGTGCTGACTCAGTCTCCCGAAGCCGACGCCGAGGTGCCTGTGGCCAGTGTTGTGGCGCTGGAGATCTCCGCAGGACCGAAGCAAGGCGCGGTACCTGACGTGACCGGGCTCTCCTCGACCGACGCCAACGACGTTCTCGACTCCGCAGGATTCGCGGTCAAGGAGACCAAGCAGGAGAGCGCCGACGTGGATGTTGGCGTCGTCATGAGCCAGTCACCCTCGGCCGGGACGGTCGCCGAACAAGGAACGACCGTCAAGCTGACCGTCTCGACAGGCCCGCCGTCCGCCGAGGAGCCGGCTCCGCCTGCAGAAGAAGTCGAGGAGCCGCCCGCTACCGAGCCGCCCACTCCGGAGGCTCCCACCGAGCCCGAGGCGCCACCGGCAGAGAAGCCGACTCCCAAGCCCGAGCCCTCACTCACAGAGGTGCCCGATCTCATCGGCATGCGTGTGCTCGAGGCCTTCCTCGCCTTGCGCAAGGCAGACCTGCAGTTCTCGATCGAGTGGGGCCCGACGGATGAAGCGATCCTCCGCGTCATCGAGCAGGATCCCTCGGCTGGTGCGGATGTCGACCACGGGACCGTGGTCAACGTCACGATCGGCCTGCCGTCGTTCCTGTTCGAAGGGGTTCAGGTTCAGCCATTGCCGACAGAGCCTCCCGCCGAGACCGACCGGCCGGAAGGCGCTGAGATGCAGCCTGCGGAGCCGCCAATCAACTCGGAGCCGTCTGAGTCTGCGAGCGACGCGGCTGCTCCGTAGCGGCTCGTCTGGTGCGGTCTATCAACGCGTAGCCGTGAGTCCCTGGGTGGGCCGATCTCACTCAGGTGCATGTTGAGGTACACCGAACAGAAGGAGAGCAACATGACCGAAGCGAAATACGACGATCAGCCGTTTGTAGCGTTCATCGGCGCCTACAACGACGTTGAGGATGCGAAGGCCGACTTCGACGCCATCAAGGCGATGCACGCCAATCTGTGGATCGGCCCGTACGATGGTGCCCTGTTCACCAAGGAGGTCGGCGGCAAGGTCAAGATCCTCGATCGTGACTCGGCTGTGACGGGTGGAAGTGCGGTCGTAGGCGCGCTCACCGGCGCGTTCATCGGGCTGATCTTCCCGCCGTCGATCCTGGGCGGTGCGGCCGTACTGGGAACCGCCGGTGCCACATTGGGCCACCTGTTTGGCGGGTTCAAGCGCAAGGACATCGCCGAGATCGGCGACATGCTCGATGAGGGAACCGCCGGCATCGTGATGATCGGCGTGGCCACGCCGGATGCGGGTACGGATCTTCTGATGAAGCGTGCTGCGAAGGCCGCCAAGAAGCAGGTGGATGCGGACGCCAAGGACCTGAAGAAGGCGATCGACGAAGCCGTCAAGTAGGCCCCGTACTCTGAACCGAGAAGAACTGGCTGGACCGCCCTCGTGGTCCGGCCAGTTCTTGCTTGCGCCTCTGCCGAGCATCGAGCTCGGGTATGCGAGGAGCGTGGCGTATCATCGTGTCGTGCGAGAGTGCCGCACGGCTGGTCTCGATATGTAGGTGGCAACGCGGGGGGACGAGAATGGCTCAAAGACGCAGCGGTAGTCGAGCAGAAGGCGGGCTGGGGCGTCATCGGCATGCTCGCGGCAGCGCAGTTCATCATGGTGCTCGACACCACGGTGATGAACGTGTCTATCACGCAGGTCGCCGCGGACGTGAACACCACGGTCGTCGGTATGCAGACCGCCATCACCATGTACACGCTGGTCATGGCCGCATTCATGCTCATCGGCGGCAAGCTCGGAGACCGCTGGGGAGCGAAGCGGGCGTTCTGGATCGGCCTGCTGGTGTACGGTACCGGCTCGATGATGACAGCACTCTCGCAGAGCCTCGGCCAGCTGCTCGTGGGCTGGTCGCTGGTCGAGGGCCTCGGCGCCATTCTCGTCATTCCCGCCATCGCCGCGCTGACAGCGAAGACCTACAAGGGCAAGCAGCGTGCGCTGTGCTACGGGATCCTCGGCGGTGTGGCCGGTGCATCGATGGCGGCAGGACCGCTCATCGGCGGATGGGTGACCGCGTACTTCTCGTGGCGCTACGTCTTCATCGGCGAGACCGTGATCGTGCTGTGCGTGATGCTGTTCCTCAAGCTCATCCCGGCGACCGCGGGCCGGAAGAGCAAGCTCGACACGGGCGGGGCCGGGCTTGTCGGCCGTCGGTCTCGGCGCGATCGTTCTCGGCGTCTTGCAGTCGAGCCAGTGGGGATGGGTGACGCCGAAGCCCGGCGTCCCGTTCACGCTACTCGGCCTTTCGCCGACGCTTTGGCTGATCGTCTTCGGCGGCGTCCTGCTTGCGCTGTTCGCTCGGCGCGAGGCGGCGGTGAAGGCGCGTGGGGACGAGCCACTTCTCGACCTCGCGCTGCTCGGCATCCCGATGATGCGGGCGGGACTTGCGGTCCAGTCGATCCAGGCGTTCATCATCCAAGCGTCGTTCTTCGTGCTGCCGCTCTACCTCCAGACCGTGTTGGGCTTCGACGCGCTGCAGACCGGCAAGACGATCCTGCCGCTGTCGGTGGCGCTGTTCTTGTTCGCGCTGGGTGGCTCGGCGCTGACGGGTCGCTTCTCGCCAAAGCTGATCGTGCAGCGCGGTCTGGCGGCGCTCCTCGTCGGCGAGCTGGTGATTCTCTACTTCATCGCGCCCGATCTGCAGACGTGGGCTTCGGCGTCGGCATGGCCCTGCTCGGAGCAGGTCTCGGACTGCTGGCGTCGCAGGTGGGCAACGTCATCATGTCGTCTGTCGATCCGTCGCGCGGCGGTGAAGCCGGCGGCCTCCAGGGCACGTCGTTGAACCTCGGCGCGTCGTTGGGCGTGGCGCTGGTGGGCTCGATCGTCATCGGGATGTTGGCCGCGAACTTCAGCACGACGGTGATGGCCAGTCCGACGCTGCCCGACTCGGTGAAGCAGCAGGTCAGCGCCGCTGCCGAGACGAACGCGAACTTCATACCGACCACTCAGCTGGAGACCGCGGCCCAAGAAGCCGGTGTCTCGGCAGAGGCGACGCAGGAGCTGGTCACCCTCTACTCGAACGCCCAGATCGGCGCGCTCAGGGCCGGGTTCGCGTTCCTCGGGCTGTTCGCGTTGCTCGCGCTGGTGTGGGTGCGAAGGTTGCCTGAGCGCAAGGATCTGAGCGCTGCGGCCGAAACGACATAGCGCCCGAAGCGCCCTGGCGACGACCACACGGACGGAGACATAGTGGAGCCCATTCGACTGGCCATGTTGGCGGCCATCTGTGCCGTGGCCTATCTAGCGGGGGAGGGACTCGCTCGCCTTCACGTGCCGCGCCTGCCCGTCTACCTTGCTGTCGGTGCGCTGTCCGGCCTGCTGTTCGCCTCGGCAACCGAGACCGCCAATCTCGCCTTCCCGGTGGTCTCTGCGGTATCGCTCGGGGTCATCGGCTTCATCGCAGGCAGCCATCTCGTGTGGCGCGCTATCAAGCCCAGGATCAGAGCCATCACATACCAGGTCGTCGGCATGACGGTGGCGGTGCCGGTGGTCGTAGGCGTCGCGGTGTTCTTCTTGATTCCCGACATCCCGGCCGAGGCGAGACTAGCTGCGGCGATCCTCGCGGGGACGGTGATGCTGGCCCTCTCGCCTCCCGAGGCGATCGCGTGCATCTCCGAGGCTGGCGCGGCGGGGCCCTTCACCAAGCTGGTCCTGGGTGCAACCGTGGTGATGGATGTTGTAGTCGTCTCTGCGTTCTCGATGTCACTGATGCTTTCCAAGAACCTGATCGGCGAGGGAGGATCCGCTTCCGAACTCGTCGTCAGCTTGGGGGTCGGGCTGGGGTTCGCGATCCTAGCGGGGCTCGTTGTCGGCCTGCTCCTCAAAGAGATTGCCGAGAGGGTGCCTTCGGCGGCCGTTGTCGGCACCCTCGTCTTCGTTGTCTCGGCTTTGGCTGCGTGGCTAGCTGAGTACGCCGTGCATGCGCTCGAAGCCGGGCGCGGACTGGAAGTGGAGATAGAGGCGCTGCTCGTGTGCATGATAGCCGGGCTCTTCGTCGCCAATCGGTCGGTCAAGCCAGAGCGGTTCGCCGAGATACTGGAGAAGCTGGCCCCGTGGGTCTACGTCGTGTTCTTCACGCTCACCGGGTTGGGACTGCACCTCGACGCGCTGGTCGCCGCCGCGGTTCCCGCGCTGATGCTGTGGGCGCTTCGCGTGACCGGACTCTGGGCGGGCTCGGGCGCTGCCATGGCAGCGGCGAAGGAGCCGCCGGTGGTCCGCCGGGTCGCGTGGCGCGCTTTCGTGCCCCAAGCGGGCATCGCGCTCGCGCTCGCGTCGACCATCGCAGTCGAGTTCCCCGGCGTTGGGCCGGCGTTCTCCACGCTCATCATCGCGACCGTCGTGATCAACGAGGCGACAGGGCCGTTCTTCCTGCGCTCCGCCCTGCAGGCCGCAGGCGAGGCGGAGCCAGCACGCGAGGTTCTGAGCTAGGGGCGAGCAGGTCACCCTAGCCTGCCTCGCCCGTGGCGCTCTCGGCGGTCGCGGTCTGCCGGTAGACGCCCGGCAGCGTGGGGGCAACGGCCTGTCGCACGATGTACGCGGCGACGGCGCCGATGGTGATGACCGAGGCGAGCTGGTGGTTCGATATCAGTATCAGGAAGACGGACATGCTGAGCGGAGCTGCTGTCGCAGCGACCAGCATGCCCACCATGAGCGCCATGACGGCGACGCCTTGCGGGATGCCGGGCACAGCCAGGTTCAGCGCCAGACCGAAGCACAGACCCGCGAACATCAGCGGAAAGAGCGGGCCGCCGAAGTACGCCGTCGAGAGACTCCAGATGCTGAGCGCGATCTTGCCGACGCCCAACAGGAGCAGCGTCACGAGGCCGAGACTCGCGGCCTGCTCAAGAACGACCGGCACCTCCGACTGCCCGGAGAACAGCAGGTAGGGGCTCGCGACTGCGGCAGCGGCCAGCACCAGACCACCCGCGACGCCGGCGAGCAGGGGCTTCGCGCGCAGCGGCTGGAGCTTGACGCGCGCCTTGACGAACACCCCGCCGTACAGCAGGCCAATCACACCTCCGAGCAACGCCGAGAACGACCGCGAGGCCGAGGTCGGCGAAGCGACGGGAACGGTGTAGTCGGCGAACGGAAAGAGCACGTCGATGCTGTGACCACCAAGCGTGACGTATGTCGCCCACGCGGTCGCACCCGAGGCAAGCCCGCCGACAAGGTCCGTGCGGCTCATGTTGATCGACTTGGGGCTGATGAACTCCATAGCGAGCAGCGCCCCCACGGGTGCGCCCCCAAGAAACGCCGCGAGCGCGCCCGCCACGCCGGCGTACGTCATCATCCTCACTTGGCTAGGCCTCAGGCCCATCCGCTCGGCCATGAGCGTACCCAGCCCGCCGTTGATGTCGACCAGCGGCGCCTCGGGACCGATCGCCGCCCCGGAGAACAGCGAGGCGAGCGAGAAGGCGGCGCCGGGGAGTATGCGGCGATACTCCATCCGCCCGTCTTGGTCGTACTCGTGCTCGGCGACGCCCGTGTCGAACGGGCGGCCCTTGCACGCGAGCGGCGATCAGCGAGGCGATGGCGGTCATCGCGACGATCACCGCGACGGGTACTGCCCACACGGGGGCCGAGGGGAAGCGCTCGGGCAGCGTCTCCCACAGGAACGTGACCCCGAGATGGTCCACGGTTAGAAACAGCCACGTGGCACCCCCGGTGATGACGCCGAGCAACGCGGCGACACAGCAGCAGCCTTGTCCCCGTGCGCGCGAGCTCACGCGAGTCGACGGGACCCTCGGTCAGCGCCGTCTCTGTGTACTGCTCGTCCACGCTGACCCCCCGTTGCCGTCTGCAGTCTGTGCACATGATACTGGCTGCGCCGCGCCGGGCAAGCACTCGCGTACCATGATTCTCATGAGCGATTCCACACCTCCTGCGTTCCACGTCATGGCCAAGCCCACCGGCGCGCGCTGCAACCTGCGCTGCGACTACTGCTTCTTCCTCGAGAAGTCGGCGCTCTATCCTGGCAGCGACCAGAAGATGACCGATGAGGTCGCCGAGGCGTTCGTCCGCCAGACGATCGAGGCGCAGCAGGTGCCGTTCGTGACGCTGGCGTGGCAGGGCGGCGAGCCCACGCTCATGGGCCTCGACTTCTTCCGTCGGGCGCTCGAGGTCGAGCGCGAGGCGCTGCCGGAGGGCTGGCAGGTCGAGCGCACCATCCAGACCAACGGCACGCTGCTCGACGACGAGTGGGCGGCCTTCCTCGCCGAGAACGACATCCTCGTGGGGCTGAGCATCGACGGGCCGCGCGAGCTGCACGACGCCTACCGCCACGACGGCGCAGGGCGCTCGGTCTTCGACCAGGTCGAGGCCGCAGCGCGCCTGCTCCAGAAGCACGGCGCCGAGTTCAACGTGCTGTGCACGGTCAACGCTGCGAACGCGAGCCACCCGCTCGAGGTCTACCGCTACTTCCGAGACGAACTCGGCGCGCGCTTCTTGCAGTTCATCCCGATCGTCGAGGTCGAGACCCCGCCTTCTGACGGCCGTCCCGGCACGGTGACCGACCGCAGCGTCGGCTCGCTCGCGTACGGCGAGTTCCTCTCGGCGATCTTCGACGAGTGGGTGCGCCACGACGTGGGCGAGATGTTCGTGCAGTTCTTCGACGGCGTGCTCGCCGCCGTACGTGCGCGGGTACTCGAGCCTGTGCGTGCTGCGCCCTACATGCGGCGAGGGCGTCGCGCTCGAGCACAACGGCGACGTCTACTCGTGCGACCACTTCGTGGACACGCCATACCTGCTCGGCAACATCATGGAGACGCCCATCGGCGAGCTCGTGCGCGGCGACAAGCAGCGGGCGTTCGGCGAGGCGAAGCGCGACACGCTACCGCGCTACTGCCGCGAGTGCGACTTCCTGTTCGCATGCAACGGCGAGTGCCCCAAGAACCGCATCCTGCTCACGCCCGACGGCGAACCGGGGCTCAACTACCTGTGCGAGGGACTCAAGCACTTCTTCGCGCACACCGATCGGCGCATGAAGATGATTGCCGAGCTGCTCCAGCAAGGCCGCGACGCCGACGAGATCATGCCGACGCTTGCCGAGGAGGCCGCAGGCACCGGGCGCAACGAGCCGTGTCCGTGCGGCAGCGGGCGCAAGTTCAAGGTGTGTTGCGGGCGGTAGCAGGGGGGCGCAAAATCGGGGAGCCATGCCCTCGAGACGAAGCGAGGCGCCCTCATGGCCAATGGCCCCGCTGTACTTGGTGCCATTTGCTTCCATTATCCTGCCTTGTGGACGGCTAATACTTCTACCGCTTGCCTCTTCAGAAGAACCGCTGGCGGTTCTTCTGACCACCGAAGTGTGATGAGTGGCACAGATGTTGGTACTTCTTCCCTGCCAAACGAACAAGAAGTACACGTCGCAGCCCTTGTATCGCGCACCTCAGCGCATGTGAGGGCTGTTGTGTTCTTCGGGAGGGAGTTGCTCATGCTTTCGAGACGCGATTTCATCAAGTGGAGCACGGCAGCGGGGGCGTGGCTGTACGTCAGCGGCGCCACAGGGGCCTCGCGGTTCCTCGACAAAGCGTTTGCCGCGATTCCGGGTGGGACGCTCGACCCGTCGCTTGTCGGCAAGTACATGACGCCGATGCTGGTACCGCCGGTGATGCCCAAGGCGGGCACGGTCAAGAACAAGAGGGGCCCAAACTCCGACTACTACGAGATCTCGATGAAGCAGTTCCAGCAGCAGATCTTGCCGGCGCCACTACCCGCGACCACGGTCTGGGGCTATGGAGCGGTCGCAAGTGACAGCAAGCGTGGTCTCCTGCTGCACAACGCGCCCTCTCTGACGATTGAGGCGAAGGCGGGTACGCCGGTACGAGTCAAGTGGATCAACGACCTCGTCGATCCTGCCACCGGCAACTATCGGCCGCACCTGCTGCCCGTAGATCCAACGCTTCACTGGGCGAACCCAGGGGGAGGCATGGCTGGGCGCGACACGCGTCCGACCTTCACGGAGACGCCCGCTCCCTACACTGGCCCGGTACCCATGGTCACTCACGTCCATGGCGCGGTAGGCGTCGGCGACGAGAGCGACGGCTACGCCGAGGCCTGGTATCTGCCGGCTGCAGCCAACATCCCTGCCGGCTATGCCACCGAGGGCACGTGGTACAACTTCCTCGCGGGCAAGGCGGCTACCGCATTTGCGGCGACATGGGGGCCGGGCCACGCCACGTTCGAGTACCCCAACGACAACCGCGCATCGACCATCTGGTACCACGACCACACCTTGGGCATGACGAGGCTCAACGTGTACGCCGGCCCCGCCGGTTTCTACATCATCCGAGGCGGCCCAGACGACGTCGTGCTGGATGCGACAACCGGTCTGCCCGCAGTGCTTCCGGGTCCGGCGCCCAAGGCGAACGACAAGTTCCCGCCCAACAAGACCTACTACGAGATTCCCATCGCGATCCAGGATCGAGCTTTCAATGCTGATGGCTCGCTCTTCTACCCGAATACGCGCGAGTTCTTCGACGGCCTAGTAGGCGAGTTCATCCCGACTGGCGACTTCTCTCCCTACTGGAATCCGGAGTTCTTTGGCAACACGATCATGGTCAACGGCAACACGTGGCCGTTCCAGACCGTCGAGCAGAAGCGCTACCGCTTCCGGTTCCTAAACGGCTGCCAGTCCCGCTTCCTGATTCTCGACTTCTCGCAGATACCGGGCGTTCAAGTGTGGCAGATCGGCAACGAGGGCGGGTTCCTCGCAGCGCCGGTCGATGTCACCGCGCTCGGAAACCAGCAGCTCCTGGGACTTGCAGAGCGCGCAGACATGATCGTCGACTTCGCGAACGTGCCGCCGGGTAGCTACGTGCTCGGCAACGTCGGGCCCGACGAGCCATTCGGCGGCGGAGTCCCTGGTGTCGATTTCGATCCGGCCGACCCGCTCACCACGGGTCAGATCATGCAGTTCAACGTGGTTCCCGCTCTGGCTCCCGATGCGACCACGCCCCCGCAGAACCTCGTTCTGCCTCCAATCGTGCCCCTGCCCCCCGAGACCGTCGTGAGGCCATTGGCGCTCATGGAGAAGATGGGGATGGGTTACGACGCCAACGGCGACCCGGTGGACGGCCCGATCGAAGCCGTGCTCGGCACGGTCGAAGCAGGCGTGGCGGTCAGCAGGCTTTGGATGGAGCCGGTGACCGAGAACCCGGCTGTCGGTGCTACCGAGATATGGGAGTTCTACAACACCACCGGTGACGCTCACCCGATGCACGTCCACGAGACCGTCTTCGAGGTCGTGAACCGTGAGGGATTGGTACTCGACGCGAACGGTGATCCGGTGGAGCCGCTGACTCCCGACGGCGTCATCACACTGCCGGAGCCGACGGAGACGGGGTTCAAGGACACTGTCACCGCCTATCCCGGGCAGATTACACGAGTGCGTGCGCAGTTCCTCAAGCCGGGCCAGTTTGTCTGGCATTGCCACATCGTCGAGCACGAGGACAACGAGATGATGCGGCCGTTCCGCATCGGTCCGGAGCAACCCGGTCAGCCGATGCCGATGACGATGCCGTAGCACCAGACGACACGGAATGCTGCTTTCGAGCGGCAACAGAAGGAGGTCGTCCGACAGGGCGACCTCCTTCTGTTGCCGCTGAGGCGGAGGCCGCAGGCACCGGGCGCAACGAGCCGTGTCCGTGCGGCAGCGGGCGCAAGTTCAAGGTGTGTTGCGGGCGGTAGGGGCCGACGAGGGGTACGAACCTGACGACAGATGCGTTCGAGAGGAGGCACATGCGCTCCAGACTCCTGACGGCGGTGTTCATACTGGTCTTGCTGTTTGCAGCCGGCATAGTCGGTGGCTGTTCCGCGTCAACGCCCGCCGAGACACCTGTTGCGGCTGAGCTCGACACGGCGCTAGCGATCGCGAGCACCTCGGCGGGGGAAGCGTCTACCTACGTTCTCGGCCTCAAGCAGGGCCTGCCAGGTGCCCCCTCGAACGATCAGCTCCAAGAGCTGCAGACCACGCTCAATGCCGCAGTCTCGCAGGCAGGAGCGGCGCAGCGTGCATCGGCTCAAGATGCTCTCGCGCAGTTCGAGTCCGGGATCGCGACGGCGACCGAAGCCCTCGACGCCTCGGGCGAGGGTAGCCCCCAGCAGGACCAACTCACTGAGCTCGTAGCCACGCTCGTGACCGGTCGAGACGCCTTGGCAGAGGCGCTGAAGTAGAAGGCCGCGTCGACGACGAAGACGAAGTCAGTCATCCGCCCGCGTTGCGGAAAGCGCGGCCTTCAGCCGAGCTTCGGACTCCTCTGAGAGCGTGGTGCTGATGACGACCGCCTCGGTGCCCCGAATCTCGGCCTCGATCTTTTCGGGCGTGCCATGGCTGACCATGAGGAACAAGGCCGCCGTGCCCGGCTTCAGCGCCGCGGACGTTTGCTTGATGAAGTCTTCGTCGATTCCGTAGTCTCCCGAGAGTTTGCCGATCGCTGCACCGCCCGCAGCACCGATGGCGGCCCCGGCGACGGGAGCGAGAAACAGCATCCCCACGACGGCGCCGAACGTGCCGCCGAGAAGCGCGCCGCCCCTGGCGACCGAGAATCCGTGATGCACCTTCGTCTTGCCGTTCTCGTCGACAGTCACCTTGACGGCGTCGTCAATCTGCAGCGCACCCCGGTCCTGAAGCTCCTCGAGCTTCTTCTGCAATCCGTCGGCCGCCGCTTCGTTGCTGAAGCTCAGTACGACTATGCTGCCCATCGGTACTCCTTCTCTCGTTGCTTGCGACTTTGGGACCGAGCCCATCCGGTACGTGGTCGGTGCAGTGGAGCATCTCTGCAGATTCTTACCCAGTGGATGGCAGACGATTCTTCGAGCTGCCGCAAGCACCACGGCGCCGGAGACCATCGCTGTGATGACGAGGGCGTTGGCAGTGCCGTCAGCCCGCGGGTGCGAATCGCACTACGCCGAGGGATGACTCGCGTCTTGCTGGTACGTCCGGGGCTGGTGCGCCTATTCGACCTCTGCCCACACGGCGGCATGGTCCGACACACCGGCCTCAAGCCACTCCGAGTAGACGCCGCACTTCTCGATGTGAAACTCAGGAGAGACGAGTATGTGGTCGAACCAACGCGGGACTCTCTTGCCGGCGAAGTGGGTCTTGGGCGTGAACATGCCGCCGTAGACGACGCGGTGAACGTCGAGGAGCCGGTGCGTGGGCTTGACTCCGAGCACAGCCTGGACCGCCTCCTCCCACTCGTGGAGGTCACCGGTTTGGCCGTCGCGGTCGGTCCACAGGCGGTGCCCTCTTTCTCCCGGTTGGACCTCCGAGAAGGTGACGATCGAGCCGTCGAGCCGGAGCTCCATCGGCTCGTTGAAGTCACCGGCGACGATCTGGTGGGTGCCGGGAGATTCAGTTGTCAGTGCCTGCGAGAGGACTCGGAACGTCGCGACCTTCTTCCACCCGTTGCTCGCCCCGTTGGGCACGTGCACCGACGTCACGTCGATGGGCCCTCCTGGCGCGGAGACGATCGCTCTGGCGAACGACTCCGGGAAGGGCGCGGTAAGGCGCCAGTCGCTGGGACCGGGGGCGGTCGGCCACTTGCTGGCGACGATGCACCCGAACGGTTTGCGGCCGTACGGGCCCTCGGGCGCTCGAGCGATGCTGTCGACGTGCGAGTCGTAGCCGTAGTTCTCAAGGAGTCCCGCCGTCGAGTCGAGCAGTGACAGAGTCACTTCTTGGAGCGCGACGATGTCAGCGCCTGATTCGACCAACCGAGATACCACCTCGGCGAGACGTGTTTCGAGACCTAGGTATCGTACGTTCCAGCTGACGATGTGCACGCTGCCGCGTCCCCCCTGCTTGTCCGGCTGTCTCGCTGCTGCAGGCCGGTTGTCGACCTGCACCCCCACATATCAGCTTCGTCGTCCGGCCCGAATTCCCTGTCGGCAAGCGTCCGAACGCGCAGTGCCGAATGCGAAGGCGGCCAACACACTGCTACCGCTGGAACGTCCCGGTCATACTGGCCGAGCTGAGCGAGTGGCGCTCCATAGCGTCTTGGAACTCGCTGAGCGACGCCTGCTCAGGCAGGCTCACGCGCGCCGTGTCCAGGGCGTACACCGTGAAGCGGTAGTCGTGCTGTCCCGTCCCACGTGGTGGCTGGGGGCCGCCCCAACCGAGCGTGCCGAAACCGTTGAGCAGCTCGCGTGAGCCCGCAGGCATCGAGGAGCCTGAGGCTCCCTCTCGGATGTCCCGCGCATCGGCCGGGACGTCCGTGACGAGCCAGTGCACCCACTCACGTGCCATGGGATGCAGATCCACAACCTCGATCGCGAAGGAAGCGACACCGGGGGGCGGGGAGTCCCACGCCAGGGGTGCGGAGATGTTCTTGCCGCCGGCCGCCGACGTTGCGTACTGCTCCGGCATCGGTCCGCCGTCGCTGAACGACGGAGACCAGACCGAGAACCCCGTTGCGGTCGCGGGGGTCTGCTCGGTGCTAGGCGCAGGTGCGCTGTCGCCGCCCGTGCCCGAGCACGCTGCCACAAGGCCGGATGCCGCTAGCAAGACGATTGCGATGAGACGGTGCCTGCTCATGACACGCCTATACCCCGCGGTGTCGAAGCAGCGCCACGGTAGCGATTCCCACAGCATCTTGACAGCGGTAAGTTGTCAGTGTAAAGATAACCTCGGAATCACCGAGCGAGGGAAGGGAAGACCGAAGTGAACGAGAATCTCCACGTGGTGTTCGGCACTGGACCTGTTGGCAGTTGGATAGCGACGGCCCTCGCCGAGCAGGGCGCTGCCGGTTCGAGCCGTCAACCGTTCCGGAACGCGACCGGCGCTGATGCCTGACTCGGCCGAGGTCGTTGCCGCCGACGCCTCCGACTCGCAGCAGGCCATCGCTGCGGCCGACGGGGCGACCGTCGTCTACCAGGCACTCAACCCCGCGTACCATCAGTGGCACGAACTCTTCCCCGCACTTCAGCGCTCCGCCCTCGCAGCAGCGAAGGCGACAGAGCGCACGCTACGTCTCTATCGACAACCTCTACATGTACGACTCCTCGGCAGGCCCGATCACGGAGGGCACCCGCATCGCCCCCGCCTCCAAGAAGGGCGAGCTACGTCAGAGGATGGCCGAGGAGGTCTTGGCCGCTCACGAGCGCGGTGACGTCCAGGCCGCGATCCTGCGCTCCAGCGACTACTACGGCCCTGGCGTCACCGGCTCGGCACTTGGCGATCGCGTGTTCGGTCCGATCCTAGCCGGCAAGCCCGGAGAGGTTCTCGGCGGTCTCGACATCCCGCACTCCTACGCCTACATCGAGGACGTCGGGCGCGCCGCGGCCGAGCTGGGGACCCAAGACGGGGCGGTTGGCCGCGTGTGGATCGCTCCGCACGCCCCGGCGCCCACTCAGCGCCAGGTACTCGAGGGCATCTTCGAGCTTGTCGGACGCGAACCGAAGTACTCGACGGTGACCCGTGGCAAGATGCGTCTCGCGGGTCTGTTCATGCCTGGCGCGCGAGAGATGGTCGAGATGATGTACGAGTTCACAGATCCGTTCACGGTGGATTCGAGCGCGATCGAGAGCGCCTTCGGACTCCAAGCGACGCCGCTGAACGTCGGTCTCTCGCGCACCGTGGAGTGGTATCGACTGGCAGCTCGGAGCGCCACGTGATGAGCGCCAAGGACGCGTATCATCACGGCGACCTTCGACGAGCGCTCCTCGACGAGTCGCTCGTCGTGATAGCCGAGAAGGGTGTGGAGGGGCTGTCGCTACGCGAGGTCGCCGGCCGCGTGGGCGTGAGTCACGCTGCGCCGTATCACCACTTCGCCGATAAGGCCGCGCTCATCCACGTTCTCGCGCACGAGGGCATGAAGCTGATGGACGAGGACATGGCGGCCGCCGAGGACGCCGCGGGCGACGACCCGAAGGCGAAGCTGATCGGTATCGGCATGGCCTACGTGTCGTTCGCGGTCGAGCATCCCGACTACTACGCAGCGTTCAACGCACCCGAGGTCAACAACCCTGAGGCTCAGGCCGACGCCGTTCAACCCGACGAAGAGCGCGGGAACACCTGGCAACGCCTGCTGAACGCGATAGTCGCGTGCCAGCAGGCCGGCGACCTGCCGCAAGGCGATCCGACCGTGCTCGCGGTCTACCTGTGGTCGCTCGTACACGGTCTCGCCGAGCTGTGGCGCAGTGGCCCGCTCTCGCTGATGCCACAGGCCGCAGGTGGGCTCGAGCCGATGGCGCGGCAGGTTCTTCAGGCGGCGCTCGGGTCGACGGAGGGTCGCCCATGAACAGACCGCTGGTGAGGCGTCAGGGTATCCGCAGGACCGTGCTCCTGCTCTCTTTCATCGCGTTTCCGGTCACGATGAACTACTTCTCGCCCTATCTGATCGTAGACGCTGGCTTCCAAGGCATCCTGAACGGAAGCGCCATCGTGTTCGCATCGATGTTCGCGGGCTCGCTCGTGTTCGGCCGCTTGTGGTGCGGGTGGGCATGTCCTGCCGCCGGGTTGCAGGAGCCCCTGCTGCGGGTCAACGGCCGCCGAGTCGGCCGACGGGCTGACATCGTGAAGTGGTTCATCTGGGTACCGTGGATCGCGCTGATCGTCTTCGCTGTCGTGCGAGCAGGCGGCTACAACTCGGTCCAACCGCTCTACGGCACGGTGGGCGGCATCTCGGTCGCGGGCGACGCGAGCCGGCCGATCCTCGCGGCCTACGTCATCTACTTTCTGGTCGTGCTGCTGTTCTTCGGTGTCGCGCTGGCGATCGGCAGGCGCGGCGGTTGCCACTCGATCTGCTGGATGGCGCCGTTCATGATCCTGGGTCGCTCGGCAAGGAACCGGCTGGGAGCGTGGCCCTCGTTGAGATTGGTGGCCGACGCCTCGGCGTGCACGAGCTGTGGCACCTGCACGAGCGAGTGTCCGATGAGCATCGACGTACAGACGATGGTCGCCGAGGAATCCATGGAGCACTCTGAGTGCGTGCTGTGCGGAACGTGCGTAGACGGCTGCCCCAGCGATGCCATCCACTACTCGTTCAGGGCGGGCAGGTAGGCACGCAGCTGTTTGTGCCGGCGATCAAGGCCAGCGCGAAGCCGGGAGCGTGCTTGCCGCTTCTCTTTCGTGAGAGGACCCACATCCTGCTCTCACCGCAGGTTCATGCGGCATGACGAACCTAGTCATGCAGACACCCCCACGAAAGACGGAGGTCCGAATGAATCTGAAGAAGCTGGTGAGATCGAAGACCGCATGGTTGACCGTTGGCGTTCTGGCGATGGTGCTGGCCGCGGCGACGCTCGCCCAAGCTGCGCCGACCATCGGGTCTGGCGCCACTGCACCCGCGTCTCACGACGATGGCCGCTCCTCGGAGCCGTGCTCGAACTGTCACACGGTCCAGCCCGCCCCGGCACCTGTGACATCGCCGGACCCGACGCCCGCACCCGGCGCCGATCCAGTGACCGACCCTGCGCTGGGCAGCGAGGCCGACGAGCTCGATGACGACGCTGACGAGGCCAACGACATCGATGACGCTGACGACGCGGACGAAGCCGACGATCGCGACGAGCACGATGCGAAGAAGGCCGATCACGACGCGGACGATGATGACGAGCACGACAGCGTCCGTCCCAAGAAGCAGGACGCTCATCACGACGCCGATGAGGCCGATGAGGCCGACGACGACGCGGAAGACGATGACGAGCACGAAAGTGCTAGCCGCGCAGATCGTGCGGACAAGCAGGACAGCGACGAGTCAGAGCGGGACTCCGACTAGATCGCTGGGTGGCGGCACACCAAGCACCCGCCGGCAATCGAGCGCCCGTATCCGGATCACCGGTGCGGGCGCTTCGTCGTTGCCGGCTATCGCGCCACCTGGGCCACGGCCATCGTGGGCTCGCCACGAAGTCCGCGCCACACACGCGCAAACCAGATGCTCGTGCGCTCCAGCAGATCAGGCGCCTCGACGGCGTCTGCCGCCACCACCGGTACTCGAACGATGACGACGCCCTTCTGCGAGTAGACGATCTCGCCGAGCGTGTCGCCCGCTGCGACCGGTGCCGAAACCCGCTCGTCAAGCCGGGTCGCGCGCTCGACGGGTGCGCTCGGGTCGAATGCTGGTACGGCCATTGATGCCTCCGAGGCGCGCGCCAGCACCGTCCGCTCGATGTAGTCCGCGACGGGCACGACGCCGGCTGTCTCGCCCGCCGACGCCATATCCGTGGCGGCGACCACCGGTAGGTTCGCGACCAGCCGCTCGCCTTGGGTGAGCTCGACCTGCCCGAGCTGCTGACCCTCGAAGACGGGCAGGTTCACCGTCTCGGGGAGCGCCACGGTCCGTGTCAGCGGCCCGTCGAGGTCGAAGACGACCGCCGAGGTGGTCTCGGCGAAGCGGGTGTCGATGGTGCGGGCGGGATTCGCCGAGATGGCCACCGCGCCGACCGTCTCGGTTGCGGTTGCGACGGTCTTTCGCTTGAGGTGGCGATAGCCCCAGCTCAGCAAGCGCGACGCGTTCTTGAAGCGAGCAGGATTGCTCCTGGCGCCCAGCACGACCGCCGTCAGGGTGATGCCGTCTCTCTCTGCACTCGCGACGAGACTGTACTTGGCGTCGTCCGTGAATCCGGTCTTCCCGCCGAGAACTCCCCTGTAGTCGCCCAGAAGCTCGTTGGTGCTCTTGAGCTTGCGGGCGGTCCGCTTCTTGTAGGCGGGGAGGGTGACGTTCTCCAGCGCCACGATACGGCGGAACTCGGGATCGCGCATCGCCTCGTGCTCGAGCGAGGCGATGTCGGCGGCGGAGCTGTGGTGGCCAGCGGCGTCGAGGCCGTGGGGGTTGGCGAAGCGCGTGTCCGCAAGCCCGAGCTCGGCCGCCCGCTCGTTCATGATCGCGACGAACGCCGGCACGCTTCCGCCGACGTGCTCGGCGAGCGCGTAGGCAGCATCGTTGGACGAAGCAACGAGGGCGAGCTCGAGCAGCTGTCGGACCGAGCGGCGCTCGCCGGGCTGGAGGCCCAGGGCGTAGGGGACCCGACTGGCCGCCTTCGAGATCGTGACCTGGTCGTCCAGCTTGCCTCGCTCGAGCACGACCAGCGCGACCATGATCTTGGTGATGCTCGCCATCGCACGTTGTGTCGTGGGCTTGCGGGACCATAGGGTGCGCCCATCGGGTGTCACGAGCAGTCCCGCGGCCGCGTTGATATCGGGGGCGACGGACGTGTCGAGCTTCGAAGACCCGAGAGCGACATCGCCGATTCGATCTGTGCCGAGACGGCTTGCTACGGCGGGAGCGGGCGCAAAGACGACCGAGAACGCCACGGCAGCAGAAAGCAGAGCGCGGGTTGCCCGCAGCCGACGAAGCGAGACATCGTGTGCGGTTGCTCGATGATTGGCGCGTGTGCGCACTCGGCGGTCCTTCTCGGGTGGCGTTCGGCGGTCCAAGCGTGCCACACGCAGCAACGTGCGAGCCAGCCTCGCCGCCGCTAGCTCGGGGCGCTGCCCGTGACCAGGGTGTGCCAGCTCAACCCGTCGTGGCTCGACACGCCCACAAAGCCCGCGCTCCAAAGCATCTCGGCGATCTGCTCGGCGCTCGCTCGCACGTGCAGCGGGGGCCCTTTGGGCGTGTCTGTGTCCGCCCAGTCCACGACGGCCACCCGGCCGCCCGCACGGAGTAGCCGCAACGCCTCGCGGTAGCTGGCGATCGGATCGGCGAGTTCGTGGTGAAGGTTGATCATGACGACCGCGTCAGCGACTCCATCTGCCAGCGGGATCGTGCTCTCCTCGGCGAGCACGGGAACGATACGCCCGGTCGCTACCTCGGGTCGGTTGTCGCGCATCCACTCGAGCATAGGGGCCTCGATATCGATGGCGTAGACGGTCGATGCCGGTGCCATCTGGGCGAACCGGGCGGCGAACAGGCCGGTGCCGGCTCCGATGTCGACGATGACGGACGGGTCGGGGCACGCGAGCGCCGCCCAGATCAGTTCGGGCTCGATGCTTTCGAAACGCGCCTCGTCGTTGAGCTTCTCCATCTTGGCGATGTCGAACTTCAGATGCGCCATGCTCTCGCCTTCCGCAACTGTCCGAGGGTCTTGGCAGGCCCCTGCGAAGTGGCTGCAGCCACCGTGACGGCCCGAGGTGGGCAACTGGAGCTTATCTTGCCCACTCTAGCGGCCGATAGCACGTACACGACGACCGCATGCTCGCTGTCAGAGCCGGAAACGCATTCGGGGAGCCGACATGATTCGCCAATTGCAGCGTTGTATCCGCGCCTCGCTGAGCGGACTGCTCGTATTCACACTGACAGCGACCGCTGCGCCGCCCGCCGTCGCCCAGGAGGGCGACCTACACCTGCTGCAGGTCATTCCGGCAACCGCGTCGGTCGTGTTTCGCCAGGCCGGCGGAGTGGCGTTCGTGCCCGATGGGGGCGTCGCTACCTACGAGCAGACGGTCTTCGTGGCAGACCCCGCAGCCAAGAGCGTGACGGGCATCAAGGGCGACGGTACGGTGATTGGCCCTTGGACCGCGGCTGGCGGCGAGTCGTTCGTCGAACCGACTGACGTCGCAGCCGATCTCTCCGGCAACATCTACGTGGCCGACAAGGGGCGTCCGTACGTGTACAAGATCGACGCGGCCACCGGTGCGCTCGTCGAGAAGATCGGCAGCGGACTGATCGATGCGGTCGGCGTCGACTGGATGTATGTCTCAGGTGGCGGGCACCAGGTCTTTGTCGCTGATGCCACTGGTCGCATAGTCCGATTCGCAGACACGGCCGACACCACCGCGGGAACCTCGTACAGCGGTGGCGCATCACTCGTGGCGCCGCTTGACGTCGAGGTCCAGGCACATCCGGACGGGTTCCGGCTATGGGTCACCGACGCCGGCGCCAACAAGGTCGTCTGCGTCAATTGGAACGACTCAGTGCTCGCGTCATGGGGTGAGTCGGGGACTGGTACCGGCCAGCTGTCGACGCCGGTGGGCATCGCAGTCAGGGGAGACTTCGGCAACGACGTCGTCGTCTCGGACGCGGGGGGCCGGATCCAGCGGTTCACACAAGCAGGGGTCTACCAGAGCACGCTCGCGAGCGAGGGTGTAGAGCCCGGGCAGGTCGCCCAGCCCCAGCGAATGGCACTCGACTCAGCCAACGATTGGCTGTGGGTCGCCGAGAAGGAGTCGGGCCGCGCGCAGCTGTTCAACGGGTTGGGTGAGTCTCGGCGCATTGTCGGCGGGGCGATCGGCGGCGATCCTGGTGCGTTCAACACCCCCACTTCGCTGGTCGCCGGGGCCGACGGATCGCTGATCGTGTGCGACAGCGGGAACAACCGGGTCCAGCGCTTCGACAACACGGGCGCACTCACGCTCGCGTTTGGTGCCGAAGGCACGGCTGACGGCGAGTTTCGGTTCCCGAGCGGAGTCGCGGTCGATCGAGATGGCAATATCTACGTCTCCGACACTCTCAACCATCGCGTCCAGAAGTTCGCCTCGAACGGCGACCATCTCGCCACCTGGGGTTCGTTCGGGTCTGGACCGGCCCAGTTCGACCAGCCCAAAGGCATCGCTGTCGACTCTCAGGGCTACGTCTACGTCGCTGACTCAGGCAACAGCCGTATTCGCAAGCTGGCGCCAAATGGTGATCCTGTCGCCGAGTGGACCAGCTACCTGTACAAGTCCGCCAACCGCAACTTCTACCGGCTTTCCGACATAGCGATCGGTCCGGAGGACCACCTGTACGTCTACGACGGGTGGAACGGCCCGAGCGCCTCGCGGTGGTGGGTCCCCGAGCTCAAGCCGGATGGGACGGTGGCGACGGTCCACTTCGACAACACGGGTGGTGGACTGGACGCGCGATGGGGCGGGTTGTACGTGAGCGACTCTCGCACCGTCTATGTGGCCGAGAGTGACGACGCATGGGATGCGAAAGTCCACATGCGGGCCTGGCTTCCCGGTTTCTGGGAAGGCGGGACAGCCGAGTACTCGAACAGCGGTGGCGGCCCCGGTCAGCTTGCGGTTGCGGGCGATGTCGCGGTGGGCCCGCTCGGAGTCATGTACGTGAGCGATACCGCCCTGCATCGTATACAGCGCTTCCAGATCGAGGACGTCACCGCCCCGCGCACCACCTTCAGCGAGCCTGACGGCTGGGCGAATGGGGACAGTGGCATTCTCGTGCAACGGCCCACAGACGGCCTCGCCGGCCCTCTCAGCACGTGGATGAGCGTTGACGGCGAGCCGCCGCACGTCATCTGGAGCGCGAGCGAGGAGGCGACGGCCAATCCGTCGCGCTCGATGCGCGTGAGCGAGGAGGGTACCCACACCTTCGAGTTCTGGGCGGTCGATGGATTTGGCAACAAGGAGACGACCAACACGGCGTTCGCGAGGATAGACCGGTACTTCCCCGAGGCCACCGTCACAGTCTCACCGTCGGGCTGGACCACCGAGAGCGTCGAGGTCTCGATCGACGCAGCGGACTCCGGCGCGGGAATCGCGTCGGTCACCTACTCCACCAACGGCGCGGCTGTGACCTCGCAAAGAGCCTATACAGGTCCGTTCGCAATCGATGCGGAGGGCGTCACCAACATCCCCGCGCAGATCGCTGACGGTGCCGGCAAGACCATCGTTCGCGGTGGGCAGGCCAAGATCGACCGCACGGCTCCCGTCACCTCGCTGTTCCCGTTTGCAGTCGAGGGTGGGCTCCAGCTGTGGCCGATCATCGAGGGGACCGGTTCCGAGCAGTACGGCACGACCTCGACATGGTGGCGCGTCGACGCGGAGGCCACGCCGAGACTCGGCGCACCGTACGTGTTCCTGGGACCCGGGACTCACGATGTGGATTACTGGTCGATCGACCCGGCCGGCAACATCGAGTCCGAGCAGACCACCCAGGTAGTGGTCCCAGACGGGTCCGGCGGCGACCCGGGAGGCGGCGACCCGACCGAGGGCAGCTTCCTCGTCGCTGACGGGCGCAACTGGTTCAACAGCAACGACCTGCCGATCACGTCGAACGTGCCCGACGCCCAGCAGATGCGCTTCATGGTGCCCGGGGATGCCGACTGGCGCGAGTGGATGGCGTACGCCGAGCAGACCACGTTGACGGCGGACCCGGCCGAGCCGGACGGGGAGTGGATGGTGTTCGCGCAGTACCGGTTCGGGACTGATGAGGGGGACCCGGTCGTGGATGCCGAGCAGGCGATCGGCATCGACCGAATCGCACCCGCAACCGGGAGCAACGCGAACGAGGTCCGCAACTTCAGCTACGGCGAGGACATCATTCTCGTGCCCGAGGACGATCGCTCCGGTGTGGCCGAGGTCTGGTACCGCATAGGCGAAGAGGATCCCGTTCAAGGCGAGACGGTCATCACCTTCGGTGCGGGCGAACATCGGCTGCGCTGGTGGTCGGTGGATCACGCCGGGAACATCGAAGACGAGCACGACCGCACCGTGACTGTCGTGAAGACCGCATCCGATCTGTCGACGACCTCGAGGTCGGCCACGATCGTCCAAGGGGGCACCTACTACCTGACGGGGAGGCTCAGCGCGAACGCGCAGGCCTTGCCCGCGAAGTCCATGAGGCTGCAGTACCTCTCAGGGTCCAGTTGGAGGGACACCTCCGTCTACGCCACGACAGACTCGAACGGGTACTACAAGTTCGCGCTGAAGCCCACGTCGAAGGCGGTCTACCGTGCGACGTGGTCGGGAGACGCCGGACACGAGGGCGCGAGCGGCAGCTCGGTCACCGTGGTGTGCAAGCCTTCGGTCGGCAACCCCATAGCGCCTTCGAGGATGTACCGAAATCGCACCAAGACGGTCTACGGGTATCTCAAGCCGCGCCACACGGCCGGCAGCTACCCGGTCCGGATCTACAAGTACCGCTACGTGAGCGGAAAGTGGAAGAGCTATGGCTACGTGAAGGCGAAGGCGTCCAACTACTCGTCCTACACCAAGTACTCCGGATCGGTGAAGCTCGCCTACAGGGGCAAGTGGCGGCTTCGGGCCTACGCGCCCGCCGACAGCGGACATCCCTCGGCGTGGTCGTCCGGGTTCGACTACGTGACGGTCAAGTAGCTATCCCAGGTCCAGGCACACGCGAGTGATGCCGTCGCTGACCGAGTCGACCCGGAAGCCGAGCGTCTCGGTGAGCTCGAGCATGCGCTCGTTGTCCGAGGTGAACGACCCGCCGATCTGGGCGAAGCCCTTCTCCTCGGCGATGCCGATGAGCACGTCGACGAGCTTGAAGCCCAAGCCACGGCCGTGGAACTCGTTGTGCACCAGGATCGTGAACTCGCCGGCGCCGCGCTCCGGCTCGCCGATCAGTCTGCCCACGCCGATGATTCGCTTGCGCCCGTTCTCGGTCAGCTCGGCGACGATCGCGATCTCGCGCTCGTAGTCGATGTTGGTGAATCGGACCAGTCGCTCGTGGGTGAAGTGCGGGATGCCGTCGTAGAAGCGGCTGCGCAGCGAGTCGTCGTCCATCGTCGCGAGCATCTCGCCGATCATCGGCTCGTCTTCGGGCTTGATCGGCCGCAGCAGGACTTCGATGCCGTCGGCGAGCTTCCACGGCATGACGAAGCGCGTGGGGTAGGGCGTGATGACCAGGTGCGGCGTCTCCGGAGCTGCCGTCGAGAACCGACTGGTCGATGACGATGCGGGCGTCGACGGCGAACGGCTCGCCGTTCGAGATCACCACAGGGTTCACGTCGATCTCGGCGATCTCGGGGAAGTCCACGACGAGATTCGAGAGCACCGTGATCATCTCGTCGATAGCGCCCAGGTCCGGCGGCTGGATCCCGCGTGGCGGCTTGCGCATCGACTTGATAGATGCGCGTCTCCTCCATCATCCGCCGAGCCAGCACGGGATTGAGTGGCGGCAGGCTCACCGAGAAGTCCGCCAGCCCCTCGGCGCGCACGCCTCCGGTGCCAAAGACGATCACCGAGCCGAACTGCTGGTCCTTCTTCATCCCGAGGATCAGCTCGTAGTCGATGCGGCGCACCATCTTCTGCACCGAGATGCCCTCGATCTGGGCGTCGGGCTCGCTCGCCTTCACGCGCGTGAGAATCTCGGCGTAGCCGCGCTCGAGATCCGGCGGCGAGCAGATGCCGACCTCGACGCCGCCTGCAGCGTTCTTGTGGGTGATGTCGTGCGAGACGATCTTGAGCACCACCGGATAGCCGATCTCCTCGGCGGCCTCCAGCGCCTCGCTGACGTCGCGCGTCGTGCGCTGTTCGACCACGGGCATGCCATAGGTGGTCAAGAAGCGCTTCGACTCCTCCTCGGTGAGCACGAGTCGTCCGGTGTGGGCGATGCGTCGAAGCATCGCCTGGAGGTTGTGGCGAGGCGGGGCGACGTCGATGGCGAGCTCGGAGGGGGTCTCGTAGAGCAGCTCGAGGTTGCGCGAGTAGCGATACATGCCCAGATACGTCTTGACCGCATCTTCGGGGGTCTCGTAGCTTGGCACGCCCGCATCGCTGAAGATCCGTCGCCCGTTGCGCACGGTCTCGCCACCCATGAGCACCGTGATCAGCGGCTTCTCGGAGCCCTGAACGAGTGCCGAGACCCGCTGTGGCCATCTCGTCGGGGCGCGCGTTGCCTTGCGGCGTGTAGATGAGCAGGATGCCGTTGACGGCCGGGTCGTCGAGGCACGCTTGGACTGCGGCTGTGAAGCGCTCGCTTCCGGCGTCTCCGAGCACGTCGATCGGGTTGGCGTGGCTCCAGTAGGCGGGAAGTGCTTCGTTCAGCGCTGCCATGGTCGCGTCCGACAGGCACGCCAAGCGGCCGCCATGCTCCACGAGCGCGTCGGTGGCCATGACGCCCAGGCCGCCGGCGTTGGTCACGATAGCGACATCGCGCCCCTTCGGCAGCCGGGCCGAGTCGAGGACCGCGGCAGCGTGGAAGAGGTCGGCGACCTCGTGCACGCGAACGACACCTTCTCGGCGGAATGCGGCTTCGTAGATCTCGTCGCCGCCGGCCATCGAGCCGGTGTGCGAGAGCGCGGCGCGCGCACTCTCGGCGTAGCGGCCCGGCTTGAGCACGATGATCGGCTTGTTGCGGGCGAACCCTCGCGCCGCGCTCATGAAGCGGCGGGCGTTCCCGATGCTCTCCATGTAGATGAGGATGCTGCGTGTCTGCTCGTCTTCGCCCAGGAAGTCCACGAGGTCGGCGAAGTCGACGTCGACCATGCCGCCCACCGAGGCGAACATCGAGAAGCCGATGTGGGCATCGATCGCCCAGTCGAGCATGCCGGTCCCCAGCGCACCGCTCTGCGAGATCAGCGCGATGTTGCCCGGCTCGGGGTTGATGCTCAGGAACGACGCGTTCAGCCCTACGGTGGGCCGGATGATGCCAAGGCAGTTGGGCCCGACCACGCGCATCGGGCTGGTACGCAGGATGTCGCGGATCCGCGCGTCGAGCTCGGCGCCCTGCTCGCCGGTCTCCGAGAAGCCCGCCGAGACGACGATGGCGCCGTGCACGCCGGCTGCCGCGCACTGTGCGAGTACGTCGGGGACGGTCGCGGCAGGCGTGGCGACCATCGCGAGGTCGATCTCCTCGGCGATGTCGCCGATGCTGGCGTGCGTCGTCAGGCCGAGGATCGTCGGGTGCTTCGGGTTGATCGGGTAGACGGTTCGCCCCGCCGAGGCCATCGCGTTCTCCATGATGGTCCTGCCGACCGAGCCCTCGGTCTCCGAAGCGCCGATCACCGCGATCGTTGTGGGGTCGAGCATCCTGCGCATGAGAACACCTCCGTAGGTGAGGGTTCCCATATGCGGTGGGTGCGAACGCGCGGAGGAGCGCGCCTCAGCCCTCGAGCTTGCCGAGGTACTCCGCGTAGTCGGCGTCCTCAAGGAACGCGAGCACGCGCTGGCGCCCGATTCTGAGCAACGCCCACGGCGCGAACTTGAACTGCAGGTGCAGCCATGCCCACTCGCGCACGCGCTTCACAGGCGGAAGGCCGCGAAGATAGGCGCGGTGTCCCTCTCCGAGGCGGCGATAGCGCAGCAGCAGGCCTGTGATGAATGCCCGGTTGACGCGGGCCCGCGAGTAGAACTTGCGGTACTCGGCGGTGACGACGTCTTGCATCTGCCTCGCCGTGACTATCTTTGGACGGATCGAGAGGTGCATGCCGTCGAGGAACTTGAGATCGCCTATCTCGTTGAAAAGCACCCGTCCGGCTCGCTCGTGGGCAGCCGTGCTCTTCGTCCCAGGGAGCGGGGTTTCGAACAGGTACTGGAGAGAGTCCACATGCGTGCGCGCGAACGCCCCGTTTCGCTTCAGCGTCTCGGCCGTGTCTCCGGCGAATGCGATGAACATCCCGTGGACCAGGAGCCCATATCGGCGGATAGCGGCTAGGCCCGCTGCCATGCGCTCGCTGGTGATTCGTTTGCCGATCTCGTCAAGGTCGCTGTCCTCGGCCGACTCGACGCCGATGCAGACCATCGTCACCGGGGCCAGGTCTCGCAGTAGCTTGAGCAGCTCGTGGTCCAGGCGTCCTTTGCGGTCGAACACTGCGTCGGCCCGCAGCTGCACCGCGATAGGCCGGGAGTAGCCGCGCTGTATCGCTCCCCTCAGGAACCGCTTGAGCGACGGCTTGTTGGCAGCGCAGTTGTCGTCGATCAGGAAGCTGCCGCCTCGGCCCTCTTCCTGACAGCGGAGCAGCTCATCGAGGCTGGTGTCTTCGTCGCGCAGGATGTAGCGCGGCCAGATCTCGTGCACCTCGCAAAACGCGCAGCGCTCGGGGCATCCACGCGAGCGCCATACGAGCCCGGTCGTGCGGTTCTCGGCGCCTTCGACCAGCGACATGTCGATCAGCGGCAGTCCGCAGACCTCGGCTCTGGTGAGCTGGCGGCTATCGGGGCCGTAGTGCGTTTGACCGTCCTTCTGCCACACGATGCCAGGGACTTCGCGCAGCGCCGCATTCGGCGGCTGCTGTGCGGGCCCCGCCTGCAACGCGCGCAGGAACTGCGGGAGCGAGAGCTCGGCCTCCCCTCGGATGACGTAGTCCGCACCGGCCTCAAAGGCGCGCTCGGGGGCGCAGGTCGGCTCGGGACCGCCGAACACGATCGTGGCGCTGGGGTTGTGGCTGCGGGCTTCTCGGACAAGCTCCGCGGTTCGCGTAAGCGTGCAGGTGATCGCCGAGAACCCGATCACGTCGGCGGTACTGACGTACTCCCAGTCCACCGAATCCTTGCCTGAGATGTCTTCGACAAAGGCTCGGACGTCGTAGCCGTCGTCGCGCAGAACCGTGGCGAGCAAAGGAACCCCACGCCCCATAGCGACGTGCGAGTATATGTTCAGGCCCGGCGACCCGGCCTCGACCAGTGCCACGCGGGGGGTGTCTGGCGTAGTCATCGTTTGGTCTCCCGCTACCCAGTCTATTCCCGCTCGTCCCGGATTTGCCCCGACACGGATAGCGCTGCTCGCGACGGCGGAGATGTGGGATACACCTACTACGACGGTGATCATCTGACGCGCTACCGCGCGAGCGAACGGGGAGACGTCATGGACGCTATCGAGGCGATTCTCAGCCGGCGCAGCATACGCAAGTTCACGGCCGATCCGGTCACCGACGACGACCTCGAACTCGTGCTGCGTGCGGCGATGTCCGCCCCCTCGGCGTTCAACGAGCGGCCCTGGCACTTCGTGGTCGTGCGCGATTTCGCGACTCGCGAGAGCCTTTCGCGAATCTCGGAGTGGTCGGGGCCGATGGCTGGAGCACAGGTCGGCATCGTCGTGTGCGGGGACACCGAGGCTCTGCGCAAGCCGGGGACCGTCTACTGGATCTTCGACTGCGCGGCGGCGCTCGAGAACTCGCTCATCGCCGCCAACGCTCGAGGGCTGGGCGCCGTGTGGCTGGGTATCCATCCGACACCCGAGCGCATCGACGCCGTCCGCGAGCTCCTCGGCTTGCCGGATGAGGTGGAGCCGCTCGGCATGATAGCTCTTGGCTGGCCGGCAGAGTCGAAGCGCTCCGTCAGAGCGCTACGACGAGGCGCGCGTTCACATCGAGCGCTGGTAGCGAGCGGGGCCCCGTCGCGGCCGACCGCTGGCCGCCGATGCGAGGGAGTTCAGAGGTGTCAGAACACGAACCAGTGAAGGTCCGCATGCTCGGGCTGTTGCATACGTATCGGACCGAGCGTTCGCTACCTCCCTCGGTGATGGTGCAGGTGCCCGCCGAAGGCATGAGCGCGCGCGACCTTGCGCTCTCCTTGGGGCTGCCCGTTGATCGAATCGACGGCGAGTTCCTCAACTACCGAGGCTCAGACCTCGACGCGATAGTCCGTCCGGGCGACCGGGTGGCCTTCGTTCCGCTGGGCACGCCCGCGTCGCACCCCGCGTTCTTCGGCCCCTTCGTGTCTCGCGACGGACGACGGCCCCGGCTAGCAGCGGCGCGCACGCCGACGCGGACGTCACTGCTACTCTGTGACGTCAGACTCGTGCGGCGAGGGGGTTCGATGGAAGAGACAGAGGTGGCGAGCGAGGCCGCCGCGTCGGCGGACTCCTCGGCGCTTCCCGTCTTCGTCGCCCTGAGCGTCATGCTCGTGTGGGGCGGGACCCCGCTCTTCTCCAAGATCGCTGCCGAGCAGATCGACCCACTGATGGTCGGCATCTTGAGGACGGTCATCGCGGGGGCGCTCGCCCTGCCACTCGTGTTGGCGATGCGCCAACCGCTGCCGACCGGTCGTCGCGAGCAGCGCACCTTGGCGTTCTCCGGCTTCGCCGCGTTCGTGGCGTTTCCGCTGCTGTTCACGGTGGGGCAGGCATCGACATCGGCGATGCACGGTGCGTTGATTCTGGCGACCCTCCCGGTGTTCACGAGTCTCTTCGGCACGATCGTCGAGCGCCGCCGCGTCTCCGTCGCGTGGGTGGCCGGGTGCGCGATCGCGCTGCTCGGCGAGGCGGCCGTCATCGTGTGGCGGACGGCCGGCTCTTCGTCCGGCGCGAGCGTCCGAGGCGATCTGATCGTGCTGGGATCGTCGCTCGTGTGCGCGATGGGCTACGTGGCCGGCGCGCGCTTGGCGCAGAACGGGTACGGGAGCCTCCCGACCACGCTGTGGGGCGCGGGCGGCGCGGCGGTCGTGCTCGTCCCGGTCATGTTCTGGTCTGCGGCGCGGGGCGGTTGGCCTACCGCCGACGCTGTCGCGTGGGGCTCGGTCCTCGTGCTCGCGCTGCTGACTTCGATTCTCGGCTACATCGCGTGGTACTGGGCGCTTGGCAAGGGTGGCATCAGCAGAATCGCTCCCATCCAGTTCACGCAGCCGCTGTTCGGGCTGGCGTTGGCGGCCATCGTCTTGCACGAGCGCCCGGCTCCTGCGACCTACCTTGCCGCGGTCGCGATACTCGCCGGCGCGTGGATCGTGCAGCGGGCGGCACCGCGCTGAGAATCGACGTGGATCGCGGGCGCATGCACGCCCATCGGGCGCGCGTAGCGAGGCTATTCCTCGGCGGAGTGCCACCGCTCGAGCCACCACTCGACCGAGCGGTTCATCTCGGTCATATAGTCCGAGACGAACTTGCGGCTGTAGACGTCTTGGGCGACGTTCGCGATGCCCGGCTTGAAGCCGTGCGGTGCGAACATGTCCGCGAGATCGTCCGAGACCTCCTGAAGCTCTTCCGACGTCAGACGGTGGTAGCGATCGCGCATGACGACGTACTTCTCCTGGCGAGGCACTGGAGCACGTGACGCCTTGGGCCTGCCCAAGCACAGCATCGCGATGGGCAGTACGTGACGCGGCAGGTCGAGCAGTCCGCAGTGCTCCTCGGCTTGCTCGAGGACGTCTCCGATGTAGCACGATCCGATGCCGAGAGACTCGGCGGCGATGACGGCGTTCTGCGCTGCGATGAGCGCGTCCGAGCACGCCAGCATGAGGTCTCCCATACCCGGCACCAAGCGGTGTTCGGCCACGTCGAGCGAGGCGACGTCACCGTGGGCGAACAGATCGATCCACTTCTGGAAGTCGGCCAGAAACACGAGCACCCACGGCGCCTTCGCGATGAACGGCTGGTCGTCGCAGGTGATTGCGAGCCGGTCCTTGAGCACCTGGTCCTCGATCTCGATGATCGAGTAGAGCATGAGGTTGCCCGCGGTAGGAGCGCGCATCGTGGCGTGCAGGACGGCCGCTTCTCCTCGGCGGTGATGGGCTCGTCGCTGTAGACGCGCGTCGAGCAGCGCGCGTTCATCAGTTCGATCGTGGGGTTCGTGGGTCTCATCTCCTGTCGTCCGGAGTCTTTGGGCGCTCCAGGTGTGACGGCGTTGCAGCCATCGCGCGTACGACGATAGCACCGTGTTCTAGATGGGTGCGTGCGCCTTCGCGACCGTGGCCGAGCGGTTGTGAGGTGGCGGCTACAAGCCGACGCCGGTCGCGTCGCTTCGAACGCCGACCGACATCGTGTGCGCCGCCGAGAGCGGTTCGGGCACCCGGTGTCTGCCGCTCGACCACGCAAGTGCGAGTGCGAGCGCGCTTGGCAGGTCGACGAGGTGACCCGGCGAGACGTAGACCGGTTTCGATCGCGCCTTGAGCCTGGCCGAGGCGCCCTGTGCTCCCCACTCCTTCGTCAGGACGTAGTGGTCGCCTCGGTGAGGTCCGGGGTCGTGGTCGATGGCGTGAAACGGCGTCTTGGGAACCCCGATCGTCGGAGCCCCGAGCAGGACGCCGATGTGCGATGCGAGCCCAAGTCCGCGTTCGTGCACCACGCCGTGGCCATCGAGAAAGACCAGCTCCGGCTCGACGTCGAGGTCGAGCAGCGCTTCGAGCGTCAGCCGTCCTTCTCGGAAGGCAAGGTAGCCGGGGGCGTAGGGGCCGTCGGGTTCGCCGTCGGCAATGCCGACTGAGATCACCGAGAAGCGCCGGTCCATCGCGACCGCGACCGCCCACGCGTGCGTGCCGTCCTTGGTGTACGCGACGTCGACGCCCGCGGCGATGAGAGGGCTTCCCGGGCCGTCAGCCGGAAGCGGGTCCAGCTCGACCTCGCATGAGAGCCGGCGCTGGATGCCCGCGGCTTCTACGCGCGCAACCCGCCACGGATGCACGAGCTCGGCTCGCAGGTGCGGCATCAGTGGATCAGCCCTTCACGACGCCGAGAGGACGAAGCTTCACCGTCGGCGTCACGAGGTCGCTTTGCCATCTCATCACGTCGTCGATGTCCTTGTACGCCTCCGGCGCCTCCTCGGCGACGTCGCGCTTGTGCGCCTTGAAGAGCCTCACGCCCGACTCTTCGAGTTCGGCGAGCACGTGCTCGATCGGCAACGCGCGCATCGCGGCCTTGCGGCCCATCGCCCGGCCAGCGCCATGGCTGCACGACTCGAACGCGTCGTGTTTTCCGAGCCCCTCGCCCACGTAGGAGGCCGTGCCCATCGATCCGGGCACGAGCACTGTTCCGCGCGCGTGAACGGCCCCCTTGCGATGCACCACGACCTGCTCGCCGAAGTGCTCCTCGAACGCTGCGTAGTTGTGGTGCACGTCCAGCTGCTCGTCGGGGATCACCTCGGGGAAGTGCCGGTCGAGCGCACGCTGGACCGACTCCGCGATGAGCCGCCGGCTCTCGAAGGCGAAGCGCATACACCAGTGCATCGCCGCCAAGGTACTCTTGGCCTTCGTCGCTGTCGCACGCGAGGTGAGCGAGCCCCCACTCTCGCGGTACCGGCGAGCCCTGCTCGCGATTGATGTCGCGGGCGACGTGGTCGAAGTGCTCGGCGATCTGCTTGCCCACGTTGCGCGAACCGGTGTGCACCATGCCCCAGACGATTCCGTCCGGATCGACCTGCAGCTCGATGAAGTGGTTGCCGCCACCAAGCGACCCGACCTGCCGCTCGGCCTTGCGTATCTCGGCCTGCAGCGCCCGCACGTCGGGCACGTCGTCGAACAGATCGGTGCGGTCCGATTGGCTCGCCTTGTGCCAGTCGAAGCCCTGCGGAACCGAGCGCTGGACGTCGTCGAGCACCGCGTCACGCATCGGCAAGAATGCCTCGGCGGAGACGTTGGTCTTCCACGCGCGCACGCCGCAGCCGATGTCGAGTCCCACGGCATGTGGGACTACCTGGCCCAGCGCGGCGAAGACTCCGCCGATCGGCATGCCGTAGCCCACGTGTGCGTCGGGCATGAGCGCGACGTGGCGGAATGCGAACGGCAGGTTGGCGAGGTTGCGCGCCTGTGCGAGGGCTGCTTCGTCGATCGCCTCGCCCCACACCAGGATGGGGACGCGCTCTGTATCCAGGATCTGCATCGTGCCTCCACCTGGGTTCGTACCCGCGTGGCCGGGCGCGCCGATCCTGCCGAACGACTCCGGTCTGCTTGGGTTCTACGGCGGGGCCATGTACATCTGGTCGAGTGTCAGCACTGGCTACTCAAGACCGCGAATCGAGGGCAACACGTTCTCGGGCAACTTCGCCTACGACGGGGGCGCAATCTACGTTGGCAACAAGGTCGGCGCCAGGATCGTTGAGAACACGTTCTCGAACAACGAGGCGGAACGCTACGGCGGCGCGATCGAGCTCTACGGCAACGGTGGAGAGACGGTAATCGACGGCAACACCTTCACCGAGAATGAAGCGGACTACGGCGGCGCGGTTCACGCCGACCGTGACGGCAGTCCAGACGATCTCGTCAGACACGTTCACGGGCAGCCGGAGCGTGATGGCGGTCGGCTGAGCCACTACGCGCGCTACGCGTGGCGTTTCGCCGTACTGCGGCGCCCGGAGCCGCTCATCTACGGCATCGCGATCACCGACCGATGCAATCTGTCGTGCCTGGGGTGCCACGTTGCGAATACCGGTCGTCCCGACATGTCGTGGGACGCGCTCGTGACTCACCTGCGCGACGCGTACGCGCGGGGCTTCCGAGAGGTCTACTTCACGGGCGGCGAGCCCACCCTATGGCGAGACGGCGAGCGCGGGCTTCTCGACGCGATTCAAGCCGCGCGGGATGCGGGCTTCTTCCACGTCCACGTCTATACGAACGGCACGCAGGGGCTCGACTGGCCTGTGGACCTGGTGTGGGTCAGCATGGATGGCCTGCCCGAGACGTTCGCCCTTCGCCGAGGAGACCACTTTGGGGAGGTCGAGCGTGCCATCCGAGAGGGTCCGCACCCCAAGCTCGCGATCATCTACACGATCGACCGCCACACCGAGGTCGGCATCGAACCGTTCCTGCAGTGGGTGAAGCGCTCCCATCTGCCCGTCATCGGCGTGATGTTCTACTTCCACACCCCCTACTACGGCCTCGACGAGCTGTTCCTCTCGGCGAGCGAGCGCGCCCCGGTGATCGAGCGGCTCCAACACTGCATCCGAGAGGGACTCCCGGTGCTCAATTCGCACGCCGGCCTGCACGCACTCGAGACCGGGAAGTGGGAGCGGCGTACGCCGGCGGCCGTGGTCGTCGACGTGGACGGCGAGTCGGTGTGCTGTCGCGCACCCGACGTGTGTTGCGAGGAGTGCGGCTACGCTGCGTGCACCGAGATCGTCGAAGCCCAGCACCTTCGCCCCAGTGCGATTCTGGCGATGGCGAGGTACTGGTGAGTACGCCGGGGACAGGGATCTCGCGCGCGGTGACGTGTGCGCTCAGGCGCCACTTGGTGGGGCCCCAGCAGCGCTGGGTCTTCGAGCGCCCCGACCCCGGGTGGGTGCCACCGGCCGTCGAGCGTACCTCGCTCTACCTGCACGTGCCGTTCTGCCTCAACGGCTGTCCGTACTGCCCCTACACGAAGGTGCCGTATCGGGCAGAACTGGTCGAGCCGTACACGCGCGCAGCGCTCATCGAGGTCGACCTGTGGGCCGATGCCGTCGGTTCCTGCCGAGGCCACGAGCGTCTACGTAGGCGGGGGCACACCCACGCTCGCGCTCGAGGCGGTCTCGGCAATCCTCGACCGCATGCGCGAACGATTCCGTCTCACCGGCGACGTGTGCATCGAGACGAATCCGGCCGACGTCAACGAGAAGACCGTCGAGCAGCTCCATGAAGCAGGGGTCGCGCTCGTTTCTCTCGGAGTGCAATCGTTTCGCCCTCAGAGCCTCAAGGTGATCGGCCGACGCTACACACCCGAGGTCGCCGAGAAGGCACTGGCGCTGCTCGCCGGCAGCGGATTCGCTTCGGTGAACGCCGACATCATGTTCGCGCTGCCCGGTCAGTCGGCCGAGGACGTGATCGCCGATCTCGAGCGCGCAGCCGAGCTCGGCGCCGACCAGCTCACGACCTACCCGCTCTTCACGTTCCCGTACGCGGCGGTGGGCGAGTACCTGCACCTGTCCGGAGTGCGTCTGCCGGACCTGCGCGTTCGCCACGAGCACTACCGAGCGATCACCGAGTGGTGCGAGAACCACGGCTTCGAGCGCGTGTCGGTCTGGGGCTTCAAGCGCGGCGACGTGCCGAGGTACTCCTCGGTCACGCGCGACGGCTACATCGGCATCGGGCCGGGCTCAGGCTCGCACCTGCCCGATGGGTTCACGCTGAACACCTTCGATCTGGCCGAGTGGGAGCGCGCCTTGGGCGAGGGCAGGCTTCCGATCGCGCTGCGCATGCCCTTCGAGGGCGAGATGAGCGGGTGGTGGTGGCTGTACTGGCGCTTCTACGACACCCGCATTCCGATGGCGGTGCTCGATGAAGCGCTTCGCGGTGACGCCCCCATGGCGCGCAGGTGGCTCAAGGCGATCACCGCGGCGGGTCTTGCCTCGCGACACAACGGAACGCTCGAGCTGACCGAGACGGGAGCGTTCTGGCTGCACCTCGCGCAGAACCACTTCGCGCTCTCGTACGTGAACACGCTGTGGACCGAGGCGCGCCGCGAGCCGTGGCCGCATGAGATCCGCATCTGAGTGCCTCCGTGGGAGCAGGGGGCCGCAACGACGGGGGATACGTCCGAGTAGTCTGAAGCATGCTTGCGGATTCGAAGCCCCCGAGCCTCGCAAATGACGAGGTAATCGCGCCATTCCGTCAGACCGCTTGACAGTCGGACACGGCGCCGGCGTCTGCTACTACTAGTGGGACTAGTGTTGCCGCCGGCACGGTGACGCAGAGGTGAGACATCGAACCAAAGCGTGGGAACCGACCGGCGTGCTTCGGTCGGTTCCTTCGTCTACGCGGGCTCGCTCGGGTGGGGCAGACCCCAATTGGGAGGACGCCGTGGACACGCGCAGCGTACGCTTGGCCGATCGTCGCTCTGCGAGACTTCGAAGGATTCTCTCGCTTCTGCTTGCCGTGAGCTTGGCGAGCCTGTCGTTGCCAGCGCTTCCCGTGGCGGCCGCCGGCGCCGGAACCGCGAACGCCGGGCCCGACATCACCGTCGAGTCGGGCGAGATGGTCGCGCTGCAAGGCTCGGCATCGGGTACGCCGATCAGCTACGTCTGGGAACAGGAGACGGGACCAGTCGTCGTACTCGCGGCGCCCACGTATCCTCACACGTTCTTCTGGGCGCCGACGGTCTCGACGACCACGGTGCTGCAATTCAAGTTCACCGCGGACGACGGTCTGTCCACGGCGGAGGACTGGGTGGACGTGACTGTCACACCGCGGTGGGACGGGGGGCCACAGAAGCTCAGCCCGTCGCCGTACAAGTACTCGTCAAACCCAGTGCTCGGATCGAGCGACGGCCGCGTCTACGCGGTCTGGAGCGAGGGTGGCGCCGCCTACTTCTCCCGTCGAGATGTCGGCGAGGGCACGTTCGCCTACCCGATGAGCCTCAGCGGGCTCGTCATGCAGCGCCAAGCGAACTGGAACTATTCAGCTCCACAGCTCGCTTCTTCGGGGGCGACCGTCTGTGTCGCGTTCGAGGCCTATGTCGCGCAGCAGTACGAAGGGAAGCAGATCTTGGCCACGGAGGCCTTTCTCGCGACGAGTCGCGACCACGGCGCCTCCTTCACGGTGGAGATGGTGTCGCGCAAAGACGACGGGTTTGCCGCCCGATTCCCCAAGGTGGCGATCGCCGAGGGCCACACCTACGTCGTCTATCAGAACGAGGCGATGCCCGGCGGTCCGATCACGGCTATGCCGCTGGAGATGTGTGTTGTCGGGGCTGGTCCCGTGGGCGGGAAACAGTGGCACGCCATCCCCGGTTTGGTGAGTGCCTCGGACAACTCTGGGTTCGACATCGCGGCACTCGGCGACAGGGCGGGAATGGTCTACGCCGACTCGAGCGCGCGCGTTCGCCTCGAGACGTGGGTCAACGGCAGCTTCGTGAGCAACAAGCCGGTGAGCCCTGTCGGCCAGTTGGCGACGAGACCTCATATCGCTTCGGGGGGCAGCAATCTGTTCTGTATGGCGTGGGAGGAACTCAGAGAGAGGCCACGTCCTCCCGGAGCCGGTAGCACCATGTTGCCGGCGCGCGAGGTCTGGTCCGCGTTCATTGGCGCGCCGGACACCATCTACAGGTCCGAGAACCTGAGCAATTCGCCGGCAACAGACTCCTCCGCGGTGCAGATTGCCGCATTCAACGACACCTACTGCGTCGGCTGGCTGGAGGGCAACCAGGAGTCGAGCCCGACGCGCAAGCTGATGCTCAGGTCCACGGGGCGTCCGACTGCGTTCGGCCTTACATTCGCTCCAGCCAGCGCGATCGCAGACGTGTCGGGGGGATCGGCCATCTACGCGCATCCGATGCGGCTGTCCGGGTCCGGCGACGCTGTCCACGTGGCATGGAGCAGCATCGGCCCGTCGGGGATTCGCGATGTCTACGTGGCCTTGAGCACTGATGCGGGGATGACCTTCCCCCGCCAGAAGACGCTGAGCGACTCGTCGGTCGACTCGTTCGACCCGGCTGTGGCTACAGTAGCAGGCGCGTATGTCTCGGTCTGGTGCAAGGGTCCGACGTGGTACTTCGGCCAGTCACGCAGCGAGATCTTCACGCGGTCCGGTGGGTACAGCCGAGACATCGGCCTGCTCGATCTGCAGGTCGTCCAAGGCCCCCTCGATGCGACTTCGCTCGTGAGCGGCCGCAAGACGGTCATTCGCGCCGTCATGCACAACGGCAACCCCACCAAACAGGATGTCGAATTCAGCTACGAGCTCAAGATCAACAGAAGCGGCGGCGGCGTGGAGACCACTTCGGGCGTCGAGACCGTGAAGCTGGGCGCAGCCTCAACTTCGCCGGTCTACCTGCCAAAGGACTCGTTCTACCAGCCGCAGAGGGGGGCCGCCCCGGCAGCCGTGAGTGCCAAGGTGAGCGTAGTCGCATCTGACCCGAACGCGAATACCGACCCAACCAACGATGATACGTCGACCGCGCCCGTTCCTCTCGTGAAGACGAAGGACTTCAGGTTCACGGTGGCGCCGATAACGCTCCCAGGCGATCCGGCGCGAAGCGACGCGCAGATCAACGCATTCAGAGTCCGCGCTATAGAGACCCTAAGGGGGTTTCTGCCGGTCAACGAAGACTCGTTGTGGGGCGTGTACGGCCGATCCGCCCTCACGTCGGCCACTATGAATTCCGGCGGCGCGATGTCGACTATTCCGTCTGCACCGGGAGACCCGCGACTGACCCCACGCCAAGAGGCAATGATCGACTCCGATCTCGCCAGACTTGCGGCGATCGATTCTGCCGACATCAGCTTCGGTATCGTCGAGAACAGCTTCTTCGAGAAACGCATGGCCGATAGCGCTGGGACGCTGGGACTCGCTCCGTACTGCGTGCCCCCCAGGCTACGGCTTCCGGTTGCACTCCTGCGGTGGAAGACAGCCTCCATGGGCTCGGTCATCCCGCACGAAGTGATGCACACCTACGGTTGGGTGAACGGTCCCGCTGATGCGACCGGTCTGGCGGGAGATCCCTTGGTTGCGGCGACCGGAGCGGACCCGAGCGGTCACATGGGACTTCGGGCCCCGGGCTTTTGGGTTGAAAAGCGTCTCGATTTCTCGACGACGGCGCAAGACCTGATGCATCCTGTGGTGAGCTCGGGGCTTCCCTACTGGGTCAGCCCCATCACCTGGCAGTACATGGTCTCGGCGCTGAAGGTGCCCGGCGATCCGTCTGCCGTGCTGATCTCGGGTCGGATAGACGACGCGGACCATGTGGACCTGGACCCGTGGTACCGGATGGACTCCGTTCTCGATCTCGAACTCGACGCCGTTGGTGACGTCTCGATCATCTATCTCGACGGCGGTGGCGCGGAGCTTGCCCGGACCGCCTTCACGCCCAGTTTCCAAACCAGCGCCGACGACTTGCCTACCAGGACGGTCGCGCCGTTCGTGCTGCGCGTCCCCGACGTTGCCGGCACCGCCAAGATCGTGCTCGCCAAGGGAGGCTCCACGCTGGCTGAGCGGCTGTTCTCGGCGAACGCCCCCGTGGTCTCGGTGCTCGCGCCCAACGGAGGCGAGACACTGACGGCCGAGGAGACCGTGACTGTCCAGTGGGATGCATCCGACTCGGACGGCGGCGGCCTCGTTTCTACCGTGCAACTCAGCAAGGACGGTGGGGCGAACTGGCAGACCTTGGCGATGGACGTTGCCGGCGAGGCGTTCGATTTCGTGCCGGCGAAGGGAGACGTCACCGAGTCCGCCAAGGTGAGGGTGATGGTGTCTGACGGCGTGAACACCGGCGCGGACAACTCGGACGCCGCGTTCGCGATCCGCCCGAAGGAAGTGCCTCGCACCAGCTACGCGGAGCCCGTCCTCCAACCTACGCTGCCCGCGTCGTACGGGAACACGGGTGTCGCTTCAGGCGTGGGCGCCGACGGAGATTCACTCGTCGTCTCCGGTTCGAAGGTCTACACGATTCGCAGGGTGGAAGGCTACGAGGACCCGGCAACGGGCGCCACCATTCCCTACCAAGTCTTCGTCGACGCGAGCGACGACGGCGGAGCCACGTTCACGCCACGCCACGTACCGCCACTAGACGACACGAGCGCAGCGGCTTATGGCACACAGTCGTTCGGCGGGTCAGGGAACGACCTCGTCATCGTCTACGCCGACGGCGGGTACAAGTGCGTGACGAGTCATGACGGTGGAGTGACTTGGAGCGAGCCGTTCGTACCGTGGTTCGATCCGAGCACCACTGGCGTCAACTTCCGACAGCTGCTCGTGTCGGGGCAGAACGTCGGCATGGTGCTCGAGACGTACACGTCTACAGAGGAAAGGATCGTCTTCGTAGCCAGCCACGACGGTGGGCGCACGTTCGATGAGCCGCAGATGCTCTTTTCGACCGGCTACAGTCCGTACGGAAGCCTGTGGGCATCCGCCGACGCCGAGGGTGATCGGTTCAACATCGCGATCTACAACCTCGTGCCGTGGACCGGGACGATTCCCGTCAGCCGCAAGACCACCGGTCTGAGTGTCTACACGAGCCTCGATGGTGGCCGCTCGTTCCTGTCTCCGACATCGATCGACACGGAGGACTTCATCGATTGGACACAAGCGGTTTCGGATGGCGACGACCTCCACCTGAAGTACGAATACACGTACAACGACGACATCAAGGTCGTCACGAGTCACGACGGCGGCCTCACGTTCGATGCGCCCGTGACGATCACCTCCACCACGACGCCCTACTCAAAGGGAAATTTCGCGGCGGAGGGCGGCACGGTGGCGGTAGCATGGGGGGTCCCTGGGCCCGCACCGGTCGGCGGGGAGCGAATCCTGGTGAGTTCGAGCGTCGATGGCGGGGACACGTTCGGCAGCCCCGTTGATGTTACGCAGCCCTACGCGCTCGACAACTACGGCAACGTGGCGCTGAGCGGTGTCGCGGTGAGCGGCAACAACGTCTACGCGGTCTGGGGGGGGATCCTGAGCGCCGGCGGCGGCACCCATACGATCCTGCGCGTCAGCACCGACAGCGGCGCCACATTCGGCGAGGCCCGTGACCTGTGCGGGGCGCCGCACGGAGGCGGCTATTGGGGCGACTTGCGGGACTTCGCCGCCGTGGGTCCGGACATCTACTCGTTCAGGGCCTACAACGAGCCGTACGTTTCGCCCAGCTGGCAACGCCTCAAGACCTTCTTCCGCCGAGGACTCGGTTCCGCGGGCGGAGGGATTGGCGTGGACGCGGGCGACGACCAGACGATCGACGAGGGCGCGTACGCCGGTGTCTCAGCGAGCTACTCCGGTGCGGCGACAGGCGCAGCACCCACCGCCACCATCGAGTGGGGCGACGGCACGGTCACCGACGGCAAGGTGACGGACGTCAACGGCGACGGGACCGTGGCCGGCGCACACGGCTACACGTCCGCCGGCACTTACACAGTGACCGTGCGTCTGAAGGACGCAGAGGACGTCACCGGCAGTGACACGCAGCAGGTCGTCGTGGAGAACCTACCGCCGGCCGTAGCGCCCTATCCGGCGTCGCCGCCGCTGCCCGTCGTGGGCCAGCGTTTCGCTCTCACCGGGTTCCCGTTCAGTGACGCAGGCGTGGACGAGGCGTTATCCGCTGTCGTCGAGTGGGGTGACGGAGAGTCGAGTCCAGGGACGGTCACAGTGGGACCCGACGCAGGAGCCGCGGGAGGCATTTCCGGTACTGTCGACGCCGAACACACCTACGCCGGGGCCGGCACGTACACCGTGCGAATGATCGTGTCGGACGGCGACGCGTCAGGCGACGCGACGATGTCCCTCACCGCTGCACAGAATCATGACCCAGTTGCGGACGCTGGCGGTCCCTACGAGACCTCCGAGGGCGCTCCAGTGTCGCTCGATGCTTCCAGTTCCTCGGACCCTGACGGCGACGGCCTCTCATACCTGTGGCAGGTGGGCGGCCGCGGAGTTGGCGGCCTTGGCAATGCGTCGCCGTTCTCGGAAGTCGTGTTCGCCGACGACTACGACGGCATGGCCACGCTCTCTGTCGCTGACGGCAACGGCGGGACAGATGAGGCCACGGCTCTACTGGCGGTTGCGAACGTAGCGCCGTACTACTTCGACCTCCCCGACCGCAGCGTGGGTGTCTTTCGTGGCGGATCGGTTGAAGCCACAGCCGCGTTCATGGACGCGGGGCGGCTCGACACGCACACTGCCTCGTTCGATTGGGGAGATGGATCGAGCACTCCCGCGTCTGTCGAGGAGACTCAGGGCGAGGGCGTAGCTTCGGGACAACATTTCTACTCTGCGCCTGGAACGTACACGGTGACCGCGGGGGTGGCCGACGATGACGGCGGCTCGAGCGAGACGACCTTCGCGGTAGGCGTGACGTTTGTGAACCGACCTCCGGTCGCCACCGACACGACCGTCACCACGACCGCCGGCAAGGCTCTCGCCGTGCATCTTTCCGCCACCGACCCCGACGGCGATCCGCTCACCTGGCTCGGCGTTCCTGTGGTCGCACCGACCAGCGGAGTACTCACCGGCAGCCCGCCCGACCTCACCTACGCACCCAACGCCGGGTTCGTCGGCGACGACGTCTTCGCCTTCCAGGTCAGTGACGGCCAGGGGGGAAGTGCAGTGGCACACGTCACGGTCACCGTCGCGCCCGCGCCGGTCACACCGCACCCCACCGCCAAGGTCACCCGCATCTCCGGCGGCAGCCCCTACCAGATTGCGCTGAAGGCATCACGTGGCACCTTCAAGGCCAAGAGTGTCTCAAGGGTGGTGCTCGCGAGCGGTGCCAAGTGGGACGATGCGCTTGCCGCATCGGGACTCGCCGGCACCTACCACTCGCCGGTTCTGCTCACCGGGCGCAAGAGCCTTCCCTCAGGCCTTGTCACCGAGCTGCGCCGCCTGGGTGCCAAGCGCGTCTACATAGTGGGAAACACGTCCTCGGTGTCAAAGGGCGTGGGGCGGAAGCTCAAGCGTTATGGGTTCGCCGTGACCCGGATCTCGGGCAGGAACCGCTACGAGGTGGCCAAGAACGTGGCGCTCAAGATCGAGGCGGCGCAGGGCAACAATCGTGTGTCGCGCGCCTTCGTGGTCAGAAGCGATGTGTTCTACGACGCGCTGTCGGTCTCCGCGCTGGCCTACGGTCGCAAGATGCCCGTGCTCTACACGCGGCCGACCTCGATGAGCAAGAACGCCGCGCGTGCGATCCGTGCGCTCGACGTCGACGAGGTGATCGTGGTTGGCGGCACGGCGGCGGTGCGATCTAGCGTCGCGGCCGCGTTCGGCCGACTGTCGAGCGTCGACAAGGTGACTCGATGGGGCGGGAAGGACAGGGTCGCGACCTCGGCTGCGCTCACGAAGGGCGCGCTCTCGCGCAAGTGGGTGTCGTTCGGCTTTGTCGGGGTGACGAGCTGCGTGTCGTACTCCGACGGGCTGTCGGCCTCCTCGGCCACGGGGTATCGGCATGGGCCACTGCTGCTTTCCACCTACGCTAGAGTGCCCTCCGCGACCTCGCGGCTGCTGGTCGCCCACAAGGCCGAGGTCAAGAACGTCTGGGTGTTCGCGCGGACGACCAAGGTGCGCGATTCGGTTCTGGAGAGAGTGAGGCAGCTGCTCAAGTAGCGAGACGCCACGGTCGTTACGTCGCTAGTAGCACCGAAGCGATGCTTGCGACGCCGAACAGGATGAAGATGACGCCGGAGACCCGTCGCATGAGCAGCTCGGGCAGGTTCTTGCCCAGCAGTCTGCCGATGCCGATGGCTATCGCGTCGGCGAGCACCATGCCCACCGTAGAGCCCATGGTGACGGCCCAGAAGCGACCCATCGCGCCGACGTTCTCGGGAGAGCCGACCGCGGCGAGCCAGCTCTGCACCGTGGGTCCTGCTCCCTTGAGGTAGACGAGTATCGCGGAGCCCGGGTCGACCGCGATCGCCAGCGTCATGATCTGTGTCTTGTCGCCCAGCTCGGCCAGGAAGAACGCGATCGAGGTGGCGATGATGGGGCCGTAGCGCCCGCCCTTCTCGGCGTCGCCGTCATCGACCTTGTCACCACGCAGCGTCCAGACTCCAAAGCCGATGAACAGCACGCCCGTGATCCAGGGGATCGCATTGGGCGGAATCGCCGAGCCGAGGAACTGACCTGCGAGCGTGGTGAAGAAGTGGACGATGAACGTGGCGATGAAGATGCCCACGAGCACCTGCCACGCCTTGTAGCGAGTCGCGAGCAGCAGCGCCAGCAGCTGGGACTTGTCGGCGAGTTCGCCCACCATGATGAGGATGAGGGCCACCAGGAAGATGTAGGTCACGCCGGTGCTCTACTCCTCGTGCCGACGCTGTCGGAAGCGCCGGAACAGGATAGACAGGAAGAACCAGATTCCCACGCCGGCAGCGCAGACCAAGGC
>CAVOYK010000012.1:0-21306 GCA_963700665.1 uncultured Actinomycetes bacterium
GCATTCTCGGAGGATTTCATGCGTATCGCGGTGCTTGGTGGCGGTCCCGGCGGCTACTCTGCTGCATTCGAGGCGGCGCGACTCGGCGCCGATGTCGTGCTGGTCGAGCGCGAGCGACTGGGAGGGACGTGTTTGAACTGGGGCTGCATCCCCACCAAGACGATCCTTCGCTCAGCACACATCGTCGGCGACACGCTTCATGCCGAGAAGTATGGGCTGCAGGCCACGCCGGCGACGGTCGACACGGCGGCCCTCCGGGCTCGCAAAGAGGCGGTCGTTGACGAGCTGGTCGGACAGATCGAAGGGCAGGCCAAACGGCTCAAGGTCGAGGTGGTCGTCGGAGAGGGTCGGCTCGCGGGGCCAAGACAGATCGAGGTCGTCGATCCGCAGGGCGACTCGAGCACCATCGAGGCCGACGCCGTCATCCTCGCGACTGGCTCGGTGCCGTTCATGCTGCCCGAACATCGACCACTCGCTCGATCGAGTCTGGACAAGCGATGAGGCAACGGCGCTTTCTGCGATCCCGTCCCAGATTCTGATCATCGGCGGAGGTGTCATTGGGCTGGAGTTCGCGGATGCCTACGCCAACTTCGGCTCCCTCGTGCACGTCGTGGAGCTCACGCCGAGCGTGATGCCGGGCAACGACAAGCGCGTCCAGCGAGAGGCGCAGAAGGCGCTTGAAGCGCTCGGCGTGCGGTTCTACCTCGGTGTGGCGGTCGACGCGGTCACGCAACACGGCGAGCGCGTGACAGCCGTTCTCACCGACGGCACGAGCATCGAGGTCGACGTGGTTCTCTCGGCGCCTGGTCGTCGGCCCAACGGCCTCGGGTTCGGCTTCGAGGAAGCGGGCATCGAGATGGACCGGGCGTCGGTGAAGGTGGACGCGTTCTACCGGACAAGCCAGCCTGGCGTCTATGCGATCGGCGATCTGATCGGCGGCATGATGTTGGCGCACGTCGCCGAGGCCGAGGGCGAGGCCGCCGCGCGCAACGCGGTCGCCGAGCTGTCGGGCGCGCAGCCTACCGCGTCGGTGGATCTGGCGTGCGTGCCGGCGGCGGTCTACACCGAGCCGGGTATCGGCGTGGTGGGCATGAGCCGCGACTCGGCCAAGGAGAAGGGTCTCGACGCGGTTCAGGTCGTCATGAAGTTCGCGGGCAACGGCAAGGCGCTCGCCGAAGGCCACGCGGAAGGGTTCGTGCAGATCGTCGCCGAGAATGGTAGCGGCAGGATCCTCGGTGCCCAGATCGTCGGACCCGGTGCGGCCGAGCTCATCCAAGAGGTGAGCATCCCGATGAGCGCAGGGATGACCGTCGCCGAGGTCGGGCACTCGGTCTTCGGGCACCCCACGCTGTCCGAGGTCATCAAGTTCGCGTGCATCGAGGCCGCGAACAAGACAGCCGCCGGTCACTAGACCTGTGGCCCGGCGCGCGCGAGTGGGCGTGCTAGCATGGCGCGCATGACCACGGCAGGCGACAAAGAACCTACCGTCTACGCTCACGGATCGGCTGAGGGCACCAGGCGGCTTCCCGAATGGCTGCGCAGGCCGATCGCTCGCACGGGCACCTATGCTGACGTAGACGAAATGCTCTCCGAGCTGCAGCTCAACACCGTGTGCCAGAGCGCGAAGTGCCCGAACCGCGGCGAGTGCTTCAGCGAGGGCACCGCAACGTTCATGATCATGGGCGACTCGTGCACGCGAGACTGCCGATTCTGCGCGGTCGCCTCAGAGGTGCCGCTGCCCCTTGATAGCTCAGAGCCGGGTCGCGTCGCGCAGGCGGCTCGTCGTCTGAACCTCGACCACGTCGTCATCACGAGTGTGACTCGCGACGACGTTGCTGACGGGGGCGCAGCGCACTTCGTTGCGACGATCCATGCCGTGCGCCGCGCGTGCCCCGCCGCCGCTGTCGAGGTCCTCACGAGTGACTTCGCCGGAAACGAGACGAGCGTGGACACCGTCGCAGCTGCGCGGCCTGACGTGTTCAACCACAATCTCGAGACGATACCCAGGCTCTACTCAGAGGTCCGCCCGCAGGCGGTCTACGAGCGCTCCTTGCGGGTGCTGGAGCGGGTGCGCGAGACCCAGCCCGACCTGCCGACCAAGTCGGGTCTGATGCTCGGGCTGGGCGAGACCGCCGACGAGGTCGTCGACGTCATGCGCGACCTTCGCGAAGTCGGAGTCGAGATGCTCACGCTGGGGCAGTATCTGCGTCCGAGTCCGGCACACCTGCCCGTGGTGGAGTTCATCGATCCCGCGACCTTCTCCCGGCTTTCCAGGGAAGCGTACCGACTCGGCTTCTCCGCGGTCGCGAGCGCGCCGTTCGTTCGCTCCAGCTACCATGCCGGCGATCTTGTTTCGGGGCGCGGGCTGGACTAGGCGATCGCGGTAGGACCGGCCTGAGCCGGGACGCCCGCTCGGTCACGACCGGCCGCCTTCGCCGCGTACAGCGACCTGTCCGCGGCGGCGATGAGCGCCTCGGCGCCCACGTCGACACCGCCGGGAACGAACGCGCCGCCCACGCTCACAGAGAGCAGCACCGGCTCTCCGCCTGCAACGAGCGGGGTCTGCCGCACCGCGCTTGCGACTCGCTCCATCAGGCGCGCGAGTTCTTCTTGGTCAGTCTCGGGTGCCAGCACCACGAACTCGTCTCCGCCGAATCTGCCAACGATGTCGGAGCTTCGCACGCACGAGTCGAGGCAGCGGGCCACAGCCACGAGTGCCTCGTCACCGGCGGGGTGTCCGAGCGTGTCGTTGACGACCTTGAAGTAGTCGATGTCGATGAGCGCAAGCGCGAGGGGTCGTCCGTATCGTGCGGACCATGACAGCCACTGGTTCAGATGACCGAGGAACCCGCGCCGGTTGTACTGACCGGTCAGCTGGTCGAGCATCGCGAGTGTCGCAAGTCGCTGCTGATCGCGGTAGGCGCGCTGGAGGACCCGGGCCAGGAACGCCGCAAGGCCCTGTTCGGTGTGACGGCGCTCGATCGCGTCGACCACGCGAAGGACGTGGCGCGAGTAGGCGTCGCGCACTTCGACTCTACCGCCGGGCTGCATGAGATCGGTGAGCTCACCGAAGACCGGGTCAAGCATGAAGAACTCCATGCGGGCGGCCAAGTCGAGCATCTGGTTCGTGGTGAGTTCGTCGAAGCGTTCGGGTAGCGCGCGGGTGACCTCATCTTTGACCTCGCGCAGCCGCTCGAGGATGTCGTGCTCGTCGACTATGTCGGGAACCAGGCCTGCCTCCCAGGCCACCAGAAGCTCCGACCACCACTCGACGTGCTGCTGTTCCTCCTTCGACATCCGCGTGAACACATGGCTCAGATCGTCGTCTTCTCGGCACGCGTGCGCCATGCTCGCATACGCTTCGTGCGCCGCTCGATCGAGTTCGACACACAGCTCCAGGATCTCTCGCACCGATGCCTCCCGTCGCGAAAACGGCACGCCTTCAACCTGAGTATTCCCGTAGTCTGGCGTCGCGACCCCAGCGTCTCTCCGAGAACAGAATCCCTGATGGCTGCTATCAGAATGCCGATTTGTGGCACAATGACTCTAGGGGGGTCGCATGGTGACGAGCCTTGCGGTCTTCTTCATGGAATAGTGGGGCACCGGTCCGGTGGCGGGCCGGTGCCCCACGTTCGTGTCGACGGTACGCTGCCGCCGCGCTGGTCGAAGGGTATCTATCGGTCAGGCGAAGAACGGGCCATGATCGAAACCAAGGGGGCGATCGGTGTGGAGGAGGGCGTCGTCAGGAGGGTCGCCGCGGAGTTCTTCGGCACGTTTTGGCTCGTGCTGGGTGGCTGCGGTGCGGCGGTCCTTGCCGCGGGCGTTCCCGGCGTCGGAATCGGCTATCTGGGAGTCGCGCTTGCCTTCGGACTCACCGTGCTGACTATGGCCTACGCCGTCGGGCCCATCTCCGGTGGCCATTTCAACCCCGCGGTCTCGCTCGGGCTATGGGCGGGGGGCAGGTTCAACGCGAGCGAACTCGCCGTCTACGTTGGTGCGCAGGTGGTGGCTGCCATTGCCGCATGCGGCGTTCTGTTCGTCGTGGCCAGTGGGAAGGCGGGCTTCTCGGTAGCCGATTCGGGGTTCGCGGCCAACGGATACGGGCTGCACTCTCCGCAAGGGTACGGGCTGACGGCCGGCATCGTGACCGAGTTCGTGATGACCTTCTTCTTCGTGCTCATCATCATGGGCGTGACCGACAGGCGCGCTCCACAGGGGTTCGCTCCGCTGGCGATCGGGCTTGCGCTCACGTTGGTCCACCTCTTCTCGGTTCCCGTGACGAATGCGTCGGTCAACCCCGCGCGAAGCATCGGTCCCGCGTTGTTCGTGGGAGGGTGGGCCCTTCAGCAGCTGTGGATGTTCATCCTCGTGCCCATCGCCGGAGCCATCGCGGCCGGCGTCGTGTACCGGCTGCTACTGGAGGCCGAGGAGTAGTCCGCAGGTCGTCGCGGGGCGCCGGGGGGCTAGAATAGACACGGACGCGCAAGCGGCGTGCTCGCTTCGCGTTTCGGAGCCATACGGAGAGGGGCGTGCTTGTGGACAGCATCGACGAGCTCGACATGTACGAGGCCGAGAAGCGGCTCGCCCTGTACAACGAATACCGCGATGCCATCCGCGTCTTTCAGTACTACGTCGAGACCGAGCTCAGGGCGTACCTGTGCAACGGAGTCGACGTCGAGGCGGTCGCCGCACCGGGAGGGACGTACTTCAAGGTCACGCTCGTCGACACGTGGATCTACGAGGCCGAGCGACCGCAGCGGTTCGTTCCCGAAGTGGTCATCTATGAAGTGGGCCCGGTCCACGTGCAGCGTCTGCGCACGGACGAGCAGTAGCGTCCGGGTCGGGCTCAGATGGCGATGGTTCCTGCCAGCTTGGAAGACGCCCGAAGGCGCAGCGCCGAACTCCGTCGCGAGATCAGACGTCATGCCCGGCTGTACTACGTCTTCGACGCTCCCGAGATCAGCGACGCCGCCTACGACTCGCTGGTGCGCGAGCTCGAGGCGATCGAGGCGGACTTCCCGGAGCTGATCGACGCCGAGTCGCCCACCCAGACGGTCGGCTACTCGCCGGTTGAGCCCTTCGTTCGAGAGGCTGACGGCAGCCGGCGCGCCCTGACGCCGTTCGAGCCGGTCCGGCACGTGGCGCGGATGTACTCGCTGGACAACGCGATGGACCTCGAGGAGCTCGACGCTTGGCTCGCCAAGACTCGCGAGGCGCTCGGCGAGCGCGAGTGCACCTTCATCGCCGAACTCAAGATCGATGGCTCTTCGCTCGCCTTGACCTATGAGGACGAGGTGCTGGTGCGAGCGGCCACTCGCGGCGACGGGTGGACGGGCGAGAACGTCACGGCGAACGTCCAGATGATCCGAGACGTGCCCGTGCGCTTGGCCGCAGGCTCCTCGGCGAGTCTCGAAGTGAGAGGTGAAGTCTACCTTCCCAGATCGAGCTTCGAGCGGCTCAACGAGGCCCAAGAAGCGGCAGGCCTGCCGCCGTTCGCGAACCCGCGAAACGCCGCTGCCGGCTCGCTCAGGCAGAAGGACGCCTGCCATCACCGCAAGCCGCGATCTCGCGACCTTTATGTATGCGGTGGCAGACCCTCGCTCCTTGGGCCTCACTCGTCAAAGTGACGTGCTCGCTTGGCTGCGCGAAGCCGGATTCCACGTGAACCCTGATGTGGTGCCATGCGCCTCGACGTCGCAGGTCCATGCGTTTTGCGAGCAGGCGCTCGAGAAGCGCGATTCGCTTCCCTACGAGATCGACGGCGTCGTGGTCAAGGTCGACCAGCTCGCGCTGCAAGACGAGCTCGGCTACACAGCGAAGGCGCCGAGGTGGGCGATCGCGTACAAGTTCCCGCCCGAGGAGAAGACGACTCGCCTCGTCGACATCCAAGTGAGTGTCGGCAGAACCGGCGTGCTGACGCCCTTCGCCGTGTTCGAGCCGGTCAAGGTCGCGGGATCCACGATCCGCAAGGCGACGCTGCACAACGAGGACGAGGTGCGCCGCAAGGGCGTGCTGATCGGCGACACGATCGTCGTGCGCAAGGCCGGCGACGTCATTCCCGAGGTGGTCGGTCCCGTTGAAGGGCTGCGCGACGGTACCGAGCGGGTCTTCGCCATGCCGGCCGAGTGTCCCAGCTGCGGCGGCCCGGTGTGGCGCGAGGAGGGCGAGGTTGCGGCGCGCTGCACGAACGTCGCGTGCCCGGCCCAGCGACACGAACGGCTGCTGCACTTCGCGAGCCGCGGGGCGATGGACATCGAGGGACTGGGCGACGAGATCGTGGGCAGGCTGGTCGCCGCCGGACTCGTCTCGGACGTCGCCGACTTCTACGTGCTCCCAGCAGAGACGCTGGCGACCCTCGACATGGGCAGAACGAAGCAGGACGGGACACCGGTGCTCTTGGGGCCTGTGGTCGCCGAGAAGATCGTCAACAACGTCGTGGCCTCGAAGTCGCGGCCGTTGTCGCGGCTGCTGTTCGGCCTCGGCATCCGCCACGTGGGAGCGACCGTTGCGGAGGTACTCGCGGGCGACTTCGGAAGCGTTGAGGCGCTACGCAAGGCCTCGACCGAGCAGCTGGCCGAGGTCGAAGGCGTGGGCCCTGCTATCGCCGCCAGCGTGCGGGCATTCTTCGACAACCCCGACAACATCGAAGTCCTGGACAAGCTCCGCGATGCGGGTGTGTCGCTGGAGGAGAAGCGCCGAGCACCCGATCGGCCCCAGACACTCGCCGGGCTGACGTTCGTGCTGACCGGTGCGCTCGAGCGCTACACGCGCGATGAGGCGGGCGCCGCGCTCAAGGCGTTGGGTGCCAAGGTGTCATCGAGCGTGAGCAAGAAGACGAGCTACGTGGTGGCGGGCGCAGACGCGGGGTCGAAGCTGGACAAGGCCGTCTCACTTGGCGTGCCTGTGCTCTCGGAGTCCGACCTGGTAGGGATCATCGACAGCGGGCAGCCACCGGTTGCGAGGAGCGAGGCGTGAGCGACCCCGTGGCACCTGTGCCTGAGGCGGTCGAGCCCGAGTGGCAGCCCCCAGCCACACCGCCGATTCCCCCGTTCGACTCACGAACGGGAAGCACCGACGGCCCTGGGACCGGTGAGGGCCTGACCGCCATGACATGGACGCTCGGAGTCGCCGGCGCACTGATCGTCGCCACGTTCGCCATGACCGTGGCGGCCGCGATCCTGGCTGGCGTCGCTCGGCAGGCGGGACTCGGGGGTGACGCGCTCACGCTTCTTCTCGGCTTCGCGCTTGCGGCGGGCTACCTCGTCCTTCTCGGCATCGTGTGGCAGATCGCACGCTCGAACGATGTCGCCTTTGGCGAGGCGGTGGGGATGCGACCGGCACCCGCGGGTGCGTTTGTCGGCGGCGTTGCTGCTGGCCGTGGTGGCAGGCCGACTGGCGGCGGGAGTCTGGGGAGTCATGCTTCAGTACTTCGAGGTCGCGTTGCCCGGACAAGACATCGACCCATCGAGGCTCTTCCCGCCGGGCTTTGTCGGCGTCACGATGGCGTTCCTCGTCGCCGTGGTCCTTGCCCCGCTGACCGAGGAGATCGTATTCAGGGGCATCCTTCTGTCGTCGCTTGACCGCCGCTGGGGTTCGACCGTTGCCATCGTTGGGTCCTCGGCGCTGTTTGCGGCGATGCACGTCAGTCTGTACGCGATCCCACCGATCTTCGTGCTTGCGCTGATCTTGGGCTGGCTGTTCGTGAGAACCCGCTCGCTGACCGTATGCATCGTGGCCCACGCGGCGTTCAACGGCATAGGGTTGGCCGCGCTCTACGCTGCAAAGGCGGCGGGGCTGCTGTGAGCGGATCGTCCTCCCGGCTCAGTCTGGCTCCGGACCGCTGCGATGGATGTGGGCGTTGCGTCCGAGCCTGCCCTCAAGCGCTCGTGAAGATCGGCAGTGGCTACATCTACGTCGACACCTCGGCGTGCTCGGGATGCATGCTCTGCGCCGACGTGTGCGAGCGCGGCGCGATCTCGCGACGCACGGTCCCGACCAAGCCGAGCGCGGCCGCCGTGCTCAGGCCGACTGACGTACCCAAGGTCGTGGTCGGTTCGCGTGCGGAAGCAAAGGCGCTCAGAACGCTCGCCGAGCAGGCACAGCGGGACCAAGCTGCCTCGGCGAAGGCCTCGACGAAGCAGGCCAAGCAGCAGTCCGCTCTCCAGAAGCGCGCCGAGCTCGTGTCGGCCGACGGGACCGCGACGTGGACGCTGACAGACGCCGGAATCATGCTCGCGGTGCTCGTCGTGGGTGTTGTGGGCAAGGAGCTGGCCATGGGCTCGCGGGTGGTCGAGGCAGTCCCACCCGGCGGGCAGGCCGGCGCGCGCGCGGTCGTGCTCGGTGGCTTCTACGCGCTGCAGCTGGTCGCGCTTGCCTACGTGTCTCACCGCCACGGGTCCACCATCGCGACCGCCTTCGGGCTGGGCCGGCTCGGGCGCTCCGTGCGGCACCGGCTCGGATCGGCAGCGTTGGTGGTCGTGCTGCTGTTCGCAACGCGTCTTGCCGCGCTGCTTTGGGGCGTCACATCTCGGGCCGCGGGCTGGAATCCGCCCGCAATGGAGGAGCTGACCGCTGTGTTTGGCGCCGGCGGGGGAGGCCTCGCGCTCTCCGCGCTGATGGTGGTGCTTGTCGGTCCGTTCGTGGAGGAGCTCGTGTTTCGCGGCGTCGTGCTCGACGCAGCCGGTCGTCGTTGGGGGATGTGGGCGGCGATCGTGGGCTCCGCAGGGTTGTTCGCGGCTGCTCATGGCACTGCGTGGGCCGTGGTGCCCACGTTCGTTCTCGGAGTCGCTCTGGGATGGCTTGCGTGGACGCGGGGGTCTCTGTGGCCGGCGATCGCTCTTCACTCGCTCTACAACGGCGTCGTCGTGGCGGCTGCCTTCTGGCTCGCGCGCTAGTCTCGCACCCGCGACGTTTTCGCCATGAGACAACGGGCTTGTCGGGTATGATGTGACCCGTCGTTTCGCTCCACGGGCGTGAAACGGCGACCGAGCACACACTCATTGGCGGACGCACCCATTTCCCGAGAGGACGGGCGCCACGATGGCCCTTTCTGAGTCCGAAGTACGGCACGTCGCGATGCTTGCGCGCCTCGCGCTCACCGACGAGCAGGTCGCCACGCTGCGCGTCGAGCTCAACTCGATCCTGGGTCACATCGACACGATCCAGCAGCTCGATCTGGAAGGCGTCGAGCCGACCGCTCACGCGATCCCCGTGGTCAACTCGACGCGCCCCGACGAGCCCAGGCCAGGACTGTCGCGCGAGTTGGCCCTGCTCAACGCGCCCGAGGCCGAGGCCGGCGCATTCGTCATTCCGCAGATCGTGGGCGGCGGTGAGGAAGCGTGAGCGAGCACGTCGATCTGTCCGGTCTCACAGCGCCCGAGATTCGCGCGGGCATCATCCGCGGCGACTTCAGCGCGCGCGAGGTGGCCGACTCCGCGTTCGCTCGCATCGAGGCGCTCGACGGCGACGTCCACGCCTTCAACCAGGTCACGCCCGAGCTCGCGCTACGCCGCCGCCGACAAGGTCGACGACATGGTGCGCAGCGGGGCAAGCCCCGACGAGCTTCCTCCGCTGGCAGGCGTGCCGGCTGCGTTCAAGGACAACATGAACCTCGTGGGCACGCGCACGACGTGCTCGTCTCGGATCCTCGAGAACTACGAGAGCGTCTACGACTGCACCGCCGTGTCGCAAGCTGCTCGCACGCCGGCGTCGTTCCCATCGGCAAGCTCAACATGGACGAGTTCGCCTTCGGGTCGTCGACCGAGAACTCCGCGTTCGGCCCGACACACAACCCGTGGGACCTCGAGCGCGTGCCGGGCGGCTCGCTCGGGCGGCTCGGCCGCCGCGGTCAGCGCGGGCATGGCCGTCGATCACGCTGGGCTCGGACACGGGCGGCTCGATCCGGCAGCCGGGTTCGCTGTGCGGAGTCGTCGCGATGAAGCCGACGTACGGCCGGGTGTCGCGCTACGGGTGCGTCGCGTTCGCGAGCTCGCTCGACCAGATCGGGCCGTTCACCAAGACGGTCGAGGAGTGCGCGCTGGCTCTCAACGCGATCTGCGGCAAGGACCCCATGGATGCCACGAGCATCGAGCGGCCCGCCGAGGACTTCACGGCGTGTCTCGACGCCGGCGTCGAGGGGATGCGCATCGCGATCGTGCGCGACATGCTGGAGATGGAGGGCGTGTCGCCCGAGGTGAAGGCGGCGACGCTCGCCGCTGCCGAGAAGTACGCCGAACTCGGTGCCGAGATCGGGGAGGTCGATCTTCCCGCCGCCGAGCACGGCTTGTCGGCCTACTACATCATCGGACCGGCCGAGGCGAGCTAGCAATCTCGCGCGCTTCGACGGCATCCGCTACGGGCATCGCGCTGCGGACGCCGAGGACGTCCTCGACCTCTACATGCGCTCGCGCGCGGAGGGCTTCGGGCCCGAGTCGATCCGGCGCATCATGCTCGGCACGTACGCGCTTTCGGCCGGCTACTACGACGCGTACTACGGCCAGGCCCAGAAGGCGCGCACCATCATCATCCGAGACTTCGAGCGCGCGTTCGCCGACTACGACGTGCTGCTCACGCCGACCTCGCCCACGACCGCGTTCAAGATCGGCGAGAAGGCCGCCGACCCGCTTGCGATGTACCTGTCGGACTACTTCACGATCCCGGTCAACCTCGCCGGCAACACTGCGGTGTCGATCCCGGTCGGGCTCGGGAAGGACACGGGCCTACCGGTGGGTCTGCAGCTGATCGGCAACCCACTTCGCCGAGTCGACGATCTTGCGGGCAGCCGCCGCGCTCGAGCGAGCGGTCGCGTTCGACACCACGCCGACGGCGGTGGGGGAGCGGGCGTAGTCGAGCCGCTCGCCGCCGTCCTGAGGTCCGCCGCATCATCCTATCGGATGATATCCGTCATCCTGCGGTGCCTTATGGCGCCACGAGCCGCCTAGCAGCCCGTCTGAGGTGGTAGGTTCCCAAGACTGGGACGCTTGGCGGTCGCTGCTGTAGTTGCTGCCTAGAGTCTCGCGGATCTGGATGCGGGAACCGAGCAGGGCGTGGCCCGAGGGGGTGGGTCCTGCGGCGGGGCGGAGCAGCGGCCTCCATCACCTGAGGCGAGAGGGAGGCCGCCCACGCGAGAGGGCGGAGTGGTGAGTGTGCACACGGGCGCGAAGAAGGGCGTATTTCGAACGATTCCCTTCGTGAATCTGCAGCGCCTCCACCATATGATGGGTAACTCGCTGGAGGCAGCGTTCTTCAGTGTGGTCAAGGACGCCTCGTTCACGATGGGCCCCAAGCTCGAGGCCTTCGAGACCAACTTCGCTGCATACATCGGCGGTGCGCCACGCAATCGGGGTGGGCTCGGGCACCGATGCGCTCCATCTCGCGCTGCGCGCGTGCGGAGTGGGAGCCGGCGACGAGGTCATCACAGCCGTCAACACGTTCGCGGCTACCGCCGAGGCGATCATCATGGCAGGCGCGAAGCCCGTCTTCGTCGACGTGACCGAAGACACCCTGCTCATGGATCTGGACGATGTCGAGACTGCGGTAACCAAGAACACCCGCGCCATCATCCCCGTGCATCTCTACGGCCAGCCGGTCGACATGGACCGCCTGATGGGCTTCGCCCGGCCTCGAGGAATCAAGGTCATCGAGGACGCGTGTCAGTCGCACGGTGCCCGCTGTGGCAAGTTCAGAACCGGTGGCATCGGTGACGCCGGGTGCTTCAGCTTCTATCCGAGCAAGAACCTGGGCGCGCTCGGAGACGGCGGGATAGTCACCACGGACGACGATCAGATCGCCGAGCGCGTACGGCTTCTGCGCAACCACGGAGAGGAAGGGTCCTCGCGTCTTCACGTCGAGTCCGGCTACTGCACACGATTGCATACGCTGCAGGCTGCGTTTCTCAACGAGAAGCTGCCCTATCTGGACGAATGGAATGCTTTGCGGATGCGCGCTGCCGCGCTCTACGACGACATGCTTGCGCCATCAGATGTCGTGGTCCCGTGCGCGCCGAGATGGTGTGACGCACGTCTACCACCTCTACGTGATCAGGGTCTCGGACAGAGACCAGGTCCGAGCGGAGCTTGCCGAGCGAGGAATCCAGACCGGCATACACTACGCGGTCCCGCTCCACCTCGAGCCTGCGTTCGCCGACCTTGGCTACGCGGCCGGCGATTTCCCTGTCGCAGAGCGCGCGGCCTCCTCCATCCTCTCGCTCCCGATGTATCCCTACATCGAGTTCGACGAGGTGGCGCGCGTCTGTGAGTCGGTCGAGGAGGTGACCCGTGCCTGAGCTCGAACGCGACAGAGCCGGCGCGGTGGCTGCAGCGTCGCCTCGGTCGCGCTCCTCGGCCCGCCGCGATGCCGCTCGTCCGGTGATGTCGGAGAGCAAGCGCATCCCCCTTGCGATCAAGCGCGTCGCAGACACCTGTGCTTCAGCGCTCGGGCTGCTCCTTCTCTCGCCGGTTCTGCTGCTCATCGGCCTGATCGTGCGAATGGAGTCTTCCGGTCCCGCACTCTTCCGCCAAGAGCGGATCGGGCAGGGTGGGGTGCCGTTCACCTTCTACAAGTTCCGGACGATGGAGGACGGCAACGACTCCTCGATCCACCAGGACTACGTTCGACAACTGATCACAGAGGGGTCCGAGGACCTCAAGGGCGACACTGGCTCCTTCAAGATAGAGGACGACCCGCGGGTGACGCGATTCGGTCGCATTCTGCGCCGCACCAGTCTCGACGAGCTGCCGCAGCTACTCAACGTGCTTGTCGGCGACATGTCACTCGTCGGTCCGCGACCGCCGCTGCAATACGAAGTCGAGCTCTACTCGGACTACGCTCTGCGTCGCCTCGAATGCAAGCCAGGCATCACCGGCCTGTGGCAGGTGAGCGGCCGCTGCCAGACGACCTTCGACGAGATGGTCGAGCTGGATGTCGAGTACGTCGACAGTTGGTCGCTCGGTCTCGACCTACGGATACTCGCACGTACTGTTCCCGTTGTGTTCGGAAGAGAAGGTGCATGGTAATGAGCTCAGACAACCTCACCGTGGCGCTTGTCGGCTACGGCTACTGGGGACCCAACCTGCTGCGCAACTACATGGAGCTCTCCGGAGTCACGGTGAAGTGGGTCTGCGACAGGGACGCCAGCAAGCTGGCCAGGGCGAAGATGCGCTACCCGGTGGTGACGGTGACCGAGGACTACTCGGACGTTCTGGGCGATGCTGACGTCGATGCGGTGCTGATAGCCACTCCGATCACGACTCACTTCCCGCTGGCGTTGGCCGCGATCCAAGCCGGAAAGCACGTCTTTGTGGAGAAGCCGATGACGGCCAGCGAGCTCGAGGCCCGGGCTCTGATCGCCGCGGCGGAAGAACGCGGCGTGACGCTGATGGTCGGCCATACCTTCGAGTTCAGCTCGCCGGTCGTGGCCATCAAGAACCTCATCGACGCAGGCGAGATCGGCGACATCTACTACGTCTCGTCGAGTCGCATCAACTTGGGGCTGCACCAGAAGGACGCGAGCGTCATCTGGGACCTTGCTCCCCACGACTTCTCGATCCTGTTCGACTGGCTGGGCGAGGAGCCCGAGCACGTCTCGGCAGTGGGTCGCGGCTGCGTGAAATGCGACATACCCGACGTTGCCTTCGTGACCCTGCGGTTCCCGGGCGGGGCCGTGGCAGAGGTGCAGCTTTCGTGGCTCTCCCCGGTGAAGCTGCGCCGCACGTTGGTTGTGGGCAGCAAGAAGATGCTCGTCTACGACGACACGGAGGCCGTGGAGAAGGTCAAGCTCTACGACCACGGCGTGAACCTCGTGGATCCCGGGTCGTTCGGTGAGTTCCAGATGTCGTACCGCACCGGCGATATCGTCTCGCCGCACTTGGATGCGTGCGAACCGCTGGGCGTCGAGGCGAAACACTTCGTGGACTGCGTTCGTACCGGTAGCCGGCCCAAGACCGACGGCGCGAGCGGCTTGAGGGTCGTGCGCGCTCTGGAGCGTGCGGAGGCGTGCGATGCGCAGCAACGGCAATCTCGGCGCGCATGTCGCCCGCACTGCAGCCGTCGATTCCGGGACTTGAGCTGGGTGCGGCTGTCTCGGCAGGCTCGGGTCCCGATACCGCGTCCCGCGATCTAGAAGAGAGCACGAGCCACGTGGCGCCAACCGTGCCCGACTCGCACGCGGAGTATCCGGGCGTCGTCCTCGGTGATGGAACAGTTGCCGAGCAGCCCTCGATCGTGGGCAAACCGCCTCGCGGGTGTGAGCCCGGTGACCGAGAACTGGTCATCGGCGCAGGCGGAACCATTCGTTCGTTCACGACGGTATATGCGGGATCTACCATCGGCGACCGCTTCCAGACCGGGCACGGCGTGCTGATTCGCGAGGACAACGTCATCGGCGATGACGTTTCTGTCGGAACGAACGCGGTGCTGGAGGCCGGCAACCGAATCGGCAATCGCGTGCGCATCCACACCGGCTGCTTCCTGGAGCTGGTGACCGTCGAGGACGACGTCTTCATCGCGCCGAACGTCGTGTTCGCCGACGATCCGCACCCACCGTGCCCGCGCTACGAGGAGTGCGTGGGTGGGGCGCTCGTGAAGCAGGGTGCGCGAATCGGATCGAACGCCACCATCTTGCCCGGCGTCGTGATCGGAAGTGGGGCGCTTGTCGGCGCGGGCTCGGTCGTGGTGGAGGACGTTCCCGACGGGATGGTGGTCGTGGGTTCGCCGGCCAGGGTTGTCAAGCGAGTTGAGGAGCTGACGTGCCGCAGTGGGCTGATGGAGCGGCCCTACGGGCGCAGTATCGACAAGCGGCGACTAGTGCGTCCGCGAGAGCGGAGCGTAGCGCGCGTTTCTGGCAGCGCTAGAGCCTGACTTGCACCGCGCACAGGGTCGGTGCGTGTGCCAAAGCTGGCTGCTATAGTCGAAACGCGGGCCATGTGAAACAGGGAGTCTGAGGCAGCTCGTGACAGAGAGAGATGGACACATGCAGCTAGGCGACTACTTGGAAGAGATACGTGCGCGCAAGTCGCTTGTCATCATTGCCGTCTGTATTGTGACCTTTGTCGCGCTTGGTGTCAGTGTTCTGACACCGCCAACCTACGTTGGAGAGGCGAAGGTCCTGGTCACCGAACAGAACACCGGCGCGGCCATCTTTGGCACGTCAGTGTCCGAGCTGGCGAACCAACCCGAGCGTGGGCTCACGACGCAGATGCAGCTAATTCAGACCCAGCCGATTGCGCAATCGGTTGTCTCGACGCTGGGGCTCGGAATGAGTCCCGAGGCCTTGTTGCAGAAGATCGAGGTCCAAGGCGTTGGGCAGACGAACGTGCTAGTCATCCGGGCGACCGACGGAGACCCTCGGACCGCAGCGGAGATCGCGAACGCCATGGGTGATGCGTATGTGGCCTGGTCAAAGGACACCACGCGGGAGTCGATCAGGACTGCGGCCGAAGAGGTAGAATCCCGTTTGGCCGAAACGGAGGCCACGATTGCGAGACTGAGCGACGAGCTCGAGGCCGGGGATCCACAGCGGCCATCAGAGCCCGGCTAGACAGAGCGAACGGCCGCTACACCACTCTCTCTGAGCAAGCTTCAGACAGCTTCGCGTCAGCGAGGCACTCAGAGACTGGCTCCGGCGAACTCGTTGCGCGTGCCAGCGTGAACCGCGTTCCCGTATCGCCAGGACTAGCGAGCATCGCGGTGCTGCGGGCTGATTTCGGGCGTCGTGCTGGGACTCGGGCTGGTGTTTGTCGCGAGTTCCCTGGACAAGACGATTGCGATCGTCCTAGAGGAGGCAGCGGAAATCTATGGCGCCCCAACGCTGGGCAGCGTTCCAATCAGGGTAGTCACAAGGACGCGAGTCTCGAGTCGTCTCGGTCTGCTTGAGCAACTCGAACGGTCATGTGACCGAGGCCTACCGACAGCTGCGCAATAGCCTCGATTTCGTCGAACTTCCAGCACGATATTGGCGTTCTGGAAGTCGTCTCAGGCCGTTCCGAAGGAGGAAGATCGACCGTCAGGCCGGCTCAGTTCTTCGCCCGCTGCTCGCGCAAGGGCGAAGAACAAGGTCGTTCTGGTTGACTGCGACTTCCGTCGCCATGCGGTGGACAGATTCCTGCGGGGGCGAGCAACCGCGCCGGACTCTCTCAGGTGCTCTCGGGAGCGGTACCGCTGGGCGCGGCGCTGCAGGAACGATCTTCGGGCATCGAAGAGCTCGCAGTCCTCACTGCGGGGACCTCGCACGCCGCCGAGATCCTGCAGGAACTGCTGGGTTCGGCGGCGATGGGGAGTCTCCTAGAACATCTGGCGCAGTCGGCCGACCTGGTTATCCTACCTGCACGCGCCGCCGATTCTGTGCTGTTGCTGATGCGGGAGCGGTTGCTCGATGGGCAAACGGCGCAATTGTCGTTACTCGAGCCGGTACGTCAACGAAGGACACCGCGAGGAAGAGCCGGGAACTTCTGGACAGCTTGGGTACGCGCGTCCTGGAAGTAGTCACCTGCGGTGTGGAGCAACGCGAAGCCGGGAGCTACGGCTACTTCGCATACGGCCGTGCAGCCCGACGTTGTTGACGGGAACGACGAAGGGGTGCGCCGCCGTGATGACCAGGCATCAGGATTGCAGGGGCGCTGCTCGCCTTCAGCGTCGCTCTCGCGGTACTCGGCTGCCTGCTTGCGCGGCATGTGACGGTGGCAGTGAGAGCCTTGGACGCGCGCGATTCATCTTTGGAGGCGCGCAATCCCTCGCCTTCTGCTGAGATAAGCGGTTGCAGCCGCACTCGTTGCGTCCGCGTTGGTCGGTCTGACGGTCGGCACTGGGCACGCTGGCGTTCTTGCGCTGGCTGCGATCAGGGGCTCTCGCGGTAGGTGTGCTCGTGCGCTTTCCGAACAGCGCGTTGTGCGCAGCGGTCGTGATAACATGCTCTTTTCCACTGCCCAACATCGTCCTTTTCGCCATCGGTCCCATCTCCTCTTTCGATTGGACCGACGTTAGCCTCAGTGATGCTCCTGCTCGCAGGCGTGTTCGCAGCCCGCTCTTTGACTGATCGTCTCCGGCGCTCTCTCGGACAGGCCTTTGTGGCCACGAGCCTTTCTGGTGATCGTCCTCGTGGCGAAGTCGGTTAAGTCAAGTCTCTGAACAGGTGCGTCGCTTGAGCTGGTCGGTGCTCAGCTCGAGGACCAACAGTTGGTACTTGAGTGATTCCCGTGGTCGCGGTTCTATTCGCGGCCGATTGGCGGCAGACGGCATTGAGGGCCACGGTGCGCGCAGATATCCATCGCGACCGTCGCGGGCATCGATCTACGAACCGTCATCGCGCCGTCCGTCGGGCGGTTTGCTAGCCACTATGGCAGGCAATGAGCTTGACGTAGTATCCCAAGCTTCAGGGGGTCTCGTCAGGTTGTACCTGCCCGGCAGCACGCTGAGTGCCGGTGGCGCTGGCTCTGTTGGCCGCGAGGACCTCCTATGGGGGAGCATCAGCGGCGCGTTCACAGCTACCGGCGCCGCATTCGCCTATGTGATGGGAATCGTAGCTGCATGGGGACGTGGACTATGGCTCGGTACTGCTGCCGCGTTCGTGCTCGCTAGCTGTGCTCGGCTTGAGGTGCTGCCGTATGATTCGCGCGACTTCGTGGCTGTCGCAGCTTCGATTGCTGGGCTGTTTGTTCTCGCGTCGGTGGCGATTCGACAGGGCGACCGAGATGCCGTTCGGACTGCTGGGCGCTGTCCAAGAGCGAAGCACCCAGCTCTTCGGAGGGAGCGGTACCGTCGGGGGAGACGCGAACGCCCAGATCCATCCGCAGCGGAGATGCGCGAGGTGGCTGCGACAGACACGCGGACATGAGATTCTCGGAGGGCCTCCCGGCCGTCCTCTCGGGCTTCGGCTCGAGTACCCCTGACGAGCGCTACGCGTACGAGGTACTAAACGGCTACTACGCCATATACGGCCGCTTTGGTTTGCTCGGCGTTGTGGCCTTGTTGGTTCCGTTGAGTGTAGTCTGTACCAGTTCTTGGGTTTGGCCTCGTAGCATCCGAGCAGGGGCCACGGCTCGCGTAGGCCTGCGCAGGCCTCGTGGGGATTCTCAAGGAGCTCCTGATGTCATGGACGCAACACGAAGCTACGAGCATGGCGGGCATCTTCGTCATGGTTCTATCTGCCGGGATTCTCTATGGTCTTGCGGCCACTGCTTCCGCTGAGGGTCGGGCGCTTGACGTGCAGGTGCCCTGATGATACCCGACTTGGCGCAGTCTCAGAACGCCGTCACGACTCCTCTCCACGCGCCTGCTCGGGGCTTGGGCTGGGACATCTCCTGACAGACGAGCACGCATGTAACGATCGTGCTAATGGCTACAGAGGAGCACGGCCACGAGCTGGGCACTCCCGTGTTGGCGGCCAGCGCAGGGCGGGTGGCCCTAAGATCAGAGCTCTCGTTGCGATTGTTGACAGGTGTGCAGGGCAACCCACCGTTGCTGGCTTTCGCTATGGATGACATCGTGAAATGCCTGGTCGAGGTCTCCACCCTAGACGTTTCGCACTCACAAGAGGCGCTGGCAGGCACGATTCCTGCACCATGCGTCGCCGACTTGCACCTCAAGGCGTGCCGACGCGCCGGAGCAGATGCTCGTCAGTCGATGGCTGAGAATCTGCCAGCCTACCCGTTGCGTTGGCATGATCTCCCAGCTGGGCGTGGGCGGCGCTGAGACCCAAGTCAGTCCGGCTTGCAGGATGGCTTGACGGCCGCTTGACCCCGACCATCGTCTGCACGAAGGACGCCGGCGAACAGGCAGCGCGCGCGAGATCCAAGGGAATCCGGGTTGTCAGCTTGGATACGCCGTCAGGTCGTAAATCGCCGTACGTTGACACGGCTCGTCCGCGTCCTGCGAGACGTGGGTCCCTTGATCGTACACTGTACGAACTTCGATTCGACCGTTTGGGGCCGTGCGGCGCGCATTGCTTGCAGTGCTGCCATGCATCGTCACGGCTGAGCACTCGACCGGCGATTCTCATGCTAGGCTCGCTACCACGTATGATTGCTCCCATGGCCCAACCGCCTCTTCGCGTCGCGCACGGATCGAATCGTCGCATGTGGATACAACCAGGGTGTAGTCGCTTGTCGCCCAGTGGCAACCCCCCCGACCGAGTCGTGTCATCGTCGACGGCGCGGACCCCGGACTGTACAGCGCCGAGCACGACATGAGAGTGCGAGCGAAGTGTGGCATTCCGATGACTCCATGCCAGTGGCCCGGCGCGAGACTCCCATTGGGGCGCAGAAGGAACGCCGGGCGGTTCCCGGCGTTCCGGTGCTGGCTGAGCAGAGGGACGTGCTTGGTCGTCGTGGGAGATGGGCCCTGCAGGGAGGAACTTCAACAACTCGCGGTCGAGTTGGGTGTTGCTCAAGACGTGACGTTCCTCGGCACGCGTAGCGACGTGCCTCGCATTCTCACGGCGTTTGACATCGTGGCGCTCACCTCAACGACAGAGACGCTCCCGCTCTCACTGCTCGAGGGAATGGCGGCGAGCCGCCCGGTGGTTGCGACCGACGTGGGCGATGTGGCGCGCATCGTTGTCGATGGTGAAACCGGATACGTGGTGCCCTCGGAGGACGTGATGCTGTTCGCCGACAGGCTCGGTCGATTAGCCTCGGATGCCGAGCTTCGGGCGGAGATGGGGAGGAGGAGCCGGCAGCGCGTGGAAGGAACGTATGGTAGTTCACTCATGACGCAAGCATATGAGCAGCTTTTCGATGAGATCCTGCGCGAACACGATGTCTTGAAGCACACGTGACCGCGACTAGTCTCTGGAGCAAGTCGGGAAGCTGCTCCGCGTCCGCTCGGCTCATGCGCGGAAGAAGGGCCCGCTCATGAGCCAGATGCTGGCGGATTCGCTTTGGCCAACGGCGGAGAAACGCGGACCACAAGCCGGCCGTCTCTTGATGTCAACGGGGATTGATGTCGCGAAATACGTCGGAGGGACTCGTTTCGCCTCGGTGGACGTGACGGAGGGGACACGGAACCATTCACGGTATGTGTGCCGGCCTAGAAGTCCTCGCCCGCTTGCTCTGACCAGCGCCTACCTCACCCGGAAGTATCTCCTCTGACTGCAGGCATCGCTCGGCGGTCCGTAGTCCGGGATGACTCTGACGCGCCAGCGCCCCCGCTTCTTGAGCCTGAGCTTGGCCGAGTAGGTCCCGGTTGCCGAGGATGCCTTTCGGACGCTGGCACTCTTCACCGCATACCTTCTCCACTTGCCCCCGACCTTGCGATCGATGACAACTCTCATCTTGCTGGGGGCCTTGCGGTACCATCGGCCCCATACTGTGAGCGTCTTGCCTGCACGGAACCGCGATGAGCTTCGGACTACGGGGCGCCCGACCTTCGGATACGTCTTGACGGTCAGAGTGCGCGAGCCGACCGCTTGGTGTGCTGCGTCGCCACCGTAGTAGAACCAGTAGGTGGCCGTCGATCGCGGCGATATTGTTCGCGCGTACTCGGCCGCAGCGGCGTCGTATGAGACCTTGCCCTCGTAGTTCCACTCACCAGCGGAGTACCTCCACACCGTGACTACGCCGTCGCCAGGAATCTGCTGAGAGTCAGCGGATCAGCCGGGCACGAAGCCGAACGCGCTCAAGAGCGGGAACGCTCGTGCGCGAAGCCGAACCCGACAGGCTGGTAGACGCCCAGATCAGCGGATCCTCGACGGCTTGGATGGCCTCAGGCTGGTCCTCGTCCGCCAGCGAGAGGACAGAGGCCGTCGCCTGTGCCGCTCCAGGCACTGAGACGGCGATCTCCTGCTACAGCCGTCTTGCCCAGGCGGTTGTAGGCGCGGGCTTGGATGGTGTGAATGCCTGGAGCAGCGCCTGTGGTGTTCCAGACACGTTCGTACGGCGAGGAAGTGTCTTTTCCGATGAGGACACCGTCTACGAAGAACTCGACCTTGGCCACGCTGGAGCCCGTGTCAGCAGCGCTGGCAGCAATGTTGACCGAGCCCGAAACGGTGGCGCCGTCTTCAGGCGACGTGATGGACACGGTAGGAATGCTGGCAGACCCGACGGTCACCGATACCTTGGAGACTGATGCGTTGCCCGCCGAGTCGTGGGCCTTCGCCTCAATGTCGTGGGAACCTGCGGTGGCTCCTTTGGCGTTCCACTTGAGTCCGTAGGGCGACCTCGTGTCGCTCCCGACAAGGACGCCGTCGACGTAGAACTCGACACTGGCCACGCCGACGTCATCAGAGGCGGTCGCCGCGATGCCGACCGAGCCGGAGACGATCGCTCCGTCGCCAGGCGAGACAATCTCAGTGGCTGGAGGAGTCGAGTCTCCGCT
>CAVOYK010000013.1:0-46382 GCA_963700665.1 uncultured Actinomycetes bacterium
GATTCGGAGGGATATGCGCCACGCGGGCGCGCCGACTCCTAGAGGTACGCGTACAGCTTCCCGTAGGGCCGGTGGCTGACCGGCACGAGCTTGGTGAACGGCACCGACAGCACCTCGTCGAGGTCCATCTCGAACGCCTCGCAGTACTCGTCGAGAACGGGACTGAGCGCCGCCATGTCGTCCTCGTCGGCCGTGAAGATGCCGCACTCCTTGCCGATCTGCCACGGCTCGACCTCGCCGCGCACGTAGATCTCGCCGCCGTGCATGCCGGTGCCGAGGTAGCCGCCCACGATCGGCGCCCTCGAACTGCGAGTTCATGCCGAGCAGGACGAGCATCCCGCCGGCCATGTACTCGCCGAAGAAGTCGCGCGCCTTGCCGCCGCAGACCATGATCGGGACGCAGGCCCTCGTAGGCCTTCATGTGGATGCCCACGCGGTAGCCCACGTCGCCCTTGATGAAGACCTTGCCGCCGCGCATGCCGTAGCCGAGCACGTCGCCGGCGTCGCCGTGGACGATGACCGTGCCGGCGTTCATCGTGTTGCCGACGCCGTCCTGGGCGTTGCCGAAGACCTCGACCGTGGGCCCGTCCATGAACATCGCCAGGTCGTTGCCGGCGCGTCCCGTGGACCTCGATGCGCAGGCCTTGCCCGTTGATGCCCGTGCCGATGTAGCGCTGGCCGTTCACGTTGCTCGAGCTTCACGGTCTTGGCGCCGTCGGCGATCGCCTGCGCGGACGGCCTCGTTCACGTGCTTGTAGTAGACGCTCGTGCAGTCGATCGTCGCCGACGTCGCCCTCGACGGTGACCTGCGGTTCGACCTGCAGGTAGCCCTCGATGGGACCGCTGTGCTCGTTGTGAGTCGTCATGTCTCCCTCCCCCTACAGCCCGGCGGGCTTGACGCCCAGGATCTCGCAGGTCTGTGCGTCGAGCCCGACGGCGCGCAGGCGCTCGCGGCTGCCGCGCAGCGACTCGACCGCGTTGACGCCGAGTGCGCCCAGGATCTCCTGCAGCTCGTGGCTCCACGCGTGGACGAGGTTCGACGAGCCGCTCGGCGCCCCACTCGGGGTCGACGCGGCGCGTGAGCTCGGGCTTCTGCGTCGTGAGGCCCCACGAGCAGCAGCCGGTGTGACAGCCCTGGCAGAGGTGGCAGCCGAGCGCCATGAGCGCCGCCGTGCCGATGGCGACGACGTCGGCGCCGAGCGCGATCGCCTTGGCCATGTCGGCCGAGGAGCGGATCGAGCCGGCCGCGATGATCGATGCCTGGTTGCGGATGCCCTCGTCGCGCAGGCGCTGGTCGACGACGGCGATCGCGATCTCGATCGGGATGCCGACGTGGTCGCGGATGATCGGCGGCGCCGCACCGGTGCCGCCCCTGAAGCCGTCGAGGTAGACGTAGTCGGCACCGGCGCGCACGATGCCGCTCGCGATGGCGGCGACGTTGTGCACGGCGGCGATCTTGACGCCGACCGGCTTGTAGCCGGACGCCTCCTTGAGCGAGTAGATGAGCTGGCGCAGGTCCTCGATCGAGTAGATGTCGTGGTGCGGCGCCGGGCGAGATCGCGTCGGAGCCCTGCGGGATCATGCGCGTCGTCGAGACCTCGTGGTTGATCTTCTCGCCGGGCAGGTGCCCGCCGATGCCGGGCTTGGCGCCCTGGCCGATCTTGATCTCGATGGCGGCACCGCGGTTCAGGTACTCGGGGTTCACGCCGAAGCGTCCCGACGCGCACCTGCACGATGACGTTGTCCTGGTACGGGATAGAGGTCGGCGTGCAGGCCGCCTTCGCCGGTGTTCATGAGGATGCCGAGACGCTCGGCGGCCATCGCGAGCGACTTGTGGACGTTGAGCGAGACCGAGCCGTAGCTCATCGGCGAGAAGATGATCGGCGTGTCGAGCTCGATGTTCTTGGCGATCCCGGCGCCTTCCTTGAGCCGGAAGCCGCCGTTGCCGTCGCTCTCGACCTCGACGCTGTCGGGCTTGCGGCCCAGGTACGTCCGCAGCTCCATCGGCTCGCGCAGCGGGTCGATCGAGGGGTTCGTGACCTGGCATGCGTCGAGCACGAGGTGGTCGAAGATGCTCGGTAGGGCTTGTCGTTGCCCATGCCGGTCAGCATCACGCCGCCGGTCTCGGCCTGGCGCCACACGTTCTTGCGCTGCTCGGACGTCCAGTTGTCGTTGTCGCGAAGCGCGAGGTCGTTCTTCTTGATCGTGATGCAGTGCGCCGGGCAGTACGTCACGCAGCGGTGACACGCGCGGCACTTGGTGTCGTCGGGAACGGGCGCTCGTTGAACGAGTAGACGCCCCACCCACACTGCTGCACGCAGCGACCGCACTTGTGGCACTTGTCGTAGTCGATCTCGACCTTGAACTCGGGCTGGATCAGGCTCGTGGGCATGCTAGTTCACCTCGACGGTCTCACAGGTGTCTTCGACACCGGTAACGGCACAGGAGATCTCGTAGGGCGCCAGGTGCAGGTCGCCGTGGATCGGCCAGTCGACGCCCTCGACGCGCGCGATGACCGGCTCGCCGGCCTTGGGCATCCACACCTCGTCGGGGGCGTCGAGGACCTCGCGCATCGCGCTCTCTTCGGAGGCGACCATGAGGATCGAGCCTTGCTTGGCCGCGACGAGCGGACGGAGCTTGATGCGGTCGTTGAGGGCGACCATGCCGCCGTTGAAGCCCAGCACGATCGCGAAGGGACCGTTGAGCATTCCGGGTCCGTAGACGGCCCGCAGCGAGCGCATCACCGCCTGCTCGTCTTCGGGCATGCGGTCGATCTCGGTCCACAGCGGGCTCGCGAGCGCCTTGCACGCGAGCTCGAGCGGCAGCTTGTGGCGGCGCAGCATCAGGTCGAACAGGTACGCGGCGACCTCGGTGTCGGTGCCCAGCGTGCACTTGTAGCCGAACGGCTCGAGGTAGCGGCTGTTGATGCCGTAGCTCGAGATCTCGCCGTTGTGGACGATCGACCAGTCGAGCAGCGTGAACGGGTGCGCCCCACCCCACCAGCCCGGCGTGTTCGTCGGGAAGCGGTTGTGGCCGACCCAGGTGTGGCCTTCGTACTCCTCGAGCAGGTAGTAGTGACCGATCTCCTCGGGGAAACCGACGCCCTTGAACGCGCCCATGTTCTTGCCGCTGGAGGCGACGAAGGCGCCGTCGATGGTGGAGTTGATCAGCATGACCACGTGGACGACGAAGTCCTCGGGCGTCATCTCGGCCATCTCGAGCTTGTGCGGGTCGGGGTTGAGGAAGTAGCGCCACAGCAGCGGCGCGTCCGAGATGCCCTTGACCGCGCGCGTCGGCATGCGGCTCGGCAAGATCGACCGTGAAGTACTGGTCGAAGACGGTCTCGGCCTCTTCCTTCGCCTTGATGTCGTGATACATCATGTGGAAGCAGAAGTGATCGGGGAACTCCGGGTAGATGCCGTAGCCGGCGTAGCCGCCGCCAAGCCCGTTGCCCCGGTCGCGCTGGACGGCCATCGCCTTGATGGCGTTCTCGCCGCTCATCAAGGTGCCCGACTGGTCGCAGATGCCCATGAGACCGCAGCCGCCGTGGATCTTGAACGGCGACTCCTCGCGGTACGCCGGGCGCTCGAGATCGAAGATGTTCTCTCGGTCCGAGAACGCGGGCGGTCGGGTGGTCGGCATCCGCTCCAGAAGCGGTTCGTACGCCATTACAGTCCCTCTCCTTCTGTCTCGCACACCGCATCGACGGCGTCGCATGCCATGAGCTTGCGCATCGCGTCGCCTCCGCTTGGCGGAAGCGGGTCGAGCCCGAGCTTCTTGCGCGCGCCTTGTTTGGGCTTGCCGAGCCGGCCGGTGTCCATGAACGTCTTGTAGCTGGCGGGCACCGAGTCAGGACCGGTGCCGTTCTTGAGCGAGAGTTCCTTGAGCGTGCGGAAGATCTCAGCCATGCCGATGTCGGAGTGGCACATCTCGAGGCACGTGTAGCACTCGAGGCACTTCCAGATGTTCGGGTCCGCGAGCACGTCTTCGATGTCGCCATCGAGCAGACGGCCGATCGTGTCGCACGGGTCGTAGCGTCGGGTCGACCTTGCACACCGGGCAGTCGTCCTTGCACGCCCGGCAGCTGTCGCACTTGTTCAGAAGCGCGACGTCGAAGTCCTGTGCGAGCCGGGCCTTGTCGGCGGCACGCGCCCTCCCACTTGTCGAGGAACGGCTGCACGCTCACGCGGTGCATGTCCATGCCGAGCTCTTCGGGGCTGTGCCCGTAGGCCAGACCGATGAGCTCGGACAGGTAGAGCACGGGGATGTGGATCTGCTCGTTGTTGCGCTGCAGGGCGGCTTGGTTCAAGTCGAACTGCTGGAAGCAGCTGGGGCACACGACGACCAGCGCGTCGACCTGGTGGTTCTGCAGGTCGTAGAGCTTGCGGCGGTTGAACGCCAGCGAGCCCTCGCGCTCGCCGACACGATCGAGGTAGCCACCGCAGCACTGCATCTTGGTGGGGTAGTCGACGACGCGCCCGCCCAGTGCCGCGACCATCTCTTCGACCTTCTTGGGATGCAGCGGGTCGTCCCACTTGACCGCCGGCTGCGGACGCAGGAGGTGACAGCCGTAGTGCACGGCGATGTTCATGCCCCAAAACGGCTTGACCGCCTTGGAAGCGATGAGGCCAGCGCCCATGTGGTCCGCAAGCCACTCCGCGAAGTGCACGACCTGCAGCGAGCCGTCGTAGTGCAGATCCTCGGAAGCCAGCCGGTCGTTGATGGTGTCGCGCTCGCGCCAGTGCGTCTTGAGGTGGCTCTGGCACTCCTTGAACGTCGAGTAGCAGCCGTTGCACGGAGTCACGAGGTCGTATCCCGCCTTCTCGACGATCGCGAGGTTGCGCGCCGCGGCGGTGAAGAATGAGTCCGGATCGTTCGCCTTGACGAGCGTGCCCTCAGGACAGCAGGTGTGACCGGGCAACTCGTGGATCTGAGCGCCCAGATCGTCGAACATCACCCGCACCGACTTCTCGATGAACGGGAAACGCGCAGGGATCGTGCATCCCCAAAAGACCGCGAATTCCTTCATTGAAGTGCCTTCCTGTCTACGCCCACGCCAGAAGAAACGAAAACGCCCGCTTCGGCCCTTTCGGGCGAAACGAGCGCCATTGCTCGAGTCCTCTTCGGTTCGGCACACCGTTGTGCCGTCGGAGAAGTATAGCACGCGTCTCAGACCGAGGAAACACGTCCGAAACGCAGGTCGCACGACAAGCGTTCGGACGGCTGCCGTGCTCGACGGCGGCCTACAGCGCCGAGAGCATCGCCAGCACGCCGAAGGCCGCAACGGCCGCGCCCGAGATGCGGGATACCCACACGAGCGTCGACTCGCTGAAGCCGTGCCTCACGGCAGCGACCACACTCGTCAACGCCGTCCACCACGACAAAGACCCCAAGGCCACGCCGAGCGTCGCCGTTGCAGCCGTCGCACCTGACGGAGAAGCGACCAGCCCGGCGCTCGCGAACACGGCGCCAAACGCCATGATGGTCATCGGATTGGTCAGGGTGAGAGCGACCGCCGACGCGTAGAGCGATCCGGCCGGCGGCGGTGCGGCCTTCTCGGCGGCCGAAGACGCTGCTCCGGCCGACGGTGCGGTCAGGATGGAGCGCACTCCCAGGTAGATGAGCACCGCACCGCCCACGAGTCGAAGCGGCGTCTGCCACGCCACCAGCAGCGACGACACGGCCGCGACTCCGAACGCCGCACACGCAGCGTAGAGTGCGTCGGCTGAAGCGATGCCGAGTCCGGTGGCGAACCCAGCCCGCCATCCGCGTGCGAGCGTGCGCTGTATGCACAACACACCCATCGCGCCGACGGGGGCCGCAACAGCGATGCCGATCAGGTAGGTGCGTGCGAGCAGCGCGAGGTCGATGCTCACTCCCCGGCCTCGTGGGCGAGAAGGACGGCCTCGGCGACCTCCCGAAGCGTCTTGCGCTTGTCCATGGCAAGTTTCTGCAGGCGCTTGAACGCCTCGGGCTCTGTCATGCCGCGCTGCATCAGCACGCCCTTCGCCCGATCGAGCACCTTGCGGGTCTCCAGGCGCTCGGAAAGCTCGGCGACCTCATCGGCAAGCGTGGCGGCCTCAGTGTAGCGAGACACCGCCACCTGCATCGCCGGTAGCACGTCGGCTTTCGAGAACGGTTTCACCACGTACGCCATCGCTCCGGCCTCGCTCGCCTCCTGCACGTACCCGACCTGCGAGAACGCGGTCACCATGACGACCGGCGCCAGTCGCTCCTCGCCGATGACGCGCGCAGCCTCGATGCCGTCGACGCCCGGCATGTTGATGTCCATGAAGACCACGTCGGGGCGGTGCTGGCGAGCAAGCTCGATCGCCTGCGCGCCGTTGCGTGCCTCGGCGACGACCTCGTGGGCCTCGTCTTCGAGCATCTCTCTGAGATCCATCCGGATGATGGCCTCGTCCTCGGCTATCAGCACGCGCATGGGAGCCCTGATCCTCTCGACGGTGGGTTCAGTCGCGATCGGCGACGGGAACGCGCACCGTCACCGTGGTTCCTCGTGCCGACGAGAACGAGAGCGTTCCGCGCAGGTCGTCCTCGATCACGGTGCGCACGATCTCGAGCCCGAGGTTCGCCGAGGTGCGCACGTCGAAATCGGCAGGAAGACCGACACCGTCGTCGCGCACGGTCATGACGAGCTCGCCGGACAGCCGGCGCATCGCGACCTCGACGCGGCCGTCTTCTCGGCTCACGAACCCGTGCTCGATCGCGTTGTGCACGAGCTCGGCGAGCGCGAGTACGAGGGACGTGGCCGCATGCGCGTCGACCAACCCGGTGGAGCCGCTCACCCCCACGTCGATACGACGGTCGTCGCCGAGAAGCCCGCGCCGCACGAGTTCGACGACGGTGCCGGCTGCCTGCGCGAAGTCGATGCGCTCTTCGTCGCTACCTGCGAGCAGATCGTGCACGACCGCCATCGCGGAGACTCGCTCGTTGGCCTCGGCCAAGGCGTGGCGAGCATCCTGGCTCTCGGTGCGGCGCGCCTGGATGCGCAACAAGCTGGCGATCGTCTGAAGGTTGTTCTTCACCCGGTGGTGCACTTCTCGGATGGTGGCTTCCTTGACCTTGATCTCGGCCTCTCGGCGACGCTGCTCGGTCAGATCCTCGACCAAGACGAGCGCCCCGGCAGCAAGCGCGATCGAGCGGTAGCCCAGCACGCGCTCGGCGACCTCGACGTCGATGCGAATCGCCCCACGGGTGCCCAAGACGGGCGCGATCCCGAAGCCTCCTCCAGGCAGCGCAGACGCGTTCATGCCCGTGAGCGAGCCTTCCACACCGGCGAGACGCATGATGTTGACCGAGTTGGGCGACGCGTACGAGATCCGCCCGATCGAGCTGACCCGCATGACACCGTCACCGGCACGCCGCGTGGTCGAGAACGGCGTGTTGTCGCGCACGTCGAGCAGCGGACCTCGGCGTAGCGAGTCGAGCAGCTCCTCGGCTGCGTCCATGAACGCCGTCTCCATCTTGCCGGGCGCCACCGCAACCGTCTCGGCCAGGTCTCTCACGACAACAGCGACCGTCGGATCGCCGATGGGGAACGCGGTGGTGGCGTACTTGATGCCGCGAACGACCCGGCGCGTTCCTCCGCCGGTGGGCTGGCCAGACTCGAGCGCCGCGTAGGCCTCGGGCTCCTCCCCGCGATCGAGGGTCCGGCCCACGCGCGTCGAGGCGATGGGTGCCACCGCGGTGTTGGGGCGTGCATCGGCGACGATCTCAAGCGATCCGTCCGCGCCGCGCAAGCGCAAGCGCGACGTCGCCATAGGCCATGTCGGCAACGAGCTGCAGATTCTCGGCGATGTTGCCAAGATGCGCGCGCGTCACCTCATCGATACCTTCGAATGGATCGTGTCGTGGCATATCTGCAGTATAGGCGAGCCGTGCAGGTGTGGCCGCCTGTCGAGAACGGGGCTCGGCAGCGCCGCTCGCAAAGGTATAATCACCTGCGTTGCCCGGGTGGCGGAATGGCAGACGCGGAGGTCTCAAAAACCTCTGTCCGAAAGGGCGTGTGGGTTCGACTCCCACCCCGGGCACCAGCTCAGCTCTCGTGCGCTTCGGCACCTCGCCTGGCCGCCGCACCGGACAGACGATACAGCGGCGCAGCTGCCGCCATGACCGCGCCGCCGATGAGCCAGGCCAGCTGCACCGAGTAGCGGTCTGAGACCCAGCCCAGCGCCGGCTGCCCTGCAGCGGCACCGGCATCCCCGAAGAAGGCGTCAAGCGACAGCACCGTCGCGCGCTGTGCCGAGGGGATGTGTTCGTTGATATAGCCCATTCTCACCGGACTCGACACGCCGAACACGACGCCAAAGCCCAGCCACAGCAGTATCGCGAGGGCTGCCGGAACGATGCCCGGCTCCAGCGCCAAGAAGCCCACGGCGCCGATCGCCAGCACCACCGCTGCGCTCGTCCACACGCTCAACTCCAAGACCCTCGCGGGGTCTCGGCGTCGCTCGCCCTCGCCCATCACGCGACCCACCAGAGTGTTGCCCACGATGCCGGCGGCCGAGAACCCGGCCTGGACCACTCCGAGCAGCCACACCGCGTTTTGATCGCCGAGCAGACCAAGAACGTAGGGTTGCCACGAGTAGAAGCCGTACATGAAGAACACGCCGCCGATGGCCGAGACCCACAGCAGCGGTCGGACCACGGGGCTCCGCCATCCGTAGCGGGCTCCGGCGTCGAAGACACGTCTCGTCTCGGCACCGAACGTCGATATCTTGAGCGGCCGAGGCTCGAAGCCCTCGTCTCGAACCATGACCACGACGACAACGAAGCACACGGCGATCAGCCCGGCTCTCACGACATACGGCACCACGAGATCGATCTGGCCCAGCAGCCCGCCGAGAAGCGATCCGACGAGCATACCGATACCGCCCGCGATCTGCCCTCGGGCAAACACCCGCTCCTTGGGAGGTTCGTACGCGCACGAGTCGAGCGCGTCGACGAGCCACGCATCGATCGCGCCCGTCTGGAAGGTGTAGCCCAGGCCGATGATCACGCTCGCGACAGCGAATCCGGCAAAACCCCAGCCGAAGCGTGGCGTGAGCACGTAGAGCAACGTCGAGATGATCAGCGTCGCCAACGACAGCAGAATGGAAGCCTTGCGCCCGATCGTGTCGGCGATGACCCCCGTGGGCACCTCGAACACCATCTGGCCAACGGTGAAGATGGAGTTGACGAGCATGACCTCGAACAGGCTCAGGCCCCCCAGGCGGATCAAGAAGATGGTGTTGACAGCCCAGACCAACGAGGCTGCCAGCGTGAAGATCGTGGTCATGCTCAGGTAGGCCGCGATGATGCGCCGAGGAGTGTAGACAGACCGACTCATGGCGTTTCGCTCGACGCCACCGCATTCGCGGGAGTGGCGATGGGCGGCACCTCCTCAGGCTCACCGACCAGGTCGGCCGACACGCGCCATAGGCGAGACTGAGCGTCCCTGTCGTAGCTCGCCCGAGAGGACCGCTTGGGTGATCGGCGATAGTAGTAGGCGCCGGTGTTCTCGGCGACCGATGCGTCCGAGGCCAGGAAGACGAGCGTGTCCGCGCCCTGTTCGGGCGTCAGCTTGGGCACGAAGCGATCCCAGAACGCTCCTGACAGCCCCCATCCGTGCCTGCCGAAGTTTGAAGCGACAGGACCCGGATGCATCGCCACCGAGGCGACTCCCAGAGCCGAGACCCTTCGCGCCAGCTCGTACGCGAACATGATGTTGGCGAGCTTCGAGTGCGCGTAGACCCGAAACGGCGACCAGCCGCGTTCGAAGCCAAGATCGCCGAACCTGATACCGGCGTACTGGGCGAGGTGCGCGTCGCTCGACACGGTCACCACTCTGGCCGAGCGCGCCGCCGCGAGCTGGGGAAGTAGCAGCCTGGTCAGCAGGTAGTGTGACAAGTGGTTGACTTGGAACGTCAGTTCGCTGCCGTCCTCGGTGATGGAGCGCTCGCTTGCGATGAGACCCGCGTTGTTGCACAAGACGTCGACGATCGGGCATGCCGAAGCGATCTCGTCGGCGGCTGCGCGAACGCTCGAGAACGAGGAGAGGTCGCAGCGCACGACCTGTGCGTTCGCCGGCTCGCCAGCCGCGGTGCGCAGTCCGGTGGCGACTTCGAATCCCCGCTGAGGATCGCGCACCGCGAGCACCATCCTCGCGCCAGCTCGAGCGAGATCCACGGCGGCTGCGCGGCCGATACCGTTGGTGGCACCCGTGATGACCACGGTGCGGCCCCTCATGTCTCCCGCGTCTGCGATGACTTCCTCCGCTGTGCGCATGGCGAGACAATACCCGCGCCCCCAAGCGATGAACCTACCCTAGCGTCGCGTCACGACCATCGTGCCGAGAGGAACCTGCGGGAACAGCTCGAGCACGTCACGGTTGTACATGCGGATGCACCCATGAGACGCCTGCGTGCCGATCACCCATTCCTGGTTCGTTCCGTGGATGCCGTACGCCGAGAACACGTAGCGGTACCCGCGCGACGTACTGCACACGCTTGAACAGTCGCATCTTCCTCGGCCCGTACACACCGCCGGGTGACGTACGGTACTTCGCATCGATCCGCCACACACGCTCCGGCGTAGAGCCGTACTTGCCGTGAGCGACCGGATAGGTCTTGATCAGCCAGCCGTTCTTGACCCAGTACAGCTTGTAGCTCGACTTATCGATGACGATGTAGGTCTTCCACGGGTACTTGAACGGGGTGGGTCTGAACGCGGTCAGCACGGTCCCCTTCACTTGGAACGCATCGAGTTCGGTGCGCTTTCCGCCGCCGACCACCGCTGGTGCCCCGAGGGCCCTGATCCGAAGGGTGTGAACGCGGTTGCTCAGCCCACTCGCGGCGTAGACCACTCGGTGGTCCGCCTGCCGCGGGCTGTACTGGTCGACGGTCGCGACTCGCTTGCCGTCGAGCCATATCTCCGCCTTGCCTCCAAATGCGTTCTTGCGTCCGAACCACGTGACAGCCGTACCCTTGAACCTGACGACGTAGCCGGCGTCGCGTGTCGTCGTCATGGCGACGGTCCCGCGATACGCCTCGGCTCGTCTGAACGTCGACCACGGCCCCTTGCGATACAGCCGCCTGTCGCCATTCTGAACGCGAGCACCGGGTACTGGCCCAACCCCCGCGCGACCGCCTTCGAAGTCGAACGCGTCTACGTGAACGTACGAGGCGGTGCTGGAGGCGTTTCGGCTGTTGAGAACTACGACCTTGATGGTGTGACGGGCGTCGGTCAGCCCCGTGACGCTCCACACGGGCTGCTTGCTCGCCGAATCGGGTCTGTAGAGGTCAGCGGTCCCAACGGCGACTCCGTCGATGTAGACCCTCGCGCGTCCGCGATTGGGGCCAACCGGAGCGACCCACGTGACACCGGTGCCGTGAAACGCCGTGTAGACCGATGCTCCGTACGTACGCGAGTAGCGGTAGCTTCGGCCCGAGGCACCGGCACCGTTGCGATACGCCCACACCCCGTTGAACAGCACGCCGGGGTCGTCGTCCTCGAGCCTGAACGCCGCCGCTGGGGTGGTGGCTTGTGAGGCGGCGGGGGTCCGCGTGTCCGCCAGCGTGTCCGCCGGCTCGGTTGCGACAGCGCTCTCTCCCCCGGCTGCCGATGTCGAGGTGGACCGCTGTGACACCGCGGCTTCCTGGGCGAGGGCAAGAGGCGCCAAGACGGCCACCAACACAAGAGCAGACAGCACGACAGCGAGCATCCGACGTTGCAGCTTGCGCACGTGAGTCCCTCCGGATCGTCAGTCGTGCCTCTACGGTCGATCAAGAAGATTATGGCATGCCTCGTCACCATGGCGAATCGAACGTGCGTTCGACACTCATGGTTTGACGTGCTACTCTCGCGCCAGAGCCTATCGAACAGGAGTTCGCATCGTGGATTCGGGACCCCCTCCCTCTGCGCCGGCAAGCACGGTTGCGGACCGCCTGCTCAGCGATCTCAATACCGAGCAACGGTCAGCCGCCTCGGCTGATCCTGGCCGCCCTTTGCTTATCGTGGCCGGCGCGGGGACCGGAAAGACGGCGACACTCGCCCACCGCGTCGCATGGCTCATCGCGAAGGGCGAGGATCCCGGACGAGTGCTCCTGCTGACCTTCACGCGTCGATCCGCCGCCGAGATGATGCGACGAGCCGAGGGGCTGCTCGGCCAACTCGCCGCCGAGAACGGCCCGCAGCTCTCCGGCTCGAAGGTGTGGGGCGGAACGTTCCACTCGGTGGGGGCGCGACTGCTGCGCCTGCACTCCCGTGACCTCGGCATGGAGCCCGACTTCACGATCCTCGACCGGGCGGACTGCGAGGACCTGATGCATCTGTCGCGGACCGAGTTGGGTCTTGGTCGAAACGGTAGCCGCTTCCCGCAGAAGTCCACGTGCGTCGACATCTACTCGCGCTGCGTCAACGCGCAGACTCCGCTAGCCGACGTGCTCAAGGCGTCCTTTCCGTGGTGCAAGCATGCCGAAGAGGGTCTGGCCGGTCTCTTCGAGGCGTACACCGATGCCAAGGAGGCCCAGCAGGTCCTCGACTACGACGACCTGCTCCTCTTCTGGCACGGACTGCTGGCAGACCCGGTTGCCGGCGAGCGCGTCCGCCAGCGTTTCGACCACGTGCTGGTCGACGAGTACCAGGACACGAACTCGCTGCAGGCCGAGATCGTCTCGCTGCTTCGGCCCGGCGGCTCGGGCGTCACGTGCGTGGGCGACGATGCCCAGGCGATCTACAGCTTCCGCGCAGCGACGGTGCGAAACATCCTCGACTTCGAGCAGCGCTTCGACGATGTCGACGTCGTGACCCTGACGCGCAACTACCGATCGAGCGAACCGATCCTCTCGGCCACCAACGCCATCATCGCCGAGGCCAGCGAGCGCCGCGAAAAGGACCTGTGGACCGATCGCGAGGGCGGAGGGCGCCCCTCCCTCGTCACGTGTCGTGACGAAGCGGAGCAGACGACTTGGCTCGTCGATCGCGTCCTCGATCACCGCGAACAGGGCACGATGCTGCGCCAGCAGGCCGTGCTGTTCAGGGCTCAACACCATTCGATGGCGCTCGAGATGGAGCTTTCGCGCCGCCACATCCCCTATCGCAAGTACGGCGGCCTGCGCTTCGTCGAGATGGCCCACATCAAGGACCTCGTGTCGTTCTTGCGCCTCGCCGAGAACCCCCGCGACGCCATGGCGGCACTGCGTGTGCTCGGACTGCTGCCTGGAATCGGTCCCAAGACCGCCTCGGCACTGCAGGCGCGCCTGTCTCAAGGTGGCGGAGACTTCGAGGTCTGGGTAGGCGCCAGCGTTCCTGAACCCGCAAGCGATATCTGGCCCGAGTTCGTCTCGTTGATGCGCTCTATCGCGGGCACCCGCGGCGACGTGCCGGCTCAGGTGCACGCGGTCCTCTCGGTCTACGCCCCCTTGCTCGAACGTCGCTACGACAACGCGAGCGCACGCCTGGCCGACATCGAGCAGATCGAGGCGCTTGCCGGCCGAGCGCCGGACCGAGCCACTCTGCTCTCGGAGCTCGCGATCGACCCGCCCTCGTGGACGAGCGATATCGCCGGTCCACCGGTCCTCGACGAGGACTGGCTGGTGTTGTCGACGATGCACTCAGCCAAAGGCCTCGAGTTCGACGTCGTCTACGTGATCCACGCCGCCGACGGCAACATCCCCAGCGACATGGCGACCGGATCGCCGGAAGAGATCGAGGAAGAGCGAAGGCTGTTCTACGTGGCGTGCACGCGTGCACGCCATCACCTCTACGTCAGCCACCCGCTGCGCTACTACAAGGCCGGCAGCCGAACGACCGACGTCCACGGCTACGCTCAGCGCACCCGCTTCATCTCCGATGCCGTCACCCCTCACTTCCTGACGCTCGAAGCGACGCCGGAGACCTCTGAGTCGGGCGATGAACCACTCGAGCGCGTCACGTCCGCACGAATCCGAGACGGGGTCAGACGGCTGTGGTGACCGGCGTGCCGCACGCAACCGGTGCGCGGCGGATGGACGCGCGGTAGCGGCTCCCTGGTGCCACAGCGGTTCCCTACTAGCCCGCGTAGTTCGAGCAGCCTCTCGGGTGCTCGAGAATGTAGTGGAGCGCATCCTCGGCCTCGTCGGTGAAGTAGAGCAGCCCGAGGTCGTCGGCGGAGATGGTCTTCTCGGGGATGAGGGATTTCTGCAAGAAGTCCTCGAGTTCGCTCCAAAACCCCTTGCCCATGCACACCACCGGGAAGGAGTCGATCTTGCCGGTCTGCATGAGCGTGAGCGTCTCGAAGACCTCGTCGAGCGTTCCAAAGCCGCCAGGCATCGCGATGAACGCGCACGAGTACTTCACGAGCATGACCTTGCGCACGAAGAAGTGCTCGAACATCACGTACTTGTCGAGATAGGGATTGGGCTTCTGCTCGTGGGGCAGGTGGATGTTCGCGCCTACCGAGAGCCCCCCGGCTTCCTGGCATCCCCTGTTCGCCGCCTCCATGATGCCCGGACCGGCGCCGGTCATGACGGCGAAGCCGGCCTCCGCGAGATGCCGTCCCAGCTCTCGGGCGAGCGCGTAGTACGGGTGGTCCTCTTTGAATCGCGCAGAGCCGAAGACCGTGACCACAGGACGACCCAACTCGAGCAGTTCCATGCCGCGCAAGAACTCCAGAAAGACGCGGACCGCGCTTTCAACGTCGTCGCTGTGATCGCGTCCGCGCTGCAGAAACGCCGACTCGGCACCGCTGAGCTGCTGGAGTACCGAAGTGCCTCTATCGCGCTCGTCACCCACGTGCTGCCTCCTCGGCCGGGGTCTGTGTGGAGCCTACAGCTCGACTACCACCTTCACTGATTCGGCAGCGTCTGCCACAAGCCTGAAGCCCTCGGCGATGCTGTCGAGCGGCAGACGGTGGGTGATCAGATCGTCGACGTGCACCCGGCCGGTGGCGATCAGGTCCAGCGCGGTCTGCAGGTCGCCCGGCGCCGCCCCGTAGGCGGTGCGGACGGTGACCTCGCGACGCCATAGCTCGTTGAGCGGCATCGGGTGGTTCTCGCCCGGGGCGGGAACGGCGAACACGATGAACGTCGCGCCGTTCTCCAGGCACGCGAGCCCCTGATCGATCGCCGAGGCGGCCCCCGTGCACAGGATCACCAGATCGGCCAGACGGCCATCGTTGGCCTCGCGCAGCAAGTCGGGCAGGCGCTCTCCTGCCGCGATCGCATCGAACGCGGTTGCGCCGCTCTTGCGCGCCCAGTCCAAGCGGTACTCACTGACGTCCGTCGCGAAGATGCGTCCTGCTCCGAGCGCGGCGGCAAGTCGGATGTGCAGGAGCCCCGAGATGCCGCTGCCGATCACGAGCACCGACGAGCCGGGTCTCACACCCGAGCGCGTCTGGGCTCGCACGACGCACCCGAGTGGCTCGATGAACGTGCCGGCCTCATAGGTGACCGAGTCAGGCAACCGCAGCACGCCCCGTTCGGTCTGGAGCCTGGGCACGCGCACGTACTCGGCGAATCCACCCGGATCGAAGTTGGTCGTGTGCAGGGTGTGGCATGCGGTGTGGAAGCCCGAGAGGCACTCGGGGCATGCGTTGCACGGGACGTGATGGCTCACCGCGACGCGGTCGCCGACCTTCACGCCGTCAACCCCGTCGCCCACCTCCACGATGTCTCCCGCTACCTCGTGCCCCAACACGATGGGTGCCTTGGGCATGCGATACCACTCGAGCACGTCGGAGCCGCATATACCCGAGGCGTGCACGCGCATCAGGACTTCACCGGGACCGATACGAGGTACGGGGCGTTCCTCGACGCGCACGTCGGAGTTGCTGTAGTAGACGCCTGCGCGCATCGTCTCCCCCACCGCCATGGTCTGAGTCCCCTAGATCTTGCGCTCGTCCGAGAAGCCCGCCTCGCCCCCACCGGCGCTGGGACCGCTCGAGCTCTTCTCGTCCATGTAGACCGCGTAGGCGTCGTCCACGCTCGCGCCCTCGTGCACGATGGCACGGACCGCCTTGATCATCCCTACCGGTGAGTCGGACTGGAAGATGTTGCGTCCCATGTCCACGCCTGAGGCGCCGTGGCTGATGCCGTTGTAGGTGAGCTCGAGCGCCTCGCGCTCGGGCAGCTTCTTGCCGCCCGCGATCACGATGGGGACCGGCGTACACCCCACGACACGCTCGAAGTCGTCGCAGTAGTAGGTCTTGACGATGTGCGCGCCCATCTCGGCGGCGATGCGACAGGCAAGCCCCAGATAGCGCGCATCGCGCACCATCTCCTTGCCCACCGCAGTAACGGCCAACACGGGGATTCCGTAGCGCTCGCCCTCGTCTACCAGCCTTGCCAGGTTCTTGATCGTGCGGTGCTGGTACTCCGAGCCAACGAAGATCGAGAGCGCCATGCCCGCTGCGTTGAGGCGGATGCACTCCTCGATCGAGGTGATGATGGTCTCGTTGGAGAGGTCCTCTTCGAGCACGCTGTTGCCGCCCGAGACGCGCAGCACGATCGGTGTGTCGATCGACGGCTTGACGGTCTGGCGCAGCACACCGCGCGTGAGCATGAGCGTGTCGGCATAGCCTCCGAGCAGATCCACGAGCGGGCCCGGACACTCGAGACCCGAGGTGGGGCCGAGGAAGTACCCGTGGTCGATCGCGAGCATCACGGTTCGATCGTCTTGTGGGCGGATGATGCGGGACAGGCGGTTCTCAAGACCCCACGACATGGCTTGCGACCTCCGAAAGTAGTGTGCGACAGCAGCGAACCGGGCACGAGTCGCCCGCTCGAGATTCGCGCACCATGCTAGCAGATGAGCGGCTCTCGAAGAGGTCGAGTCGCACGGCCGCGCACGACCTCAGAGCGGGGGCAGACCGGTGCTGTCGCGCAGGTCGAGGATGTGGCATGACTCCTCGAGCACGCCGATGATCCCCCACGCGTCCCACAGCGTCGCGCCCACGGCGAACGGCCCATGCGTGCGCAGCACGGCGACCGGAACGCTGCGCAGGGCCTCGGCAAGCATCTCGGCAGCCTCAGCCGAGCCGATCGTCACCTTTGGCGCCAACACGGGCACCGACTCGCCGATCACAAAGCGCGCCTCGGAGTCGAGCGGTCGGATCGCCTCCTCGACAAGCGAGCGAAACATCGTATGCGGTGGGTGCGCGTGGCAGATCGCGAGCGCATCAGTCGCGTGGTACACCGCCCGGTGCACGACGAGCTCGCGACTGCACCCCTTGTCGCGCTCGGAGGGCTCCATACGCGTCGAGATGATGTCGTCGGGCTGGAGTCGCGAGAGCATCGAGCCACTGCGGGTTATGTAGATGCGCTCGCCGTCGCGCACGGACAGGTTGCCGTGCCGCGCGGTCACGTTGCCGGCAAGAAACAACTCGCGCCCGACCTCTCGGAAGAGCTCGTACATTGCCTGATCCTCCTGGTGTCGGTGGCGGCGACGCGCGTGGGTACAGGTCGAGTCCGCCGCCGCTAGTCACATCGGGTGTCGGGGTGCTCCAGTTGTTGATACTCGAGGGCACGCGCGAGACGGTAGAAGTCGCTGTCGCGCTGGATGAAGCGGATACGCGTTCTGAACGTCTCGGGATCGATCAACTCATCGAACGGGACGTACTTGAGATCGAGCTGGTCGCGCACGCTGACCATCACCCCGGTGCGTCCCTCCTCGCAGATCGCCCGAAACGCGCCCACGCCCAGCTGACTTCCCAGCATCACGTCGAACGCCCCCGGCTCCGCGCAACGCGTCTCGTAGCCGATCTGCTTCGCGCGCACCTTTCTCGGCGTGCCGGTGCGGCGCTCGTACTCGCGCTCGATATCTTCGGCGAGCAACTCGCCGATGCGCACGCTGCCCAGAACGGAGTTGCCATGCTCGTCGACGACACCGGGGCGCTGGTGGTCGGGAAGCAGCTCCGCGAGACCCTCGGCGATGCAGATCACGCCGTATTCGCGGCCGTCTGCGGCGCGGGTGATCATGAGGTCGACCATGTCGCTGGCGACGGCCTCGACGTCGAAGCTGTCGTCGAAGTCCTCGACAGACATCATGCGGGTGGCCTCACCGGCCATCCCGGCGGCGTAGGTGAGCCAGCCAGCCTTGCGCCCCATCAACTCGAGTACGTACCACGCCTTGGTCGAGCGGGCATCGGCCCCGATGTTGCGGATCGACATCGCCGCGAAGTGCGCCGCCGACGTGAAGCCGAACGTCCAGTCGATACCGTAGTAGTCGTTGTCGATGGTCTTTGGCAGGTGCACGATCTTCACGCGCCTGAGCTCGGGCATGAGTTCCTGCATGCGATACAGGTAGTTCGCGGTCTTGAGCGTGTCATCACCGCCGATCGAGACGAGCGCGTCGATCTTGTAGTACTGGAGCGCCTCGTAGACGGCGAGCAGCTTGGTGTTCTTCTCGGGATCGGTCAGGTCGCACAGCTCGCGAATCTGCTTGCCGGGGTTCGCACGCGAGGTCCGCAGAATGATGTCCTTGCGCGTCCGGATGCTCGATACAAGGTCGCGCGTCAAGCACAAGTAGTCGCACCCCTCGGTGAGAGGCGCCTCACACGAGAAGCGCTCGAGGTCCTCGTATCCGTCGAGGAACCCCACGACCTGGATACCGGCGTTGAGAAACGAGATCGTGGCGGCCGAGATGACCGCGTTGGCCGCCGGTGCGGGCCCACCTGAGAAAAGCAGTCCCACCCTGCGGATGGGCATTTCGTCACTCATGAGGACCTCCGGCGTCGGGGCTATGAACCTACTGGACGTACTCCCCGATGGCCCGCAGCCTCGCGTATCGGGCGGCGACCATCTCATCAGGGTCGATACCCGAAAGCTCGTCGAGCGCACGCGAGATGGTCAGTCCTACCGCCGAGAAGACCGCATCCGGATCGACGTGCGCGCCCCCGATCGGCTCGGGCACCACCTCGTCGACGATGCCGATCTCCACCAAGTCGGAACCGACCATCTTGAGGCACGACGCAGCCGTTCTGGCCTGCGCCGGGTCCTTGTACAGGATGTTCGAGCACATCTCGGGACTGATGACGGAGTAGTAGGCGTTCTCGAGCATGATGATGCGATCGCCGAATCCGATGGCGAGCGCGCCACCGCTGCCGCCTTCGCCGATACCGACGACGACCACGGGCACACGCACGCTCGACAACAGCGCCAAAGACTCGGCGATCGCGAGCGCCTGGCCCCGCTCTTCGGCCTCGATGCCCGGATAGGCGCCTGCCGTGTCGAGAAGGCTGACGATCGGTAGCCCGAACTTGTCGGCCAGCCGCATCACCCGCATCGCCTTGCGGTAGCCCTCGGGGTGGGGGGAGCCGAAGTTGCGCCGCACGTTGCTCTTGGTGTCGGTTCCCTTGCGGTGGCCGAGCACCGCCACCTTTCGCCCGCCCAGCGACGCGAATCCCGCGAAGATCGCCTCATCATCGCCGAACGCGCGGTCGCCATGGATCTCGACGACATCGTCGAAGAGCGCCTCGAGGTAGTGATCGGTCTTGGGACGCTTGGGGTGACGCGACATCTGGACCCGGTCCCACGGCTGCAGATTCGTGTACGTCTCGACATGGAGCCGCTCGACATCGGCCGCTAGTGACTCGATCTCCGCAGCCAGTTCTGGGTTGGCCGACACATCGAGCTTGAGCAACTCGGCGAGTTTGTCCTCGAGCTCGTGCAGCGGTCGTTCGAAGTCCATGACGTAGCCTCGGGACATCTAGCGTTCACCCGCCCTCGACGCACGCGGCGTCAGGTAGCCCAGGAGAAGCTCGATGCGGTCTTTGAGCTCTGAGCGGGCAACGACCTCATCGACCATCCCGTGCTGCAGCATGGACTCAGCGGTCTGGAACCCCTTGGGCAACTTCTGACGAATGGTCTGCTCCACGAGAGTCGGGCCAGCGAATCCGATACGTGCTCCCGGCTCTGCGAGCAGCACGTCGGCCAGTACGGCGAACGACGCGGTGACCCCGCCATACGTAGGATTGGTAAGCACAGAGATGTAGGCCAGTCCGGCCGCGCCGTGCCGCTGGGCCGCGGCACTGGTCTTGGCCATCTGCATCAGCGAGAGCATGCCTTCTTGCATGCGCGCGCCGCCGGACGCCGTCACGAGCACGATCGGCAGTCTCTCGGCCGTCGCGAGTTCGAATGCTCTGGTGACCTTCTCTCCCACCACGGAGCCCATGGACGCGCCGATGAAGCGAAAGTCCATCGCCCCGAAGACCACCGGCACCTCGCCGATCGTCGCACGGCCGGTGACGACCGCCTCGTTGAGGCCGGACTTCTCCCGCGCGCTCTCCAAGGAGGTCTCGTAGGGCTTGGCTGCGACGAAGCCCAGCGGGTCACACGGCTCGATGCCGGCATCGATCTGCGTGAACGAGTTCTCATCGGTGAGCATCTCGATGCGTTGCGGGGCCGTGATGTCGAAGTGGCGGCCGCAGTGCTTGCACACCCAGAGGTTGTCTGAGAGCTCGCCTTCGTAGAGCGTGTGCTTGCAGCCCTCGCACTTGACCCACACCCCGTCGGCCACCTCCGCCGAGGAGGACGCTTGCGCGGTGTCGTCGACGCGGGTGTATCGCCTGCTATCTCTGGCGGAGAACCAATCGGCTAGCGGCATGGCTGGCGGTTCGCGCTCCTCATCGTGTGCCTGGGTGGGTTGTACCCGTCTGGGAAAGCGACTCGCGGCACCGCCCGGTATCTGGACGGCGCCGCGTGTAGCGATCGTGTGGGCGAGTCTCAGCCTAGATGGTGAAGTCCTTCTCGCCGTTGAACACGGCCTCGGCGTCGTCGACGCTCCAGTCGCCGAGGGTGATGGCGCTGATCGCCTTCGTGAGACGAACCGCTTCGTCGAGCGAACGCTGGTGGATGTTTCGACCCGTAGCGTTCCCGGTGGCACCGCCCACGTGAATCTGATCCCACAGCTGTTGCAGGAACACGTTGGCCTCCACGGTAGAGCCACCAGCGCACACAAGGCCGGTGCGGCCGGAAGCCAGCGACGCTTCCTTGAGCTTGTCTGCAGAGGAACCGGCATCGTCACCCTTTGGCGGGTTGACCTTCACGAAGTCAGCTCCCAGGCAAAGAGCCGTACCCGCAGCACCCGCGATCAGGTGTGCGTCCTTCTCGTTGGCCACGGCCTTGCCGCGCGGGTACATCCACAGGACGACGATGAGTCCCTGGGAGTGTGCGTCGGCGATGAGCTGACCGGCCTCGGCCATCATCGTGGCCTCGTACTCCGAGCCAAGATAGATGGTGTAGCCGATACCCACCACGTTGACGCCGTTGTCCCGCAGGTCGAGCACGGTCTCTATCCCGTAGAGCTGCGGCGAGTACGGATCGTCTTGGTGCTTCGCGGGGTCTTGACTCGTCTTGACCAAGTGCGTCTTGCTGTTGATCTTGACCAAGTAGTTGATGTCCGGGTAGTCGTTCGCGTACTGCGCGATCAGGCCTCGCTGGCCGGCAAGTACGCCACACACGCCCTGTGAGCCGATGCGGAACAGGTGCTCGGGCTCCGCGTCCTGCGCAGAGATGCCCTCACCGTAGAAGTCGTCGTTGAGATGCTCGATCTTCTGGTCGCATGCGAACAGCATGAGACGACCGGTCCCTCTCGTGGCCTTGAGGTAGTTCTCGATGTAGATGTCGCGGGCGTCTGCTGAGACGTCGGCAGGCACGCGCACGTGATCGCGGGTGATGCTCGGCATCGCTCTTTCCCCTCCTCGGGTCGTCGTATGAAGACGGCCTGGCGCAGCCCGTTCGCGCGCCATTTCGAGCCACCGAACAGGGTACGCGAAGCGCGCCTGCGGCGCTAGAAGCGAAGCGACGAGCGGCACACTGGCCTGGCCCTGCCGAGCCTTGTCCGCGGGCTCAGGGCGTGGCCGACGCGCTGCTGCGCAGACGTGCGTGCAGCACGTAATCTCGCGGTGCCACTCGCTCCAGCCGTCCCGAATCGATCTGCTGTTTGCCCGCATTGATCGCCGGCCTAGCGCTCCCCTACCCGACGTCCTTGCGCATGGCGCGATGCGGAATCCCAGTGAGTTCGCTCACGAAGACGTCGCTCGTGAACTCGTAGCCCCGCCGCTCGTAGAACGCGAACGCCGTGTCTCGCGCGTTGAGCCAGACCTCGGACGCCCCCTCGGCGGCAGCACGAGCCTCGAGTGCGTCCATCAGCGCACTCCCAACCCCGTGCGCCTGCACCCCTGGCAGCACGGCCACCTGGCGCACTTGACGCCGCTTGTCGCCCTCAGCGGGCAAGAGCCGCGCCGCGCCGATCAGCTCGCCTTGGTCCGTCAACGCCACCGCGAACGTCGAGCCGGGCGTATCTTGGTGCCAGTCGTCGTCCTCAGCGACCGAGAAGTCGCGGTAGAGCACCTCGTAGAGCAACCGTCGCAGTTCGTCTTCGCGCTCCCACGCTTCGCCGAGGAACTCGACGCGGACGTCAATCACGCTGCTACCCGCCGTAGCGGTTCGTCACCGGCATCCGCCGGTCCTTGCCAAACGCCTTGGGCGTGATCTTGACGCCCATCGGGCCTTGGCGGCGCTTGTACTCGGCTCGCTCGGTCAGGTGGATCACGCGGTCGACGATCTCGGCCGGAAAGCCCATCTTGACGATGTCGTCTCGGCTGTCGTCTTTCTCGACGTAGTGACGGAGAATCGCATCCAGCACCGGATACGGCGGAAGCGAGTCGGCATCGAGCTGGTCGGGACGCAGCTCGGCCGAGGGCGCCTTGTCGATGATCGCCTCAGGAATCACCGGATCGTCCGACTGTCCGTTTCGCCAGCGCGCCAGTTCGTAGACGCGGGTCTTGAAGACGTCTTTGAGGGGCGCGAATCCGCCCACCATGTCTCCGTACAGCGTCGAGTAGCCCACCGACAGCTCGCTCTTGTTGCCCGTGGCCAGCGTGAGCCAGCCGAACTTGTTCGACAGCGCCATGAGCAGCGTCCCGCGCACGCGCGCCTGCAGATTCTCTTCGGTGACGTCGGGTCCGAGGCCCTCGAAGCTGGGCTCGAGTGTCGCAAGAAGCGCATCGAACGCGGGCTCGACCGACAGCTCGCGGACCTCTATTCCCAGGGCCTTGGCGAGCGCGACGGAGTCCTCGACGCTGCCTGCCGAGGAGTAGCGGCTCGGCATCATGACCCCATGGACGTGCTCGGGACCGAGCGCATCGGCGGCGATCGACCGCCGTGAGCGCGCTGTCGATACCGCCGGAGAGTCCGAGCACGACGTCGGTGAAGCCGTTCTTGCGCACGTAGTCACGCAAGCCCAGCTCCAGCGCTTTGTACATCTCTTCGGAGCCTTCTACTGGGGCGGCGAGATCGGCAGAGGCGCCGAGCTTGGCCCCCGGAGTGAAGTCGACGATCACCAGGTCCTCGGCGAACGCTGCGCCGCGTGCGACCACGTGCCCGCCGGGCGAGATCACGACGCTGCGGCCGTCGAAGACCAGTTCGTCCTGACCGCCCACCAGGTTGCAGTACGCGAGCCACATCGAGTTCTCTCGAGCACGCTCTATCAGCATCTCCTCGCGCTCGGCGCCCTTGCCGGCGTGAAACGGGGAGGCCGAGATGTTGAGCAGTACCTGCGCGCCCGCCTCGGCGGCCTCAGCGGCTATGTCAGGGACCCAGATGTCCTCACAGACCGTGGGAGCCAGCATCGCCCCGCCCAGCTCGGTCAGGGCCAAGGACTCACCGGGGGCGAAGTAGCGCCGCTCGTCAAAGACCCCGTAGTTGGGAAGCTCGCGCTTGTGATGGATCTGCAGGACGCGGTTGTTTCCACACACGGCGACCGCGTTGTAGAGCGCATCGCCGACGCGATCCACGAAGCCCACGAGTGTGATGTGGCCACACGCGGCCGACACCTGTTCGAGCGCCATCAAGTTGTCCTCGATGAAGTGCTCCTTGTGCAGCAGATCCTCGGGCGGATAGCCGGTCAAGCACAGCTCTGGGAAGAGCGTCACACCCGCTCCCTGAGCCTCAGCCGCAGCAAGCGCCTTGAGAACGAGCACCATGTTGCCTTGGATGTCGCCGACCGTTGAGTTGACCTGCGCAAGAGCGACCCTCATGAGACTGCTCCTCGTCGTAGCATGTCCGCGCGAAGGCGGCGCTTCGAGTCTACCCGAAGGTATCGTTGCCGTATACCCCGCTGGGTATACGGCACACTCGCGAACAGGATCCCAAGACGATACACGCCGAGTATCGCGATGGCATCCTGGAGGTTGTCGTACCGGGCGGTGCGACACCCCTCGAGGCCAGCGCGATTCACGTGCCTGTGACGGCGCACGAGCCCAAGAAGATCGAGAGCCACCACTAGGCTCTCGACTTCCGGTACCAGCATCGCAAGGCCGCCCCAGCAGGCGGCCTTGCCGCTTCTGGACACCTGTCCTGAGCTGCTGTCTTGCCGAGGATGGCACCGCATTCGCTCTCTCCGACCCGGCTCCTCGCACCAGCTGCAACGCGATACTCGCACGCGAGGGGCGCCCCGAGGCACCGACCCGCGCAGATGCGGGCACGGCCCCCGGGCGCACTGAAGTCGGAAGAAAGGCGCTGTGTGAAGGTACTCACTCCGTCCTCGGCGGTCCGCGCCCTGCTGGGCGCGACCCTGGTCGTCGTGATCGCGATGACCGCATCACTCTCGGCACCAGCCCAAGCCCACGCCATAACTCGGGCAAAGATCCTCAAACGAGCGAACCACTGGGTCAAGAAGCGCGTCCCCTACAGCCAGGGTGGCTACTACAAGGGGTACAGACGCGATTGCTCGGGATTCGTTTCCATGTCGTGGAAGCTCAAGAAGTCATACACGACCCGCACCATCTCCAAGCGCGCCACGCGCATCAAGATCTCTTCCCTCAAGCCGGGTGACGCCGTGCTCAAGCGCGGGCACGTGAGCATATTCGGCGGCTGGAAGAACAAGAAGAAGCGTACGTACTACGCTCTGGAAGAGACCACGTGGGGCAGCCACGCCAAGAAGCGCGTGCGCAAGATCCCTCGTGGAGCGAAGGCTCTCCGACGCAAGGGCCTCACGACGCCCACAAAGCGGAGGGTCGTCGTGACCAGGCCGCGAACGGCTCTCCCGTCGACACCGCCGGCTTTGCCGGCTACCCCGCCGTCTACGGAAGCCACATCGCTGGTCACCCCCTCGGTCGAAACGACCGTGATCGCGCCGATTCGAGAGAGCGGCGATAGCACCTTCACGGCGCAGCCTATTTCGAGCAGAACTGCGACGTCCCCCACGACGGTGAGCTTGCTTGCGCTGCTGGACAGCACGACCGTGGGCGTACGCTTCGTCGTCTAGCCAGTCCCGCTCCCCCGAGCAGTCTCGCATCCTCGCTTTCCACGGCGCGTCGGCGCTGACCCGTCGCGCCGTGGAAAGCGCGTCATGACCGGGCGGATGATCAGCCGCCGTGCACTGCGCTGGCGAGTTCTCGGCAGAACTCCCGCAGTTCCCTGGTGTCGGCCTGACGTCGGACGAGCGCTGAGCCCACGACGACCCCGTCCGCAGCGCCCGCCACAACGGCCGCCTGCTCGGGAGTCGAGACGCCGAACCCGACGGCGACCGGAAGCGCCGTGCTGTCCTTGACCCGCGCTACGAGGTCGGAGAGCTCGGTGGGCAACTCGGCGCGCTCGCCGGTGACGCCCGTGGTCGACACGCAGTAGACGAAGCCGCGCGACATCTCCCCCACCTTGGCCAGGCGCTCCGGCGTTGAGGTGGGCGCGGCCAAGAACACGGTGTCGATACCGCGAGAGACGGACAACCACATCTGCGCCATGTCCGGCGGCAGGTCTGGGACGATGACCCCCGAGACGCCCGCCTCGCGCATTGCGTCCGCGGCGCCGTTCAGCCCCATCTTCATCACGGGATTGAGGTACGTCATGAGCGCGAGGGGTGGAGCGCTCTGGTGGTTCTGTGCCAGGAACTCGGCTGCCAGCTCGATGGTCTGCGCAAGCCCGAACCCACCGGGATTCGAAGCGCGCGCCTTCTCGGCGGCATCCCGGATGACAGGACCGTCGGCCAGCGGGTCGGCATACGGCACCCCGAGCTCGATGAGGTCTGCGCCGCCGTCCGCCAGCGCATGAAGTGCCGCCAACGAACCGGCGCGGTCCGGATAGCCGGCCATCACGTAGGCGACCAGTGCCGGGTGCCCTTTGGAGAAGGCGCGGCCTAGCCCGAGATCGCTAGCCAAGGCCGAGCCCCGCCTCGCGCACGATGTCGACGTCCTTGTCGCCGCGACCCGACAGCGTGACCGCGACCGTCGCTGCGGGGCCGAACTCCTCGGCGAGCCTGGGAAGCAACGCGAGCGCGTGGCTCGACTCGATCGCCGGAATGATGCCCTCGGTCTTGCACAGCAGCTCGAAGGCGACGAGGGCCTCTTCATCGGTCACGGCGTCGTAGCGCACGAGACCCTCGTCTTTGAAGTACGCGTGCTCGGGACCGACACCGGGATAGTCGAGCCCCGCCGAGATCGAGTAGGCCTCAAGAGGGTTGCCCGCCTCGTCTTGGAGCAGGTAGCTGTAGAAGCCGTGCATGATGCCGGGCGTACCGAGCGTCATCGACGCACCGGTCTGGTCGGTGTCGATTCCCTTCCCCGCCGCTTCCGCACCCACCAAAAGCGGGTCGCCGAACACGTCTCCTCCCAAGACGAACGGGTAGAACGTGCCGATGGCGTTGCTCCCGCCACCTACGCAGGCCACGACCGCGTCGAGTTTCTCGATGCCCCGAGCCTGGAGCTGGTCGATCATCTCAAGACCGATGATGCTTTGGAACTCGCGAACCATCAGCGGGTACGGGTGTGGCCCGACCGCGCTGCCCAGGACGTAGAACGTGTCCTCTACGCGCTCCACCCAGTGGCGAAGCGCGGCTGTGACGGCATCGGCGAGGGTGCCCGAGCCTTCATCGACCGGTATGACCTCGGCTCCCAGCAGCCTCATCTTGTAGACGTTGAGGGCCTGTCGGCGGATGTCCTCGACACCCATGAAGACGGCGCACTCCAGACCCATGAGCGCCGCGGCGGTCGCCGTCGCGACTCCGTGCTGGCCTGCGCCCGTCTCGGCTATCACGCGCTGCTTGCCCATGCGCTTGGCGAGCATGCACTGGCCGATAGTGTTGTTGATCTTGTGCGCGCCCGTGTGGCACAGATCCTCGCGCTTGAGAAACACGGTGCCCAGCCCGGTAGCCTCGGCGAGTCGGTGAGCGGGATACAGGGGCGTCTGGCGACCGACGTAGTTCACCATCAGGTCGGCGAGGTCCTCTCGGAAGACGACATCGTTCATCGCCTCCTCGAACGCGCAGGTGAGCTCGAGCAGCGCCGGCATGACCGTCTCGGGCACGAAGCGTCCTCCGTACGGGCCAAAGAACCCGTCTGCGTTGGGCGCGTCGTACACCTCATCGGAACGGGGGAAAAGCTCGCTCATCTAGCAGACCTCCTGGTCGGCCGCGCGCACCTCGGCGCAGAACGCTTCTATCTTCGCGTGATCCTTGATTCCGGGGGATGTTTCCACGCCGGACGACACGTCGACGGCGTAGGGGCGCAAGACGCGGATCGCCTCGGCGACGTTGAGTGGCGTGAGTCCCCCTGCGACAAACACAGGAGCCCATCCCGGGGGTCGGCCAGCTGTGTGCCAGTCGAACGTTTGCGAGGTGCCGCCCGCTTTGCCAGGCACGTATGTGTCGAGTAGAAGGGCGGCGGCGTAGCCCCGGAAGGGCTCGACACTATCCGAACCGAAATGCGTGCCAACAGCGATCGTCTTGATGACCGGGACCGATATCACTCGACACATCTCAGGGGACTCGTCACCGCACAGCTGGACAGCGGTCAGTCCCGCCGCCTCCACGGCCTGTTCGACCCAGTCGAGCTCGGGGTCGACGAACACACCCACGCGGGCCACGGGGGGCGGCACGTTCGCCGCCACCTCCGCAGCACGGGTGAGCGTCACCTGCCGAGGCGAGGGCGCGAACACGAAACCGATCGCGTCCGCTCCGCACGCGACGGCGAACGCCGCGTCCTCGGCGCGTGTGATGCCACAGATCTTGATGCGTGTGCGATGCACCCTACAGATCGTCTCCGCAGAGCGTGGCGCCTGCGGCGAAGTCGAAGTCCTCGAGCTCGCCCGCGTTGTACGCCGCATATGCCGCCAGGTCGAAGTGGCCGTGGCCCGACAGGTTGAACAGGATGACTCGGTCCTCGCCCGCAGCCTGTGCCTCGAGTGCCTGGTCGATAGCAGCGCGAATCGCGTGGCTCGACTCCGGTGCCGGCAGGATGCCCTCGGCGCGCGCGAACTGCACGGCTGCGTCGAAGCACGCGACCTGGTCGACAGCGACCGCTTCCGCCTCGCCCTCATGGACCAGCTGGCTCACCAGCGGAGAATCACCGTGGTAGCGCAGACCACCCGCATGGATGCCCGCCGGAACGAAGTCGTGCCCGAGCGTGTACATGAGCATCTGCGGCGTCATCCCGGCTTCGTCACCCAGGTCGTAGCGGTAGTCGCCGGCGGTAAGCGTCGGGCACGCCTTGGGCTCGACCGCGAGCAGGCGAGCCTTGCTCTTGCCCTCGAGCTTGCGGTGGTAGTACGGAAATGCGAGGCCCGCGAAGTTCGAACCGCCGCCCACGCACGCGATCACAACGTCGGGCTCTTCCTCGGCGAGCTGCATCTGCTCGATCGCCTCGAGTCCGATGATGGTCTGATGCAAGCAGACGTGGTTGAGCACCGAGCCGAGCGAGTAGTGGGTGTCGTCGTTCTTCATCGCCACCTCGACCGCCTCAGAGATCGCAATGCCAAGCGAACCGGTGGAGTCCGGATCCATCGCCAGAACGTGCCTGCCGGCGTCGGTGAGATTCGTCGGAGACGGATGGACCGTCGCGCCGTAGGTCTCCATCAGGATGCGGCGGTACGGCTTCTGCTCGTAGCTCACCTTGACCATGAACACCTCGATGTCGATGCCGTAGAGCGCACCCGCGATCGACAGCGCGCTGCCCCACTGGCCGGCGCCGGTCTCGGTCGAGATCTTGGTGATGCCCTCCTGCTTGTTGTAGTACGCCTGCGGGATGGCGGTGTTGGGCTTGTGGGAACCCGCGGGGCTGACACCCTCGTACTTGTAGAAGATCTTCACGCCGCTGGGCAGCTTGAGGTCGCGCTCGAGCTGCTTGGCTCTGAGCAGCGGTGAGGGGCGATACGTCTTGTAGACGTCGATGACGGCGCCGGGGATGTCGATGTAGCGATCGCCCGACATCTCCTGCTTGAGGCACTCCATGGGGAAGAGCGAGGCCATGACCTCGCCGATCTGGTCGGGCCCGAGCTCGGTACCGTCGGGCGTGACCACGCGCGGGGGCGCCGGCGGGTTCTTGAGGTCTGGGATGATGTTGTACCAGGCCTCCGGAATCCTTGTCTCATCGAGTCCGAAACGCGTCTTGTCGCTCATCTGCAACACTCCTCCCTTGCGGACCGCCCGAGACGGCCCTGCGTCCTTCGGCGGGCGAGCCCACCGAAACCTTTGCGCCCCGGCTTTCGCGCGGGGTGTCTCTCTATCGCTACGGGTGTCGAGGGACTCCCGTGAGTTCCATCAGCACGTCTTCTGGAAACGCCGAGCGCATCAGGGCCGTCCCTACCAAGACCGCGTGCGCGCCTGCCTCGGCGGCGGCTTCCACCTGAGCGCGCGTCGAGACCCCACTGGCCGCCACCACGATGACTCCGCGCCTCCGCGCCTCCGATATCACGTCGCGAGCAGCCTCGATGTCGACATCCAACGTGTGCAGGTTCCGGCTGTTGACGGCGACCACCTCGGCACCCGAACTCAGAGCGACCCGCAGCTCGGCCGTGTCGATCACTTCGACCACCGGCGTAAGACCCAGAGTCGTGGCGGTGTCGACGTACTCGTCGGTGGACGTGCCAAGCACGCTCACCATGAGCAGGATGGCGTCGGCGCCGTGGCCACGCGCTACGAACGCCTGCACGGGGTCGACGACGAAGTCCTTGCACAGCACCGGCACGTCGACAGCGTCGGCCACGTCGGACAGGTCGGTGAAACTGCCCCCGAACCGCTCTGGTTCCGTCAGCACGCTGATCGCGGCCGCTCCGCCATCTTGGTAGTGCAGCGCCTGCTTCGAGGCCTCGCACTCCGGCGCGATCGCGCCCTCCGAAGGCGACGCCTTCTTGACCTCAGCGATGACGGCCACGTCGCTTCTGTCTCTCAACACGGCGGCGAAGTCGCGTGCCGAGCGCGCGCAGCACGCAAGGCGTTCGCGGTCGGCCGGCGTCAGCGAGCCGTACTCAGCGCCGATACGCTCGCTGCGGTGCGCGATGGTTGTCTCGAGGAAGCTCACGCGTCCTCCCGTGCCAGACGCTCGCGTGCGGCATCGCCGAAACGCCGAGACACGATCACGAGCTGCTCGAGGGTCGCCAGTGCCCGCCCGCTGTCGATGCTGTCTCGTGCGAGCGCGACTCCTTCGGCCAGGTCATCGGCCTTGCCGGCGGCCAGCAGCGCCGCGGCGGCGTTCATCACGACGACGTCACGCCGGGGGCTGTGCTCCCCTTCGAGGATCCAGCGCACGATGTCGGCGTTCTCCTGCTGCCTCACCGCCTGCGATGTCGGCGAGCGTGCCCCGGGCGATTCCCACCTGCTCGGGCGCGATCTCGTAGACCTCGACGCCTCCGGTCTCAGCCGAGAAGTCGGCGATCGTGGTCGGTCCCGACGCGCTGACCTCATCCATACCCGGATGGCCGTGCACCACGAGCACCCGCTCGGCGCCGAGACGACCGGCAACCTCTGCCATGACCGGAGCCAGCTTGGGATCGTAGACGCCCAGCAGCTGGCGCGTCGCACCGGCAGGATTGGTCAGCGGTCCGAGGATGTTGAAGACGGTCCGGATTCCGATCTCGCGGCGCACGGGACCCGCATGCCGCATGCTCGCGTGCAGCGACTGCGCGAACAGGAATCCGACGCCGGCTTCGTCGATGCAGCGCGCCATGTCGTTCGCGTCGAGCGTGATGTCGACGCCGAGCGCCTCGAGCACGTCGGCAGAACCGGCCGCCGAGGACACCGCTCTGTTGCCGTGCTTGGCGACCGGCACCCCCGCGCCCGCGACGACGAACGCCGTGGTCGTCGAGATGTTGAAGGTGTGCAGGCCGTCGCCCCCGGTGCCGCACGTGTCGATCAACCCGGATACTCGCGGCCTGACCGGCGTCGCGTGCTCGCGCATCGCCCGGGCAAAACCGACGATCTCGTCGACGGTCTCGCCCTTCATGCGCATGCCGACGACGAGCGCGCTGATCTGGGACTGCGTCGCCTCGCCGTCCATCACCTTGCTCATCACAAGGTGGGCAGCGTCCTCGGTGAGCGACTCGCCCGAGGCCACACGAGCGATCGCCTGGGCGACCGATTGGACCTGGGCAGCCTCAAGGCTGATTCGGGCCGAGCCGTGCGCCGCGGCCACCACCTGCGGGGTACCGCTCGCCTCACTCGAGAGCGGCACCTCGCCCGCAACGTCGAGGAAGTTCGCGAGCAACTTGGCACCCTCGGGGGTAAGCACGCTCTCGGGGTGGAACTGCACGCCAAAGATGGGCAGGTCGCGGTGGCGAACGGCCATCAGAACGCCATCGGGAGTCGTCGCCTGAACCTCCAGCACGTCGGGCACGCTGTCGGCATCCACACACAACGAGTGATACCGGGTCGCGGTGAAGGGGCTGGGGACACCGGCGAACAGGCCGGCGCCGTCGTGGGTCACTTCATCGGTCTTGCCGTGCACCGGCTTGGGCGCCCGGCACACGTGCCCGCCGAACACCTCGGCAACGCACTGATGCCCCAGACACACACCCAGAAGGGGCGTGCGGCTGCCTTGCGCGGCGCGGATGACGTCGCGAGAGATCCCGGCGTCGTCGGGCGTGCCCGGACCGGGCGAGATGACGATGCCTGCGGGCGCGAGCGCGAGTGCCTCCTCGGCGGTGATGGCGTCGTTTCGGCGCACCTCCACCTCGGCACCCAGGGCCGCAAGAAGCTGGACCAAGTTGTAGGTGAACGAGTCGTAGTTGTCGATCACGAGGATCATCGCGAGACCTCCGTTGCGATATCAGAGGTCGGAGCACCCTCGGAGTCCTCTGCACGCATTCCGGCGGCCAGCTCGAGTGCCTTGTGGAGTGCGCGCGCCTTGTGGCGGCACTCCTCGTACTCCCTGCCCGGGTCGCTGTCGGCCACGATGCCGGCGCCCGACTGCAGATAGGCGGTCCCGTTCGCGAGTACGACGGTGCGGATGGTGATGCACATGTCCATCGCCCCATCCAGACCCATGTACCCCACCGTGCCGGCGTACGGTCCCCGTGCGGCTGGCTCCAGCTCACGAATGATCTCCATCGCACGCACCTTGGGAGCACCACTCACCGTGCCGGCGGGAAACGTCGCCTCAAGTGCATCGAGGGCATCTTTGCCGGGCGCGAGCGTACCGGTCACGTTGCTCACGATGTGCATGACGTGGCTGTAGTACTCGACCTCCATCAACTCGTCGACGCTCACCGATCCCGGGGCGCTCACGCGCCCAAGGTCGTTTCTGCCCAAGTCCACGAGCATGACGTGCTCCGCACGCTCCTTCTCGTCGCCGAGCAGGTCCGCACGCAGCCGGCCGTCCTCGGTGGCCGAGGCGCCGCGCGGGCGCGTTCCCGCGAGCGGTCGCGTGAGGACCTGCGTCCCCTCGACTCTGACGAGGGGCTCAGGGCTCGAGCCCACGAGCGTCACATCGCGCGTGCGGACGTAGAACATGTACGGCGATGGATTCACCGCGCGCAGAACCCGATACAGGTCGATGCCGTCACCCTCGAAGGGCGCCGAGAAGCGCTGGGACAACACGACTTGGAAGATGTCGCCAGCTGCGATGTGCTCCTTGGCGCTGGCCACCTGGTCGAGGAAGTCCTGGCGCGAGGTGTGGGCCTTGAGCGGGACCTCGCGACTGACCCCGACGTTGCCAAGCTCGGCACCGCGCGGGCCCTGATCGATTCTGCGCAGATAGCCGTCGATGCGCTTAAGCGCCGCGTCGTAGGCCAGATCGGGGGCTCCACCGGGTCGCACGGGAGCGATCACCTGCATGACGCGCCGCGCGTGGTCGAACGCAACGACTACGTCGGCATGCATGAAGCAGAAATCAGGTACCCCCAGCTCGTCGTTGTCGTGACGGGGCACCTTTTCGAAACTCGACGTGGTCTCGTAGCCGACGTAGCCGACCGCCCCGCCTACGAACAACGGCAGTCCGGCAACCCGAGCCACGCTGCCCGCACCAAGCTCGCGCGAGACGACCCTCAGCGGATCGTCGGCCCGCTCGCCGTGAACGCCACCATTCTCGATCACCACTTCTTGCCCCCGGCCGGTGATCACGGCACGGTCTCCGACGCCCAGGAAGCTGTAGCGGCCCAGGCGCTCGCCGCCCACGACGCTTTCGAGCAAGAACGCGTGCTCGGCGCCCTCGGCCAGGGCCATGAACGCGCTGATGGGTGTGGCGAGGTCGGCGTAGACCTCGCGCGCCACCGGCACGACATCGTGAGCCGCGGACAGCGCGACGAACTCGTCTCTGCTCGGCAGAATCATGGTGCTGCTTCCAACCTCCCGTTTCCCGGCCAGGCAAGCGCCTCGCCTGGCCTCGAGAACACAAAAAAGCCCTCATCCTCCAAGGGACGAGAGCTTCTCTCGCGGTACCACCCTTGTTGACCCGCCGCAGATGCGGCGTGCCCACTCGTGTCTCCGACGGTACTCCGGCCAACCCGCGCCTTCATACCCGGCCCCCTGTATCGGTGGGTGTCCGCCGGAACTAGTAGGCACTGCGGCCGTTGCTCCGGAGCCTCAGGGGCCCATTCCGCCGAATCTCCGCGCCAGGTTTCCACCGTCCCCGGCTCTCTATCGCTTCGACTCCGACGTACTCTTCCCCGTCACAGGCGTGCTGTTCGATTGCATGGGAGTGTATACCCGGGTCCCCTTGATACGCAAGCCCAAAACCGCAGTGTCTGCCATCACATTTCGGCACAGGTTGGCTCAAGAGTTGCGTATTCAATGCCGAGAATTAAGTCATCTGAAACGCCGAGGAGGCGAGGACGATGGTACGCAAGGAACTGTGTCCGCAGTGCAGGGGCTACCGGTACATATCGGTGGTCAAGGCGTCTGGCTCCGATGGCCACGTCAAGTGCCCGTGCTGTGGCGGCTTGGGCTACAAGGTCCGCGTCGTCCACTAGCGCCAAACGCACCGTACCCGCACCCACGAGCCGTCCCTGATGGGGGGACGGTTCGTTCGTTTCTGGGGCACGTTCGATAGTTTCTGGGTGAGTTCAATCGCTTCTGCTGAGAGACTGAAGGCCGCCGCAGCCTGCCCACCGCGGTGCTGGGCGTCCTACAGCGGTTCAGAGTCGGGCACGTGTCCCTCCACGCCCAGCACTTCGCGCAGCCGCGCGACTCTCTCCCACTCCGGATCCTCGTCGTCGTTGGTGCTGTCGCCGGTCCAGCAGTAGAACAGGTCGCCGAAGGTCTCCCCCGCCTGAGGGACGACGTTGTCGTAGCGCACGCAGCGCTCGAGTGCGCCGAGCATCGCAGGAGGGTCCTTGAGAAGCAGCATGCCTTCGGCGTCGGCCTTCTCGGCGGTCCTGAGCTGGCCTCGGCGCTGCCAGAACGCGAACAGTTCCCCCACGATCGCGAGCGGGAAGCCAAACAGGATGAGCGGACCGCTCACCGGACCTTGGTCGGGTGCGCCGGTCAGTTCGCGGTCCATCTCGGCGTTCTGGCTGTCGAGGGCGCGGTCGCGCCAGGCCTGCACGGGCCACATGAGGGCGGCGACGCCGGTCGACACGATCGTGTCGCCGCTGGCAAGCCGGGCAACGAGGTTGGCGAAGACAGCGCGCTGCTCGTCGATCGAGAGCTTGTCGACGAGACCCCGAGTCACGCCGATGACGGCACGTCGGCGGCGCGCAGCGAAGACGAACGCGTTCACCGTGCTGTTCTCGATGAGATGGAGCGCGGGCGCGACAGGCGCTCCGGATGCGATCGCCATGTCCTTGAGCGCCATCTTCGTCTCGAGCAGCTCACCCTTGGGAACCAACACCGCGCCCAACCGCTTGAGCAGCCACTTCTCGGACCGAGACAGCGTGAACAGCGCCCAGCCCAGCGCAGCGATGCCGAACAGAGCGCTCATGATCTCGATCGGCGCCAGCGGGTTGCGGTTGAAGATGGTCTCGAAGGCGCCCCACTCACCTGCATCCGCAAGCACGAAGGCGAGCAGGCAGCCGCCAAAGAGCAAGAAGAGCGCATCGAACACGACAACGGCACTCACGACAAACAGCGCCACGTAACCCGCAAGCTTCACGCGGTTCGCATCGACTCGGTCCCACAACGGTTCTCGTCGCCGCGCGATGGGACGGCCCTTCGGCGCTACCGGCTCAGCAGGACGGCGGACCATCAGCGACTACTTGAAGCGAGCAGCGAGCTCGCCCGCCAGATCATCGGGCGTCAGATCCCAGCGGGCCATCACCACCATCAGGTGGTAGACCAGGTCGGCGATCTCGTAGCGCAGGTGGTCCGCGTCCGCATCCTTCGCGGCCATGACGACCTCTCCGGACTCCTCGGCGATCTTCTTGAGCAGCTTGTCCTCGTGCCCGCCGAGCAGCTTGGCCGTGTACGAGGTGGCGGGGTCGGCGTCACGTCGCGACTCGATCGTCGCCCACAGCGCGTCGAGGGTCTCGCCCAAGGAGTGCTCGCTACTCATTCGAGCCGCCCTTCGCCACCGACTCGGAGTGCGGGTAGAGCCGCCGATAGAAGCACGAACGCTCGTTGGTGTGGCACGCCCCCGGGCCGTGCTGCGTCACCTTGACGAGTAGACAGTCGGCGTCACAGTCGTAGAGGACCTCGTGAACGTCTTGGACATGGCCGGAGCTCTCGCCCTTCATCCAGTACTTCTGGCGACTGCGGCTCCAAAACCACGTCTTGCCCGTCTCGAGGGTCTCGATCAGAGACTCCCGGTTCATGTAGGCGACCATCAAGACGTCACCGTTGGCGGCGTCTTGGACGACCGCCGGGATGAGGCCGTCGGCGTCGTACTTCATCTCGTCTACTCCGAGAAGGTCGCGTTCGCGATCGGACATGATCAGTCCTCCTGTTGCATCCGGACGGGTATGCCGTGTGAGGCCATTGATTCCTTGACCTGCCTGACCGTGAAGGTACCGAAGTGAAAGACGCTGGCCGCCAGCACCGCGTCGGCGTCGGCCTCGATGACGACCTCGGCGAAGTGATCCAGCTCCCCCGCTCCGCCACTTGCGATGACCGGCACGTTGACCGCGCGCGTGACCGCCCTGGTGAGGTCGATGTCGTAGCCGTCCTTGACGCCGTCGCAGTCCATGCTCGTGAGCAGGATCTCCCCGCTTCCGAGCTCTTGCGCCCGCGCAGCCCATGCCACCGCATCCAGCTCGGTGTTGATACGCCCGCCGTTGATGAAGACCTCCCAGCGCGCGGGACTCGAGCCGGGGACGCGTCGGGCATCGATCGCGGTCACGATGCACTGCGCACCGTAGATGCGTGCGGTCTGCGTGATCAGTTCGGGACTGCGCACCGCCGCCGAGTTGAGCGAGATCTTGTCGGCGCCGGCCTTGAGCATGGCCCGGATGTCGTCGGCCGAGCGCATTCCGCCGCCCACGGTGTAGGGGATGAAGCACTCCTCGGCAGTTCGCGTGGCGACCTCGAGCATCGAGGGACGCTCCTCGTGGCTCGCGGTGATGTCGAGGAACACGACCTCGTCGGCACCGGCTTTGTCGTAGACCGCCGCCATCTCCACGGGGTCGCCGGCATCGCGCAGGTTCACGAAGTTGACGCCCTTGACCACGCGGCCCTCGTGCACGTCGAGACAGGGTATGACGCGCTTCATCAGCATCGGTGTGACACCTCACAGCGAAGCGGGGCTCGCTGGATGGCCCTGATCGAAGACGGGCGCATCAGTACTCTCCCCGCGCGGCCCGGATCGCATGCTTCAGCGTGAAGGCGCCCTCGTAGACCGCACGGCCGGTGATCGCACCCTCTACGCTATCGGGACCGAGCGCAGCAAGCGCGGCGAGATCGGCGAGCGTGGAGATCCCTCCGCTCGCAATCACGGGAAAGCCCGCCGACTTCGCTGACAAGCTCGTATGCATCGACATCCACTCCGCTTTGCATGCCGTCGCGAGCGATGTCCGTGTAGACCAAGTGCCGGATACCCAAGTCGCGCAGTTCGCCAACGAGCTCGCTAGCCGGGGTCGCGGTGCCTTCTCGCCACCCCTCGACCGCAACGAAGCCGTCACGCGCATCGATGCCTGCAGTCACCGCATCGCCGAACCGCTCGACCGCCTCGATCACAAAGGCACGGTCGGTCGCCAGCTTGGTGCCCAGCACCATACGAGACACCCCGGCGTCTGCGAGTCGCTGCATCGTGTCGAGCGTCCGGATGCCTCCACCGGTCTGCACGGGGATCCCGACCTCGCGCGCGACGCGCTCGACCACGTCGATGTTGCCAGGGACGCCGTCGCGCGCTCCGTCAAGATCGACGACGTGCACCCACTCGGCGCCCTGCTGAGCGAACGCGCGCGCCTGGGCAACGGGATCCTCGTTGTAGACGGTCACGCGGGCATAGTCGCCTTGGGCGAGGCGCACGGCGCGCCCGCCCAGTATGTCTATCGCAGGAAAGACGATCACTCTGGCTGTGGTCCTTTCTCGCCGGGAGCGCTACGCGCCCGGTCCGTGCACGATGTGGTCGAAGTTCGAAAGCAGTCTGAGCCCCATCGTCGAGCTCTTCTCGGGGTGGAACTGTACCGCGTAGACGTTGCCCGCTTGCACGGCAGCGGCGAAGCGTACGCCGTACTCTGTGGAGCCGACGATGGCACTCTCGTCGTGCGGAACCAGACGGTAGCTGTGAACGAAGTAGAACGCCGTCGACTCAGGTATGCCGGCGAACAGGCGCGCTCTCGCGCGGATACTCGACCGTGTTCCAGCCGATGTGCGGGATCTTGACCCCTTGCGGCAGCCGCTCGCAGGTGCCGGGCACGAGCCCCAGCCCCGCCCACTCGCCATCCTCGTAGCCGACGTCGGCCAGAAGCTGCAACCCCAGACAGATGCCGAGAAACGGCGTGCCCTCGGCGACTCGGCGAAGCAGCACCTCCTCGCAGCCAGATTCGCGCAGATTGGCGGCTGCGTCGCGAAAGGCGCCCACGCCAGGCAAGCACGATGCCGTCGGCCCGCTCGACGACGGAAGGATCGTCGGTCACCACGGCGTCGGCGACCCCGGCGTGCTCGAAGCCCTTCTGCACGCTGCGCAGGTTGCCCATGCGGTAGTCGATGATCGCGATCATCTCTCGACTCCGGTTCCCGTCACGCGCTGGGTGAACACGCCGCGCGCAGTCCTGCAGGCGGGGAAGTCGTGTGAGGGGCGCCGGTGGCGCGCATCACACGACGCGGGCCCCCGCCGAAGCCTGTGTGAGCACGGGGTGTTCACCCAGCGCGTGGCCACTACAGGCTGCCCTTGGTGCTCGGCACACCGGCGACCCGCGCATCGACTGCGACAGCTTGACGCAGCGCCCGAGCCGCGGCCTTGAAGGCCGCCTCGATGATGTGGTGGCTGTTCTCGCCCGCGAACGAGCGAACGTGGAGGGTGATCGCGGCGTTTGCGGCGAGGGCGATGAAGAACTCCTTGGCGAGCGTCGTGTCGAAGGTGCCGACGATCTCGATGGGCAGGTCCACGGCGTAGTGGAGCTGGCCACGGCCCGAGAGATCGACCGCGCTGAGAACGAGCGCCTCGTCCATCGGCACGATCGATGAGCCGAATCGCGTGACGCCGTGCTTGTCGCCGAGCGCCTGCATGATCGCCTGACCCAGCACGATGCCCACATCCTCGACGGTGTGGTGCGCGTCGACATCCACGTCACCGGTCGCCTTCACCGCGAGATCGAACGTCGCGTGGCGCCCGAGCGCATCGAGCATGTGGTCGAAGAACGGCACACCGGTGGAGATGTCGGTCTGCCCCGATCCGTCCAGGTCGAGCGTGAGCGCGATCGTGGTCTCGCCGGTGGTCCGATCGATCTGTGCACTGCGGCCCATCGTGGTCTCCGTCCTTCTCGCCTAGGCCGACACGTCGTGACGGTTCGCGCGCGCTTGCTCGCCGAAGTGCTCCGATGCCCGTCGGCTCGTGAGCACTTCGTCCACGGCTGCGAGGAACCGCTCGTTCTCCTCGGCGGTGCCCACGGTGACCCGAAGACAGTCCTCAAGCCCCGGAGTCCGCGAGAAGTCGCGTACGAGCACCGAGTGGCTGTGCAGCAAGTCGCGCCACAGAGCACTGGCGTGAGCGACGCGGAACAGCACGAAGTTCGCCTCGGTCGGAAAGACCTCCACGCCATGGATCAGCGACAGGCCGTGAATAAGGCGGTCGCGCCCCCGCATGATGTCGCTGATCTGCTGCTCGAAGACCATGCGCTCCCGAAAGACCGACGCTGCCACCCACTGGCTGAACGCGTCGACCGAGTACGGCTGGCGCACCTTCATCAGGTTGGACACGACCTCTTCGTGGCCGAGGAGGTAGCCCACGCGAAGGCCTGCCAGCGAGAACGCCTTGGAAAAGGTGCGCAAGATGACGAGGTTCGGGTGGCGCGTCATGTGCGGCCGCATCGTGTGGCGGCTGAACTCGAAGTACGCCTCGTCGACCATCACGATGGCATCCGAAGCCCCCAGCAGATCGATGAGGAAGGACTCGTCGGTCAGGTCGCCGGTGGGGTTGTTGGGGTTGGCGATGATGACGATGTCGACGTCGCCCTCGCGCACGCGGGAGAGCACGCGCTCGGTGTCTATCGAGAAGTCGGGGCCTCTCGGCACGCTCACGACCTCGGTTCCCGTCGACGCGGCGTCGATCGCGTACATCGAGAACGTCGGGGGCGTGTCGAGCACTTTGCGCCCGGGCCCGCCCCACGCCAGGAGCAGATCGAAGATGAGCTCGTCGCCCCCGTTGCCGATGAGCACGTTTTCGGGTTCGAGCCCGTTGGCGCCCGCGATGAGCTTCCTGAGTTCGGTCGCGGTCGGGTCCGGATAGCGATTGAACTTGAACTCCGGCAGCCGTTCTGTGAGCCTCGCGATGACTTCACTCGGCAGATTGACGGGGTTCTCGTTGCTGGCCAGCACGACCTCGGCGCGTAGGTCCTTCGCGTCGTAGGCGACAAGATCGTCCAGTTCCGGCCGAGGAGGACGGTAGCGGTTCATCTGGCTCACGCCCCCTCTTCATCGTCGGCGGACACAAACTCGTCGAACGCCTCGAGGCGCAGCGACACGGCGCGACCGTGCGCCCACAGTCCCTCTTTCTCGGCGATCTCGAGCACGGCAGGACCGTCGATCTCGAGTGCTTCGAAGCTGTAGCCAAGCACGCTGGACTTCTTCACGAAGTCGTCGACGGACAGAGGGCTTGAGAAGCGAGCGGTTCCGCCGGTGGGGAGCACGTGGTTGGGCCCGGCGACGTAGTCCCCGACGCTCTCGGGCGTCCACGGACCCAGGAAGATCGCACCGGCGTTGCGGATCGACCCGAGAAGCTCGTAGGGCTCGGCCATCTGTACTTCGAGGTGCTCGGGCGCTATGAGGTCGGATGCGTCGAGCGCGGCGACGATGTCGGGGCACACCACCACGAGCGCCGTTGTCGGTGAGCGAGCGCTCCGTGATCTCGCCCCTCGGCGACTCGTCGAGCAGGATGCGCAGCGCCTCCTCGACCAGATCGGGAAGGTCGGGGTCTGTCGTGACGAGGTAGGTCGCCGCGCGCGGGTCGTGCTCGGCCTGCGCCATCAGATCGATCGCCACGAACGCGGGCACCGCGGTCTCATCGGCGAGCACGAGCACCTCTGAGGGGCCGGCGAGCATGTCGATGCCCACATCGCCCATGACGAGCTTCTTGGCCGCGGTGACATACGCGTTGCCGGGACCCACGACCTTGTCCACGCGCGGGATGGTATCGGTGCCGTAGGCGAGCGCGGCCACCGCTTGAGCGCCGCCGACCTTGTAGATCTCGGTGATTCCGGCCTCCACGGCTGCAGCCAGCGTGTAGGGGTTCACCGTGCCGTCCGCTGCCGGAGGAACGACCATCGCTATCTCATCGACACCTGCCACGAGTGCGGGGATCGCATTCATGAGCACGCTGGAGGGGTAGCGGGCGCGTCCACCGGGGACGTAGATGCCCACGCGCGCGAGCGGCGTCACCTTCTGCCCGAGGAACACGCCGCCCTCCTGGGTCGTGAACCACGACTGCTGGAGCTGGCGGCGGTGGAAGTCCTCGATCGCTCCCGCAGCGCTCGTCAACGCATCGAGGAACTCGGCGTCGCACTGAGCTACTGCTTCGTCGATCTCAGCGCTCGTCACCCGAAAGTCATCGAGCTCGCACTTGTCGAACTGTGCGGTCAGCTCGCGCACGGCGACATCTCCGCGCGCTCTGACGTCGTCGACGATCTTGGCCGCAACGCCGATGATCTCGGCGTCCACGCCGCCGCTGCGCGCCAGATCCTTCTGCGTCAGGCGCTGGCCGGGCTCGAGCACGATGCGTCGCAGCATGCTTCTCACTCGCTTTCGTTCGAGGTGGCGGGCGCTTCGCCCGCACCAGTCGATTCTACCGAGAGTTCCGACAATGCGTCCGCGAGCGCGATCACACGCGGGTCGGTCCGCACGGCGGCCGGGTTGCCCACGAAGCGGGCGGTCGAACCCATCACCTCTTCGACGATGCGCAGGTTGTTTTGGCGAAGCGTCGTTCCCGTGGCCGTGATGTCGACAACGACGTCCGCGATACCGATAAGCGGCGCGAGCTCTATGTTGCCGTTGAGCTTGACGAGCTCGACTTGGATTCCCCTCGAGTCGAAGTGGGCCTGCGCGATGTTGGGGTACTTGGTCGCCACTCTGACGACACCCAGGTGACGGGCCCGCTCGGAGACCTCAGCGGCGGCATCGTGGTGCTCGGCGACGACGAACCTGCACGCGCCAAAGCCCAGGTCGACGAGCTCGACCACGTCAAGGCCCGCCTCCACCAACACGTCCTTGCCCCCGATGCCGCAGTCGGCCGCCCCGTAGGCGACGTAGACCGGGATGTCGGTCGGCTTGCCGATGATGTACTCCGCCTCGGCAGTGCGAACGATCAGCTGGCGGCCAGGATCGGCCAGCGAGCCCACGTCGAGGCCGGCCTCGGCGAGCACTCTCACAGAATCGCCGAACAGCGCCCCCTTGGGCACCGCGACACGCAAGGGGCGGCCCGCCGAGGAGTCGCGATACGCGATCACAGGGCCTCACCGCCCTGCGCCCACGAGGTCGTCGGCGCATACGGGATCGGGTCGGCGAGCGGGGTGGCGAGCTCGCCGCCACGATCGAGCCGAACGATGCGTGTGCCGGTGGCGACGAGCGCTTCTACGGCCTCGAGGCGGTCGGCCTCGCGCACGAGCTCGAGCCCCGAGCGCGACGTGAGCGCCACACGCCAGCCTGCAGCACGCAGCCGGGCGGCCGCCGCCAGCGCATCGGCCGGCTCCCCGCCGAGCACCGCGTCGAGTCCGCGCGTCACGGGTTGCGCGCCTTGCTCCACGAGCGCGATCGACACGCGCTCGAGCCCAAGCGCAAAGCCGGCGGCGGGCATGGGAGCGTCGAACGCGGCCAGAACCCGGTCGTATCGGCCGCCGCCACCCAGCGGCACGCCCAGCCCCGGGACGTAGGCCTCGACCACGAATCCGGTGTAGTAGTCGAACGAGCGCATCACCGAGAAGTCCACGCTCACGCTCTCGGCGACCCCAGCCGCCTCAAGCAGTGCCACCGTCGCGTCGAGATCGTCGAGGGCCGCATCGCATCCGCACGCGGCGGTGGCTTCTCGGCACGCTTCGATAGCCTCTCGGCCACCACGGACGCGCGGCACGGTCGCGCAGCGCGCTGGCAGCGTCGTTCGAGATCCCGGGCACGCTCGCCAGCCGGTCGAGTTCCACGAAGTTGCGGTCGTGCGCTGCGGCGAAGACCGCCTCGCCCCACGACTCCGAACCACCGGCCGCGTCCACGATCGCCTGCAACACCGCGACCGTGCCCACGGCGACGCTGAAGCCGGTCAAGCCCGGCAGCCGCAAGCGCCTCGACGAGCAGCGCCACGACCTCGGCGTCCGCCGCAGGCCCCGACGAGCCGAGCAGCTCCACCCCGACCTGCGTGAACTGACGCGACTGCCCGCGCAGCGACTCGTGCTCGCGAAAGACGTCGGCGGCGTAGCGCAGCCGATGTGGGCCGGGCTGATCGGCCATCCGCGACGCGACCAGCCGAGCGATCGGCACGGTCATCTCGGGACGCAGCGCCAGCAGGCGACCGTCAAGGTCTACGAGCCGAAACGCCGTACCCTCGAGCGGGCCGGCGGCGGCCTCGAGCGAGTCGAGACGCTCCACGACCGGCGTTTCGACCAGTCCATAGCCCCATGCCGAGAAGACGTCGCCGAGACGGCGCTCGATCACCTCTCGCTCGGCGGCCTCCAAGGGCAGGACGTCGCGAAATCCTCTGGGCGTGACAGGACGCATACTGTATGACCCCCGGGGTCAGATTCGGTCTTCCAGGTACTGCGGGCACCTCGTACCGGTACCCACCGCAGCGCACTCTATCACAGTAGAGTGCTGGAGTGCAACGCATTCCCTGCGCACCTGCTTCGGCGAAGGACCCGGCTCAGCCGATCGCGTCCTACGCTGCGGTCTCCACGGCGTCGCCGCCGAAGAGCTCCATGAGCTCCGCGTGCAGGCCGCTCGCATCCGCGTTCACGCGTTCCGGCATCGTGCACACGATGGTCTTGCGGTTCTCCTCGTCCCAGACCTGCAGTTCGACAAGATCGCGTCCGGGGAAGTGAGTGAGGATGCGTTTGAGCGAATCGGACCGGCCGTTCACGAGCGCTCCGGCGTCGGTCCTGACCACGATCCGGCGAGGCGGTTTCGAGAAGTCAGTGCCGTCGAACGGCTCGACGTCAGACACGATCAACTTGCGACCCCGGTCGTCCTCCTCGACTCTGCCTTTGACCCGCAATACCGCGTCCTCGACCACCAGCGATCGGTACTTGTCGAAGGTCTGCGGGAACAGCACGGCCTCGATCGAACCGTCCAGGTCTTCAAGCGTCACGATGCCCATCATCGGGCCCTTCTTGGTGGGCTTGAGCGACACCGAGGAGAGCATGCCCGCAAACCAGCAGACCGTGCCGGCCACAAGCTCGTCACCCAGCGAGCAGTCCGCAGCGTTGCGCACGGCGGCTTCGATCTCGCGCAGCGGATGGTCCGAGACGAAGATGCCGAGCATCTCCTTCTCGAACGCAAGCCTCATTCTCTTCTCCCACTCGTCGCCGTCCGGCGGCGGGACCTCGTCGGCGAATCCGTTGTCTTCCGCATCGAGCATCTCGAACATCGAGGTCTGCCCGCTGTCGCGATCCTTCTGGCGCTTGCCGGCCGCCTCGAGCACGCCGCCCTCCTCGAGCTGCACCATCAGCTGTTTGCGCGGATAGCCGGTGGAGTCGAAGGCGCCTGCTTTGATGAGCGCCTCGAGCGTCTTCTTGTTGATCTGTCGCAGCTCCACGCGGTTGAGGAAGTCGTGCAGCGACGTGAAGGGGCCGCCGTCTTCCCGCGCTTCGACGACCGAGTCGACCACGCCCTCCCCCACGCCGCGGATGCCCGCAAGTCCGAAGCGGATGCCCTGGCCCGTGACGGCCGTGAAGTCCTTGCCAGACGAGTTCACGTCCGGGGGCAACACGCGCATGCCGGCACGGTTGCACTCGCCCACGTACTTGACGATATCGTCGGTGCGCCCGGTATAGCTCGTGAGCACCGCCGCCATGTACTCGAGCGGGTAGTGCGCTTTGAGGTACGCCGTCTGCATCGTGAGCAGCCCGTATGCCGCCGAGTGGCTCTTGTTGAAGGCGTACTCGGCGAACGGCAGGATGTCGGCCCACATGCGCTTGGCCAGATTGGGGTCGTAGCCGTTGGCCGCGGCGCCTTCGACCCAGTCGGTCTCGAGCGCCGAGAGCACGTCGAGCTGCTTCTTTCCCATGGCCTTGCGAAGCTTGTCGGCCTTGGCTGCCGAGAAGCCCGCCATGTCCATCGAGATGCGCATGACCTGCTCTTGGTAGACGATCGCGCCGTACGTCTCCTCCAAGATCGGCTTGAGGCGGTCGTCGTAGTAGGTCACCGCGCGCTTGCCCCGCTTGCGGTCCACGAAGTCATCGACCATGCCCGACTTGAGCGGGCCCGGGCGGTACAGCGCGAGGATGGCGACGACGTCGCCGAACGTCTCGGGCTTCATGCGCTTGAGCAACTGACGCATGCCCGCCGACTCGACCTGGAACACGCCGGCGGTGTCGCCGCGCTGCAGCAGGGCGAACGTCGCCTCGTCGTCGAGCGGGAAGTCCTCCGGGACGAGCTCGATGCCGTGGTTGCGCTCCACGTTGGTGACGGCGTCCGCGATGACGCTGAGCGTGCGCAGCCCCAGGAAGTCCATCTTGAGCAGACCCATGTCTGCCACGGTCGGCCCGTCGTACTGCGTGATGACGGCGCCGCCCTTGGTGTCGTACTTGACCGGGACGTAGTAGTGCAGCGGATCTCGGCAGATGACGACGCCGGCGGCGTGGACTCCCTCACCGCGCGTGAGACCCTCCAGCGAGCGGGCCGCGTCCACGATGCGTTTGGTGTCGGGATTGGCGTTGTAGTCGGCCATGAACTCGTTGTTGGCCACGAGCGAGCCGTCGATGGTTGCGCCGAGCTCCTCCAAGATCATCTTGGATATCTTGTCGGGAACCCCGTAGGGGTAGCCCATGACGCGCCCCGCGTCACGCACGGCGGCGCGCGCCTTCATCTTGTTGAACGTGATGATCTGGGCGACCTTGTCGGCGCCGTACTTGTCGCGCACGTAGTCGATGACCTTGCTGCGTCCGTCGTCGTCGAAGTCCATGTCGATATCGGGCATCTCGGTGCGCTCGGGGTTGAGGAACCGCTCGAACAGCAGCCCCTCCTTGATGGGGTCGAGGTTCGTGATGCCGAGCGAGTACGCGATGATCGAGCCCGCGGCGCTGCCTCGTCCCGGCCCCACCCTCACGCCGTTGTCCTTGGCCCACTGCGTGAAGTCGGCGACGATCAGGAAGTAGGCCGCGATGCCCTTGGGGGCCACCACCGACAGCTCGTGGTCGAGGCGCGCGACAACCTCGGGCGGGACCGGGTCGCCGTAGCGAACCTTGAGGCCCTCGAGACACTTCGCCCGCAGATAGCTCTCGGTCGTGTGCTCTTCAGGCACCTCGAACGCCGGCAGGATGATGTTGCCGAAGTCCATCTCGACGTTGCACTTCTCGGCGATCGCGAGCGTGTTGGCGAGCGCCTCCGGATACTCGCCGACCGCCTCGTTCATCTCCTGGGGGCTCTTGAGGTAGAACTCGTCGCAGGAGAACTTCATCCGGCCCGGCTGG